>JAITUC010000039.1 GCA_031286585.1 Delftia acidovorans
GGCAGCATCTTGGCCTCGGTCATGAAGCGCATCACCCACTGGCTGGCCACGGACTCGGCCAGCGGGCCATGGGGCTCGCCGCGCGGCGGCACCCAGCCGGCGCTGCGCTCCTGCGTGGCGCCGCACTCGGCAAACGGGCTCTTGCCCAGGGCTTCTTCAAGCTGCTGCAAATCGCCCTGCCAGCTCTCGGCAATGCGATAGACGATCATGTTTTTGAACATAGCGAACCTTTGCTCGGACGGACTGCGGCTGCACCGCAGCAGGGGTGGACAACACCGGGCTGCGCCGCCTCCATCCAGAGGGAGAAAACAGAAAAAACAGCAGGGGCGCCATGCCTTGGCGCCCCGCCCGGTCATTGTGCATGCCCGGCGCCGGACGGCGCTGCACAAGCTTGTCAATTCTTTACAAGCCGTGCGCAAAACCTCACTGCCCCGATACATCGGACGACCACACTTCAATCATCCGCTGCACAGGGCGCGCCAAGTGCCTTGACGGCGGCCTTCAGTCACCCTCTCCAGAAAGGATTTTGGAATGACCACCACCTTCCGCCGCACCCTGGCCAGCGCCGCCGCTGCCACCGCCCTGCTGGCATCGTTCGCCCTGCCCTCGTTCGCCCAGACCGCCACGCCGGCAGCCCCCGCCGCCGCCGCTACCACCACAGCGCCCAAGCCCGATCGCTCCATGCACAAGCACGGCGACCGCATGGAGCACATGCAGCGGCGCATCGCCAAGCTCAAGGCCGACCTCAAGCTCACGCCGGCCCAGGAAACCGCATGGAACACCTATGCGGCCACCTTCAAGCCCGGCGAGCGTCCCCAGCGCATGGAGCGCGAGGACTTCGCCAAGCTGACCACGCCCCAGCGCATCGACAAGATGCGTGAAATGCGCGCCCAGCGCGCGGCCGACGCCGACCGCCGCGGCGAAGCCACCAAGGCCTTCTACGCCCAGCTCGACGCCAGCCAGCAAAAGACCTTCGATGCCGCCACGCTGCACAAGGGCCACCCTGGCCACCACGGCATGGACCACGGCCCGCGCCATGACCACAAGAGCGGCCAGGCCCGCCCTGCCCCGGCACCCGCCCAGTAAGCAGCCCCCTGGCCTGCCCGCCACCAGCGGGCAGCCGGATTGCTTGCGCCAGCCCTTGCACGGACGCCTCGTCAGGCGGCCGACAGTGCAAGGGCTTTTTTGCTGACTCCCCGAGCTTCCCCGGACTGCCTAGAGTGGAACAGGCACAGCAATGTGTGCTGCCCCCGGAGAAGATCATGGCCCCCAAAAACACTCAAACGACGCCATCCAGCCGCCAGAACCACGCAACGGCGCGCAAACCTCCAACAGAACGTTCAGGGCGATCAGGACGGCCAAGGCGACCCGGAAGTTTTGCCGCCGTGCTGCTGGCCGGCGCAGCGGCCATCCTGCCCCTGGCGGCGCAGGCGCAGTCCACGCCGGAGTCCACCCCCTCCATGTACCTGCAATACGGCGCGGCCGAGCACAGTGCCGACAGCTGGACCGTGGGCGTCACCGTGCCCTGGCGCAACTGGCGCCATGCGCTGTGGGGCGGCCAGCTCAGCGGCTACTGGGATGTCTGGGGCGCCCGCTGGTCGGCGCCGCTGCAGGGGCACGATCGCTCCACCTGGGTCATCGGCGTGAATCCCACCGTGCGCTGGCGTCCCGGCAACGGGCAGTCGCCCTGGTTCGCGGAAACCGGCGTGGGCCTGAGCTGGGCGCTGAACCGGCGCTACGTCACGGACGAGAAGGAATTCCCCACGCGCTACAACTTCGCCACCCATATCGGCGTGGGCTACCTGTTTGGCAGCCAGGGCCAGCATGAGCTGGTGCTGCGGCTGGAGCACCATTCCAACGCAGGCATCAAGAAGCCCAACCCCGGCGAAAACTTCCTGCAGCTGCGCTACGCCCACCATTTCTGATCACCGTTGCGGAGCCGGCCAAGACCACCTTCGAGGTGGTCTTTTTTTGTCCGCAACCGACCTGTGGAAAAACCTGGGCATAAAAATCTCGTAAATCCATGCTTATCCACAAGCATGACGCGCCATGGAAAGTTGTGCCCAAAACGGGTGCAGCTGCGAAGCAGCATCCACCACAGGGTTTCAAGTGTCTTAAGTTGTTGATTTTTATAGCACAAATTCAGTTATCAACAATTAAGCGTTCCACTTACTACTACTACTAATTAAAAAATAAGAGAGATAGGAATAACAGCCAAGGGAAGTTTTTCACAGCACCAGGACTGTTCTGGATAAAAAAAGGCAGCCGGTCCGTCAGGAAGAACGGCCTGTCAACAGGTCACAGCACAGCCAGACCATGTGTCCATCCATGCAGGGCAAGCCTCACTTTTATCTGAATCAACTAAAAAATCCTTATAAATCAATAACTTGAATTTAAATAAAGGAAAAAATGCACAACGTATAAAACTGTGGATAGATCAAGACCAAATCAACAGTTATCCACAGAAAGAATCGAAACAGGCAAACTATCCCCGTTCAGGAGACACCGGGAATAGGGCTTTGACCACATGTTTTTCAATCGGGCAAGACATTGTTTTTTTTGAGGAATATTTAGTTATCCACAGAGATGTCATGCCTCTACTACTACGACTATTCTTTATAAGAGGATCAAAGAACAACCGAAGGCGAAGTCACGCTGGAAGCGAAGGCCGAACGGTTTTTCAAAAAACAGGCGAGCCAGGCTGCCTGGAGCCTGTACATGTCCAGAAGAGGGACTGCTCCAGCGAAATTGGCACGCCTGTGTTCAAAAAATTTCGGAGCGGCTCGCACGCCATGGCCGTGCGCACGAAGACAAGACACTCTTGCGATACAGCAGGAATGCTGTGGAACAGCTGCTTTTCCACAGCGGGCTGTGCACTGGACGTGGAAGACTTCAGGAAAACGCGGCCTGCCAGGCGGACGCAAGCGGATGTGCCAGAGGCAGTGGTCGGGTGTTCAAAAAAATTCAACCCTTTGTTGCCGGCCTGCAGGAGGACTGCGCATCCAGATCGGGAGCAGCAGATCCGTCCAGGCAGGGGTAATCACGAAAACTGATGGCTGCTGGCGCATCAGGGCAAGAAGGCGTGAATCAGCCCGAGCGCTTCAGCGGCCTGCTGAGGACCGTGAGGGCTTGGCAGCTGTCAGGCCCTGGGTTGCCCGCGCAAGCGCTTCCTGGGCGTTCTGCAGGCCTGTGGCGGGTGTGGCCGGGTCGGGGTGCAGGCACGGTATGCGAGATCGGGAACCGTGCTGCAGAGGCATGCAGGGAGATGGGGGAGCCGGTGAATGCAGTTGCCCACAGGCTGTGTGCAAGTGGCCTGTGGGCCATCGGCAAGCTCGCTGACTGAAAAAATCAGCCGTGATCAATGGCTTGCGTGCGCAAGGGAATGCAGCGGCGACAGGGAGCGGCCTGTTTTTCGCATGCTTTCCACAGAGTCCGGCTCAGCGTGCCGGGCGGCGCTGCAAGGCAAAGGGCGGTAGCCCCTTGAGCAGCTGCTGTCCATAGCTGGTGTTCACCAGGCGCCGGTCATAGCAGTAGACATGGGCCTGGTCTTCCTCGGTGCGGATGGCGCGGCCCACCCACTGGGCCAGGCGGATCGCCGTGGCCGGCACCACGAGTTCGTTGAAGGGGTTGCGGCCGCTGCTGCGCAGCCATTCGGCCCGGGCCTCGCCCACGGGGTCATCGGGCGGGGCAAAGGGCAGCTTGGTGATGAACAGGGACTCGCACAGCGCGCCGGGCAGGTCCAGGCCCTCGCCGAAGGACTGCATGCCGAAGATGATGGAGGGCTCGCCCATCTCCACGGCATCGCGGTGGCGGGCCAGCAGCAGGGCGCGGGGCATGGCCGTCTGCACCAGCACCTGTGAGCGCATGGCCGTGGACAGCGCATCGACCGCCAGGCGCATCTGCTCGCGCGAGGTGAACAGCACCAGGGCGCCGGCCTGCACGTGGGACAGGTCGCCCAGCAGCGCGTCCACCATCTCCTGGGTGAAGCGGGCGGCTTCCTTGGGGTCGGCCATGGTTTCCCGCGCCACCAGGGTGCCCTGGCGCGCGTAGTCGAAGGGGCTGGGCACTTCCAGCGTGGTCACGGCCGCGTCGTCGTGCAGGCCCGCCTCGCGCAAAAAGAAGTCGAATTGTCCACAGCTGGTCAAGGTGGCCGATGTGAGCACGGCACCGCGCACCTGGGACCACAGATGGTGGCGCAGCGTGGCACCGGGCAGGATGGGACTGGCATGGGCCTTGACCACGATGTACTCGCCATCTGTCTCCAACGTGAACCATTTGGCATTGGGCACGCGGCTACTGTCGTCATCCTGTGCTGGCTGCTGCATCAGCAGCTGGGCCGTGTCATAGACGGATTCCAGGCGGGGTGCCAGTGCGCCAACCTGTGCATAAGCTGTAGACAGCCTGCGTGCTTCCTCTGGATTGTCCTTGATGGCGGCGCGCAGTGCCTTGGAGATGGCGCGCAGCGCGTCCAGAAAGCTGTTGGCATGGTGGGCGGCCTTGCCCAGAGGCTCCAGCAGGGGCTCGGGCAGCATGCCGCGCGGTGCGCGCACCCGCGCCGGTCCCCAGCTGTCCTTTTGCGATTTGAGCGTGTCGCCGTACAGCTCCATCACCAGGCGCGCCAGTTCCTGCAGCTGCTGGCGCAGCTGGCTGGCGTGGCTGGGCAGATCGGCCAGTTCCTCCACTTCGACCAGGGTGTTCACGCGCAGGGCGCGGCTGGTCAGCTTGTCTATCCAGCCCAGGCGGCTCAGGTCCATCTCGCCGGCAAACTGCCCCAGCGCCGTGGCGGGCAGATGGTGGGCTTCGTCCAGCACCAGCAGGCAGTTGTCCAGCTCGGGCAGCAGCCGCGCACCCAGGGAGGACAGCAGCAGATCGTGGTTGGCCACGATGACCTGGGCGGCCACCAGGTCCTTGCGGCGCTCGTAGTAGACGCAGTTGCTGAAGGCCGGGCAGTGCTTGCCGGTGCAGGACGAGGACTCGGCCGCCACCGGGCTCCAGGCCTCGGCCTCGGGCGGGGTCTCCAGAGAGTCGCGGTCGCCGTCCCAGGCCTGGGACGCCAGCGCGTTGGCCATGCTTTTGTAGAACTGCATGCGCGCCTCCAGCTCTTGGGCGGGGCGTGCCACGCGGCTTTGGGCCTGCGCCTTTTCCTCGGCGAACAGATCGTCCAGATCCTCGTCCTGGGCCTCGCCCGTGCTCGCCAGCCGCTCCAGCTTGAGCTTGCAGACAAAGCGGCCCCGCCCCTTGGCCAGCGCGAATTTGAAGGGCTGCTCCAGCTGCTGGGCCAGCGCGGGCAGATCCTTGTTCACCAGCTGCTCCTGCAGGGCGACGGTCGCCGTGGAAATCAGCACCCGGGTGCCGCGCGCCAGCGCCATCGAAATGGCGGGAATGCTGTACGCCAGCGATTTGCCCACCCCCGTTCCGGCTTGCACCACGGCAATGGACCGGGTGGGCTCCGGCGCGCCCTCATCGATTTTTCCCAGCTGGGCTTGGCTGAAGGTCTGCGCGATCTGGGCCGCCATTTTTCGCTGCCCCTCACGATTTCGGAACCCTGGGATGGCCCCGACCACGTCATCAAAGGATTTCAGGGCCTGATCAGCCCATTTTTTTTCATGCATTTCGGCGTGTTTTGACCAAATGGATCATCTTGGTCCATCTGTTTATAAAGATTCGTACAGTGATATGTATTAAATAAGATGCGAAATCTTATGAAATACAGCGCATAAGGCGCGTTTTTCGTATGCCGTACAGCCTACAAGCTGCCCGTCATATGGATCACTGAACCCGCCAATCGCATGTGTGCACAGGTGGGTATCGGTCGCCGGGATGGACATCTGTCCACCGGCTGTTCCTGGATTGTTCCCATGGCCGTTGATGGCCAGGCGCGTGGCCGCATCCACAGTCTTGCCCACAGCGGCCAGGGCGTTTGGTCTGTGATCAATCCTGTGTGCATGCTGTTGGCATGCTTGTGGATTGATTGGTCAATTGTCGCTATTCAACGTTGATTTGCAACGGGTTTTTCATGGATTCAGGTTTCCTGCGATTTCCAGAAGATGGTGGAAGTTGTCACCATTGTGGAAAACAGGGCCTGTGCAGATCTTCGGCTTTGCGGATCACATTTTCCCCCGGGATATCCACAGGCTTGTGACCGATGCGGCCTGGACTTGGCCATGCCCAGGCGGCAGATCCGGAGCGGCGCAGGCGGGTGCGTCGTGCATCTCACCGGATCTCGGAAAAAGCGCAGGCCATCCCTGCCGGGGATCGGCCCCGGGGGCGGGCCCAGGTATGCCAATGTCTTACCAAACGGTAATGAAGGCTTCACGCACGCAGGAAGATGCGTTTTCTAGCATCTGTTTCATCTCGGGAGACAAGGGTCCGCTCGCTGCAGTCCCTGCGCTCCAGGCATGGATTGAAGGGGCAAGAATGATCAAGACATTTGCGGGCCTGCCCAAGGCAGCCCGGTTTCCGGCGGCATCGGCATGCGCCGTCATCGCCGTGGCCTGCCTTGTGGCGGGCTGCGATGCATCCAAGGCATCGGCACAGAACGAACCTGCCGTGCAGGCGCCCGCGCCGGCCGGCGTGGTGCGGGTCAAGCCCGAGTCGCTGAAGATGCTGGACATCGCCGTGGTGGCCGATCCGCAGGGCACGCAGATGGCCTGGGCGCCCGCGCGCGTGGCCTTTGCCGAGGACCGCGTGGCCACCGTCTCGGTGCCGCTGGCCGCGCGCGTGGTGTCGGTGCGTGCCCACGTGGGTGACATCGTCAAGGCCGGCGACGAGCTCGCCACCCTGGTCAGCCCCGAGGCGCTGCGCGTGCGCTACGAGGTGGAAGCTGCCCGCAGCGCGCATGACGTGGCAACCGTGGAAGTGCGGCGCCAGCAGACCATGGTGGACAAGGGCGTGGGCGTGGAAGTGGATCTGCGTGCGGCCCAGGCCAAGCTGCGCGAGTCGGCCCAGGAGCTGGCGCGTGCCCAGGGCACGTCGGCGCTGCTGGGACAGGGCAATGGCGACCGCCTGGTGCTGCGAGCACCGCGCGCCGGCGTGGTGGCCGAGCGCAAGGCCGTGGTGGGCGCCTCGGTGGAGCCCAGCGGCGAGCTGTTCCTGATCGGCGATCCCGCCGCCATGAACGTGGTGGCCGATGTCTTTGAAAGCGATCTGCCCGGCATCCGCCTGGGCAGTGCCGTGCAGGTCGATGTGCCGCAGCTGCCCAAGCCCCTGACCGGCACCGTGCGCCACCTGGGCGCCACGCTGGACAAGGAGTCGCGCCGTGCCTCCGTCATCGTGCAGCTCGATGCGCAAAACCCCGTGCTGCGTTCCGGCATGCAGGCGCGCGTGGGCCTGCAGGTCTCCAACGAGCACGAGATGCTGATCCCCGTGACGGCCGTGCTCATCAAGGACGAAAGCCGCAGCATCGTCTTCGTGCAGACCGCCGAGCAGCAGTTCGAGGCCCGCACCGTGGTGCTGGGCCGGCCGGCGCGCGGCATGGTGCCCGTGATCTCGGGCCTGAAGGCGGGTGAAAAGATCGTCGTGCGCGGTGGCCTGCTGCTCGACGGCGCAGCCAGCCAGCTGCTCTGATCGCGGCCAGGAGACTCATCAATGCTGCGTTCCCTGATAGCGTTTGTGGTGCACCGGCGGCTCGTCGCCCTGTGTGCCACCCTGATCATCGCCATCTATGGCGTGTATTCATACCTGCACACGGCCATCGAGGCCTATCCCGATGTGACCAATGTGCAGGTCGGCGTGATTGCCCAGGCGCCGGGCCTGGCCCCCGAGGAGGTGGAGCGCCAGATCACCCAGCCGCTGGAGCGCGAGCTCAACGGCACGCCGGGCCTGGTGTCGCTGCGCTCGGAGAGCTACTTCGGCCTGGCCATGATCAACCTCGTCTTCAATGACGATGCCGACAGCTTCCATGCGCGCGCCG
Source organism: Delftia acidovorans (assembly GCA_031286585.1). Classification (GTDB taxonomy): domain Bacteria; phylum Pseudomonadota; class Gammaproteobacteria; order Burkholderiales; family Burkholderiaceae_C; genus Comamonas; species Comamonas acidovorans_A. The sequence goes on from JAITUC010000039.1 coordinate 7,913, forward strand.
AGGTGTCCCAGCGCCTGCCCCAGGCCAACCTGCCCGACGGCGTCACGCCCGAGATGGCGCCCGACTACACGCCGCTGGGCAAGATCTTCTACTACCGCCTCAAGAGCGACCGCCACACGCTGGCGCAGCTGCGCACCGAGCAGGAATGGCGCGTGGTGCGCGTGCTCAAGCAGGTGCAGGGCGTGGCCGACGTGGTCAGCATCGGCGGCTTCGTCAAGGAATACCACGTCGAGGTCGATCCCGAGAAGCTGTATGCGCTGGGACTGTCGCTGGAAGACGTGAGCGAGGCCCTGTCCAAGTCCAACCGCAACGTGGGCGGCGGCCTGATGCGCCGGGGCGAGCAGTCGCTGATCATCCGCGGCATCGGCCTGTTGCGCACGCCGCAGGAGATCCAGGGCGTGGTCGTGGCCATGCGCGGCAGCGCGCCCGTGACCATCGGCGACGTGGCGCGCGTGGTGCAGTCGCACACGCCGCGCCAGGGCTCGGTGGGCATGGACGATGCCGACGACGTGGTCCAGGGCATCGTGCTGCTCAAGCGCGGCGAGAATCCCTCGGTGGTGCTGGACCAGATCCATGCCAAGGTGGCCGCGCTCAATGACGGCGGCCTGCCCGAGGGCATGCACATGGAGACCAACTACGACCGCTCCGATCTGGTGGGCCACACGCTGGGCACGGTGCAGCACAACCTGCTGTTCGGCGCCACGCTGATCGTGGGCGTGCTGTGGCTATTCCTGCGCAGTCTGCGCGGCTCGCTGATCGTGGCCACGGTGATCCCGCTGTCGCTGCTCGTGGCCTTCATCGGCCTGCACCTGCTGGGCATGCCGGCCAACCTGATTTCCATGGGCGCCATCGACTTCGGCATCATGGTGGACGGCGCCGTGGTGCTGGCCGAGAACATCATCCGCAACGCCCGCATGCGCAAGCCGCAGACGCAGGCGGACATGCGCCACATCATCATCGACTCGGCCGTGGCCGTGGCCAAGCCCACGCTGTTTGCCATGGCCATCGTGATCGCGGCGCTGATCCCCGTGTTCTCGCTGGAAAGCATCGAGGGCCGCATCTTCCGTCCGCTGGCCATGACCTACAGCTTCGCGCTGCTGGGCGCCCTGGTCTTCGCCATGGGCCTAGTGCCGGCGCTGTGCGCGCTGTTCCTCAAGCCCCAGCACGTGATGGTGGAAGAGCCCAAGATCTTCGACCGCGCCCACCACGGCTACCAGCACTGGATTGCCAGGGTGCTGGACGCGGGCCGCCGCCGCGCCATGATCGTCGTCGCCTCGCTGGCCATTCTGGTGGCCGCCGGCGTGTCGGCCGCCTGGCTGGGCACGGAGTTCCTGCCCGAACTCGATGAGGGCGACGCCTATGTGCTGGTGCAGATGCCCGCATCGATCTCGCTGGAGAAGGGCCAGGAAGTGCTGCGCGACGTGCGCCTGCGCCTGAAGACCTTCCCCGAGGTGATCACCGTCACCACCGAGCAGGGCCGGCCCGAGTCCGGCACCGACAACGAGACGCTGAACCTGGCCAAGGTGCTGGTGCGCTTGAAGGGCCACGGCGAATGGCGCAAGGGCCTGACCAAGCCCCAGCTCATCGAGCAGATGCGCGCCACGCTCAGCGAAATTCCCGGCGTGGCCTTCAACTTCGCCCAGCCCATCCGCGACAGCGTCGAGGAATCGACGTCCGGCGCGCGCGGCCAGGTGGTGCTCAAGGTCTTCGGCCCCGACATTCCGCAACTGCGCGCCATCCTGCAGCAGACCGTGGACCTGGTGAAGGACATCGACGGCGTGGTCGATCTGGGCCTGTACCGCGATGCGCCTGCACCCCAGGTCCACGTGGAGTTCGACCGCCAGTCGCTGGCGCGCCAGGGCATTGCCATGGAAACCGCGCAAAAGACGCTGGAAGCCGCGCTGGCCGGCAACATCTCCACCACGCTGTGGGAGGGCGAGTACCCCGTGCCCGTGCGCGTGCGCCTGCCCTATGTGGACCGCATGGATGAGGAGCGCATCCGCAACATTGCCATCCCGTTGCCCAACGGCGGTTCGGTGCCGCTGCATTCGGTGGGCAAGGTCGCCATCAAGATCGGCAACTCCTCCATCTTCCGCGAAGGCAATGCGCGCTACATGGCGCTCAAGTTCAACGTGGAAGGCCGCGACATCGGCTCCGTGGTCAAGGACACGCTGGCCACGTTCAAGAAGAACGTGAAGATTCCTGAGGGCTACCAGGCCGTCTGGGGCGGCGAGTGGGAGAACCAGCAGCGCGCGGCCGCACGCCTGAAGATCGTGGTGCCGCTGTCGCTGATCATCGTCTACGCCCTGCTGTTCGGCGCGCTGGGCCAGGCGCGCAGCGCCGGCATCATCCTGCTGTGCGCGCCATTCGCCATGGTGGGCGGCATCGCGGCCCTGCACTTTGCGGGCATCGAGCTGTCCATCAGCGCGGCCATCGGCTTCATCGCGCTGCTGGGGCAGGTGGCGCTGGCCGGCCTGCTGGTGATCTCGGCCGTGGAGGAATTGCGACGGCAGGGCATGCCCATGATGCAGGCCCTGGTCGAGGGCGCTGCCGAACGCATGCGCTCCATCGTGCTCGTGGCGCTGCTGGCGCTGCTGGGCCTGCTGCCCATGGCACTGTCCACGGGCGTGGGCAGCGAGACGCAAAAGCCCTTCGCCTCCGTGATCGTGGGCGGCATGGTGGTGCTGCCCCTGGTGGCCCTGGTGCTGCTGCCCGTGCTCTATGCGCTGCTGGGCCCCAAGAACATGTTGACTCAGGAAGAACTCGATGAGAAAGAGTGATAGCCCCCTGAGCGGCTTTGCCGCTTCCCCCTCTCGCTTCGCGGGGGGGACGACGCCCTCGCCGCGAGGCGGCTCTTGCTCGGCGTCACTGGCTTTTGGTCGCGCCGGTTTTATGGGCAGCGCACGTTATCAAGCGCTGGTTGTAGCGATGGCGCTGTGCTGTGGAGCTGGGTCTGCGCTTGCGCAGCAGGCAATGACTGCCGTGCCAGCGGCGCCTGCCTCCGAGGTCTCGCCGGCGGCGGTGCCGCAGCAGCCGGTGGGGATGCAGGAGTATCTGCAGATGGTGGTGCGCAATCAGCCCCAGTTGGCGGCGCAGCGGCTGCAGATCGGGATTGCGCAGGCGGACAGCCGCACGGCGGCGGCGTTTCCCAATCCCACGGCGTCGTACGGCAGCAAGCCGGGCGAGAAGCAGTGGGGCATCGAGCAGCCGCTGCCCATCTTCGGCCAGCGGCGTTTGCGGATGGAGAACGCGCGCAAGGGCGAGACGGCGGCGCGCGCCAATGTCGAGGTCGCCGTGGCCTCGACGCTGAGTGATGCGGCCACCGCCTTCATCAATCTGTTGATGACGCAGCAGCGCCTGAAGGTCTGGGAAGAGGCGCAGGAGTCGCTGAACGGCGCAGGCAATATCGTGCGCGGCCAGATCGAGGCCGGTGCGCGCAGCCGCTATGACGGCGCGCGCCTGAGCCTGCAGCAGGCCCAGATGGCCATGCAGGTCAGCCAGGCCCAGTCGGACTGGCAGGACGCGGCATCGCACGCGGCCGCCCTGGCCGCCCTGCCCCAATGGGCGCCACGCGCCACGGGCAGCCTGCAGGCCGTGCCCGTGGGCCAGCTGCTCAATGAGGAAGAGCTGTGGGAAGCCGCGCGCCAGCGCCTGCCGGCCCTGGTCGCTGCCCAGGCCGAGCTGGACCAGTTGCGCCACAAGGTCGATCTGGAGCGCCGCGAGGCCCTGCCCACGCCCAGCGTGAGCGTGGCGCGCGTGCGCAACCGGCTTGACGGCAACTACAACCAGATCGGCGTGTCTGTGGAACTGCCGCTGTTCGATCGCCGCGAAGGCCCGATCGCGCGTGCCCAGGTCGAGGCCGAGCAGGCCCAGCTGCGCTACGACGCCACCCTGATCGAGGCCCGTACCGAGCTGCAGCGCGCCATCAAGCAACTGAAGCTGCGCCGAGATGCCGTGCGTGCCTACGAAAAGCAGGGCCTGGCCCAGATCGCGCCGCTCAACCAGATGGCCCAGGACGCCTACAAGCTGGGCCAGGGCACCATCCTGGAGCTGATCGATTCGCTGGGATCGATCAACGAGCACCGCCTGGAGCATCTGGACCTGGTCAAGGAAATGATGCTGGCCGAGTGGCAGGTGCGCGTGGCCAGCGGCGATCTGCCGATGTGGGCAGCGCCCTGAGGCGCTTCACGCCCTTCCCCTCCTGCTGTGCGGGAGGGGCGGTCGGACCCTGGGTGGCACCCCGCGGTGTGCCTGGTCCGGATCACGCCAGTTTCATGCGGTGCGATGCCGCGCAGCGCAGCCCAAGGCTGAAAAGAGGTGGTAAACATGCCGGCACCCCCACCGATCTCGGCGGAGTCTGGCGCGCCGTATAGTGTCTGCCTCAGTTTCGAGCCAGGCCCTGCCGCCCGCATGTACCGCTATCTCATCATCGAAGACGACGCGCTGAACGCGCGCTACATCGCCGAAGGCCTGCGCCAGCAGGGCGCGCAGGTGGCGGTGTGCAGCGATGGTGTGCAGGGCATCGCCATGGCCGTGGGCGAGAGCTGGGACGTGATCATCCTCGACCGCATGCTGCCCAACGGCTTCGACGGCCTGCAGATCCTGCAGACGCTGCGCTCCATGGGCAAGCAGACGCCGGTGCTGGTGCTCAGCGCCCTGTCGGCCACGGACGAGCGTGTGCGCGGCCTCAAGGCCGGCTGCGATGACTACCTGACCAAGCCCTTCGCCTTCTCCGAACTCTCGGCGCGCCTGGAGGCCCTGGTGCGCCGCGCCCAGATCCCGGCCCCGGCGCGCGAGATGCGCCTGGCCGACCTGCGGCTGAACCTGCTCACGCGCAGCGCCGAGCGCGCGGGCCAGCCGCTGGCCCTGCAGCCGCGCGAGTTCCGCCTGCTGGCCTTTCTGATGCAGCACGCGCACCAGATCGTCACGCGCACCATGCTGCTGGAATCGGTGTGGGACTACCGGTTCGACCCGCAGACCAATGTCATCGACGTGCATATCAGCCGCCTGCGCGGCAAGGTGGACAAGGGCTTCGAGCCCGCGCTGATCCACACCGTGCGCGGCGTGGGCTACAGCCTGTCGGACCGGCCGCAGGACCTGCCGCAGGTGGCCTGACCCGATGTCGCTGGCCAAGCCCTGGAGTTCCACGGCCTTCCGGCTGGCGCTGACCTACGGCGTGCTGCTGGTGCTGACCATGTCCATCGTGCTGTCGGTGTTCTACGTGCAGACCGTGGGCGTGCTGCGTGCCCGTCTGGACCGCCAGGCCGAGAATCATCTGCGCCGCCTTGTCGAGCACCGCGAAAAATACGGCGAGCCCGCCCTGGTGTCCGAGATCCAGCAGACGCTGCTGGACGGGGTCAACACGGATACCGAAATCCTGATACTCATGAATGCCGCGGGCGACCCCATCATCGGCAATGCCGACGTGGTGCCCGCGCGCCGCCTCACCGAAATGGGCGTGCGCGATCTGGGGGTGCGGCGCAACGGCAAGCTCGTGGCCGGGCGCGTGGCCGTGACCCAGCTGTCCGACGGAAAGCTGCTGGCCGTGGGCAGCGACATGCAGACCCAGCGCGACGTGGAGGAACTGTTCGGCCGCGCGGGCGTGCTGGCGGGGCTGGTGGCCCTGGGCATGGCCGTGCTGGGCGCCGGCACTTTCCGCCGCGTGGTCGAGGAGCGCGCTGCCGACATCCGCAGCACCATGGCGCGCGTGTCCACCGGCGACCTGCGCCAGCGCATTCCCGTCACGGGCCGCGACGATGAGTTCACGCTGCTCAACCGCGACATCAACACCATGCTGGACCGGCTGGAGCTGTTGATGGACGGCATACGCCACGTCTCCAACACCATTGCCCACAACCTGCGCACACCGCTGACGCGCATCCTGCTGCGCCTGCGCAATGCGCAGCAGGCCTCGCCCGAGGAAAAGAACGAGACACTGGCGCTGGTGGCCCAGGAGGTGGCCGAGCTGGGCGTGGTCTTCGACAAGCTGCTGCAGATCGCCGAGGTGGAAAGCGGTGCCCGCCGCAAGAACTTCACGCCCGTGGACCTGCGTGCCCTGCTGGTCGATGTGGTGGAGTTCTACGAGCCGCTGGTCGAGGATGCGGGCGGCGTTCTGCGCCTGGATGTCGAGGGAACGCCCATGGCGCTGGGCGACGGCGACCTGCTGGCCAGCGCCGTGGCCAACCTCGTGGACAACGCCGTCAAATACGGCTCGTCGCCCGGCAGCGCGCATGGTGCCGACGTGCTGCTGCGCGCAGGCGTGGCGCATGAGCAGGGCATGGACGGCGGGGCCTGGGGCGTGGAAATCACCATCCAGGACCAGGGCCCGGGCGTGGATGCCGCCACGCGCGAGAAGATGGGCACGCGCTTTTACCGTGCCGAATCCGAGCGCGAAGGCTACGGCCTGGGTCTGGCCAGCGTGCAGGCCATCGTGCAGCTGCATGGCGGGCGCCTGAGCTTCGAGAACGTGCACCCCGGGCTGCAGGCCCGGATCTGGCTGCCCGGGCTGCCTGCGGCTTGAGGCGTTTCAGCGGTCCTTGTGACCGTAGGCGCAGAAGCCGGGCTTGGGGCCCTTCCTGGGATGCAGACGGCAGGTCTCGGGCCGCTGGTCGTAGACCGTGCAGCGCCGCGTTCTGGCATCCAGGAAATGGCAGTCCCCGCTGGCGCGCCGCGCCATGGTGAAGATGTTGTGCTTGGGGTTGTAGTGGTCGATCAGCCGCATCTTCATCAGCCGCCTGGCGATGAGCTTGGGCTCCACGTTGTCCACCTCGAACGGGTCCACCAGCCCCAGCCGCACCAGGTCCGGCAACTGCACCTCCAGCGGCATGGTGCAGCAATTGGCCGCGCAGCTGTCGCACAGGCCGGGCTTGTACTTGCTCCAGGTGTCGAGGCGGTCGACGTCGACGATGCTGATGGGGGATCTCATGGTGGGGCCGGGCGTGTGCAGGGCCGCTATTTTTCGCCAGAAACCGCCCCGGCGGTTGCCACGCCGGCGTAGCCAGGCGGCGGGGCGGGTCTTTGGGCAGTGCCCTGCTGTCATCTAGCCTGCGGCTGGCCGCTTCCTCAGCAGGTATTTCTGGAACCCGTCCGACACCCGCTCGTCGCGCTGGTTCAGCACCAGCGTGGCCAGGGTCAGCACGCCCGTGGTGTTGCCGGCCTTCAGCTCGGACACCGTCAGCGTGCAGTACAGCGTGTCGCCCACGTGGACGGGCGCCAGGAAGCGGCTGCCCTGCTCCAGGAAGCCCTTGAGCGATTCCTCGACCATGTGCGGAAACAGCCCTGCGCCCGCCGCCGTCTGGATGGCCACCTGGTAGCCGTGGGCCAGCATGTGGGGCATGCCGCGCGCGCGGCAGTACTCCACGTCGTAGTGCACGGGATGGTTGTCGCCGCTGGCCAGCTGGAAGGCGGCGAACAGGGCATCGGTCATGGTGCGCGAGGGCAGGGCGAATACCTCGCCCAGCGCGAAGTCTTCAAAGTAACGCTGGGCGCACAGGGATGGGTGGCGTGGCATGGCGGCTCTCCTCAGTTCGCGCTCATGTGGGCGGCGCGGGCGACCTTGCCCCATTTGTCCAGCTCCTGCTTGAGGAAGGCGGCCAGCGCCTGGGGGCGCGGCTGCTTTTCCAGCACCAGGCCCATGTCGTAGGCTTTTTTCTGCAGCCCGGCATCGTCCACCGTGGCCTGCAGGCTGGACTGCAGGCGGGCGATCAGCGCTGGCGGCGTGCCTGCGGGGGCGAACACGGCGTTCCAGGTATAGGCCTCGTAGCCGGGCACCTGCTCGGCGATGGCAGGCGTGTCGGGTGTCTGCGGCAGGCGCTGGGCCATGGTGGTGGCCAGCAGGCGCACCGTGCCCGCCTTGACCTGGGCCAGGCCCGTGGGTGCGCTGTCCAGCATGAAGGCCAGATGCCCGCCGATGAGGTCCTGTATGGCCGGTGCGCTGCCCCGGTAGGGCACATGCTGGGCCTTGGTGCCCGCCATCAGGTTCAGCAGCTCCGCGCCCAGATGGGGAGCACTGCCCACGCCAGCCGAGGCATAGCTGACCTGGCCGGGCCGCGCGCGCAGATACGCCAGGAAGTCCGGCAGGCTCTGCACGGGCAGACGCTTGTCCACGATCAGCACCAGCGGTGCCTTGGCAAGCAGTCCCACGGGCGCGAAGTCCTCTTCCGTGCGGTAGCCCAGCTTGTCGTGGATGTAGGGATTGACGGCATGCGCCACCGTGGTCAGCAGCAGGGTGTAGCCGTCAGGGGCAGCCTTGGCGACGGCCTCCGTGCCGACCAGGGTGCCGGCGCCCGTGCGGTTCTCGATCACCACGGGCGTGCCCAGCTTCTGGCTCCAGACATCGGCCATGGCGCGGCCGAAGGTGTCGGTGGGGCCGCCTGCCGCATAGGGAATCACCAGCTTGATGGGGCGCGCGGGATAGTCCTGCGCTGCGGCCGCGCCAGCGGCCAGCAGCAAGGCGGTAAGCAGGGTTTGGCGTCTTGCCGTCTTGAAGTCCATAATTTTCTCCGTTGTCTCCTGGCGCCGACTATAGAAATGCTCCGCCAATGAGGCCAGTCGAATCATTGATAGGGCGGTTAGAAACCGTCTAACACCAAGGAAATGCTCCCGGCGGGCATGCAACGGATGCGATATGAATTGACGGATCTCAGGGTTTTCCTTGCCATTGCCCAGGCCAAAAGCCTCAGTGCAGGCGCGGCTGAAATGCATTTGACCGCGCCTTCTGCCAGCTACCGGCTCAAGAATCTGGAGCAGGCCATGGGAGCATCGCTGTTTGAAAGAACCTCCAAAGGCATGGTGCTCACGCCAGCCGGCATGACGGTCAAGAAATACGCCGATTCCATTTTCGGCAGCGTGGACCGCCTGCACGGAGAAATGCAAAGGCATGTCAACGGAATATCTGGACATATCCGCATCTTTGCCAACAGCAGCACGCTGACGGGAATCGCCCCCGCGCTCAGCCGCTATCTGGCCCATTATCCCAACGTCAATGTGGATCTGGAGGAGCGCCTGAGCGAAGACACGGTACGCGCCGTGCTCGACGGCAGTGCCGACGTGGGCCTTGTGGCCGGCCAGATCGATCTGCATGGCCTGCACGCCATCACCTATGGCCACGATGAACTGGTGTTTGTGGTGCCCGCTGGCCACCCCTTGGCCGCCAGCAGCAGGGTGCCGCTGGAAACCGCGCTGACCTACGACCTGGTCTCGATTGGCCGAAAGACCAGCAACTTCCTCTACCTCCAGAATATGGCTTCTAGGCTGGGAATGAATCCCAGGGTACGTGTGCACGCACCAACTTTCGAGGCCGTGCTGCAGTGCGTGCAGGAAGGCGTGGGCATTGCCCTGGTGCCACGCTCCATTGCCCGGACGGCGCTGCAGGCGGGCCGGCTGGCTGCCGTGGGCCTGGACGAGGCCTGGGCGCAGCGCGAGCAAAAGGTGGTCACGCGCGGACCCGAAACGCTGCCCGCCTATGCCCGCGACTTCGTGTCCTATGTGGCTGCGCACCCCGCACCCGAGGAAGGTGCAATGCAGGAATCCCTGTCTTAGAAGAATTGAAACCCGGCTTAGAAAATGCCGTCTGGCTGGGGCATGGGCACACTTCTAGAATGCGGAAAATCAAATATTCGCCTTCTCAATAAAATGCAGACACGCCCATTGGATGGTTTGACGGTACTGGCCATGGAGCACGCCGTGGCAGGCCCTTTTGCCAGCCGGCAATTGGCAGACCTGGGGGCCAGGGTCATCAAGCTGGAGCGATTGCCCGATGGCGATTTTGCCCGCGGCTATGACGACAAGGTCCATGGTGAATCCTCCTTCTTTGTCTGGGCCAATCGGGGAAAGCAAAGCCTGGCCGCAGATATCAAGACGGCCGAGGGGCAGCATATCGTCGGGAAAATACTGGAAAACGCCGATATCCTGATCCAGAACCTGGCCCCGGGCGCCATGCAGAGAATGGGCATGGATTTCGACAGCCTGCATGAGAAATATCCGCGTCTCATCGTCTGCGATATATCGGGCTATGGCCAGGGCGGCCCGCTCAGCGACAGGAAGGCCTATGACCTGCTGATCCAGGCGGCAGCCGGCCTGATCTCGGTCACGGGCACGCCCGACCAGCCCGCGCGCGTGGGCATTTCCATCGCCGACATCGCGGCCGGCATGTATGCCTACTCGGGCATTTTGTCCGCCCTGCTGCAGCGCGCCCGCACCGGCCGGGGCCTGCGCGTGGAGGTGTCCATGCTGGAGGCGCTGGCCGAATGGATGTCCTACCCGCTGAACTTCGCCCACTACGGCGGCACGGCACCCGCGCGCAGCGGGCTGACCCATCCTTCCATCGCACCCTATGGCCAGTACACGGCCGGTGACGGCCAGAGCCTGATCTTCGGCCTGCAAAACGATCGCGAATGGCACAGCTTCTGCACCCATGTGTTGCAGCAGCCCGCGCTGGCGCAGGACGCGCGCTTTGCCACCAACCTGCAGCGCGTGGCGCACCGCAAGGAACTCGATGCGGTGATCGCATCCGTGCTGGCCCACCTGAGCCGCGAACAGGCCATGCAGCGCCTGGATGCAGGCGGCATCGCCAATGCACCACTCAACGGCATGCACGAGGTCTGGAGCCACCCCCAACTGCAGGCGCGCGGACGCTGGCGCGATGTGGCCACGCCCGCCGGCAGCATCCAGGCCCTGCTGCCCCCGGCCACGCTCTCGGATGCCGAAGCCGCCATGGGCGCCGTGCCCGCGCTGGGCGAGCATACGCAGGCGCTGTGGGAGGAGTTTGGCGGGCTGTGAACAGGGCCAGGGGCGCCTGGGTCCGGCCATGAAAAAAGCGCTCCTTGCAGAGCGCTTTTTGCAGTATGCGGTTCGGCTGGGTCAGACGTCGATGTTGCCCGCCCGCAGCGCATTCGTCTCGATGAAGTCGCGCCGTGGCTCCACTTCGTCGCCCATGAGCATGGTGAACACGCGGTCGGCTTCGATGGCGTCGCCGATCTGTACCTGCAGCAGGCTGCGCACGTTGGGGTCCATGGTGGTTTCCCACAGCTGCTCGGGGTTCATTTCGCCCAGGCCCTTGTAGCGCTGGCGGGCCGTTGTGCGTTCGGCCTCGTGCAGCAGCCATTGCATGGCCTGGCGGAAGTCGCCGGCCTTTTCGCTCTTGGCCTTTTCGCCCTCGCCACGCGTGACCTTGGCGCCTTCGCCCAGCAGGCCGTTGAAGTTCTGGGCTTCGTCGGCCAGCGCGGCGTAGTCATGGCTGCGCACGAACTCCTGGGTGAGGATGGAACTCTTGATGTTGCCGTGGTGGTGGCGGCTGATGCGCAGCACGGGCTTTTCGGAGACCGGGTCGATTTCGGCCGTGACCTCGGCGGGCACGCCCGTGGTGGTCAGCTCGCGCAGCTTGGCCTCCAGGATGGGAGCGCAGGCCTGTGCCGCCTCGATGCTGTCCAGCGTGATCTGCACGCCGTCGGCGATGGCGCGCAGGGCCTCGGCATCCATGAAGTTGGACAGGCGGTCGATGACGGTCTCGGCGGCCAGGTGCATGTTGGCCAGCTTGGCCAGTTCCTCGCCGTCCAGCGTGCGCGGGTTGGCGCCGCCGGTGCTGACGCTGGCGTTCATCAGCGCGATGCGCAGCAGGTACTGGTTGAGCGCGGGGCCGTCCTTGATGTACAGCTCTTCCTTGCCGTTCTTCACCTTGTACAGCGGCGGCTGGGCGATGTAGATGTGGCCGCGCTCGACCAGGTCCGGCATCTGGCGGTAGAAGAAGGTCAGCAGCAGGGTGCGGATGTGGGCGCCGTCCACGTCCGCGTCGGTCATGATGATGATGCGGTGGTAGCGCAGCTTGTTGGGGTCGAAGTCGTCGCTGCCGCTCTTGCCCGATTCGGCCGTGGCCTTGCCGATGCCGGTGCCCAGGGCCGTGATCAGGGTGACGATTTCGTTGCTGGTCAGCAGCTTTTCGTAGCGGGCCTTTTCCACGTTCAGGATCTTGCCGCGCAGCGGCAGGATGGCCTGGAACTTGCGGTCGCGACCTTGCTTGGCGGAGCCGCCGGCGGAGTCACCCTCGA
>JAITUC010000049.1 GCA_031286585.1 Delftia acidovorans
GGCTGGCCCTGGAGTGCGCCTTGCTGGCTGACCTTGTGGGAGGTGAGGCGGCCCATGGGGTCCCAGCCATAGCGGCTGGTCAGCGTGCCTTGGGTGCGTTCGATTTCCTGGTGCAGGGCATCGCGTTCGATGTCGCTGAGCACCTGGCCGTCGGCGAGGATCTGGTGCAGGTGGCCCGAGCCGTAGTAGAGCCATTGGACGTGTCGGCCCCCGGGCAGCCAGCAGTCCGTGCGGTTGCTCAGCGCGTCGTAGGCGTGCCGATAGCTGTAGGTCGCCAGCGCCTGCTCGTCTGCACTGGGCGCCATGTGCACCTGGGTCTCTTCCACCAGCCGCGATAGAGCGTCGTAGGCGAAGCGCACGTGCGCATCGGGGTTGCTGGCATGCAGCATGCGGCCCAGCAGGTCGTAGCCATAGGTGGTGGTTCCTCCGTCTCCATCCCCTGCTGCGTCGCTGCCCACGTGGATCTTGGCGACAAGGCGGCCCAGCACATCCCTGCGAAACAGGGTGCGCTTGGGCAGGGCTGCGTCGGGCCGTGGATCGTAGGGCGTGTCCGGGGGCAGGTGGGCATCGCGCTCGTGCAGTTCGGTCAGTTCGCTGGCGGCGTTGTAGCGGTAGCGCTGTATGCGGCCGTCAAAACCGGTTTCCTCGATCAGGTTGTCTGCGGCGTCGTAGATGAAGCTGGTGACGGCGCCGTTCTCGTTCTGCAGGGCGATGAGCCTTCCGATGGCGTCATAGCGGTAGCGCAGCGTTCCGCCCAGGGCATCGCGGCGCTCCACGGGCTGGTCCAGGCCGTTGTAGGTGTAGCAGGTGACGGCGCCTTGCGGGTCGGTGTAGGAAAGCAGGTTGCCCTGCGGGTCGTAGGCATATTGGTGTTCGGAACCATCGGCACCCCACATCCGGCGCAGGCGCCCCAGCGCGTCATGAAGGTAGCGGGTGGTCTGGCCCAGGGCGTCGGTGGAGGCCACGAGGTTGCCCAGGATGTCCCAGGCATAGCGCGTGACCTTGCCTGAGCAGTCGGTGTAGGCCACGAGCTGTCCGGCTTCGTCCCACTGCAGGTGGCGGGTTTTGCCCAGCGCGTCTTCTATGGCGACAGGCAGCCCGCGCGGGTCGTACTTCCAGCGTGTTGCGTGGCCAAGCGGGTCCAGGCGCTCGACCAGGTTGCCCTGGGCGTCGTAGGCCTGACGCCAGACATGGCCCAGCGCGTCGGTGACTTCTTCGGGCAGGTTGAGCCGGTTGTACTTGAGGCGGGTGGTGGCGCCCGATGCGTCCGTGACGGCCAGCAGGTTGCCCTGGCCGTCAAATTGCCAGCGGGTGGTGCGGCCCATGGCGTCCCGCGCCTGTTGCGGGTTGCCGGCGGCGTCCATGCACGTCTCGGACCGGACGGGTTGGCCGTCCGGCCCGGGTTCGACGATGGCAATGACCTCATGCCGGGCGTTGTACTCGTAGCTGCTGCGTCGGCCCAGGGCGTCGGTGACATGCGTGGTGCGGCGGCCCAGGTCGTAGTCGAAGCGGGTGTCCAGCGTACCGGGCTCGTCGGTCCAGGTTCGCACCACGCGGCCGCCCGCGTCCAGCCGGTTCCATTCCTGGTGGTAGGTGAAGCCGGTGCGGCTGCTGTAGGCCACCATCAGGTGCTGGCGATAGCGATAGTGCGCCATGCCACCCATGGCATCCGTGGCGGACTGGAGATTGGCGTGGGCGTCATCCAGGGCGTTGCCATCCGTCCCATAGGCATAGCGTGCCAGCAGGCCGCCGACCTGTTCCACACCGTCGATCACACGGGATTCCAGGTGGATTTCCTGCAGGAGCGCGCCGGAGGGGCCCTGGTCTTCACTCCAGGTGAAGCGCAGCTTGCGGCCAGCGCTGTCGGTCAGTCCCAGCGGGCGGGGCGCGCGGCCATCAATGCCTGTAGCGGTGTAGGCCGGGTAGTGAAGGGTGATGGTGTTGCCATTGCGGTCTACCAGGTGCACCAGCGGCAGACGCCATTGGCCGGTGGCCGGTGGAGCGAACAGATGCCGGGTGCCATCGGCGCTTTCAACGCTCCAGCCTCCTTGCACATGATGGGTGACGGTGATTTTCTCGCGTTGATCGAAGTGGCTGGTTCCGGCTGCAATCAAGGGCAGCTGTATGCGGCGCCCGCGGGCGTCGTAGTAGTGCACCGCATCGTGGACCAGCACCAGCTCGGTGGACAGGGGGGTGCTCCACCCCCATCCAAGCCAGCCGGGGCGGCGGTCGCTGGAGCGGTAGTACCGCTGCCACGTCAGAGCCATGGGGCCGGGCAATTCGAAATCCGTGTCGCGCAGGATCTTGGTGCCCGTGGCAAAGATCACGGGATGGCATGTGCCCAGTTCGCAGGTCGGTGGCGTGGGACGGCTTCCCTTGGAGGCGTCATCGATGATGTTGCCCTGCGTGTTGGGATTGACGCTGTTGTCCGTGCGCTTCGCCACGGGATTGCGGCGCGATTTGGCGCGCTGGGCGATCTTGCCAAGGACAAAGCCGATGGTGATGGCTGCCACGCCATCGGCGATCACTTCGGCAATCTGGTCGATTTTTTCGTCGGTCAGCGGCGGTGTCAGCAGTTCCTGGATTTCCTGGGCGAGTTCGGCGACTTGCTCGGCTGCCTGTGCCATGGCAGCTCCGCCGACGACGAGGTTGACGCCAGGAATGAGCTTGCCCACGAGCTTGAGGGCGGGCCCGATCAGCGCGCTGGGATCGGTCAGGCTTTCTCCAAGGGCAGACAGCTGGCTGGAGAAGGCTCCCGGCAGCTTTTCGATCACCTTCTGCGCCAATTGGTCATAGGGACCGGGCAGCGCCTTCATGGCAAGGCGCATGGCCCAGCCAGGATTGATGACCATGGCGTTGCTTTTGGTCGTGTCGAAGGACCGCACGCTGCCCCGGCTTTCGAACTTGGTATCGCTGCTGTAGCTGGTGGGCTCGGCCGCGCCGCCGACAACGCCGGAACGCACGCCCGCGATACCACCGAGCTTGTCGGGCGTGGCGGGTATGGACTCGAAGCGGCTGCCGGCCACGGCCACGGGGTGCCCATCGATCTTGAGCGTGGCCGTGCCGTTTTTCAGGCCCGGGCCATGGGCCATGTTGAGGATGGGAACCGGTGGTCCCTGGGGCTTGGGAAAGACGGGG
The DNA here is from genome assembly GCA_031286585.1 of Delftia acidovorans. Classification (GTDB taxonomy): domain Bacteria; phylum Pseudomonadota; class Gammaproteobacteria; order Burkholderiales; family Burkholderiaceae_C; genus Comamonas; species Comamonas acidovorans_A. The sequence continues at coordinate 3,139 of JAITUC010000049.1, forward strand.
TTGATCGGGCCAGGAATCATGGCCGGATTGCGGCCTTCGTGGATGGCGCGGCGGTCGTTGACGTAGGTGGCCATGGGTGGACTCAGGACTCTTGGGAGGTGGGGGATGGGCGCCGGGCCGAGGAAGATCTTCCTGCCGCGCGTGACTCGCGATTCCAGGCAGCACTCCAGGCCGCCACGCGGGTGTTCATTCCGCTAACGGTGAGCAGGCCTGCGTGGCCGGCCAGGGACGATGGCATCACCGGATGCGTCAGCCCCTGGCGCATTTCATGGAACAGGCTGAGCATGAGAGGCGCCCAGGCCGCGCCCATTTCTCCAAGCAGTGCTGCAGGGTCCTGGGCTTGCGGCAGGCCGCCCTGTGATGCCAGCGCTGCGGAGAGGCTGGCCAGCTCTGCGCCCCGCCATGCAGAGCCATCCATGTCGGACCAGTAGGAGTGCAGGGCGTTGACCGGCATGTGCGCTGCCTTCAACGCACCGCAGCTGGCTTCGATCAGTGCGCGGCCATCGGGCAGGGTGTCGCTGTCCAGGCGTGAGCGTGGCTCGTCTGCAAAGAACGGTGGATAGACCGTGACGAAATCTGCAGTGGTCGGTTTGCGGGACAGCCGTACAAAGGCTGCGCCTTCCGAGGCAATGAAGCCTTCGCAGACGCCTTTGACCTTTGCCCAGCGACGCTGGTACAGCACGTCCACGATCTCCGTGTCCACGAAGCTGTCCACTCCGCCGATGAGCACTTCGGGCACCGAGGGGTTGTCGTGCATGAAGCGATAGGCCTGCGACAGCGCGTCGGCACCTGCCACTGCGCCGCCCGGGTAGACCTTGATGGGCAGGAACTCTGCGGCGAGGTCCAGGGCGCGGGGAAGCTCCAGTGCGAATCGGCTGGCGTCTATCCAGCCTGGCAGTTCGGGCAAGGAGTCGGGCAGTGCCACGAAAAGGGGGATGGGCCGCTGCAGCGGCCAGCCTGCGGCAGGAGCCGGCTGGCCGCGCAACGCTTCGTGCAGGGCAGGGGCTGCGAGCCGGATCAGGCGTTCCGTTCCTTTGCAGCCCGCGTCAATGGCTTGTACCCGGGATACGGTGGCGCGGTGCTCGGCCTGTCCGCTGATGGCCTGCCGGGTAAAGCTCGACTGGCGTGCAGTGAAGCCGCAGCCGGTCTGCCAGGCCCGGGTTCCGATGGGGGTGCATGCGCCGGTGGCCGCGATGACGAGAGGGTTCATGGCTGTGGCCTGCTGATGTTGAATGCCGCACGTTCGATCACGGAGGCCGTGCTGCAGGCCAGGGCCTGAACGATGGCGAGATCGTCGGCCTCGATCCACAGCGCTGCGCCCACGCGTGAGAGGTGTTCCAGATAGAGCAGTCGCCGCAAGGGCGCTCCCACCAGGGCCGAGGACTCTTGCAGAACCACCTGTGTGCGAGGGCGGCCCAGGCGCAGTGCAGGGCCTGAAACAGGAAGCGCGGCCAGGGCAGCATCCACGCAGGCGGCACGGCCGGATGCCTCACTGCCCATGTCGAAGGCGATATCGGCAGGCTCTCCTGTCAGCAGGGCCGTGGCATCAGCCACGGTGCGGCAGGCCTCTTCATCCTCCCAGGCCGTATGGGCAGCAAGCTGGCGGAGCAGGGGAATGTCTCCCACGAGCGAGGCTGCATATACCTGCAGGCCCCAGGGCATTTGGGGGTGGCGTCCTTCCCGCAAGGCAATGGCCAGCCCTGGTCCATCCCTGGCGGCCAGCAGGGCCAAGGCCACGGTGGAATGCGGCATCCGGGCCAAAAGAGTGCGTGCCACAGGCGTTTCCTGCCGGCTGCCCATGAGCGCCAGCGCCAGCAAGGCGGCCTGCGCATCGTTGCCTTGTTGCGTGGCTGCGATGGCCTTGGCCTCATCGCCACGCCCGGTGCAACGCCAGTCACACAGGGCGGCCACGCCGCCTGGGAGGCCTGAGGTCCACGCCGCAGCGGCCTGTGCAAATCCGTCGCTGACCGCCGGTCGGGAAATGGCGAGGCGCTGAATCAGCTGGATCAAAGCCGCGCTTTTCTCGTGTCGCCCCTGGGTCACCAGCCAGGTGAAGTACTCGGCGACGGTGCTGTCAAAGCAAAACCGTATGGCGTTGAAGACCGCGTTCGGCTGCGCTTCGAGATGGGCTCCCAGCGTTTGCTCCAGTCCATCGTGAACTTGCTTGCGTTGCAGGTGCAGGGCTTGCAGGCAGGCCAGCGCGAAGATGCGGGAGGGCTCATCCAGGATTTCAGCGCCAGCTGTTTCAATCGCCTGCTGGCAGGCCTGGTCCAGCTCGGGTGCGTGTATCAGATGCTGCTTCAGGCCGCTCAAGGCCTGAACGATGCTGTCGTCGAACACGGCGAATGCTTCCGGCCGGGAGGCGGGTCGCTGCAGCAGCTGGGAGCGGCGCCAGTACTGCATTACCAGTGTGCGAGCCAAGCGGTGTGCCTGGCCGTCCATGACGGGGATGTCGATGGCCCGGGGAATGGGGAGTTCAATAACGGTCATGATGAAAAGAGGCTGGTCGCTGCGTCGCAGCGGCATCGCATCAGGGACAATGCCGCCCAGGAGGAACCCAAGCGATGCTGGACAATCTGACGCCTTTTGCTGCGGAAATACTGCCGGGACACAGCGCAGACGGCAGCCTGTGCTCCACCGTGGTGATCAAGGCCACGCTGGATTTCGCGGGTCGCGCAGTCGCACAGGGCAAGGCGGTGCCGGTGTTTCGCGGTGATGAGTCCTTTAATGGGAGCGGACACGTGGTGCGCCACGAGGCCGATATCGCCCCGCTGAAATCCCGCGTGGATGTCCTGCTCAATGGCCATGCCCATGCACCTGGCGGCAAGGCTGTGGCACGTTTCGACGCGGGTCTGGCCATTGGCGGCGAAAACCGCGTCATCCGCGTCTTTGGCAAGCGCGTTTGGCGCCGCAAGATGGGGCTGGTGCCCGTGGTGCAGGAGCTTGAGCCTGCGCTCAAGGTTCCCCTGACCTACAACCTCGCCTTTGGCGGTGCGGATGCAGAAAAGCCCGAAATATTTCACGGTCCCAATCCGGTGGGTGCGGGCTTCAGTGCGGGCCTTCCCCAGGATGGAACGCCGATGCATCAGCTCGAATGGGTCGATGACCCGCTCCGATCGCCAGCCGACCGGATTTCGCCAGCCGGCTTTGGCTGCATAGGACGCAGCTGGTTGCCGCGTCGTGCCTTGTGGGGCAGCTATTCGGTTCAGGAGCTTGAACAGTCGCCGGGCCTTCTCTCGCGCATGCCGGCCTCGTTTGATCCGGCTGCATGGAATTGCGCGCATCCGCGCATGCAATTCAGGCGGGACCAGGTAAGTGCGGGAACGAGGGTTGCATGGGTCCACCTGAGCGCCGAGGGCGAGGGGGAGACCATCATCCCCGCTATCCGTCCGCAGCTCAGTTGGGTGATGCGTGGTGAGCGCGGCGCTGCAAATCCCGAATTCGACACGCTGATCATTGAACCCGAGCATGGGCATCTGGTGCTCATATGGCGGCACACGCTTGCAGGGCATGTCCTGCGTGGTCTCGAAAGCGTTCAGGTCCATCTCTGATCCAGCCTTCAGTTGATGCGGACTTCGGCCGCATCCAGATCCAGCAGGTCCCGTGCGTCCTGCTCAATCGTCAGCGCGACCAGCCGGACAAGGCCCTGGGCTGTCAGCTTCAGCGTGGCTTGCCCGCAACTGAGAGTGATGCAGTCCTGCGATTGCAGGCGGATGGCGCGCTGCCCCCACGGCGCTGCAGGAGAAGGCGAGAGAACGGCTGTAATGGTGGCCCGCCCGGTGGGCAGGACTGCGAGCAGGACCTCGTCTCCGGGAACCAGCTCCGGAAGCAGAACGCCAGCGGGAGCCTGAAGCGAAACCACGGGGTCGTGCACAAAGGCCACCAGATACAGGTCTTGTTCCTGAACTTCGAGGATTCGCCCAGCCAGGAGCTGTACGTTCGACACGGCGTGCTGCAGGCTGCCGTCATCGGACGGTTCGACAGGAATGCGTGCTTGTGGGATTGCCATGGGATGTCCTTCAAGCGGGGTTGATATGGCTGTCCGGAGACGACACGGTCACCTTGGAGCTGCCGCTGATGGAGATCGTCTGTCCGTTGACCTGCACGGTGCCGTCGCTGGTCATGCGCAACACGGCCTTGCCGCACTTGATCTCGATGGCGTCGCCCACGGTGATGGCCATTTCCTTGCCCACCGTGATCGTCTGCACCTCGCCAACGGTGGTGGCGGAGTTCTTGCCGATCGTCGCCGTATGGTTGTCGGCCGTGTCGTCGGTGCGGTTCTTGCCCACGCTGGTGGACTGGTTCTGACCCACTGAAACACTGCGGTTCATGAGCACCGTCGTGCTCTGGCTCAGCCCCACATTCACCACCATGGCAGCGCCCACGTTGACGTTGTAGGCGGCGCCGATGTTCACCATCTTGGCCAGGCCCACGTTCTGCATATAGGCCAGTCCGATGGTCTCTGTCTTGAAGCTGCCCACCTTGATCGACCAGTTGTTCCCGATCTTGTCCTTCTCGTTGCGGCCTATGGTCTTGCTGCGGTTCTTGCCGATGGAGATGTTCTCGTCGATGCCGACGTCTTCGTTGCGGTTGTCGCCGATGCTGATCTTCTCGTTGTGGTCCACCCGCTCCGTGCGGTTGTTGTGCACGGTGATGGTCTCGTCGCGGTCCACCGTCTCGGTGCGGTCGCGGTGGATCACGTTGGTCTCGTCCCGGTCGATGGTCTTGCGCCGGTCGTTGCCTACCCATTTGTCCTCGTCGTTCTCGACCTCGGTGAGCTGGTCCTTCTGGGCATGCAGCCACAGCTGCTCTTGCCCGGCCTTGTCCTCGAAGCGGATGGCGTTGGCGTCGCCCTGGCCGTTCTTCATGCCCGCGCCCGGTGCGCCGCCCTTGCTGGATCTGGTCTTGATGCCCGATTGCGTGGCGTTGGCCGGCAGCGCCCAGGGCGGCATGTTGGCTGCGTTGTAGACGCAGCCCATGACGATGGGGTGGTCCGGGTCGCCGTTGAGGAAGTCCACGATGACTTCCATGCCGATGCGCGGGATGTGCACCGCGCCAAAGCCCGGCCCGGCCCAGCTGGTGGCCACGCGCATCCAGCAGCTGGAGTTCTCGTTCATGCCGCCGATGCGGTCCCAGTGGAACTGGACCTTGACGCGGCCGTACTGGTCGCACCAGATCTCTTCGCCTGCGGGGCCGACGACGACGGCGGTCTGCGGGCCCGTGGTGCGTGGTTTGGCGGTGATGCGCTGGGGCTTGAAGGGCAGGCTGGTGGGCTGGGCCTGGAGCACGAATTTCTGTGTCGAGCCCTCGCCGCTGCCGCCGTCGCTGACGCGCGGGTTTTCCTCGAAGGCGTAGTCCACGGCCGTGACCAGGTAGGCCTGGTTCTGGTCGCCGCGCGGGTAGTTGTCCAGCGTGAAGGTGTAGCCCGGCGCCATGGCGCGGTGGTTGGAGCTGCCCTGCACCGTGCTCTGGCGCGTGAGGCTTTGCTGCAGGCGCACGCGGATGTAGTCCTCGCCGTCGCCGGTTTCGGTGTAGCCGCCCGGCCATTCGTAGATCTCGTAGGCGTCGTGCGCATGGCCCGGCGGGTTGCGGCGCATGTTGGACAGCTCGGCACGGGGCTTCTTGAAGTCGTAGTCGTCGTTGTAGTGCCGACCCGGCTTGACGCGCTGGTGCAGCTCCCAGGCGTGTATGCATTCCTCGCGCGCCACGGCGGCCTTGCCGGGCGGATGGAAGGGGATGACGGCGCCGCCCTGCAGCGGGTCGTGCGATGCAACGATGTCGTCGCCCAGGGTCAGCACATGCTGGCCCGCGCTGTGCTGGTGGTAGTAGCAGATGCCCTCGTGCTCCATGAGGCGCGAGACGAACTGGAAGTCGGTCTCGTTGTACTGCACGCAGTACTCCCAGGTGCGGTAGGAGCGCGTCAGGCGCTGCTGCATGGGGTGGCCGTAGATGCCCAGGACCTCGTTGATGATGTCCGGCACGGTCTTGTTCTGGAAGATGCGAAAGTCGCTGCGGCGCGTGGCCAGCCACAGCCAGGGCGACAGGCGCGCGCGGTACAGGAAGTTGCGGTGCTCGTCCTGGCCGCGCATGCCGAAGGCCGTGACCAGGCCATCGATGTAGCGTTTGCCGCCGTCCTGGGTCTCCACCACCACGGTGGCGCCCTTGCCCAGCAGGGCCTTGGGGTCGATGCTGTCGCTTTCGCTGAGCAGATCGATCTCCAGCGCGAACAGATGGCTGATTTCCTCGCGACCCTGCAGCCGGCGCAGCTGCAGCTGGTCTGCCAGGGGGGTGTTGATGGTGACTCTGCGTGTCATGGTGTCGGATCTCGCGGTGCTTGGGGTGGAAGAGGGGTCGGGGCTTCAGGCCTGGATGGCGGGGCCTGCGTGCGCCGGTCGATGAAGGGCTTGCATGGGGTGGCTGGAAGGTCCTCTGCTGCTAGCGGGCTGCGTACACCAGCCCCGGACGGGCGCCGTCGGCGTCATCCTGGGCGTCATCCATGACAGGGTCACTGCCGAAGGACTGGCCCAGCGCAATGAACTGGTAGTTGCCGCGCCGGTCGGTGAAAACCGCCAGGCCGCCCGGCGTCAGGGCTACGTTGAACCAGTCGTTGTCGGTGCGGGGTTCGTCCAGGTCCAACTTGCCGGACCGGCTCCGGGCCAGCACGCTGCCGGCCAGGCTTGCCTGGTTCAACACCCGGGTCTGCCGGCCATCCGCGCCATACAGCCGCAGCTCCCTGGTGGCTTCGACCTTGCGCAGGCCCTCGCCCAGAGGGACGGAGCGCTTCAGGCTGGCGAGCGCGAACCGGCCGCCCGGCGCCAGGCGCAGGTCGGGTGGGATGTCGTGGCCACCGCTGCGGAACTCGGCCAGGTGCACGATGCGCGCCTCGGCCCGCAGTGCCAGCGCGGCGCCCATGCCGCGCTGCGCGGGCAAGGCATAGGTCAACAGCACATTGCCTGCCGACCATGCCTGGGCGCTGGTCCAGGCCATCGCATCCGCTGCCGTCCAGGCCCGGGCCTGCGCGGCCATGGCGGCGGCCGGATCCTTGTCCCGGGGCTGCACGGCCAGGCTTCCGTCAGCGGCGCGGGCCAGGCGGGGCAAGGCATCGAAGCTGCCCAGATTGCGCGCTTGCTGCAGCGTCCAGCCCGGCAGGGCGAAGGTCAGCAGGCGGTAGGGCTTTCGACCGTCCGCATCGGGGTCCAGCCGGCTGCTGGCGACGATGTTCACCATCCCGTCACTGGTGTCCTGCGCATCCTCCGTGACGACAGGGCGGGCAAGGCAGCCGCCAGGTCGAACTCCCGGCCGTGGCAGCGCAGCAATGGCCGCAGGGCTGCCGCTGCGCTCTGAGAGTTGAAAACTGCCTGTCTTGGTTTGCTGGACCAGGTCCAGCCGGTCAACGGTGCCGTTGCAGTACACGGCGTAGAGGTAGCGGTGGGGGTTCTGGACGGGGGCTGTGGGCGCCGGTACCGCAGCCATACCTGGGCCAGGACACAGCAGCGCCAAGCCCATGGCGGTGACGCTTGGGTGCATGGCAAGGGATTGCTTATTGCGCTGCATAGACCAAACCGGGCAGCCGGCTGTCGTAGTCGTTGGCGTCCAGGCTCACGACCGGCTCCAGGCCGAAGACATGTCCCAGTTCGACGAATCGGTAGTTGCCCAGTGGATCGGCGAACACGGCCAGTCCGTCCGGGGTGAGCGCGATGTTGAGCCAGTGGCCCGCCGTACGCGGTGTGTCGCGGTCCATGTCTTCCTTTGGCATCAGGACCATGGAGGGCCCAGCGATGCGGGCATCGTTCAGCGTGGCCAACTGGCGGCCTTCTGCGTCATAAAGACGCATCTCGCCGGTGGTGGCCAACTGGTGCAGGCCCCGCTCCACAGGTACGAGCTTGTTCAGCGTCAGCAGCACGTAGCGGCCGCCTGGCGCAAGGCGCCATCCAGGGGCCAGGCTTTGGCCGGGCAGCGCCTGCAACGGTAACGTGAGTGCGCGCTCGCGGTCCGACAGCGCAAAGCCCAAGCCGTCTGTTCCCGGGAGCCGGTAGCTCAGCAGCACGCGGCCTGCCGACGTTTCCTCCGCCCGGAGATCGTTCAGGGATTCGCCACCGGCGTATGCCCTGGCCTGCTGTGTCAACTGCGTGCGCAGGCCGCCATCCGGCTTGGGTACGGCGACAAGGGAGCCGTCTGTGGCCCGCCGCATGTGCGGCTGGCCGTTCTCGAAGCGGCCCAGGTTACGGGTTCCGAGCAAGGTCCAGCCTGGCAGGGAAAACGTCAGCAACCGATAGGACTGTCGGCCATCGCCAGCGGCGCCTGTGCCATCGCCTGCCACCAGATTCACCAGGCCTGCGGCCTGATCCTGCATGTCGCCCGTAGCTGCGGGGCGAATCTGGCAGCTGTCGGCGAAGGAGGTGCTTGCGCCTTGCGCTGGCACCGCAGGCGGTTCGCCACTTCGCTCGGAGAGCTGAAAACTGCCTGTCTTGGTCCGGTTTTTCAGATCGAGTCGATCCACTCGGCCATTGCAGTACACGGCATACAGATAGCGATACTGGCTGCGGTCTGTGGGGTCGAATGCCTTGGCCGTTGCTTCCATAGCGAGTGTGGCTGAAGGATGCGCAGCGGCCCCCATCTGGTCGGCGCCGGAAGAGCAGCCCACGGCCATCGCTATGGCAGCCATGGCTGCGGAAGCCTTCATGAGGTGAATGGCGATAGAACGGGCGGGCATGGCTAGAAGTCCTCCCTGCCCAACACGTTTTCTACATAGTTGGGATCGCCCTTGGTGCCGCGCTCTGAAACCGGAACCTGCTCCCATTCAGCCAGTCCCAGTGTTCCAGCGGGGTTGATCGTGACAAACAGCTGACCGTCCTGCTGGCGCACGCGGTACTCGTGGAGGCCATTGGCATAGCCGTTGAAGCCGCGCAGTGTGTCGCGTTCCAACTGCTCGGCTGTGTAGTTGGGCAGTTCCACGGGGATGGCTGGCAACCCTTGCCTTGCCCGAGCCTGGTTCCAGGCAGTCACCAGGTTGCTGAATTGCTGGCTTTTGCGCACGGTGCGCGGGTAGTTGCGGGCGATGCGCTCCTTTTCCTGATAAAGCGTCCAGCCGCCGCGCACATTCTCTTTCCAGCTCCAGGTCTGGTCTGCGGTAGGCGGCGGCGTTGTGAGCTGGCAAAGACCCACACCGCCTTTGCCGTCACTGCTGTACTTGGGCCAGTGGCCGGGAGGTGACAGGAACTGATGTAGTGAACTTTCCTGCCGCATCTTCTTGCGGAACACGACTCTGTCTGCGCCGATGCCGTTGGCGAATGCTCGGATGGCCGTGCTCGATGGGTTTTGGCCCACGATGAGCCAGCTGACGCTGGCACGGCGTTCCAAGCCTCCAGCACGCAAGATGACTTGAACGGTGAGGCTGCCACCTCGCACTTCGGTGAAGGGAATGCGCCAACTGGCGTTGGCGCTGGTCTGCGACGCGATGGGGCTGTGCTGGGTGCGCTGCTTGTTGCCGAACCGTGTCTTGCTGACATCGCTGCCGCCGTCGTAAATCAAAGTGGCCGACCATTCGTAGATGGGCGTGCTCCCTGCAGGCAGCGCTTCGTTCTGCAGGACGGCAGTCACCGTGATGGTGGGCATTTGGGCATCGGCCGTGATGGCGAACTGCGTTCCTGCGGGCTGGCTGGTAATGGCAAGTGGCATGTTCAGGGGTCTCCGTAAGGCGATGGATGGCTGGGCCTAGCGCGATGCCTGCACGGCGCGGACGCGTTCCAGATGGAGCACGGCGGCGTCCAGCAGCGGGTCGCCGCCAGCCTGGACAGAGGCGGTGAAGGCGGCGTCCACGGGCACGCGCAGGCGCGGGGTCACGCCCTGGGCCTGTGCGGCGGTGCTGTTGCCGCCAGCGGGGCCGGTTTCGGCCAGCAGGGGAACCTGCACGATGAAGCCGGCCGGCAGGTGCACGCGCGTGGCGGGGCCGGTGGCGCCGGCCGTGGTGCTGGTGGCGACGATGTCGGCACGCTGGCTGTGCTGCAGCCAGGCGGCGAACAGTTCGCAGGGGCCGGCGCAGCCCGGGCCGGTGAGCACGGCCACGGGGGCGGTGAACGGCGCGCCCGAGGCGGCCAGCGGCAGCTGGGCCGGCAGGCCCAGGCCGCCACGGCTGCGCCAGACGCGGGCGGCGGGGTCGAACAGGCGCTGGGCGGCGTCCTGCATGCGCAGCGGCTTGTCGCGCGTGTAGAGCGAGGCCAGCATGTGGGGCAGCAGCTGGTAGGCGTCGTCGCCCCGGTGGGCACGCAGGTCGATGACCAGGCCCGTGACCCTGGCCTGGGTGGCGGCGGCCAGGGCGCCCTCCCAGCGGATGAGCTGGCCGGTGGCGCCATCGGCAAAGCTGTCGAGTGCGATGTAGGCCAGGTTGCCGCCCTGGGCGCTGCGCAGCAGGAAGGAGGCCAGGGCGGGCTCGGCCGCAGGCAGGGCCGTGGTGGCGGCGGGGGCGGCGTCCAGGCGCAGGTTCTGTTCCTGGTTGCTGGATGCGCTGTTGGATGTGCTGTTGGGCGTGCCGGCTGCGGTGCGCAGGCTCAGCGTGGCGGGCGTGCCCAGGTCCAGCGCCAGCAGGTCGGCGCGGCGGGCGTCGGCACCGGTGCGCAGCGAGGCGGTGGCAATGCGGTCCAGGTAGCGGGCCGGGCCTTCCCCTTCGATGGCGAGGATGTCGCTGCCGGGCTGCAGGCCCGCCTTGGCGGCGGCAGAGCCTGGCGCCACGCTGGTGATGGCGATGCGACCGTCCTCACGCAGCCAGGTGCGGGGCATGGGCAGGTTGACGCTCCCGCGTGCCAGCAGCTGCGGAGACAGGCCCCGGTCCGTGCGGGCGGGCCAGGCCTGGCCGCCGGGCAGGAGAACGCGGTATTGGCCGTCGCCCAGGCACTGGCCCATTTCTGCCAGGGCCTGGGCCTGTGCGGCGCTGTCGCCGCGCTCTGCGGCGGTTTGCAGGCGCTGGCCGTAGTCGGCCCGCAGCTTGCCGGCATCAAAGCCGCTGGCAGCGGCCAGCGGGTGGCGCTCGGCAATGAGGCCGATGAGGGCCTGGGCCGCATCGCCTGCACCCAGGCGGGACAGGTCGATGTCCTGCGCGGGCTGGACGGCGTGGAAGGCCAGGGCGATTTCCCGGGCGCGGTCGAAGCGCAGGCCCTGAGGCTCCAGCGTGACCACGGTGTAGCCGCGCGGCAGGGTGACCATGGGGTCGTCGGCGGTGAACAGGCGTCCGTCGGCGCCAAAGCCGGAAGGGAAGCGCTGCGCGGCATCGCTGGCCCAGACCAGCAGCTTGCCGCCCGTGGGCTCCAGGATGTCGCCGCTTTGGCGCGGCCATTCGGTGCGCACGGAGCTGGCGCGCAGCATGGCGTGCTGCTCTATGGCGTCCAGGCTGCGCCGGCCCGCGCGCTGCGGAACGTCGGCGTGGACGGACAGGGCGAAGATGCGCACGCCCCGGCCCCCGGGACGGGCACGGCCAGTGGACAGGTCATAGGTCGTGCCTTCGGGGTCGCTGGGCAGTTCGATGGCCACGCCGGTGCTGTCGCCGCGCGGCAGGGCCAGCCATTGCGACTTGGCCGGCGCCACATGGGCGGCCTGGCGCTGCACGAGGTACGGCCCCTGGTCCATGAGCGCGACCACGGCCTGGCCGCGCCGGGCGCTGTCCGTCCAGGCGTCGCCCAGCACGGCCATGACGCGGCGCGGGCCGCCCTGGTCGTCCTGCACGGGGGCGGAGCCGGACGGCGGCGACTGTGCCGCCTCGGGCTGGGCCTGGTTGCGGTCCCACCAGGCACGGGCTTCGCTGGCGGCACCCGTGGCCGCGTTGGTGGCCGTGCTGGCTGCGCTGCGGCCGGCCTCCAGCGCCTGCTGGCCGGCCGTGGCGGCGCCCGAGGCCCGCTGCACGGTGTCGGCAGCCTGGCCGATGGCGCCCAGGTCCAGCGCCTGCGCAGCGGGGGCGGCCAGCAGCGCGGCGGCAATCACTGCCGAGGTGGCGCGTGGAAGACGGCGCCGGCTCATGCGGGCTCCGCAGCGCGGGTGCGCACGTCCAGCGTGAAGTCGTCGCCGCTGGCGCCGGCGTGCAGGCTTTGCAGTTCCTGGCCTTCCACGGTGGCCTGCAGGAAGTGGGTGGCCATGCGCGGCAGCAGGTTCTGGGTGAGGATGCCGTCCACCATGCGCGCGCCCGATTCCACCTCGCTGCAGCGGCGGCGCACCAGGTCCACGGCGGCTTCGTCGAAGCTGAACTGCGCGCCATGGCGTTCCTCGATGCGCCGCTGTATGCGCAGCATCTGCAGCCGGATGATCTGCTCCAGCATGGCGTCGGAGATGGGGTAGTAGGGCACGACGGTCAGGCGGCCCAGCAGCGCGGCGGGGAAGGTCTGCAGCAGCGGCTGGCGCACGGCCTGGGCCAGGCCTTCCGGCGTGGGCGCCAGGTCCGGGTCGCGGCACATGTTGGCGATCAGGTCCGAGCCCACGTTGGAGGTCAGGATGATGACGGTGTTCTTGAAGTCGATGTAGCGGCCCTCGCCGTCTTCCATCCAGCCCTTGTCGAAGACCTGGAAGAACATCTCGTGCACGTCGGAGTGGGCCTTTTCGATTTCATCGAGCAGGACCACGCTGTAGGGGCGGCGGCGCACGGCCTCGGTGAGCACGCCGCCTTCGCCGTAGCCCACGTAGCCCGGTGGCGCGCCCTTGAGGGTGGAGACAGTGTGCGCCTCCTGGAACTCGCTCATGTTGATGGTGATGAGGTTCTGCTCGCCGCCATACAGGGCTTCGGCCAGGGACAGCGCCGTCTCGGTCTTGCCCACTCCCGAGGGGCCTGCCAGCAGGAACACGCCGATGGGCTTGCCCGGATCGTCCAGCCGCGCGCGCGAGGTCTGGATGCGGCGCGTGATGGCCTCCAGGCCATGGCGCTGGCCGATGACGCGCTTCTCCAGCGTGTCGGCCAGCGAGAGCACGGACTGCACCTCGTCGCGCACCATGCGGCCCACGGGAATGCCGGTCCACTCGGCCACGACGGCGGCGACCACGCCGGCATCGACGACGGGCTGCAGTAGCGGGGCATCGCCCTGCAGCTCGGCGAGTTGGCGGCGCAGCGCTTCCAGCGAGGCCACGCTGGGAGGCTCGGCAGGTTCGGTGGCGGTGGCTTCGGCGGCCGTCTCCGGTGCCGCAGCGGACGGGTCTGCGGCTGCGCCGGTGGAGAAGACCGGCGGCTTCAGGCCCATGAGGGCGGCCTCGGTTTCCAGGATGCGGCGGGCCAGCGCGCTTTCCTGGCGGAAGCGTTCGGCCAGGATGGCCTGGCGGTCGCGCAGGCTGGCCAGGTCGGTTTCCAGCGCCTGCAGGCGCTCGGCCGTGGGCAGGCCGAGGGCGGCCTCGCGCAGCAGCACTTCCTGCTCCACGCCCAGGGCCTCGATGCGGCGCTGCACGGCTTCAAGCTGGGCGGGCGTGGCATGCAGGGCCATGGCCACGCGCGAGCAGGCGGTGTCCAGCAGGCTGACGGCCTTGTCGGGCAGCTGGCGCGAGGGAATGTAGCGGTGCGACAGGCTGACGGCCGCGGCCACCGCGTCTGCGGCAATACGCACCTGGTGGTGGTTTTCCAGCTTGGCGGCCACGCCGCGCAGCATGTCCACGGCGCGGGGCTCGTCGGGCTCATGCACCTGAACGAGCTGGAAGCGGCGGGTCAGGGCCGGGTCTTTTTCAATGTATTTCTTGTACTCGGCCCAGGTGGTGGCGCCGATGGTGCGCAGCGTGCCGCGCGCCAGGGCGGGCTTGAGCAGGTTGGCGGCATCGCCCGTGCCGGCCTGGCCGCCTGCGCCTACCAGGGTGTGGACTTCGTCGATGAACAGCACGATGGGCGTGGTGCTGGACTGCACGGCGTCCAGCAGGCCGCGCAGGCGGTTCTCGAACTCGCCCTTCATGCTGGCGCCGGCCTGCAGCAGGCCCACGTCCAGCACGCGCAGCTCCACGCCCTGCAGCGGCGGCGGCACGTCGCCCTGGGCGATGCGCAGGGCCAGGCCTTCGACCACGGCGGTCTTGCCGACGCCGGCCTCGCCGACCAGGATGGGGTTGTTCTGGCGGCGGCGCAGCAGGATGTCCACCATCTGGCGCACTTCGTCGTCGCGACCGGTGACGGGGTCCAGCTCGCCCGCCTTGGCGCGGGCCGTCAGGTCCACGGTGTACTGCTGCAGCGCGCCGCCCTGGCCGGACGCGGCGCCCGTGGCCTGGCTGGCTTCGCCCGGCGTGCCTTCCAGCCCACTGCCATCGGCCGCGCGCATGCGTGCCTCGGGCGAGTCGGGCAGCAGGCGGGCGAAGGCGTCGCTGAGCGCGGGCTCGGAGATCTTGTCGAATTCGCGCGAGATGGAGCGCAGCTCATTGGCCAGCGAGCGCGTGCGCACCATGCCCGACAGCAGATAGGCGCTGCGGATCTGGCTGTCGTTGAACATCAGCGTGGCATAGACCCAGCCGCGCTCGATGGCGGTCTCTATGTGTTCGGAGAAATCGCTGATCGAGGTGGCGCCGCGCGGCAACTGGTCCAGGCGGCGCAGCACATCGGCGGCCAGGCGGTCGGAGGCGATGTCGAAGTGGCGCAGGATGCGGATCAGGTCGCAATCGTTTTCCTGCAGCAGCTGGTGCAGCCAGTGCACCAGCTCCACATAGGGATTGCCGCGCAGCTTGCAGAACACGGTGGCGCCTTCCAGCGACTTGAACAGCAGCGGGTTGAGCTTGCCGAAGAGGGATTGGCGGCTGATTTCTGTCATGGGTGTTGGGTGCGGAAAAAAGTGGATGAATGGGTGCCGGAGATACCGGCTAGTGGCGGGGGCGGACTTCGACCTTGCGGCCCTTGGCCTGGCACTGCGCCAGCAGCCTGTCGACCCAGGCGCGTTCGACGAGGAAGCTGCTGCCGATGGTTTCCTCTGCCGTCTCACGGACTCCGGTGGCGAGGCGGATGGACTTGTTGCGCGCCAAGCCTTCGCCGTACTCCTCGGCCTCCTGCGGCGCGGCATGTGCCGGGGCCAGCAGCGAGCCGAGGCTGAGAATCTCGCCGCCGTCTTGCCAGATCATCCAGACGAAGGGGCTTGGATCTTCGGGCGGCGCGGAGCGCTGCTGGACAAAGCAAAAGTGCTGACGCCTTCCCGCCAAGGAGGTGTCTGCGTACTGCAGCTTGAGTCGGAGGTAGGCGCGCAGTACGGCAGGCGAAGGGATGCTGGCCTTGCCGGGGCGTGAGAAGTCGTCAGGAGGGAGACCCTGGGAGGTTGCTGGCGCAGGGCTGCCGTTGTCTGCCGCAGCATTGGCCTGAGCCAGGACTGTTGCGGGCAGGGCCAGCGCGGCCAACAGACAGGCCATCCGGCGCATCCGGCCAGGCGGCAACCAGGAGTGGTGGAGATGCGGCATGCGGCTATCGGGCAGGAGCCACTGTGATGGTGCGGCCCTTGGCCTTGCACTGCGCCAGCAGCAGGTCCACCCAGGCGCGCTCTACGAGGATGCTGCTGCCGGTCGTTTCCTGCGCCGTTTCACGGACGTCGGTCGCGAGGTGGATGGCCTTGGCTTCGGCCAAGGCATCGCCGTCCCATTGCGCTTCATCCGGCGATGGTTTGGCGGTGAAGCGGCGCTGCCCCAGATTGGCGATCTGGCCGCCTTCCAGCCAGACCATCCAGACCGATGAGCGCGCAGGGGTTACGCTGCGGTTGTGCTGCTGCACGAAGCAAAAGTGCTGCCTGCTCTGGGCTTTCTGGGGGGTGTTGGCTTCGTCCTTGGCTTGCAGATAGTTGCGAAGGGCCGCAACCGATGCCACGTAGTGAGAGGCCGGGCGCGAGAAGTCGGCGGCCGCGGCGGGCTTTGGTGCGGCATCGGCTGTGTCTGCCGGTGCCGCAGCGCCAGCGTGCCAACTTGCGACTGCGAGGAGGGTCAGGCACGCGGCCCGTGCGAGACTGACCGAGACGCTGGCCGGCTTCGCAAGGGCAGGCATTGCGCAATGGCCGTGGTGGCTGGGGGAGCCCAATCGCTGGAGGGCTTGTTGAAGTTCAGGCATGGGCTTCAGTCCTTCTTGCGCAAGCGGGTATGGGTGTAGAACGTGTTGCCGGACAGGGTCTTGTGTTCGCGGAACTCGGGGCCGGGCTGGGGGGCTTCGTTGGTTTTCCAACCGAAGAGCCCTGTGGACGTGGGGTCCGGGGGTACTGGCGCCTGGGCGATGTCGATGGCGGCCTGCACAAAATCCAGATAGGCCTTGCGCTGCGGGTGAAGGCCGTTGTTGGCGTTCTGGAGGTATTTTTGAAGGTTTCCTGCCATTTCGGATGGCAGCGTGGGGTACAGGTTGAACCCGTGGAACTGGACCGATCCACGGTCGTTCGCCATGACGATGTCTTTCTCACTGGTGGCGCCACGTGCCATGAAATCCCCGGGATTCGGGCTCTTGAGGCGGTTTTCGATCACGCGCCGCATCCACTGCATGGAAGTCCGGATGTCTTCAATCCGCCAGCTTGAGCCACCGAGTGCGGGCGAGGTGTTCTCCGCCAGGAACAGCCTTGCCAGCATCCCCTCCGTCGTGCTCTCCGCAGGCAGCGAAATGCTCTTCTCCACCTGCACGGTGATGGCTGCGGGCATGACGCTGAGCCCGGTTCCCTGCACCGCCACGATGCTGAGCTTGGTGAGCCCGGGCTGCTGCGCCACGAAGTCGAATTGCCAGCTGTCGGCGCGGGCGTTGTGTACGGGGGGCTGGGCTGCAAGAATGCTGGGCGCATCGATCCTGGCGCCCAGCTTGTAGGTCTTGGCGACGGCCTCGATCTTGACGCGCAGGCGGTTGCCTTCGACCAGCGTCAGCGTGGAAGGGACCGGGGCGTTGTGCGGGAACTTGATCTGTACGGTGGGCATGTGTGCGAGCAGGGAAGTGGTGATTCAGTGGTTCGGTGATTCAGTGGTTCGAGGGCTGGGGCCGGGGCCGGGGCGCCGGCCCCGCACGGGCTGGCGGCGCTGGCGCAGCCAGGCTTCGGGGTCCAGGCGGAAGTCGCGCGCGTCCTGTGCAGGCTCGGCATGGGTGAGCCAGGTGGTCCAGCCCAGCTGGGTGCTGCTGCCCAGCCGGGCGGCGGGCACTTCCTGGCGGCGCAACACCAGCACGTAGTCCCAGGCGAATTCGATGCCCAGGTAGTTGCGCACCCAGTCCACCAGGGTCTGGAACAGCGCGGCCTGGGGCAGCAGCTGCCGGTATTGCGCCAGGCCCAGCGGGCCGAGCACCAGGCGGAACTTGCTTTGCGCATCGGGAACGCGCGAGCCCACGACGGCGTCCACGCCCAGGCGCGAGTTGCAGGGGCGGCCCTGCAGCCGGGTCTGCTGCTCGGGCTCCAGCTCCAGGTGGTGCAGGCAGTTTTCCTCCAGCTGCACGGGAATCTGGAAGTAGTGCGACAGGGCCTGGCACAGGCCTTCGGGGTTGCGCGTCCAGCGGGTCAGGTGGCCGGCCATGAAGCGCTTGGCGTGGTCGGGCACGTCGTCGCGGGCGCGCTGACTGGGCAGGCCGGCGCCTATGAAGCTGTCTATGTAGCGGCCAAAGGGGTCCTCGCCCGGGCGGTCCAGCGATGCGGTGGGCTGTGCGTCCGACCAGGCGCGGAACAGCAGCAGCAGCATGCGGTGGTGAAAGATGTCGGAAAAGCGTGCCAGCGTGGCGTCGTCATGCTGGCGCAGGCGCTCGCGCACGTATTCGGTGATGTGCGTGGGCAGCGGGCCGTTGGGGCCGTAGAGGCCGAAGTTCCAGACCGTCATGCGCTCGGGCTCGCCGGCGCGCGAGGGCAGGACTTCGGCAATGGTGGCGGGGGCGAAGGCCAGGGATGGGTCCTGGCCCAGGCGCAGCGGCTCGTCCTTGGGGCGCGTGGCCTGGCCCAGGCGCGGCAGCGCGGGGTGGCGTGCCTGCAGGTAGCGCAGGCTGTGCATCAGGTCGAACTGGTAGGGCCTGGCGCTCAGGCGCTGCCAGAAAAGGCGTGCCCGGGCATCGTCGGACCCTGCGGCTTGCACGGGCGGACGCGCGGGAGTCGGAGCTGGAGCCGCAGCCGGAGCCTGGGGGCGTTCCGGTTCGGGCAGCGGGGCGTGGACGGCGTTGCTCATATGCCGGGCCTTTGTCCGGGGCGCGGAGTCCAGCGCGCGACGGGGCCGCGCTGGCGCGAGTGCAGCTGCAGCTCGGTGAAGCTGTTGACGCCCACATGGCGGGCGAAGAATCGCTCCAGCACATTGGACAGGGGCCAGGGGCTGACACCGGCCATGGCCGGCTCGTCCACGCTCAGGTGTACGCCCACGCCGCGGCCGTAGACCAGTTGGCGGTGCTGGGGCAGGCGGCGCGTGATGGGTTCGATGCGCATGCCCTGGATGGCGGCGATCTGCCCGGCCAGCTGGTGGTTGCCCAGGTCCAGGTACAGGCGCAGCAGCTCCTGCAGCGTGGCCGCGCCTTCCTCGTCGGACAGATCGGTCATGGCCAGGTAGTTCAGGCTCAGGTGGGAGATCAATCGCCAGGTGAGGCCACCGTCGGCCACGGCAGGAATCGGGGCGCTGGGGCCGGCGATGGCGCGGGCCCATTCCACGGGCGCCGACTCCTGCAGCGCAAAGTCGCCGCCCGGCTGGTTGACGCGCATGAGCAGGGGCAGATCGCGGTTGGTGCACAGGGTGTGCATGGACAGCTGCTTGAGGTCGTCGGAGAACGGGGCCTCGCGCTGGTCCACCAGGGAGATGAAGACTTCAGAGCCCAGGTACTGCGTGCGCGGGCCGCTGCGCAGGCTGCGCTCGGAAAACAGCCGGGGCTCGCGCCGCGTGGTGAAGTAGGCTTGCTCGGTGGAGTGCAGGCCATGCGTGGATGCATACAGCGGTGCGAATTCGCGGTCCTGGGTCTTGCCTTCGTGGTGGCCGGTGACGGCCTGCACGCCGTAGACCTCGAAGTCCAGCGGCCGCGTGCGGTCGGGAATGACGTGGTACTCGTGCACGTTGGAGGCCACATGCAGGCGGTCCGCCGTGTACTCGAACAGGTTGATGGCCGGAATGCAGTGCATCAGCAGCTTGGCCGCGTCGATCTGCGGCTCCAGCGTGGGCGCGGCGCGGCGCAGCAGCACGGTGATGCCCACGCCGTCGTGGGCGATCCGGCGCATGCTGCGCGACAGGCCGTTGATCGAGAAAAACCGCTGCCGCGCGGGAAACGCAAAGTACTCGTGCAGCAGACGGTGGCCCTGGAAGGCGCGGTGCGAATAGGGAATCAGCGCCTGCTCGCTGTCATGGCCTTCGGCACGCAGCGCATCGGGCTGGAGCACGTCCCAGACCTGGCGCGGGTCCTGCGGGTGGTGGACCACGATGGCCAGCGTCTGCGTGTGGATGAGCTCCTGCAGGTGGGAGGCAACGACATCGCCCGCATGGATGTAGACCCACAGCTGGTCCATCGCCAGCTGCATGCACTGCGAGGCGTCCAGCGTGGCCAGCTGCAGGCGCAGGTGGCCACCGGCCTCGCCCAGCTGGGGCACCAGCGCATGGGGCAGGTCCAGCGCCGGGCCGCCCAGGCGCGCCTGGCGTATCTCCAGCGGCCACAGCGTCAGCGGCCCGCCGGTGCGGAATTCGCAGATGGTCTGCTCTTCCTGCGACTTGTGCGTGCGCAGCACGCTGCCCGAATGCAGGGTGAAGCCGTCCACGAGGTTGCCCTCCTTGGCGCTGGGCTTGAGCTGGACCACCACCATGGATGGCGTGGGCGCCAGGTAGTGGGGGCAGACCATTTCCATCATGCGCTGGGACAGGCGCGGAAACTCCGCATCCATCTTCAGCTGGATGCGGGCGCTCAGAAAGCTGAAGCCTTCCAGCAGGCGCTCCACATAGGGGTCGGCCACATCGGTGTCGTGCAGGGAAAGGCGGCCCGCCACCTTGGGGAAGGCGGCGGCGAACTCGGCGCCCAGCTCGCGCAGATAGGCCAGTTCGCGGTTGTAGTACTCGACGAGACGGGGATTCATGGTGCGTGTGGCGGCATCCGGGCTCAGGCCCTGAGGTTTTGCAGCGAGACCTGGCCGGTCTCCAGGTCCAGGCTGGTCTTGAGCAGCAGCTCCAGCGGATAGGGCATGGACCAGAACTGGCAGCGGATCTCGAACTGCAGCGTGTTGTGGTGGTTGAGCTGCTCGGTGGAGGCCAGCAGCGTCACGGTCAGCGTCTTGGGCAGGATGCGCGGCTCGAAGGCCAGGATGCTTTCGCGGATGCTGCGCTCCACATGGCTCCAGTCCAGCTCGGACAGCAGCTGGCCGGCCAGCGGCGGCATGCCGTAGTTGATGACCGAGCGCTGCACATGCTCCAGCCCCTCCATCTCCACGTGGTCCCAGGCATCGCGCGCGTTGAGCAGCCAGCCCAGGTCGCGCAGCAGGGCCTCGCGCAGGCGGGATTCGTTCACGAAGACCGCATCGGGCCGCTCGGTGCGCACATGGGGCTCGTGGTCGGTCAGCCGGTCCAGCAGGGCGGGCTGCAGCCGGTCCTTGGCTGCGGTCGCCTGGTTCTGGCGCGTGCGCAGCGTGGGCATGGGGTTGAGGGGACTGGGGCGCATGGCTTGTCCTCAGGAACCGGCGGCCCATGCAGGCCACGGGCCCAGGTACAGCAAGGCGGCCAGCAGCGAGCACAGGCAGCGCAAAGCTTGCGGGGACGCGGGGGCGAGTGTTCCGTGCATGGCCTGCTGCGTCATCGCGTGGCGGTGTCCAGCGCCAGCTGGCGCACCTGCAGCATGGGAAAGTCCTCGGAGTCGGTGACCCAGGTGCGCTGGCCGTGGCCGGCCACGTGGCCCGAGGACTCGTCAGGATCGGAGGAGCCTGTGTCCAGCGGGCTCCACTGCGTGCGGCGCGACATGCGGACGGCGTCGTCATCGCCGGGCGCCAGCGGATAGCGCGCGGGCATGAAGCCCTGCAGCGCGCCGCCCTCGCGCAGCGTGACCTCGCAGGGCAGCCAGATCAGGTCGCGCAGGTCCTGCACGGGCTCGAAGCCGATCTGCGCAATGGCATCGAAGGGCAGCCAGTAGTAGCTGCCGTGCGCCAGCAGCTCGCAGACGGGGCCCAGGCGGGTATCGCTGTCGGCCAGCCATTCGAAGCGGTGCTCTCCCATATGGCCGGACGTGGCGGGTGCTTCGTCCAGCGCGCGGGCGCGCAGGTCCTGGGCGGCCGCGCCTTCGTGTGCCAGGGCGTCGATCAGGCAGGCCAGCCATTGCGCGGGCTCGCCCATGAGAAAGGGCTTTTTCTTGCCGGCGAAGACCTCGGCGCGCAGCACTTCGCAGCGGATGGCCTCGCGGTAGGCGCGCGCCATGGGCTCGCACGACGGGTCGAGCTGGGCGCACAGCTGCAGCTGCTCCAGCGCCTTTTGCCATTCGCCCAGCACGCACAGCAGCTGGAAGTAGTAGATGCGCAGGGGCGCCGAAGCCGGAGCCTGGCGGATCTGGTCCTTCAGGGCCTTGAGTTGCTCGTCCAGGGAAAGCTGTGAGGTGAAGCTGGGCAGGGGCATGGTGAAACGCAGGAAAAAGAGAGGGGCGGGGTGCGGCTGCGCCCCGGTCAGTCGTCGTAGGAGCGGCAGCCCCAGCGCACGGCGTCGGGCGCCTCGCCGGCCACATGGCCGATGACGATGCGCGGTGGGGTCTCGTCCAGGCCCTTTCTGAGCGGCATGGCGCGCGTGTACTGGGCGGGCAGCTCGCCAAAGCCTTCAAGATCCCAGCGGCTGCGCGCCTGCGGCCGGGCCTTGGTGCGCTGGACCAGGGCCTGCAGGCTGCCCGTGGCACGCGCCGCGACAATGCTGCCGCTGCCGCCGCGCACGGTGATGGAGGACACCTGCGTGCCATCGATGTCGAGCGGCGTGGCAAACAGATAGAGCAGGTCCAGGCTTTCGCCCGGCGCGCGGTCCACCACGGTCACGCCCTGGTCGCGCAGGCGCTGGGCCAGCGCTTCGTCGCGGCCGTCGGGAAACTCGATGCGGCAATGCAGTGCGTCGGTGAACAGGGTGGTGACGTCCGCTGCCGCTGCCGTTGCCGTTGTCGTGGAGGGCGCGGCCTGCACCGTGGCGCAGGCCGCGCCGGCCAGCAGCAGGGTGAAGATGGTTTTGGAACAGGCGTTCATGGCGTGGCTCGATGGGCGCATCAGGGATGGCGGTAGATCTTGAAGGCGGGCTTGTGGGTGCGGTAGCCGGGGCCTGCCCAGAAACCGTTCTGCTTGAAGTCCGAGATCCATACGCTTCCGTCGAACATCTGCATATGGCCTGCAGGCGATGAGGTGAAGCCCTCCATCACCGCCACGTCGCCTTTCTTGTAGCCACCTTCGGGCATGGCGTCGTAGCGGGTGAAGCCGGCGGCCACCAGGCTGGTGCCGTAGTCCTTGGCATCGCGCGTGCGCTGCAGTGCGATGCCGCCAGCGCCGATCGCATCGCGCACATAGCGCGCGCAGTAGCCCGCCGAACTGGCGCGGGCATTGGTCTGCAGGGTGGCGACGGCGTTGTCTACATTCCAGGGCATGAAAAGCCTCTCTGAGTTGGGTCCTGGAGGAGGAAGCTTCTCCAGGCCTGTTTCTTGTTATGGGTCCCGGCCCTGGTGCGAGCGTGTCGGCACCAGGGCCAGGGGGACGGGCAGTCTTATTTAGCGCCCTGCTTCACGGAAGGCAGCTTGGAGACCAGTCGCAGCGACACGGTCAGGCCTTCCAGCTGGTAGTGGGGGCGCAGAAAGAACTTGGAGGTGTAGTAGCCGGGGTTGCCCTCGACTTCCTGCACCTGCACCTCGGCGGCGGCCAGGGGCTTGCGGGCCTTGGTCTCCTGCGAGGAGTTGGCAGGGTCGCCGTCCACGTAGTTCATGATCCAGTCGTTGAGCCAGCGCTCCATGTCGGTGCGTTCGCGGAAGGAGCCGATCTTGTCGCGCACGATGCACTTGAGGTAGTGCGCGAAGCGGCAGCAGGCGAACATGTAGGGCAGGCGCGCAGACAGGTTGGCGTTGGCCGTGGCGTCGGAGTCGTAGTACTCGGCGGGCTTGGCCAGCGACTGGGCGCCGATGAAGGCGGCCACGTCCGAGTTCTTGCGGTGCACCAGGGGCATGAAGCCGTTCTTGGCAAGCTCGGCCTCGCGGCGGTCGCTGATGGCGATTTCCGTGGGGCACTTCATGTCCACGCCGCCGTCGTCGGTGGGGAAGGTGTGGGCCGGCAGGTTGTCCACCGCGCCGCCCGATTCCACGCCGCGGATGGAGGTGCACCAGCCGTAGTACTTGAACGAGCGGTTGATGTTGACCGCCATGGCGTAGGCCGAGTTGGCCCAGCAGTACTTGCCGTGGTCGCCGCTGTCGGTCTCTTCCTCGAAATCGAATTCATCGACCGGATTGGTGCGCGCGCCGTAGGGCAGGCGTGCCAGGAAGCGGGGCATGGCCAGGCCGATGTACTTGGCGTCGTCGGACTCGCGCAGGCTGCGCCAGGCGGCGTACTCGGTGTTGGTGAAGATCTTGGTCAGGTCGCGCGGGTTGGCCAGTTCCTGCCAGGATTCCATCTGCATGATGGCGGGCGCCGCGCCCGAGATGAAGGGGCAATGGGCCGCGGCGGCCACCTTGGCCATTTCACCGAGCAGCTCCACGTCCGGCGGGCTGTGGTCGAAGTGGTAGTCGCCCACCAGGCAGCCGAAGGGCTCGCCGCCGAACTGGCCGTATTCCTCTTCGTACACCTTCTTGAAGACGGGGCTCTGGTCCCAGCCCACGCCCTTGAAGCGGCGCATGTTGCGGTGCAGCTCCTTCTTGGAGATGTTCATCACGCGGATCTTGAGCATCTCGTCCACCTCGGTGTTGGTCACCAGGTGGTGCAGGCCGCGCCAGGCGCCTTCGAGCTTCTGGTAGTCGTCGTGGTGGATGATGCGGTTGATCTGCTCGGACAGCTTGCGGTCGATCTCGGCAATGATGGCCTGCACCGTCTGGTAGGCATCGTTGGACAGCGTGATCGCCGAGCCCAGGGCCTGCTGGGCCAGCGTCTGCACGGCCGCTTCCACGGCTTCGCGGGCCTGCTCGGTCTTGGGCTTGAATTCCTTTTGCAGCAGGCTGCCGAATTCGCTGCCGGCCAGCGCCTGGGTCGATTGTTCGAGTTGGGTTGCGGTATTCATGACGTGCTTGCCTTCCTGATGTGCTGCCTCAAGCCTCGGATGCAGGGCCGGAGGCCTGCGGGGCAGTGATGTTGGGCGCGGCGGCCAGCGACTTGAGCAGCGCAGGGTCCTTGAGCACCTTGCCGATCAGCTCCTCGGCGCCCTGCTTGCCGTCCATGTAGGACAGCAGGTTGTGCAGCTGGGTGCGGGCCTCCAGCAGCGAGTTGAGCGCGCCCACGCGCCGCGCGATGGCGGCGGGCGAGAAGTCCTCCATGCTCTCGAAGCTCAGGTCGATGTTGAGCTTGCCCTCGCCCGTCAGCGTGTTGTCCACCTGGAAGGCGACGCGGGGCTTGATGGACTTCATGCGCGCATCGAAGTTGTCGATGTCGATTTCCAGGAACTTACGGTCTGCGATCTCGGGCAGCGGATCGACGGGCTTGCCCGACAGATCGGCCAGCACGCCCATCACGAAGGGGATCTGCACCTTCTTTTCCGAGCCGTAGATCTCGACGTCGTACTCGATCTGCACGCGCGGCGCACGGTTGCGCGCGATGAATTTCTGACCACTCTTGCCGGTTTTGGTGAGCGACATGCGGGTGTTCCTTTCAAGAAAAAAATGGGTCGCAGAAGTAAAAAGCCTGGAGTCCCGCCTTGCGGCGGACCGAAGGGCTGAGGGCGCAAGAGGCCATGTGGAAACGGTCAAAGCCGTGGAAAGGCGCAGATGTCATGGGGACGCTGGCTCCTTGAAGTCGAAGTCCGGCTCCAGCAGATCAGTGCAGGCTTCGCAATAGAGGTAGGACACGGAGCGTTTGCTCTCTGTGGTTCCCCAGCCGGTGCCGTCATCGATGGCCAGCCGGAATTCGCGGCCACCCTTGAAGCGCACGACGGCACTGGCGCTGCAACTACCGGTTTCATAGGCACGCGCGTAATTGAACTGGCTGCTGGGCCTGGCGTGGCGCAGGAAATAGCGCACACGCTTTTCGTCAATGCGCAGTGAATCGCAATGGATATTCGGATCTTCGCTTTTGGCGGCGCTGACCGGGATCGTGATGCGCTCTATGACGGGCTTGGAGCGTGTATCCGCAAAGGCCGTCACGGCGAAGCCAAACGCTACGGCGAGACACCATTTCATGGCCATGTCGCGGTCTCCGCTTCGGTAACGTTCTTGTAGCTGACTGCCGGGTGGCGATGAATTTCGGTTCCTGGAATCTGCAGGCTGTTCTTCAGCTCTTCCACCAGATAGCTCAACGCGCTTTGCTGAGGCCCGTTCACTGCCTCGTAGACAGCGTTTTCGTTGATGAACTCCTGCTGCTTCTTGGGCGTGAGATTCGGGGGCATCTTTTTGCTCGGAGGCAACGACGCGATGCCAACGATTTCAATGCCGATGCTGTCCAGGTTGGAGGGGTAGCGCTCAGGGACGCTCTTGGTCATCTCCGTGCGGCTGATGGCCTTGGGGCCGCTCTTGCTGTATTGCTTGATCTCCGCTGCAGTACACCGATGCTCTGCTAGGCAGCGTGCGCGCACGTTGCCAACGTGGTTGGTCCGCCGATACAGCGAAGCTGTCTGGTAGATCGTGCCCTGCTTGCTGATGAGGAAGTGCGCCCCGTTGGCGCCAGGGACCAGGTAGCTGTTGAAAACAGCCTGCTCCGTGGAGGAACCCGTCTGGTGGACGATGATCCCTCGGACCGTGGGCATGGCCGCGCGCTCAATGGCCGTTGTGCGTCGCGGCAGGATGCGTGCGTTGTTGATCACCATCCCGTTCTTGTCGACTTCAAGCATTGCTTGCATCCTTTCGTTTAAACAGCGCCTCGTTCTTGGCGGTGGCCCTCATGTCTGCTGCTCCTGCAGGTGGGCGCCCGTGATCACTTCCACCTGGGCCAGGCTGTCGGGCGACAGTTCGCGCAGGATGTCCATGAAGCCCATGCGCATGAAGCGGGCGGCGCGGCGGATGAGCAGGGGGGCGGGGTTGGAGGGCTCGGTGCGCTCGACGAAGGCGGCGATTTCCAGCAACTGGGCAATCGCCTGCTCGCGGTTGCGTGCCGGGGCGGGTGCCGAGCCGGGCGCGGGGTGGGCCACCGTGCCGCCCTCTGTGCCGCCCTCCGTACTGGTTTGTGCGGCCGGATCGGTCTCGGCTGCCGTGTCGGCATCGCCTGTGGACTGGGGCTGCCACTGCCTGAGAGCCAGCAGCAGCTGGCGCAGGCCGTCGAGCTCGGGCTGCTGGTGGCTGGGCAGGTGCTGTTCGCAGCAGGCGCGGATCTGGTCGAGTTCCTGCAGCGCAGGGGTGACGGCCAGCAGGGTTTCGTGGCCCTCGGCATGCGCGCGGGCCGAGGCCATGCGCAATTCGTCGGCGCTCAGGTGCGGCAGGTCCTCGGGCACGTTGCCCTTGGCCATCAGTTCGGCGTCGCGCACGCTGATCTGGCCCAGGGCGCCGCGCAGGAAGTCGGCGTTGCGCAGGTCGCGCACAAAGCCTGTCACGTCCGACAGGGTGCCCAGGGCATTCATGCGCATGAAGTAGTCGTCGCCATCCTCGGGCAGGGGGTGGACATGCTCCCAGTGGCGCTCCAGCAGGGCGCGGCACAGCTGCAGGCCCTGCAGCGTGCCGGGCAGGCCGTGCAGGATGGTCCAGGCGCGGCACAGCAGCACGGCCACGCGCAGGTCCTTGGTGCGCTGCATCAGGGCCGAGGCCTGGCGCTCCACGTCGCGCCAGTCCGGTGGCTCGGCGGGGATGACGGTGTCGCCGAACTGCTGTTCTACCTTGCCCTGCGCCGCGCTTTCCATGGCCTGGAAGTCGTTGTCATAGGTAAGGTCCGGGCCGCAGGGCGGCTCGGTGGCAGTCTCGGTCAGCAGGTCCTGGATATTGGCCATGGGCGGGTCGGTATTGCTTGGGTACGTTGTGGAGTGGAGGGTGCGCTCTGGATGAACTCAGGCGCCCTTGAACAGCCGGGTGAACAGGCGGCGGTGCAGCACTTCGTGCTGGACCACTTCGTCATGGGCGTGGCGCGGCGTGGCCGAGATCCACCAGACGGAGGTGGTGGAGCCCGGGCGCATGCAGGCGCGCCAGTCCATGCGCGGCAGGCGCGCGGCGTTGCCCTGCGAGGCGCCCATGTCGAGGTCCGCCAGCAGGCTGTGGATGGAGGCGCTGTCCGGCGCGCGGCCGTCCTGCTGGAACGGCCATTGCAGGGTGGCCAGCCGCTCGTCGAGCTGCTGGGCCGACAGGGGCAGGCGCCGGGCGTCGATGAGCGCATCGCGGGCGCCGCTCAGAAAGCGTTCGATGTCCTGGTCCGACGCGGGCATGCCGGAGCTGCCGTCCACCGTGGCCATGATGGCCAGCGGAAAGAGCCGGCCGATGCGGTCGGAGCTGGGGCCGATCACGCCCACCATGGGCTGGCCCAGGATGGAGGCGGGGCACAGGAAGAACCACAGCGGCGAGTGCACGAAGCGCGTGGACCAGTTGTCGGCCGCATCGCTGCGCAGCTGGTCCATGCCGTTGCGCAGCCATTCGTCCCAGCGCATGGTCAGTGCGTGGGGCATGCGCCGGCCGACGAAATCGCCCTGGCTTGGCAGCTTGCCCCACCAGGCGGCGCAGGGTCGCTGGAGGGTCATGGCGTTCACAGCCGGTCCGGACATTCGAATTCCTCCATGGCCTTGAGCCGGAATGGGTTGAGGACGCTGCTGGTGGTGACTTCCATGCGCAGCTTGCGTCCGTCGATGGTGAAGATGGCCGTGAAACGCTCGGGCGAGTTGCCCGGCAGGATCTGGGCACGGTCGAACAGGCGGTGCAGCGCCCATGGGCCTTCGGTCACGATGCCGGTGTTCTGGGCGCCGGCGGCCGTGATCTGCAGCCGGGCCTGGCCGGTGCCGCGCGTGCCGGGCCAGGAGACGGCCTTGGGGATTTGCGGGCCATGCTGGTAGCGCACGATCTCGCCGTCCACGTCGAGCACCATCTGGGAGATGGAGGCGTCCATGTCCAGCGGCTTGATCTCCAGCCGGATGCCGGGCGTGTTGCCGCCTGCACGGAAGAACACGTCGCGGATGGAGGCCGCGCGCTGGAAGGCGGCCAGCGAGGCCGATCCCCCCACAGGCGTGCCGTCCACCCCCTGCTTGAAGGTCCAGGGCACGGTGGAGATGTCCACCATGGTCTGCAACTGGGTGCGGAAGAACTCGTCCATGGTGCCGCCGGTGGCGAACAGGCGGGCGAAGTCGTCCGTGGTCACGTCGCGCGTGGCGCTGCGCGTGAAGGGGTAGCGGCCCAGGATGGCGCGGCGGCAGAAGTCGCCGATGGTGGCGTTGAGGTTGCCGCCCAGCGTGCTGCGCACGCTGCTTCCCACGAAGGACGAGGTGGACGTGGCCAGGGCCTCGTACATGCTGTTGAGCGGAGGCGGCACGCGCTTGGCTTCCGAGCGCACCTTCTCCAGCGTGCCGCTCAGCGACGGAGGCACGCCGCCACCCTGGATCACCTGCTGGCGCGCCGAGGCGATGACGGCCGCCGCCTCGTTGAGCACCTGCAGGCTGGCGGTGATGGGCGCCGGGCCCGAGCCGTTGCTGGTGGCAAGGCGCCGGTATTCGCGGAAGCGGAAGTCCACGATGTCCGCCTCCAGCGTACCCGTGGCCAGCATGCCGCCCACGTTCAGCGGTTTGCCGGTGAGGCGGCTGAGCTGGTTCTGCTCCTCGCGGATGCGCTGCAGCTTCTCGCCCAGCCAACTGCTGGTGCTGCCCGAGCTGCCGCCTTCCTGCTGGTCCGGGCGGCGGGCCAGCGTGGTCTCGCGGGCCACGGCGCGGATGAACTGCTCCAGGCTGGAATTGGCGGACGAGTACAGGCGGGCCTGCTCGCCGGCCTGCTCCAGCGAGGCCGTGCGTATGGGGCGGATGTCGGCCAGGAAGCTTTCCCAAAGGCGCGCGTACTCCATGAGGTACAGGCGCTTGACCTCGTTGGCCAGTTGGCCCGTGAGCACTTCCTGGGCCACGCTGCGCCGGCCTTCGGCCTGGCCCAGCACCCAGGTTTCCTCCTTGGCCAGCAAGGTGGTGACCTTGGGCAGCTCGTGCAGGAAGAGGCCGTGGTAGCCGTCATAGGTGAACAGGCCGCTGATGCCCTGGGTGAGCGGCTTGCCGCTGGCACGCGCAAAGACCTGGGGCGCCTCGGGTCCGCTGGCGCGCACCACGCTGAAGTCGGGCGGCAGCTTGTCCCCGGTGTTCAGCAGCTGCTTGAGGCGGCTGTAGGCCCGCTGGGCAGGCGACATCTGGGCCAGGCGCTGGCGCACCTCGGCGACCAGGTTGGCGTCGATGGGCTGGGCGGAGACCACCACGCGCCCGTCGATGAGGCGGTCCAGGTGCTCGGACAGCTGGTCCACCAGGCCGGCCTGCACCAGGTGCTGGGGCAGGGTGTTTTCCCAATCGCTGCGCATCCAGGCCTTGACGAAGGTGGCGTCGAAGTGGTCGGGCTCGTAGAGCATGAGATAGGCCTTGAGCGTTTCGTAGCTGGCCTCGGGGCTGCTCGTGCTGACCTGGCGCAGCGAGCGCGCGACATGGCTGCTCAGGCGCGGCAGCCAGGCGTCTTCCAGCAGGCGCAGGTAGGTGGCATGGGCCGCCGTCTGTACCTTGGGAACCTGCAGCAGGCCCCAGCGCCAGCCCAGCGGGGCCGATTCCTCGAAGCGGCTGCTCTGCGCCACGCGCGCCGCGTGGTTGAGCATGGGCACCAGGGCGACCACGTTGTCGGGGTCGGTGGCCTTGGATTCCTCCACGGCCTGGCGCAGCGTGGCGGCGTTGTCGGCCACTTCGTTCAGGTAGCGCTGGTTGTTCTCGTAGCTCAGCGTCCAGGCCAGGGCCGCGCCGCCCAGGGCCAGCAGCAGGGCGCACAGGCCGGCGGCCTGCATCAGGCGCAGCTGGCGCTCCTTCTTGGCGTTGCGCCCGGTCAGGCCGGACTCGTTGAACATCACGTCCTTGAACAGCGACTCCAGGAAGTAGCTGCGGCCCTGCTGAGGCACGGCATCGGCCGGCAGGCGCCCGCGCAGCGCAAAGCGGCGCGACAGGGCCGACATCACGCGGTCGAAGGGCATGCCCTCCTGCGTGCCGCTGGTGAAGTAGACGCCGCGCAGCAGCGGCTTTTCCTTGAAGCGCGAGGCGGAGAACGCCGCATCCAGCGTGTCGCGCACCACGTCCTTGAGGCCGGAGAACTGCTGGGGCAGGGCGTAGAGCAGGCTGCGGCGCGCAAGGTCGGGCTCGGTCATCAGCCGCTGGGGCAGCAGGCGGTTGATCTGGGCGACCAGGGCGTCGAACTCCTCCATGTAAAGGGCGCTGGCGGCCTGCGGGTCGCTGGCGGGCGAGCGCTGGGTCTTTTCGTCATAGGGATAGGTGAAGCCCCAGACCTGGGCGCGCTCCTCGCGGCTCATGGCGCCGAAGAACTCGTTGAAGCCCGCCAGCAGGTCGCTCTTGGTGACCAGCACGTAGACGGGGAAGCGGATGGTCAGCTCCTCGCACAGCTCGCTCAGGCGCAGGCCGATCAGCTGGGCCAGCTGGGCGCGCTCGGCGTCGCTGGCACTGAGCAGCTCCTGCACGCTGAGCGTGACGATCACGCCGTTGACCGGCTGGCGTCCGCGAAAGCGCTTGAGCAGTTGCATGAAGCCCTTCCAGGCTGCCTTGTCCTGCTCCGCATCGCTTTCCTGGGTGGTGTAGCGGCCGGCCGTGTCCAGCAGCACTGCCTGGTCGGTGAACCACCAGTCGCAGTTGCGCGTGCCGCCTATGCCGGGGATGGCGCGCTTGCCGAACTGGGCCGCCAGCGGGAAGTCCAGCCCCGAGTTGATCAGGGCCGTGGTCTTGCCCGAACCCGGCGATCCGATGATCAGGTACCAGGGCAGCTGGTAGATGTAGCGCTTGTTCCAGCGGCCGAACAGGCCGCCTTCGGTCTGGCCGAAGCGGGTCTTGCTCAGCGTGTCCAGGGCTTCCTTGAAGCGCGACTCCAGCTCGGCCACTTCCTCGGAGCCTGCTGCGGGCGTGCCGTCCGCCTCGCGCGGCGCGGTCAGGCGGGCCAGGCCGGTCATGAGGTGCTCGTTCATGCGCTGTGCGCGCCACCAGCGCAGCAGCAGGCGCAGGAACCAGAGGATGAACAGGCCGGCGATGATCCACCAGCGCACGGTGGGGCTGCCCAGCGGCTGGTAGGGCTGGATGAAGACGAGGGGGCCGACGAACCAGATGAGCAGGCTCAGTGCCACCAGGCCCAGAAGCTCCAGCATGTAGCGGTTGAACAGCCATGAGGCGATGCGACGGATCATGGGATCAGTTCCTGGTCTCGGATGCGGCAGGCAGGGCCTGCAGTTGCTGGTCACGTTGCTGGGGCGCGACCAGCAGGACGATTTCCACCCGCCGGTTCAGCGCCCGGCCTTCTGCCGTGTTGTTCGGGGCGACGGGGTCGCTGTCGGCTCGGCCCTCGGCATGCAGGCGCTGGCGGTCGCGCAGCGAGCCGCCCAGCATCTGGGACACGGCCTGGGCGCGTTCCTGCGACAGGTTCCAGTTGGACGGGAAGCGCGCCGTGCGGATGGGCGTGTTGTCGGTGTAGCCGTTGACGACGACCTTGCCCGGCACTTCGTCCAGGGCCGCTGCCACGCGGTGGATGACCTGCACGTAGCGGGGCTTCACGACGGTGGCGGCCGGGTCGAACAGGCCGTCGCCGCGCAGGATGACGGTGCTGCGGTCGGCCTCGTCGCGCACGCTGACCAGGCCTTCGCGGATCTCGGGCTCCAGGAACTGGCGCAGCCGCGGCTTGAGCGTGGCGACGGTGGCGGCCGCCGAGGTGCGCGGGAAGCGGATCTCGTTGATGGCGGCGAACAGGTCGTCCGAACTGTTGGACAGCCGGTAGCTGAACCACAGGTAGATGAGGAACGCCAGCAGCAAGGTGATGGCCGCGGCCACCCACAGCGGCACCATGGCCCAGGGCGGCGAGGCCAGGCGCTGCACGCCACGCCAGTGCACGGACAGCAAGCTGCTGCGGTCGCCGCGCGTGGATTCGATGAGCTGCAGCAGGCGCGCCTTCAGCGTTTCCAGCTGGGCACGGCCGTTGTCGATCACGCGGTAGCGGCCTTCAAAGCCCAGCATCACGCAGTAATACAGCAGCTCGATCAGGTCGATGTGCTGGTGCGGCGTCTGCACCAGGCGGGCCAGCAGCTGGAAGAACTTCTCGCCGCCCCAGGTTTCGTTGTGCAGGGCGACCAGCAGGCTGTGCTTGGGCCAGACGCCGGCGCTGCCCCAGGGCGTCTGGGCGGCGGTTTCGTCCAGCACCGTGCAGATGCAGTAGCGTGCGCCGATGATGGTTTCCATGGGCACGCCGCTGGCGCCGGCGCGCTGCTCGAACTCGCGGATGTGCTCGAGCAGCAGTTGTTGCAGCGCGCGCGGGTCCTCGTTGGTGACCATGGCGCGGATCTGGGGGATGAGGTTCAGCAGCCGGTTGGCGGCGGCCACCAGCGGGTTGCCGCCGCTGACCACGTCGGGCAGGTTGGAGCGCAGCGGCTCCTGGCCGGCAGGCGCGGGTGCGGCGCTGGCCGCGCCTTCGGCACGGCCCGTTTCGGCGTCGCCGCCCCAGGGCATTTGGTGGCTGATGTTGGAACTGTTCATGTCGGAAGATGCGTCGCGCCGTCAGCGGCGGATGGCCCAGAACTCCAGTTGCAGGTCGGGGAATTCACCGGAGACGTGCATGGCAAGGCCGCCGGAGCTTTGCAGCTGGTTCCACAGGTCGTGCGTGGTGTCCACCTCGAAATAGTTGTAGCCCGCGTGGTAGGGAATCTCGCGCGGGGCAATGGGCAGCGGCCGCAACGTCACGCCGGGCAGGTGCAGGTTCACCAGGTCGCGTATGCGCTCCACGGGACCCAGCTTGGTCTGGGTGGGGAAGTGGGTGCGCAGGAATTCCGGCGTGGTCTGGGCATGGGCGGCCAGCACGAAGTCGCAGGTGGTGAGCAGCTCGGTGGACGGGATCAGCGCCACGCGCACGCCGTACTGGCGGTCGTGCAGCGGGATCTGGATGGCGTTTTGCTCCAGCACCGAGGACAGGCTGCGCCGCAGCTCCAGCATCAGCGGCGGGAAGCTGCGCCGCAGGTCGTCATGGTCGTAGGCGGGCAGCACCTCGGGGCGGCGGCGCTCGTGGTCGAAGGTGGTCAGCTCGGCGGCCAGGCGCAGCAGTTCCTCGAACAGGCGCTCGGGGTGGATGCTGGCGCTGCGCACCCAGTGCTGGGCTGCGCCCGTCCAGTGGTTGATGAGCTGCAGCAGCAGGAAGTCGCCGACCTCGCCGATGCCGCCGCGTTCGGGCTGGATCATGCGCTGGGCCAGCACTTCGCCGCGCTGGCGCAGCAGGCCGTGGATTTCCTTGCAGAAGGTGTTGAGCACGGAGCTGGGCCCGTTGTTGACCACGGTGGGGATGAAGCCGGGATCCAGCAGCACGCCGCCGCTGGCCTGGCGCTCCACCACGTGGGCCACGGGCAGGCTGACCCAGCCTTCGGTCAGTTCGTGGGCGGGGCGCAGGCTCAGGCGCAGCCGGCCCAGCTGCACCTCGGCAGGCTGGGCCCCCACGTCGTTGCTGTCCGCCACCTCGGTCACGTCGCTGAGATAGCGCGCAGGGCTTTGGGAGCCTTCGCCAAAGGTCACTTCGCTGCCCGAGAAACGGCGCAGCGGCAGCGCCAGGTGGACCACCACGTCCTTCATGTCCTTGCCGATGTCCAGCGGGGTGGGCGCCTCGTCGTCGCCCGGCAGCTGGAACGGCGTGCCGTCGGGCAGCACGCCGTGGGCCGAACGGATGCCCAGCTTGCCCATGCGCAGCAGATCGGTGTCCAGCTCCAGTTCCGAGAAGCCCCAGAAGAAGGGCTGTCCCGGCAGGCTGCGCGATTGCAGTTGCCGGAACAGGAAGCGCTCCTGCTGCTGGAAGTGCTGGGGCCGAAGGAACATGCCCTCGGCCCAGATGACTTTGCGTTGCCAGACCATGGTGGATAGATGTGCGTTTATTGGGATGCGGGTTGGATGCGGACGGTGACCTCTTCGCGGGTCAGGTGCACCTGGTAACGCACGGGCTGCAGCTTTTCGGTGGAACCCATGCCCCACCAGCGCCGGCGCAGCTCGACGGAGTTGGGCGCGGCTGCCGAGGCGCGCCAGGTGCTGCGCTCCAGATCGCGGTAGGCGGCGAACAGGCCGAAGGCGCGCACATCGGGGTTGCCCTTGCGCTCTATGACCTGGCGCTGGCCGGGCGCGACCAGGAATTCCTCGCGCCGCACGAAGTCGCTGCCCAACTGGCCGTCGTCCTTGTCCTGCAGGTCGAAGAAGCCGGCGCGGTCGAAGGCGGCGGAGGCACGCAGCTCGTAGATGCGCAGCAGCACGGGCTTGGGAATGCCTTCACGGTCGGGATTGATGTCCATGTCCGCCACCACTTCGAATATGGCGGTGGGCACGGCCGTTGGCGCCACTTCGGGCGCGCGGCTCAGGGGGTTGAGGGAGCCGCAGCCGGCCAGGCCGGTCACCACGGCCGTGCCCAGGCCCCAGGCGCCCAGCGTTTGCAGCGCCTGCCGGCGCCCCTGCGTTCCCTGCAATTTCCACATGGCTTCTCCTGTCTCGATGTCAGTCATTGGTTTCACGCGGGCAGATCCACACTGTCAGCGCGCTGAGGTTGTCCTGGTGCGGGTTGCCGCTGGATACGACGCGGCCGACCATGCGCTGTATCCATTCGTCGGGCCGCTGGCTGGAGGCCAGCAACTGCTCCATTTCCGACTCGTGCATGCCTTCCCACAGGCCGTCCGAGCACAGCAGGAAGACATCGCCGGGCTCCAGGGCCACGGCGTTGGCGCGGATGCTGGGCGGCACCTGGCCCTCGGCGCCTATGGCGCCGGCCAGCACGTTGCGGTTGGGCAGGCGGCGCGGGTCATCCTCTTCGTACAGGCCGGCGTGCAGCAGCTGCTGGACCAGGCTGTGGTCTTCGGTGCGCAGGTGCATGCGGCCCGCGCGGAACCAGTACAGGCGCGAGTCGCCCCAGTGCGCCCACAGCGCCCGGCCCTGCTCGGGATCGATGCACAGCACCACCACGGTGGCGCTCATGTGCATGCGCGAAGCCGAGGTGGACTGCTGGCCGCTGACGCGGTGCTCCGCCTGGGAAATCAGGGACGCCAGGCTGGCGGGGGCGAACAGCGGGTTCTGCCGGAAGCCATCCAACACGGCCTGCACGGTGAGCTGGGCGGCGAGTTCGCCATGCCCGTGCCCGCCTGCGCCGTCGGCCAGCGTGCAGCACAGGCCGTGGGCGCCCAGGTCCATCAGGCCCATGGCGTCTTCGTTGCTGGAACGCCTGCCGCAGTGGGATGCGCTGGCCACCTGGATGCTGTAGCGGTGGCCGGTTCCGTCGAGGTAGGCGATCACGGCTGGCCTTTCACGGACTGCTCGGCGTTTTCGTAGGCCTCGACGAAGGTGCGGCCCGAGAAGGCCATCAGGTCGTCCTCGGCATGGCGGCGCAGCACGTCGAAGTTGTGCTTGTAGTCGTCCCACAGCGCGGCCTTGCGGCCATTGGTCAGCAGCTTGTCCAGCAGGCCGGGGTTGGTTTCGGTGCGGCGCTCCAGCTCGGTCGGGTCGAACCGGGTCAGGGCCTCGGCATAGGCGGCGCGGATGCCGGCCATCAGGGCCAGCTGGTGCACATGCAGGTCCTGGAAGGCGTCCTGCATGGCGGGCAGCGGTTTCATGAAGCCCGGGAAGGTCTGGTGGACCATCTGCATGAGCACGCCCTCGGAATTGGGCAGGAACTTGAGCGGGTTGTTGGCGCCCGTGGCAATGATGGTCACGCCGGCGCGGAACTCGCGCTTGATCTCGGAGCGCGCGGCCAGCAGGTCGATGGTGCCCTGTACGGCAATGCGCAGGGCTTCGCCGAAAGTGCGCATGAATTCCGGTGTGACCTCGAAATGGGTCTTGGCCGGGTTCAGGCCTGCGCCCTCCATGAAGGCTGCGGCCAGTGCCTGCAGATCGGCGTTGGCGGATGGCTGGGGCTGCACGGGAACATCGGCAGGCGCGGCGGTGGAGGGAAGGGCGCCGATGGGAATGGCAGCGTCGCCCTGGCCGAGGATGCTGGAGGCCGCGGGGATATGGAGGTTGACGCCCGTGTCCAGGGAGGCGGCGGCAGCGTCAGCCCTGGCGACGGGCGCGGCGTGGGCAGGACCGGACTTGAAGAGGTCCAGATCCAGTCCATTGGTGGGCAGCAGTCCCTCCAGCGCGGCCGGCTCGGCGGGGATCTGCGGCACGGGCGCAGGGGCAGGCGCGGCAACCGGAATGTCCCGTACCTGTGGCTGTGGCTGTACCTGTGGCTGTACAGGAGGCTGCGCCTGCACTGCAGGAATCACGGTATCGATCACAGGCTGGAGTGCGGGCTGGGCCTGTGCTGCCGCCTCCTGCGGTAGCACCGGCTCTGCTGGCTGTGCATGGGACTGCATGCGCGGCAGGTTGAAGGCCTGGCCCAGCTCGGAACCCCGGCCCGAGGCCTGCTGCAGCGGCTGCGCATCGGGGGGCAGGCCGCCCTGGTCGAACAGCGCAAGCGGGTCGAGCTTTTGAGATTGCTCGAAGCACGAAGGCAGCCCGGTATGGGAGGCATCGTGCAAGGCCTCGGTGCTCAGGCCCTTGAGCGGCAGGGAGTGGACCATGCCGTCATGGCGCTGCTGTATCAGCTCGCCCGTGCCTTGCGATGGCAGGCCGGCCCAGCCTTCCTCCTGCCGCCGGACCTGCTCGGGCGGCGGAGCAAAGGGGTCGAAATCATTGGGGATCAGCAGGGGGCGATGCTGCGGCTTGGCGGGCTGCGGCATGGCCAGTGCAGCCTGCTCGGGCGGGATGGCGCTCTCGATCGAAGGCACGGCAGGGGTCTGGATGGCATCCAGGCTCAGTGCCGTCAGGCCTTCCCAGGGATCGGCGATGCCGGGGGCGGCGGCGGGCAATACGTCTGCCAGCGGCATCGCTTCCGGCTGCAGCGGCTGGTGGTCAGCCACGGGCGGCGGAGCGACCTGGGGTTGCGGGACGGCCATGGCGGGTGGAGCCGCTGCCTGCGTTGCTTGAGCGGCTTGCGCGCTTTGCGCGTTTTGTATTGCAGCCGGAGGCGGCGCCTCGAAAGGCGTGCCCGGCGCCACGGCGGCCAGGGTGTAGGCGCCGATACGGAGGCGCGCGCCCAGGGGCAGGCTCACTTCCTGGCCCGAACGCACGGGCTGCTCTGCCACCCAGATGGGATCACGCTCGCTCAGGTTCGCAACAAAGGCTCCCTCGGAATCCAGCCGGACCATGGCGTGCACGCGCGCGACGGAAGCGTCCGGGTCCGAGATGATGAGCTTGTTCTGGCCACTGCGCCCGATCGTGCCACCGGCCATGCCGAATACGGCATGCCAGTGGCGATCGACCGGAACGCCATCGTGGTCCACGACTCTGAGTTCGATTTTGTCCATGGAGTCTTAGGCTAGGCAGTTTTCAGGAAGCGTAGAGATGCCTCAGGAGGCTTTGCGCGCGGGCGCAGGGCGCTTGTTGCGCAGTGCGGCGCGGGCGTTGTTGAACTCCCGGCCCCAGATGGGATGGCCCTTTTCAGCCTCGGTCAGCTGGAAGGTGGGGTCCAGGGCCAGGGCCATGTCGAAGTGCTGGCGGCAGGGCTTGCGGCGGCCTTCCACGCAGTGGCTGAAGGCGATGTACTTCAGTGCCTTGACCTGGCTGCTCATGGGCAGTTCCTGCGCGGTGGACAGGGGCGTCAGTGCCGTGATGGCGTCCTCATAGCGGCCGTCCACATACAGCTGGATGGCTTCGACCAGTTCCTGCTCCTTGATCACCACGGGGTCCACGGGCTTGACGGGCTCCGGAGGCTGGGCCACGGTCGGGGCCGGCTCAGGCTCCACGGGCTTGGGGGCGGTTTCACAGGCGGCCAGCCCGAAGGCAACGGCCAGGGCAAGGGTCAGGCGCTGGATGGAGTGAGGAATATTCAGGGTCATGGACATGGTCAGCGGGCATCAAAGTCATGGGAAAGGGTCACCGACTGGCCGTCGGTGATGCGAATCACCTGCCGATAGCTCTCGAAGCCGGGATTGCGCAGCTCCACGGTGTGGGAGCCTGGCGCCAGCTTGAGCAGCACGACGGGAGGGGTGACGCCGGAAGGCTTGCCGTTGATCAGCACGTTCGCCCAGGGGCTGACCCTCAGGCGCAGGTTGTGATCTGTCCGTGGCGTCTCAGGCCGAGCGGCCAGCGCGGCGGAGCGCGCCGGAGCAAGGCCGGGTGTCAGGGCGGTGATCGAGGTGATCACGCGGCTGTTCAGTGCAAAACCACCGGCCATGGGTGCCGAAGGCGCCGTGCGCAGTCGCTGTGCTGAAGGGCAGCGCTGGAGCCAGCGGTCCTGGGCGCGGCTGTAGGCATCCCTCCACGGCGTGCCTGTGGTTTCGTAGGCCTGCAGTGCGAAGCCGGGGTGTGCGGAGAACGCGGAGTCGAAGGCCGCCTCGCAGCGCGCCCATTCCTTGTGCGTGCAATAGGTGTAGGCCAGGTACTTGTGGGCCGAGGCCCGCTCCATGGGATCGGCCAGCCCGGCAAACAGCGCCGCCTGCAGCGCACGCTCGGCCTGGGGCAGGTCGCGCGCCTCGAACAGCGCGATGCCCTGCGCCAGCTGCGGGCGTCCTGCCGAGCCGGTTTGGGCGGGTGCCGCCTCTTCGCATGCCCCCTGGGAATGCGCCAGGCAGGGCAGGCCGAGCACTGCAGTGCACAGCATCCATCCCCAGCGGTGGTTCATCAGTCGAGCCATGGGCCGCGCTCATTCGAAAAGATGGTTCACGGTCACCGACTCGCCCTTGGTGACCGTGATGGTCTTGGTCACCGTGGAGGCCGCGCCCGGGTTGCTGATGTCGATGCGGTACTCGCCCTCTGGAAGCTCCATCTGGGTCAGCGGCGGGCTGGTTCGTGCCGGTGCGCGGTTCACGGAGACATAGCCCCAGGGCACGACCCGGAACACCACCTTGCCCGTGGCCGCTGCGGGCTTGACGGGGCGGGCTTCGGTCTTGGGCGGCTCGGCGGGCAAAGGCTCGGACCCGGTGGCCACCGTGACGGGGGCGACGGGCGCGCTCTGCTCGGGCTGCGACGGTGCTACCTCGGGCAACGCAGCCTGCTGCTCGGGCGAGGTCATCGGCTGCACCTGCTCCGTGGAGGCGAGCGAGGCCTCGTTGAGCAATTGCTTGAGCAACGCCTGGGCTTCGGCGCGGTGCTGGCCTTCGGGGAAGCTGTCCAGATAGTCCTGCAGGCGTGCCAGGCTGGACTGGCTTTGCGCCTGCTGCCAGGCCAGGCTGTCGCGTGCTGCCAGGGTCTTGGCGCGTGCCTGGTCCTGGGAATGGTCGTACCACAGCATGCCGCCACCCGCGATGGCTGCCAGCACCAGGGCGCCGATGGCCATCGGCACGGCAATGCTGTTGCGCCTGGCCTTGGGTGCAGCCTGGGCGCCCGCAGCCGGAGGCCGGGCAGCCGGGGGCTTGCCTTGAACGGCCGGCGCTGTGGCGGGCTGCTCGGGAACGGTTGCAGGTGCCGAAGCCGGAGCCTGAACCGTTGCCTGAACCGTTGTGTAAGGCGCCGGCATGCCTGGCAGTGCCTGGTCGATGTCGATGTACGGCCCGTTGTCCAGGCCCATCGGGTCGGCTGCGGACGGCTGCGGCGCAGATTGGGGCGCCATCGGAGGCACGGCCATGGCGGCAGGCGCGCCGGGGGCCGGTGACGCCGGGGCCACGGGCGGAACTGTCGCCACAGGTGCCATAGGCGTAGCAGGTGCTACCGGCATGACCGTTGCCACGGGCGCAACCTGGGGGGTGGGTGCGGGAACGTGGATTTCCGTGATCGGCAGGAACCGAGGGGCCTGCCCGGATGCCGACTCGCTGGCCATGGCGGCCTGAACGACTGCAGGCGTCGTGATCGGGATGTAGATGGGGCTGGGCTCCACAGGCGCAGGCACCACCCGGTTATCGCCAGACAGGCCCAGCAGGCTGCGCAGTTCGGCAATCGACTGGGGGCGGTCCTGCGGGCGCACGGCCAGGGCTTTTTGCATGCCCTGCAGGAAGGCGTCGGAGTAGCCGGGGACCTGCTCGGAGGTCAGCGGCTGCATGGGGTCCGTGACCATGCGCGCCACCGAGGTGGCAGGGGTGCGGCCCGTGGCGGCCTGGTGAATGAGCGCGCCGACCTGGTAGATGTCGGTCCACGCGCCCTGGGGCATGGCGCCGTCGTCCACGTACTGCTCGATGGGGGCAAAACCGGGCTTGAGCACCATGGTCAGCGCCTGGGTCATGTCACCGATGATGCGGCGCGCGGCGCCGAAATCCAGCAGCACGGGGCTGCCGTCGCGCTGCACGAAGATGTTGTCCGGCGCGATATCGCGGTGGAAGCAGTCCTCTGCATGCAGAACCTCGAGCACATCGAGCAACGGAGCCAGAAGGGTGCTGAGCTGGGCCTGGTCGATGCGGCCCGACGATGCCTGCAGAACGCGGCCCAGCGTCTGGCCCTCGTAGTGGCGCATCACCATGTAGGCCGTGCCGCCGGCTTCGAAGAATCGGTAGACGTGCACCAGGGTGGGGTGCGAGAAGCGCGCCAGCAGGCGGGCCTCGTTGATGAAGCTGCGCAGCCCGGCGTCGAACGCGCCGCGGTGCTGCGAGCGCACATGCACCTGATGGGAGCTTTGCCGTCCAGCCAGGGCCGAAGGCATGTACTCCTTGATCGCGACCTCGCGGTCCAGCGAGAGGTCACGGGCCTTGTAGACGATGCCGAAACCGCCTTCGCCGATGACGTCGAGCACGCGGTATTCGCCAATCTGGACACCTGCCGGAAGGCAGTTGGTCGAACATGCTGCTTCGCTATCCATGCAATCCCACCCAAGATGTTGTTTCACACCCTGGCGTGCGATGTCTGTCGCGCAGCCAGGGTGCCGAACCTGTTCGAGGCCATTGGACAAGGAGAAAGCCGGCATCGCACCGGCAATCTGGCTCTGTAACCCGCTGGTTTTCCTCAATCAGCCGAATGTCTGAAGCCAGGGGCCAAAGACGAGCGTCATGGATTCGTCATGAATACAAGATCGTATTTCAATCGGACTCCGAATGCGGCGTGAGTGTAGCTTGAGTTGCGCAAAAAGCCATGACACGAAACGAATGGATATGAGGTGGATACATTTTTTTTCAGATGTATCCGCCGTAACAATTCAGTCTGCTCAATTGTTTGTATTTTGCTGGCCTTATCCACTATCATCGCGGCTCCAACAAAGGAGGGCGGTTCACGACAGTGAGGATTGCAGGCGATTGTCAATACATTCCTTGACCATCCAGGGTATGCGCCGCACTGATCTGAATCACGTGTTCAGTGAATCGGTTTCGTGCGCTCTGCCCGAGTGTGGTCTCCCCTTTGTTCGCATGTGAACTATCCGATGCAATCAGGCTATTGGATTGCATGCGAACGTTTAATCCATTAGTTCGAGAGGTGTGCAATGTCCGTTGATATGTTCATGAAGGTCGAGGGCGCCAGTGGCGAGTCCCAGGATTCCAACCACAAGGGCTGGACCGACATCGACTCCTTCACCTGGGGTGCTACCCAGCCCAACACCATGTCCAGCGGTGGCGGCGCCGGCGCCGGCAAGGTCAGCTTCCATGACCTGAACGTCATCGCCAAGGTGGACAAGTGCTACCCCGCCGTGCTCAAGCACTGCGCCACGGGCAAGCACCTGGGCCAGGTCGACATCTCGCTGTGCAAGGCCGGCGGCTCGCAGATCGAGTTCACCAAGATCACCCTGACAGACGTCATGGTGACGAACGTGACCGTCAGCGGTGCCAACTCCTCCGACACCGTGACCGTGAACTACTCGTTCCAGGCCGCCAAGGTCAAGACCCAGTACTGGGAACAGACCAACCAGGGCGGCAAGGGCGCCGAGAGCCAGATGGGCTTCAACATCAAGGAAAACCGCGAAGCCTGAGCTTCCTCCCGCAGCTGTGCTGCTGCGGCAACCCGCGTCGGACTCGTCTGGCGCGGGTGTTGCCGTGGCCGTGCAGGAATATGGCCTCCATCCATCGATGGAGGCTTTTCGGTATGGAAAGCCGAAATCAGGCTGTTGTAGGAATATCGGAGAGACGCGCCTTGAGGCCGCATGGGTAGCCGCGTGTCTGGCCGGTTTTATGTCATTTTTTTGACGTGGGCCAGCTTTCCGTTCCTGTCAAAAGCTGAATTTCGTTAGCTTTGTCAATCTTTGACAAACGCAGAAACCCATGGCCGCAGGCATGGGTGTCGATTGTCTCGCTGCACTATCGATGTGCAGAAAATTTCTGATAAAAATGGATTGCCGTGGATATGCGCAGGATTACCGTGCGTGGCTTCCTGTGTCTATTGATCAGGCACATTGAATGCCTGTTGCCGTGGCCCGCGAACCGTTCTGGTGCGTATGGCCTGTACTGCGGCGAGTGGCGGAGCATACCCGAAAATCGGACGTTGTCGAGGATATTTTTGCCGGTCCAATTATTAAAACGCAATTCGTTTCTTTAATAAATTCCACTGCCAACTTGTGTACAAGAAAGAGTACTAAATGCGTGAATGGACCATTGCCCATTGTCGGAGTGCAAACCCGTCAGAGAGATTGCAGCGGCAATCGGCGTATACCCTGTCACCGGCCGCAAAGCTGCCCGGTGCCGAAGGCATGGCTTCGCTCCTTTCCACCGCCTTGAGCTGGGTCCTGGTTGGCCTTGGCTGTCGCCAACGGCAGGGGCGGTATTCTCCAACCGGCATGGCAGTCGCATGAGCATCGCGGTTGCCTCCCCGCCCGTGTGCGAAACGCGCCAGGGGCCCGCAAGCAGCGCGCATTCGCTGGCCGCGCAGATCTACGCTTGCCTGAAGAACGACATCTTCGACTTCCGCCTGCTGCCCGGCGACCGCTTCAGCGAGGGCGAAATCGCCACGCGCATGCAGGTCAGCCGCACGCCTGTGCGCCAGGCGCTGTTCTGGTTGCAGCGCGATGGCTATGTCGATGTGCATTTCAAGAGCGGATGGCAGATCAAGGCCTTCGACTTCAAGTACTTCGAGGATCTCTATGAGGTGCGAACCCTGATGGAGACCAGCGCCGTGGCCAGCCTGGTGGGCGAATCGTTGAAGTCATTGCAGCCGTTGCGTGAGGTCTGGTGCGTGCCCGAGGAGGAGCGCGAGACCGACCCCGCCGTGGTGGCCTCGCTGGATGAGGCCTTCCATACCGGCCTGGTGGCAGCGACCGGCAACCAGGAGATGGCGCGCATCCACCTGG
Source organism: Delftia acidovorans (assembly GCA_031286585.1). Lineage (GTDB taxonomy): Bacteria > Pseudomonadota > Gammaproteobacteria > Burkholderiales > Burkholderiaceae_C > Comamonas > Comamonas acidovorans_A. The sequence continues at coordinate 46,442 of JAITUC010000049.1, forward strand.
ACATCACCGAGCGCATCCGCATCATCCGGCGCCTGGATGTCATCAAGCTGCCGCGCGTATCGGCAACCTATGACGACCATGCCGCCATTCTTGCGGCCATCGAGGCTGGCGATGCGGCCAGGGCCCAGTCCTGCCTGAAGGAGCACATCGCCGACAGCCGGGCCGAGGTCAAGCGCATCACGTTCTACATGCTGCAAACGGCGCGCGAGCGCTATGGCGCCATGACGCAGATGGCCTGAGGGCCGCAATGTGTTGGTGGAGGGCCTCTTCGGAGGCCTTTTTTCATGGCCGGGCCGCTGCGGGAGGGTGGCGGACATTCGTTCCAGCGCAGCAAAGCCTGCAAGTCGTGGGCAAGGGGCCTGCTTTTCCCCGCATCGCTGCGGCGGCGTCCCGGTAGTCTTCCTGCCAAACCGTGGACGGGCCTCGTGCCCGCGCCATCTGCCAACTCACAGGGAAGACAACATGAGCATCAGAACCGACAACCTGAACGTGCAAAGCCTGCTGGCCCGCGCCCAGTCCAAGCTCAACAGCAGCACGACGCAGGCGGCATCGGACTCGGCCGGAAAAAAGAGCGCTGCGGAAACCGGGACTGCCAAGGCTGACAGCACCAAGACGCAGACCTCCGAAGCGGAGAAGGTCCGCAAGCTGGCGCCGTCGCTGACCAAGGCGCACGAGCGCATTGCGGCCCAGGCCCAGGCAGGGTCGACCTCGCTGTCGGCGTTGGGGCAGTTCAAGTCATCCCTGGTGGACCTGGCCTCGGCGGGCAAGGATGTGGCCGCTCTCTCGGCCACCAGCACCACCCAGTCGGTGCAAGGCGCGCTGGAGAAGCTGCTGTCGCGCTACAACGCCAGCGTTGCCAAGGGCAGTGTGAGCGCGGCAGCCGGTTCCTCCACCGATGTGGGCGCCACCCGCGCCCTGCGCGAGCTGCGCTCGGCCATCATGAGCGTCACAGGCAGCGCGACCGCGCCCAGCCTGGGCAAGATCGGCATCGTCCAGCGCCAGGACGGCACGCTGGCGGTGGATGCCAAGGCCCTGGAAAAGTCCATGGCCGCCGATGCCGCCGGCGTGACCTCGGCCCTGGCCGGCATTGGCAAGGCGGTGGAGAGCAGCGCCAACTCTGCGCTGTCCACGGGCAGCCGCCTCAGTTCGTCCATGGCCAGCCTGGGCGACCGGGTCAAGACGCTGCAGCAGCAGCAAAGTGCGGTGGTTGCCACGGCGGAGAAGCTGGGCGATTCCCTGGTCGGCTCGGCCAACTGGAACCGCATGGTGCTGGACGCCTACCTCAAGAACTAGTTCCAGCACCATCCCCGCCCTGCATCCTGCTCCCGGAAAACATGAAAAACCTGCGCATCGGCCTCCGTCTCGGAGGAGGCTTCACCATTCTTTTGCTGATCATGCTGTTGATCAGTGTCACCAGCATCGTCAGCATGGGGCACATGGCCCGTGCGACCACGGAAATCACCGAGGTGGCCCTGGCCAAGGAGCGGATGATCAGCGACTGGTTCCGCAACATCCACTCGGGTTCGCGCCGGACCACGGCCATCGCCAAGAGCAGCGATCCTTCGCTGGCCACCTTCTTCGCCGAAGACGCGGCCGAGTCCTCGCGCCAGTCGGGCAAGCTGCAGGACCGCATCGAGCCGCTGCTGCAGACGCAGGAGGAAAAGGACATCTGGGTCGAGATCAAGAAGGCGCGCGCCGGCTACCTGGCAGGCCGCGACGTGGTGACCAAGGCCAAGGCCGAAGGCCGTGCAGAAGATGCGGAACGCCTGTTCACCCAGGAGTACCAGCCCGCCACGCAGCGCTATATAGATATCGTGCAGCGCCTGCTGGACATGCAGCGCGCTGCCATCGACAACTCCGCCGGTGAAGTGCAGGTGCGCTTTTCCGCCAGCCGCGCCACCATCATTGCCGTGGTGTCCCTGGCAGTGGTGCTGGGCGCGCTGGCCGCATGGTGGATCACCCGCGGCATCACCGGGCCGCTGGCCGAAGCCCTGCGCGTGGCGCGCACCGTGGCCAACAATGACCTGACCAGCCGCATCACCGTCGATTCGCGCGACGAAACCGGCCAGCTGCTGCAGGCGCTGCGCCAGATGAACGACAACCTGGCACAGGTCGTGGGTCAGGTGCGCTCGGGCGCGGACAGCATTGCCACGGCTTCGGGCGAGATCGATGCGGGCAACCAGGATCTTTCCTCGCGCACGGAGCAGCAGGCCAGTTCGCTGGAGCAGACGGCCGCCGCCATGGAGGAGCTGACCAGCACGGTCAAGCAGAACGCCGAGAATGCACGCCAGGCCAATCAGCTGGCCGCATCCGCATCGCAGACTGCGGTGCAGGGCGGCAAGGTGGTGGCGGGCGTGGTGGACACCATGGGCGGCATCAGCGAGTCCAGCCGCAAGATTGCCGACATCATCGGCGTGATCGACTCCATTGCCTTCCAGACCAACATCCTGGCGCTGAACGCCGCCGTGGAAGCGGCCCGCGCCGGCGAGCAGGGCCGTGGCTTTGCCGTGGTGGCGGCCGAGGTGCGTGCGCTGGCCCAGCGCAGCGCCTCTGCGGCCAAGGACATCAAGGACCTGATTGCAGACTCCGTGTCCAAGGTGGACGCCGGTACGCGCCAGGTGGCCGAGGCCGGCCGCACCATGGACGGCATTGTGCAAAGCGTGCAGCAGGTCAGTGACCTGGTCGCCGAGATCACGGCCGCCAGCCAGGAGCAAAGCAGCGGTATCGACCAGGTGCACCTGGCGATCTCGCAGATGGACACGGTGACCCAGCAGAATGCCGCGCTGGTCGAGGAAGCCGCCGCCGCGACCGGCTCGCTCAAATCCCAGGTGAATCAGCTGGCGGCCGCCGTGAGCGTGTTCCGCATCGAAGGCGTGGCGCCGGCCCGTACAGGGACAGGGGCATCTTCGTCTTCAGTGCCCGCTGCGCGCGCTCCCTCTGCGGCAGCGCCCATGCGTCCTGCGGCCAGACCGCTGGCCGCGTCCGCACCTGCTGCCACTGCTGCACCCGCTGCCGCCCCGCGCAGCGCAGCTGCCGCCCCGCCGCCCGCCGCAAAGCTGCCTGCCGCGAGGCAAGCCGTGGCGGCCAAGGGCAATGACGACGGGGACTGGACTTCGTTCTGAGTCCGCTCGGCTCCGGCCGAGTTCCGCCATGTCCGGTTACTTGGGCGCGCCCAGCTGGTACTTGGAGCCCTCGCCCTGGCCATCGCTGATGGCGGCGGCCTGGCCAGCGGCCGGGTTCACGCCGCCGGCGTCTTCCTTGTTCGTGGCGCCTTCGCCGCTTGCGGGCTCCGAGGCCTTGGCGGGCAGGGGCGCGGCTGGCGGCAAGGGCTCGTGCGGATCATCCTTGGCATGGGGGAGGACCTGCTCGGCCATGATCACGGGCTGGCCCAGCAGGGGCTTGTCCGGCGGGGGCTGGTTGAAGCGCGGCACTTCGGCCATGGGAAATCCGGCGCGCCGTGACGAGGTCTCGCCCGAGCAGGCTGCCAGCGTCAGCAAAGAGGTTGTGGCGACGCCCAGGGCCAGACGTCTGGCGAGTGTCGTGGCCTGCACAAATTCATGGGGCATGGTTGTTCTCCGATGTCGATCTTCCGGGCGACATGCTCCCATGTGTCCAGGACTGGTGGCGTAGGTCCATGCCGGATTCCCGGTGACCGGCCACCGCAATCCTTGCTCAGGGCTGGCTGCCGCTGGCTTTCCACGAACCATCGGACTGCTTGCAGAACCAGAAATTCCAGTTTTCCGAGGTCTTTTTCAGGCGCACATCGGCTGAGAGCAGGCGGCAGCTCCCGGCCGAGCCGGTCTGCACGGTCTGCTGCGGCTGCAAGGCCATCGTCACGCGCTGGTTGGTCCGGTTCGGGCTGCTGGTCCATTCGGTCACGGAGCCGTCTGCGGCTTCGTTGAGCACCTTGGCCACGGTCGCCTTTGCATCAGGCAGGTCCTTGGCAGGAATGCGTGCGGCGATGGTGTCGTTGAGGAAGATCAACGCTGCGGCATTGGCGCTGGTGGACACCAGCGAGGCGGCGGCGGCCAGCGATGCGACGGTGAGGGCAAAGGTTTTCATGCAATGGTTCCTGGAGTGTGGGCCGACGACCGCAGCGGGCTGTCGGAAGGAAAGTAGCGATCCATGTTAACGGCTGCCGTGGGGGGCTTCGGGCGCCGCGCACCGCTGAAACCAGCGCGGACTGCGTCCGAGTGTGGCCGATTGCGGCCGAGGGCTGCGCAAAACCGTTACAGTCCCTGGCGGATTCCTTCGTCCATTCCCGCCAGAAATTCCACTGCATGCCACGATCTTCCAGCCACCAGACCACCCAGCGCTTTGCCATTCCATGGACGCTTGTTGCAGGCTTTGGTGCAGCGGCCCTGGCCACCCTGGTCATCGCCTTCGTCAATTTCAGGTCGTCCGAGGCGCGGGCCCAGGCCGTGGAGGCCATGGACCGCACGACGCTGGCCATGCGCCAGCTCAGCCAGCTCAATGCCTCCCTCAAGGATGCCGAGACCGGGCAGCGGGGCTTTCTGCTGACGGGCGACCTGGCGTATCTGCAACCCTACCAGCAGGCGCGCGATGTACTGCACAAGCAGCTGGAGGCGCTCAAGGCGCGCACTTCCAGCGACTCCGTCCAGCACCGGCTGCTGGACCAGATCGAGGACATCTCCATCCAGAAGCTGCGCGAGCTGCAGGAAACCATAGACTTGCGCAAGGCCGGCGACCTGGACGCCGCGATGGCCCTGGTGCGCCTGGACGTGGGCAAGAACGCCATGGACCGGCTGCGCGAGCTGATCGATGATCTCTACACGCGCCAGACCCGGGAGCTGGAGCAGCGCCGCCAGCTGTGGGTGGAGGCATCCACCACCTCGACCTACTACTCCTGGGGCGGCTCCGTCATCTTGCTGGGCCTGATCCTGGCATCGGCCGCGCTGACGGTGCGCGAATACCGCGTCAAGGCCCGCCAGTCATGGGTGACGTCCGGTCTCTCCGGCCTGGGCCAGCAGTTGCAGGGTGACCGCCGGCTGGAAGACCTGGGCCAGAAGGCGCTGGAATACCTGGCCACCTACCTGCGCGCCGATGTGGGCGCCGGCTACGTGGTGGACTGCGCAGACGGCGGTCTGCGCCTGTTCGGCGGCTATGCCCTGCCGCGCGAGCGCCTGCAGCACAAGCTGCTGCCCGGCGAGGGCCTGGCGGGCCAGGCGGTCGTCTCGCGCAAGCTGCTGCATGTCAGGGACGTGCCCGCGCAGCATCTGCCGATTTCCTCGGGCACCGGCCAGTCCAGTCCGTTGCAGCTGATGGTGGCGCCCGCCATGGAGAACGGCGAAGTGTTCGCCGTCATCGAACTGGGCTTCCTGCGCGGGGTGAGCGAGGCGGAGCGCAACCTGCTGGAGCGGGCGTCCGAAATGCTGGCTGTGGCCATCCGCTCGGGCCTGGACCGTTCGCGCCTCGAGACCTTGCTGGAAGAAACGCGCCGCCAGTCGGAAGAGCTGCAGGCCCAGCAGGAAGAGCTGCGCGTGAGCAACGAGGAACTGGAGCAGCAAAGCCGCATCCTGCAGGAGTCGCAGACGCAGATGGAGCACCAGCAAACCGAGCTGGAGCAGACCAATGCCCATCTGGAGGAGCAGACCCAGCAGCTGGAGTACCAGCGCGAACAATTGCTGCGCGCCCAGGGTGCACTGACCGACAAGGCGCACGAGCTGGAGCTGGCCAGCCAGTACAAGAGCGAGTTCCTGGCCAACATGAGCCATGAGCTGCGCACGCCGCTGAACTCCACGCTGATCCTGGCCAAGCTGCTGGCCGACAACAAGCCCGGCAACCTGCAGGCCGATCAGGTCAAGTACGCACAGACCATTCACGCGGCGGGCAGCGACCTGCTGGCGCTGATCAACGACATCCTGGATCTGTCCAAGATCGAGGCCGGCCAGGTTAGCGTCCTGGTGGAGCCCATGAGCATCGCCACCGCCTTGCAGGCGCTGATGGAGCCGCTGCGCCCGATTGCACGTGAAAAGGGCCTGGAGCTGTCCTGGACCGTGGACCCGGGCGTGCCCGCCTCCATGCAGACCGACCCCATGCGGCTGGCCCAGGTGCTCAAGAACCTGCTGTCCAATGCGCTCAAGTTCACGGCCAAGGGCTCTGTGGAGTTGCAGGTGTCCCGCGCACCCGGGGGCATGCTGGCGTTTGCCGTGCGCGATACCGGCATCGGCATTGCCGAGCAGCAGCAGCAATTCATCTTCGATGCCTTCCGCCAGGCGGACGGCAGCACGCACCGCAAGTTCGGCGGCACGGGCCTGGGCCTGTCGATATCGCGTGATCTTGCGGGGCTGCTGGGAGGCACGCTGACCGTCTCCAGCACGCCGGGGCAGGGCAGCGTGTTCACGCTGACCGTGCCTGTGATCCTGGAGCTGGTGCAGCCTGGCCAGGCCTTGGCTGCCGCGCCGCTGCCCCACCCGGCGAGCGAATCGATGGCGAGTGCGCAGACGCAGGCGGCGCTGGCATCGTCCGCTTCGGTGCCTGCCGTCGCCACGGCCCATGTCGCGCCGGCTGCCCCCGCGTTCGCGCCGGCCATGTCGCCGCCGATGCTGCCGCCTGCCTCGTCCGTGGCGGATGCCCTGCGAAAGAGCGGGCGGAGCGGGCGCCGCATCCTCGTCATCGAGGACGATCTGCGCTTTGCCGACATTCTTGCCGAGCTCGCGCGCGAGATGGATTTCGAATGCGATGTGGCCAATACCGCATCCGACGGCCTGGCCATGGCGGCAAGCAACCAGCCCAATGCCATCGTGCTCGACATCAACCTGCCCGATTTTTCGGGCCTGGGTGTGCTGGACCAGCTCAAGCGCAACCCCGTCACACGCCACATTCCCGTGCACGTGGTCTCGGTCGCGGACTATTCGCAGGAAGCCATGGGGCGGGGTGCCGTCGGCTACGCGCTCAAGCCTGTCAAGCGCGAGGAACTGGTCCACGCCCTGCAGCGGCTGGAGGCCAAGTTCACCCAGGACCTGCGCCGCGTGCTGGTGGTGGAGGATGACGAGCGCCAGCGCGAGAGCGTGCGCCACCTGCTCAGCCGCAGCGACGTGGACATCGTCTGCGCGGGCACGGCGGCGGCGGCGCTGGACCATCTGCGCGGCGCCACCTTCGACTGCATGGTGATGGACCTGAACCTGCCCGACATCAGCGGCTACGAGCTGCTGCAGCGCATGACGGACCAGGACGATGTCTCCTTCCCGCCTGTCATCGTCTACACGGGCCGCGCGCTCTCGCGCGATGAAGAGCAGCAACTGCGGCGCTTTTCCAAATCCATCATCATCAAGGACGCGCGCTCGCCCGAGCGCCTGCTCGACGAGGTCACGCTGTTCCTGCACCAGGTGGAGTCCGAGCTGTCGGCCGAGCACCGCCAGATGCTGCAGGTGGCGCGCAGCCGCGAGTCGGCGCTGGAAGGGCGCACGGTGCTGGTGGTCGAGGATGATGTGCGCAATGTGTTCGCGCTGTCCAGCATCCTGGAGCCCACGGGCATCCGCGTGGAGATCGCGCGCAACGGGCGCGAGGCGCTGGAGGCCCTGGAGACGCGGGGCACGGCGCAGGCGGGCATCGACCTGGTCCTGATGGACATCATGATGCCCGAGATGGACGGCTACACCGCCATGCGCGAGATCCGCAGCCGCTCGCAATGGCGCCGCCTGCCCATCATCGCCCTGACCGCCAAGGCCATGAAGGACGACCAGGAGAAATGCCTGGCCGCCGGCGCCAACGACTACATCGCCAAGCCGCTGGACGTGGAAAAGCTGCTGTCGCTGGTGCGGGTGTGGATGCCCAAGTAGCAAGGAGGACGCGATGCCGCAGCTGAAAAAAGCCCGCACCGCCGATATCGAGCAGCGCCTGCTGATCGACGCCATCTACCACCGCTACCACTACGACTTCCGGGGCTACGCCCAGGCCTCGCTCAAGCGGCGCCTGCAGTCGGCGCTGGTGCAGTTCGACTGCAAGACGCTGTCGCAGCTGCAGGACCGCGTGCTGCACGACACAAGCGTGTTCCCGGCCCTGCTCGAATACCTCACGGTCCAGGTCAGCGACATGTTCCGCGACCCGACCTACTTCCGCTCGCTGCGCACCGAGGTCGTGCCGCTGCTGCGCACCTATCCCTCGCTCAAGGTCTGGGTGGCCGGCTGCAGCGCGGGCGAAGAGGTGTATTCGCTGGCCATCCTGCTGCATGAAGAGGGCCTGCTGGACCGCACCCTGATCTACGCCACCGACATCAATCCCCATGCGCTGAAGGCGGCCGAGCAGGGCGTGTTCGACATGGCACGCGTGGCGGCATTCACCGACAACCATGCGCGCTCGGGCGGGCACAGCTCGCTGTCGCACTACTACACGGCGCGCTATGGCCGCGTGGTCTTCGACAAGGGGCTGCGCGAGCACATGGTGTTCTCCGACCACAGCCTGGCCACCGACAGCGTGTTCGCCGAGATGCACCTGGTGTCCTGCCGCAACGTGCTGATCTATTTCGAGCGCGAACTGCAGGACCGGGCGCTGGGGCTGTTCCGCGATGCGCTGTGCCATCGCGGCTTCCTGGGCCTGGGCTCCAAGGAGTCGCTGCGCTTTTCCGGGCATTCGGAGGCCTTCGAGGACTTCGTGCTCGAAGACCGCATCTACCGCAAGAGGGCCGGGCTGTGATGCCCGCGACCACGAACGCACCCGCCTCCGACGCCGCCACAGCCTACGAGGCCATCGTGATCGGCGGCTCGGCCGGCGCGCTTGATGCGCTGTCCGTGGTGCTGCCTGCGCTGCCTGCCAGCCTGCGCGCTTCGGTGCTGGTGGTGCTGCACTTGCCGCGCGACCGGCGCAGCCTGCTGGGCCAGCTTTTCGGGCCGCGCTGCGCCCTGCCGGTGCGCGAGGTGCAGGACCAGCAATGGCTGGAGCCGGGCTGCCTGTACTTTGCGCCGGCCGACTACCACCTGCTGGTGGACAGCGGGCCCAGGCTGGCGCTGTCGCTGGATGCGCCCTGGCATTTTTCGCGGCCCTCGATCGATGTGCTGTTCGAGTCGGCTGCCGACTGCTATGGCGAGCGCCTGCTGGCCGTGCTGCTGTCGGGCGCCAACGAGGATGGCGCCCAGGGCATGGCCAGCGTGCACGCGGCCGGCGGGCTGACCGTGGTGCAGGCGCCAGACAGTGCAGGAATGCAGACCATGCCGCGGGCGGCCCTGGCCCGCGTGCCACAGGCCCGGGTGCTGGCGCCGCAGGGCATTGCCGCCCTCATCGCGTCGCTGCACGGCCAGGGGAGGCTTTGAATGTCCATTCATCGCGTTCCCACCAGACAAAATACCGAGAGAGAACCCATGCCCCAAACAGATCGCGTCAAATGCCTGATCGTCGATGACATTGCCGAGAATCTGATCGCCATCGAAGCGCTGCTGCAGCGCGACGGCATCGAGTTCCTCAAGGCGCATTCCGGCCCGGAGGCGCTGGAGCTTTTGCTCGACCATGGCGATGTGGCGCTGGCCCTGCTGGATGTGCAGATGCCCGAGATGAACGGCTTCGAGCTGGCCGAGCTGATACGCGGCAGCGAGCGCACGCGCCATATCCCGCTCATCTTCATGACGGCCGGCTCGCGCGAGCACAACTGGCAATTCCGCGGCTATGAAAGCGGCGCCGTGGACTTTCTGTACAAGCCCATCGACCCGCACATGCTGACCACCAAGGCCAATGTGTTCTTCGAGTTGCACCAGCGCAAGCAGGCGCTGGCCCAGCAGCTGCAGGAGCGCACCGAGGCGCTGCGCATCAACGAGATGTTCATGGCCGTGCTCAGCCACGACCTGCGCACGCCGCTGCAGTCCATCAAGGCGGCGGCGACCGTGCTCACGCGCCAGCCCGATCCCGGCAAGGTGGCCAACATGGCCGAGCGCATGCTCAGCAGCAGCCAGCGCATGTCGCGCATGATCGAGGATCTGCTGGACGTGACCCGCATCCGCCAGGCCGAAGGCCTGCCGCTGTCGCCCCAGCCGGCCAGCCTGAAGACGCTGCTGCAGCGCACGCTGCAGGAGGTGGAGACGGGCTTTCCGGAGCGGCGCCTGGAAAGCGAGATGCTCGGCAATCTGGAGGGCATCTGGGATGGCGAACGCCTGTGCCAGGTGCTGACCAACCTGCTGGGCAATGCCATGCACCACGGGGATCCCGCGCAGCCGGTGCAAGTGACGGCCGATGGCCGCCAGGACGATCGCGTGTCCATCACGGTGCGCAACGGCGGAACCATTCCCGCGGAACTGCTGCCCACGCTGTTCAACCCGTTTCGCGGTGGTGAACGCCGGCCGGGCCAGCACCAGGGACTGGGCCTGGGACTGTTCATTGCGCACCAGATCGTGCGTTCGCACGGCGGGCGCATCGATGTTCGCTCCGCCGACGGAGTGACCAGCTTCAGGGTGGAATTGCCGCGCGAGGTGGCAGTAGGAGGCTCCAAGGCCGTGCTGTGACGGCGGGAGCCCGGGGGCGCAAAAACGCGGACGCGCGAACGCCTCAGTGGGCGGGGTTGCCGAGCGCTTCCTGGATGGAGTCCAGCAGGGTCTCCAGGTCCTCGATCTCGAAGGGCTTGAGCAGGGTCCGCACCTGGGGGCCCCAGGCCGTGGGGTAGGGGCCCAGGTCGTAGCCGGAGCACAGGATGATCCAGCGCTGCGCATCGGCCTCCAGCAGTTGCCGCGCCAGGTCGGTGCCTGACAGGCCGGGCAGGCTGACATCGGAAACCACCACGTCGAAAGGCTGGGCCGCATCCAGTTCCAGGGCCTGCTCGGCGGTGGCGCAACTGGTCACGAAGCGTGATTCGCTCTCCATCAGCAGGCCAATGGTTTCGCGCAGGTCGGCATTGTCTTCAACGTACAGGATTCGCATATCTCTTTGTTGCGGTGCATCATGCTGCTATCAAAAAGGCAGCATTGTCGAGGGCTGATCATCCACACCCTCGGACGCCCGTCGCGTAGGACAGCATGCAAACTTTTCTGCCGCTGCCTGTGTGGAGGCTGGGGAATGGATTGTGCAATACAACAAGAAAACGCCGGGGGTTCAGCGGGCCAAGGCCTGCGGCGACGGGTCCAGCACACGCCTTTGCACGGGCAGGAATTCATCCGCCTGCCGCGAATAGTCCCAGCGCGTGAGCTGGCGGCGCCAGGCCAGATCCTGTCCCTGTCCAGTCGGGCCCTCTTGCTGCTCCAGCGTGAACAGGCTGTTGGGCGCATGCGCGCGCAGCCGCAGTGATACCGCGGTGCCCGCCTGCGCCGCCCACAGCCCGGGCACGGGCTGGACCAGTCCGGGGTCATGTCCATGGCCTGACAGCACCAACTGCGCTCCGGCGTCGCGCCAGGCCGCCAGGGCCGTCGCTGCGCGGTGCGGGCGATGGCTGCGGTCCTGTGCATGGGCGGCGGCCAGCGGGTGGTGGCTGACCACGATGCGCCAGTCGCCGGGGCTGGCCTGCGCCAGCCTCTGGGCCACCTGCCGGATCTGGCCGGCCGACAGGCTGCCGCGCTGGTGGCGCCACCAGCGCGTGGTGTCCACCCCAATCACGCAAAAGCCCTGCTCTGCGCACCAGGGCTGCAGTTCGGCATTGATCCATCGGGCGTAGCGATCATGGGCATGGCCGCCCAGCCGCTCCCACCAGGCCATCAGCGGCAGATCGTGGTTGCCCGGCACGACCAGGCGGCGCGGTACGGGAAGGGCATCGAGAAAATCGCGCGCCTGGGCAAACTGCGCGGCCGTGGCACGCTGGGTCAGGTCGCCGGAGACCACCAGCAGCGCCACGGGCAGGCGGGCCGCAAGCCTTGCCACGGCCGCGCACACGGCCGGATCGTGGGCGCCGAAATGCAGGTCCGACATATGCATGAGCAAAGCCATGGGCGTTCCTTGTCCCTTGATGATCAGGAGGAGGAGGCCCCATCGTCGCCCGGCACGACCAGCCACAGCGGTTTCTCGCCCAGGCGAAAACGAATGGGCGGGGCCATCCATTCGCGCTCGCCATCAAAGGCCACCTTCAGGCGCCGGGGGCGACGGCCTGCGGGCTCTGCCACCAGCTCGGTGCAGGCCAGGCTGGCCACGGCATCGTCCTGCGCCAGCCGTCCCAGCACGGCATTCCAGACCACGCGCGCCGGGGCCTCGCTGGCCTGTGGCAGCAGCAGCACGGCGGCCAGGTGCTGGCCGTCGGCCACGGCGCGGGCCTCGCCAATGCCCACGCGCTCCAGCTGCATCGGGTTGTTGCCCACGAACAATGTGCTGGCCAGGTGCTCCTGCTGCTGCAGCGGCGCATGACGGTCGGCGCGCAGTGCGATGCGCCAGCGGCGCACGCTGCCTCCCCGAAGAATGCTCCAGATGGAGGCCGCGATGGCCACCAGCCGCGTGCGGCCAAAGCGTGTGGAAGCGCGTTCGCGTTCGTCCAGCAGGCGCGGGTACAGGCCCAGGCTGGCGTTCACCAGAAACAACCGTTCGTTGACCAGGCCCACGTTCACGGGACGCATCTGGCCGGCCTGCAGCGCCTGAAGAATGTCCTGCACGGCCTGGGCCGGATCCAGCGACAGCGCCTGCTCGCGGGCGAAGTAGTTGAAGGTGCCCAGCGGAACCACGCCCATGGGCACGCCACGCGCCCAGGCCGCGGCAGCCACCGCATTGATGGTGCCGTCACCGCCGGCGGCCACGACCAGGCCGCCATCCTGGCTGGCCCTGTCCACGGCGCGGGTGGCCAGGTGCACGATGTCGGCGCGTGCCCCAGGCACATGCCACTGCACGCTGCGCTGCTGCAGCGCAGGCACGCTGGCGAGTCGGGCGCGCAACTGCTCCAGGTCGGCGCCGGGGCGCAGCGGCACGATCAGGTGGATGGGGCCGGCCGGGTCCAGGCTGGGCGGCCGGCTCTCGGAATAGGTGGGCGTCATTAGGCGGGCGTCATGGAAGGCGGGAGGCTGGGACAGGCGCCGATTGTTTCGTGGATCGCACCGGCATGTGCACCGGATCAGGCAAGCGGCACACGTCAGCCAAAGCCGACAGGCAGGGCACCAGAGGGCTGCAGCGGCTCACCGGCGGCTCATGGGTAGCTCACGGGTGGTTCACGGGCCGCTCACTCGTGCCAGGGAGAGCGGTACTCCAGCATCTGCGCCAGCGGCACGGGCCGCTCGAACAGATAGCCCTGTGCATGCTCGCAGCCCAGCGCATGCAGCATCCGGGCCTGGGCCTGCTCCTCCACGCCTTCGGCCACGACCTTGACGCCAAAGCCCCGGGCGATGCGCAGCACGGCGGTCACGATGGACTTGTCGGATTCGGACTCCGGCAACTGGCCGACGAAGCTCTGGTCGATCTTGATGCAGTCAAAGCGCAGGCGGCTGAGATAGGCCAGGGAGGAGTAGCCGGTGCCGAAGTCGTCAATGGCGATCCTCACGCCCAGCGCGCGGATGGCAGCGATGCGCTGCAACGTGGCGTCGCTGTCGTCCAGCAGCATGGATTCCGTCAGCTCCAGGGTCAGCGACCGGGCGGGCAGGCCGCTGGTGGCCAGTGCCTGCTCCAGCGTGGAGGCGAAGTCGGACTGGATGAGCTCGCGTGCCGACATGTTGACGTGCAGTTCGAAGTCGGACGGCAGCCGGGGCAGGTGGGAGGCGATGTCGTGCGCCGCCGTGCGCAGCACCCATTCGCCCACGCTCAGGATCAGGTCCGACTCCTCGGCCACCGGAATGAAGACGCCTGGCGGCACCATGCCGCGCGTCGGGCTGTTCCAGCGCACCAGGGCCTCGGCGCCGACCATGCTGCCCGTGGCCAGGTCCACCACGGGCTGGTAGAACACGCGCAACTCGTTGCGCTCCAGCGCCTGGCGAAGTTCCATGGCCAGTTGCGTGCGGCCCAGCATCTTCTGCGCCAGGCTGGGCTCGAACAGCAGGAAAGGGTGCGAGCCGCGCTGCGCCTCGCCCAGCGCAATGCTGGCGTTGCGCAGCCACTCGGGCAGCGCGCCCGGGTGCAGCTGGCCGCTGACCGCGCCCGCGCAGGCGCGCAGCACGATGTCGTCCTTGCCCACGGAAAACGGCTGGTCGAAGATTTCCAGCAGATGGCGGCATTTGTCCTGCATCTGCTGCGGCGTGCAGTCGTGCAGCCACAGCATGGCGAACTCGTGGCTGGCCGTGCGCGCCAGCAGGGCAGGAAACGGCAGATGGTGGCTGCGCAGCCGTTCGGCCACGGCCCGCAGCAGTTGCTCGCCCGTGCCGTGGCCCACATCGTCGCGGACGCTGCGGAAATTCTGCAGTTCCAGCAGGCACAGCGCGGCAGGGCAGGGCGTGCGGGCGGTGGACGCCGCATCGGCCTGCTCGATCAGGCCGGCGCGCGTGAGCAACTGCGTCAGGCTGTCGTACTGCAGCAGGGTGCGCATGTGCTCGAACGATTCCTGCAGCCGCTGCGCCATGTTGTGGAAGGCCGAGACCAGGGCCGATGTCTCGACCAGGGACGTGTCCGGCAGCGCCTGCACCGCGCTCCAGTCGCCCTTGGCCAGCCGGTTGGCCGCATCGGCCGTCACCGCCAGGGGGCGCAGCGCCCTGCGCAGGCACCACACGCCCAGCCCCAGCCCCAGCATGGCCAGGCCGAAAGCGAGGAACAGCGCATGGCGGCTGTCCGCACGCATGCTGCTGACCAGATCGGATTCGGGCTGCAGCACCAGAATCCGCCAGTCGATGCCGCGTGCATCATGGAAGGCGGTGACCTGGCCGTGGTAGATCTGCCCCTGCTCCTTGAAGCTCAGGTTGATGGTGTTCTCAGGGGCCGCCGGCGCCGATGAATCCGCGCTCAGATGCGCAGGCAACAGGGCCGCCAGGCTGCGCAATGCAAGATCGGGGCTTTCGGACAGCCGCAGTCGCACGGGAGGGTCATAGGGGCCTTCGCGCCGTTTCAGCACCGACAGCTCGGACGAGTGCGCCACCATGTAGCCCTGCGCATCGACCACGGCGATATGGCCGTTGCCACGCAAGGGTTCGTCGCGCAGAAAGCGGTTCATGCTGCTCAGCCGTACATCGGCGGCCAGCACACCGGCCAACCGGCCGGACACCCGCACGGGGGTGGCTGCGGAAATCGTGGTATCGCCCCGGTCGCCAGTCACCGTGTAGATGGGCGACCAGTGCGGCCCGTCCTCGTGGATGGCAGGCTGGTACCAGGGGCGCACGCGGGGGTCGTAGCCAGCGATGCTGGCCATGGGCGGGCCGGGCTCCAGCCCCTCGAAGATCTGCAGGGCGCCCTGGGTGCTGTGGTCCTGAAGAATCAGGCGGTAGCGGCCATCGGGCTCCAGCCGAACGCCCGTGTACTCACCCTGTACGCCGCCAAAGCTCAACAGGCTGATCTGGTGGTGCTGGGCATACAGCTCGGTGAAAGAGCGTGCCAGATAGCCATAGATGGGACGCAGGTCGCCGGGCGTGTAGAGCGCCTGCCGGGCCACGGTTTCGGCCAGGGCCTGCTGCACGCGCAGCGGGGTCTCCAGGTAATCGGCCAATTGGTGGCGCGTGGTGGTGGACAGGGAGTCGAGCAGCCGCAGGCTTTCGCGGTTGATGAGCTGGTCCACCTGGCGCT
This sequence comes from Delftia acidovorans, assembly GCA_031286585.1. GTDB lineage: Bacteria > Pseudomonadota > Gammaproteobacteria > Burkholderiales > Burkholderiaceae_C > Comamonas > Comamonas acidovorans_A. Next base: position 61,985 of record JAITUC010000049.1, read on the forward strand.
GCTGCCATGCCGCCAACAGCCCGGCCGTGACCACGAACACCGCAATGAAGGGGGCTGTGACTGCCGTGCGAAGTGAGAGCCGAGGGGCGGGCATGCAGAGGTTTCCGTAGCGTGCGCCGGGCAGCCAAGGGCCGGATCTGCCTGCGACAGCGGCCATTGTGCAGCGCCTTCGCAGCCCTGCATCGCAGCCTTTGCGGTCCCCGGCCGGGCGCTCCCGTGGTTGATAGGAAAAATTGTCGATAAATGGTTTTCGGTAGAAAAAATGAATTCCTAATGGCGATTCGCCAGAACGGAAAGACCGGGCCACGCCCTGCGAAAAGCCGCCCATTGCGCCATTCGGTCTACATATCCGTTTACAAATTGATCATCATTACATGTAGACATCACATGTAATGGACGCTATGGTGTCCGCATGGAACAAAAGACATCAGCCCACTACCAGCGCCTGCACCGGCAACGGCTGCGCGAACAGGGGCTGGTGAAAAAGGAGGTCTGGATTCTTCCAGAGTACGGCGCGGCATTGCAGCAATTGGAAAAGCAAATGCGCATGCCCGGATTGCAACCGGAATCAATGGGTCTCATCCACAAGGAGGGCGGCATGGACAACAGCAGACAGGCATATCGGGATATTCACGCCTTGGCGGGCGATCTGCAGCAATCGGCACTGGTGCAGGCCGGCCGGCTCCATATCGAGGTGCTGGAAGGCGCAGACGCCAGTGTGCTGGTCAGCCTGCCCGAATTCGGCGATCTGCCGGTGCATGTGGCGCTCTCGGGCGACCAATTGGTGGTGGAGGCCTTTCTGTGGCCCGCCGACCAGGTGCACGACCGCGCCGGTCTCAACGAGCAGATGCTGCGCCTGCAAAAACTGTTTCCTTTCACCACGATGGCGCTGGAACCCCAGGCCCATGGCGGCGAGGGCTATGTGATGTTCGCCGCCCTGCACGCCAGCAGCAGCGAGGGCGAAATCATTGCCGAAATCCTGACCCTGGCCGACAGCGTCATCCAGGCCACCGAGGCGCTGGCCCACTATCTGACGCCGGTGGCCGCATCCGCACCTGTGCAGGCCTGACGCCCCGCCCGTCGAAGACACTGAGTCCCAAGGAGATCATCATGACCATCTGGAACAAGCTGGTGACAGCGTTGCGCGGCGCCGCCCACGAGGCCGGCGAGGCGGTGACCGACAGCCAGGCCCTGCGCATCCTGGACCAGGAAATCCGCGATGCCGACAGCGACCTGAACAAATCCAAGGAAGCGCTGGCCGACATCATGGCCAAGCAAAAGCTGGCTGCCGGCAAGCTCAAGCAGACCCAGGAGCGCATTGCCGAATACGAGGGCTATGCCGTCAAGGCGCTGGACACCAGTGACGAGGCCCTGGCGCTGGAAGTGGCCGGCAAGGTCTCCGTGCTGGAGGCCCAGCGCGACGAGGAGCAATCCCAGCTGGACGCCTACACGCAAAGCGTGGAGCAGCTGCGCGTGGCCATACAGACGGCGCAAACGCATATCAAGCGGCTCAAGCAGCAGGCCGACACGGTCAAGGCCACGGAAAGCGTGCAGCGCGCCCAGGCCACGGTGGCAGGCCGCTACGCAGGCTCGCAGACGCGCGTGCAAAGCGCGCTGGACTCTCTGGAGCGCATCAAGCAAAAGCAGGCCGAGCGCGGTGCGCGCATGGAAAGCGCGGCCGAGCTGGCGCGCGACAGCAGCGAAGACGCGCTGGATGCCAAGCTGCGCGCTGCCGGCATCACGCCCCAAGCGGGCAATGCGCAATCGGTGCTGGAACGCCTGAAGGCCCAGCGTGCCGCAACTGGCGGAAAAAACGCTTGATGCGCGGCCGTTGTCCGGGCAGGCCCTGCCAGGCCTGCCGCATCGGCAGCCGGATTTGAGGGGAGGGGAAAACATGTCTGCGTTCCTGCAATACGCGTTCGGCTTTCCGACTTTCATCTTTGGCGCCTTGCTGCTGTGCATGCTGCTGTACTGGCTGATCGCCATGCTGGGCCTGCTGGAGGTGGACTCGCTGGACCACTGGGTGCTGTTCGACGGCAGCGACCATGCGCATGGCGTGGAGCATTCGGTCAGCGCGCTGGCCGGACTGCTGCTCAAGGTGGGCCTGGGTGGCATTCCGCTCACGGTCATCCTCACCGCCCTGTTCCTGATGTCCTGGCTGGCCTCGTATGTGCTGTGCCATTTCGTGCCCATGCCCGAAGGCTGGACCCTGGTGAACCTGCTGACCGGCTCCCTGGTGGCCGCGGCAGCCGTGGTGCTGGGCTTTGCGTCCACCGTGCTGCTGCTGCGCCCGCTGCGGGGCATCGTCAACAAGGTGGCGCCTGCAGAGGAGCCCAAGGTGCTGCTGGGCCGCACCGGCCTGGTACGCAGCGCCGTGGTGGACGGCACGCAGGGCTACGGCAGTGTCGAGGACGGCGGCGCGGGCCTGAACGTGCAGATGCGCTCACCCGAGCGCGCACTGGCCCGGGGCACCGAGATCGTGCTCATCGAGCACCTGCCCGAGCACAACGCCTGGCGCGTGGTCAGCAAGGCCGAGTTCGACGGCACCGAGCTGCCGCGCTAGTTCCGGGATTCCCAAGAGGCCCGGGTGTCCGTCCGGCGGGCGCGGCCTTTCCGTTTTTTCAGCGTTTTCACAGATAGCAATTCACAGGGGAGATTCGCATGAACATGAGCAATATGGAGTGGTACATCGTCGCCGGGGTGGTGATCGGTTCCGTCTTCGTCGTCATCCTCGGGCTGTTCGCCCTGGTCAAGGCCTTCTACATCAAGGTTCCGCAAGGCACGGCGCTGATCATCAACGACACCACGTCCCAGCCCAAGGTCAAGTTCACGGGCGGCCTGGTGCTGCCGGTGATCCACAAGAAGGAGTTCATGCAGATCTCGCTGCTGACGCTGGAGATCGACCGGCGCGGCAAGGAAGGCCTGATCTGCCGGGACAACATGCGCGCCGACATCACCGTGGCCTTCTACCTGCGCGTCAATGAGACGGCGGAAGACGTGCTCAAGGTGGCCAAGGCCATCGGCGTGGACCGGGCCTCGGACAAGACGGCCGTCAACGAGCTGTTCAACGCCAAGTTCTCCGAAGCGCTCAAGACCGTGGGCAAGCAGATCGAGTTCGTCAAGCTGTTCGAGAACCGCCAGGATTTCCGCGACCAGATCATCCATGTCATCGGCAACGACCTCAACGGCTATGTGCTGGAAGACGTGGCCATCGACTACCTGGAGCAGACGCCCAAGTCCTCGCTGGACCCCAACAACATCCTGGACGCGGAGGGCATCCGCAAGATCACCGAGCTGACGGCCAACCAGAACATCGTCACCAACGAGCTGGAGCGCAACTCCGACCTGGCCATCACCAAGAAGAACGTGGAGACCAAGGAAGCCATGCTGGCGCTGGAGCGCCAGCAGGCCGACGCCGAGGCCCGCCAAAAGCGCGAGATCGCCACCATCCAGGCGCGCGAGCAGGCCGAGACCCAGAAGGTGCAGGAGGAAGAGCGCCTGAAGGCCGAGCAGGCGCGCATCCAGACCCAGGAGCAACTGGACATCCGCGAGGAAAACCGCCAGCGCGAGGTGGCCGTGGCCCAGCAAAACCGTGAGCGTGCCGTGGTGATCGAGGTCGAGAAGGTCACGCGCGCCAAGGAGCTGGAGATCGTGGCCCGCCAGCGCGAGGTGGAGCTGCAGCGCATCGAGAAGGAGAAGGCCATCGAGGTCGAGAAGGCCAACATCGCCAACGTGGTGCGCGAGCGCGTGGTGGTGGAAAAGTCCGTGGCCCAGGAGGAGGAGCGCATCAAGGAAGTGCGCGTGGTCTCCGAGGCCGAGCGCATGAAGCAGGTCACCGTGCTGACCGCCCAGGCCCAGGCCGAGGAAGACCTGGTGCGCCAGGTCAAGAAGGCCGAGGCCGAAGAGGCTGCCTCGCGCCACAAGGCCGTGGAAGTCACGACCATGGCCCAGGCCGAACTGGAAGCGGCCAGCAAGACCGCCGAGGCCAAGAAGAAGCTGGCCGAGGCCATCGAGGTCGAGCGCGCCGCGCCCGGCCTGGCCGATGCCAAGGTGCGCGAAGTCACCGCCGCCGCCCTGGAAAAGGAAGGCATGGCCCAGGCCCGCGTGATTGCCGAGAAGCTGATGGCGGAAGCCAAGGGCCAGCAGGAAAAGGGCCTGGCGGAGGCGCGCGTCATCGAGGCCACGGCCGATGCCAACGAAAAGCAGGGCCTGGCCGATGCCAAGGTGCTGGAAGAGCGCCTGCTGGCCCAGGCACGCGGCGAGGCCCAGGTGGGTGCCACCAAGGCCACGGTCACGCGCGACGTGGGCATGTCCGAGGCCGATGTGCTGCGCGACAAGCTCTTCGCCGAGGCCAAGGGCCTGACCGAAAAGTTCACCGCGCTGGCCTCGCTGTCCGACCAGGCGCGCTCGCATGAGGAATTCCGCATGCAGCTGGAGAAGAACTTCGAGCAGGCGCTGGCCGCCATCGAGGCCAACAAGAGCGTGGCCAAGGACCAGTCCGAGGTGCTGTCGGCTGCGCTCAGCAAGGCCAACATCGATATCGTGGGGGGCGAGGGTGCCTTCTTCGACAACTTCGCCAAGGCGCTGTCCGTGGGCAAGGCCGTGGAAGGCGTGGCGGGCAAGAGCCCCATCGTGCAGGACCTGATCGGCAAGTTCCTCAACGGCAAGGGCGGCGCATCGCTGCTGAACGCGCTGGGCGACGGCAAGGGCCTGCCGCCCACGCAAAGGGCCGACTGAACGGCTGATTGAACGGGGCGGCCGCCCGGCCGCACCCTCCATCGGCTGCTGCCCAGCCTCCCGCATCCGCCTTCCCCCGCCCGCCTGCCTGCCAGTCAGCTGGCCGGGGAGGGCGTGAATGGTCCCTGACACGCGAAAGCCCGTGACGCCCATGTCCCAACCGTCCCCATCGTCCTCTCCGTCCCTCTCCCCCGATACCGCGGCCTCCGCCGTGGACCAGGCAGTCGCCAGCGGCGGCTCCTACGAAGTGCTGGCCAAGCGCCTTGACGGCCAGGGGCAGGCGCTGGAGACGCTGGCACGCCAGCTCAACGAGGAGCGGCTGGAGGAATTCGGCCGCAGCCAGATGGAAGTCATCGGGCGCATGCGCGTGCGCACCGAAAACAACTGCCTGGGCCGCGACATCGCCCAGGTGGGCGGCTACCTGCTGTTCGGCTACAACGTCTTCATGGGCCTGAAGCAGTCCACGCGCGTGGAGGATGTGTTCGGCCTGTACCGTCTGCACGAGGGCGAGCAGGGCTACGAGGTCACGCCGGTCGATCTCAAGGACAGCTTCCTGGGCATACAGAGCTTCGTGCAGGACTTCCAGGAGCTGTACGCCTACTACAAGAACACCCGGCTGATGCAGCTGGCCGTGCGCGACGGCAAGCTGCTGGCGAGCTTCCAGATTGGCGAGCGCCTGTCCGATGTGCGCGTATTCCGCTGGTCCGTGCCCGTCGATGGCCAGCCCATCCGCTACATAGACAACCGGGGCGAGCGCGATATCGAACTGCCCGCACCGCATGACTTCGAGTGGCAGCGCGCCGGGCGCGAGCAGCTGGTGCAGGGGCGCCATCCGCACATCAACATCCTGGACAAGGTCTTCGTCGAGACGCTGGGCGGCGACCTGACCATCAAGGTCGAGAACAACACCAACGACGGCCTGGGCATCTACCGCGAACCCGTGCAGGAGAAGAACCAGTCGCTGGACGACGCCGTGTTCGAGTACGCCGCCGTGGGCAGCCTGATCCTGCTGAAGATCCTGCCCTACCGCGAAGAGCAGTGGCGCTACCTGATCTTCAACACCCTGTCCCGCCAGGTGCTGCGCATGGACGCCATCGGCGCGGCCTGCATCCAGCTGCCGCAGGACCACGGCATCATCTTCCCGGGCGGCTACTACCTGCAAAGCGGGGAGAACCGCTCGTTCGAGCAGAACATGCAGGGCATGCGCTACCGGCGCAGCATCCGCTCGCCCAACGGCGAGGATGTGCTCTACGTGTTCTACGAGCCCGAGAGCGGGCGCATGGCGCTGTTCAAGTACAACCTGATCGAGCGCGCGCTGCAGCCGCCCCTCATCGGCCACGGCTATGCGCGCATGGACGACGGGCGCGTCGTCATCTTCGCGGCCGAGAGCAACGAGGCCTCGCGCGTGCACCCCATGCAGGTCTGGCGCACGCCCTTCGCCTCGGATGACTACGCGGCGCGCCAGCCGCAGCGCGACAGCTTCCTGGGCCGCATCGGCAATGCCGAGCTGGTCAGCGGCATCTCCGACCTGTACAGCGTGCGCAAGGAAATCGCGGCCACCGAGGTCTCGCTGCCGCGCTACGAGCGCCTGATCGACGCCGCGCGCCGCCTGTTCGAGCGCTACCACTGGCTGGGCGCGCCGCAGCTCAAGGGCGTGCACGAGACCCTGCTGGGTATCGTCGCCACGGGCGATGCGGTCATTGACGAGTACGAAAAGGTCGAAAGCATCCGCAACGCCTCGGCCAAGGCCATGGGCGAGGTTTCCAGCCGCCACGGCCAGTTGCTCAAGACGCTGCGGCTGGCAGACTGGAAGAGCATTGGCGAGTACGTGGACGCGCTCACCCAGCTGGGTCAGCTGCGCGGCCAGCTCATGGCCACGCGCGACCTGCGCTATGTGGACCAGGCCGCCATAGACACCATGGTGCAGGGCGTCAACGAGGCCCAGGCCGATGTCTCCCAGCGCACGGCCGCCTTCATTGCCACCGACGAGGCCATGCAGCCCTATGCCGATCAGCTGCAGGCGCTGGACCAGGCCGCGCAGGCGGCAGCCACGGTGGCGCAGATCAACGAGCCGCTGGCGCGCATGGCCGACATGGCTGCCGCGCTGGACATGCTGTCCGAGCTCATGGGCAGCCTGTCCATCGACGACGCCACGCAGCGCACCCAGGTGGTGGATCGCATCTCGGCCGTCTACGCGCGCCTGAACCAGGTGCGTGCACGCGCCGAGCAGCGCAGGTCGGGCCTGGGCGGCGCCGAGAACGTGGCCCAGTTCGCAGCCCAGCTGGCGCTGTTCTCGCAAAGCATCGTCAGCGCCCTGGGCCTGGCGCAGACGCCCGAGAAATGCGACGAGCAGCTGGCGCGGCTGCTGGTTCAGCTGGAGGAAATCGAAAGCCGCTTCGGCGAGCACGAGCAGTTCCTCGGCGACATCATGGCCAAGCGCGAGGAAGTGCTGGAGAGCTTCGAGGCGCGCCGCCAATCGCTGCAGGATGAGCGCCAGCGCAAGGCGCAGGGCGTGCTGGACGCGGCCCTGCGCATCGTGCAAAGCCTGCCCAAGCGCACCGAGAAACTCGCCAGCGCCGATGCCCTGCATGCCTTTTTTGCGGGCGATCCGCTGATCGGCAAGCTCAAGGAGCTGGCCCAGCGCCTGCGCGAGCAACTGCATGACCCGGTCAAAGCCGACGACATCGACGGCCGCGTCAAGAACCTGCGCGACCAGGCATTTCGCGCGCTGCAGGACCGCACGGAGCTGTACGAAGGCGACGGTGCCATCATCCGCCTGGGCCGCCACCGATTCAGCGTGGGCAACCAGGAGCTGGACCTGACCCTGCTGCCGCGCAACGGCGAATTGTTCCTGCACCTGGTCGGCACCGAGTATTTCGAACCCGTGGACAACCCGGAGCTGGCCGCCCTGCAGGCCTACTGGGATGCTTCCACGCCGGCCGAATCGCCGCAGTTCTACCGGGGCGAGTACCTGGCGCTGGAAGTGGTGCTGGCCGCACGCCAGCGCCGTGACGGCTGGAGCGAGGCCCGGCTGGCCCAGTTGCTGCCCGACGAGGCGGCGCTGACCCAGGCCATCCGCGAATTCTCCGCGCCGCGCTACCGCGAAGGCTATGAGCGCGGCATCCACGACCATGATGCAGCCCGCATCCTGCAGGTGCTGCTGCCCCTGCGCGATGCCGCCGGCGTGCTGCGCTTTGCGCCCGACGCCCGCGCGCTGGCCCTGTTGTTCTGGAGCGCACAGGCCCAGGTGCAGCAGCCACAACTGGCTGCCGCCCTGGCGCAGTGGCCGCTGCGGGCCCAGCAGGCCCAGGCCATGCAGCAGATGTTCGGCAGCGAGGCCGAACAGCTCAGCCTGCGCACCGACATCTCCGAGCGCCTGCGCGCCTATGCCGAAGAGCGGGGCCTGCTGCGCGACCTGTTTCCAGGCCAGGCGGCGCCCGCAGACGGCGATATCGACAGCCTGATCCACGGCGCCGCCGACTACCTGCAGGCCGAGCTGGCGCAAAAGGCCGTGCGCTTTTCCTTCTCCAGCTACAGCCAGTCGGCCATTGCCGCGCTGCAGGCCGCCGTGCAGCAGCAGGCCCAGCCGCTGCAGCGCTGGGAAGAGATGCAGGCCTATTGGCAGGGCGAGGACCGGCACGACAAGGCCGTGGCGCCGCTGGCCGAGCGCTGGCGCAGCGCGCTGCACTGGCTGCAGACAGCCTGCCGCGCGCTGGACGACGGGCAAGGGCAGGCCTGGCTGGCCTACTGCGGCGAGGCTGCCGCCTGGCTGTGCTGTGCCGGCCAGTTGCCCTGCAAGGTCAGCAGCGTGGACCTGCGCCACGAAGTGCCGGGCCTGCTGGGCCAGCATCCGCGCATTGCAGACGGCCGCATGTGGCTGCAGATCGACGACCTGGGCCAGCGCGCCGCGCGCCATTTCCGCAGCTTTGTCCCCGAGTTCGGCCGCTACCAGGCGCTGCGCCAGCAACTGCTGCAGGACTGGCGCTCGCGCGTGCGGGTGGAGGAATTCAAGGCCCGGCCGCTGTCGTCCTTTGTGCGCAACCGGCTCATCAACGAGATCTACCTGCCCGTGATCGGCGACAACCTGGCCAAGCAGATCGGCGTGGCCGGGGAGAACAAGCGCACCGACCAGATGGGCCTGCTGATGATGATCTCGCCGCCCGGCTACGGCAAGACCACGCTGATGGAGTACGTGGCCAACCGGCTGGGCCTGATCTTCATGAAGATCAACGGCCCGGCGCTGGGCCACTCCGTGCGCTCGCTGGACCCGGCCCAGGCGCCGGACGCCACGGCGGCCAAGGAACTGGAAAAGCTCAACCTCGCGCTGGAGATGGCCAACAACGTGATGCTGTACATCGACGACATACAGCACACGCACCCCGAGTTCCTGCAGAAATTCATCTCGCTGTCGGACGGCACGCGCCGCATCGAGGGCGTATGGAAGGGCCAGACCCGCACCCACGACATGCGCGGCAAGCGCTTTTGCGTGGTCATGTCCGGCAACCCGTACACCGAGTCGGGCGAGGTCTTCAAGATCCCCGACATGCTGGCCAACCGCGCCGACATCTACAACCTGGGCGACGTGCTCGGCGGCATGCAGGAGGTGTTCAAGCTCAGCTACATCGAAAACAGCATGACCTCCAACGCCGTGCTGGCGCCGATGGCCACGCGCAGCCTGCAGGACCTGTACCTGCTGCTGGACAAGGCGCAGGGCCGGGAGGTCTCGGGCAATGCGCTGTCGCACGACTATTCATCGGCCGAACTGCGCGAGATCGAGGCCGTGCTGGCCCGCATGGTGCAGGTGCGCGAGCTGGTGTTCAAGGTCAACCAGCAGTACATCCAGAGCGCCGCGCAGGACGACGGCTACCGCACCGAGCCGGCCTTCCGGCTGCAGGGCAGCTACCGCAACATGAACAAGCTGGCCGAGAAGATCACGCCCGCGATGAACGACCAGGAAATGCAGCAGATGCTGGCCGACCACTACCAGGGCGAAGCGCAGATGCTGACCACGGGCGCAGAGGAGAACCTGCTCAAGCTCGCCGAGCTGCGCGGGCAGATGAGCGACGAGGACAGCGCCCGCTGGCAGCAGATACGCCAGCAGTTCCTGCGCCGCCAGGCCGCAGGCGGCGCCAATGCCGACGCCGCCACGCGCGTGACAGCGCAGCTGGTCGATCTGGTCGCCGCCACGCGCGAAGTGGCCCAGTCCCGGCAGAAGGCGATGCAGGAAGACGCCGACGACCAGGCCCACGCATCGGCAGCGGCCGCCCAGGCCGCCGCCAGGGACGCTGACCAATCCCAGACGCTGCAGGCGCTTCAGGCCCTGCTGGCGCGGCTGCTGCAGACGCAAAGCGCGGCAGGCGACTCCCTGCACGGCATACGCGAGCTGATGGCGCAAAAAGTGGCCGGCGAGGCGGCCCACCCCCGCGCCGGCACCCCGCCGGATACGCAGGAGGCCCAGAACAGGCAGGCCCTTGCCCATATGCTGGGCCAACTGCTGACCCGCTCGCTGACACAGTCCCTGGAGCCCGTGGTCTCGCACCTGGATCAGGCCCGCCGCCAGCAGCTGGGCCTGCACCGCGTGCTGATGCAGGTGGCCACGCGCATGCAGGAGCAGATCGACGCGCAGCGCGCGGGCCGTGCCGTGCCGGCCGCGGGCGCCATACGCTCCGAGGAAATCGACAAGGCCTTCGAGCGCATGCAGCGCGGCGACGTGCCGCCTGCGGCCTAGGCGCAGCGCCCGGGGCAGGGCGCATCAGGAAGGGCCGGGGGCCCTCGGAAGTCTGCATCCACTGATCCGTCATCGGACATCCCGATGTCCCGGACGTTGGGCCGTCACCTACAGCCCGCAGCGCGCCGCGCCGCGATGCTGGGGCGGCGAGTGCGCTGCGGCGTGCGCGCCCCACGAACGAGCCAACACGATGGACGCCCCATGGAACACAACCCCCAGCTTTCCGTTTCGCGCAGGGACCTGCTGATAGCAGGTGCTTCCACGGCTGCGGCAACGGCCGTGCCCCGGCCGGCCGCTGCGCAGATGCAGCCTCCCTCCCTTCCCGATGTTGCCGATGTTCCCGATCCGGCCCGGTTTCCCGTCGCTCCCGTCACCCTGCAGGTGAACGGCAGTGAGCACCGCCTGGACCTGGACACCCGCACCACGCTGCTCGATGCCCTGCGCGAGCATCTGCACCTGACCGGCACCAAGAAAGGCTGCGACCATGGCCAGTGCGGGGCCTGCACGGTGCTGGTGAACGGGCGGCGGGTAGTGTCCTGCCTGAGCCTGGCCGTGATGAACCAGGGCGCCGCCGTGACCACCATCGAAGGTCTTGGCACGCCGCAATCCCCGCACGCCATGCAGGCCGCCTTCGTGCGGCACGACGGTTTCCAGTGCGGCTACTGCACGCCGGGGCAGATCTGCTCTGCCGTGGGCGTGCTCGACGAGATCCGGCAAGGCATGCCCAGCCATGCCAGCGAAGACATCGTGGCCCAGCCCCTGGTGTCGGCCCATGAACTGCGCGAACGCATGAGCGGCAATCTGTGCCGCTGCGGGGCGTATTCCAACATCGTCGATGCCATCACCGAAGTGGCGGGGGAGGGGCGGACATGATTGCCTTCACCTACGAGCGCGCCCAATCCCCCGCGCAGGCCGCCGCCGCTGTGGCGGCCCGGCCGGGTGCCCGCTTCATCGCCGGGGGCACGAATCTGCTGGACCTGATGAAGCTGCAGGTAGAAACCCCGGTGCATCTGGTCGATGTGAACGGCACTGGCATGGACACCGTGGAGCCCACCGCGCAAGGCGGGCTGCGCATAGGCGCGCTGGTGCGCAACAGCGACCTGGCCGCCCATGCGCGCGTGCGGCGCGACTACGGCGTGCTGACCCGCGCCCTGGTGGCTGGCGCCTCGGGCCAGCTGCGCAACATGGCCACCACGGGCGGCAATCTGCTGCAGCGCACACGCTGCGCGTATTTCTACGACACCAACATGCCGTGCAACAAGCGCATGCCCGGCAGCGGATGCCCGGCCATTGCCGGCGCGAGCCGCCAGCATGCGGTGATCGGTGGCAGCGAGGCCTGCATCGCCACCCACCCCAGCGACATGGCCGTGGCACTGCGCGCACTGGATGCCACGGTGGAGACGGTCCAGGCCGACGGCAAAGCCCGCGTCATTCCCATTGCCGACTTCCACCGGCTGCCCGGCAGCACGCCGCATGTAGAGACGGCCTTGCAGGCCGGCGAGCTGATCACCTCCGTCACCCTGCCGCCGCCGCCGGGCGGCACGCACATCTATCACAAGGTGCGCGACCGGGCTTCCTATGCCTTTGCGCTGGTGTCGGTGGCCGCCATCGTGCAGCGCGACGGCAGCGGACGCGTGGCCCTGGGCGGCGTGGCGCACAAGCCCTGGCGCCTGGAGTCGGCCGAAGCGCAGATGCCGCAGGGAGCCAAGGCCGTTACCGAGCGCCTGCTGGCGGGGGCGCATCCCACGCACGACAACGCCTTCAAACTCCCGCTGGCCGAGCGCACGCTTGCCGCCGTGCTGGAACAGGCCAGGAGCTGATGAGATGAAATTCGACACACCCGCAACCCTCAACCCCATCGACCAGCTCAAAATCATCGGCCAGCCGATGAGCCGCATCGACGGCCTGCTCAAGACCACCGGCACGGCGCCCTATGCCTACGAACGGCATGACGTGGTTCAGCTCCCGGCCTATGGCTATGTGGTGGGCTCGGCCATCGCCAAGGGCCGCATACGCAGCATAGCGCTGGCGCAGGCAAGCCGCGCGTCCGGCGTGCTCGCCATCGTCACGGCGCAGACCGCCGGCAAGCTGGGCCAGGGCAAGATGAATACCGCGCCGCTGCTGGCAGGTCCCGAGGTGGCCCATTACCACCAGGCCGTGGCCCTGGTGGTGGCGGAGACCTTCGAGCAGGCGCGCGCGGCCGCACAGCTGGTCCGTGTGGACTACGAAACCGTGGCGGGCGCCTATGACCTGGCCAAGGCCAGGGACTCTGCCGTGCCACCCGACAGCATCAATGGCGATGCGCCCGACACGGCCATTGGAGATTTCGACGGCGCCTTCGCTTCGGCCGCCGTGAAGGTGGATGCCACATACACCACGCCCGACCAGTCCCACGCGATGATGGAGCCGCATGCCACGCTGGCCGCGTGGCAGGGCGACCAGCTGACGGTATGGACCTCGAACCAGATGATTGCCTGGGGCCAGGGCGAGCTGGCAAAGACGCTGGGCATTCCCAAGGACAAAGTGCGCCTGGTCTCGCCATTCATTGGCGGCGGTTTTGGCGGCAAGCTGTTCCTGCGGGCCGATGCCCTGCTGGCCGCACTGGGTGCACGCGCGGCGGGCCGGCCCGTCAAGGTCGCACTGCAGCGCCCGCTGATGGCCAACAACACCACGCACCGCCCGGCCACCATCCAGCGCGTGCGCATCGCGGCAGGGCAGGACGGCAGGATCACCGCCATCGGCCATGAAAGCTGGTCGGGCGACCAGCCCGGAGGGTCGGCTGACGGCGCCGTGGACCAGACCCGCCGCATGTATGCCGGCACCCACCGCATGACCGCCACCCGACTGGCCGTGCTGGACCTGCCCGAGGCCAATGCCATGCGTGCCCCGGGTGAGGCCACGGGCCACATGGCGCTGGAGATCGCCATGGACGAGCTGGCGGAAAAGCTCGGGCTCGATCCCGTGGAGCTGCGCATCCGCAACGACACCCAGGTGGTGCCGGACAGCGGCAAGAAACCGCTGCCCAAGGCAAAGGAGGGCGCCTCCGCCCAGGAGCACAAACCGTTTTCCCGCCGTGAATTCGTGCAGTGCCTGCGCACGGGCGCCGAGCGCTTCGGATGGAGCCAGCGCAATCCCCAGCCGGCCCAGCACCGCGAAGGGCGCTGGCTGGTCGGCCTGGGCATGGCCGGCGCCTACCGTGGCGCGCCTGTCATGAAGTCCGCCGCCCGCGTGCGCCTGGACAGGCAGGGCATGCTCACCGTGGAAACCGACATGACCGACATCGGCACGGGCAGCTACACCATCATTGCCCAGACGGCGGCCGAGATGCTGGGCCTGCCGCTGCAGCAGGTGCGCGTGCGGCTGGGCGATTCCGCCTTTCCCGTGTCGGCCGGCTCGGGCGGGCAATGGGGCGCGGCCAGTGCCAGCTCCGGCGTCTATGCCGCCTGCGTGAAGCTGCGCGAGGCCGCAGCGCGCAAACTGGGCATGGACCCGGCGACGGCTGAGTTTGCGGATGGGCATGTCCGGGCCGGCGGGCGCCGAATGCCGCTTGCCCAGGCCGCCAGCGATTCCGACCTGACCGGAGAAGACGCCATTGAATTCGGCGTGCTCGACAAGAAGATGCAGCAATCCACCTTTGGCGCGCACTTCGTGGAGGTCGCCGTGGACGCATTCACCGCCGAGGTCCGCGTGCGCCGCATGCTGGCCGTTTGCGCGGCGGGCCGCATCCTCAATCCCAAGACGGCCCGCAGCCAGGTCATCGGCGCCATGACCATGGGCGTGGGAGCGGCCCTGATGGAAGAGCTGGCCGTGGACACGCGCCTGGGCTATTTCGTCAACCACGACCTGGCAGGCTACGAGGTGCCCGTGCATGCCGACATCCCGCACCAGGAGGTGATCTTTCTGGACGAGGTCGATCCCATGGCCTCGCCCATGAAAGCCAAGGGCGTGGGCGAGCTGGGCATCTGCGGCGTGAGCGCAGCCATTGCCAACGCCATCCACAACGCCACCGGCGTGCGGGTGCGCGACTACCCGATCACTCTGGACAAGCTGCTGGCAGGACTGGGGAGGCTGGCATGAGAGGGCACTGCGTGCCCCATATCCAGGGCCTGCCTCACCGCAGCCCAGCGCAGGTTGCGGGCACTGTCACACTGTGGAGCAACTGAAGCTTTCCGCCTTGGCCGGGTCGCCCCGGCCGTCGTAGCGCGGGAACTTCGGGTATTCGCACACGGGCCGCTGCAGCACCGGCCGCCTGGTGCCAGTGCCTGCGTCGGCGGGCGCGTAGCGGGTGGCCACCAGTCTTTCGGGCGCAGTGCCGCGCTCCACCCAGGCGTCCATTGCGGCCAGCAGATCGATGCTCACGGGGTCGGTGCCCGGGCCGTCAAGGTTGTGTCCTATGGAGGGCGAACTGAGCATGCGCGCAAAACCCTGCACCCTGCTGGCGCCCAGGCGCGTTCGCACGCTATCCAGGTAATCCGCCGTGCGGTAGACCGAGACGCAGGTGTCGCCCATGCCATACCAGACCAGCAGCTTGCCGCCGTTGTCCGCGAAGGCGGAGAGATCGGGATTGTTCGCGTCGATCATGTGGGCCAGGCGCAGGTACTGGGACTGGTACTGCGTGGGGTCGTGGGCCAGCAGGTCGGCATTGGGATTTCCCTCCACCAGGCGTGCGGCGGCCTGGGCTGCCATGTAGTTGAACGAGTCCCGCGCCTCGAAGCTGGGGCCGAACACGTAAGCCTCCCAATCCGAGGTCGCCGCGCCCCCGCGCCCATAGCCGGGGTAGCCCCGCGCGCCTTGCGACACGGTCACGGGCACGTCTTTCTGTGCATAGATCAGCCGTACCGATTCGATCTGCCCCGCAGTGAGGCAGCTGTCGTTGTCGGCGCCGGTGCACAGCAGGTCCGTTGGCACGTAGTTGCAGGCGGCCACATTGCCGATGATGCCGTCCTTGAGGCCGTCGAGGTCATCGCAGGCCTGCGCCTCGGCCTTGGCGTACAGGGCGATCTTCGCCGGACTCAACCAGTTTTCGGGCTTCGAGAAAACGTGGCGCAGCAGTGTCGGACCCAGGTTGATCTGATGCGCCTGCTGGCTCATCGCGGGCTCCATGGCGATCACGCCGTCGTAGTCCTTGGGGTAGTTTTGGGTGGCTGCCAGTGCGGAGCGTCCTCCGTTGGAGTGTCCGATGTGGTAGCGGCGGGCAGGCCGCTTGCCATAGAAATCGGTGGCAATGGCCGTGCCCACTTCGAGCACAAAGTGATTGGCATCGAAAGCATGGTTGCGCAGCGCGACATCGCTGGCACCCCAGGCAAAGCCGGGCGCCACATGGCCCGAGTCGGAACTCATCTTCACATAGGTGTGGGCCGAGGGGCCGATGATGTGCTGGTACCAGGGGTCGTCGGTCGGGATGAATCCATCGAATCCGCCGCCACCGATCGTCAGTGTCTTGGTGTTCCAGGTTCCGCCTGCGGGCAGTTCCACAGCCCAGTGAATGGTGGACTGTGGCGAGGAGACGATTTCCCCGCGCACGATGCATACCTCGGGCAGCAGGCCCTGTGCGGCACGCAGTTCCGTGCGCGTGATCGTGGCACCGTGGGGCAGGTTGGCCGTGCGGTAGGCAGGGCACGCCTGTGCAAGAGGCTGGCTGGCGGCGGGAACTTTGTCGCCGCCGCCACCGCAGCCGCCGAGCGCCAGGGCGGTCAGCGTGCCCATGGCGGCAGCGAGCAGGCAGGGGCGGCCGCCGGGCGAACCTTCGGGCGATAGGTTGAAAAACATGGGATGCGTCTCCTGTTGTTGCTTGGATACGGAGCCTTCGGGCTCCGGGGCGCAACGATAGAGGCCGGCCGGCGCGGCACGGCCCCTGCAAATGCAGAGGAGAAGGGAAACCACCAGGGCGATTCGCGCCAGCTATTGGCGGTGCAGCGCGGCGATCAGTTCCACCTTGTTCTTCACGCCCAGTTGCGTGTAGGCGCTGCGCAGGTAGGTGCGCACCGTGGCGGGCGACAGGCCCAGGGAGGAGGCGATTTCCTTGTACGACCGGCCGTGCGCATACAGCGTGGCGGCACTCAATTCGCGAGGAGCCAGCGGCTGCGGGCCGGCGTGGGGCGACGGCAGGCTGATGGACATCAGGGGCCCGCAGGCCGACAGGCGCAGGCGGCATGCCTTGCCGCCCATGCCGGCCAACTGCAGGCTCGCGGGCAGGGTGGCGGGGAGGGCTGCCAGCATGGCCGGCGGAAGACACGTGCCCGACCAGCCTGGGAACGCCGCCGCCAGGGCCTGGCCCACACGCAGGCCGACGAAGAGCAGGGAGCCGTCGGCCGCGGCCAGGGCATATCCGTCCCACGGCCCATTCTGTGCAGGCGCGGTCTGCAACTGCTCCAGCCGGTACTGCCAGTGACCGAGCAGGTGCGGCACGAACTCGCCGAACAGTGCTGCCTCCGTGTCCGTGAAATCCTTGCGCCCGGGACCCCGGTACAGGCACGCGAAAAACATCAGCCCGCTGCGCGGCATGGCCACCGTGATGGCCATGCAATGGTAGAGACCGTGGCGCTTGCAAAACTGCAACAGCTCCGGAGGTTCGGCATCTTGCGGCATGTCGTCGCCACTCGAGCGCAACACTTCACCGAGGCAATCCATGGACTGCCGCGCGAACGGGTCTGCCACGGCCAGTGCATTCCACTCCGCTGCAAACGTCCTGGCCAGTCCGATGCTGCCGTGCAGCCAGTTGCGCGGTGGTGCATCTCCCTGGCTGGCCGATACCTCGCCCCACCAGGCTGTATCGAAGTCCACCAGCGTGCTTCGCAGCAGCTCCAGGCATTGCAGCAGCAAGCGCTGCGGCGGTGCAGCATGGCTCAAGCCCGCCATTTGCAAGAGACTGGCGCTGAGCGCGCGCAAGGGCAGGAATTCTTGTGCGTTCACGATGCCTCAGATCTGTACTGCCCTGCCGATGAACTGAATAGGCCCTGTTGGACGTCCGATCGGAGAGCCGCCTGCAGGCTCCAGTGTCAGCTCGAAAAGCTGATTCGGCTGCAAAGGAGGCAGCTGGTCTACCGGCACTTCGATGGCTTCGCCCGGTTTGACCAGACCCAGGGATACCGGCGCTTTCCAGCCATCGGCCTTGGTCCAGAACTGCAGGGATTTTTCCGCCGGAATGGCCTCCTTGCCCAGTGGCAAAAGGCGCAGACGGCCTTCAGCCTGGGCCTGGACCACCCACCCGGGGGCCTGATTCTGAGGCGCGGCCAGCACGACGAAGTAGCGCGGTGCAGCCGGCGGAGATGCCTCCCGCACAACCAGCACGGCCGCGAGCAGTGCCGCAGCTGCAAAGCCGCCACCCGCCAGGCCGCGCCAAAGGGCGAGGCTGTCCCAGTGCCACCAGGCACCACGCTGTGCGCGGACCGCTGGCCGGGCCGGCTTGACGCTGGCCGCGATGCGCTGCCACAGCGTTGCGGAGGGCTCGATGGGCGGAGCCAGCTGAACGAGCGGCAGGAGCCGTTGCTCCCATGCCTGCACGGCCGTGCGCAACGCAGGCTCGTAGGGCAGGCGGGACTCGATGGAGCGGCGCTGGTCTGCATTGAGCGTGCCCAATACGTACTCGCCGGCTTGCATCTGGAGATCGTCCGCGGAGCCGTCATCGGTCGGCTCCGAGGGATTGGAATGGGTGTCGCCGCTCATTGCATGCACTCTCTCAGGGCACGCAGTCCGCGTTGAACCCAGGCCTTGACCGTACCAAGCGGCGCCTGCACGCGCGCCGCAATTTCGCTGTGGCTGCAGCCGTCCACGTAGGCGTGCAACAGGCAGGCGCGGCGTTCAGGCTCCAACCGGTCGAGGCAATGGCCCAGGCGACCCAGCGTCGCCTGCCGCTCCCACTCACTGCCGCCTTCCTTCCATGCCAAAAGCGCGGCCTGGGCGTCATGCGCTTCATGGGCAGTCTCATCCAGCACGGTTTCGCGTGCGCCATCCCGTACCCGGTTGAGGGCGGCGTGCCGCACCACGCTGTAGATCCATCCTCGACCACTTCCGCGATTGCCGTCGAAGGTGGATGACCGGTTCCAGATGGAGACAAACGCATCGTGAAGCACGTCTTCCGCAGCGGCGCGATCACGGACGATGCGCAGTGCCACGCCGAGGAGAAAGCGCGCCTCGGCCTCATAAATCCGCTGCAAAGCATCGCGTTCGCCGCGTGCACATGCATGCAATGCTGCGTCATGGTCGAAAGCTTCGTTGTTCTGGGAGGCAGCGGGCGGCACGAAATGGAGCGAAGGGGGCGTTGCAGGAAATCCTTCGTCCAGTGTATCCGCGCCGCTGCCGGCTCTTACATGGGCTTCCAGAAGATGTAGTCGGCCTGGTACTTCACGGTGGTCTTCTGGCCCTTGTTGGCAGCCGTGCAGGGCTTGTCAGCCGGCGCCACTCCACCCTGGAGCGCCACGCGCTGGATGTAGCTCACACCTTCCAGCGCGCCGCTGCCCATGGCCGGGTTGGCCTTCACCAGCTGGTAAGGCAGATTGCCTGCGCCGGACGGCGCCACAGCCAGCTGGGTGGCGGTGAGTTTGGAGCCGTCGCTGGCCTCCCAGGTTGCAGGGGGACCGTAGTAGCGGCCCACTTGTTTGCCCATGCGGTCCTTGAGCACAGCATCGGGTCCCACAAAGACCCATTCCGTCTGGCCAGGCGCGTTGGCCTTGTCGCGGCACTCGTAGGTGATGTCGCCGCTGCCTACGGTTTCCCACGCGACCTTGTTCCCCGCAGGAACCTGGATGGGGGCGGGCAGCGATGCCTGGGAGAAAGTGCTGGCCGGTTTGTGCATCGAGCCACAGGCAGTGAGCAGGGCCGCTGTGGCTGCAGCAAAAGAAACGGCGGCGGTGCGGGATGCGGAACGAGAGGTCAACATTGCGATTCTCCAAACGGTTTCGTGAAGGGGACTGAAGCAGCGCATTTTTGTGCTGCTGCTGGTACTACCCGCCACCGCGGCGTTTGGATGCACCCCATGCAAAAAATATTTTCGGGACATGCCCGCGCCAGGCTCCGTCAGAAGCGCAGATTCATCCTGGCATACACACCGCGCCCGTCGGCGGGCGAGTAGCCCGAGGAGCCGCTGTCATACCAGGCGTAGACGTACTTGCGGTTGGTGACGTTCTTGACCTGCAGGCCCAGGTCCATCGCCTCCGAGATGCGGTAGCTGGCACCCAGGTTCAGCACGGCGAACTTGCCTGCACGGCCCAGGGTATTGGTGCGCTCCAGGTAGTAGTCGCCCTGGGCATTGCCCCAGGCCGACAGCTTCAGCCGGTCCGTGGCCTGCCAGTCCACGCCGGCCGAGACCAGGTAGTGCGGCACGTTCTCTATCTCCTTGCCCAGGGTGGCGGGTGCGCTGGGGTCGGGCGCGGTGATGCGTGCCACCTGGTGGGAGTAGGCAATCCAGGCCGTGGTGCGGGCATGGGGCTTCATGTTGAGCTGGATGTCATAGCCCTTGCGCAGCGTCTTGCCCACGTTGCCCAGGCCGCCGGGGTCGGGCAGGCCGTCCACGCCCAGCACCCGGGCCACCTCGCCCGAGGCGCGCTGCTCCCAGTAGGCCACGCGGCCGTTGAGCCAGGGCAGGGGGGAGAACTTGACGCCTGCTTCCCAGCCATCATTGATGGAGGGCCTGAGGTTGCGATCCTGCGTGCGGTAGGCGTCGATGCCCGAGCCGATCTGGAAGGTCCGGCCCCAGTTCACGTAGACGCTGGCCTGCTGGCTCAGGGTGTAGGCGATGCTGATCTTGGGCTGCTTGATCAAGCCATAGTCATGCACGGGGGCGCGTGTGCCGGCCAGGCGGTCGATGAAGTGGCCATCGACATTGTCGACGCGCAGCGCCGGGATGATCCGCAGGGCTTCGACGGGGCGGATCACGGCCTGCACATAGGCGCCCTGCGTATTGAGATCGAAGTCCCAGTCGCGGAACTGCGAGGTCCGCACGCGCTCCGTGGTGCGGTAGCGCTGGCCCAGGTTACTTTGCCGCTGGGCGTCCAGACCGCCTTCGAGCGTGAATTCATGCGCCCAGGCCACCTTGGGGCGCCAGGTCAGCGTGGTGATGGCGCCTTGCTGCTGCTCGTCGTTGTAGCGCTCCTGCTGCGATCCCGCTGCCGAGAAGCGTACCCAGCGCTGGTTCTCGTACTGGTTGGCGTAGACCTTGGCAGACAGCGACAGCTCGGGCGTCAGTTCGCCATCCAGGTGGGCGCTGAGCTGGCCGGTTTCCCGCTCGCCACGGTCGGCCGCCGCGTAGGCCGGGGAGCTGCGCGGCGCCTTGATGGCTTCTTCGTAGCTGAGGTAGCCCGACTCCAGCGCCTTGTTGCGGTAGTAGCGCGCGATCACGCCGGTGCGCCAGCGGCCATCGTCCGAGGTGTAGAACCATTTGCCGGACAGGGACAGCTTGCGGGCATCGGCATGGTCCCGGTAGCCGTCCGAATCGCGCCAGGCCAGGAAATAGTTCTGGCTCCAGTTGCCGCTCTCGATGCCCTTGGACACCTGCAACTCCTGGGTGCCGAAGCTGCCCACGGTCACGCTGGCACGGCCCTCGTTGCCGCCCGTGCGGGTGATCACGTTGGCATTGCCGGCGATGTTGTTGAGGCCGTAGCGCGCGTCATTGGTGCCGCGCACGATCTCGATGGCCTGGATGTCCAGCGGGAAGACCGCGTCCAGAAAGGGCATGCCCCCGGCGTTGTCATTGCTGGGGATGCCATCGATCAGCAGCTTGACCGCATTGATGCGGCCTTCGCCGTTGAAGCCTCGGAAGGAGAAGCGTCCGGCATCCGTGCCCTGCTTGAACTGCGTGACCTGCACGCCGGGCGCCTTGGACAGCAGCTCCCAGCTGTAGTCCACATGCTCGTTCTCCAGCATGTCCGCACCCACGATGTCCACGGAGCTGAACACGCTGCGTGTGGACAGCGGGCCGGAGGCCTTGGAGGTGATATGGATGGTGCCCAGCGTCAGGGCGGAGTCGTCCTGGCTCAACGGCTGTGGGGCGACCAGGCCCTGGGCATGCGCTCCTGCCGCCAGCGTGAGAAGGGCTGCGGCAATGGGAGACGGTTGCAAAAGGGAAGGGCAAAGGTACGAGTGAACAGATGAGTGAACAGAAGAAGAACGGGTGAAGCGCTTGAATGGCATGGGCGTGCGCGCAGTCCGCCTGGACTGCGCAAGTGATTCTTGGACGATGTGGAAGAGAACATGCCTGCGCCTTGCCGCTTGGGACAGGTCGGGGCAAGACCTTGCATCTGGCGCTGCAGGCGCACCGGGAGCGGGCGCAACTACCGAAGCTGCGCGTTCAATGCAAGGACATCAGACCAGGGCAGGAGGCCCGCGCGGCGGAAGCGGCGCGCCGACCAGTGACGCGATATGGGCCGCTGCAAAGGGATGCAGGGCTGCCGCCAGCGGATGGGGTTGTGCCATCGCCAGGCTGACGGGAGGCAGAGGCAATGCAGGGGCCAGGCACAGCGGGCAATCGAGCGTGTGCTGGCCTGGAGCCTGGGCCTGGCCATCGTCGTCAAGAACCACCATGGTGATGGCTCCGCCGCTGGAGCAGACGAGCTCCATGGCCTTGGGGTTCACGAAGGGAGAAGCACCTGCAACACCCAGCGTCACCAGGAACCACGCCACGGCGAGGCGCTTCCAGAATGACGATGTGCGAAGGGTGTGCATGGCCGGCGATTATGGCGGTGCTGCCGGACAGGCCGCAAGCTTGCTGGCGAATTAGCTTGTGCGGAGTTATTGAGTTTGAGCCGAATCAAGCTGGGCGAGCATGTCCTTTGACGGAACAAAGAAGGCAATGCCCGTCACTGCCGTCGAGAAGTCAAGGATGCGGTCGTGGAGCGGGGGCGGGCTTCCGATGAACATCCGTTCGAGCATCTGCTCGATCACCCAGAGGTGCCTGGAATAACCGATGAAATAGGTCCCGTACTCCTTGAGTGCAGGCCTTGCGAAGGGCATGTTGTCACGCAGGATGTCGTGTTCGACGCCGTCCTGCGTGATGGTGCACAGCGTCTTGTGTGACTTCTGTTCCGGCTCCGAGGCATCGGGAAGCTCGGTGTTGGTGAACTTCTTTCGTCCAATGATCTGCTCCTGGGCTTCGGTGCTCAGGCTTTTCCATGCCGGCAGGTCGTGGAGGTACTTCTGCACGACGACATAGCTTCCGCCCGCGTGTCCAGGATCTTCCTCGCCCACGATCGTTGAGGCCGGCAGCGCCAAGCCGACCGGATTCGCCGTGCCATCGACAAAATCCAGCAGGTCGCGTCCGTCGAAGTACCGGAATCCGGCGACCTCATCCATGGCCGCGACCGTCCCTTCCAGGGCTTCCAGGAGCATCTGCTCGAACGCCACGATGAGATCCATGGACCTGGCGCGGATGTGGAACAGCAGGTCCCCCGAAGTAGAGACCGCCACATGGGTGGCGCCCCGGATTTCGCGGAAGGGATGGAGTTCGGCCGGAAGCGGGGTACCGACCAGCGGACCCCACACATCGGCGCCGATGCCCACGTTGCAGGTAAAGGTCCCGGTCACGTCCCGGACAAGGACGTTCTTGATCAGGCCGTCCAGATCGCCGAGCACGGATCGCACGGTGGAGAGGGCCGCTGCATCTCTTGCAATGCTCAGGACCAGGAAGGATGCGGCGATCGATAGCGCTGCATCAATTTGCTGGGGCTCGGCCTGGCGCGGGATCGTGGGTGTGGTCATTGGAAGTACCGGCAGATGGACGAGATGGACGTCGCGGATGGCGCATTATCTGGCCCAACCGGCGCAGCCGGCCCAACCGGCACAAGGAGCAGCATCACTGACGGTTTCGCCAGATCCTCACTCCCATTTTTTCGGCATCTTCCCGGTACTCCTGGATTTTCTGCTTCAGGTACTCCTGCAGCGGCCTGCCGACCAGGGAGTATGGGTACAGGTCGAAATTCTCCAGGAGTGCCATATAGCCAGGAAGGCCCATCGCCTTTTGCAAGGTGTCGGACCAGTAGCGTATTGCGGATGGCGGGGTGCCCGCTGCCATATAGAGCCCCCTGACCGTCATCCAGGTCACATCGACGCCTTGCTCCGTTGCGGTCGGGATATGCGCGAGTTTTCCGGGCACGCGGTCCGATGCCAGGATGGCAAGTATCCTGATCCTTTCCCCTGCGGAAATGGCATGCTGGGCTTCGGCCGCATCGCCAGGAAATGCGACCACATGCCCTCCGGCCAGGGCGCGCAGCGCCTCTCCACCTCCCTCGAATGCCACGAATCTCATCTCGCGTGGATCACGTCCGGCCGCACGGACCAGGCGGGCCGCCTTGATCCAGTCCTGGCTGCCCACCGAGCCTCCAGCGCCGAAAGGAATGGCCGCCGGATTGGCCCGGATCGCTCGCAACAGATCGTCAAGCGAGCGATAAGGTGAATCGGCCCTTACCGCAACCACTCCATAGTCTGCGGCCAGGACCCCCAGCCAGTTCACCGAGGCAATGCTGTGAGGACCGAATCGTCCTTGGGCAATATTGAGCAGCGATCCGCTGGAAAAAGCGATCAGCGTGCGCTCATCACCGAGCTGTTGCGTCGCAGCCTTGTCATAGGCCAGCGCACCAATTCCTCCCGGCAGATACTGAATCAGCGTTTTCGCATCGCCGCTGCGCGCGCCATCGATCGCCTTGGCTGCCAATCGGCATGTCAGGTCAAAACCGCCACCCAGCTTTGCCGGGGCGATGCACACGGCATTTTTGCTGACTCCCGGGTCCAGAATTTGCGCAAACGCGCTTGGCGATGTGGCCAGAACAGGAATGGCCGTCAACAGGGCCCGGCGTGTTTGGCACGCGGCATCCTGACGGGACGCAGCCAACCAGGGATTTTGCATTTGTCTCCATCCTTATTTTTTGGCAAGTGGCGCACTGTCCGTGTCTTCCCACTCAAGACTCACCAGCAAGCCCCTTGCCCCGGAACCGTGCGCCAGGGTGAGCTTTCCCTTGTGTCTCTCTGCAATGATTCTTGCAATCGCAAGGCCCAGGCCGGAGCCCGAACCTGCAGTGGGTGATTGGCGGCCCCGTGTATAGCGGCGGCCCAGCAGAACCAGCTCGTCCTCCGGCAGCCCTGGTCCATCGTCTTCGACGGCCAGAATCCATCCGGTATCCGAACGCCGGCCCGTGATGGTTACCACGCTGCCACAAGGACAGTATTCAAGTGCATTCGATGCCAGATTCAGCACGGCCTCCTGAAGCAGCAATTCATCGCCCGTTGCAAAGACTTCCTCTTCCACATTCACGCCCAGGTCGATGGAGCGCTGCCGTGCCTGGGGCAGCAGGGAGACTGCAATGCGCCGGACCAGCTCGCCCAGGTCGAAGGTCCGGAGATTCACCTCGGCCGACTCGCTCCTGCCCAGGGCCAGCAATTGCTGGGTCGTACGGGTCACGCCTGTCAGTTCAGTGTCCAAAGCGCCCAATGCATCATGGATTTGCGCGACATCATTGATCCGTTGCGCATAATCCATCTGTATGCGCAGCGTGGTCAGATGTGTGCGCAGTTGATGAGATGCGTAATCCAGAAATTCATGCTTGGAGGAAACAACGGCCTTCGTCACTTCAATCTGGCGATTGACCGCCATGACCAATGGCCGCAAGTCCGATGGAAGCTCCTGCGTGCTGATCGGCGCAATATCATCGGCCCCGCGTTCCCGTACCTCTTTGGCCAGGCGGGTCACCGGCCTGAGCGCCGCGGCAACTGCAAGCGCCGTGGCGATCATCATGGACAGGAACACGAAACCATCACGAACAAGGGTCCGCTGAAAGAACTTGTCAATGAATTGCTGGCGCGATTGCTTGCTTTCAGCCACTTGCACCGTGACCGTATCGGCGGAGCTGCCGGCAGGCTTTGCCGACAGATCTCTCATCAGCGCGGCCACTCTGACAGGTTCGCCAAAGTAGAAGCCGTCGTAGAAAATGGGATTCTTTGACAGCGTAGTCGGCGGCGGCGGCATATCGGCGCTTCCCAATTCCACCAGATTGTCCGAAGTGGCAACCCGAAAATACACCTGGCCGCTCGCCGTGAGCTCGAAAAGGTCGAATATGGAATAGGGGAGTTCAACCGAAAGTCCCCCTGAAGCGGTCGAGATGTTTGAATCTATCGAGCGAAGTGCACCCAGCAGCGATCTGTCATAGGCAGCGTTGGCCGAATCGATGGCATCCTGCCGCGTCAGATAAAGCTCCACGGATGTCACGGCGCCAAGAATAGGCACCAGAACCAAACCCAGTCTCTGCCATAAAGTCAGCTTAGAAAGAAGGCTTGGGAGCATCTATTTCCAAGGCGTAGCCAAGTCCTCTCAACGTGACGACGCTGACGCCACTGCCTTCCAGCTTTTTGCGCAATCTGTGAATGAAAACCTCGGCCGCCTCCAGATGGACATCAGACTCTTCGGGGAAGACGCGCTCGATGATCTGCTTTTTTGTGAACGGCTCACCAGAGCGCTGGATAAGCACACGAAGTACCGAATACTCGCGTTTCGAAAGCGGGACAGGCGCGCCATGCAGCATGAATTGCTTGGTGACACCGTCCAGGACCAGCGGGCCGCAGGCGAGCCTCGGGTGATCGCTCCCCCTGGCGCGGCGCACCAGCGCGTGCAGTCTTGCTTCAAGTTCGGCCAGGGCAAAGGGTTTGGCCAGGAAGTCGTCTGCGCCCGCGTTGAGCGCACGGACACGCTCGTCAACCGAGTCACGGGCCGTCAGAATCAGCGCGGGCAGGCGCTGGTCCCGCGCCCGCAGCCTCTCCAGAACGACATCACCGCTGAGGTCCGGCAGGCCCAGATCAAGAACGGCAGCGTCGTAGTCCTCGGTGGCCAGCCGTCGATCGGCAAGCTTGCCGTTGTCCACCCATTCCACCTGAATTCCCACTTGGGTCAACGCCCTGGACAGCCATGTGCCAAGGGCGTGCTCATCTTCGGCAAGCAGGATTCGCATCGGGAAAAACAGGGTTTCTGACGGCCTACGGGCACATCAGTCGGCTTTGATCTGCGCCTTGGCAATGACTTGCTTCCAGCGCGCCTGCTCGCGGGCGATGAACTCGGCAAACTGTGCCGGGGTATCGCCAATGACTTCGGCGGCGTCTGCATGCAGACGTTCGACCGAGGACGGAGCCCGGACTGCCTTGCTGGTCTCGGCAGCCAGCAGGTCTATCTCACTGGAGGAAAAATTGGCCGGCGCGAGCATGCCATACCACTGCGTCATCTCGAACCCGGGGAAACCCTGTTCCGCGACGGTCGGCACGTCAGGAAGTTGGGGAATGCGCTTGCTTGAACCCGTGGCGATGCAACGCAGCTTGCCGGATTTGATGAACGGGATCACGGCAGCGGCCCCGATCGCAGAGGCGCCCACGCGGCCGGACAGCAGGTCCGTCATCATCGGGCCGGTACCCCGGTACGGGACGTGCAGCATCGAGAACCCGGAAGTCAGCTTCAGGTATTCAAACGCCAGATGACCCGCACTTCCATTGCCGGCAGAGCCGTAGCTGAGGCTTTCCGGATTCGCCTTGGCATATTCAATCAGTTCCTTGATGTTTTTCGCCGGAACTTTGGGATTGACTACATAAAGACTCGGTACTTTGGCCAGCAAACTGATTGGCTTGAAGTCCTTTTCCACGCTGTAGGGGAGCTTTGCAAAAATATAAGGGTTCACGGCCAGGGTGCCGATATGGCCGAGAATGACCGTGTGGTGATCCTCGGCGCGGGCGACTTCAGACATCGCAATATTGCCCGCTGCGCCAGGCTTGTTGTCCACGTAGACACTCTGGCCTATCGTCTTCGTCATTTCGGCTGCCGTGGAGCGTGCAACTATTTCAGAACTGCCGCCGGGGGCAAACGGCACAACAAATCGTATTGATTTATTCGGCCATTTCTGGGCAAAGACAGGAGTGGAAATATGGGACAGGCCAACCGCACCGGCCAGTCCAAGCAGCTTGCGGCGATCAATAGGGTTGAACAGGGAGGAGGGCAGGTCTTCTTGCATTGCAGACTTCCGAATGATTATGTCGAATGGAAGATGCTACACAAGTCAAACTTTCAGATGGCTGTCAATTTTCAGTGTTGGTCTTCATGAATCATGGGTAAAAACCCTAGGAAAGTCTATCTTTTAGCATATCCCAGCTTTCAAAGTGCTTTCAAATTTAAAATACCTTGCGCTCAGTGCTTACACCTAATTCCAGTGAATGACAGCCACTTGAAAGTTTCGCGGAAATAAATTTGCAATGCACAACGCCGTGGGCGTGAAGTGTCTTGTCAACGATTGATCATCAGGAGGTAAACAATGAAAAAAACCGCAATGACCGGACTGATTGCCATGGGAATTTCGGCTGTGGCTGTAACCGCATGCGGAGGCGGAGGGGAGGGCGCATCCCGACCCACGGAAATACGCACGACCTGGTTCGGCATCAGCAACTTTCATTATCAAATCGGTTCCACCGGCATCATTCTGGATGGGGAGGTGGTGAACACCGGCAGCGCGCCATCGCCATCCGCAGTCACCAAGGTGCTTGGCGCGCTTCGCAAGCGTGGCACGGTGGACTATTTTCTGGTGGGTCATGAGCATGGTGACCATGCCTTGCAGATTCCAGAGTATGCAAGGCAAACCGGCAAGCCCATATATGCCCCGGCAGCCGTGTGCCAAAAGGTCGTTGCCTATGGCAATCCCGCGGCGCAGTGCACGACGTTGAAAGGCGGCGAGGTGATTGCGCTCAACGAAAATACGACGGTTCGCGTGGTGCGCTGGCTGCACAGCATCGACTGCGGCGAAATCGGCGCGGGAACGGCGGGAGTGGAAACGTTTGGATTTCTGATCACCACGAAGACGCCGGACAAGGTTCTTTCCATCTATGCATCGGACAGTGGTGCGGGCGGACAGGAATTGTTCTATCCGCGCATCGTCAACAAGGGCCTTCCCGATCAGGTGGTCTACGGATCGCCATTCGACAATCTTTCTGCCGCCGTGAAAGATGCCGGAATATCCAACATCGACCTGTGGCAAGGCGGCCCCGAGTCGAATGTCGTGGAACAGGCCCGCGTCATCATTCCAGCCTTCAAGGTGAAGTATTTCCAGCCGCATCATCTCGGAACCCGGGCAACCAAGGTGGATGGAAACTCCGTGGGCTTCAGCCTCGAATACGGACTGCATTTTCCCTATCTCGAAACCGAAGTACCCCGCCTGACGGATTATCTGAAGTCCGCGAATGCGGTTGCCTACAACCCCGTGAACTATTTCGATGCATGGTCTCTTTCCAAGGACGGCTTCAAGCCACAGGACAACGCCGACGTGAAGGCCGTGTATGGACTGCCTGCCACCGGTCCCGGCCCTGGAAAGCAAGGTCCGAACCCCCGTGCTGGCCAATTGGAGTGCACTGGCGCGTAGGATTTTTTGGCTTCTGTGGGTGCGGATCTCAGAGGCGTACGGCCCAGCCGGAGCTTCTGTTTGGTTCGATACGATGTATATTATGTTAAATCGCAACCACAGATCACGGCCTGAAATCCAAGGCAAGCCACTCCTCCAACGCCTTGCCTGCTTCGTTTTCACCCGTTCAAGACGGATGCAAGAAGCGGGATGCAGGCGCTGCGGCGGCGCCCTAGACTGCGGCCATCGTCCACAGCGCCCACATTGCACCAACCGCGCCCGCCATGCACAACCTCCGTCTTTTCGACAACGAAGCTTGCGAATCCGCCCCGCCTTGCCACTGGACGCGGATGGAGCACCAGCTTGACGAGCAAGGCTGCGCGTGCCTGCCCGGCCTGCTGGATGCGCAGCAGTGCCGCGACCTGGCTGCTCTCTATGCAAGGGAAGACGGCTTTCGCTCCCGCATCGTCATGGCCCGCCACGGTTTCGGGCGCGGCGAGTACCGATATTTCGACTATCCCTTGCCACCGTTGCTGCAGCGCCTGCGCGAGCACCTCTATCTGCGCCTGGCGCCGGTGGCCAATCTCTGGAACCAGCGCATGGGGCTGGAGGTGCGCTATCCGGACCGGCTGCAGGACTTCCTGGCGCGCTGCCACGCTCATGGCCAGTTGCGGCCCACGCCGCTCATCCTTCAATACGGTGCGGGCGACTACAACTGCCTGCACCAGGATGTCTATGGAGAGCATGTGTTTCCGCTGCAGGTGGTGCTGCTGCTGTCGCGACCGGGGCTGGACTTCACGGGTGGCGAGTTCGTCATCACCCAGGCCGACGGCGACCGGCAACAGGCCGATGTGATGGCACTGGACCAGGGCGATGCGCTGGTCCTGGCAGTGCGCCACCGGCCCGTGCCCGGGCGGCGCACCGGCTACCGCCGCGTGGCCATGCGCCATGGGGTCAGCCGCATCCACAGCGGCCATCGCCATACCGTGGGGCTGATCTTTCATGACGCACTTTGATGGATGGCCGGCATGAGCACGCTGGATCTTTTCGCCGATGAACATCCCGCCGGGGCCGAATCCATAGGTCCGCAATCCGTGGTGTTGCGCGGCCATGCCCTGCCCCATGCCGTGCAGTTGCTGGAGGCAGTCGAAGGCATTGCGGCGCGGGCGCCGCTGCGGCATCTGGTCACGCCGGGCGGCTTCACCATGTCGGTGGCCATGACCAACTGCGGCGCGCTGGGCTGGACCAGCGACAGGCGCGGCTATCGCTACAGCGCCATCGACCCTCTCAGCGGCCAGCCCTGGCCCGCCATGCCGGCCGTGTTTGTCCGGCTGGCGGGCGAGGCGGCCGCTGCGGCGGGGTTCGATGGCTTTGTGCCAGATGCCTGCCTCATCAACCAGTATCTGCCCGGCACCCGGCTTTCCCTGCACCAGGACCGCGACGAGCGCGACCTGGGCGCGCCCATTGTCTCGGTCTCCCTGGGCATGCCGGCCACTTTTCTGTTTGGAGGACTGGCGCGCGCGGACAGGACGGCCAGGGTGCCGCTGCAGCATGGCGACGTGGTGGTCTGGGGCGGCGTGGATCGGCTGCGCCACCACGGCGTGTTGCCGCTCAAGGACCACCCTCACCCGCTGCTGGGCGGGCGGCGCATCAATCTCACTTTTCGCAAGGCGGGCTGAATGGTTGGACGGTCTGAAATGGATAGGCTGAACAGCCAGGATCGCTTCGCCCGCCTGGATTGGGCGCGGATTGCCGCTGAGCTCGATGCCGAAGGCCATGCCCTGCTGCCACAACTGCTGACTGCGGATGAAAGCCGCGCCTTGGCCCGCGAGGCGGTCGCCGCGCCTGGCCTGCCGTCCTCCGTGCAGGCATGGCGCCCGTTGCTGTACGGGCACCTGCTGGCCCTGGCCAACCGCTGGCGCGAACACCTGGGCATGCAGCCTGAGTTGCCAGGCTGCTTCGAGGATTTCATGCGTACGGGCCGGCAAGTCGGCCAGACCCAGCCACAGCCACATCTGCTGCGCGTGCCGGAAGCGGGCCATGTCCCGCTGCGTTCATACAGCGAGGGTGCGGCGGTCTTTCCGCTGCAGCTGGTGCTGCTGCTGTCCCGGCCGGGCCAGGATTTCGAGGGCGGCGAATTCGTGATGACCGAGCAGCGCCCGCGCATGCAATCGCGCCCCATGGTGCTGCCCCTGGGCCTGGGGGATGCGGTCGTCATCGCCACGGGGCCGCGCCCGGTGCGCGGTGCGGCGGGCTTTTACCGCGTCCACCTGCGGCATGCCATCAGCCGCGTCCACCGTGGCGAGTGGCTGGGCCTGGAGCTGCTTTTGCACGACGCGCCCTAGCGTCCCAAGGCTTTCCGAATAGACCGCTGGCTATAATGCCGCGCCTGCAAAGGCATCCGTGCAACAGGTGTCCGCATGCCAGCCATGGGGATGAAACGGGAACAAGGTGACTGCCGGCAAGTGCTTTTTGCGCTGCCGGCACAGGCCTTGGCTGCCCCCGCAACGGTAAACAAGTCAAGGCGCTCCATGCCTGTCCCGCCAGTCTCCGCAACCCTGCGGAGGGGCGATGGCAGGCTGTCACTGGTTCATGGCGTGGTCTGCAACATGCAGCTTTCCGCGGGTGGATTGGGAAGACGGGGCGCTGGGCGGAAGGCATGTCCTTGCGCCGCTTGTGAGCCCGGAGACCGGCCTGCTGCGTTTCGCGCCTGCTGTGCAGGCGTTTTCTTGACTGTCTGCGGGGTGCGGATGGCAACGTCCTGCGCCCTTCCTCCCACGCTGGCTGGAGAGGCGGCAGTGCCTTGCTTTCGCATCAGACGGTCGAAGACCGATGTTCGAAATGCATTCTTCCTTTTCCAGGGTTTCCAGCGCTCGCGCTGCCCAGTCCCTTTCCGTGCGGCTGAGCCCGCTGGCCCTGGCCTGCGCCTTCATCTGCCTGCCAGCGCAGGCCCAAATGCAAACACAGGCGCAAACGCCAACGCTCCCATCCACCGCCCTGCCCGAAGTCCAGGTCACCGGCCAGGCCGAACGCATCGGCCAGCAACTGGCCCAGCCTGCGCGCTCTGCCAGCCATACCGGCGTCTCCAACCAGGAAGTGCCGGCCAGCGTGGACGGCGTCTCTGCCGAGCAGATGCAGGAGCGCGGCGACTACGCCCTGGTGGACGCCGTCACACGCACCGTGGGCCTGACCGCCAGCAGCACGCCGGGCAATGGCGGCCTGTCCTTCAGCAGCCGCGGCTTTGCGGGTGTGAATTCCGTGGGCGTGGCCGAAGACGGCATGGTGCTGGGCGTGGCCGCTGGCACCACGGCCTATCCGGGTGACAGCTGGGGCTACGAGCGCATCGATGTGCTGCGTGGACCGGCCTCGCTGATGTATGGCAGCGGCACCATGGGCGCCACGGTCAACGCCATCCGCAAGCAGCCCAGCCGCACCAGCTCGGCCGAGGTGCTGGTGGGCGCGGGCACGGACGACACGCTGCGCCTGGGCCTGGGCGTGACCGGCGCCCTGGGCGCCTATGCCAGCTACCGCATCGACAGCTACACCGCGCGCAGCGCAGGCGAGCGTGATCTGGACCAGTCGCGCAACGGCAAGTTCATGAGCACGCTGCGCTTCGAGCCCACGAGCGACCTGCAGATCGACCTGATCGCCGACCGCAGTGTGCAAAAGCCCAGCCGCTACTGGGGCACGCCGGGCCTGGATGGCAAGGTGGTGGAGTCGCTGCGCGACCGCAACTACAACGCCGAAGACAGCGTGCTGCGCTATGCCGACGAGCGCCTGCGCGCCAAGGTGCAATGGAAAGCCAATGACTGGCTGACGGTGCGCAACGAGCTGTACCACGTGAAGTCCGACCGCCACTGGCGCAACATCGAGTCCTACGCGCTCAACCCCGCCACCTGGACCGTGGGCCGCTCCGACTACCTGGAAATCCTGCACGACCTGGAGCAGACCGGCAACCGCCTGGGCCTGAACGTGGACCGGGGCTCGCACAGGATCGCCATGGGCTGGGAGGCCGCGCGCATCAACCTGCGGCTGTCCAACAACTCGCCCTATGGCGGCTCGTCCACGGTCTCGGCCTGGGACCCTGTGCACGGCAACTGGGCCAGCCCCGATCTCACGGCCGCCAAGACGGAAACCGGCGTGACCCAGCATGCCCTGTACCTGGAGGATGCCTGGCGCATCAGCAACCGCTGGCTGGCCATGGCCGGCCTGCGCCGCGATGTCTACGACTTTGCCAGCCACTCCCTGGTGGGGGGCACGGACTTCAACAAGACGCTGGCCGCCACGTCCTGGCGCCTGGGCCTGACCTATGAGCTGGCCCGCAACACCCATGTCTACGGCCAGATCAGCTCCGGCCACGATCCCGTCAACAGCCTGATATCGCTGAACCTGGCCAACACCGCCTATGCCCTGAGCAAGGGCCGCCAGGCCGAGATCGGCATCAAGCAGCAGGTGGCTGGCGGGCGCGGTGAGTGGACGCTGGCCGTGTTCGACATCAAGAAAGACGACATCATCACGCGCGATCCGGACCGCCCGGCCATCTCCATCCAGGGCGGCAGCCAGTCCTCGCGCGGGGCGGAAGCCACCGCCACCTTCCAGGCCACGCCTGCCCTGCGCCTGGAGGGCAATCTGTCGTACGTGGATGCCCAGTTCGACAAGCTCATCGAGGCTGGCGGCAACCGCGCAGGCAACCGTCCGCAGAACGTGGCCAAGACCACGGCCAACCTCTGGGGCCACTACCGCGTGGGCGCCTGGCAGGCCTCGCTGGGCCTGCGCTACGTGGGTGACCGCTTTGCCAACAACGCGAACACCGTGACCCTGCCCTCCTACACCGTGGCGGACGCCGCGCTGAGCTGGCAGATGGACCAGCGCACCACGCTGAGCCTGATCGGCCGCAACCTGGCCGACAAGGTCTATGTGGGATCGAGCTACGGCAGCCAGTTCCTGGTCGGCCAGGGCCGCCGCTTCGAGATCGCGGCCCATATCCGGTTCTGATGGCCATGGCGCGCTGCAAAAACCTCCACAGCCTCCACGGCCTCTGCGCTGGCGCCCTGGCGGCCACCCTGCTGCTGGCCGGCTGCTCGCGCAGCGATTCGGGAAGCACCAGTGAACTGCCGGCACCGGCTGCCGCACCGCAGGCGGCCGTGACCGTCAATGTCTGCGGCAGCCCCGTGACCTACGCCAGCACACCGCTGCGCGCCGTGACCCATGACGTGAACATCACCGAGATGTTCCTCTTCCTGGGCCTGGGCGACCGGCTGGTGGGCTACAGCGGCATCACGCAGGCCAAGCAGATCAACCCGGCCTTCCAGGCCCAGCTGGCCCGCGTGCCGCGGCTGGCGGAGCGCGAGATGAACCTGGAGGCCATCCTGGGCGCCTCGGCCGACTTCGTCTTCGGCGGCTGGAGCTACGGCTTCCGCCAGGGCCAGGTCACGCCCGAGGTGCTGCAGCGCCACGGCATTGCCTCGTACGTGCTGTCCGAATCCTGCATCCGCGTGGGACCGCGAAGCCCGGTGGCGCTGGAAGACGGCCTGACCGACCTGCGCAACCTGGGCCGCATCTTCCGCATCGACGCCCAGGCCGAACAGCTGGCGCAGGGCCTGGAGCGCGAACTCAAGGACTTGCGCGAGCGCATGCAGGGCGTGCGGCAGCGGCCTGGGGTCTTCGTCTACGACAGCGGCCAGGACATCCCCGTGACCGTGGGCCGCTACGGCATGCCGCAGGCCATGATCGAGGAAGCGGGCGGGCGCAACATCTTCGACGACATTCCCAGCAACTGGCCCGCAGGCAACTGGGAGGACGTGGTGCAGCGCAACCCGCAGTGGATCGTCATCATCGACTACGGCCAGCCCCATGCGCAGGGCAAGATCGACTTCCTGCTGGCCAAGCCCGAGCTGGCCGGCGTCGATGCCATCCGGGAGAAGCGGTTTTTCGTGATGACCTATGCCGAGGCCACGCCCGGCCCGCGCAATATTGCGCGGACCCGTGCCCTGGCGCAGGCCCTGCACCCCGACCGCATGCCGGCGCCCAGCCATGCGGCCAACTGACTCCCGCTGGCCCAGGCGCCCGGGCGCCGCCCGCCTCTGGTGCCTGCTGCTGTTCGCGGCCCTGCTGCTGGTGATGACGCTGGCCATCACCTGGGGGCCTGTGGACATGCCGGCCGGCACGGTCTGGCGCATTGCCTGGAGCCGGCTGCTGCAGGCGCTGGGCATGCAGCAGCCGCCGCTGGAGGGCATCACGCCGCAGCACCAGCAGATCGTCTGGCTGATCCGCATGCCGCGCGTGCTGCTGGCGGCCCTGGTGGGCGCGGGGCTTGCCGTGGTGGGCACGATCATGCAGGCCATGGTGCGCAATCCGCTGGCCGATCCCTATCTGTTGGGCGTGTCCTCGGGTGCGTCGGTGGGCGCCGTGGCCGTGCTGGCCTTCGGTGCGCTGGCCTCCGCAGGCATGTACGCCCTCACGGCCGGGGCCTTTGCCGGGGCGCTGGCGGCCACCGTCGCCGTCTATCTGCTGGCGCGCTCCCAGGGCCGCATCCATGCCACGCGGCTGATCCTGGGTGGCGTGGCCATCGGCTATGTGCTGGCGGGCGTGACCAGCCTGATCACCCTGTCATCGGGCCAGCGCGACCTGGCCAATGCCCTGCTGACCTGGACGCTGGGCAGCCTGGCGGGCACGCAGTGGGAGGAGTTGGGCATTCCCGCCGCCGTGCTGGCCGCAGGCCTGCTCTGGCTGGGGCTGCAGACGCGCCCGCTCAACGCCCTGCTGGCCGGTGACGAGGCTGCCGCCACGCTGGGCGTGGACACGGCGCGGCTGCGGCGCGCATTGTTCCTGGTGGTGTCGCTGCTCACGGGCACCATGGTGGCGGTCAGCGGCGCCATTGGCTTTGTGGGGCTCATCGTGCCGCACGCCGCGCGCATGCTGGTGGGCACGGACCACCGGCGCGTGCTGCCCGTGGCCGCCCTGGCCGGCGCCCTGCTGCTGGTGCTGGTGGATCTTGTCGCGCGCACGGCCTTTGCGCCCATGGAACTGCCCGTGGGCGTGATCACCTCGCTGATCGGCGGCCCCTTCTTCGTCTGGATGCTGGTGCGCCAGCCGGTGCAGGAAGGGCGCGGCCCATGAAGCTGCAAGCCCAGGACCTTTGCTGGAGCGCCGACGCCCGGCGTGCCGACGCCCGGCGTGCCGACGCCCGGCGCATCGTGGACCAGGCCAGCCTGACCCTGCACAGCGGCGAATGCGTGGGGCTCATCGGCCCCAACGGCAGCGGCAAATCCACCCTGCTGCGCATGCTCTACCGCGTATTGCGGCCCGACGCAGGCTGCGTGCTGCTGAACCAGCGCGACATCCGGGACATGACGGCCCGCGACTTCGCGGCCCAGGTCTCGGTCCTGGCGCAGGAGGCGCCCCAGAGCTTCGACTTCACCGTGCGCGAAGCCGTGATGATGGGCCGCATCCCCCACCAGTCGCCCTGGGCTGGCGACAGCGCCGAGGACCTGGCCTGCATGCGGCAGGCGCTGGACCAGGTGAATGCCTTGGCGCTGGAGGAGCGGCGTTTCTCCAGCCTGTCCGGCGGCGAAAAGCAGCGCGTGCTCGTAGCCCGGGCGCTGGCCCAGCAGCCTCGGCTGATGCTGCTGGACGAGCCCACCAACCACCTGGACATACGCCACCAGCTGGAGTTGATGGGCCTGGTGCGCAGGCTGCAGATCAGCAGCATCGTCGCCCTGCACGATCTCAACATCGCCGCCCACTACTGCGACCGCCTCTATCTCATGGAACAGGGCCGCATCGTCGCCCATGGCACACCGGCGCAGGTGCTGACCCCGGCCACCATCGGCCAGGTCTATGGCGTGGCTGCCGAGGTGGACACCCATGCCGCCACCGGCCGGCTGCGCATCAGCTTCATTCCCGATGAACTCCTCTGAAACATCCCTCCCCTCCGGGCCTGATGCCGTGATCGTGCTGGGCCGTGGCGGCACCGGTGCCGCCTCGCGCCAAAGCCTGATCGAGCTGGCCGATGCCTTGCGCCCGGCGCTGGAGCCGGGCAGCAAGGTCGTCACCGCCTTTGTGGATAAGGCCGCGCCCTCGTTGCCCCAGGTGCTGCAGCAGTGCCTGCCGGCCCGCTCCATCGTCGTGCTGCCCCTGTTCTCGCCCGACGAGCCTGCCCTGCTGCGCTGGCTGCACAAGCTGGCCATGCGCTGG
Organism: Delftia acidovorans; assembly: GCA_031286585.1. Lineage (GTDB taxonomy): Bacteria > Pseudomonadota > Gammaproteobacteria > Burkholderiales > Burkholderiaceae_C > Comamonas > Comamonas acidovorans_A. The sequence continues at coordinate 98,990 of JAITUC010000049.1, forward strand.
CGCTCGCAACTGCCGGACCAGACCGTGCAGGTGCGGTTTGCCGACAACCTGCTGGGCGCTGCCGACATGCCCGCGCTGCTGCTGTCGCAGATGGCCCAGGCCCTGCTGGCCCCCGACATGGCCGAGACCGCTGGCGACCACTGGCAGCACGATCCCCTGGCCTGGTCCGAGGTTCCCAACCACCAGCACCACGCCCTGGTCTGCACGGGGCCCCGCTGCACGGCACTGGGCGCCGTGGCCGTCTGGCAAAGCCTGGGTGAAGCCGTGCAGGCCAGCAGCGAACTGCGCGCGAAGCTGCGCCTGCTGCAGACCAGCTGCCAGTACCCCTGCAACCATGGACCGCTGGCCATCGTCTATCCGGACGGTGTCTGGTATGGGCGGCTGACGGCCGGGAATGCGGCCCAGGTGGTGGAGGCCCATGTGCTTTCGCGGCAGGTTTGCGCGGAGCACCACGTGCACGGGCCCGTGGATCTGGCGCCGCAGTCATCGTGATGCCTCAGGGCTGCGCCGCCCCCAGCGCCGTCTCCAGTTCCGCCAGCCTCACCGCCACAAAATCCCGCAGCGCACGCACCAGCGGCGTGAACTGCCTGCGCGTGGGCGCGACCAGGTAGAGCGGCACGCGCTCGGTCGTCCAGCCGGCGCACAGCGCGATCAGCCGGCCCCGGGCCAGGTCCTCGGCCACATCGAAATACGACTTGTAGGCAATGCCCCGCCCTGCCACGGCCCACCGCCGCACGGCATCACCGTCATTGGCCACATTGCGGCCGTGAACGCGGACATGAACGGGCTCCGGCGGCTCCGCCCCCTGCCCTGCCGGCCAGAAGGTCCAGCGGTCATGCACTTCCTCGCCCAGCATGAAGCACAGGCAGTCATGGCCGGCCAAATCGTGGGGCGTTGCGGGGGCGCCGCGTTCCTGCAGATAGGCCGGCGCGGCGCATAGCACGCGGCGGTGCGTATCCGAAAGGGGCAAGGCCACCAGGCTGGAATCCTGCGGCCTGCCGTACCGAAAGGCTGCATCCACGGGCTCGCTGTAGACATTGGCCACGCGGTCGGACAGGTGCAGCCGCAGGTCCACGCCCGCGTGCAGGCGCTGGAACTCATCCAGCCAAGGCATGAGCACATTGCGGCCCAGGTCGGAGGGGGCGGCCAGCTGCAGCGTGCCGCGCAGCGCGGCCTGGCCGCCCGCCAGCTGATCGCGCACCTGGCGCAGGCCGGCCAGCGCGGGGCGGCAGTGCTCCAGAAACAACTCGCCATCCTGCGTGAGCCGCAGGCTGCGCGTGGAGCGCACGAACAGGGTCACGCCCAGCTCGGCCTCCAGGCGCTTGAGCGCTGCGCTGGCCGCCGCTGGCGTGAGGTCCAGGGCACGCGCCGTGGCCGAGAGGCTGCCGCTGTCTGCGGTGCGCACGAAGATATCCAGGTCCTGCAGGCTTTTCATGGAGGTCGCCGGGCTTTGATTTTCAAAAAATATTTGAATCTTAGTTCAAAGGAAAAGCCATTTAACAAAATCCCTATCAAGGACAAGATGGCGACATCTTCTTTCCACTCCTTGCAGGACACCCGCATGAAAGCCGTCGGTTACCAAAGCGCCCATTCCATAGACCATCCCGAGTCCCTGCTCGACATCACGCTGCCCGAGCCGGTGGCCCGGGGGCGCGACCTGCTGGTCGAGGTCAAGGCCGTGTCCGTCAACCCCGTGGACACCAAGGTGCGCGGCAGCGCCTCGCGCAGCGCGGACGGCCCTGAATACAAGGTACTGGGCTGGGACGCCAGCGGCATCGTGCGCGCCGTGGGCCCCGAGGTCACGCTGTTCCAACCCGGCGACCGTGTCTGGTACGCGGGATCGATTGCGCGCCAGGGCACGAACAGCGAACTGCATCTGGTGGACGAGCGCATCGCCGGCCATGCCCCGCAATCGCTGGACTTTGCCGAGGCTGCCGCCCTGCCGCTGACGGCCATCACGGCCTGGGAGATGCTGTTCGACCGCCTGGGCGTGGCCCCAGGCAAGCAGCCCAGCCGCAAAAGCCTGCTCATCATTGGCGCGGCGGGGGGCGTGGGCTCCATCCTGACCCAGCTGGCGACCCGCCTGACCAGCCTGACCGTGATCGGCACGGCCTCGCGGCCCGAGACCCGGTCGTGGGTGCGCGAACTGGGTGCCCACCATGTGATCGACCACAGCCTGCCGCTGGCCGAGGAGTTGCGCCGCATCGGCCACCCCGCGGTGGACTACATCGTCAGCCTGACGCAGACCGACGCCCACCTGCCCCAGATCGTCGAGGCCATCGCACCGCAGGGCAAATTCGGCCTGATCGACGACCCGGCCTCGCTGGACGCCACGCTGTTCAAGCGCAAGGCGGTCTCCATCCACTGGGAGCTGATGTTCACGCGCTCGCTGTTCGGCACGGACGACATGATCGGCCAGCACCATCTGCTGAACGAAGTCGCGGCCCTGGTCGATGCCGGTCTCATCCGCACCACGCTGGACCAGCGCATGGGCCCCATCAACGCCGCCAACCTGCGCCGCGCCCATGCGCTGATCGAGTCCGGCAAGGCGCGCGGCAAGCTGGTGCTCGAAGGCTGGGCATAAGGCCTTGGGCGGTGGCAACCGTAGTATGGTTGCCACCATGCAGCTCAAACATTTCATGGGCGCCCTGGCGGGGAGCCTCGTGTTCGCCACCGCCACGGCAGGGTCCTCCGCCAAGACCCCCTCCTATCCCGATGCCGATGCCAGCGACCCCGCAAGGCTGGGCTGGATGGTGGGCTCGCCGCCACCGCCGGACCGCATGCTGCGCTTCGAGGACGGCTCCTATTTCCAGTTTCCAGCCATGCGCTGGAGCGTCTCGCACTTTCGCCAGCTCATGCCCACGGTGAATGTCTCGCGCGGCCTGGCGCCTGCGGCGCCGCTGGCCCAGGCGCTGCGCGACGACATCGACGAGTTGCGCTTCACGCCGCTGGGCGCAAGCCAGCCCATGACCTGGCGCGATTCGCTCAAGGCCAACTACACCGACGGCATCGTGGTGCTGCACAAGGGCCGCGTGGTCTATGAGCGCTACTTCGGCGTGCTCAAGCCCGAAGGCCAGCACGGCGCCATGTCGGTGACCAAGTCCTTTGTCGGCACGCTGGCTGCCATGCTGGCCGCCGAAGGGCAGCTCGATCCCTCGCGCCGCGTGTCGGAATACGTGCCCGAGCTGGCGGCCTCGGCCTTCGGCAATGCCACGGTGCGCCAGCTCATGGACATGACCACGGGCATACGCTTCAGCGAAGACTATGCGGACCCGCAGGCCGAGGTCTGGGCGCATGCAGCGGCCGGCAACCCGCTGCCCAAGCCCAAGGACTACACCGGGCCGCGCAGCTACTACGAATTCCTGCAGACCGTGAAGCCCGAAGGCGTGCACGGCAAGGCCTTCGGCTACCGCACGGCCAACACCGATGCGCTGGGCTGGGTGCTGGCGCGCGTGAGCGGCCAATCGGTGGCCGATCTGCTGTCCGAGCGCATCTGGAGCCGCCTGGGCGCCGAGCAGGATGCCTACATGTCGGTGGACTCCACGGGCACGCCCTTTGCGGGCGGCGGCCTGAACCTGGGCCTGCGGGACCTGGCGCGCTTTGGCGAGATGATGCGCAACCGGGGCCAATTCAACGGCCAGCAGATCATTCCCGCAGCGGCCGTGGACGATATCCGCCGGGGCGGCGACGCGGCCGCCTTTGCCAAGGCCGGCTACAAGCTGCTGCCGGGCTGGACCTACCGCAACATGTGGTGGGTCACGCACAACGCCCATGGAGCCTTCGCGGCGCGCGGCGTGCACGGCCAGACCGTCTACGTCGATCCCAAGGCCCAGATGGTGATTGCGCGCTTTGCCTCCCATCCCGTGGCCGGCAATGCCGCCAACGATCCGACCTCTTTGCCGGCCTACGAGGCGCTGGGCAGGATGCTGGCCGGGGAGCGCTGAGCGTCGCCAATTTCCCGCATAGGCTTCGGCCGCCAAGGGGCACCGACGGCACGAATGCTTGTTGCCATGAAAATTTGCTAACGTATGTAGCATCTTCTTGCAATAAGTAATTCTTCTATGTTCCAGTCCCTGCGTGCGCGACTCATCGCGCTCAGCGTTGCCATCGTCACGGCGGCAATGCTGGCCCTGGCCATTGCCAATTTTTTCACGGTGCAGCGCCATGTGCTGTCCACACTCGACGACCAGAGCCGCCAATTGGTGAACGCCCAGGCCCAGGTCCTGGGCGAATGGGTGGCGACCAAGCGCCTGCTGACCCATACCCTGGCGCAGGCGGTCGATACGCCGGACCCGCGTGGCGTGGTCCAGGCGCTGCGCGACGGCGGCGGCTTCTCGGACGCCTACTTCGGCTACACCGACAAGCGCATGTTCTTCCTCAACGAGATGGCGGCCGACTATGACGTGACGGCCCGTCCCTGGTTCAGGCAGGCGCTCAAGGAAGGCCGTCCCATCGTGACGGCGCCCTACCTGTTCGTCTCTCCGCCCGAGGTGGGCGTGACCTTTGCCGAGCCGGTCGGCCCCGCCGGCAGCCCCCATGCCGTGGTCGGCGCAGACGTGCTGCTCACCACCGTGGTGCGCACCGTGGGCGCCATCCGGCCCACGCCGGGCAGCTTTGCCTTTCTGGTGGACGAGGCGGGCGCCATCGTCACCCATCCCGATCCGGCACTCACGCTCAAACCCGTCTCGGCGCTCTCGCCCCAGTTGCGTGCCGACGCCATCCAGGCCCTGCCCAAGGCGGACTCCGGCATGCGCACGGCCGTCGGCGGCAAGGACTTCCTGCTCTATGGCCAGGGTGTGCCCGGCACGGACTGGCAACTGGTGGTGGCCGTGCAGCGAGACGAGGCGCTGTCCGCGCTGGGCTCGCTGCTCAAGGTGTCGGGCGCCATCGTTGCCATTTCACTGATCCTGGCGATCGCGCTGCTGGGCGCCGTCATCGCCCGCGTCACGCGCCGGCTGGCCGTGGTGCGCGATGCGCTGGAAGACATCGCCTCCGGTGACGGCGACCTCACGCGCCGCCTGTCGGTGCAAGGCAATGACGAACTGACGCAGATCGCACGCGCGTTCAACCACTTCACCGACAAGATCGCCTCGGTGCTGGTGCGCATCCGGGAATCGTCCGAGACCGTGCGCCATGCCTCCACCGAAATCGCCAGCGGCAACCAGGACCTGTCGGCGCGCACCGAGCAGCAGGCCAGCTCGCTGGAGGAAACCGCTGCCGCCATGGAGCAGCTCACCGCCACCGTGCAGCACAACGCCGAGAATGCGCGCCAGGCGCGCCAGCTGGCCAGCAGCGCCTCGGACATCGCCACGCATGGCGGCACCGTGGTGGACCAGGTGGTGCGCACCATGGGCGGCATCGAGCAGTCCTCGCACCGCATTGCCGACATCATCGGCGTGATCGACTCCATTGCCTTCCAGACCAACATCCTGGCGCTGAACGCCGCCGTGGAAGCGGCCCGCGCCGGCGAACAGGGCCGGGGCTTTGCCGTGGTGGCCTCCGAGGTGCGCACCCTGGCCCAGCGCAGCGCCACGGCCGCCAAGGAGATCAAGGCGCTGATCGACGACTCCGTGGGACAGGTCGATGCCGGCAGCCGCCTGGTGCAGGACGCGGGCGCCACCATGGTTAAGGTGGTGGAAAGCGTGCAGCGCGTGACAGCCATCGTCACCGAAATCAGCAGTGCCAGCCAGGAACAGAGCACGGGCATTGCCGAGATCGGCACGGCCGTCAGCCAGATGGACCATTCCACCCAGCAGAACGCAGCCCTGGTCGAAGAGGCCACGGCCGCGGCGCAGTCGCTGCAGCAGCAGGCCGCGCAGCTGGCGGACGTGGTTGCGGGCTTTCGGCTGGACAGCGAGCCATCCCGGTCCAGGAGCATTCGCGCTGCATAGGTGATATCGGCGCCGCACTGCAAGCAGGCAATCCACCGCCATGCCCTGGCGGCGCCGGTCCGGTTACTGCAGCGTGATCGCGGCCTGCCGCACCAGCTTCTCCGTGCGGGGGACCTCGGTTTTGACGAAGGCCTCGAAGTCGGCAACGCTGCCTCCACGGGCTTCGGCGCCGGTGGCCACCAGGCGCTCGCGGAACTCCGGCGTGTTCAGCAGCTTGTTGATCTCGGTGTTGAGCCTGGAGACCACGGCGGGCGGCGTACCGTGGCTGGCCACGATGCCGTACCACGGGGCGATGTCAAAGCCCGGATAGCCTTGTTCGGCAATCGTCGGGATGTCCGGGGCCATGGCGGCGCGGCTCGCCGTCGATACGCCCAGGGCGCGCAGCTTGCCGGCCTTCACCTGGGGCAAGGCGGTCATGATGGTGTCGAAGTACAGGGAGACTTGGCCCGATATCAAGGCCGGGATCGCCTCGGCCGCACCCTTGTAGGGCACATGCACTATGTCGATGCCGGCGGCCTGGCGCAGGAACTCGCCGGCCATGTGCGAAGTCGTGCCGGCCCCGAACGAGGCATAGGTCAGCTTGCCGGGGTTTGCCTTGGCATAGGCCACCATCTCAGCCAGCGTACTGAACGGCAGGGACGGGTTCGCCAGCAGCACATTGGGCGTGACGGCCACGATGGCCACCTTCTCGAAGGAGTCCGGGTTGTAGCTCAGCTTCTTGTACAGAAAACGGTTGGTGACCATGGAGGCCGGCCCGCTCATCAGCAGGGTGTAGCCGTCGCCTGGCGCCCGGGCGGCGGTATCGCTGCCGATCATGGCTGCGGCACCCGGCTTGTTTTCCACCAGCACAGGCTGGCCCAACGAAATGCTCAGCCCGGCCCCCACTTGCCGGCTCAGAAGATCCGTGGCGGACCCGGCCTGAAAGGGCACGACGATGCGTATGGGCTTGCTGGGCCAGGCGCCGGCCACCTGGGCAGAGGCTTGAGCGGATGCGACAAGGGCCAGGGCAGACAGCAGGGCCGTGGCCAGGGGAGCGCGGATCGTTTGGAGAGTCATGGTCTTCATCAGTTTGGAGAGCGGGCATGGCGAAGGAACAGGTTCCGGTTGCCACGGAGGAAATGCATAGATATTTAGATATTTGTATCCAATCATGCAGAAGACTAGCAAGCAATAATCGAACCAGCTCTAGGGAAAACCGCCTCTTGCCATCACCTGCACAGCTGTGGCCGCCTGGAATCGGCACGAACGGGGTGCCGGGAGGCGCAGGCAGGCCCCCGTAGAATCGGTGAGCCCCTGCCCGGGGCGAAAGACACCGGATAAACCATGCTGACCGACCGACGCGCTTCGTTTGACACTGTCCATGCCACGGCCCAGGAAGAGGCCTACCAGCACATCAAGCGCGGCATACGCACGGGCGAACTGCGCCCGGGCATGCGGCTGGCACCGGATGACATCGCGGCCGAAATCGGCACCAGCCGCATGCCGGTGCGCGAGGCGCTGAACCGCCTAGCCACGGAAGGGCTGATCGTCAACCGTCCCAACCGGGGCTCGGTGGTCCGGGTGCTGACCGAAAAAGAGGTGCGCGAGGTGTTCGCCATGCGCGCGGTGCTGGAGGGCCTGGCTGCCACCCTGGCGGCCGAGAACGTGACCACCAATGACATCCACGATCTGGAGCAACTGCTGCAGCGCATGCACCGCAGCGGCCTGAATGCATCGGAATGGATCACGGCGCACCGGCAGTTCCACGAGCGCCTGTGCACCATTGCCGACGCTCCCCAGCTGATGCGGCAGATCGCGTCCCTGCACTCGGTCTCCGAGCCCCTGATGCGGGTGTGGCTGGAGGGGAAACCATCGACGGACTACGTGCACGACAGGCACGAAGAACTCTTGGGCGCATTGAAAGCCAAGGATGGCGCAAAGGTGGAAGCCCTGATGCGCGCCCACATCCTGCGTACGCTTCCAGGCATCCTCCAGGCGAACCAGGCCGACTGACATCTGCGCTGAAAGCCGCGCTGGCCCCTTCGCTGTCACGAAGCCTGGAGCCAGCGCGCAGGCTGCCGTCCGTCAGGAACGGTTGGTGCCCATGGCGCAGCCATCCTTGCGGTGGTCGGATGCGCCCTGCAGTACGCCGTTGTCCCAATCCACCCGAATGGCCTGCGCGCCCCCGATGGCAGGATAGCCGGGCGCCACCAGCTTGTAGCCCTGCTCTTCCAACGCCTGCGCGACATGCGGCGGCAAGGTGCTTTCGACCTCCACCTTGTCGGTGCCGGGAATGGGGAACAGCCGCGGCAGATCGCTGGCGGCCTGGATATCGCAGCCGTAGTCGATGACCTTGGACAGAAAGTGCGCGTGGCCCATGGCCTGGTAGTGGCCGCCCATCACGCCGAACACCAGCTCCACACGGCCATTCTTCGTGGCCATGCCCGGGATGATGGTGTGCAGGGGCCGCTTGCCGGGCCCGATGCAATTGGGGTGGCCCTCGGCCAGTTCGAAGCTCTGGCCCCGGTTGTGCAGCAGCACGCCTGATCTGGGCGCCATCAGTCCGGAGCCGAAGGGGTGGAAGATCGAGTTGATGAAGCTGGCGCAGTTGCGATCCTTGTCCACCACCGAGATGTAGACCGTGTCCTTGTGCTCCGCCGCCGCATTGGTCGCCGCAGTCTTGAAATGCTCCGGGAACTCGCCCTTGCGCAGCTGGCCGGCCAGCTCCTGCGACAGCAGATAGTCGATGTCCACATCGGCAAAGCGCGGATCGGCCAGCAGCGCATCCCGCACACGGTAGGCCATGCGCGTGGCATCGATCTCGGCCTTCAGCCGCTCGGCCGAGAGCGGGTCCGTGCCCGGCTCCAAGCCCTGCAGAATGTTCAGCAGCAGCAGGGCGATGATGCCTTGGCCTGGAGGGGGGCACTCGTGCACCACATGGTCTCGGAACCTGCTCTTGACGGGCTGCACGAACTCGCCGCGATAGGTGGCGAAGTCCTCAAGCGTGTGCACGCCACCGAGGCTGCGCAGATAGGACACGATGTCATGCGCGACTGCCCCCTCGTAGAAGCCGGCGCGGCCCTGCTCGGCGATTTTTCGCAAGGTGGCGCCCAACTGCGGCTGGCGGTGAACCGATCCGATGGCCGGTGCCTGGCCATCGACCAGCATGATGTCGCGCGCGGTGGTGGCGGCCAGCAGTTGCGTGTGCATGGCCCAGTCGGTGCCGGCGCGCGGCGCCACGGCATAGCCCTGCTCGGCGAAACGGATGGCATCTTCCAGAAGACGATCCATGGGCAGCCGGCCGAACCGCTCCGTCAGGGCGACCCAGGCGTCCACGGCGCCAGGCACCGTGACCACGTAGGGCGACTGGCGGCGCAACTGCTTTTCCTCGCCCGAGGCAAGGACGGCTTCCAGGGAGGTGGCCTGGGGCGCCCAGCCGGCGCCGTTGTAGGCCGTGATCTGGTCGGAGCCTTTTTCGCTGTACAGCGCAAAGCAGTCTCCGCCAATGCCGGTGGACCCAGGCTCCACCACGCACTGGACTGCACAGGCTGCGACGGCGGCATCCATGGCGGTGCCGCCAGCCTCCAGGATGCGAACAGCGGCCTGGGTGGCGGCCGGGTGTGAGGTTGCAGCCATGCCGTGCGTGGACATGACGACGGAACGGCCAGGATTCTGGAAATTGCGCATAACGGTTCTTCTTCCTTGTGTTGCTGGGACTTGGATTTCGGGAAATGAATGGGGGGCCGGGGCTGCCTAACGCTGCTTGCAGCGGACCGCCATCGACACACGGCGCGATGGCAGCCTCGAGATTACCGTATCCTGATATCTTTGTATCCAATTTTTCCAAAGATACCCAAGCAATCACCATGCCTAGGTTGGCCATACACAATGCACCATCAGAGTGCGCCCTGGCCCCTGACAGCCAAACCTAAAATGACGACCGGGCTCCGCCCTCCCCAGGACCATCACCATGCCGCCACTTGCCTCCCCCTCGCCCGACGCGGCACAGACCAGCGCCCACGAAGAGGCCTACCAACATCTCTCTCACGGCATCCGCATGGGGCTGCTGAAGCCGGGCGACAGGCTGGTGGCCGATGAGATCGCCAACTCCATCGGCATGAGCCGCATGCCGGTCCGTGAGGCCTTGCGGCGGCTTACCGCGGAAGGCCTGCTGGTCATGCCGCCGAACCGGGGCGCGATCGTGCGGGAGCTTTCCGAGAGCGAGGTCATCGAGGTTTTCGAGATGCGTGCCGTGCTTGAAGGCCTGGCCGCAGCCATGGCCGCCGGGCGCCGCACCCAGGCGGACGTGGACGACCTGCAGGACCTGCTTTTGAAAATGAAGCGCTGCGAGAGTGACCAGTCGGAATGGATCACGGTGCACCGGCGCTTTCACGAGCGCTTTTGCCGCATCAGCGCAGCCCCGCGCCTGAACGAGCAGATCTCGGCCCTGCATTCGGTGGTCGAGCCGCTGATGCGGATCTGGCTGGAAAACAACGAGCCCTCGCCGAAGTTGCAGGAGCATCACGAGCAACTGGTGGCCAGCCTTCAGGCCGGGGATCCGGATCGGCTGGAGCGCGAAGTGCGCGCGCATGTGCGTGGAACGGTAGACAGCATCACGCAGGCCATGCGCAGACATCAGCCGCCCCAACGCAAATCGCGCGCCAAGGCCTGACCAAGGCCCGGGCGATACGCCCTAGCCTCTCCTGTCCTTGAGGCGTGTCATGGAGCGGCGCGCCGCGGACAGGCTGCCGCGCCGGCCCAGCGAAAGCCCTGCGCCGGCATCCGGCAAGGCGCCGCCAGCGGCCAGTCGCTGCTGCGCCTCCAGCAGGCTGCGCAGATCCGCCGCACGCTCTTGCGCCAGGGCAGCTGCGTTCTGGGCGGTCTGCAACTGGGAGTGCAGGGCCAGCTGCTCCTCCTCACTCTTTTCATAGCGGCCCTGCAGTTCTGCAAGACGGGAGGCGGCCTTGCGCTCCTGCTCGGCGGCTGTCTTGCGCGCAGCCGCCAGTTCCTGGCGCGCGCGGTCCACTTCGTTGAGCATGTGGCGCTCGTTGCCCGCGTATTGCTCGGCCATGCGCTGGCGCTCCAGCGCGGCGGACTGCATTTCCTCGCCATGCTTTTGCTGCAGCGCCTCGCGCTGGCGGGCCGCTTCGGCCAACGCATCGCGCATTTCCTCCAGGCGCTCGTCGCGGTCCTGCAGCTGCTGCTGCATTTCATCCAGCCGGCGAGAAAGGTCCTGCGACTGCGCCTGGGCCACTTGCAGGGCCTGGTCCATGGCCTCTTTCTGCGCCTGCATGAACGCCTCGCGCCGCGCCATTTGCTCCTGCTGCTCCTGCAGCTCGGCCTGCGTGGCCTGCGCCGCTTCCTCGCGCGATTGCAGCGCGGCGCGGGCGGACTCCATGGCGGCTTCCTGGGCTGCGTCCCACAGTTGCTGCGCCAGGCGCTGAACGGGATCGGGCACGGACGAAGGCGGCAGCTCGCCGTGCCCCGCCGCCACGCCCAGGCGCTGGCCCAGCGTGGCAAACCAGGTCTCCAGCATCGGGCTGACGGTATTTGGCGAGCCTCGGCCGATCTGCTGGCGCACGCGCTCGATGGTCGGCCGCAGGCCCTGGGCGATCAAGGCGTCTGCGGCAGCCCAGACATCGGCTTCCTGCACGCCACGGGTGGATGTTTTCTGCATATCGTGAACTATTTTCCAGACTACCAACGATAAGTGATTGTTATCGTGAGTTATTTAAATTATGCGTAATACATCATATGTTAGATGTATTAAATATTACATATGAAATTTTCATACAGTATGGAACCGTACATTACACGGCTTTTCGCTGGCAAAAGGCCGCTGCACCCTCTTTGACATCGGGAAACTGAACCTTGCGTGGCGCGGGTGGCTGAAGGCCTTCGCGGGCTGGCGTCCAGGCTGCGCCGGGCGACAATCCACGGATGCGCACCGGCCCATTTCCGCTGATTCCCCAAGCCCCGCCTCTGGAAGACACAAAGCAAGGCAGTGCCCTGCCCTCTGCGGGGCTGGAGCCTGCCGCCCAGCAGGCCGTGCGCGAGTTGCTGCGCGAGGGCGAATCCGCCAATACCAGAAACAGCTACCAGAGTGCGATGCGCTACTGGGCCGCCTGGCATGCGCTGCGTTTTGAGCGGCAGATGCAACTGCCGCTGAATGTGGCCTGTGTGCTGCAATTCATCATCGACCACGCCCGGCGGCAGACCGGCGCGGGCCTGGCCAGTGAAATGCCGGCGCACATGGACCGCGCCCTGGTCGAGGCTGGATACAAGGCCCGCGAAGGCCCCCTGTCGCACAGCACGCTGGTGCACCGCATGGCGGTGCTGTCCAAGGCCCATCAGGTGCACGGTTTGGCCAACCCCTGCCAGGACGGCGCGGTGCGCGAACTGATGTCGCGCACGCGCAAGGCCTATGCGCGGCGCGGCGAGCAGCCCGCCAAAAAGGATGCGCTGACGCGCGACTTGCTGGAGCAATTGCTGCAGACCTGCGATGACAGCCTGCGCGGCCGCCGTGACCGCGCCCTGCTGCTGTTCGCCTGGTCCAGCGGCGGGCGCCGCCGCTCGGAGGTGGCCGGGGCCGACATGCGCCACCTGCGTGCCGTGGGGCCGCAGGAATTCATCTACACGCTGGCGCACTCCAAGACCAACCAGTCCGGGCGGGATGCGCCCGAGAACCACAAGCCCGTGACCGGACGCGCGGCCCAGGCGCTTGCCGAGTGGCTGCGCGCCGCCGCCATACAGGAAGGACCGATCTTCCGGCGCATCCGCAAGGGCGGCCATGTGGGCGAGCCCCTGTCGCCGGCTGCCGTGCGCGACATCGTGAAGCAGCGCTGCGCGCTGGCGGGCGTGGAGGGGGATTTCTCGGCGCATTCCCTGCGCTCGGGCTTTGTGACCGAGGCCGGGCGCCAGAACGTGCCCCTGCCCGACACCATGGCGCTGACGGGGCACAGCAGCGTCAATACGGTGCTGGGCTATTTCCGTGCGGATTCCGCGTTGAGCAACCGTGCGGCCCGCCTGCTCGATGCCGGCGAGGACGATGCGGCCGCCGCCGCGCAAGGCAGCGGCCGGCCGCAATCCTGAGCCGCTGGCTCAAAAGAGCTCGAAAGCTCAGAAAGCTCACTCCTGTACCGAGGTCCGCGTGCCGCTCAGGCCCAGCTTGCGCAGCAGCGTGGTGTCGGCTTCCACATCGGGGTTGCCTGTGACCAGCAGCTTGTCGCCATAGAAGATGGAATTGGCGCCGGCCATGAAGCACAGGGCCTGCACGGCGTCGCCCAGCTGCTGCCGGCCCGCCGACAGGCGCACGCGCGCCGTGGGCATGGTGATGCGCGCCACCGCGATCACGCGCACGAAGTCCAGGGGATCGACAGGCTCGCTGTCCGCCAGCGGTGTGCCGGGCACGCGCACCAGGCTGTTGATGGGCACGGATTCGGGATGGGGATTGAGATTGGCCAGCTGGGCGATCAGGCCAGCGCGGTGCACGGGCGCCTCGCCCATGCCGATGATGCCGCCGCAGCACACGCTGATGCCCGCGCCGCGCACGGCCTTGAGCGTGTCCAGGCGGTCCTGGTACTGGCGCGTGCTGACCACGTCCTGGTAGTACTCGGGCGCGGTGTCCAGGTTGTGGTTGTAGTAGTCCAGGCCCGCTTCGCGCAGCGACTGCGCCTGGTGCGGCTGCAGCATGCCCAGCGTGGCGCAGGTCTGCATGCCCAGGCCCTTCACGGCGCCGATCAGCTCGTTCATCTTCTCGATGTCGCGGTCCTTGGGCGCACGCCAGGCTGCGCCCATGCAAAAGCGCGTGGCGCCCGCATCCTTGGCGGCCTGGGCGGCCCGCGTGACTTCGTCCACGCTCATGAGTTTTTCCGCCTTGACGCCGGTATCGAACTCGGCCGCCTGCGGGCAGTAGCCGCAGTTCTCGGGACATCCGCCCGTCTTGACCGACAGCAGCGTGGCCAGCTCGATGTCGCCCGCGGGCCAGTGCTCGCGGTGCACGCTCTGGGCCTGGAACATCAGGTCCATGAAGGGCTTGTCCAGCAGTTCCTGAATGGCCTGCACGCTCCAGGCGCCGTCAAACGGCAGCGTGTCGCTTTTGGAGGGGCGTGCGTGCCATTGCAATGGGCTGCCGGCCGCAGGCTGTGCGGGGCTGTCGGAAGTCGTCGGGGCGGTGCTGCAGGCGGTCATCAAAAACTCCTCTGTGGGTCTGCTTTTTTCCATTCTGCTGAGCAAAAAACCGTCTGGGAATGAAAAAGCCGGCTCCCTGCCAAAAATAGTTGCCACATTTTCAAGGGCTGCAAAAAGAGCGAACTTCGCTTATTTTTGAGCGCTGTTCGCTGCGTTTTGGCAGAAGTTTTCCTGCCTGCGTGCTTCATGACGCAAGCACGCAGCCATTGGCGGTCAACATCGCTCAATTGTGCGATGCAGGCCGAAAAAGATGTGCAAGCGGGCGCAGCCCTTGATTCCCAATACCTGCCAGATGCCTCTCCAAAACGACCACAATGGGTGCCCGCCGTCGCCGCCACGGCGGTTTTCATTGCCACGGCCCGTTCTTGCACCCGCCTTCCCCCACTTTCCCCAGATTCACCCCGATGTCCCTGCGCTCCCTGGAATTTCCCACCGATCACGGCCAACCGCTGCTGCTGTCGCGCGAGCAGCAGGCCATCCTGGCGCATGAGGGACGTTCGGCCATCGTGGCGGCGCTGGCAGGCGTGGGCAAGACGACCACGCTGGCCTGCAAGGTGGTTCAGGCCTGTCGCAGCGGCCAGGCCCAGCGCATCCTGGTGCTGGCCTATTCGCGCTCCGGCGTGGCGGCCTTTCACCACCGGCTGCAGCAACTGGTGCGCGAGGTGCCGCCCCAGGTACAGATCACCACGGTGGAACGCTGGGCGGCCCAGCAGATCCGCCGCCGCGACCCCGCGGCCCGCTTCCTGACCGACCGCGTGGCCCTGCAGGCCCGTGTCCGCGAGGCACATGCAGCGCTGTGCGAGCGTCTGGCCTGGCAGCCCGACCCTTTGTTCGAGCAGCCCGGCGATCTGGATCTGGACGCCTTCTGGGACTTCAACCTCAGCGCCAAGAAATCATTGCTGCCCCAGCGCCTGGCCGAGGAAGGCATGGGTCTGGCCAGTTTCTGCGAGGAGTATTTGCTCGACTACCGCATGGCCGGCCTGTTCTTCGAGTACGAGCGCCGCCGCATCGACCACTGCGGCGACCCGCTGTACTACGCCGAAGGCGACTGCAGCCATGCACTGGCCAGCGACGCCCTGCAAGGCCAGGCGCTGGACCTGCCGCGCTACGACCTGGTGGTGTTCGACGAGATGCATGACCTGGACCCGGCCTCTCTGCAGCTGCTGCGCGCCCTGGTCGGAACCAGCGGCTGCGCCTTTCTGGGCGCAGGCGACTTCAACCAGCACATCGAGGCACAGGCCTGGTCCGTGTTCCGCGACAAGCTCCACCAGCTCGATGACTTCCTGCCCCAGGCCACGGCCACGCTGGCGCTGACCCAGTCGCGGCGCTTTGGCCCGCAGATCGCCAAGGCGGTCAATGTGCTGTTCAACGTCGGCCTGGCTGCGGCGCCCACGCGCTTCAGCACCGTGCAGCAACTGCAACACGCGGATGACGGTCAGTGCATTGACCAGTTGCTGCAGATCCAGGCCGGTCTGGCGCGCGGCACGCCGACGGCGGCGCCGGGCGAGCCGCCGTCGTCGGGCGCGCGCAATCCCTCGCTGACCGTGATCCTGCGCCATGAGCAAGATGCCTGCGCGCTGGAGTGGGCCATCCACCGCGCCGGCAAGTCCGCCAGCTTCTACGGCTTCAAGCGCTTTTACCTGCAGCGCGAGATTGCCCTGCTGCTGGGCCTTTGCTACGCACATGGCATGCAGGCGCTGTCATGGAAGGCCGAGGTCAGCGTGCTGGGCAGCGAGATCCTGGCGGCCTTTGTGGAAGGTGCGCTTTTCTACGGCAAGGGCAGCGTGGATGGTGCCGACATGGCCGATCCATCAAGCCGCCATACGCTGGCCCAGCGCATGGCGGGCGAGATGCTGCATAACCCGCAGATCATCTGGCGATTTCTGGGCAACCAGTCCAGCCTGCAGGGCGGGCAACGCAACTTCCAGGCCTTCGGCAGCTTTTTGCAGCTGCCCCTGGCGCTTCAGTCAAACGCACGCAGCCTGCTGGAGCAGGCCGATGTGTGGGGCCTTTTTGCCGGCGTGGCCCTGTCGCAGGCCCAGACGGCGGCCTTGCGTCAGCGCGTGAAGGCTTTCATGGATTCGGTGGCTGGCATGACCGTGCCCGACATGCTGGCCCAGGTGGCCGCCATGGCCACGCGCTTCGAACGAACCGTGCGGGCCGAGCGCGGCTTCGACTTTCATCTGAGCACCATCGAGGAAGCCAAGGGCAAGGAATACGAGCATGTCGCCCTGCCCTTCATGGAGCCAGGCCGCTTTCCGGCATCGGCCCCGCACGCGCTGGCCTTTCTGGAGCGCAACCGCCTGTACGTGGCCATGACGCGCGCCCGAAAAAGGCTGTGGCTGCTGGAGCATGCCGAGCGGCGCGTCCAGCCTTTCGCCTGAAGGCGCCTCAGCCCAGGGCGGCGATCACCTCGGCCGGCGCCTGTACCAGCTCGATCAGCACGCCCTCGCCAGCGATCGGAAACTCGTCATTGCTCTTGGGGTGCAGAAAGCAGATGTCGTAGCCGGCCGCGCCCTTGCGGATGCCGCCGGGCGCAAAGCGCACGCCCTGCTCCGTCAGCCACTGCACGGCCAGCGGCAGGTCGTCGATCCACAGGCCGATATGGTTCAGCGGCGTGGTGTGGACTGCGGGCTTCCTGTCGATGTCCAGCGGCTGCATGATGTCCACCTCCACCTTGTGCGCGCCCTGGCCCATGGCCAGGATGTCTTCGTCCACGTTCTCGCGCTCGCTCTGGAATGTGCCGGTCTGTGTCAAGCCCAGCATGTCCACCCACAGGCGCTTCATGCGCTGCTTGTCGGTGCCGCCGATGGCCACCTGCTGTATGCCCAGAACCCGGAAAGGACGCTGTTCGCTTGCCACTGTCTCACTCCTGTTGATTTATGAAGAATCACATTGTGGAGCCAATCCGCAAGGCCGCAGCCCATCGCACAGGTGGCTCAGAACTCCCCCAGCACCCAGCCGCTGATCACCGCAAAGTACTCGCGCAGCCAGGCGTTGGCGCGGATCGTCGCGGGCGTGGGCGCACCCACGGTAAAGGCCTGGCCGTAGCCGCTGCGCTCGGCTATCCAGCCGGCGCGCAGGGTGTGGAAGTCGCTGGTGACGATGGCGATTGCCGCCTGCGGCCCCACCCCGCGCGCCTGCAGCAGGGGCAGGCTCCAGGCCAGGTTCAGCGCCGTGCTGGTGCTGCGCTCCTCCATCAGCAGGCGCTCGGGCGGCAGGCCGTGGCGCTGCTGCAGATAGCGCGCCATGATGGCGCCCTCGCTCTCGCTTTCGCCAAAGTCCACCCCGCCGCTGGTGAGCACCAGCGCCTTGGGCTGGCGGGCGGCCAGCTCGGCAGCGCGGTCCAGCCGCTGGGCCAGCGTGAGCGACGGCTGGCCGTCACGCGTGGCACTGCCCAGCACCACGATGGCCTGCACCGGCTGGTCCGGTGGCAGCCCGGAGGAAGCGGACAGCAGATACGCCCAGAACGCCAGCAGGCTGACCAGCCACATCGCCAGCGCCGCCCAGCCCAGCCGCCAGGCGCGCCGCAGCCAGGCATTGGCGCGCAGCCTGCGTGCAATGCCCGCGTGGCACCAGCTGCAGGCAATGAACAGCACACCCAGTGCCGCAGGCAGGGTCACGCCGAGGTTGAACATGCCGCGTGCCATCAGCACCAGGGCATCGCCCAGCAGCGCGGTGCCTGCCAACAGGCCCAGCCACTGCAAAGGCCCCAGCCGCCTGCGGCCTGCAGCGGCGGTGCGCCGGACCAGCGGCCCGGGCGCGGGAGGGAGCTTGTGCAACAGCGTCCTCAGTCCCAACGCTGGTTCGGGCCGCCGGAGCAGGACCAGACGATCACGGGTTGGCCGGGACGGGCATTGCCGCCCTCGATGTCCAGGCACTTGTTGGCAAAACGGCTGCGGATCTGGCCACGGCTCCAGTCCCATTTCTGGTTGGGCTGGTTGCGGCATTGCCAGGCAATCACCCGCGCTCCATTGCGGGTGTTGCCATCGGCCACGTCCAGGCACAGGTCGCCCACACGCATCTCGCCATCACGCGTCAACGTGAAGCGCTGGTTCTCACCGCCGCTGCAGTGGTAGACGATGAGCCCGTTGCCCGGGCGAAGGCCACCGGATATATCCAGGCACAGCCCGTTCTGGCCGCGAACCTCCCGCCCGCCCCACGAGGGATAGCCGGGCTGCTGGCCCGGGTAGCCCGGGTAGCGGTCATCGTTCCACTGGTCCTCGCGATCGCGCTCGCGGTCCTTGTCGCGCTTGTTCGCCAAAATGGCGGCGCCTGCAATGGCTGCCACGGCGGCACCGGCGATCCATGCGCCCGTGTTGTCGCTCCCGCCTTCCTGGCCCTGCGCGCCCTGGGGCAGGCCGGTCAGGATGCGGAAACGCCCGCCGCAACCGTCCTTGACCCACATCTCCCGGCGGCCCAGGTCGTAGCCCCAGTTGCGGTTGTAGCTGCAGTTGCCGGCCACGGTCTCGACCAGTTGAACCTGCTGCGCGTCGTCGGGCAGGCTGTAGGTCTGGTAGCGGCCATTGGACATGAGTTGCACCGTCTCTTCGCCCGCAAGCGCAGGCACGGCCGGAGCAATGAAGCTGCTGGCCAGCAGGACGGAAATGCATTTCTTGATTTGCATGGGATTTCTCGGGCTGCGTTGATCTGAGGGACGGCTACGCGCGGCAACCGGCCCTCTCTTGCAGGCCCAGAATGCAACCACCGCCTCTTTCCAGGCTGTGGAGTTTAGCCAAGCAATTTGTAGGATTGCGCCAGATTCTGGCAAGGCTGGCTCAAATCATTGCCTGTTGAATCCCGCCACCCCGGCGCGGAACTCCGCACTGCCATACACCGCCGACACCAGATCCTCATCCTCCAGCCGCTGCTCCACGACGATGCGCCTCAGGCTTTCCTTGACCGCTGACTGCGTGGTGGCCGACAAGGACATGAGCCGCTCGGCCAGCGCCTGTGCCTGGGCTTGCAACTGATCTGCCGGCACCACCGCATGCGCAAATCCGCACACCTCGGCCTGCTCGGCTGACAGGTAGTCCGCCAGCAGCAGCATGCGCTTGACGCGTGGCACGCCCAGGCTGGCCACCAGGCGAGCGATGTTGCGTGATGACAGCGTGTTGGACAGCGTCTTGGCAATCGGCGCACCGAAGCGCGAGCCTGTGCTGCAGATGCGGAAATCGCAGGCCGTGGCCAGGGCCAGGCCGCCGCCGACGGCCCAGCCGTCGATGACGGCGATGGTGGGCACGGCGATGCGCTCCACGGCGTCGATCACGCGCTCCACGAAGGCTTCATAGGCAATGCCTTGCTGGCCGTCATGGAAGTCCTTGAAGCAGGCGATGTCCGTGCCCGAGATGAAGGATTTGCCGCCCGCGCCGCGCAGCATCACGCAGCGGACGGCCGGGTCGGCCTGGCAGCGCTCCAGGGCCGTGAGCAAGGCCTCGTACATGGGCATGCTCATGGCGTTGTGGCGTTCGGGGCGGTCGATCAGGATCTCGGCCGCGCCCCAGGGGTGAACGGCCAGCGCCACGGATTCATGCAGGGCCGTGCTCATGCGGCGGCCTTCAGTGCCTGGAGTTCGGCCATGATTTCCGCGTTGTGCTCGCCCAGCAGCGGCGGATGGCGGCGTACCTGCTGGGGCGTGCCGAGCATCTTGACGGGAAAGCCGATGTTCTTGACCTTACCTTCGATGGGATGGTCGATCTCCATGCACATGCCGCGGTGCTGGCCGTGTTCGCCCTCGAAGGCCTGCGGATAGGTGAGCAGCGGGCCTGCGGGAATGCCAGCCTCCAGCATGCGGTCCACCCAGTCGGCGCTGTCGTGATGGGCAAACTCCGCTTCCAGCGCCTCTATCAATGCCTCCCGGTGCCTGAGGCGCAGCGCCACGGTGGCGTAGTGCGGGTGTTCCACCAGGTCCGCGCGCTCGATCAGCGCGCACAGCCTGGCCCAGAGTTTCTGATTGGTGGCGCCCATGACGAAGTAGCCGTCGCGCGCCTTCACGGCCTGGTAGGGGGCGCTCATCTTGTTGCTGGTGCCCAGCGGCGCGGGCGGCACGCCCGTGCCCCAGTATTCGGACATGTCCCAGATCGAGAAAGCCATGGCCGAGTCGAACAGCGAGGCGTCTATGTGCTGGCCCTGCCCTGTCTTCTGTGCGCCGATGTAGGCGGCCAGCAGTCCGTAGGTGGCGAACAGTGCGCAACCGATGTCGGCCACGGGCACGCCGGCCTTGACGGGTTTCTCTCCCTTGTAGCCGGTGACGCTCATCACGCCCGACATGGCCTGGGCCATGAGGTCGAACCCCGGCCGCTGTGCCCAGGGACCGCTCTGGCCGAAGCCCGAGATGCTGACATAGACGATGCGCGGGTTGATTCGGCGAATGCTTTCGTAGTCGATCTTCAGGCGCTGGATCACGCCTGGCCGGTAGTTCTCGACGATGACATCGGCTGTCGTGGCCAGCTGGTAGAAGGCCTCGCGCCCCTCCTCGCTCTTGAGGTCCAGCGTCAGCGACCGCTTGTTGCGGTTCATGTTCAGAAAGCCCATGCTGTCCGGACCCTTCATCTTGAAGCCCATGGCGCCGCGCGTCTGGTCGCCGGTGCCCGGAGGCTCGACCTTGATGACATCGGCGCCCAGGTCGGCCAGCAGCATGCAGGCAAATGGGCCGGCCATGACCTGGCTGACGTCGAGCACGCGGATGCCTTGCAGGGGCAGTTGCAGCGGGTTGGATTGGGGATTGCTCATGCCGGGTCCTCAGCTTTCTTCGGTCACTTTTGCGGCGCGAACGACGTCGCCCCACTTCTTGTATTCGGCAGCCATGAAGGCCGCGAACTTGTCCACAGAGCCGCCACCGTCCTCCACGCCGTATCCGTCGAAGCGGCTGACCACGTCGGGCATGGCCAGCACGCGGTTGATGTCGGCATTGATGCGCTGGGCCAGTTCCCTGGACATGTCGCGCGGGCCGACGACGCCGTACCAGCTCGATGCGTCAAAGCCCTTGAAGCCCTGCTCGTCCATGGTGGGCATGGCCGGGAATCCCTTGGCACGGTTCACGCGGGTCTGGGCGATGCCCAGCATTTTTCCTGCGCGGACCTGGGCAGTGGCGGCCGTCATGGTGTCGAAGCTGAAGTCGATCTGACCGCCGATCAGGTCGGTCTGCATGGGGCCGGACCCTTTGTAGGGAACGTGGATGCTCTTGACACCTGCCGCCATGTTGAACATCTCGGCCGCAAGGTGCTGCACCGAACCTGTGCCCGAAGAGCCGAAGCTGACCTTGCCGGGGCTTTTGCGGCACAGCTCCACCACTTCCTGCACCGAGGCATGGCCGTTCCTGCTGCTGGTCACCAGGATGTGGGGCGTCGCGCCAATCAGGGCGATGGGCGCGTAGTCCTTGAGCGGGTCATAGGTGATGGATTTGAAGATCTGCGGCGAGATGGCGTGCGTGTTCACATGGGCCATCAGCAGGTTGATGCCTTCTGTGAAGCGGGTCTTGGCAAAGTATTCGGCCGCCAGCGAGCCCGTGGCGCCGGGCTTGTTCTCCACGATCACGGGCCGGCCCCAGGCCTCGGACAGCTTCTGGCCCACGATGCGCGCAAACACGTCGGTGCCGCCGCCCGGCGCCCAGCCCACCAGGATCTTGACGGGCCCCTTGGGCAGTTCGGAGGCCGGGGACGCGGCCCCTGCCCAGGGTGCGGCCAGCGCGGTGGCGCCGGCCGCGATGAAGTCGCGGCGTTTCATGTCTGTCTCCTGCACATCGTTGTTGTGCAGTGACTGTCGCCGGGCGCCGATATCGCGGCAAGCCTGTGTGCCGCATGCCTGGTTTCGCAATCCGCGAAACCGGGAGAGTCAGGTCGCGCGCCCGCCCTGCAGCAGGGCGGCGACGACATTGCGCAGCGCCTGTTCCTGGGCCTGGCCTTCGATGAAGGACAGCACGTAGCTGCGCTCATGCCAGTCGCCTTCCAGGGTGGCCCAACCCAGTTCGGGCTCGGGGTGGAAGCTGCGCAGCACACCGGGCGGCATCAGCCCCACGCCCAGGCCCTCGCGCACCAGGGCCAGCATGGTGTCGAAGCCGCTGACGGCGAAATCGTTGCGAAACACCCTGCCCCGGCTGCGGTGGGCGCGCCGCAAAGCGGCCAGGATGGCCGAGCCCCGGCCCAGGCTGACGATGGGGCAGTCCAGCAACTGGTCCAGCACCACCGGCTCGACGGCAAAGCTGAAATGCCTGCGGCTGTAGACCAGCACTAGGCTGTCTTTGCGGTAGTCGGAGCGTGGCAGATCCACGAAGCCGCTGGTCTTCTCGAAGATGCCGATGTCGATGACCTTGTCGCGCAGCAGTTGCTGGACGATGCGGCTGTTCTCCTCCATCACCTGCAGCGTGATGTGGGGATAGCGGCGCTGGGTGACGGCGATGTCGGCGGCCAGGAACTGCACGATGGCGGATTTGGGGGCGCCGATGATGATGCGGCCGTCGCGCCCGCGCCCCAGGGCCTCGGCGTCGGCCTCCAGCCGCTCCACCAGGTTGCCTATCTGGCGGATATGGGCCAGCAGCTTGAGGCCAGGCTCGGTGGCGCGCACTCCGTGGGGCTGTCGCTTGAACAGCCTGGCACCCAGTTGCTGCTCCAGATCGCTGAGCCGCCGCGAGGCCGCTGCCACCGCCAGTTGCAGCCTGTCGGCCGCGCGCGAAATGCTGCCCTCCTCGGCAATCGCAAGCACAAGCTGCACGGTGGTGGAGTCGATCTTCATCATGGCGGCAAGGCCCTCTTGCGCAGGCGGCGTCTGCTGAGGCCGCGATTGTGCCCCAGCGCCGCAACCGTGCTCAGGCCTGTGCGGGACACTCCAGCACGTCGCTGAGCCTGAAGCTCTCCAGGAACGGCAGGACATGCTCCTCGTTCATCGGGCGGGCGATCAGGAATCCCTGGACGTACGTGCACCCGAGCTGCCGCAGGTGCAGGAACTGCTCCGTGGTTTCCACGCCTTCCGCGACGACTTCAAGGCCCAACCTGCGGCTCAGTGCCAGGGTGGCCTCGACAATCGCGGCAGCCCCGGCGTCCTTGTCCATGGCCTGTATGAAGCTGCGATCGATCTTGATCAGGTTGAATGGGAAGCGGTGCAGATAGGAGAGACTCGCATGGCCGGAGCCAAAGTCATCGATGGCGAGATTCACGCCCAGCGCCTTGACTTGCCGCATCACGGACAGCACCTGCTCATCATCTTGAAGCAGGGCCGATTCCGTCACCTCGATGTAGCAGCGCTCGGGGTTCAGGCCGGCGCGGTCCAGATGCTCCTTCAATTGCAGCGCCATGCCTGGATCGAGAAATTCAAAGGCCGGGCAGTTGATGGACACCGAGATATCGCCCGGCCATCCGTTGGCAACCAGCAGCGGGGAACGCTCCACCATTTGGTCGATGGGAAGCAGAAGGCCGCGCCGCTCTGCCATGGGAATGAAGACGCCTGGCGGCACAGCCCCCCTGGCCGGACTGTTCCAGCGCATCAGCGATTCGAAGCCCGATATTTTTCCCGTGGCCACATGGCAGATCGGCTGGTACACCATGAACAACTGGCTTGTTCCGATGGCGGAGCGGAAATCCTGCTCCAGCAGCAGTTGCTCCTGCAAGGGCCCATCGGCGGAAGGCTCGAATTTCACGAATCGCGCACTTCCCCGGGATCGCGCCCGCTCCATTGCCGCGCGCCCATCGCGCAGCAACTGGTGCCAGTCCTCGTTGTCTTTGCGGACCGCCGTCCCTATGCAGACAGACAGCAAAATGCTGCGCTCACCCAGCATGTAGCGCTTTTCACCCAGTCGGATGGAGAGTGTTTTCGCCATGGAATCAGGGTCCCCTTCGTATTGGGCGACACAGAACTCCTCGATGGCAAGGCGGGCGGCGACGTCATTGTGACCAATGCAGGAGCGCAATTGTTTTGACAGCTGCAAGACCAGTTGGTTGTCCATTCCAGGAAGCAGCGTATCTGCTAGCACTTGCAAATGCTCAATGCCGATGACATGGAGGGCAACAGGACGCTGCCGGGCTTGAGTACGGGTCAGAAGCTGCTCGAATCCGGTTGGATTCAGCAATTCGGAAGCAGGATCATGAAAAAGATGGTGCCGCAGCTGTGAATGCACCTGAACCAGATCCTTCGCCTCGAAATAGGACCTTCTGCGCTCACGCATCCACAATTGCGCCAGTAATAAAAATGAAGCCAGGCTGATGACAGCCCATGCCATGATGGTTTTTCCAAGCCGCCACCAGGGCGCCGCCAGCTTTGCCCTGGTGGCCAGCGCGGCATAGGCGAGATCCATGCCGCCTTGGCTGGAGTGGTGCATGGCGATGATCCAGGGGTTTCCAAAGCCATCTTCAACTTCAAGTGTGCCCTCGCCTGCAGCCACCTTTTTGGCAAGCCCGGAATTCATCCCGTCCAGAATATGCGGGTGCTCCTGGGGGATTCTGAACAGGTCTTTGCCGTTGGGCAGCCGGACCATGGCGTGATGCCCACCCAGCAGCAGTGAACTGAATGCCTGGCGAATGGAATCCACGGCAATGAAGGCCACCACAATGCCCGTCAGCTCCCCCCTGGAGTCACGTACCGGGCGCCCCAGCACCAGGGACGGCATACCGAAGGCCGGCGATTGGCTTGCATCCAGCAAAAAGAAGCTGCCAGGCTGGGTCTGAAGCGCTGCATTCCAGATGGGGCGCCCGGGATTGTCGGGAGACAGGGGCAGCTTGCTGAAGCGCGAGGAAATGGACCATTTCCCATGTCGATCAAGCACGCTCATGCTGATGACGCCCGGCAGCGCGGCCACCTCCTGGATCAAGGCATTGCGGATATCGGTGTTGGCATCGGGATCTGTCGTGGTTTCGCCCTGGCGGCCCGGTGCCAGCAAAAGTTGCTCCGCTCTCCCCACTGCCGAAGAGGTGGCAAGAATGATCTTGTTGGTTTCAGCGGCAGAGGCAGAGAGCGCATGCAGGAGACTTGACTTCTCTTCATGAAGCGACGTTTCGTAGCTGGAGATCAGAGAAACGCCCGCAACGCCAATGATCACCAAACATACGATGAAAATATAGGCATACCAGCGCCTGGGCTGCCAGCTGGGAAGCCTTTTCTCTGCATGAATCATTCAACGCTCATCTGGTCAAAATACCAGCCAACAGGCACCGTTCTCCTGTTGGCTGTGACGCAACGGTCTGAAGTACGTCAGGATACGGAAAGACTCAGCGGCCTCATGGGTGAGGGGATTTTCCTCAAGACGGGGGCCTCCTTTTCTGCGGGGTCCAGCTTGAAAATGGAAACTGCCGAAACCAGGGCCTGCGCCTGCTGGCTGAGACTTCCAGCCGCCGCTGCGGACTCTTCCACCAGCGCGGCATTTTGCTGGGTGACCTGGTCCAGCTGGATGATTGCATCATTGATCTGATCGATGCCCTGGCTTTGCTCCTTGGTGGCTCCACTGATCTCTTCGATCATGTGGGACACTTTCTGAACCTGGGTGACGATATCTTCAATGCTGCTGCCTGCAGACTGGGCAAGCTGGTTGCCGTTGCCGACCTTGGCAACACTGTCTTCGATGAGAGACTTGATCTCCTTTGCGGCCTCCGCACTTTTCACGGCAAGGCGGCGAACTTCGGCGGCAACCACCGCAAAACCACGGCCCTGCTCCCCGGCGCGGGCCGCTTCGACAGCGGCATTCAGCGCAAGAATATTGGTTTGAAAAGCGATTGAATCAATGACATTGATGATGTCCTCGATTTTCTTGGAGGACGTCTGTATTTCATTCATCACGTCCACCATCTGCCGGGCCATGCCCCCGCCGTGCGCTGCAGCATCGCGCGCTGACTGGGCGAGCATGGTGGCGGTGATCGCCGCATCGGAATTGCTTTTCACCGTACTGGCCAGTTCCTCCATGGAGGCGGCAGTCTCTTCAAGATTGCTGGCCTGCTCTTCCGTTCGGCTCGACAGGTTGGCATTGCCTGCATCAATCTGCGTGGCGCCTGTCGCAATGCTGTCGCTGCTGCTGCGCACGGTGGCCACAATGCGTTGCAGCGATACCTGCATTTCCTGCATGGCCGCGACCACACTGCCTGGGCGTGCCCTGGACACGTCGATTCGGGAGGTCAGGTCCCCTCTTGAGATATTTTCGGCAATGTGCGCCACATCTGCCGGCTCTCCGCCCAGCTGGCGGGTGATGGACAGTGTGATGATCACGCCAATGGCCACCCCCACAATCACGCCGGAGATGGTCAGGAGGGTGAGCATCAGCCGGATTTTTTCGTAGATCCTGTCTGTCTCGTCATTGAGCCAGCTGGCATTCTTCTTCTTGATATTGACAACTTCCGTCATCAGACTGTCGATCTTGTCGGACTCGACCCGGAATCTGTTGATCAGATCAATGGATTCCCTGGATTCCGACAGGTGCTCGGACTTGATTCTTTCAATCGTCTGCAGCAGTCCCTTTTCATAGATGACGAGGGTCTCGTCAATGGACTTGAGCTTTTCCTTGCCATCGCCCTCGGCAAAAAGCCTCTTGCTGTTGTTCAGCGCCTCTTTCAGCAGTTGCAGCCTTTGCAGCACGGAATCTGTGTGCCGGTTCCTGCTTTCATCATCGTTTGCAAGCACGGCATTTCTGATGGCCCGGCCGGCTGCTATCAGCTGGACATTGGCCTCGGATATTTGTGACAGGCCCAGCAATTCCTTCTCGTACATTTGCGTTGCGAGATCATTGATTTCCCCCGCCTTCCGTATTCCATTGATGCCGATGAATGCACCAATGCATGAGACCACAAGAAAGCCAATGGTCAGTTTGGTGATCACTTTTGATTTTTTTAAGCTCAACATCTTGATTGCCAAATTAATAATTTCCGACGATGAAATATTTGTCCTGTTACCAGGAATTTTTGGCCGTATAAAATCGGGAACTTGAAAAAAAATAATCCACATCTTCCAAAAAAGACGTGGATTATTCTCGAAACTAGTATATTGGTGCTATAATTGCTCGATGCTCGATGCTCGATGCTCGATGCTCGATGCTCGATGCTCGATGCTCGATGCTCGATGCTCGATGCTCGATGCTCGATGCTCGATGCTCGATGCTCGATGCTCGATG
>JAITUC010000005.1 GCA_031286585.1 Delftia acidovorans
TTGAGGCGAACGGCTTCCTCGACGGCGATTTCGTCGAAGGGGTTCATGCTCATCTTGACGTTGGCGATGTCCACGCCCGTGCCGTCCGACTTCACGCGGACCTTCACGTTGTAGTCCACGACACGTTTGACGGGTACAAGGATTTTCATGAGAAAGCTCTTTCCTGGTTTTTGAAAAGTGGCGGTCAGCGGGCCAGGCCGGCCAACCGCTCGTTGATCAGTGCATGGGCCTGGTCCATGATGCCGGAGATCAGCTGCCGGACCGTGGGCACGTCGTGGATCAGGCCGGCCACCATGCCACAGGACCAGACGCCTGCGTCCATGTCGCCGTCATGCATGATGCGCGGATAGACGCCGGCCACTTCGGGCGCGATGTCGGCGAAGGTGATGGCCGCGCCCAGCTCGCGCTCCTTTTGCAGCAGGCGCTCGGTGGCCGGGTTGGTCAGCACGCGCTCGGTGTTGCGCAGCGGGCGCATGACCAGGCGCGTGTCCAGCTCGCTGGCCGCGACGATGGCCTGCTTGACGTTGTCGTGCACGGGCGCTTCCTGGGTGGCGATGAAGCGCGTGCCCATGTTGATGCCTTCGGCGCCCAGCGCCAGCGCAGCCACCAGCGAGCGGCCGTCGGCCATGCCGCCCGAGGCGACGAACGGGATCTTCAGCTCTTCGGCCGCGCGCGGCAGCAGGATGAAGTTGGGGATGTCGTCCTCGCCCGGATGGCCGCCGCACTCGAAGCCGTCCACGCTGATGGCGTCGCAGCCGATGGCCTCGGCCTTGAGCGCGTGGCGCACCGAGGTGCACTTGTGGATGACCTTGATGCCGGCCTCCTTGAGCGCAGGCAGCCATTTCTGCGGGTTGTTGCCCGCCGTCTCCACGACCTTGACGCCGCCTTCGATGATGGCCTTGACGTAGCCCGGATAGTCGGGCGGGTTGACCGAGGGCAGGAAGGTCAGGTTGACGCCGAAGGGCTTGTCCGTCATCTCGCGGCAGCGCGCGATCTCGCGCGCCAGCAGCTCGGGCGTGCGCTGGGTCAGGCCCGTGATGATGCCGAGGCCTCCCGCGTTGGAGACGG
This sequence comes from Delftia acidovorans, assembly GCA_031286585.1. Classification (GTDB taxonomy): domain Bacteria; phylum Pseudomonadota; class Gammaproteobacteria; order Burkholderiales; family Burkholderiaceae_C; genus Comamonas; species Comamonas acidovorans_A. The sequence continues at coordinate 1,069 of JAITUC010000005.1, forward strand.
CGGCGGCCAGTTCGGCCAGGCCCACATGGTGCATGCCACCCTGGATGATGGGGTGTTCTATGCCGAAGAGTTCGGTGATGCGTGTCTTCATGTCGTTGTCACTCCACTGCAATGCCCTTGTCGCGGATCAGCTGGCCCCAACGCGTGTAGTCCTGCTGGATGCGCTGTGCCAGCTGGGCGGGGTTCTGGTATGCGGCGATGGCGCCGGCGTTGAGCAGTTTGTCCTGGATGTCCTTCTCGGCCAGGATCTGCTGCACCTCACTGGCGATGCGGTCCACCACGGCCTTGGGTGTGCCCTTGGGCGCCAGCAGGCCGCCCCAGGAGACGGCGTCGTAGCCCTTGATGCCCTGCTCGGCAATGGTCCTGGTGTCGGGCAGCATGCTCACGCGCTGGGGCGAGCCCACGGCGATGGCGCGCAGCTTGCCGGCCTGGATGTGGGGCAGCGCGGCCACGAGGTCGGCATACATGATGGGCACCTGGCCGCCGATGGTGTCGGTGATGGCGGGCACGCCGCCTTTGTAAGGCACGTGCTGCATGTCGAAGCCGGCCATCTGCTTGAGCAGCTCCATGCTCAGGTGGCCGAAGCTGCCGGCGCCCGAGCTGGTGTAGTTGAGCGGCGACTTCTGCGCCTTGGCGTGGGCGATCAGGCTCTTGAGGTCGGTGACATCGGGCAGCAGCGTGGGGTTGACCACGATGACGATGGGCAGGTCATAGACCGTGGCCACGGGCGTGAAGTCCTTGACGGTGTCGTAGCCGGCCTTCTTGTACAGGTGCGGCGCCAGCAACGTGGGCGTGGCCAGCATCATCAGCGTGTAGCCGTCGGCCGGGCTCCTGGCGACCTGCACGGCCGCGATGGAGCCGGAGGCGCCAGGGCGGTTTTCCACCACCACGGTCTGCTTGAGGCGCTCGCCCAGCTTCTGGCCCACGATGCGCGATGCCGTGTCGGTGGGGCCGCCCGCCGGGAAGGGCACGATCAGCCGCAGCATCTTGCTGGGCCAGCCGGTCTCGGCCAGGGCGCCGCCGGCCATGCCGGCCAGCAGCGGCGCCGCGGCCAGGGCCAGAACGCTGCGCCGCGTGGGGCGTGCCGGGGATGCGGGATTGCGCGTGTGCATGAAGTCTCCTCTCAAAGCTGTCTCAGCAGTCGTCGGTGGCGGCCCGCTGCCGCGGGCCGGAAAAATCAATCAAGCTTCGCGCCGGCTTCCTCCACCAGCGCCTTCCAGATGGGCATGTCGCGCTGGTAGTTCTCGCGGAAGGCCTGCGGGCTGTTCATCAGCGGCATGAAGCCAGCGCCCACGGTGCGCTCCAGCACCTTGGGGTCCTTGGCGATCTCGCGCAGGTGGCCGTAGAGCTGGTCCACGATCTCCTTGGGCACGCCGGCCGGTGCGCCCATGGCCACCCAGCCGTAGATGGCGTAGGCGTCGTCGGTCACGCCCTGTTCATGGATGGTGGGCAGCTTGGGCAGGATGTCCATGCGTTCCTTGCCCGTGACGCCGATGGCCTTGAGCTTGCCCGAGTCGATGAAGGGCTTGGTGTTGAGCGCGCTGGAAAAGCACATCTGCAGCTGGCCGCCGATCAGTTCCTGGATCATGGGCGCCTCGCCCTTGTAGGCGGCGTGGGTCATGTCGGCGTCCATGGTCTTGCTCATGTAGGCGCCGGCCAGGTGGGCATACGAGCCCACGCCCCAGGAGCCATACGAGAGCTTGCCCTTGTTGGCCTTCACATAGGCCAGCAGCTCCTTCATGTTGTTGGCCGGCACCGAGGGATGGACCACCAGGGTGACGGGCGCCGCCGCGATCTGGGTGACCAGGGCGATGTCCTTTTGCGGGTTGTAGGGCAGCTTGGTGTAGAGGAACTGGTTGATCAGCATGGAGGTGCTGAGCGAGACCAGAAGGGTGTGGCCATCGGCGGGCGCCTTGACCACGGCGTCCGTGCCCAGGATGCCGGCGGCGCCCGCGCGGTTGTCGATGACCACGGGCTGGCCCACGCGCTTGGCCAGGGCCTCGCCGATGGTGCGCGCAATGATGTCGGTGGCGCCGCCCGCGTTGAAGGGCACGACCACGCGGATGGGCTTGGTGGGCCACGCGGCCGGCTTGCCGGCCTGTGCGAGGGCGCTGGTGGCGCCCGTGGCCAGCAGGCTGCCGCCGCCGATGGCGGCCAGCCCTTGAAGAATGTCGCGGCGTGTGACTTGGTTGCTCATGGTTTTGTCTCCTGGGTATTGCTGTCTATGGGTGCCGTCTTGGTGCGGCATGCAAACCTGGCGGGTCGGGAGCCGGGCATCAATGGCCCCCGTGGAATCAGTCGCGTGATCGGTCCTCTTATCCCTGTTGCGCGGGGGTCTCGGGCAGGGTCAGAACGCCCTTGGACTGCAGCTGCTGCAGCTGCTCGTCGCTCATGCTCAGCAGCCGGTGCAGCACTTCGCGCGTGCCCTCGCCCAGCGTGGGCGGTGCATGGCGGATGGGCAGGCGCTGGCCGTCCAGGCGGTAGGGCGGCGCGAACACGGGCGTGGTGCCGACCACGGGGTGGGGCATGTCGCGCAGCAGGCCGCCACGGCGCGTGCGCTCGCTGGTCAGGGCCTCGTGCAGTCCGGCCACGCGGCCGCAGGGGATGCCGGCGGCCGTGAGGCGCTCCAGCAGCAGATCGCGCGGGAAGGAGCGGATCAGTTCCTTGAGCATGGGGCCCAGCTCCAGGCGGTTCTTCGCGCGGTTGACGTTGGTGGAGAAGCGCTCGTCCTCGACGATGTCGGGGCGCATCACCACCTGGCGGCAGAACTTGTCGAACTGGGCGTTGTTGCCCACGGCGATGATCAGCGGGCCGTCGGCCGCCTCGTACATGCCGTAGGGAACGATGGAGGGGTGGGCGTTGCCGTAGCGCTCGGGGTCGTGGCCGAGCTGCATGGCGTCCAGGCCGTAGTAGCCGGTGATCATGATGCCGCTGTCGTACAGCGCCATCTCGATGAGGCGGCCCTTGCCCGTGCGCTCGCGGCGGAACAGCGCGGCCAGGATGGCCTGGGCCGCGTACATGCCGGTCATGAGATCGACCACGGCCACGCCGAACTTGAGCGGCGGCGTGCCGGCCTCGCCGTTGAGCGCCATGAGGCCGGCCTCGCCCTGGATGACCAGGTCGTAGCCAGGGCGCCTGGCCTCGGGGCCGCTGCTGTCATAGCCGGCCACGGCGCAGTAGATGATGCCGGGCTTGATGGCCTTGAGCTGCTCGTAGCCCAGGCCCAGCTTCTCGGCGCCGCCGGTCTTGAAGTTGTGGATGACCACGTCGAACTGGGGCAGCAGGTCGTGGACGATCTTCACGCCCTCGGGCGTCTGCAGGTCCAGCGTGATGGACCGCTTGTTGCGGTTCATGCTGTTGTAGTAGGTGGTCTCGGTCTTGCCGATGCGCAGGCCCCAGTCGCGCGTGTCGTCGCCGCGGCCCGGGTGCTCGACCTTGACCACTTCGGCGCCGAAGTCGGCCAGCACCATGCCGCACAGCGGCCCCGCGAACACGCGCGAGAGGTCGAGCACGCGCACACCCTCCAGCGGGAAGTCGATGTCCTGGTTCTGATCGTTGTGGCTGTCGGCCATGTGCGTTGTCTCCTTGGAAAGTCTTTTAGGTCTTGAGCGGTTTCAGCCGCGCAGCTTGGTGAAGTCGGCAGCGCGCTTTTCGAGGAAGGCGCCAATGCCTTCGCGCGATTCCTCGCTCTCCTGCGAGCGCACCATGTACTGCGCCTCCAGCTCCAGCTGCTCTTCCAGCGTGTTGCGCGGCGCCTGGCGGCACAGGTCCTTGATCAGGGCCATGGCCTGGTCGGGGCCGGTGGCCACCTGGGCGGCCAGCGCCACGGCGTCGGCCTGGGCCTGGCCCGGTTCGGACAGGCGGTTGACGGGGCCCAGGGCATGCAGGCGCTCGCCGCTGATGCGCTCGCCGGTCAGGCACAGCTCGGTCAGCACCTGGCGCGAGACGAACTCGGCCAGGAAGGCGGTGGCGCCGCCATCGGGCGTGAGGCCGACCTTGACATAGGCGACCGAGAACACGGCGTTCTTCGCGGCCACGAGCATGTCGCAGGCCAGGGCCAGGGACAGGCCCGCGCCGGCCGCTGCGCCTTCGACGGCGGCGATCACGGGCTTGGGAAAGTCGCGCACGCTGCGGATCAGGTCATGCAGGCCTTCGAGCTTGGCGCGGCGCTCCTGCACCGGCAACTCGCGGCGCTTGGCCAGCTGGCGCAGGTCGCCGCCCGCGCAGAAGTGGCCGCCCTCGCCCGTGAGCACCACGGCGCCCACGGTGGGGTCGGTCGCCGCGCTCTTGAGCGCCGCCGTGACGGCCGCGTAGAACTCGGGCGACAGCGCATTGCGCGCGGCCACGTTGTTGTTGGACAGCACCAGCACGGCGCCTTCGCGGCGGGTCAGCAGAACTTGGTTCGCTTCGGTCATGGCGGCTTTCCTTGGCTCAGTGTTGCGAGCCGAGTGCGATGTAACGCGACAGATGGTGGTCCTCGTCGCCGAACTGGTGGTCGATCATGACCAGGCGCTTGGCGTAGTGGGCCAGGGGCAGCTCCCAGGTCATGCCGATGCCGCCATGCATCTGGATGCTTTCCTCGGCCACCAGGGTGCCGATGCGGCCGATGCTGTACTTGGCGGCCGACAGGGCCTTCTCGCGCGCCACGCGGTCTTCGTCCGCAATGGCGGCGGCCGCGTTGATCACGGCCGAGCGCGCCTGCTCCACTTCCAGCAGCAGGTCGGCCATGCGGTGCTGCAGGGCCTGGAAGCTGCCGATGGGCACGCCGAACTGCTTGCGCGTGCGCAGGTACTCCAGCGTCTGGTCCTTGGCCACGTCCATGGCGCCCACGGCCTCGGCGGTCAGCGCCAGCACGGCGTAGCCACTGATGCGCTCCAGCAGGGACAGGCCCTGGCCTTCGGCGCCCAGTAGCGCGTCTGCGCCGACCTGCACCTTGTCCAGCACCAGCTCGGCCGCGCGGCCGCCTTCGATGCGGTTGTAGCCGCGCTTGGCGATGCCTGCGGCATTGCCGGGGACCAGGAACAGGCTGATGCCGGCCTCGTCGTACTGGCTGCCCGAAGTGCGGGCCGAGACCAGCAGCAGGTCGGCCTTCTCGCCGAAGGCGACCACGCCCTTGGCGCCGTTCAGCACCCAGCCGTCGCCGCTGCGCACGGCCGTGGTGGCGACGTTGTTGAGCTCGTAGTGGCTGCCGGGCTCGTCATGGGCCAGGGCCGCGATGGACGTGCCGCCGATGATGGCTGCCAGCTGTTCCTTTTGCGCATCGCTGCCGGCCGCGATCAGGGCCTGGCCCACGACCAGGGCGCCCAGCAGCGGCTCGGCCACCAGGCCGCGGCCCAGGCATTCGAAGACCACGCTGATGTCGAAGCCCTGGCCGCCGAAGCCGCCCGCGTCCTCGGGGAACAGCGCGCCGATGGCGCCGATGTCCGCGAACTGCCCGTACAGCAGCGGGCTGTGGCCTTCCTCGCCATAGGCGACGTGGTTGCGCGCCTCGATGGCGTACTGCTCGGAGACGAAGCGGTTGAGGCTGTCCGCCAGCATGCGGCGGTCTTCGGTGTGTTCGAAGTTCATGTTCCGTTTTCCTTGCCGGATCAGAGGCCGAGGATCATCTTGGAGATGATGTTCTTTTGAATCTCGTTGGAGCCGCCGAAGATCGACAGCTTGCGGTAGTTGAAGTACGCGGCGGCGGCCGTGGCGGCAGCCGCGTCGCCGATGGCGGGCTGGTCGTAGCCGGCCTGCAGGGCCTCTTCGACGAAGGGCGCGGCATAGGGGCCCATGGCGCGGCGTACCAGGGACAGGATTTCCTGGCGGATCTCGGTGCCGCGGATCTTGAGCATGGAGCTTTCGGCGCCCGGCACGCCGCCGCCGGCCACGGCGGCGATCACGCGCAGGTTGGTGGTCTTCATGTTCTCCAGGTCGATCTCGACCTTGGCCAGGCGGGCCGCGAACAGCGGATCCTGCGTCAGCGGCTTGCCGTTGCGCAGCATGCGGCCGGCCACGGCCTTGAGCTTTTCCAGGCCGGCCACCGAGAAGCCCACGCCCGCGATGTTGGTGCGCTCGTAGGTCAGCAGGTACTTGGCGTAGGTCCAGCCCTTGTTTTCTTCGCCGACCAGGTTCTCCACGGGCACCCTGACGTCGGTGAAGAAGACTTCGTTGACCTCGTGCTCGCCGTCCAGCGTGATGATGGGGCGCACTTCCACGCCGGGCGAGTTCATGTCCACCAGCAGGAAGCTGATGCCCTGCTGCGCCTTGGCTTCGCGATTGGTGCGCACCAGGCAGAAGATCATGTTGGCGTGCTGGCCCAGCGTGGTCCAGGTCTTCTGGCCGTTGACGATGTAGTGATCTCCATCGCGCACGGCAGACGTCTTGACCGAGGCCAGGTCCGAACCTGAACCCGGCTCCGAATAGCCCTGGCACCACCAGTCGGCGCCATTGAGGATGCGCGGCAGCCAGTGGGCCTTTTGCGCCTCGTTGCCGTACTTGATCAGGACGGGGCCCAGCATGCTCAGCCCGAAGGGCACGATGCGCGGCGTGCCCGCCAGTGCGCACTCATGCTCGAAGATGAATTTCTGCACCGCGCTCCAGCCCGGGCCGCCGTGCTGCTCGGGCCAGTGGTTGGCCAGCCAGCCGCGCTCGTTGAGGATGGCGTGCCAGCGCTCCATGTCCTGCTTGCTCAGTTGCAGGCCGTTCTTGACCTTGTGCGACAGGTCCTCGGGCAGCTTGTCCTTGAGGAAGCCGCGAACCTCGTCGCGGAAGGCCAGTTCTTCGGGGGTGAATTGCAAATCCATTGCTGTGTCCTCAATAAATTTCGAACAGGCCTGCGGCGCCCATGCCACCTGCGATGCACATGGTGACCACGCCCCACTTGACTGACGCGTCCCGTGCCTTGCGGCGCCGGCCTTCCAGCAGGATGTGGCCCGCCAGGCGCGCACCCGTCATGCCGAAGGGGTGGCCGATGGAGATGGCGCCGCCGTTGACGTTCAGGCGCTCGTTGGGAATGCCCAGCTTGCGCTGGCAGTACAGGGCCTGGGAGGCGAAGGCCTCGTTGAGTTCCCACAGGTCGATGTCCTCGACCTTGAGGCCGTGGCGCGCCAGCAGCTTGGGGACCGCGAAGACCGGGCCGATGCCCATCTCGTCAGGCTCGCAGCCGGCCACGGCAAAGCCGCGGAAGGCGCCCAGCGGGGTCAGGCCCAGGCGCTCGGCCTGCCTGGCTTCCATCAGCACGCAGGCCGACGATCCATCGGACAGCTGCGAGGCATTGCCGGCCGTGATGAACTGGTCCGGGCCCTTGACGGGCTCGAGCTTGGCCAGGCCTTCCAACGTGGTGGAGGCGCGGTTGCAGTTGTCCTTGGTGGCGACCACGTCGCGGTAGGTGATCTCGCCCGTGTCCTTGTTCTTCTCGGCCATGCGCGTGGCGCAGGCAATGATTTCGTCCTTGAACAGGTCGGCGGCCTGGGCGGCTGCCGTGCGCTGCTGGCTTTGCAGCGAGAAGGCGTCCTGGTCCTCGCGGCTGATGCCGTAGCGGCGTGCCACGATGTCGGCCGTGTCGATCATGGCCATGTACAGCGCGGGCTTGTGCTCGACCAGCCAGGGGTCCATGTCGGTGGGCAGGTTGTTGCCGGGGCGGATGCCCGAGATGGTCTCTACGCCGCCGGCCAGCATGGCGTCCACGCCCTCGGCCACGATGCGGCCCGCCGCGATGGCGATGGACTGCAGGCCCGAGGCGCAAAAGCGCGTGATGGTCGTGCCCGCGATGGACAGGGGAAGCTCGGCGCGCAGCACGGCCTGGCGGCCCAGGTTGCGGCCCTGGAAGCCGTCGGGGTTGCCGCAGCCCAGGATCAGGTCCTCGATCATGGCCGGGTCGATGCCCGAGCGCTCGACCGCGGCCTTGACCGAGAAGGCCGCCAGCTGGGCGGCGGGCGTGACGTTGAACTCGCCGCGGTGCGACTTGGTCAGGGGCGTGCGGGCAGTGGAAACGATGACGGCTTCGCGCATGGTCGGTCCTTGCTTGTCTCTGGAAAATTGTTGTGGTTGTGCACGGCCCTGCCCGCTCTGCGTTGGACGGAGCGGGTCAAGGGCATGGCGGGGAAACGCAGGGGCGGCTTACACCGCTTTATTCAAGCTCTCGAAATCGCGGCCTTCGGCGACCAGCTTTTCGAGCAGGGGAGCGGGCTTCCAGAACAGCGCGTCTTCCTTGGCGAATTCGCGGATGTCGGCCAGCACCTTGTCCAGGCCTTGCATGTCGGCCCACTTCATGGGGCCGCCACGGAAGCGCGGGAAGCCGTAGCCGGACAGGAAGGTCACGTCCACGTCCAGCGGGCGCAGGGCAATGCCCTCTTCCACCACCTTGGCGCCTTCGTTGACCATGGCGGCCATGTAGCGGCGCATGATTTCCTCAGGGGTGAATTTGCGCGGCGTCACGCCCTTCTTGGCGCGCTCGGCATCGACGATGGCCAGCACTTCGGGGTCGGGCTGGCCGACGCGCGCGCCCTGCGGGTAGAGGTAGAAGCCACGGCCGGTCTTCTGGCCGTACCAGCCGCGCTCGCAGACGCGGTCGGCCACTTCGACGTAGCGGGCCTTGGGATCTCGCGTGGCCGCGCGCCGCTTGCGCGTGGCCCAGCCGATGTCGCCGCCGGCCAGGTCGGTGACCTGGAACGGGCCCATCGGGTAGCCGAAGCCGCGCACGGCCTCGTCGATCTCGTAGGGGCTGGCACCGTCTTCCATGATGTAGTCGGCAGCCTGCTTGTAGACGGCCAGGATGCGGTTGCCGATGAAGCCGTCGCAGACGCCGGCGCGCACGGGCACCTTCTTCATGCGCTTGGCCAGCTCGAAGGCCGTGGTCACCACGTCGGGCGCGACCTTGGCGGGCACCACGATCTCCAGCAGCTTCATGATGTTGGCGGGGCTGAAGAAGTGCAGGCCGATCACGTCCTGCGGGCGCGAGGTGGCGGCGGCAATGGCGTCGATGTCCAGGTAGGAGGTGTTGGTGGCCAGCACGGCGCCGCTCTTGCAGACGCGGTCCAGCTCCTTGAACACGGCCTTCTTGACCTCGAGGTCCTCGAACACGGCCTCGATCACCAGGTCCACATCGCGGATTGCGTCATAGGAGGTGCTGGGCGTGTAGCGGGCCAGGATGGCGGCCTTGGCCTCCTCGGTCATGCGGCCCTTGGCGATCAGGCCGTTGTAGACCTTCTCCACATTGGCCTGGCCACGCGCGATGGAGTCGGCATCGCGCTCGATCATGGTCACCGTGAGGCCCGCGTCCAGCGCGGACACCGTGATGCCGGCGCCCATGGTGCCGCCGCCGATGACGGCGATCTTGGCAAAGTGGCGCGGCGCGGCGGCCTTGGCCTCGGGAATCTTGGCGGTTTCGCGTTCGGCGAAGAAGGCGTGGATCAGTCCGGCGCGCTGCGGGCTGTTCAGGCACTCCACGAACAGGGCACGCTCCTTGGCGATGCCTTCGTCGAAGGGCAGCTCCACGGCGGCGCGCACGCATTCCACGATCTTCAGCGGCGAGAACAGGCCACGGCTCTTCTTGGCGGTCTCGGCGGCCAGCGCGTCGAGTTCGGCCAGGGCGGCGGGCTTGTCGGCAATCTCGATGTCACGTGTGCGGCGCGGCGCGGTGTTGGCTGCAAGCAGCTCGTTGGCGTAGGCCAGGCCTGCGGCCGTGGCGTCGGTGCCGTCCACCAGCTTGTCCACCAGGCCGGCGGCCAGCGCGGCCTTGGCCGACAGGTGCTTGCCGCTGAGCATGAGGTCGGCGGCCGCCTTCACGCCCATCAGGCGCGGTGCACGCTGCGTGCCGCCGGCGCCGGGCAGCAGGCCCAGGTTGACTTCGGGCAGGCCGAGCTTGGCAGCCGGCAAAGCCAGGCGGTAGTGGGCCGACATGGCCACTTCCAGGCCGCCGCCCAGGGCCGGGCCATGGATGGCAGCGACCACGATCTTGTCGGAGGCTTCGAGACGATTGAGCACCTCGGGCAGCGAGGGCGGCATGGCGGGCTTGCCGAATTCGCGGATGTCTGCACCGGCGATGAATGCCTTGCCCTCACCCACGATGAGCACGGCCTTCACGGCGGCATCCGATTCGGCCTGCTCCACGGCGGCCAGCAGGCCGGCTCGCACGGCCTGGCCCAGGGCATTCACGGGGGGGTTGTTGATGCTGACCACCAGCACGGCACCATCAAGGCGGGTCTGGACCACGGAAGCCTGGGCTTGTTCGCTCATCTGCATGTCTCCGAACTTGGGTTTTCCACTCAAAACATCCATTCTTGCCACGACAATGGTTCTTTACAATCCCATGAATCATTGACAGACTGTAAAAAAATCTTTGACAGTGTTAAAGACCCCCTGAGGCGCTGACACGCCTTCCCCCTCTCTACTTACTTCGCAAGGGAGGGGGACGACGCCCTCGCCGCGAGGCGGCTCTTGCTCGGCGTCCCTGGTGTGGGGACCCGCCAGTTTTGAAAGCTCTGCTCTTGCGCTGCCCTTTTGCCTTGGTGAACTGAAATGGATCTGAATTCGCTGACTCTGCTCGTGGAAATCATCGATAGCGGCAATCTGAGCCAGGCGGCGCGCAAGCTGAAGATGACGCGGGCCAATGTGAGCTATCACCTGACGCAGCTGGAGAAGTCGGTGGGGGTGCAGCTGGTGCGGCGCACCACGCGGCGCGTGGAGCCTACCGAGGTGGGGCTGCGGATGTACGAGCATGGCCGCGCGATCCAGAACGAGATGCTGTCGGCGCGCGAGACGATCACATCGCTGGGACAGGGGATGGCGGGGCGCGTGGGGTTGAGCGTGCCCAGCGGCTATGGGCAGATCGTGATGAGCGACTGGCTGATCGAGTTCAAGCGGCTGTATCCGGCCATCGTGCTGGACGTGCTGTTCGAGAACCGGGCCGACCATTTGCGCGACGAGGTGGACATCGCCATCCGCGTGATCCAGGAGCCGCCGCTGTCGGTGATTGCGCGCAGCCTGGGCAATGTGCACTACGTGGCCTGCGCCTCACGCGAGTATGCGCAGCAGCACGGCCTGCCCACCACGCTGTACGAGCTGCGCAACAGCCCGCTGATCACGGCCGGCGTGATGGGCCGCCAGCTGCGCCTGTCGGCCTACCAGGGGACGGACCGCCAGGAAGTGCTGCTGGCGCCGACCATGATCTCGGAGCACTTCCCGTTTCTGCGCCAGGGCATTCTGGCGGGCCTGGGCGTGGGCCTGGTGCCCGACTACGTGGTGCAGGACAAGGTGGCCAGCGGCGAGGTGCTGCTGACGCTGCAGGAGTACCGCCTGAGCATCTTCGGCACCCACATGTACCTGCTGTACCTGCCCGACCGCCACCAGACGCGGGCGGTGCGCACCTGCATCGACTTCCTGCTGGCCAAGGCCGGCCAGGGCGACAGCGGCAGCGCCGGCGCTGCCGCCACCTGAATCAGCGGCGGTACCAGCCGCCCGGGCGCTGGTACCAGCCACGCGGGCCATGGTCCCAGCCATGCGGACGCCAGGCATAGCCGGGGTGCGGCGGCGCGGCCCAGTAGCCCGGGCGCCAGGCATAGCGCCCCCCGCCCCAGCCCCAGGAGCCACCGATCCAGACATGGACGGGCGAAGGAGCGACCGGGATGATCTCCGTCTGCAGCGGCGGCGGCGCCATGGGCGCGTAGACCACCTCGCCCGGAGGGCCTACGGGATAGGCAGGCGCCACCACGCAGCCGGTCAATGCCACGGTGGCGGCAGCCAGGACCAGGGCCGGAACCAGGCGACGGCCCGGCGTTTGAATCGATACAGACTTCACGATGCACTCCTGGCCGCACTTTGGGCGGCCATGCAGATACAACGAAAAAGCCCCTGCCGGTTGTTGACAGGGGCTTGTGAAGCCTGGGTAAAGATCAAGTCTTGCTGTACGTGACCATCGCGAAGGGGCTCGTGAAGATCACATCCAGGGGTTCAGGACACGCACTCCGTAAACCTCGAAGGGCTCGAAGTCCTTGACGTTGCGGGTGACGACACACAAGCCATGCACCTTCGCCGTGGCCGCGATCAGGCTATCGGCCAGAGGCCGTGGCGCAGGCACGTGATAGGCCGCGTTTTCCATGGCAACCGCCGCATCCACGGGCAGCACACGCCCCTGGAAGGCCGTGATCACGCGCCCATCCAGCCAGCGGCGCAGCACCTGCCCGGCGACCGGGTCTTGCCGGGCCTTCAACTGCACGCCTTTCTCCAACTCCATCAGCGTGATCGCGCTGATGAAAAGGGACTCGGCCGGCACCGCTTGCGCCCAAGCCACAACGCCCTCGTTCGCACGCCCCGAAGATGCCTTGCGCAATTCGGAAACGATATTGGAGTCCACCAGATACATCAGGACAGGTCCACGGCGCGCGGCAAATCCTTGGCGCGCTCAATGTCGAAATCGATATCGGCAGCCTCGGGCATGGCCAGCAATTGAAGAATGCTCCGGGTCTGCCCCGACAGTTCACGGAATTTCTCAATGCTCATCAGCACGTGGGCAGGTTGCCCCCGATCCAGGATGTAGACCACGTCATCACCACTGGCCGCTTTCTTGGCAGCGGAAACATGCTGGTTGAATTCACGGCTGCTGAAGGTCGAAATCTGCATGACGCACCTCCGTCAAAGAAAATGCTTGTAAGTTACTACATTCGCAAAAATGCAGCACCGGACAAGCATTTCTGATGAGGCTTCGGGAAACGGAGACCAGTCGATGACCCGGGCTCCCACTGGACAGCTCCAGCGTGTCGAACCTGATCCATGATCAGAGGCTCTGCGCGTTTTGCAGCGCGGCAATGCGCTCTTCGATCGGCGGGTGGGTCGAGAACAGCTTGCCGATGCCACCGGCAATGCCCATGGCGGCCACGCTCTTGGGCAGCTCGCCGGGGTGCATGCCGCCCAGGCGGGCCAGGGCGTTGACCATGGGCTGCTTGCGGCCCATGAGCTGGGCGGCGCCCGCGTCGGCGCGGAATTCGCGCTGGCGCGAGAACCAGGCCACGATGATGGCGGCCAGGAAGCCCAGCACGATGTCCAGCACGATGGTGGTCACGTAGTAGCCGATGCCGGGGCCCGAGCTGCTTTCGTCGTTCTTGCGCAGGAAGCTGTCCACGGCATAGCCGATGACGCGCGACAGGAAGACCACGAAGGTGTTCATCACGCCCTGGATCAGGGTCATGGTCACCATGTCGCCATTGGCGATGTGGGCGACCTCGTGGCCGATCACGGCCTCGACCTCCTCTCGGGTCATGCCTTCGAGCAGGCCCGTGGAGACGGCCACCAGGGCGGAGTTCTTGAAGGCGCCCGTGGCGAAGGCATTGGGCTCGCCCTCGTAGATGCCGACTTCGGGCATGCCGATGCCGGCACGGTCGGCGAAGCCGCGCACGGTGTTGACGATCCAGGCCTCATCGGCGTTGCGCGGCTCGTTGATCACGTGCACGCCCGAGCTCCACTTGGCCAGCGGCTTGGAGATCAGCAGCGAGATGATGGCGCCGCCGAAGCCCATGATGAAGGCGAAGCCCAGCAGGGCCCCGAGGTTCAGGCCATTGGAGGTCAGGAAGCGGTTGACGCCCAGCAGGCTGGCGACGATGCCCAGCACCACCACGACGGCGACGTTGGTCAAAAGAAAAAGTGCGATGCGTTTCATCAGTGGGTTCTCCACAAAGTGGGGAAAGGGGAAGGATCTGGGCCCTACAGCGTTGAAAAGTAAGGGCCGACCCGGCTGTTTTCAAGCCAGGCGCTGCGCCGTTGTCGTTCCTTGTTGTGATGCTTGTGCGGAACGGGGCGCTCGGAACACGAGAGAGTCATCATAGAAGGAAAAGTTCTCGTTTTCGCGCCACCAGCCGGGTACGCCCAGCACGGGCAAGGGTGCAAAAGGCTTGCACGCCAGGGTGTCGGCCTCCAGCCAGATGCTGCCGGCCAGCCAGGCGTCGATGTCCGCCGTGGCGGGGCCTGGCGTGGCACCTGCACCATCCGTGTGCACGCACAGCACGTGGGCCGTGATGGGCTTGCGCGGCTGCACCAGCTTTTCCAGCAGCGCATGGCCCAGCGGCAGCAGCCGGGCCTGGCGCCACAGCGCGCGCTGCTCCACGAAGAGCTGGTGCCAGCGCCGCTGGCGCAGCGCCTCGCACAGCGCGGCCGGTGCCAGCAGCAGGGCCCCGTTCTCGTCCAGCACGGTGATGGCATCGCGCAGCGGCCCGCGCTGCGCACCCACGCCCGCCTGGGCAATGGCGCGGGCCTGCAGGGCATTGCAGCGCTGCTTGAGCGCGGGCCAGCGCAGCCAGATCAGTCCGTTGAAGAAGTCATGCAGGTTGTCGCGCGTGGGGATGCAGCGCGTCTCGAAGATGAACTGCTCGTAGGCCTTGCCTTCCGGCAGGTCGTGCTGCGGCACGAACCGCCAGGGCAGCGACTGCGCATCGGCCAGTGACTGCAGGGCATGCCAGACGGGCTGGCCCTGCGCCACCTGCAGGCAAGCCGCCCTGCCCTGCGTTTGCAGCCCCTGCAGCCAAGGCGCATTCCAGTCGATGGGAAACGTCAATTGCCGGACGGCTTGGGCTGGACCTTGGCCACGCGCTTGTCACGTACGGCCACGCGCGAGGTGCCCTCGTCGCGCAGCTCGAACGCCTGCGTGGCAGCCAGCAGCTTGGTGAGCGTGGCGTAGCCGTAGTTGCGCGCATCGAACGAGGCCTTGTTGCCGATCTGCGCGCCCACCGCGCCCACATGGGCCCAGCCGCTTTCATCCTGCGTGGCGTTGACGGCGCTGCGCAGCATGTTCAGCAGTCGCGTGTCCTGGCGCAACTCCTGCGAAGGAACACGCAGGCAGGGGCGCTGCGGCTCGGCAGCAGGCACGGGGCCGGGGGCCGGCTCGGCGTGGGCCGGCGCACGCTCCTTTCCAGCGCCGTTCGGCGGCTGGGGAGCGGTAGCCACTGCGGCTGCAGCCACGGGCGGCACCGCCGCCTGGCCTGCTTCATGCACGGCGTCCTGGCCATTGCCATTGGCCGGCGCTGCCTCGCCCAGCGCCTCCAGGTACAGGAAGCGCGAGCAGGCATTGACGAAGGGCTGGGGCGTCTGCGCCATGCCGAAGCCGTAGACGGCCGCGCCCTTGGAGCGCAGGTGCATGACCAGCGGCGTGAAGTCGGCGTCGGAGGAGACGATGCCGAAGGCATCGGGCCGCTCGGTGTAGAGCAGCTCCATGGCGTCCACGGTCATCGCCATGTCCGTGGCGTTCTTGTGCTTGGAGTAGTCGAACTGCTGCATGGGCCGCAGTGCGAAATCGAGCAGCTTGCGCTGCCAGCCGCTGAGCGAATGCTTGGTCCAGTTGCCGTACGCGCGGCGGATGTCGATGACGCCGAAGGTCGACAGCTCGGTCAGGATCTCGTCGATCATCTCGGCCGGCGCGTTGTCGGCGTCGATCAGCAGGGCGATGCGCGGTTGCGGCTCAGGCATGGCAATCCTCTGGCGGGTGGCAGTCCCGAAAGCTTAAACCAGCTTCCAGGGCAGGGCTTCGCCGGAGCGCAGCGGCTTCAGCTGCGCCTCGCCGAAGGCGAAGCTGTCCGGCGGCGTCCAGCTTTCGCGCACCAGGGTGATCTTGCCGGTGTTGCGCGGCAGGCTGTAGAAGTCCGGGCCGTTGAAGCTGGCGAAGGCTTCGAGCTTGTCCAGCGCGCCGGCATTGTCGAAGGCCTCGGCATACATCTCGATGGCGGCGTGGGCGCTGTAGCAGCCGGCGCAGCCCGTGGCGTGCTCCTTGAGATGGGCCGCGTGCGGCGCGCTGTCCGTGCCCAGGAAGAACTTGGGCAGGCCGCTGGTGGCCGCCTCGACCAGGGCCAGGCGGTGTGTTTCGCGCTTGAGCACGGGCAGGCAGTAGTAGTGGGGACGGATGCCGCCCGTGAAGATGGCATTGCGGTTGAACAGCAGATGCTGGGGCGTGATGGTGGCGCCCACGAAACGGTCGGCCTCGGTCACGTACTGGGCGGCTTCGCGCGTGGTGATGTGCTCGAAGACGATCTTGAGTTCGGGGAAGTCGCGGCGCAGCGGGATCAGGTGCTGGTCGATGAAGGCGGCCTCGCGGTCGAACAGGTCGATGTCGCTGCTGGTGACTTCACCGTGCACCAGCAGCAGCAGGCCTTCGCGCTGCATGGCCTCCAGCGTGGGGTAGATCTTGCGCAGGTCGGTGACGCCATGGTCGCTGTTGGTGGTGGCGCCAGCCGGGTAGAGCTTGCAGGCCACGACGCCGGCCGCCTTGGCGCGCACGATTTCCTCGGGCGGCAGGTTGTCGGTGAGGTACAGCGTCATCAGCGGCTCGAAGGCCATGCCCTCGGGCACGGCCGAGAGGATGCGCTGCTTGTACTCCAGGGCCTGTGCGGCGGTGGTCACCGGCGGCTTGAGGTTGGGCATGATGATGGCGCGCGCAAACTGCGCGGCCGTATGCGGCACCACGCTGCGCATGGCTTCGCCATCGCGCACGTGCAGGTGCCAGTCATCGGGACGGGTGATCGTGAGGGTGTCGGTGGAGGCGGTCATGGTTCGCTATTGTCCCATCGCCGGGCCCGCCGTGGCCGCGCGGCCCAGGCCGGCAAGGTCGGTCAGGGTCAGCCGGCCATAGGCGGCCTGCAGCAGGCCGCGCTGCTCCAGCAGGCGCAGCTCCTTGTTGATGGTCTGGCGCGAGACCGAGAGCATGGCGGCCAGGTCGCTCTGCGAGATGCGCAGCACCACGCCCTGCCCGTCGGGCGCGGGCTGGCCGTGCGTGGGGGCCAGCCGCGCCAGCAGCTCGGCCACGCGGTGGTCGATGTTGCTGAAGGCGTGGCGCTGCTGGACGACGATCAGCTCGTGCATGCGCGCCAGCACCAGCAGGCAGATGTCCTTCCACAGCAGCGGATGGGCGTCGAGCAGGGCCAGGAAGGATTCGCCGGGAATCTCCACCAGCACGGTGGGCTGGTGCGCGTGGTAGTCGTAGACGAACTGCGTGTGCTCCAGCAGCCGCGCCAGGCCCACGATGTCGCCCGCGCTGTGCATGGACAGCACGAAGCGCGCGCCCGTGGCATCCACCCCGCCCACCTCCAGGCAGCCCGAGGCCACCACCAGCACCTCGCGCCGCTTGGGGTCGGCGGCGCGCACCTGCTGGTGGCGCTCGTAGCGGCCCAGGTGCGAGAGGGCCGCCAACGCGTCCAGCACCTCGGGCGGCCAGTGGCACAGCATGCGGCACAGGCCCAGGGCGCGGCGGATCAGCGCCGAAGGGTCGGCCACGGGAGCAGGCTTGGAGCGCATGGTTCTCTCACGATGTCGAAGGCCCCGGGTTAGTCCGGTGCCCATGTACCGCCATTTGTCAATGGCTTGACAGAGTGCATCCCCTGTCGCTCGGGATAGTAGCAAGCAAGCCACCGGGCAAAGCATCCGTGGCGCTACCAAGGAGACAAGTTCGTGAAGCACAAGCATTGGCTGGCCGCCGGCGGCATGGCGGCCCTGGGCACGTCCGCATGGGCCCAGAGCAGCGTGGAGATGTTCGGCATCGTCGACGTCCACATCAACAGCGCAAGGTCGGGCGCCACGCGCCTGAGCCGGCTGGAGGACGGGGGCAGCGCGGCATCGCGCATCGGCTTTCGCGGCAGCGAGGATCTGGGCGGCGGCCTGCGCGCCCAGTTCATGCTGGAGGCCGGCGTGGCGCCCGACACGGGCCTGGGCACGATTCCCGGCCCGGGCCTGGCCTTCACGCGCCAGGCCTGGGTGGGACTGAACAGCGGCTGGGGCGCGGTGGAGATGGGCCGCATGTACACGCCCATGTTCGGCGCGCTGTTCCGCGCCGATCCGCTGGGCATGAACGCGCTGTTTTCCTCGCTGAACCTGGTGTCGGCCACCGATGCCCAGGCCGGCCTGCGGCCGTTTGCGGCGCGGGCCAACAACCTGGTGCGCTACCGCACGCCGGCAGGCCAGCCCTGGCTGGCGGACCTGGCCTATGCCTTTGGCGAGGTGGCTTCGCCGAACAGCAGCAACGGCCGCCTCTACGGCGCCACGCTGGGCTGGAACCAGAAGCCCTGGTTCCTGGCCTACAGCTTCCAGAAGTCCGTGGAAGGCAGCGCCGCCGCGCCCGTGGCCGCGCCCGCCACCAGCCAGTACCAGGCGCTGTCGGCCAGCTGGGAAGCCCTGGACGGGCTGCGCCTGACGGGCAACTACGTCATCAACCGCGTGGACCGTGCAGGCACACCCAAGGCGAAGCTGGCCCAGCTGGGCGCCGATTGGAGCGTAGATGCGCGCTCCAAGCTGCTGGTCTCGGTGGCGCGGCGCGAGGTGGGCGGCAGCGACCGCGTCCAGAACACCTGGACGCTGGGCTACGACTACGCGCTGAGCAAGCGCACCGTGCTCTACGCGCGCTGGCTGCAGCTGGGCAACGCGGCCAATGCCTCGGCCGCCATCGCCAACGTGCCGGTGGCCCCCAACAGCGGCGACGGCGTGCGGTCCCTGGCGCTGGGCGTGCGCCACAACTTCTGAGGAGCGCACATGACCGACAGCCATTGCTTCGACACTTCCCGGCTCGACGCGCTGTTCGCGCCGCGCTCCATCGCCGTGGTCGGCGCCTCGGACCAGGCCAGCAAGATCGGCGGCATTCCGCTGGACTACCTGCTGCGCTTCGGCTACGGCGGCGCGCTGTATGCGGTGAATCCGCGCGCCAGCCGCGTGCAGGGCCTGCCCGCGCACGAGCGGCTGGCCGCCATCGGCGCGCCGGTGGACCTGGCCATCGTCGCCGTGCCGCAGCCGCAGGTGGCCGGCGTGCTGGAGGATGCGGCCGCCGCGCGCGTGCAGTCCATGGTGCTGTTTTCCTCGGGCTACGCCGAGACCGGCGCCCAAGGCTCGGCCGCCCAGCAGGCGCTGGCGCAGCGCGCGCAGGCGGCGGGCATACGCCTCATCGGCCCGAACTGCCTGGGCTTCATGCGCCCCGGCCACCAGGTCTACGCCACGTTCTCGCCCGCGCCGGGCGGCGGCCTGGTGCGGCCCGGGCGCATCGGCATGGTCAGCCAGTCGGGCGCCTTCGGTTCCTATGCCTACAGCCTGGCGCGCGAGCGCGGGCTGGGCCTGTCGCTATGGGCCACCACGGGCAACGAGGCCGATGTGCAGCTGGCCGACGGCCTGGCCTGGCTGGCCCAGGACCCCGAGACCGACGTGATCATGGCCTACATGGAAGGCTGCCGCGACGGCCCCCGGCTGCGCGCGGCCCTGGCCCTGGCGCAGGAGCGCGGCAAGCCCGTGGTCATGTGCAAGGTGGGCACCAGCGCCCTGGGCGCGGCCGCCGCCGCATCGCACACGGCCTCGCTGGCGGGCAACGATGCCGTCTATGACGCGGTGTTCCGGCGCTACGGCGTGCTGCGTGCGCACTCCATCACCGACTTCTTCGCGCTGGCGGCCAGCGCCTCCATCGCGCGGGCGCCCCGGGGAAGGTCCATCGGCCTGTTCACGGTCTCGGGCGGCGTGGGCGCCATGATGGCCGACGACGCCAGCGCCGCCGGCCTGGACGTGGCACCGCTGTCCGATGCGGCCCAGCGCCAGCTGCGCGAATGGGTGCCGTTTGCCGCGCCGCGCAACCCCGTGGACATCACGGGCCAGGTCACCAACGACATGACGCTGCTGGAGCGCAGCGCCCGCCTGATGCTGGCCGACCGGCCCTTCGACAGCTGGCTGGGCTTCTTCGCGGCGGGCGGCCTGTCCGACGCCTTCTGGCCCGTGCTGCAAAGCCTGGTGCAGACGCTGCGCACCCACCATCCCGACACCCTGCTGGCCGTCAGCACGCTGTGCCCGCCCGAGCGGCGCGATGCGCTGGAGGCGCTGGGCTGCCTGGTGTTCGCCGACCCGGGCGCGGCCATACGCTGCATTGGCGCGCTGGCCCGCCTGCATGAAACACCGCAGGCTCTGCCCGCGATGGCCGATGCAGGCGGCACGCTGCACCTGCCTGCGGGCACGCTGTCGGAGCAGCGCAGCATGGCCCTGCTGGCCGAGGCCGGCGTGCCCATCGTGCCGCACCGGCTGGTGCATACGGCAGCCGAAGCGGCACAGGCCGTGCAGGAGATGGGCGGACGCATTGCGCTCAAGGTCTGCAGCGATGCCATCGCCCACAAGTCCGACGTGGGCGGCGTGGCACTGAACCTGGCGGATGCGGCCGGCGCCCGGGCCGCCTTCGACCGCATCCTGGCCAATGCGCGCCAAGCCCGGCCCGATGCACGCATCGACGGCGCGCTGGCCGCGCCCATGGTGCAGGGCGGCGTGGAGTGCATCGCGGGCGTGCACCGCGACCCGGTGTTCGGCCCGGTGCTGATGTTCGGGCTGGGCGGCATCCATGCCGAGATCCTGCGCGATGTCTCGCTGCGCCTGCTGCCCGTCACGCGCGACGACGCGCTGGCCATGGTGCGCGAGCTGCGGGCCTTTGCCGTGCTGGACGGCGCGCGCGGCCGCCCCCGCGTGGACCTGGACAGCATTGCCGACACGCTGTGCGCCCTGGCCGGCTTTGCGCAGCGCGCAGGCGCCACGCTGGACAGCGCCGAGATCAACCCCCTGATCGCCCGCCCGCGCGCGGACGGCGGCTGCGTGGCCGTCGATGCGCTGGTCATCGGCAGGGAGGCTGCATGAAAGCCAATGCCCATTCCATCGCCCGCCAGGAGGCCCCCATGAACACACCCCTGCTGCGCACCGCCGCACTGACCTGCCTTGCCCTGGCCTGCAGCGCCGCGCTGGCCCAGGAAGGCTATCCCGCCCGGCCCGTGCGCATCGTCGTGCAATACCAGGCCGGCGGCTCCACCGACACCGTGGCGCGCATCCTGGCCGAAGGCCTGGCCAAGCGGCTGGGCCAGCCCGTGGTGGTGGACAACCGCAGCGGCGCGGGCGGCATCATCGGCACGGAGCATGTGGCCAAGGGCGCGCCCGACGGCCACACCCTGCTGCTGACCGTGCCCGGCCCCATCACGGCCAACCTGGTGCTCTACAAGAAGCTGCCCTACGACCCGCGCACCGAGCTGCGCATGGTCTCGGATGTGGTTTCCCCGTCCATGGTGATGGCCGTCAACCCGGCCGTGCCGGCCAAGGACTTCAAGGGACTGGTCGAGGCCGTGCGCCAGTCGCCTGGCAAGTACGCCATGGGCTCCTGGGGGGCGGGCACGCAGCCGCACCAGGTCCAGGTCTTCATGGACAAGGCCTACGGCCTGCAAACGATGCACGTGGCCTACAAGGGCGAGGGGCCCATGTCCATCGACCTGATCAGCGGCGTGATCCAGATGACGCTGGGCTCGGCCGCCACGCTCAAGCCCTTCATCGACGCCGGCAAGCTGCGCGCCCTGGCCGTGGCCGGACCGCGCCGCAGCCAGGCCCTGCCCGATGTGCCCACCTTTGCCGAACAGGGCTACCGCGAGCCCGTGTATGCCATCACGGGATCGATCTCGCTGATGGCGCCCGCGCGCACGCCCGACGCCATCGTCGAGCGCCTGGGCCGCGAGGTGGCCGCCGTGATGCGCGAGCCCCAGGTGCGCCAGCGCGTCGAGGCCCTGGGCCTGGAGCCCCAGGGCAACAGCCCGGCCGAGGCCAGCGCCGCCTACGCCGCCTTCCTGCCCGTGGCGCTGGAGCTGGCGCGCTCCACAGGCGTGACCCTGGACTGAGATGCCCTTCTTCTTCACCGGACCCTGACCATGACCCCCACCGCACCCTCCCTGCCCGAAGTCCGCCGCGCCCTGGCACGCTCCATCGGCCTGGCCGCCTTTGTCTACGGCTATCCGCTGATCGAGACCTACCGCACCTGCCGCCTGCAGACCGATGCCGCTGCCGCGCGCCAGACCGGCCTGGGCCTGGACATGCGCGGAGACTTCGACACGCTGCACCACAGCCAGCGCCCCTCCACCCATGAGGACCGCGACGTGGTCACGCCCGCCAACGACCTGCTGTACTCGCTGGCCTGGATCCATCTGGCCGATGGCCCGCGCCTGCTGACCGTACCCTCCAGCGCCGCGCATCCGGGCCGCTATTTCGTGCTGGCCCTGTACGACGCCCATACCGAGAATTTCGAGAACCTGGGCCCGCGCAACTGCGCGCCCGAAGGCGAGACCGTGGTCCTCGTCGGGCCGGGCGGCCAGGTGCCGGAACCCCTGGCCGGCCACCGCCTGGTGCACTGCCCCAGCAACCTGGTCTGGCTGATCGGCCGCACCGTGGTGGGCGATGCGCCCGACTGGCCTGCGGCCCGCGCGCTGCAGGCCGACATCCGGCTGGAGCCCGCGCCGGGCACGCCGGTAGGCGGCCGCCCGGCCGCCATCACGAACTGGGTCGGCCCGCCCGTGGACGCCATGGCCGCCGCCT
This sequence comes from Delftia acidovorans, assembly GCA_031286585.1. Lineage (GTDB taxonomy): Bacteria > Pseudomonadota > Gammaproteobacteria > Burkholderiales > Burkholderiaceae_C > Comamonas > Comamonas acidovorans_A. The sequence continues at coordinate 23,374 of JAITUC010000005.1, forward strand.
TCGAGAACCAGGAGCCTGCGGCCGAGGTCGCGCCGCGCTTTTTTGCCAACCTCTGCCACGCGCTGGCCGAGGCGCCCGGGCGCAAGGAGGACCAGGGGCTGCTGGCCTGGTTCGGCCAGGTCGGGCTGGTGGGCAACGCCCACATGGCGTGGGAGCAGTTGGAGGAGCCCGTGCGCGAAGGCCTGATCGAAGGCTTTGCCGATGGTGTGCGCACCGTGGCCGCCATGGGGCGCAACCGCCGCCCCCGGGCCTGGACCATGACGCCATCCACAGGCCGCTACGGCAGCGAATACCTGGGCCGTGCACGCACCGCCTACCTGGGCCTGGGCGCGCTGGCCACCAGCGAAGCCCTCTACGCCGCCGCCCACCACGACGCAGGCCTGCAGCCCCTGGACGGCAGCCAGCGCTATGTGCTGCGCTTCGATGCCGCCGACATGCCGCCGGCCGATGCCTTCTGGTCGGTCACCCTGTACGACGCCGACCGCTTCCTCTACGGCAACGAGATCGGTCGGCATTCGATAGGCGACCGCACGCCGGGCCTGCAACGCGAGGCCGACGGAAGCCTGCGCATCGACCTGGGTCATGCGCCGCCCGAACGCGGCGCCGCCAACTGGCTGCCCACGCCCAACGGGCGCTTCTACCTCATCCTGCGCATGTACCACCCGCAGGCAGGCGCGCACCAATGGCCTGTTCCGCCCCTGCAGCCCGTGGCCGCATGAGACATGCCATGGACCTGAGCACCCTGGCCGAGGAGGCCGTCCTCCACACCTGCCCGCTGTACGAGATGCGCCGCATGCGCGCTGCCACCTCGCCCCGGCGCAATGCGGCCGGCGAGGCCGCGCCCGCACCGCTGCGCTGGTGCAACCGGTTCGTGCATGCGCGCCAACTGCTGCGCCCCGGCACCAGCCGCGTGGTCACGCCCAACAACGACACGCTCTACACCAATGCCTGGCTGGACCTGGGCGCCGGGCCGCTGGTGATCGACGTGCCCGACACGGCCGGCCGCTACTACGTGCTGGGCCTGCTGGACTTCTTCACCAACCCCTTCGCCCACCTGGGCCAGCGCCTGACGGGCACGGCAGCGCGCTCCTTCCTGGTCACGCCGCCCGGCTGGCAGGGGGCGCTGCCGCCACCGTTCGATGCGCCCGGCGCACACATTGCCGCGTCCACGCCCTGGCTGTGGGTGATAGGCCGCATCCTCGTCGATGGAGAGCACGACCTGCCCGCCGTGCACGCGCTGCAGGACGGCTTTGCGGTGCGCCCGCTGGCCGACTGGCAGGCGGGCCGGCCCTCACAGGCCCGCGCCTTCGACCCGGACTGCGATCCCCAGGCCCCACCCGATGCCACCCACTACGCCGCCCAGGTCAACGCCGCGCTGCGCGACAACCCGCCGCCGGCAGAACATGCCGCCCTGGTCGCGCGCTTTGCGGCCGTGGGCCTGGGCTCCGGGCTGAGCGCACCCGATGCGCACCAGTGCGCCGCACTGCAGCGCGCCCTGGACAGCGTGCTGCCCCGGCTGCGCGCGGCCACCACGGGCCGGCGCCTGGACTCGGGCTGGGAACTCCCCGCCCTGGTCGAAGGCAGTTTTGGCGACGACTTCCAGGCCCGCGCCGAAATTGCGCTCAAGTACATCGGCATGCTGGAAAGCCGCGAGGCCATCTACCCGCTGGCCTGGCATGACGCCCAGGGTCGGCCCCTGCATGGCAGCCGCCGCTACCGGCTGCGCTTTGCACCGGGCGCGCTGCCGCCCGTGCAGGCCTTCTGGTCGCTCACCCTCTATGGTGCCCACGACTGCATGCTGGTGGACAACCCCATCGACCGCTACGCCATCGGCGACCGCACGCCGGGCCTGCGCCCCGATGGCGATGGCGGACTCACCATCCACATCAGCCATGCGCCACCGGCCGGCGAAGACCAGCGCGCCAACTGGCTGCCCGCGCCGCGCGAAGGCTTCTACCTGTGCCTGCGCGCCTACATGCCGGGGACCGAGCTGCTGGACGGCCGCTATGCCGTGCCCCCCATCGAACCCGACCAGGAGACCCCATGAACGCCAGAGACGACGACAAGCCCTTCCTGCTGGTGGGCACCGGCAGCGAAACCGTGGCGCCGGGCCTGCACATACTGCGCGGCCAGGGCCAGTCCTTCGTGGCCGAGACCGACGCGGGCCTGGTCGTGATCGATGCCGGCCCCGGCGGCAAGGTCAGCCAGGACATGATCGCCAGCCTGCGCCAACTCAGCGACGCGCCCGTGCATGCGCTGTGCTACAGCCACGGCCACATCGGCTACAACGCGGGCGTGCCCGCCTGGCTGGAGCATGCGGCCGCACGCGGAGAACCTGCGCCGCGCCTCATCGCCCACCGCAACCTGCCGCGCCGCCAGGCACGCTACCGCGAGACCCGGGCGCTGCAGCACCGCATGGCCGAGATCCAGTTCAACCGCAGCGCGGGCTTTTTCGAGCACCGGCTGGACATGCACGAGCCCACCGAAACCTTCGACACGCGGCTGGAGATAGGCAGCGGGGACAGCCGCATCGAGCTGTTCTGGGCGCCGTCCGAGACCGACGACGCCATCGCGCTGTGGAGCCCCGGCCAGCGCGTGCTGTACGGCGGCGCGGCGCTGCTGGACTCCATCCCCAACATCGGCACGCCGTTTCGCACGCTGCGCGACACCGTGCGCTGGGCCGACACGCTGCAGGCCATGGCCGCGCTGCGCCCGCTCAAGGCCGTGCGCGAGTTCGGCCCGGTGATCGAGGGCGAGCAGGCCGTGCAGCAGGTGCTGCTGCACACGGCCAGGGCGCTGCGCTGGCTGCGCGCCGAGGTGGTGCGCCTGATGAACGAGGGACTGAACGAGCAGCAGATGCTGGCGGCCATGGCCTATCCGCAGGAACTGTTCGGCGTGGAATGGATGAAGCCCACCTACGGCGACCCCAGCTACATCGCGCGCGACATCTACCGCTCGGAAAACGGCTGGTGGGACCGCAACCCGACCACGCTGCACCCGGCCCCGCCCGAGGCCGCGGGCGCCGCCATCGCCGATGCCATCACCGACAAGCCCGGCCTGGTGGCCAGCGCCCAGGCCCTGGCCGGCGCGGGCCGGTGGCAGCTGGCACTGCATGTGATCGACGTGCTGGCCACGGCAGCCGGCGATGCGCCCGAGATCGCCCAGGCCCGCCGCCTGAAGGCCGCCTGGCTGCGCGAGCGCGCGCGCGAGGTGGACAGCTATGTCTCGCGCAACCTCTACCGCGTGGGGGCCGACATGATCGAGCAGGGCACGCAGGCGCGCCTGGGGCTGCGCTGACGGGGCCGCGCACAGGCAGAGCGACACGAGGCGACACAAGGAGACAAGTGCATGAAGACGATGAAGAAGCACGGCATGGCCTGGGCCCTGCTGCTGGCAATGGCCTGCACGGGCCAGGCCCAGCCGGCACAGGATGCCGGCAGCTACCCCAGCCGACCCGTCACGCTGATCGTGCCCACGGCCGCCGCAGGCGGCACGGACACCATCGCGCGGGTGTTTGCGGAAGGCCTGACACGGTTGCTCAAGCAGCCCTTCGTGGTGGACAACCGGTCCGGGGCCAACGGCCTGGTCGGCGTCGAGCAGGCCGCGCGCAGTGCACCGGACGGCTACCGGCTGCTGTTCACCTACACGGCGTCGATGGCCGTGAACCCCAGCCTCTACCGCAAGGTTCCGTATGACCCGGTCAAGGATTTCGCCCCCATTGCGCAGATAGGGCGCGCCGGCAATCTGCTGCTGGTCTCGCGCGAGCTGCCCGTGCACACGCTCAAGGAGTTCGTGGCCTATGCACGCGCACGGCCCGGCCAGCTCAGCTACTGCTCCTGGGGGCAGGGCTCGGGGGGGCACCTGACCATGGAGTTCCTGCTCAAGCAGGCCGGCCTGCAGATGCAGCATGTGCCCTACAAGGGCAGCAGCCCCTGCGTGCAGGGGCTGCTGGGCGGGCAGGTCCAGGCCGCGTTTGCGGACACCTCGTCCACGGTGGAGCTGGTGCGTGCGGGCCGCGTGCGCGCCATCGCCCACAGCGGCGACAAGCGCATTCCCAGCCAGCCGGACCTGCCCAGCCTGACCGAGGCGGGCTACCCGTTCCACAACTATTCCTGGTACGGCGTCTTCGCTCCCGCCAGGACGCCGCAGCCCGTCGTGGACAGGCTCAACGCCGCCATCAACCAGTTGATGCAGGACCCGGCCACGGCCGGCAAGCTGGCCGAGCTCAACCTGACCGACCTGCCCCGGACCACGCCCACGCAGTTCGCCGACACGCTGCGCCAGGACCTGGCGGACTGGGGGCGGCTGGTGCGCGAGGTGGGCGTGCAGCTGGACTGAGGTGCAGGCCCTCGGCGGGCCCGGCTCACTCGGCGACGATGCCCGTCTTGCGCACCACCTCGCCAAAGCGCTTGAGGCGGTCGGACATCATGGCCTTGAAGGCGGCGGGGCTCATTTCCTCGGGCGGGGTCACGCCCCGGCCCTGCAGGCTGGCCACCATGGCCGGCGCCGTGGCGGCCTGGCGCACGGCCTTGAAGAGGGTCTGCACCACGGGCGCGGGCGTGCCGGCCGGCGCGGCCAGGCCGGTCCAGGAGCTCATGTTCAGCTGCGGGTAGCCGACCTCGGCCAGCGTGGGCACCTCGGGAATTTGCGCCACGCGCTGCTCGGAGGCCACGGCCAGGGCGCGCACCTTGCCCGCCTGGATATGGGGCAGCATGGAGATGAGGTTGTCGAAGAACACCTGCACCTCGCCCGCCAGCACCGAAGTGACCAGCAGCGTGCCGCCCCGGTAGGGAACATGGGTGATGTCCAGGCCCGCATCGGCCTTGAACATCTCCATGTTGAGCTGGCCCATGCTGCCCGTGCCGCCGCTGCCGTAGTTGAGCTGGCCAGGGTGCTTTTTGGCATAGGCGATGAATTCCGCAAAGCTGCGGATGGGCAGGCTCGCGGGCACGGCCAGCACATTGGGCAGGCGGCCCAGGATGGCGATGTTCTCGAAATCCTTGATGGGGTCGTAGCCCACCTTGGGCTGGGTCAGAGGATTGGCCAGGTGGCTGCTTTGCGATGACACGACCAGGGTGTAGCCATCGGGCCTGGCGCGCGCCACGGCCAGCGCGGCCACCGAGCCGCCCGCGCCGGGCCGGTTCTCCACCACGATGGGCACGCCCAGGATGCGTGCCATGGGCTCGGCATACTGGCGCGCCATGGCGTCCACCGAGCCGCCGGCCGGAAACGGCACGATGAAGCTGATCTGGCGCGTGGGGTAGCCGGCGGCCTTGCCTTCGGCGGCCAGCGCCGCCAGCGGCGCCAGCGGCGCCAGCACACCCAGCCCCAGTCCCGCGCCGAGCACGCGGCGGCGGGAAGGGTGGCTGGCAACCTGGCGGGCGATAGGGTTCATGCTCATGTCTCCTCCTTGTAGAAATACGCCGGCTGCGCCCGGCCATCCGGGGTGCCCTGGGGGCGCCCTGCTTACTCGGCCACGATATGGGCCTTGCGCACCACCTCGCCGAAGAGCTTCAGGCGCTCGGCCATCATCTTCTCGAAGGCGGCGGGGCTCATCTCCTCGGGCGCGACCACGCCGCGCTCCTTGAGGCTGGCCACCATGGCCGGCGCCGTGGCCGCCTGGCGGATGGCCTTGTACAGCGTCTGGACGATGGCGTCGGGCGTGCCCGCAGGCGCGGCAATGCCGGTCCAGGAACTCATGTTGAGCTGGGGATAGCCGACCTCGGCCATGGTGGGCACATCGGGCAGCATGGGCAGGCGCTGCTCCGAGGCCACGACCAGGGCGCGCACCTTGCCCGACTGCACGTGGGGCAGCATGAAGACCAGGTTGTCGAGGATGAACTGCACCTCGTTGCCGATGGCCGCCGTGACCAGCGGCGAGCCGCCACGGTAGGGGATGTGCGTGGCGAAGATGCCCGTGGCGGCCTTGAGCATTTCCACATTGAGCTGGCCCATGCTGCCGATGCCGGCGCTGCCGTAGTTGACCTGGCCGGGGCGCTTTTTCACGTACTCGATGAACTCCTGGAAGTTCTTCACGGGCAGGCTGGAATGCACCATCAGCGCATTGGGCTGGCGGCCCAGGATGGCGATGTTCTCGAAATCCTTGATGGGGTCGTAGCCCACCTTGGGCTGGGTCAGCGGATTGGCCAGGTGGCTGCTCTGCGAGGACACGACCAGGGTGTAGCCGTCCGGCTTGGCGCGCGACACGTACTGCGTGGCCACCGAGCCGCCCGCGCCGGGCCGGTTCTCCACCACGATGGGCGCGCCCAGGATGCGCGACAGGGGCTCGGCGTACTGGCGGCCCATGATGTCCACCGAACCGCCGGGCGGAAACGGCACGACCAGCGTGATCGGGCGCGAGGGGTACTTGTCATCGGCGCGTGCGGCCAGCGGCGCCAGCGCGGACAGGCCCGCCAGGCCGAGGCCTGCGCCCAGCAGTTTGCGGCGTGTGGGGAGGGATGCGTTCATGCTCATCTTTCCAAAGTTGTCAGTTCTATATGGCGTACGCACCATCCGCGGCCTCGGAAACTGTCGCAGCCCAACTCAGGGGCACCGAGGAAGGGCCGCCCCGCACCGAGGGTGCCGTTCCCCTCCCTTGCGAAGCAAGTAGAGAGGCGCCGTGCAACGGGGGGAAGCCGCGCAGCGGCTCAGGGGGTGCTTCATATTCAGGGGTGATCAAAGATCGCGAGGGCAACAGCCTGCGCACGCGGCACGAAGGTGGCCAGCTCGCAGTACTCGCGCTCGGTATGGGGATGGCCGCCCACGGGGCCGGTGGCGCACAGCGTGGGCACGCCCACCGAGGCCGTGAGGCCGCTGTCGGCTGCACCGCCCGTGAACTCGCCCTGCACGTCAAAGCCCAGCGACTGCGCGCCGCGCCGGTACAGCTGCAGCAGCGCATCGGGCGTGGGCGCCATGGGCAGGGTGCGGCGCACGGCGGTGACGCGGCCCTGGGTGCGGGGCACGGATTCTTCCTCCACGATGGCGCGGATGCGCTCCAGCAGCGCATCGGGATCGGTCTGGGCCGTGTAGCGCACATCGAGCTCGGCCTTGGCGTGGGGCGCCACCATGTTCGGCACGATGCCGCCCTGCAGCACGCCCACATTGGTGGTCGTGCCCGTGGCAGGATCGGTCAGCGCATGCAGGGCCAGCAGCTTGCGCGCCATGGCCTCCAGCGCGCTGGCGCCGGCCGCGTGGTTGATGCCTGCGTGCGCGGCCACGCCCTGCACCTCGAACTCCACGGCCATGGAGCCCTTGCGGCTGGTCACCAGGTTGCCGCTGACGCGGCCGGGCTCGGCATTGAAGACGGCGCGCGCACCGCGCACCGTGTCCATGATGATCTGGCGCGTGGCGGGCGAGCCGATTTCCTCGTCGCACGAGAAGAACAGCTTGAGCGGCGCGCCCAGGCCTCCGCAGCGCGCAAAGGCCTCGGCCACGAAGACGTTGAGCACCAGGCCCGACTTCATGTCGGCCACGCCGGGACCGTAGGCCCGGCCGTCTTCCACGCGGAAGGGGCGGCGTGCCACGGTGCCCGCCGGAAAGACGGTGTCCATGTGGCCCATCAGGTAGATGGGGGCGCCCTCACTGGGTCCGGACACGTCGGCATGCAGCAGCACGCCATAGCCGGGCACGTCCTCGAAGCGCACAGCCACGCCGGCCGCCTCCAGCCGCTCGCGCAGCGCCTGGGCCACGGCCAGGATGCCGGCTTCATCGCGGCTGCCGCTGTCGATATCGACAATCCTGTGCAACAGGTCTTGCATGGCCTGCTGCTGGCCGCCCAGCCAGTCCAGCAGTCTTGCGCGCTGCTGTACGCGGCTTTGTTCGAGGGTATCGTGCATGGTGGAATCTCCAGAGTGCATGCAGTGTTGCACGCGACCCCTTATTTTGCAACATGCGTTGCATATACAAGAAAAATATGAAATCACCATTGCAAAAAGAGACACTGCTGCTCCCGCAGCGCCTGGCGCAGCAGGGCGCGGACCTGACGGCCAGCGAGCTGACGCTGGCCCAGACCCTGGGCAGCAACTACCCGCATGCGCTGCTGGAATCGGCCACGGCGCTGGCCGCGCGCACAGGCACCAGCGCATCGACCGTGGTGCGCCTGTTCGCCAAGCTCGGCTATGCCAGCTATGCAGAGGCCCAGCGCGAGGCGCGCGGCGAGGTGACGGCGCTGCTGCAGACGGCCGCCCAGCGCGCGCCCGTGCTGCTGGGCGCCCAGCGCAGCCTGGGTGAATGTGTGGAAGACGCGCTGCTGCACGACCAGCACAACATCCAGGCCACGCGCGAGGGCCTGGACATGGCGGCCTTCGAGGCCATGGCCCGCCAGCTCGCGCAGGACAAGGGCCGCGTGTTCGTGCTGGCCCAGCTCAACAGCTCGCCGGTGGCCTCCTGGCTGGCCCTGCACCTGAACATGTGCCGCCCCGGCGTGCAGGAGCTGGACGCCGGAGCCATCGCGCCGGCCGACCAGCTGCTGTGGATCGGCCCCACCGACACGCTGCTGGCCTTCAGCGTCAGCCAGTACTCGCGCGGCACCTACGAGGTGGCGCAACGTTTTGCGGAAGCGGGTGCCAAGGTGCTGGCGCTCACCGACAGCCCCACGGCCCCGCTGGCCACCGTGGCCCACCACTGGCTGCAGGTGCGCACGGCCAATGCCTCGCCCTTTCACTCCTACACGGCGGCCTTCTACCTGTGCAATGCCCTGGTCTCGGCCGTGGCCCAGCTGCGCCACAAGGATGTGTCCGAGGCCCTGGCCCGGCGCGATGGCCTGTGGCGGGAGTTCAACCACCAGCTGATCAGGACGGCCGAACCGCGTGCCGCCGCACGGCGCGGCCCCGGCCGCTCCAGAGCGGCAAAAGACTAAGGGCGCCGAAGCGCCCTTGTCTTGAGATGGCCTGCTGCCTGCCGGCAGCAGCCGATCAGTGCTGCAGGATCTTGTTGAGGAATTCCTTGGTCCGGGGCTGGCGCGCTTCGGGGTTGCCGAAGAATTCGTCCTTGGAGCAGTCCTCCAGGATCTTGCCGCCCACGTCCATGAAGATCACGCGGCTGGCCACCTTGCGTGCGAAGCCCATTTCGTGGGTCACGCACATCATGGTCATGCCTTCGTTGGCCAGGCCGACCATCACATCCAGCACTTCACCGACCATTTCGGGGTCCAGCGCGGAGGTGGGTTCATCGAACAGCATCACGATGGGGTCCATGGACAGCGCGCGCGCAATGGCCACGCGCTGCTGCTGGCCGCCCGACAGCTGGCCCGGGAACTTGTCCTTGTGCGCCGTCAGGCCCACGCGGTCCAGCATCTTGAGGCCGCGCTTCTTGGCGTCGTCCGGGCTGCGGCCCAGCACCTTGACCTGGGCGATGGTCAGGTTCTCGGTCACCGACAGGTGGGGGAACAGCTCGAAGTGCTGGAACACCATGCCCACGCGGCTGCGCAGCTGGGGCAGGTTGGTCTTGGGATCATGCACGGCCACGCCGTCCACGAAGATCTCGCCCTTCTGGAAGGGCTCCAGCGCGTTGATGGTCTTGATCAGCGTGGACTTGCCAGAGCCCGAAGGGCCGCAGACCACCACGACCTCACCCTTCTGGATGTTGGTGGAGCAGTCGGTCAGCACCTGGAAGCTGCCGTACCACTTGGAAACGTTCTTGAGTTCAATCATTGCAATTCCTCAATGGGGTGCTGGCTCATCGAATGATGGCAATTTTCTTGTGCAGGCGCTTGACTGCCCACGAGAGCGAGTAGCACAGCACGAAGTAGGTCACGCCAGCGGCCAGATAGGATTCGATGGGACGGCCATAGTTCTTGCCCGCCACTTCGAAGCCCTTGAGCATGTCGTAGGCACCGATGGCATAGACCAGCGAGGTGTCCTGGAACAGGATGATGGTCTGCGTGAGCAGCACCGGCAGCATGTTGCGGAATGCCTGGGGCAGGACCACGAGGCGCATGTTCTGGCCGTAGGTCATGCCCATGGCCTGGCCCGCGGAGACCTGGCCGCGCGGGATGGACTGGATGCCCGCGCGCATGATCTCGCTGAAGTAGGCCGCCTCGAAGGCGATGAAGGTGATGATGGCCGAGACCTCGGCGCCGATGGGCCGCCCGATGATCAGCGGCATCAGCAGGAAGAACCACAGGATCACCATCACCAGCGGCACGGAGCGCATGCCGTTGACGTAGAGCGTCGCGGGAACGTCCAGCCACTTCTTGCCGGACAGCCGCATCAGCGCCAGCAGCGTGCCGAAGAGCACGCCGCCGATGGTGGCGATGACGGTCAGCGTCAGGCTGAAGTACAGGCCCTTCAGCACGAAGTTGGTGAACAGGTCCCAGGTGAAGAACGACCAGTCGATTTGCAGATTCATGTCAGTGTCCTCCGCCGCTGGCAGCGATCAGGCCCGGGACGCGCGCACGCTTCTCGATGAAGGCCATGATGCGGTTGATGGCGAAGGCGGAGATCACGTACAGGCCGGTGACGGCCAGATAGATCTCGATGCCGCGCGAAGTCTCTTCCTGCGCCTGCATGGCGAACATGGTCAGCTCGGCCACGGACACGGCGAAGGCCACGGACGAGTTCTTGAACACGTTCATGGTCTCGCTGGTCAGCGGCGGGATGATGATGCGGAACGCCATGGGCAGCAGCACGTAGCGGTAGTACTGGAACGTGGTGAAACCCATTGCCATGCCCGCATAGCGCTGGCCGCGCGGCAGCGCCTGGATGCCCGAACGCACCTGCTCGGCGATACGCGCCGAGGTGAAGAAACCCAGCGCCAGCACCACGAGCACGAAGCCCGGCAGCGACTTCAGCGCCGGAAAGATGGACGGAACCACGTGGTACCACATGAAGATGTGGACCAGCAGCGGAATATTGCGAAACAGCTCCACCCAGGCATTGCCCAGCCGCACGATCCACGGCCGGCCCTCCAAAGTGCGCAGCGTGCCGATCAGCGATCCGACGACCAGTGCGATCGCCAGCGACAGCAGCGACACGGAAATGGTCCAGCCCCAGGCCGACAGCATCCAGTCCAGGTAGGTGATGTCGCCGTTCTTGCCGAAGCAGCTTTGACCGACCTCTTGGGTAATGGTGTCCTGGCAGAACACCTGCCAATCCCAACTCATAGGAGCACCCCTTCATTCAAAACACGAAATGCGCGCCGTCAGGAAAAACGGCGCTGCAACAAAAAACGCCCCTTCCAACCGCATGGCAGAAGGGGCGGCATTCAGCTGGTGCTTACTTGACTTCGTACGACTCCATGGGCTTGTCGTTGGGGTGGGCCCATGCGTCCTTGGTGGCGTCGGACAGCGGCAGGCCGACCTTCACGTTGGCCGGGGGAATCGGCTGCATGAACCACTTGTCATAGAGCTTGGCCAGCGAGCCGTCGGCAATCTGGCGCTTGATGGAATCGTCCACGGCCTTCTTGAAGGCGGGATCGTCCTTGCGCAGCATGCAGGCGATGGGCTCGACCGACAGGGTTTCGCCGACGATCTTGTAGTCGGCAGGTGCCTTGGACTTGGAGATGTTGGCGGCCAGGATGGAGCCGTCCATGATGAAGGCGTCGGCACGGCCGGTTTCCAGCATCAGGAAGCTGTCGGCGTGGTCCTTGCCCATGACTTCCTTGAAGGTCAGGCCGTCGGCGCGCTTGTTCTTGCGCAGGGTCTGCACCGAGGTGGTACCCGTCGTCGTGACGATGGTCTTGCCGTTCAGGTCCTTGATGCCGGTGATGCCGGAGTTGCCCTTGACGGCGATGCGCACTTCTTCCACGTAGGTGGTCACGGCGAAGGCCACATCCTTTTGGCGGGCCTGGCTGTTGGTGGTGGAGCCGCACTCCAGGTCAACGGTGCCGTTGGTCACCAGGGGGATGCGGTTCTGCGAGGTGACGGGCTGGTACTTGATGTCCAGCTTGGCCAGGCCCAGCTCCTTCTGGATGTCGGCCAGCACGCGCTCGCCCATCTCGGTGTGGAAGCCCACGTACTTGCCATTGCCCAGCGTGTAGCCCAGGCCGGAGGATTCACGCACGCCCAGCGTCACGGCGCCGGTGGACTTGATCTTGGCCAGGGTGTCGCCAGCCTGCGCGAAAGCGCTGCCTGCAGCCAGGGCGGTCACGGCAATGGCCAACAAATGCTTCTTCATACGGGTCTCCTGAGATGAGAACGAAAACGGTCTTGATGAGAACGGTCGAGTCGCCTTGCAGGCTGGCTCGAACTATCAACGATGTGACACATATTGTGCAATCACGCACGGTGCTGGAGCACCGACACGTGCTAGGGCTTTCCAGCACGTCAGCCGGATCCAGGTAAGCAACTGCCGTGCCATGGCACGCGTTTTTCGCCCGATCCAGCGCACCTGCGGTCCTGCACACGGCGTGGTTGCTGTGCGCGCACTCTAATGCCATGGCCGGTGGCACAGCCAATGCCGTTTGCAAAAGCCCTTATGCATGCTATGCATAATAGGTATTTACCCTAGGCATAACCCGTGCACCAAGTCGGGCTCTTTCCGGGCACCCGCATGCACCAACCTGCAGCAAAAAGGGGCTGCGAGAGCCCCTTTTTTCCTCATGCCTGCCGTTCGGCGTGTCAGCCGATGGTCTCGCCCTGCTCCAGCAGGAAGTTCCACAGCGCGCCGGCCACGCCCTGGGGCGCATCCTTGCTGGCGGGTTTTTCACGGTAGGCACGCACTTCCATGTCCATGCGGAAACCGTTGTCGCCCGCGGGCGCGGCGCTGACCAGTCGCCCGGCCTCCAGCTCGTTGCGCACGGCGCTGAACGGCAAAAAGGCGACGCCATGGCCTTCCAGCGCCATGGCCTTGAGGCCTTCGGCCATGTCGGTCTCGTAGACGCGTTCCAGGTGCACGGCCTCGGCCGCTTCCTTGAGAATGAGCTCCGTCACGCGGCCCAGGTAGGCGCCGGGCGCATAGCCCAGATAGGGCAGCGGCTGGCCCTGGCGGCCCGGCAGCTGGTGCAGCGGCAGGCCGTCGGCATCGGGCTTGGCGTAGGGGGCGAGCACCTCGTGGCCCAGGCTGACCATCTCATAACGGGCCGGGTCGAGCTGGAAGGGCTGGGACGGATGGAAGTAGGCGATCAGCAGGTCGCATCCGCCTTCGACCAGGCGCATCACGGCGTCATGCACGTTGAGCGCGAACAGCCGGCTGCGGAACGGCCCGAACTTGGCCTGCACGCTGGAGACCCAGTTCGGGAAGAAGGTGAAGGCCAGCGTGTGCGGCACGGCAAACCCCACCATCCCCTTGCCCGCGCTGACGTGGGCGCGCAGCATGGTGCGCGTGCTCTGCAGCGACTGCAGCATCTCCAGCGCCTGGTCATACATGGTCTTGCCGGCCGGCGTGAGCCGGGTCGGGTAGGAGCTGCGGTCCACGAGGTCGGTGCCGGCCCAGGCCTCCAGTGCCTGGATGCGGCGCGAGAACGCAGGTTGCGTCACATGCCGCAGTTGGGCGGAGCGGCTGAAACTGCGTGTTTCAGCCAGGCTGACGAAATCTTCTAGCCATTTGGTTTCCATGGACCCCATTATCCGCTGGGCAGTGACGGGTGCCTGACGGGGCAGGGATGGCCCCTCTGGCACACCGCAAGGATGCGCACATAATGGCGCTGCGCCGCATTTACCCAATGTGACATTTTTTCCTCACGGCCCCCGGCACACGACGCCGAGGAAGCTCAGTGACTGCATCTGCCCCGCCATGTGTAATTTTCTGACTCCCCGCGTCCATGTCATCCCCTCCCACCGAAAACGGCGCCGCTGAGACGCCTTCGCAGCCGGACGAGCCGCGTTCGCTGCGCATCGAGGACTGGCTCACCGTGGTCATCATGGCCCTGCTGGCCCTGATCACCTTCGCCAATGTGCTGGTGCGCTACTTCACCTCCTCCTCCTTCGCCTGGACCGAGGAAATCTCGGTCTTCCTGATGATCCTGCTGGCCATGGTCGCGGGCTCGGCGGCCGTGGCGCGCAACGCACATATCCGCATCGAGTACTTCGCCGAAGGCGGCAGCGCCCTGCGCAGGAAGCGCCTGGCGCGCTTCGGCACGCTGATGGTGGCCCTGCTGTTCGCCGTGATCGCGGCGTTGAGCGTGCGCGTGGTCTGGGACGACTACCGTTTCGAGGAGACCTCGCCCGGCATCGGCGTGCCGCAATGGTGGTATTCGATGTGGCTGCCGATTTGCTCGGCGCTGATCACGGCGCGTGCGCTGCAGCTGTTCAGGCGCCAGGGCCGCCCCGGCGCCTTTGCCGACAGCCATGAGGAGAAGGCGCCATGATCGCGACCCTGCTCTTCATCGCCTTCCTGGGCCTGATGTTCCTGGGCGTGCCCATCGGCGCGGCCCTGGGCCTGGCGGGCGCAGCCGCCATCGCGCTGGCCAGCCCCGACACGCAGTGGTACGGCCTGCTGGCCGTGCCGCAGAACTTCTATGCGGGCCTGGGCAAGTACCCGCTGCTGGCGATTCCGATGTTCGTGCTCGTGGGCTCGATCTTCGACCGCTCGGGCGTGGCGCTGCGCCTGGTGAACTTCGCCGTGGCCATCGTGGGACGCGGCCCCGGCATGCTGCCGCTGGTGGCGATCGCCGTGGCCATGTTCCTGGGCGGCATCTCGGGCTCGGGCCCGGCCAATGCCGCCGCCGTGGGCGGCGTGATGATCGCGGCCATGAGCCGCGCCGGCTATCCCGGCAGCTTCTCGGCCAGCGTGGTGGGCGCGGCGGCGGCCACCGACATCCTGATCCCGCCGTCCGTGGCCTTCATCATCTACTCGGTGCTGGTGCCCGGCGCCTCGGTGCCGGCGCTGTTCGCGGCCGGCATGATCCCCGGCATCCTGGCCGGCGTGGCGCTGATCATTCCCGCCGTGTGGATGTCGCGCAAGCACAAGATGGGTGCGCTGGAATCGTCCATGCCGCGCCCGCCGTTCTGGCGCAGCCTGCGCGAGGCCTCCTGGGGCCTGGCCGCTCCGGTGCTGATTCTGGGCGGCATGCGCGCCGGCTGGTTCACCCCCACCGAGGCCGCCGTGGTGGCCGTGTTCTACGGCCTGTTCGTGGGCATGGTGATCCACCGCACCATCACGCTGCGCGACCTCTACCCCATCCTGCGCGAGGCCGGCGAGCTGTCGGCCGTGATCCTGCTGGTGGTATCGCTGGCCGGCATCTTCGCGTTCTCGCTGTCCACGCTGGGCGTGATCGATCCGGTGGCCAAGGCCATCGTGGACTCGGGCCTGGGCGAGTACGGCGTGATGGCGCTGCTGATCCTGCTGCTGATCACCGTGGGCATGTTCCTGGACGGCATCTCCATCTTCCTGATCTTCGTGCCCCTGCTGCTGCCGATCATGCAGCACTACCACTGGGACCCGGTGTGGTTCGGCGTCATCCTCACGCTCAAGGTGGCGCTGGGCCAGTTCACGCCGCCGCTGGCCGTGAACCTGATGGTGTCCTGCCGCATCGCGGGCGTGCGCATGGAGTCCACCGTGCGCTGGGTCGGCCCCATGCTGCTGGCCATGTTCCTGGTGATGATCGCCGTGATCGCCTTCCCGCAGCTGGCTCTGTGGCTGCCTGCACGTCTTGGTTATTGATCCCCAAAAATTCAACAAGGAGACCTTCGCAATGAAACTTCGCAGCTTCCTCGCCAGCGGCCTGGCCGCAGCAGCGGCCCTGGCCCTGTCCTCCGCGCCCCTGATGGCCCATGCCCAGGCCAAGTACAAGAGCGAGTACCGGATGTCGCTGGTGCTGGGCACGGCCTTTCCCTGGGGCAAGGGGGGCGAGATCTGGGCCAACAAGGTGCGCGAGCGCACCAACGGCCGCATCAACATCAAGCTCTACCCGGGCGTGTCCCTGATCCAGGGCGACCAGACGCGCGAATTCAGCGCGCTGCGCCAGGGTGTGATCGACATGGCCGTGGGCTCCACGCTGAACTGGTCGCCCCAGATCAAGGAACTGAACCTGTTCGCCCTGCCCTTCCTCATGCCCGACTACGCGGCCGCCGATGCGCTCACGCACGGCGAGCCCGGCAAGCGCCTGTTCCAGCGCCTGGAAAAGGCCGGCGTGGTGCCGCTGGCCTGGGGCGAGAACGGCTACCGCGAGATCAGCAACTCCAAGCACGCCATCAAGACCCCTGCCGACCTCAAGGGCCTGAAGATCCGCGTCGTGGGCTCGCCGCTGTTCCTGGACACCTTCACCGCGCTGGGCGCCAACCCCACGCAGATGAGCTGGGCCGATGCCCAGCCCGCCATGGCCAGCGGCGCCGTGGACGGCCAGGAAAACCCCGTATCCGTCTACATGGCCGCCAAGCTGCAGTCCGTGGGCCAGAAGCACCTGACGCTGTGGGGCTACATCAACGATCCGCTGATCTTCGTGGTCAACAAGGACATCTGGGCCACCTGGACCAAGGAAGACCAGGACATCGTGCGCCAGGCCGCCGTCGACGCCGCCAAGGAGCAGATCGTGATCGCGCGCAAGGGCATGATCGAGGCCGACAAGCCGCTGCTCAAGGACCTGGCCGCCAACGGCGTGACCGTGACCCAGCTCACGCCCGCCGAGCGCGAAGCCTTCGTCAAGGCCACACGCCCCGTCTACGACAAGTGGAAGCAGCAGGTCGGCACCGACCTGGTGGATGTGGCCGAGAAAGCCATTGCGGCGCGAACTCGTTAGAATGCTATCGGTTGATCGCACATTCCGGTAGAAGCAAAAGGCCCCGCTCTGCGGGGCCTTTTTTTCGTCATCCTGTTTCGCAAGGGCACCTGGTTGCGAAGCTGGCCCAGCGGGAATTGCACAGGCACAGCCCCTACTGCCTAGGGGGCAGCAGTTCCCGCACCCGTCGCGCCACCCAGCAACATGTCTGTCCCCATCTCGCACAGCAACGCCTCCAGCGCGCCCGAGGCAATCAGCGGCGAGGCCTCCAGCGAGGCGAAGCGCACCGTGCCCAGCACGGCCCGCGTGGCCACGTAAAGGCGCGCATAGGACAGCGAGGGGCCGCCCCAGCGCTGCAGGTGGGCGGCCATGCGCTCGGCGGTCTCGCGCATGGACAGGGCGATGTGCTCGTCGCCATCCTGCCGCCAGGCAAAGCGCGCCAGCTTGCGCCGCGCGGGCGTGCGGCCCGCGAAGCCCTCCACGATGCAGGCGACCACGCCGCGCGCCACGGCCTCGCGCGGCAGGCCCTGTTCCGACGCCTGCTCCAGCCAGGCCTCGATGGCCGCGACGGCCGCACGGCGCTGGCCATCGACCATGGCGCGGAAGACGGCTTGCTTGTCGGGGAAGTACTGGTAGAGCGTGCCGATGGAAACGCCTGCGCGCTCGGCAATGCGGTTGGTGGTGAGCGCGGCCTCGCCTTCCTTGACCAGAATCTGAGCTGCCGCCTGAAGAATGGCCTCCAGCGTGCGCTGCGCACGGGCCTGTACGGGCTGTCTTCTTCTCTGGGATTCAGCGGTATGGGTGGTGTTGGAGGACATGCGGAAAAACCTGAGCACAAGGCGAGTTTTCGGCCGCCAGTTTAGTGGCTACAGTGGCCGCACTCTCCCACTCTCTCTGCCTTCTCCCACCATGAAGACGATGACGACTGCCCTTGCGTGCGAGGCACGCCCATGAACTGGCCGGCCCTGCTGATTGCGCTGTCGGGCGCGCTGATGGCGGTGCTGGGTGCCGTCCACCTGCTGTACACGCTGCGCGGCCACCGGCTGCAGCCGGTGGATGCCGCGCTGATGGCGGCCATGCGCCGCACGCCCTTGCACATCACACGCGAAACCGACATGTGGCGCGCCTGGACCGGCTTCAACGCCAGCCACAGCCTGGGTGCCATGGGCTTTGGCGCCATGCTTTCAGGGCTGGCGGCCAGCGATGCCGCGCTGTTCACCCGCCATCCGCTGCTGGCCGCCTGGGCGCTGGCCATGGTGGCCGGCTATCTGTGGATAGCCCGCGCCTGCTGGTTCTCGGTGCCCCGGCGCGGATTGCTGGCCGCGCTGTGCCTGCTGGGCGCCGGCCTGCTGGGCCTGGCATGGCCCTGAGCATGCAGGAATTGGCCCGCCTGTCCGCCCTGGCAGCCGCCCTGCTTGACATGGCGGCCGCGCTGGCACATTTCGCCTGCATCGCCTGGGGCGCGCGCGGACTGCGGCTCATGGGCGCGGGCGAGCGGATGGCGCGCATGGCCGAGGCCGGGCACTGGTATCCGCCACTGGTGTCGGCGGCCATCGGCGTGGCGCTGTCGCTGCTGGCGGGATATGCGCTGGCAGGCGCGGGCCTGCTGGGTCCCCTGCCCTTCATGCGCCCGGTGCTGGCCGGGGCCGGCCTGGTGCTGGTGGCGCGGGCCGTGGCCTTTCCGTGGCTGAAACCGCGCTTTCCGGACAACAGCGACCGCTTCTGGCACGTGTCCTCAGCCATCTGCCTGGTCATGGGACTGCTGCACCTGGCAGCAGCGCTTGGAAGGTAAAGGGCTGAATCCAGCCTCAGGCCGTGACCGGCGAGACCAGCGGGCGGCCTTCCAGGTGGCAGCGCATGTTGGCGATGAAGCGGTCCACCGAGGCCTGCACGGCTTCGGGCGACCAGCCGGCGACGTGGGGCGTGAGCACCACGGCGTCGAGGTCCAGAAGTTCGGCCGGCGGGGCCGGTTCGCTTTCGTAGACGTCGAGGCCCGCGCCGGCCAGGCGGCCTTCGCGCACGGCGGCGGCCAGGGCGGCGGTATCGACCACGCTGCCGCGCGCGATGTTGACCAGATGGCCCTGCGGGCCCAGCGCATCCAGCACCTGCGTGTTGATGAGGTGGCGCGTGCCCGGCCCGCCCGGCGTGGCGACCAGCAGCACGTCGGCCCATTGCGCCAGGGACAGCAGGTCGCCGAAGTAGCGGTGGGGCAGTTCGCTGCGCCGGCTGCGGTTGTGGTAGCCGACCTCCATCTCGAAGCCCAGCGCGCGCTGGGCGATCTTGGCGCCGATGGCGCCCATGCCCAGGATGCCCAGGCGCTTGTGCGAGACATTGGGCGGCAGAGGCAGGGCGGTGCGCCAGACGCCGTCGCGCGTGGCGCGGTCCAGGCGCACCAGGCCGCGCACGGAGGCGATCAGCAGGCCCATGGCATGGTCGGCCACGCAGTCGTCATTGGTGCCCGCGCCATTGCCCACGGCAATGCCATGGGCCTGCGCATGGGCGACATCGATGTTCTCGTAGCCCGCGCCCAGCGCGCAGACCAGCCGCAGCGCAGGCATGCGCTGCATCTGCGCGGCCGACAGGCCGATGGAGCCGATGGTCAGCACGGCCTGCACGCGTGCGCCGTGTTCGGCGATGGCCGCCTCGCACTGGCTGGCGTCGGGCGCGTAGAGCAGGTCGAAGGAGGGAAAGGCCTGGGCCATCTGGCGCAGATGGCCTTCGGTGTTGAAGTTCAGGACAAGCAGGGCAGGTTGCATGGCAAAAAAGCGGCGCCCGCTGCCGCAGGGAAATCAGCGGCTTCAACGGGCTGTGGGCCAGGGGAGATCCCATTGTCCACCCGCCAGGGGCCCTGCTGCGAGGTGCCGCCCTACAGGTCCAGCACCAGCCGGGCGGATTTGGCGCGCGAGCAGCAGGGCAGGAACTGGTCGCAGGCGGCCTGCTCGTCTTCGGTCAGGTACATGTCGCGGTGTTCAGGCTCGCCCGAGAGCACGCGGGTGAGGCAGGTGCCGCAAACGCCCTGCTCGCAGGAGGTCTGCAGCTCCACGCCGATGCCGACCAGCGCCTGGACGACGGTCTGCTCGGGCGCCACGCGCACCACCTGGCCGGTGCTTGCGATCTCGATCTCGAAACCGGCATCGCCCTCGCGCTGCACGGCCTCGCCCGCGAAGAACTCGTAGTGCAGACGGTCCTCGCCCCAGCCTGACGCGCGGGCATGGCCCAGCGCCGCGTCCATGAAGCCGCGCGGGCCGCAGACATACAGGTGCAGGCCCGCCTGCGGTGCGCCGAGCAGCTGCGCCATGTCGAGCGCGCCCTCGCCATCCACATGCAGGTGCACGCGGTCAGCCCAGGGCACGGACTGCAGCAGGGCCGTGAAGGCCATGCGCTCGCGCGAACGCGCGCAGTAGTGCAGTTCGAAGTCGGCACCCTCGCGCGCCAGTTGCCGCGCCATGGCCAGGACGGGCGTAATGCCTATGCCGCCGGCCAGCAGCAGATGCCGAGCCGGCCGGCCCGCATGCAGCGCGAAGTGGTTGCGCGGCGCGCCGATGGCGATCTGCTGGCCTTCCCGCACCTGTTCGTGCACGGCGGCCGAGCCGCCGCGCGAGGCTGCCTCGCGCAGCACGCCGACCACGTAGCGGCCCACGTCCTGCGGGTCGTTGCACAGCGAGTACTGGCGCACCAGGCCGCCGGGCAGGTGCAGGTCGATGTGCGATCCGGCCGTGAAGGCGGGCAGGCTCTGGCCGTCCAGCGGCACGAGTTCAAGGCTGCAGATGTCCTGCGCCTCGGCGCATTTGCGCGCGACGCGCACCTGGAGGATGGGATGGGCTTGCATGGGGAAACGTGGGAAGGGAGGGGTTCGGAAAAATCAGGCCGCCGCCAGCGCCTGGGCGCTGGCCTCGCGCAGCCGGTGGATGACGCGGCGCGCGCGGTTGGGGCCCGCGTCCACATGGATGTCGATGACGGGGCGCGCGCCAAAGCGCTGCTGGTTGCGGAACTGGGCCTCGATGACGAGCTTGTCTTCCTCGAAGGTGGCGGCCGTCTGGTCGATCACCAGGCGCGTGGTGTCCTGCATGTCCGGATGGGGGTTGGTGGCGATGGTCCAGAAGTAGTGCGCCGAATGCTCGGTCTCCGGCGTCACGCCGTGGAAGCCCCGCATGTGAAAGCCCTCGCGCTGCGGATCGTCCAGCTGACCGCTGCCGGCATCCATGGCGCCGGTCCAGATGCGCACGTGCGAGGGGTGGAACTCCACCTCCTGCCAGCGGTCGATGCGTCCGGCGAAGGGCCAGGCTGCCGCATAGGTGGGCGGCGGGTCGGAGTCGGGCATCCAGCGCAGCACGGTGACGCTGTCGCCTTCCTGGCGCACCTTGAGCTCGGCATTCATGTGGATGCCCGCATTGCCGCCGATGGTCTTGAGGTGCACATAGCCCAGATGGCTGAGGTCCAGCAGGTTGTCGTGGATGAGCTGGTAGGGCGCGTCGTAGTGGTAGACATCGCCGCCGAAGCGGTAGCGCGCATCGCCGTGCACGGGATAGGCGGGCGGCTCCTGCGCGGGCACGGAATCGGGCGTGGCGCCCATCCAGATCCAGAGGATCTGGTCACGCTCGCGCAGGTCGAAGGCCTTGACGCAGGCCTTGGGCGGTATGCGCTGCTGGCCCGGAATCTCCAGGCACTGGCCGGCGCGGTCGAACAGCAGGCCGTGGTAGCCGCAGCGCAGGCCGCGCGCCTCCACCGTGCCGCAGGACAGCGGCAGCTCGCGGTGGCAGCAGCGGTCTTCCAGCGCGGCGACGCTGCCATCGGGCGTGCGAAACAGCACGACGGGCCGGCCCAGCAGGGTGCGCGCCAGCGGCGCGTCCTGCAGCTCCCAGGCAAAGCCGGCGACATACCACTGGTCCAGCGGGAAGGCGGGCGTGGGGGCGGGCGTGGAGGCAGGTGCAATGGCGGTGCATTCGGTCATGGGGTTCTCCTTCTTGTCTGCAAGTCGGGGTCAATGGGCCGACAGCGTGCGGCCCGTGGCTGCAGGCGTGCCGGCTTCGGGCCCTTGCAGCCGGTGCAGCGACACGATGCAGGCCGCGAACACGAAGGCCGCGCCATAACCCACGTACAGCTGGCTGGCCGACCAGGAGGCGTCGAGCAGCGCGCCCGCGACCATGGGCGAGACGATGGCGCCGATGCGCCCTATGCCGATGCCCCAGCCCACGCCGGTCACGCGCACCTCGCCACCATAGACCATGGGCGCGATGGCATAGAGCCCCGCCACGCAGCCGTTGACGAAGACGCCGATCAGGAAGGCCAGCGCGTACGACAGCAGCAGCGAGCCCGGATTGCTCACGATGAAGCACAGCAGCACGGCCGTGGCCAGCATGAAGCCGGCCAGTGCCCGGTGCACGGGATAGCGCGCCGCCAGCAGTCCCAGCAAGGTGGCGCCCAGGATGCCGCCCAGGCTCAGCAGCACGCCGCCGGTCACGCCCTGCTCGGGCGTGAGGCCCGAGGCGGCCAGCAGCTTGGGCGTCCAGCTCATCACGAAGTAAAAGCCGAACATCACCGCGAAGAATGACAGCCAGACCAGCAGCGTGGGCCGGCGCAGGCCCGGCGCAAACAGCTGCAGCGGGCCACGCCGCGCCGGCCCCGCCGATGAGGGCGCGGCAGGCGGCATCGCCGCCAGCGTGGGCAGGTCCAGGCGGGCCATCAGGGCATTGAGCCGCTGCAGCGCGCCGGCCGGGCGCCGCGCCAGCAGGAAGTCCATGGACTCCGGCAGGCGCCACCAGGCCAGGACCAGCACGCCCAGCGTCACGCAGCCGCCGAACAGGAAGACGGCGCGCCAGTCATGCCGGCCCAGCAGCCAGACCGCGATGGAGCCGCCGATGCTGGCGCCCAGCGCATAGCCCGTGGACTGCAGGGTGACGGCCAGGCTGCGCCAGCGCTGCGAGGCGTATTCGCTGGCGATCACGTTGCTGCAGGCCAGGATGCCGCCCACGCCCAGGCCCGTGAGCACGCGCAGCGCCGCAAGCTGGATGGCGCTGTGGCTGAAGGCCGAGCCCAGCATGCCCACGCCCGAGAGGGCCAGGCAGGCCAGGATCAGCGGCCGGCGGCCCAGCCGGTCGGCCCAGGGCGCGATCAGCAGCGATCCGCCCGCCATGCCGAACAGGCCCGCACTGAGCAGAAAGCCCAGTTGGGCCCCGCTGAGCTGCCAGTGCGCCGACACGGCCGAGGCCGTGAAGGCCATGACCAGGACGTCGAAGCCGTCGATCATGTTGAGCACCATGCACAAGGCTATGACCGACCACTGGAAGCGCGTCATCGGCCGCTGGTCCACGCTGGCGCGCAGATCGGCGCTCATGGCCGCAGCTCCCGCAACGGGCAGTTGGACGATGCGGCGGCGCAAGGCCGCTGCAGCCATGGGACAGGGGTAGAGGCAGTCATCGTGGGTCTCCTTGGGTTGAAGCTCTGTGGGAGCTTTCTTGTGTTCTCAGCACATCATTACGTATGCTGAATGTGATTCAGTTTACTGAATGAAAATCTGCGCCAGATACCGGGATTTCCCCGATCAGGCGGGGCCGCGCAGACTCGGACGCGGAGGCGGCCGGGCCGCCGTCAGTCGGATGAGGAAGCGTCGAGGTTGTCGCGCACGTCGTGCAGTTGCACGAACTTGCGCAGCAGGCGCTTGAACTCGGCCTGCTCCTGGGGTTCGAGCGCGGCCAGCATGCGCTCGTGCAGTTCGTGGACATTGGGCACGAAGCCGGCCAGCATGGTCTCGCCCTCGACCGTGAGCGTCAGGCGCCGCTGGCGCCGGGGCAGGATCTCGCGCAGCACCCAGCCCTTGGCCTCCAGGCGCGCCGCGATGTCGGCCGTGGTGGAGTTGTCCAGCGCCACCAGCCGCGCCAGCGTCACCTGGTCGATGCCCGGCTTTTCCTGGAGCATGCGCAGGATGGCGTACTGCACCGGCGTCACGTCCGGCCCCAGCACGTCGCGGAACAGCTGCGCCGCGATCTGCTGCGCGCGCCGGATCAGATGGCCCGGCTGGTCGTAGAGGTCGATGGAAAGCGGATCGGAGGCGGAGTGGACCATCGGTGGCGGCAGGCCTTGCGGCCCTGGGGTTGAAGCCCGCCGAGGTTACCCCATCCCCGGCGCCGCCCGCGCGTGCTGGCCTGGCCATGCCGGCAGCCTCAGGCCACGGCGGTGGCGGCAGGCTGGGCCGCCGCTGCGGCCACCGCCGCCGCCTGCTGCTCCTGCGCAATCCACTTGTCGATGACCTTGCGCGACTGCACGCCGCCCGCATCGATGTTGAGCTTGAGCAGCTTGCGGTCGGGGTGGGCACTGAGGTTGCGCTGCTGCAGCTCCAGCATCTCCAGGTCTTCGCTGAAGATCTTGTGCTGGCCCTCGCGGATGCGGTCGGTGACTTCGGCATCGCCCGGATTGAAGCGGCGCGCCATGCCCCAGAAGTACCACATGGACTCCTCGGTCTCGGGCGTGATGAAGTCCACCACCATGCTGTAGACCTTGTGTTCGTCGGGCGCGTCATAGCCGCCGTGGCCTGCGTGGGCCACGCCGACCTCGATCAGCACGTGGCTGGGCGGGGTGAAGCGGCAGACCTGCCAGCGGTCCACGGGCACCTCGTCGGCCAGGCCGTTGCTGCGCAGCGCCATCTTCCAGAACGGGGGAGCGGGAATGTCGTTCATGAAGCGGCTGGTGACCACCTCGACATCGGCGCCCTCGCCGCGCGTCTCGGTCTTGCAGGGCGTCTCGTCGATCTCGGCCTGGCCGATGGAGCTGGCGTGCACATAGGTCTCGTGCGTCAGGTCCATGAGGTTGTCGATCATCAGCCGGTAATCAGCCTTGATGTGGAACATGCCGCCGCCGTAGGCCCATTCGGGGTTGTCGTGCCAGGGCAGCTTCGGGATCAGGGCGGCATCGGCCAGCGCCTTGTCGCCGGGCCAGACCCAGATGAAGCCGTGGCGCTCCTCGACGGGATAGCTGCGGATCTCGGGGAAGCCGCGCACGCGCTGGCCCGGCATGGCAATGGTCTTGCCGTCGCAGCCCATCTCCAGCCCGTGGTAGCCGCAGACCAGCTTGCCCTCGCAGACAAAGCCCAGCGACAGGGGCGCGCCACGGTGCGGGCAGAAATCCTCCACGGCGGCAACGCCGTGCTGCGCGCGGTAGAAGGCGATGCGCTCGCCGCAGATGCGACGGCCCAGCGGCTTGTCCTGGATCTCGTCGGACGTGGCCGCCACGTACCAGGTGTTCTTGGGGAATGTGCTCATGGGGGGTCTCCTTTATGGGTGGGGTCCGCAGTCCTTGGCGCTGCGGTGGCTGGGGCACGGGCGGCCGAGGCCGCCGGCGCAGATCAAGCGCGGATCAGACTCGAATCAGGCTCGGATCAACTGCACGCCAGGAACCGCGTGGCTGCCGGGCTCGCTCACGGCCTCGCGCAGGTTGCGGCGCGCGATGCGCGAGTGCTCCTTCATCAGCGCCTCGGCCCGGGCGCCCTCGCGCGCGGCAATGGCGTCCAGCACCTGGCGGTGCTGGTCCTGGGCCACCATCAGGCTGTGGCGCGCACGCGGCGACTCGGCCCGCGCCAGCACAAAGCCCGAGGGCGAGGCGAAGGGCATGCGCACCACGCGCTCCAGCTCGCGCTGCATGACGCTGCTGCCGGCCATGGAGTGCAGCAGGTCGTGGAATTCGGAGTTCAGCGCCACATAGCGCGAGAAGGCCTCATCGCCCCAGTCGGCCGTCTCCAGCACACGGTCGATGGCATCGAGGCAGCGGCCGGCCTGCGCCAGCAGCGGCTCGGCCACGCCGCGCTCGGCCGCCCAGCGCGCGGCCAGGCCTTCCAGCGTGCCGCGCAGCTCGATGGCATCGGCCACATCGGCTTCGGAGAACAGCCGCACGCGGTAGCCGCGCCCGCCGGCCATGGCTTCGAGCAGGCCCTCCTGCTCCAGCCGCATCAGCGCGGCGCGCACCGGCGTGCGCGAGATGCCCAGGCGCTGCACCACGGTGAGCTCGGCAATGCGCTCGCCTGCGGGCAGCTCGCCCGCAAGAATCATCTCGCGCAGCTGCAGCTGGGCCTTGATGACCTGGGAATGGCTTTCCGCTTCGGAGGCGGCGGGTGCAAGCTGGGGGCTCATGGGGCACTGTCTGGATGGAATGGCGTGAATGTATACATCCAAGGCAATAAATGGTGCAAATTTCCGCAAAAACACGGGAAAACACCAATCAAATGTATACAACCAATCCCACCAAAGACAGTGACCCTCCTGTTTGTATACAGCGCCATGGCATCATGGCCGGCTCCCTTTTTCCCCTGCCGCTGCAACCCAGGAGGTCACCCTTGCCGACGTTTTCCCGACACCCCGCCATGGCCGCCCACATCCTCCACCTGGCACGGGATGCCAGCGCCGATGCGCAGGCTCCGCAGGCCTATCCGATCAAGGACTTCTTTCGCAATCCGGAGCGCGGCTTCTTCCGCCTGGCCGATGACGGACGCACGCTGGGCTTCATGCAGCCCGTCAGCGTGGACGGCCATCCGGCGCGCATGAACATCCATGTGCAGGCGCTGGAGGGCAGCACCCCTGTGGGCGAGCCGCGCCGCATCACGGCCGAGACCGAGCGCGACATCAGCAACTTCTTCTGGAAGGGCTCGGATGTGGTGCTCTACCAGAAGGACTTCGGCGGCGACGAGAACTTCCACGTGCTGGCGGTCAACGCGCTCAGCGGCGAAGCCACCGACCTGACACCCTGGGACAGCGTGCGCGCCAGCATCGAGGACGACCTGGAAGACGACCCCGACCATGTGCTGATCAGCCACAACCAGCGCGATGCCGAGGTCTTCGACGTGTACCGCGTGAACGTGCACACGGGGGCGGCGCAACTGGTGGCGCAGAACCCCGGCAACATCGTCGGCTGGCAGACCGACCACGCAGGCCGCGTGCGGGCCGCCGTGGCCAGCGACGGCCTGAACAGCGCCCTGCTCTACCGCGACGACGAGGCCGGCGAATTCCAGCCCCTGATCACCACCGACTACCGCACCAGCGTCAGCCCGGCCTTCTTCACCTTCGACGACCGAAAGCTCTACGCCCTGTCCAACCGGGGCCGCGACAAGCTGGCCCTGGTGGTCATCGACCCGGCCCGGCCCGACGAGGAAGAAGAAATCTTCGTGCCCGAGGAAGTCGATCTGGGCGCAGCGGCCTATTCCCGCAAGCGCCGCGTGCTGACGCTGGCCGCCTACCAGACCGACAAGCCGCAGTACCGCTTCTTCGATGCCGAGACCGAAGCCCTCTACGACCGGCTGGCCGCGCAGCTGCCGGGCTACGACTTCGCCATCCAGGGCGCCAACCGCGCCGAGGACAAGTTCATCGTCGCGGCCTTCAACGACCGCACGCCGGGCGCGCGCTACATCTACGACGCGGCCGCCGATGCGCTGACCAGATTGGCCGACATCAACCCGTCCATCCCCGAGGCCGCCATGTCGCGCGTGCAGCCGGTCAGCTACACCAGCCGCGACGGCCTGACCATCCACGGCTACCTGACCTTGCCGGCCGGCCGCGAGCCCAGGAACCTGGCCTGCATCATCAACCCGCACGGCGGCCCCTGGGCCCGCGACGGCTGGGGCTACAACCCCGAGGTGCAGTTCCTCGCCAACCGGGGGTTCTGCGTGCTGCAGGTGAACTTCCGTGGTTCCACGGGCTATGGCCGCGCGTTCTGGGAAGCGGGATTCGGCCAATGGGGCCTGAAGATGCAGGACGACATCACGGACGGCGTGAACTGGCTGATCGACCAGGGCATTGCCGACCCTGCGCGCATCGGCATCTACGGCGGCAGCTATGGCGGCTATGCCACGCTGGCCGGCGTGGCCTTCACCCCCGACCTGTATGCGGCGGCCGTGGACTACGTGGGCGTGTCCAACCTGTTCACCTTCATGAAGACCATTCCGCCCTACTGGAAGCCTCTGCTGGACCAGATGCACGCCATGGTGGGCGACCCCGAGCGCGACAGGGAGCGCCTGGCCGCCACCTCGCCGGCCCTGCATGTGGACCGCATCAAGGCGCCGCTGTTCATCGCCCAGGGCGCGCGCGATCCGCGCGTGAACAAGGACGAGAGCGACCAGGTGGTGAAGGCGCTGCGCGAGCGCGGCGTCGAGGTGCAGTACATGGTCAAGGACAACGAGGGCCACGGCTTTCACAACGACGAGAACAAGTTCGAGTTCTACGAGGCCATGGAGCAGTTCCTGACCACGCACCTCAAGCCCTGAAGCCGCCCAGGCGCCGAGCCGCCCGGCCGCCCCGCGCTACAGCACGGCGGGCTCCCCGCTTTGCTGCAGCGCCCACATGTCCGCATAGCGCCCGCCCGCCGCGACCAGCTGGGCATGGGTGCCGCGCTCGACGATGCGGCCCGCGTCCATGACCAGGATCTCGTGCGCATCGACCACCGTGGACAGGCGGTGGGCAATCACCAGCGCCGTCTTGTTGCGCGCGGCGCTTTGCAGCTCGGCCTGGATGGCGCGCTCGTTGGCCGAGTCCAGCGCCGAGGTCGCCTCGTCGAAGATCAGGATGGGCGGGTCCTTGAGCAGGGTGCGCGCAATCGCCACGCGCTGCTTTTCGCCGCCCGACAGCTTGAGACCGCGCTCGCCCACGCGCGTGGCATAGCCCTGGGGCGTAGCCTCGATGAAGTCGTGGATGCGCGCGGCGCGCGCGGCCGCCACCACCTGCTCGCGGCTGGCGCCGGGGCGGCCGTAGGCGATGTTGTATTCCACCGTGTCGTTGAACAGCACCGTGTCCTGCGGCACGATGCCCACGGCCCCGCGCACGCTGTCCTGGGTCAGCTCGCGCAGGTCGTGCCCGGCGATGCGCACATGGCCGGACTGCACGTCGTAGAAGCGGAAGATCAGCCGCGCCAGCGTGCTCTTGCCCGAGCCCGAAGGGCCGACCACGGCCACGGTCTTGCCGGCTGGAATGGTGAAGCTCACGTCCTTGAGGATGGGCCGCTCGGGGTCATAGGCGAAGTCCACATGCTCGAAGCGCAGCTCGGGCGGCGCGCCGTCTGCCGGCAGGGGCCGGGCGCCGGGCGCATCGGCCACCTCGCGCTCCTTGTCCATGAGGGTGAACATGCGCTCCAGGTCGGTCAGGCTCTGCTTGATCTCGCGGTAGATCACACCCAGAAAGCCCAGCGGGATGTAGAGCTGGATCATGAAGGCATTGACCATGACCAGGTCGCCCAGCGACAGCCGCCCGTCCACCACGCCCTGCGTGGCCCGCCAGAGGATGGCGACCAGGGCCGTGGCGATGATCAGCTGCTGCCCGCAGTTGAGCAGGCTCAGAGTGGTCTGGCTCTTGAGGCGCACGCGGCGCAGCTGCTCCAGGTTTTCGTCATAGCGCCGCGCCTCGAAGCCCTCGTTGCCGAAGTACTTGACGGTCTCGTAGTTCAGCAGCGAGTCGATGGCCTTGGTGTGGGCCGCCGACTCCTGGGCATTGGCCTCGCGCCGAAAGCGCGTGCGCCACTCGGTCACCGTGACGGTGAAGGTGATGTAGAACACCAGCGCCGCCAGCGTGATGACCGCGAACCAGATGTCGAAGCGCAGCGCCAGGATGCCCAGCACCAGCGCCATTTCGATGAAGGTGGGCAGGATGCTGTAGAGCGAATACGAAATCAGCGACTCGGTGCTGCGCACGCCGCGCTCGATGTCGCGCGTCATGCCGCCGGTCTGGCGCTCCAGGTGAAAGCGCAGGCTCAGCGCATGCAGGTGCTCGAAGGTGGACAGCGCAATCGCCCGCGAGGCACCCTGCGTGGCCTTGGCGAAGACCAGGTCTCGCAGCTCGGTGAACAGCGAACTGGAAAAGCGCAGCAGCCCGTAGGCCAGCAGCAGGGCCACGGGCACGACCAGCACGGCCCGGGCGTCGCCGGCCTTCAGATCCAGCGCATCGACCAGGTGCTTGAGCAGCACCGGCACGCCCACGTTGGCGAGCTTGGCCCCGACCATGAAGCCCAGCGCCGCCAGCACGCGCCACTTGTATTGCCACAGGTAGGGCAGCAGGCGCCGCAGCGCGTTCCAGTCCCGCGAGGGTGCCGGGGTTGGGACTAAGGGTAAATCCGTAGGAGAAGCGCTCTCGCGTCGCATGGAAGACAATTCTCAGTTGTTATATTGATCCGATTGTGCCCATGCCACCCCGTCCCGACCTCCCGCCCCATCCCTTGCCCGCAGACAAGGAGCTGGTTCTCAAGGTCATTCCCATGCCCGCCGACGTCAACGCCAATGGCGACATCTTCGGCGGCTGGGTCATGGCGCAGGTCGACCTGGCAGGCTCGGTGCTGCCATCTCGCCTGGGCCAGAGCCGCATGGTCACCGTGGCCGTGAACGAGTTCATCTTCAAGCAGCCCGTGCGCGTGGGCGACATCCTGTCGTTCTACTCCAGCGTGCAGCGCGTGGGCCGCACCTCGGTCACGGTCGATGTCGAGGTCTATGCCGAGCGCTTTGCCGACCAGGGCCGCTTCGTCAAGGTGACCGAAGCCCTGCTGACCTATGTGGCCATCGACGGCCAGGGCAAGCCCCAGTCGCTGCCGGACAACGACCAGGTGCGTTCCTGGCGCGCAGCGGCCGAGCGCAATGCGCAACGCAAGCAGCAGCAGGCAGGCTGAACCCGCCTGCGCCTCTGCAGCCATGAAAAAAAGCGACCTTCGCAGGTCGCTTTTTCATTTCCGGTGCAGGAAGGGCTCAGGCCAGCGATGGCGTGACGCGCGGCTGCAGCGAGGCCGCTGCGCTGGCCGCAGCCAGGGCGGCGGAACTGCTGGCGGCGCTGTCGCTGGAAGCGGCCGACGAGGAAGAGGACAGGCTGGAGGCGCCGGACGCCACAGCCGAACCCGACGAGGACGAGCGCGGCGAGGAGCCCGCTTCGATCTGGCCCGTGAGTTCGCCGCCCTCTTCGATCACCACCTTGCCGTAGCGGATCTTGCCGCTGACCTTGCCCGTGCCGTAGATGACCAGCTTCTCGCGCACGGTCAGCGTGCCGTCGAACACGCCATGGATCTCGGCGATATCGATCTCGGCCGTGCCGTGGAAGGCACCCTGCTCGGCGATCTGGATCACGCGCGAGTCCATGGTGGCCTCCACCGTGCCTTCGACGACCAGCGTGTCGCAGTCGGTGATCTCCACGCCCTTGAGCTTGATGTTGGGGCCCACGGTGAGCTTGCTGCCCGGAGAGTCCTGCGACGCAGGCGAGGCCTGGCGCTGGGTGGATGCCGGGCTGGTCACGCTGGCACTGGGCATGACGGCCCCCGAAGGACTGCCGCCCGCGCCGACAGCGCCTGTGCCGCTGCCCAGGGTGTTGCGGGAGGTGAAAGCATCGTTGTCGCGCTTGCCAAAGAACGGGTTCTGAACAGCCATGGGTGGGTCTCCTTCGGAAAAATCCGATGCTACGCACACGAACTGGCAACAAATGCCGGCATCTCGCAAGAAAAGTAACTGGATGGTTCTCCCGTTTCATGTGCTTGCAAGCCTTTCGGGATCACACACCAAGAGGCCCGGCGTCGCGCAGTAGACATGCGCAAATCAATATGTGCATCTACACTCATTTCCGTTCCCGGCCACCCGCCATTACGCGAAATGACCTCACCCACACCCCGCGCCGCCGATCCGGTCTGCACCTGCTTCATGGTGCGCAGCCTGTCGCGCAAGATCTCCCAGCTCTATGACGACACGCTGGCGCCCAGCGGCCTGCGCGGCACGCAGTTCAGCCTGCTGGTGCAGGCGCGCAATGCGCCGGACGGCCCGCCCACGGTCTCGGCCCTGGCCGAGCAGTTGCACACCGACCGCACGACGATGACGCGCAACCTGCGCACGCTGCAGCAGGCCGGCTTCATCGACCTGGTCCCAGGCGCGGATGCGCGCAGCCGCTGCGTGGTCGTCACGCCCGAAGGCCGCGCCCGCATCCGCGAGGCCGCCGCCCTGTGGCGCCAGGCCCAGCAGCGCGTGCGCGAGCTGTGCGGCAGCGAGCAGATCGGCGCGCTCGAAAGCCTGGTGCTGAGCATGCTGCCCGTGCTGGAAACCGCCACGCAGGAGAGCGCGGCATGAGCGCCGCCCTGCCCTCCGCAGCCGCTGGCGCCGCGGCCAGCGGGTCCGCGCATCCGTTGGTCAGCGGCCCCATCGCCTCCACCCTGGTGCGCCTGGCCGTGCCCAACATGGTGGCACTGAGCATGTCGGTGCTGGTCGCCGTGGCAGAGACCTACTACGTGGGGCAGCTGGGAACCGTATCGCTGGCGGCCATGGCCCTGGTGTTTCCGCTGGCCATGCTCACGCAGATGATGAGCAACGGTGCCATGGGCAGCGGCGTGTCATCGGCCATCAGCCGCGCGCTGGGGGCGGGCGACGGTGCGCGTGCCTCGGCACTGGCCCTGCACGCCATCGTGATCGGCGCCATCGCGGGCCTGCTGTACTCGCTCATCTTCGTGCTCTGCGGCGCCACCTTCTACGGCTGGCTGGGCGGGCGCGGCGAGGTGCTGGCGGCCGCCACGGGCTTTGGCGCCGTGCTGTTCAGCGGCGCCATCCTGGTGTGGCTGTGCAATACGCTGGCCTCGGTGGTGCGGGGCACGGGCAATATGCGCATGCCGTCGGCCGTGATCTTTGCTGCCTCGCTGGTGCAGATCGTGGTGGGCGGCACGCTGGGGCTGGGCCTGGGGCCCATGCCGCGCTGGGGCATGCCGGGCGTGGCCGTGGGCAACATCGTGGCCATGCTGCTGGCCGTGGCGGCCTTTCTGGCCTACCTGCAATGGGGCCAGCAGCGGCTGCAGCTGGACTGGCGCACGCCGCGCCTGGCCTGGCCCATGTTCCGCGACATCCTGCGCGTGGGCGCCCTGGCCTGCCTGTCCCCCGTGCAGACGGCGCTGGCCGCGCTGCTGCTGACAGGCATGGTCGCCCGCCTGGGTCCGCTGGCCCTGGCCGGCTACGGCATAGGCCAGCGGCTGGAGTTCCTGCTGATCCCCATGGCCTTCGGCGTGGGCATGGCCGCCGTGCCCATGGTGGGCATGGCCATGGGCGCCGGCCAGGTGGCACGCGCGCGCCGCGTGGCCTGGTCGGGCGGCGCCATGGCGGCCGCCCTGCTGGGCGTGCTGGGCCTGGTGGTCATGGTCTGGCCGCAGCTGTGGTCGGGCATCTTCACCAGCGACCCGGCCGTACGCGCCTACGCCGATCTCTACCTTCGCACCGTGGGCCCGGCCTTCGGGCTGTTCGGCCTGGGACTGGTGCTGTACTTCGCCTCCCTGGGCGCAGGCCGCGTCTGGGCCCCCGTACTGGCCGGCACGGTGCGCCTGCTGATCGTGGTGGTGGGCGGCGGCTGGCTCATGTCCAGCGGCCTGGGCAGCGCCCAGTCGCTGTTCATCCTGGTCGCCGTGGCCATGGCCGCCTATGGCGCAGGCACGGCCTGGGCCGTGTGGCGCGCGCGCTGGGGGTGAGGAAAAGCAAAAAGAAGGCCCCCAGTCAGCGGGCCATGCTTCAGGAAACGATGTACGCCGCCGTCCCTGTGGACAACAAGCTGCCATCGGCCCCCAGGAATTCCATGCGCGTGTTGGCCACGCGCGAGCCCAGCCGCAGCACCTCGGCGCGCAGGATGAATTCGCTGCCGATGCCGGGGCGCAGGTAGTCCACGCGCAGGTCGATGGTGCCCAGGCGCGAGAAGCGGTGCAGGCGCTGCAGCGGCGCATCGTCCATGTGCCTGGCACCGATGGCGGCCATGACGGACAGGCCGCCCATGGAGTCCAGGCCGGCGCTGATCACGCCGCCGTGGATGCGCTGGTAGGCCGCATGGCCTATGAGCTCGGGCCGCATGGTGATGCGGCCTTCAACCCGCTCGGGCAGCACTTCGGTGATGCGCAGCCCCAGCACCTGGTTGAAGGCGATCTGGCGCTCGAATACTTCGCGCAGCCCGGCGATGAACTCGGGCTCGAACTGCACGGGCACCGCAGAGGCCTTCGTGGATTTCAGCACTGGCTGAAGTCCGGCTTGCGCTTCTCCATGAAGGCAGTGAATGCCTCCTTGGCAGCTGGGCCAGACATCAGCTTGCCGAAGCTCGCGCCCTCCTCGGCCATGCGCTCGCGCACCAGGCCGGACTGGCCGGCCTTCATGAGGCGCTTGGTTTCGATCAGGGCCGACAGCGGCTTGGCGGCCAGCTTCCTGGCCTGGGCCTGCGCCAGTGCATTGCATTCGCTGGGGGGCACGACACGGTTGACCAGGCCCACTTCCAGGGCGGCTTCGGCCAGGAAGGGCTCGCCCAGCAGCAGGGCCTCGGCCGCGCGGTGGTAGCCGAGCATCTGGGGCAGCAGCAGGCTGGAGGCCGCTTCGGGGCACAGGCCCAGGTTCACGAAGGGCAGCGAGAAGGCCGCGTTGTCGCCCGCATAGACCAGGTCGCAGTGCAGCAGCAAGGTGGTGCCGATGCCCACGGCCGGGCCGCAGACGGCGGCGATCACGGGCTTGGGAAAGGCGGCGATGTTGTGCAGGAAGCGCCAGACGGGGCGCTGCTCGCCCTCCGGCCTGGCGGTGCCGCCGGCCGACTGCTTGAGGAAGTCGGCAATGTCGTTGCCCGCGCTGAAGATGGCCATGTCGCCCTGGAAGACCACGCAGCGCACGGAGGCGTCTCCGCCGGCCTGCGCCAGCGCATCGGCCATGCTGGCGTACATGGCCTCGGTGATGGAGTTCTTCTTGTCTGCGCGGTTGAAGGTGATGGTGCAGACACCCGCTTCGGTGTGCACGAGGATGTCCTGGGTGGTTTCGCTCATGATGGTCTTGCCTTGCTTATTCCTTGAAATACACGATCTGGTGGCTGCTCGCCAGCATCACGCCGGCCTCGCTCCACAGCTGGGCGCTCTGGTCGAAGAAGCCGTTGCGGA
Source organism: Delftia acidovorans (assembly GCA_031286585.1). GTDB lineage: Bacteria > Pseudomonadota > Gammaproteobacteria > Burkholderiales > Burkholderiaceae_C > Comamonas > Comamonas acidovorans_A. The sequence continues at coordinate 57,829 of JAITUC010000005.1, forward strand.
ACTCCTGGCCGTGCGCCTGGGCCAGCAGGTGGCCTGTGCCTGCGGCGGCCAGTTCCTCGCGCCCCGCATGGAAGTAGACGGTGATGGACACCGTGCCCGCCGGGGTGCGCTGTGCGCGGCGCAGCCACACGCGCGGGAAGAATACGTCAGCCAGGCCGGCCAGCGCGCAAAAATCCAGTGCGCGCGGCGGTTCGTCGCGCACCCACAGGCGCGTCAGGCTGTCGGATTCGCGGCCATCCCAGGTCTGGGGAATGATGCCGCCGAGAAAGCGCATGTCGTAGCGGTTGAGCCACTCCACGCCCCCCAGCGGCGGCACGCGCGGCACGACGGCGGGCGCAGGCACCTGGGGCATGGCCAGGTCGGTGCCGCCCCAGGTGCTGCGCCGCACGGCCGTGACGGCCGTGGCCGTGGTGACGACCTGGGCATCGCCGTCCCGGTCGGGCTGGGTGATGGTCAGCAGCCAGTGCTGGGTGGAGCGGTTGGTGCGCACGGGGCGGGCTTCGATATCGAAGCGCCCCGCTCCCAGCGCGGCCGCATAGTTGACGGTGATGGACAGCGGATCGCCCAGGCACAGCGGATGCTGCTGGATGGCACGCACCAGCGCGGCTGCGGTGATGCCGCCGTAGGGGCCCACCATGTTCCAGTAGTCCTGCGTGGTATGTCCCTGGTAGTGGCCCACGGCGCCGGTGGGCGTGAGCGCCACGGCCTGGTCGAGAGGATGGATATCTGTGCTCATGGCAAACGAGTGTGATGGCAAGCGGGGTCCGCGTCCGTCAAGCCGGCGACTCTGCGGGTGAGGGAAAGCGCGGGTGGGCAGCGTCAGCCGGCGACCTGGTCCAGCCCGAGAACACGTCCACGGCCCGGCCCCAGAGCGCCTCGCGCATATCGGCGCGGAAGAAGCCGAAATGCCCTATGCGCCGCAGTTGCAGCGCCTGGGGCTCGATGCGCTCGATGCGGCTGGGCGCATTGGCGTAGAGCGCGAACAGGTGCTCGGTACCGCGCCAGGTCATGAGTTCGTCGTCGCTCATGGACAGCGCCATGACCGGAAAGCGCACGGCGGCGTAGCTGTGCGCGGCGGCCTCGCCTTCGGCGCCCACGCTGTAGCGCGGGTTCAGGCACCAGCGGCGCCATTGCAGCATGACGCCGGCCGGCAGGTCGCCCACCTTGCGCAGGCGCCGGCCCGGAAAGTAGCCGCACAGGCGCGTGGCCACGGGCACCAGCACATGCCAGAAATAGGGAACCATGCGCTTGAGGCGGGGCGCGTTGTCACGCCAGTAGCCGCTGCCGGCGGCAATGCTCAGCAGCCCGTCCACCAGCTGCGGCGTGCGCAGCAGGCCCGGCAGCTGGGCGCCCAGGCTGTGGCCGACCAGGAACAGCGGCTGCTCCGGCAACTGCGCCTTTGCATGAGCGATCACGGCCTCGTAGTCGCGTGCCCAGTCGCAGAGATCGGCATGTACCTCGCGCATGGCGCCTTGCAGGGAATCACCGTGCCCCCGGTAGTCGAAGCTGGTGACGCGGTAGCCCTGCCCCGCAAGCCAGGTGGCAAAGGCCTCGTAGAAAGCCTGGCGCACCCCCATGGCCCCGCCGATGACCACGCTGGCGCGCGGCGGGCCAGCGGGCGTGTAGACGCGCAGCGCCAGCGTGGCACCGTCGCTGCTGAGTTGGTGTTGTTCCATGGCTGTCTCCTGGTCGGTGCCGTTTCTGTGCCGGCTCGCATGGATGGGAAAGGATGGGTTGAGCGGAAAAAACAAAGCCCCGCGAACGGGGCTTCGATCAACGGTCAGACCCGCTCGAAGATGCCGGCGGCGCCCTGGCCCATTCCGACGCACATCGTCACCATGCCGTAGCGCAGTTGCTTGCGGCGCAGCGCATGCACCACGGTGGCCGAGCGGATGGCGCCCGTGGCACCCAGAGGGTGGCCCAGGGCAATGGCGCCGCCCATGGGGTTGACCTTGGCGGGGTCCAGGCCCAGTGTGTTGACCACGGCCAGCGACTGGGCCGCAAAGGCTTCGTTGAGTTCGAACCAGTCGATGTCGTCCTGCTTGAGGCCTGCATAGCGCAGCGCTGCCGGGATGGCCTCGATGGGGCCGATGCCCATGATGGCGGGCGGCACGCCCTTGCTGGCATAGCTCACGAAGCGCGCCAGCGGCGTGAGGCCGAAGCGCTGCACGGCGGCGCCGCTGGCCAGGATCAGCGCGCCTGCGCCATCGCTGGTCTGCGAGCTGTTGCCGGCCGTCACCGAGCCGCGCGCCGCGAACACGGTGCGCAGCTTGCCCAGGCCTTCCAGGCTGGTGTCGGGACGCGCGCCCTCGTCCAGCTCCACGGTGCGCGTGCGCACCACGGGTTCGCCCTTGGCCAGGTCCAGGCCCCGGTCGGTGACCTCGATGGGCGTGATCTCGTCCTTGAACTCGCCAGCCTGCTGGGCAGCCAGGGCACGGCGGTGCGACTCCAGCGCAAAGGCGTCCTGCGCATCGCGCGAGACCTTCCACTGCTGGGCTACCTTCTCGGCGGTCAGGCCCATGCCGTAGGCAATGCCCACGTCGCCATCGCGCTCGAAGATGGACGGCGACAGCGAGGGCGCGTTGCCCATCATCGGCACCATGCTCATGCTCTCCACGCCGGCCGCGATCATCACGTCGGCCTCGCCCACGCGGATGCGGTCCGCCGCCATGGCCACGGCCGACAGGCCCGAGGCGCAGAATCGGTTCACGGTGATGCCACCCACGCTGGTGGGCAGGCCCGCCAGCACGGCGCTGATGCGCGCCACGTTCAGGCCCTGCTGGGCCTCGGGGATGGCGCAGCCGCAGATGATGTCCTCGATGGCGGCCGGGTCCAGCCCCGGCACCTGGGCCAGCGCGGCCTTCAGCGTGGTCGCCAGCAGGTCGTCGGGACGGTAGTTGCGGAAAAAGCCCTTGTGCGACTTGCCGATGGGCGTGCGCGTGGCGGCGACGATGTAGGCGTCTTGGATTTGTTTCATGTCTTGTCTCTCCTCGATCTGCCTCAATTGCGGACAGGCTTGCCGGTGTTCAGCATTCCAAGAATGCGTTCATGCGTCTTGGGATGGCCGATCAGGTGGCAGAACGCCTTGCGTTCGAGCTTCATCAGATAGGCCTCGTCCACCAGGGTGCCCGCATCCACATCGCCGCCGCAGACCACGTTGGCGATCAGGCTGGCCACATGCTGGTCGAACTCGCTGATGAAGCCGCCGTCACGCATGTTGACCAGCGAGCCCTTGATGGTGGCGACGCCGCTGCGTCCCGCCACGGGGAAGCTGCGCGGCAGCGGCGCGCGCCAGCCGCCTGCGGCCATGGCCTTGGCCTCGTTGATGGCGACGAACAGCAGCTCGTCCTTGTGCGGCACGATGAGGTCGCTGTCCAGCAGGTAGCCCAGCTTGCGCGATTCGATGGCGCTGGTGCCCACCTTGGCCATGGCGGCGGCCGTGAAGCCTTCGGTCAGGAAGGGCAGCAGGTCCTTGCCCGTGCTGGTGGCGGCGTTCTCTGCCGCGCGGCGCGCGATATAGGTCAGGCCGCCCGCGCCGGGCACCAGGCCCACGCCGACTTCCACCAGGCCGATGTAGCTTTCCATATGCGCCACGCGGCGCGCGCTGTAGACGGCCAGCTCGCAGCCGCCGCCCAGCGCCATGCCATGGATGGCCGCAACCACAGGCACCTGGGCGTAGCGGATGCGCAGCATCAGGTTTTGCAGCTCCTGCTCCACGCTTTCGATGGCGTCGGCGCCGCCGATCACGAAAGCCGGCATGGTGGCCTCCAGGTCGGCGCCCACGCTGAACGGCGCATCGCCCGACCAGATGACCATGCCCTGGAAGTCGGTCTCGGCCACGTCCACGGCTTCCATCAGCGCTTCCATGACTTCGGGGCTGATGGCGTGCATCTTGTTCTTGATGCTGGCGATCAGGATCTGGCCGTCCAGCGTCCAGGTGCGCAGTGCCCTGGATTCGGCGATCGTGGTGCCGGCCGTCTTCCAGTCGGGCAGGCTGTCTTCGCCCAGCAGCTTTTCGGGGAAGATCTGGCGTTCGTAGACGGGCAGCACGCGGCGGGGCACGAACTGGCCCTTGGCAGGGCTCCACGAGCCCTGCGCCGTGTGCACGCCGCCGGCCTCGGCCACCGGGCCTTCGAAGACCCACTTGGGCAGAGGTGCCTTGCTCAATGCCTTGCCGGCATCGATGTCCTCCTGGACCATCTTCGCCACTTCCAGCCAGCCGGCTTCCTGCCACAGCTCGAACGGGCCCTGCTTCATGCCGAAGCCCCAGCGCATGGCCTGGTCCACATCACGTGCCGACTCGGCAATGCTCTCCAGATGGATGGCCGCGTAGTGGAAGCTGTTGCGCAGGATGGCCCACAGGAAGCGGCCCTGCGCGCCCTCGGCATTGCGCAGCAGCTTCAGGCGCTCGGCAGCGGGCTTCTTGAGCATGCGGCCATAGACCTCGTCGGCCTTGCCGCCTGCGGGCACGTAGTCCTCGCTGTCCAGTTCGAACTGCAGGATGTCGCGGCCAACCTTCTTGTAGAAGCCCTTCTTCGCCTTCTGGCCCAGGTTGCCCAGCTCGATCAGCTTGGCCAGCACGGGCGGCGTGCCGAAGCTGCCGTAGAAAGGATCGGTCTCGGCGCTGAGGTTGTCCTGCAGCGTCTTGATCACATGGGCCATGGTGTCCAGGCCCACCACGTCGGCCGTGCGGAAGGTGCCACTGGATGCGCGGCCCAACTTCTTGCCGGTGAGGTCATCGACCACGTCGAAGGTCAGGCCGAAGTTCTCGACCTCCTTCATCGTGGCCAGCATGCCGGCGATGCCGATGCGGTTGGCGATGAAGTTGGGCGTGTCCTTGGCGCGCACCACGCCCTTGCCCAGGCCGCTGGTGACGAAGGCTTCCAGTTGGTCCAGCACCACGGGCTGCGTGGTCGGCGTGGCGATCAGCTCCACCAGCGGCATGTAGCGCGGCGGGTTGAAGAAGTGGATGCCGCAAAAGCGCGGCTTGATCGCGTCGGGCAGCGCCTCGGACAGCTTGGTGATGGACAGGCCCGAGGTGTTGGACGCCACGATGGCGTGCTTGGCCACATGGGGCGCGATCCTGGTGTACAGGTCGAGCTTCCAGTCCATGCGCTCGGCAATGGCCTCGATGATCAGGTCGCAGCCCTTGAGCAGCTTGAGGTGCTCCTCGTAGTTGGCGGGCTGGATCAGGTCCGCGTCCTCGGCCACGCCGATGGGCGACGGCCTGAGCTTCTTGAGGTTGGCGATGGCGCGCTCGGCAATGCCGCTTTTCGGACCTTCCTTGGCAGGCAGGTCGAACAGCACCACGGGCACCTTGACATTGACCAGATGGGCCGCGATCTGCGCCCCCATCACGCCAGCGCCGAGCACGGCGACTTTCTTCACATTGAATCGGGACATAAATGTTCCACAGGTGGGAGGCAGGCGGCCGCTGCGGCCGCCTGCCGGAATGGTTTACTGCACGCGCACCCAGGTCTGGGTGCGGCCGAAGGGGCCGATGGAGCCGCGCACCTCAAGCTTGGCGCCGCCCTCGATGGGCGTCAGGCGCAGCGTGTAGGTCTTGCCGTTTTCGGGGTCGAGGATCTTGCCGCCTTCCCAGACGTCCTTGCCCTCGGCCTTCTTGGCGCCGCGGATGATCTCCAGCCCCTTGAGCGGCTGGCCCTTGCGGTCGTCCGAGCATTCGGTGCAGGTGGCGGCCGGATCGGCGCCCTTGCGCAGGATCTGCTCGATGCGGCCCGTGACCACGCCGTCGTTCTCGGCCACGCGGATCTCGGACTTGGCCTCGCCGCTCTTGTCGTCCACGCTCTTCCACAGGCCCACGGGCGTCATCTGCGCCTGCGCTGCGGCGGCCGCAAGGCCCAGGACCATTGCTGCCAGTGCTTGGTATGCCTTCATTTCAAACCCCTTTCGCCTAGAAAGGTGCGCAGGCCACGCTGATGCGCACAGCCCGCGCTCCCATGTTGGAGTGAAGCCGTTCAGGCCAGCGCTGCGTCCGTGTCCATCAGCGACTTGCTGCCAGCACGGGCCGTGCGCATCAGCGTGGCGGTCTCGGGGAACAGCTTGGCGAAGTAGAAGCGAGCGGTCTGCAGCTTGGCCTGGTAGAACGGGTCGGTGTTGCCCTTCGCGATTTCGCGCAGCGCCACCTGGGCCATGCGGGCGAAGAAGTAGCCGAACACCAGGTGGCCCGCCACACGCAGGTAGTCCACGGACGCCGCGCCCACCTCGTCGGGGTTCTGCATGCCCTTGAAGCCGATCTCGGTGGTGAACTTGGTCATCTGGTCGCCCAGGTAAGCGATGGGGTTGATGAACTCGGCCATCTTCTCGTTGACGCCCTCTTCCTTCACCAGTTGCGCCACCAGCTTGCCGAACTTCTTGAGCGACGCGCCCTGGTTGCCCAGCACCTTGCGGCCCAGCAGGTCCAGCGCCTGGATGCCGTTCGTGCCCTCATAGATCATGTTGATGCGCGCATCGCGCACGAACTGCTCCATGCCCCATTCGGTGATGAAGCCATGGCCGCCATAGACCTGCTGGCTCATGGTGGTGGCCGTCCAGCCGTTGTCGGTGATGAAGGCCTTGACGATGGGCGTCAGCAGCGCCACCAGCTCGGCGCTGTCCTTGCGCACCTTCTCGTCGGGGTGGTTGAACTCCTTGTCGATCAGGAAGGCGCAATAGGTGACCAGCGCGCGGCCGCCTTCGGCATAGGCCTTGGCCGTCAGCAGCATGCGGCGCACATCGGGGTGGACGATGATGGGGTCGGCCGGCTTGTCCTTGGCCTTGGTGCCCGACAGGCTGCGCATCTGCAGGCGGTCCTTGGCATAGGCCAGCGCGTTCTGGTAGGCCACCTCGGTCAGGCCCAGCGACTGGTTGCCCACGCCCAGGCGGGCGGCATTCATCATCACGAACATGGCCTGCAGGCCCTTGTTCGGCTGGCCCACCAGGGTGCCGATGGCGCCGTCGATATTGATCTGTGCCGTGGCATTGCCGTGGATGCCCATCTTGTGCTCCAGCGCGCCGCAGAAGATGGGATTGCGCTCGCCCAGCGAGCCATCGGCCTTGACCACGAACTTGGGCACCACGAACAGGCTGATGCCCTTGGAGCCGGCCGGCGCATCGGGCAGGCGGGCCAGCACCAGGTGGACGATGTTGTCGGTGAAGTCGTGCTCGCCCGCGCTGATGAAGATCTTGTTGCCGGTGATCTTGTAGGTGCCCTCGGGCGCGCCGGCCACGGGCTCGGCCTTGGTGCGCAGCAGGCCCAGGTCGGTGCCGCAATGGGGCTCGGTCAGGCACATGGTGCCGGTCCACTCGCCGCTGGTCAGCTTGGGCAGGTACAGCTTCTTTTGCTCTTCCGTGCCGTGCACATGCAGGGCTTCATAGGCGCCGTGCGACAGGCCAGGGTACATGGTCCAGGCCTGGTTGGCGCTGTTGAGCATCTCGTACACCGCCGAGTTCACCGCGAAGGGCAGGCCCTGGCCGCCATAGGCCGTATCGCAGGACAGAGAAGGCCAGCCGCCTTCCACATACTTCTGATAGGCCTCCTTGAAGCCCTTGGGCGTGGTGACCTCGTGGGTTTCCTTGTTGAGCACGCAGCCTTCGGCATCGCCGCTGATGTTCAGCGGAAACGTCACATTGGCCGCGAACTTGCCCGCCTCTTCCAGCACGGCATTGATGGTGTCGGCATCGGTCTCGGCATGCGCCGTCATCTGCTGGTAGTCATCCGTGACCTTGAACACCTCGTGCATGAGGAACTGGATGTCGCGCAGGGGCGGGTTGTAGCTGGGCATTTGTCTTCTCCTGTGATGGCGGGGTTTGCGGTGAATGCGGTGAAAACGGTGGAAACGGAAAAATCAGGCCGGGTGCGCGTAGCGCTCCAGGATGCTCTCGAAGCCGTCGATGGCGCGCTGCATGGAGCCTTCGTTGCGCAGGAAGCGTGCCTCGTAATGCAGGGCCAGGATCAGGCCGTGGATCTCGAACAGCAGCTGGTTCTCGTCCAGATCGGCACGCAGGTCGCCGCTTTCGCGGCACTGCACGATGGTGCGGCGCATGGCTGCGTGCCAGGTCTGGACCGAGGCCGTCAGCGCATCGCGCACCGGCCCCGTGCGGTCGTCGAACTCCACGGCGCCGCTGATATAGATGCAGCCCGAGTCCAGCTCGATCGAGGTGCGCTTCATCCAGTTGCCGAACAGCGCGCGCAGACGCGCCACGCCGCGCGGTGCCTCCAGCGCGGGAAAGAACACTTCCTGCTCGAAACGGTCGTGGTACTCATGCACCACGGAAATCTGCAACTCCTCGCGCGAGCCAAAATGCGCAAACACGCCCGACTTGCTCATGCCCGTCAGTTCGGCCAGAGCGCCGATGGACAGGCCCTCAAGCCCGATGTGCGTGGCCAGGTTGAGGGCAGCCTCCACAATGGTGGCCTTGGTCTGCTGCCCCTTGTGCAGCGCGCGGCGCGGCGCGGGCGCGGCGGCTTCGTGCACGGAAGAGCCCGCCTTGGGATCGGCCGTGGCGTCAGCGGTCAAACGGGTGGTGCGGCGTGGGGCGGAAACGCTGGACATGCGAAATTCTTGCTAAAACGAACGTTCGTGCTATTTTGCATGGAAAGCTTGTCGCGGCGAAGACATGCGGGGGAAAACACCTAGCCACCCGATGCAGGCCCCATTCACCGCGCACCCATGAAAAAAGCCACCGGCGCAAGCGGGTGGCTTTGTTGCAAAGCGGACCCTGGGGTCCGCTGGACCATGTTCAGACCATCAAGGCCAGGCTGGCTTCCAGATGCTCGGTCGGCAGGCGGCGGAAACCCGAGCGCGCGTAGCGCTGCAGGCGGCCCAGCGCGAACGATGTCAGCACGCTGGCGGCCACCTGTGCATCGACCGTGGGGGCGGAAGAGCCCAGCGCACCGGCGGCGGGGCGCAGGCACTGGCGCAGCGTGGATTCGATGCGGTCGAAGAACTGGTTCATGCGGGCCTGCAGGCGCTCGTGCTCGAAGACGATGGCATCGCCCACCATGACGCGCACCATGCCGGGGTTGCGCTCGCCGAACTGCAGCACCAGGGAGATCACGCGGCTGGCCTGGCGCATGCCATCCACTGCGGGCCGCTCTTCCTCGGGCACATCCCGCCCGACGATCTGCTGCACCAGCGTGAAGACGGATTGTTCGATGAACTCGATCAGTCCTTCGAACATCTGGGCCTTGCTGGCGAAGTGGCGGTACAGGGCTGCCTCGCTGACGCCCAGATGGGCTGCCAGCGCTGCCGTGGTGATGCGTTCTGCGCCCGGCTTCTCCAGCATGGCCGCAAGCGCCTGCAGGATCTGCTCGCGCCGCTCCCCGGGTTTGGGGCGTTTGCGCGCAGGCGTGGGGGCGGAAGCGGAGGCGGCTTCGTCGGAAACGACATCAGCGCCAGGAGCGGATAAAGGCGACAGGACTTCAGACTCGGACATAAGCAGATCAACTATTTGTAAGTAATTCTCTCACAGCCCTCGGCGGCAACTCCGCACAAAGCTGTCCCCATGAGCGCAACCGTCAGGATCGCTTGCCTGTTGCTTGCGCTGCTATTGTTTCCGAGAGCATGGCCGGTATTTGCGATGGAAGCTCCAAGCGTACCAGCAGGCCCTTGCCCTGCGCTCCGGCGCCAAAGGCCAGAGTGCCCTGGTGCAGCAGGGCGATTTCTTCGGCAATGGCCAATCCCAGCCCGGTGCCGTCGCCGGCCGCGCCCTGGGCGCGGTAAAAGCGCTGCGTGATCTGCGAGCGCTCGGCCTCGGGCACGCCGGGACCGTCGTCCTCGATCTCCAGGAAGGCCCAGCCCTGCGGCTCATCCGCAGACTGTGCCGCGCCATGGTACATGCCGCAGCGCAGCGTGACGCTGCCGCCGGGCGGCGTGTACTTGATGGCGTTGTCAACGAGGTTGGAAACCAGTTCGCGCAGCAGCCAGCTGTGGCCCCAGACACTGGCGGCCGCCACGTCAAGGCCGAAGTCCAGCCCCTTGGCGCTGGCCTGGTCGAAGAACATTTCCAGCATGCTTTCGCACAGGTCCTTGAGGTCCACCTTCTGCAGCGGCTGTACTTCGGCATTGCGGGCGTCGGCACGTGACAGCGCCAGCAGCTGGCGTGCCAGCTGCGAGGTGCGCCGCGTGGCATCGCGCAACTGCTCGATCTGCGTCACGCTGAGCACCACCTGGGCCTCGGTGCCCTTGCGCCGCGCCTCGGCCTGGGCAGCCTGCGCGCTCAGCGCCCAGGCCTCGACCTGGGCCTGCAAGGCCGCCAGCGGCGTGCGCAATTGATGGGCCGCATCGGCCACAAAGCGCCGCTGGCCTTCGGCCTGGGCGTTGACCAGCGCAAACAGGCGATTGAGCGCGCGCACCAGCGGACGGACCTCGGCCGGCGAGCTGAGTTCCGAGATGGGGCTGAGGTCGCGCGGCGAGCGCCGCTCCACGGCCTGGGTCAGGGTCAGAAGCGGCCGGAAAGCCCGGCTGACCGACCAGTAGATGGCAATGCCGGCGCCCGCGATCAGCAGCACGCTGGGCAGCAGCACATGCAGCAGCAGCTGGCGCACCCATTGCTGGCGTACATCGCCGCCATCGGCCAGCACCAGCACCATTTCACCGGCGCCATAGGTCTCGGCGCGCATCACGGCCACGCGGTAGGTCAGGCCGTCATGTTCCTGGCTGTGGAACTCGGCCAGCGGCGTGGAAGGCACGTCGAAGCGGATCCAGGTGTCGCCGGCAACGACATGGCCCTGCAGGTCGCCTATGGCATATCCGACATCGTCGCCCCGCTGGCGCAAGACCTCTTCGATGGCGGGCGTCAGCGCCACCAGGGGCGGCGTTCCCTCGGCAATCGACGGCGCAAGCACCGAGTCGGCCAGCGCAGGCAGCAGGCGCAGCAGGCGCTGGTCATGCTGGGTGGAGGCTTCGTCTGCCGAGCGATAGCCGAACCAGCCGCCCATCAGTGCCAGCAGCGTCAGCGGCACCACCAGCAGCACCAGCAGGCGAAGGCGCAGATTGGCCGTCATGGGCGGTCAGCGCCTGGGGCCATGCGCCATGTCCGCATCAGGCGGCGGTATGCGAGAGTTCCAGCCGATAGCCGAAGCCACGGATGGAACGGAGCGCCACGCCATGCGGCTCCAGCTTGCTGCGCAGGCGCGAGACATAGACCTCGACGGCATTGGGCGTGATCTCGCGGTCCCAGCCTGTGAGCGCCTGCAGCAGCTTGTCCTTGCTGGCAGGCTTGGGCGCGTGGATCAGCAGGTATTCCAGCACGGTCCATTCGCGCGGACCCAGGTCGATGGGCAGCAGCTTTCCCTCGCTCTCGTCCTCCTGCGCAGGCTGGCGCGCGCCAGCGCGGCGGCCTGCCGTGTCCAGCTCGATGGGCCCAAAGCTCAGAACGGCCGATGTGGCTGCCTGCGAGCGGCGCAGCAGCGCGCGCAGCCGGGCCAGCAGCTCGGGAAGCTCGAAGGGCTTGACCATGTAGTCGTCGGCGCCCTGGTCCAGGCCCTGCACGCGGTCCTGCAGCGCATCGCGCGCCGTCAGGATCAGCACGGGCATGGCCGAGCTCTCGACGGCGCTGCTGCGCAGGCGGCGTGTGAGTTCCAGCCCGTCGATGCCCGGCAGGCCGATATCGATCACGGCCAGGTCGAAGGCTTCCTGGGCCAGCACCTCCAGGGCACGCTCGGCACTGCCGACCCAGTCCACGGCATACCCCGCATCGGACAGCCCCAGCTTGATGCCGCTGGCCACCATCACATCGTCTTCCACAAGAAGCAAACGCATATCAAACCTAAAAAACAAAAGCCGCCCAAAGGCGGCTTGCAGCAAACCGGCCCAGGCCGTCAGACCACGCCCGGGCCATGCGCGATGGTAACGCGAACCGCAAAGTCCGCGCCATCGGGCCTCAATGGCTGCGGATCATGGTGCCGTAGGCCTGGTCCGTGAGGATTTCCAGCAGCATGGCATGCGGCACCCGGCCGTCGATGATGTGCACGGCGTTGACGCCGGCCTTGGCAGCGTCCAGGGCTCCGCTGATCTTGGGCAGCATGCCGCCCGAGATGGTGCCGTCGGCGAACAGGGCGTCGATCTCGCGCGCCGTGAGGTCGGTCAGCAGGCTGCCGGCCTTGTCCAGCACGCCAGGGGTGTTGGTCAGCAGCACCAGCTTTTCGGCCTGCAGCACCGTGGCCAGCTTGCTGGCGACCACGTCGGCGTTGATGTTGTAGCTCTCGTTTTCCTCGCCAAAGCCGATGGGGCTGATCACGGGAATGAAGGCGTCATCCTGCAGCGCGCGCACCACGCTGGGGTCGATGGAGACAATATCGCCCACCTGGCCCACGTCGTACTCGATGTTCGGGTCCTTGTTGTCGACCATCTTGAGCTTGCGTGCGCGGATCAGGCCGCCATCGCGCCCTGTCAGGCCCACGGCCTTGCCACCGGCCTGGTGGATCAGGCCCACGATGTCCTGCTGCACCTCGCCGGCCAGCACCCACTCCACGACTTCCATGGTTTCCGCGTCCGTCACGCGCATGCCCTGGATGAACTCGCCCTTCTTGCCCAGGCGGTTGAGAGCCGTCTCGATTTGCGGCCCGCCGCCATGCACCACCACCGGATTCATGCCCACCAACTTCAGCAGCACCACGTCTTCCGCGAAGTCGGCCTGCAGGGCCGGATCGGTCATGGCGTTGCCGCCATACTTGATGACCATGGTCTTGCCATGGAACTTGCGGATATAGGGCAGGGCCTGGGCGAGGATTTCGGCCTTGTCGCGGGGGGCAATCGAGAGGATATCGTTCATGGTGCTAGCCCGGGGGCGTGGAAGTAGTCAACAACAAGGCGGGCATTGTGCCGCAACTGCGCGGCAGTGTTGCATGCCCTGATGACGGAACGCCCACTGGCGCCCGGCCATCATCCATTGTTCTGCATCCAGCCCGGCAGCTTGAAGCGCACCATGGCCAGATAGGCGATCACATAGCTGACCACGAACAGCAGGCAAAAACCCACCAGAACGGGCGTGTTGCTCCAGAACAGCAGCGCCGGCACCACGGTCAGCAGCGTGAACGCCCACAGGTAGGGCGAAGTCCGGTTGTTGCGTCGCAGCATGCGCCGCGCCAGATCGTCGTCGAACACGCCACGCACGATGCGCCGGTAGATCAGCTGGTGGAAATGCAGGGCATCCGCCATGCCCGGCGACATGCCGCGCATCAGCTTGCGGTAAATGGAAAACACCGTCTCCCAGACCGGGTAGATCAGCAGCAGCATGGGAAACCATGGCGAGACTGCGGAATTGCGCTGCACCAGGGCAATGCTGGCCAGGGCAATCGCCAGCCCCCAGACATAGGCCCCGCCATCACCGGCAAACATCATGCCGCGCGGGTAGTTCCAGACCAGGAAGCCGCAGGTGGCGGCGGCCAGCGTCACCAGCATGGCGGCCAGGGTCCGGTCCCCCACCTGAAGGGCCACATGGGCCAGCGCCAGGCAGATGATGGTGGCCACCATGCCGGCCAGCCCGTTGTAGCCGTCGATGATATTGAAGGCATGGGGCAGGCCCGTCAGGGCCAGCACCGCCAGGCCCATGCCCAGCCAGGGCATGGCCGGACCCAGTGCCTGCTCCAGCCAGGGCCAGCCGAGCCGTGGCACAGTGAGGCCGCATAACAACACGGCCAGCACGGCGCTGAGCAGGGTCAATACCAGGCGGTAGCGCACGCTCAGGCGCTGCGATACATCCTCGATGACGCCACCGACCACGGCCGGCAGCATGGCGGCCAGGCACACGACAACCCATAGCTGCATGCGCAGCGACGAGGGATCTCCGCGCATGCTCAGCCAGGTGCCCACCCCCCAGGAGACAGCCAGTCCGAGGTACATCGGCACGCCGCCCAGTCGGGGCACCTCGCCCACGTGGAAACGCTGCGGCTTGTCGTAACCGTAGGAACTCTTCGCGTACCGCCCGGCCCAGCCCACCAGCAGTGCACAGCCGGTGCAGGACACCAGGAAGGCCAATACCGCCATCCAGATCATGATGGCTCCCCATTCAGGCTGCGCAGCGAGGGCGCAGCCTGCGGCAGAGCCTTGGCCTTGCGGTATGCCGGACGGCTCCACAGCCGCAGCAGGCTGGCCACATGCCATGCACCATGGCGCAGGCTGCGCCGGCTCGCCCTCTGCCCCGCATGGACAACAGGCACCTCGCCGCGCCGCAGCTCCCCGCCCAGCACCCGCAGGCGGAGGCACAGATCCACATCCTCGCAATACATATAGAAACCTTCGTCAAAACCACGCAGCCGCAGCCAGCTGTCCCGGCCCAGCACCAGACAGGCCGCATTGACCCATTCCACACGCTGCTCCACACGCCCGCGCAGCTTGCGTCGCAGCAAATTCCAGAACGATGGCAGCTCCCGCTCGAAATCCTGCAGCGTGCCGTCGTCGTCGATCTGCGGGGGATAGGCCAGCGCCAGACCGGGTCGGGCTACCAGCGCAAGCAGGCTTTGCAGCGGATCATCCTGCGCGCCCCAGTACACGTCAGGATTGATCACGCAGACAAACGCCTCCCGGGCATTCGCCAGCGCCCGGTTGTGGTTGCAGCCAAAACCCAGGGGTCGCGCATTGCGCCGGATCTCCAGGGCAAAAGGCCAGCCGGAAGCTGGCGCCAGAGGCTCCGCCTCGGGAATGTTGAGCGTCAGCACCACGCGGGAGACTGGCGCCAGGCGCGCCGAAGCCAGGCATTCAAGCAGCCTCTGGATATGAGCGCCATGTCCGTGGCTCACCACCGACACGACCAACGATGAACCCATCAATGCCGCCCTTCAGATCTTCAAATTCCCGCACGGGAATCACGCGCCGCAGAAACGGCGGCACAGAGTATTCCGCTGATGGCTTTCGTCAAGCGTCAGCGGAGTTGCCGTATTGCAAAAAAGTGCAACAGCCACGCAATATGTCATTACCCGGCCACGCCATGCAGTCACTGCGGTGGCCGGGATTATGATGCGCGACAATCTGCCGCCCGGACTTCCGGGATTTTTTGCGCCCGACGTGGGCGCAGCTTGCTGCCCGCTGCAGACTGGCCAAGGCCGTCTGGCGTGAATGAATACGGCCGCGGCACCTGCTCCTCGCGGAGAGATTGCCCGGCACCCCATTTCCTATGACCACACCCATTCCCGATCCCCACGTCTACCTGCGCACCGTCGATCTGAACGAGCGCACGTCGCTGTCCGTGCTGGCCGGCCATGTCCGGGCCCAGGCGCACATACTGGATCTGGGTTGCGGCAGCGGCGCGCTGGGCGCCTTCCTCGCCGAGCACAAGCAATGCGTCTGCGATGGCGTCACCCTGAGCCAGGAAGAAGCGCGCCATGCCGCGCCCTTCTACCGCCATGTCCATGTGGCCGACCTGGAGGACTGCGACCTGGACCAGCTCTTCGGCGATGCGCGCTATGACTACATCGTCTGCGCCGACGTGCTCGAGCACCTGCGCCAGCCCGAGCGCATCCTGGCCGCATGCCGCAAGCGGCTAACGCCTGAAGGCCGTCTGCTGATCTCCGTGCCCAATGCGGGCTACAGCGGCCTGGTGGCAGAGCTGCTGCACGGCGAATTCCGCTACCGAGAAGAAGGCCTGCTGGACCGCACCCACCTGCGCTTTTTCACGCGGCGCTCGCTGTCGCGCTTTCTGGCCGAACAAGGCTGGCAGGTCGATGACATCGACACCATCGAGCGTGCCCTTCCCGAATCGGAATTCCGCGTCGCCTACGACAGCCTGCCCCCTGCCGTTGCCCGCCACCTGCTGGCCACGCCCGATGCGCTGGCCTACCAGTTCATCGCCAGTGCGGCGCCCGCCGCCCAGGCGCTGCCCATCGAACCGCCGCTGAACTACCCCCAGGGGCACGCACTGTTCACGGCCCAGCTCTACATGGCGCGCGCTGGCCGCTATGAGGAAGAGAGCAAGCTCTCCACCACCGGCATCATTGGCCAGGCACGTCAGACATTGCGCTTTGCACTGCCCGACCACAACACCTCGCTGAGCCATCTGCGCCTGGACCTGGCCGACCGCCCTGGCTTCGTGCACCTGTACCGGCTGGCCTTGCTGGATGGACAAGGCGCCGTCGTCTGGCAATGGCGGCCCGAGGATTCGGACGCCGCCTTGCTGGGGCAACGCCCCCACCATCAGCTGGTGTGGAATGGGCCCCATCCGGCAGGCGCATTTGCGCTGATGCTGCTGCTGACCGGCGATGACCCGTGGTTCGAACTTCCCATTCCAGCAGAAACCCTGGCCTCCCTGCGTGGCGCCTCGCTGGAAATCGAGATGGGATGGCCCATGTCGGCCGACTATCTGGCGCTGGCCGGGGCCGTGCAGCCGCTTGAGCGGCAGATCGCACTGGAACGCAGCAGAGCCAATGATCTGCAGGATCAATGGCACACACAGCGCATGCTGCTCGAGCAGCAGCACGCGCAGGATGTCCAGCAGTTGGAGGAACGCAGTGCTTCGATCCAGCGCCTGCAGCACCGCAACGCCCTGCTGGAAGACAGCCACCAATCACAGAGCAAGGAGCGCGCCATCTGGCAACAGGAAGCCACCCGCGTACAGCGGGATTTCGCACGGCTGGAACAGCACCTGCGCGACATAGAGAACTCCACCGTCTTCCGGGCCACGCGCCCCCTCGTCCACGCCAAGATGCGCATCGACCGCCTGCTGGGCCGCACGCCCGTGCCTGCCCCTGTCCTCCATACCCCCGTACCCCAGCCGATGCCCCAGCAACCCGTCGATGTGATCGTGCCCGTGTACCGGGGGCTGGACGACACACGCAACTGCATCGAGTCCGTGCTCGCCAGCCCCTGCCGCACGCACTGGCAACTGGTGGTCATCAACGATGCCAGCCCGGAGCCCGAAGTCACAGCCTGGCTGCGCGAGAAGGCGGCACAAGAGCCTCGCATCACGCTGCTGGAGAATAAGGAGAACCTCGGCTTCGTCGGCACCGTGAACCGGGGCATGGCGCTGAACACCGCCCATGACGTGCTGCTGCTCAACAGCGACACCGTGGTCGCCAATGACTGGCTGGACCGCATCCGCCAGGCCGCCTACGGCGATGCACGCATCGCCTCCGTCACGCCGTTTTCCAACAACGCCACCATCTGCAGCTACCCGCGTTTTTGCGAGGGCAACGATCTGCCGCCCGGCATGGACACCGCCGCCATCGATGCACTGTGCGCGCGCACCAATCCCGGCCAGGTGGTGGACGTGCCGACCGGCGTGGGCTTTTGCATGTACATCCGCCGCGACAGCCTGAACGCCGTCGGCCTGTTCGACACCGAGCACTTCGGCAAGGGCTATGGCGAAGAGAACGACTTCTGCCAGCGCGCCGCTGCGGCCGGCTGGCGCAACCTGCACTTGCTGGACACCTTCGTGCTGCACACGGGCGGCGTGAGCTTCGGAGAAAGCAAGAGCCCGCGCGAGCGGGCCGCCATGGAGACGCTGCGCCGCCTGCATCCGCGCTACGAGGCCGATGTCATGGCCTTCGTCCAGGCCGACCCTGCGCGCACCGCGCGCCTTGCGCTGGACGTGGCACGCCTGCAGGCACAGGCCGCACATCTGCCCGTGGTGCTGGCCGTGCTCCACGACCGGGCGGGCGGCACCGTGCGCCATGTGCGCGAACTGGCGCAGTTCCTGCAAGGCAAGGCACTGTTCCTCATGCTCTCGCCAGCCGCAGGTGGCACCGTGGTATTGCGCCGTGCCGAAGAGAAAGAAGCCTTCGAGCTCGCCTTCCGCATCGCCGACCAGATGGAGGAACTGGTGCAGGCCCTGCGCCAGCTGGGCGTGGTGCATGTGCACTACCAGCATCTGCTGGGCCACAGCGAAGCCATCCTGGACCTGCCGGCACGCCTGGGAGCCGCCCATGACTTCACGGCCCACGACTTCTACACGTACTGCAAGAACATCTCGCTGACCGGCATAGACAACCGCTACGTCGTGCCGCCCCGCGCGGGCGAGTGCGGCTGCTGCGAACCCACGGACACAGCCCCCTACGCTGGCACCGTGGCCCAGTGGCGCCACCGCAATGCGCTGCTGCTGAACAACGCGCGCCATGTGCTGGCCCCCAGCCAGGACACAGCCATCCGGATCGCCGGTTTCGTGCCCGGTGCCCGCGTCCAGGCAGTTGCCCACACCGACCTGCCGGCACAGCTGCCGGCCCCGGCGGCACACCCGCTGGCCGCCACGGCCCCGCTCAAGATCGTCGTACTGGGAGCCATGAGCGCCATCAAGGGCGCCGACGTACTGGAAGCCGTGGCGATCGAGGCAGCCAAGCGGGGAGTTCCTGTGGAATTCCATCTGCTCGGCTATGGCTACCGCAGCCTGCAGACCCAGCCGCGCGCGCGCCTGACCGTGCACGGCGGCTACAAGGAAGAAGAGCTGCCGGCTTTGCTGCAGTGGCTGCAGCCCGACCTGGCCTGGTTCCCCGCCCAATGGCCGGAGACCTACAGCTACACCCTGAGCGCCTGCCTGGCCGCCGGGCTGCCGATCGTCGCGCCCGATATAGGGGCCTTCCCCGAAAGGCTGGCAGGCCGCGACTGGTCCTGGGTCATGCCCTGGGACGCCAGCGCCGCCCAATGGCTGGACTTCTTCGCGCAAATACGCGAACGCCACTTCATTGAAGGGCAGCCACCGCAGCAACCCACCGCAACAGGGACTGCGGCCGCCCAGCCGGGATCCACTTTCTATGGCGACGATTATCTCCAGGGGCTGCAGCCGCGCGATCAGGCCCTGCTCCAGCCGCTGGCTGCGGCCTTCCTGGCCACACATCGCCTTCAACGCCAGGACCATGCAGCAAGATCGGGGGCATTGATCCTGCTGGCCCATCTGCGCTCGCTACCCCTCCTGCGCGGCGTGGCCAGGCGCATTCCCGCGCACTGGCAGCGACGGGTCAAGAATTGGCTGCAGGCCTGAGTCAGCAGGCAAGACCGTCGCTGGCGGGCTTGCAGCCCCGACTGCCCTGAACCTTGCGCGCTTCTTCAAGGCAAGGTCCGCATCGCGCAAAGGTTGACAACGCTTCTCAGGCCATGCACTCCATACGCCAGTCATTCCACAAGGGCATCCATCGGATGTCCTTCCTGCTGCTGACCATACTGCTTTGCGGCTTCCTTCTGCCGGCCGGTGCAACTGATACGACCTTCCATGACCAAGGAGTACTGGAGGATATCCATTTCGATGCGGCCAAACAGCAGTTGATCGCCAAGGGTTGGAGCGCCTCCGGTCGCAGCCACGCCTTTCCGACCCAGGCTTCGATCTTCCTGGACGACCACCTTGTCTACCAAGGCCGGCTCAATGCCCTGTCCTATCCCAGGCCCGACGTTGTGGCGGCTACAGGCAATCCGAACTGGGCCAATGCCGGATTCCACATCCGTGCCCCGCTCGACCCGGACTTTGCCTCCGGCACCTACACCGTACGCATGGAAATCATGACCACGGACGGCAGGCGTTTTGCGCTGACCACCATGGACAAGGCGCGACAGATCACGCTGAACCAGCCTGCCCGCGCCGGCCTGCTGCCCAGAGCCGGCGCCCTTGTGGCCTTCTGCCTGCCCGCGCTGCTCCTGTTGCTGTCCCTGTCCGGATGGCAGTCCAGGCTGCGCATTGGTGTCAGGGCTTTTGGTGCTGCAACCGCAGCAGCCTTCATCACTCTGGTGGCGGGTGGATGGACCGGCTCCTCCGTTTCCCTGCTCTTTCAGAACGATGAGCTTGTCACCCATGACGAAAATGCTTGGCTTGGAGCCCCACAGATCATTCGCAGCGATGAATGGCAGGTCATCACCGCCATGGCCATCAGCCAATACCATGCCGCCGCACCCGGACACCTGCTGAAGAGCTTCGAGAACACCAGCACGGTTTTTTCCAGCGCCGGCCACAACATGAACACTGTGGGCATGAGTGGCGTGCCCGTCTCCAACCTGTCTGCGCTTGCCAAGCCGGCCACCTGGGGCTTTTTCATCCTTGACCTGCGGCGGGCGCTCGCATGGTACTGGTGGTTTCCTTACTTTGCCGGATTCGCTGCATGCCTGTGGGTCCTGGTCCGCATCGCACAACTGCGCTGGCAGCCCGCAGCTGTTCTTGCACTTGGCGTAAGTGCATCCCCCATGTCCGTTGGCTGGTCGGGCTGGCCTGTCTACATCCTGTTTTTCGCACTGCTCGCCTTCGGCATGTTCCTGACCGCCTGGACACGGCAATCCATCCGGCAGGTGCTACCCAGGGCACTGGTGGCAGGCTGGGCGCTGGCAGGCTTTGCCCTTACCCTGTACCCGGCCTGGCTCGTGGTGGTGGCCAGCCTGCTGGGCCCGCTCGCCATAGTATGGCTGTACATGCACCGCGGGGACTGGCGCTGGAACTGGCAACAGGCACTTCTGGTGGTGGTCATGGCGCTTGTGCCCGCCCTTTTGCTCTACGCATGGTGGCTTCATGCGGCAGACGCCGTGTCGTCGATTGCCGCCACGGTCTACCCGGGAAGGCGCATGGAGACAGGGGGATACATGGATCCCTGGTACCTGGCCCGAGGGCTTTTCGGTCCGGACCAGATGTTCCACATCACCGACATGCTTGTCCCCAGCGATGCCGGCTCCCACATTTTCCTGGCCATTCCGCTGGCCTTGCTGTTTGCCTGGCAGCAAAAGCAGGACATGCGATGCAGCACACCACGGCAATTGGATCTGACGGGATGCCTCTGCCTGGTCTTCATCGGCTGGACCCTGTACTTCTCATACCAGGGCATACCGGCCTGGCTGGCTCAGGCGACGCAATGGTCCAAGGTTCCGGTCTACCGCACGGATATCGGCTTGCTGCTGGCTCAGACCTGGCTGCTGGCCAGCGTGCTCAGGAAACAATGGCCCACCCAGGCCTCGGAAATCATTCCAACCATCCCGGAAAGGCAGCGCCAGTTGTCGGCACTTGCGGTAACGGGAGCAGCCGCCTGCGCATGGCTTGCGTATTTCACCTATTCAACGCTGCCTGTAGCGATCTCCGAGACCATCAGTCCAGGGGTCGCCGTCATCACGGCAACGGCCTTTGCCGTCCTGGCCCTGCTGCTGGCAAACCGGCAATTTGTTGCTGCAATGGCCATCTACATGGTCTGGATGCTGGGAACAGCCCTGCCCTTCAACCCCTTGCTGCAGGCGCCATTGCATGTGGAACCAGGGCCAAAGCTGCAACAGCTGGACGCCGATGCCACGAGCCGCCAGGCCCGCTGGGTCGTGCTGGACAACCACCAGCAGGCCATGGCGCTGGCGGCATCAGGCATCAGGATCAGTTCAGGGATCTTCTACCACCCGCCTCTCGCGTTCTGGGAAAGGCTGGACCCCGGGAGGAAATACTTCGGTATCTACAACCGTTATCAGCACCTGACCATAGAAGGCGCCGACCTGCAGGGCACGGATTTCGAGCCGGTCCTCCATAGTCTGGACCATGTGCTGCTGCGTGTGGACACGCGCAGCTTCGACTTCTCGAAGATTGCCGCCACCCACATCGCAGCACCGCGACGGCATGAGCAAGGCCTGAATCAGAATCCGCACCTGCGGCACCTGAAGTCAGAAGGCAGCTGGAGCTTTTACCGCACGATAGATTGATGGACGGGCCTGAGGCCCGATCCCGGCTATGGTTTGCCCAGAAGCAGCAGGATCTCGTTGTTGCGCAACCAATCTTCGGGATAGCGTCCCTGCAATGCCTCGGGAATGGGCATGTCCACATGGCGCCGCTCCTCACGCAACACCTCGAAACCGGCCTGCCGGGCAATATCGATCAGTTCGTCCGCAGTGAGCCGGTTCAGCGCCTGGTATTCCTTGAACACGAAACGCTTGTAGCCATCCGCACCGAAGTCCGCAAAGCCAAAATCCACCTCGGCGGCATCAAGAGGGCCCTCGTGCTTTTCGATGGTGTTCCACAACTCCTCTTCCGAGGCCATCAAATGGTGCCAGGGCACATCGTCATAGCGACGCAGATGCGAGCCCCAGGGAGAGTGGAAGAGGGGCTCGATCTGCAGGAAGAAGACGCCACCCGACCGCAGACAGGCATGCAGGTCCGCCAGGATGGGCAGCACCTTGTCTCGCTGCACATGCTCGAAGGTGGACCAGCTCAGCAAACCATCATAGCCAGCATGCCTGCCCGCCAACGGCGAGTTTGGCACGATGGTCTCGAAGCTCAGCGCTGCGGGGATGCGCGACATGCCCAATTGCTCTCGTGCAATCCGGGGCAGCTTGGCATACTCCTGTCGAATATCTATGCCGTGGATGGATGTCGCGCCGTGACGCAAGACCAAAGCCAGATCGGTGATGCCGTCGCCACAGCCGAAATTCAGCAATCTGGCCTGGGACAGATTCAGCGACTGTCCCAGCCAGTCATGGGCCAGATCCGCCGCATAGTTGAAATGCGCACGAAACCACTCATCCGTGATCTTGTCGGCATTCCATGGGGAAATACCGAACAGCCGCTCCTGCAAATGCAGCATCCAACTCATGCGATCGTCCTCTTAGTTCTTTCTTTAGCCCAGATAACGTTTACAACCGCTGCAGTACATAGGCATCCTGGTGATTCCAGAAATGCACAAGCGAGCGATGGCGCAGCGCATCACTGCCCCAGGTCTCGGCAATGCGGTCAAGCACAAAGCGCTCAGAGGTAAAAGCTGTTCCGTATTCATTGGCGTCGATGGCGCTCGACTCGCTGGATGGCGCGAAGAAAAAACCATCATCATCGAGCTTCACACTATCAAAATCCGCTGCCTTCACTCCATGCGTGCTGAACACAAGCAAACCGCCTGGTGCCACCGCATCACGCAATACCTTCAGCCAGCGTGTCCAGGTCGAGCGTGGCAGATGGCTGAACAGCGACAGCACGAACACCAGCTCGTACTGCTGGGGCCAGCGTACCTGCTCCGGCACGCTGGCCGACGCAAAGCCCTTCACGCCGAATGTCTGCTGCGAGAAATCCACGGCATCGGCCACGATGTCCGAGACAGTCACACGCTCCGCCCCCAGCGCCTTGACCAGGTGCCGCGTGAAACGACCATGGCCGCTGGCAAATTCCAGCACACTGGCCGTGCGCAACAGCGGCTTGTCCACGGCCTCCAGCAGCAGCATGAGTTCCGACAGCGTGCGCCAGCCATCGGCGAAGTAGTCGCGCAACGGATTCACGCTGGACGGATGGCCTCTGAAGAAACCAAAAATGTCGTCCTTCGGCGAAATCCTGCAATCCAGTCCCATGATGTTGGAGAACGAACCCACAAGGCCATGGGTTTCGATCAGGGCATGGGCCTGCAACAGGCTGTCGTCTCTTTCACGTGCCCGGACCAGCACCTGGGCGGCACCTGCGCGGTCCCCCAACTCCAAAAGTTGCTGCGCTTCCTGCAGCAGACGCTGGCCTTCACTCGGGGGATTCGAAGAATTGTTGGATGTCATGGGGTGTGGATTATGGTGCCGCGAACCCGCAGCTGCGTGCCCAGCTGTACGGGTTCGTATCAGCTCCAGTGGTGAGGCAGCCGCACCAGGCCAGGCAAGGGCTTGGGGAAAATGAAACGCAGGTGCAGGAACTGGAACCACTCGTCATAGACGGCCAGCCCTGTCTCATCGAACAGGAAAGCGCTGATCACGTAGTCGCCGCTGTGGAGCGGCAGATCCGGGAACGTCAGCACGGTCTGCCAGGTTCCATCGGGCAATTGGCGAGGGACCGCTCCATCCTCATGCGTGGCCAGGGAGGTGATGCCCACACCCTTGGACTGCTCGATCATGAAGCCGATATGGGGCCGCTCGCTACCCCGGCCGCGCGCGGTGATGGTCACGACCAGATCCTGGCTTTGCAAGAGGCCAGGCTGATCGCCGGCAGGTTCAGCCAGATCCTTCACATCCACGGACAGAATACAGGCCGCGCCGCGGTCCACGGCAGCCACCGGTGCGCTGGCATCTACGCCCTGCGTGGCCTCTCCTGTCCCCTGGGGCGACCCATTGTCCTGTGAGGGGCTGGCAGCCGCTTCGGCCGGGGCCGCATGGCACTGCTGCTCACGCTCCTGGCGTTCGCGGGTATGAAGATCGTAGGCCGCCAGCACCGGCTCGGTCGGCCCGAATTGCGCCACCTGCCCCCCCCTTAGCCACAGCGCGGCATCGCAAAGGTGGCGGATGTGGTACGGGCTGTGCGAACAGAACAGGATGGTGCAGCCGCTGTTGCGGAAGGCCATGATGCGCTCTATGCACTTCTTCTGGAAATGCTGGTCACCCACGGCCAGGGCTTCATCAATGATGAGCACATCCGGCTGCACCGCCGTCACCAGCGCAAATGCCAGCCGCACCGTCATGCCGGATGAATAGGTCTTCACGGGCCGGTCCAGTGCTTCGCCCAGCTCGGCGAACGCCGCGATCTCGGGCTCGAGCTCGCGCATACGCTCATGGCTAATGCCGATCAGGCTGCCGCCGAAATACAGGTTGTCGCGCCCACTGAAGTCGGGGTGAAAGCCCGCCCCCAGCTCCAGGATGGCAGTCACCCGCCCTACCCGCTCGATCTGGCCGCAGCTGGGCTGCAAGGTACCCGCCAGCAGCTTGAGCAGCGAGCTCTTGCCCGCGCCGTTGTCACCGATCACTCCAATGCACTGCCCGCGCCGCAACTCGAAGGACACGTCCCGCAGTGCCCAATGGCTGCGGTGCGTGGCAGCACCTGTCAACAGCGCCTTCAGGCGTGAACGCGGAGAGGAATAGAGCTTGTACTCCTTGCCCAGTTGGCGCACACGCAGCACCAGGTCATCGGGCAGGGCATCGCCATGCTTCATGCTCATAGCCAATCCACCAACTGGTCACGGCTGCGCCGCACCAGCGCATTCAAAACGATGGCGCCGCCCGCAAGCCAGGCCAGCGACACCCACCACACACTCAGCGGCGGCCAGGCCCCCTGCAAAAGCACCTGCTGATAGCCCTGGACCAGCCCCGTCATCGGATTGAGCCAGAGCACCCAGCGCCAGCGCTCGGGAAACATGCTCAACGGAAACAGAACAGGGGTCAGGTAGATACCTACGGACAACAGAAAGCCCACCACCTGTACCGTATCGCGCAGGGCGGCGGCCAGGATGGCCAGCACATACGCAAGCACCAGGCACAGCAGCACCTGCAATGCCAGCAGTGGCAACAAGGCCAGGACGGCGGGCTGCAGTCCATGGGAGGGAATATAGGCCAAGGCCACAACCAGCAACAGCGGGCCATAGATCAGCGCACTGGCCAGCACCGAGCGCGTGACGAAAAGCACGGGGGGCAAGGGGTTCTTCTGCAACAGCCCGCCTGCGTCGATCAGGCTGTTCATGCCCCGCGAGACAGCATCGCAGAAGGCCATCCAAGGCAAGGCACCCACCACGAGAAATGCCCCCACCGCACGTGTTGGTGCGTGCTCACCCAGCCGCATGCCGAACACCACATCGAACACCAGGTAATAAGCTGCCACGGTCAGCAGCGGCTGCAGGTAGGGCCAGGCAATGCCCAGGGCCGTGCCGGTGTGGCGCGAAGCGATCTCGCGGCGTATCAGCACCCACGCCAGACCGCGCCCGCGACACAGCGCAAGCGCCTCGTTCCATAAAGCGTTCATCGTAGAAAAACTGGAGGCTGCCCGCCAGCACCATCGAGGCACAGGCAGGGCAGCCTTTGGATCAGACAGGATACGCCGTATCAGCGCTGTGTCGCGGCAGCTTTCTGTGCAGAAGGTGCCTGACGTTCGACAAACGCGTCGAGCGCCTTGTCATCGGCCACCATCTTTTCCTGCACCTTGCGCACCAGCGCCATGCGGGCCTCGTTGGCAGACTCGGCTCGCACCTCGCGCAGCAGTTCTTCCTTGACTTCATCAAACGGACGGACCGAAGGCGCGCGCCGTTCTTCCAACTGGATCACATGGTAGCCGAACTGTGTCTGGACCACTTCGCTCAGGTCTCCTTTTTTCTGGAGGGCGAAGACAGCCTTGTCGAACTCCGGAACCATGCGGCCCTGAGTGAAGAAGCCGAGATCACCGCCGCGCGCCGCGCTGCCCTTGTCGGCGGAATTTTCCTCAGCGAGCTTTGCGAAATCAGCGCCCTTCCTGGCCTGGGCCAGCAGTTCTTCCGCCTTGGCGCGCGACTCGGGCGTAGCGCCGGCGATCAGGATGTGCCGGGCCTTCACCTGCTCACCCACCTTGAAGCGCTCGGGCTTGGCCTGGTAGATGGCACGCGCCTGCTTCAGCGAGGCCGCCTCGCTGGCGGCGCTGTTGCTGGCAGCACGGTTCAACAACTCGTCAGACAGCACCTTGTCGCGTGCCACCTGCAGGGCAGCAGCCACCACAGGATCCTTGTCCAGTCCGTCGGCCAGCGCCTGCTTGCCCAAGGCCCGGCGGACAAAGAGATTTTGTGCAATCTGCCCCGCAGTCTGCTTGCTGGCCAGCGCCTGCGAGCGCACTTCAACGGGCAGGCGCATCTGCACATCGGCCTCTACATCCGCCGAAGTGACGATGGTTTGCCCGTCATGCACCAGCGTGACCGCATCGGCGGCGTGCGCCGCCGGCACAGCGGCCACCAGCGCTGCCACGGCCCAGGCTTGCAACGGAGAGAAACGGATTGTCGAAAGCTTCATGGAATTGAAAACGGATAGTGAAATAAAAAAAGGCAGGGGAAGCCCCTGCCTTTTCGGATCGCGTTACCGCGAAAAAGTGCCCACTAATTAGGGAGCAACGCGCGTGTAGCGGTGAGGCCAGGTCACGCCGTAGGTGCCGGACACGCCTTGACGAGCGGAGGGGTTCTCCAGCTTGATGAAAGCAGAGCCGATCAGGGGCAGGCCCAGGCCGGAGTTACCGGTCGTCAGAACACCCCAGCCGTTTTCGTAGGTGCCGGAAGTAGCCGTGGTACGAGCCACCGAAGCGCCCAGCACGGAGTTGCCGGTGTCCTTGAATGCCAGCACGCTGACTTCACCGCAGAACTGCACGAAAGAGGTACCGCCGGGCGAGAACTCGGGGAGCACGCCGCTGGTGGTTTCTTCACGGTCCCAGAACTTCTGTGCGTCAGCCAGCACGCAGATGTTGCCCTTGGCATCAACCGTCGTGTTGCCGTTGCCCTTGTAGCCCGTGCCAGCGGCAATATCGTTAGCAGCAGCGGGGTAGAACCAGTTGTTGGCTTGGCTAGCTGCAGCAGTGTTCAGGTTGGTGAACAGGCGATAGTTGGCGCTGCTGGTCTTCTCAGCAGCGTAGTTGGCCACCACGTTGTAACGGCGTGTGGGCATGGAGAACACCCAGTCCGTCTTAGCCGAGATGATGGCGTCCGTAGCGTACTGGTTGGTCACCGAAGTGGCAGCCAGGGCCGTGGTCAGGTTGGAGGCCTGAACGCGGGGATCGGTCACACCGCCAGTGTAAGGCGTGGACATGTCGGGCAGGTCGCTGTAGTTCATCGTCAGCGCTGCGGTCGCGATGTTCTTGCCATCTTGACCGTACACGTTGGCCGTGCGGAACAGCGGATCAGCCGTGGTAGCGTTGGCAGAGACGCCAGCGGCTTCCTGGTTGACCTGCGGGAAGTGCACGAAATTGGCACGGCCCGTAGCCTGGATAGCGGTTGCAGCACCCGAGAACGTGGTGGTTTGGGCCACGTTCAGGATATACCAGTCAGCCATCAGGCCGCTGGTGGGAGTCTGCAGGCCAGCTTGGGCAGCAGCGGCTTCGGTGAAGTTCGTCACGGCCACGGTGTCGACCAGCGAACGGGCGGGAGAGCCAGCCACCGAGCAAGGCGCCACGGCGTTCACGTGCTTGACAGCAGTGTACAGGGGCGAGCGACGGTTGCCGGTTCCATCAGAAGGAGCCACGCCATCAGCGTTCCAGGCAGCAGCGCTGGTGATGTCGGCCATGTTGAAGATTTCAACGTAGCCTTCACGGGTCTGGTTTGCCTTGTCTGCATCAGACAGGCTGGGGTTCAGACGACGGGTGCCGAAGGGCACAGCCACGTTCTTGGTCAGAGCGGGCACCGTGCAGGTGTTGTCAGCGCTGACCAGCGTGGCACCATCGGTACCATTGGCGGACACAGCACCGGTCCAGACGTCGCCGGGCGACAGGTAGATCTGGAAGTCCAGCAGGTCGTCGGAGTTGGCGGCGCTGCGGAAGCGGATCTTCACAGCCTTGCCGTTCACGGTGTCCGTGTTGGTCAGGTGCAGAACGGTAGCGTTGCCGTTCTGGGCGTTGAAGTAAGGCACGACCAGAGCGTGACCGACACTGCCGTGAGCCAGCGTCAGACCACCATTGTTGGCCTGCAGCAGCTGCGAGGCAGCGGCAGCGACCTTGGCGTCACCGCTGGTGTTCGAACCGCCGATAACGGCAGCCGAAGCCACGCCGGCAAAGCCCAGGCCACCAACCATGGCAGCAATGCTCAGGGCCAGAACATTTTTCTTCATAAGAACTATCTCCAGTAAAAAGATAAGGTAGTTGCAACCACCACGATTGATCGCCGAGGAATCGTAGCACAGCCATTTGCGCCACTTACCGCTTATTTCGGGCACTCAAATCGTGTTTCGGAAAAAAACAACACTTTCAGGGCACCCACAAGTGGAGGACCGGATTATTGCAAACATCTGCGTCCCTGCCTAGCGTTTGCGAGCGGCCCGAGGCGATCTGCCGATTCCCGGCCTACTCCAGGAACAGCCACCACTGGCCGTCCTCACGGATCCAGACTTCCTGCATGCCCATGGGCACGACAGCCCCCTTGGCCATGGGCAGCTGCGCCTTGAACTTGATGTTGAACTCGCAGCGATCCGCCTCGCACTGCGCCTTGCCGGCCTCGAGGTCCTCGACGGCAGGCGGGGTGCCATAGGCACGGCGGAACTGCTCCTGGGTCTTGACGGCACGATAGGCAGGGGAGGTGAAGCCATAGGCCTTTGCCACATCCCCATCCACGCGTGCTTGCCAGTAGGCCAGCGAGCGCTCGGCCACGATGGTTTCCGGGTCCTTGGGCTTGCCCAGGCCTGCACAGCCGGCCAGCACGGCGACGCCGGCCAAGGCTGCGCCCCATTGCAGCCAGCGCATCCGGCCCGGCACAGGACGTTGGTTCGTCAAGAGATTCATGAGCTTGTTTTCTCCAAAAAGAAAGTTTCGAGGCATCGCGCCTGCATTGGTTCCGGCCTCAACGCATGCTGCCGGACGACAGGGGACCAATCTCCACCGCCGCCTTGGACCCGGCGGGCTCCGGCGTCTTGAGCAGCGGCACCAGGGCACGCATCTGATCGCGCAAATCATCGCTGACGCTGCGGATATCGACATCGGAGCGCACCACGCGCGGGGTGATGATGACCAGCAACTCGGTGCGCCGCCCAGAATTGGAGGTAGAGCCGAACAGATTGCCCACGACAGGCAGGTCGTGCAAGAAAGGAACGCCATTGCGGCTGTTGGTATTCGTCTCCTGTATCAGGCCACCCATGACAATGGATTCGCCGGAGCGAACAGACACTCGGCTGGAGAGCTGCCGCTGCAGGAAGGAGGTCTGCTTCGTGATGGTGTCCTCACTGCCCACGTCGGTGACCTGCTGATTGACCGTCATGGTGACGAGGTTGCCGGCATTGACCGATGGAGTGACCTGCAGGTTTACGCCGGTGTCCTTGTACTGGTAGGAGTTGGTGGTGGTGCTGCCGACGGTCGCGCTGGTCGTGGTTTCCCCAGACCGGTAGGGCTGCTGCGTACCCACGGCGATGGCCGCCGTATGGTTGTCCAGCACCATGAGCGTTGGGCTGGCCACCACCTTGACATTGGTCTTGGTCGACAAGGCATTGAGGGTAGCGCGGATGTTGGTGGCAGAGTTCCTCAACGTGTAGTTGAAGCCCATGCCAATTGCCTCACCCAGAGTGGAACTTGTGGCCTTATCCGTGTTGAGCAGCGTGCCATTTCCTCCATAGCCCTTGTTGCCCACATCTCCACTGAAGGCCCACTGCAAGCCGAACTGAAGACCATCATTCAGCGTCACCTCGACAATGCTCGCCTCGATCAGCACCTGGGTCGGCGGCAGGTCCAGCTTCTTGAGCGTGACCTCGATACGCTCGAACTCCGCAGGTGTTCCCCAGACCAGCACGGAGTTGTTGAGTTCATCGGCCATGACACGGATGTTGCCGATGCTGGCCGTGCCGCCGCCCTGCCCGCCTACACCGGTTTGCCCCAAGCGCTGCTGGTTGTTGCCGAAACCGCTATTGCCAAAGCCGCTATTGCCGAAACCGCTATTGCCGAAACCGCTGTTGCCGAAACCGCTGTTGCCGAAGCCACTGTTGCCGAAGCCACTGTTTCCGAAGCCACTGTTTCCAAAACCGCTGTTTCCCATGGAAGTCCCGAGCCCCGGCGCCACGCCGCTGTTGGTTGATGAGCCACCACCCGGTCCGCCAAAGATGCCCGACAGCACGCCTGCGAGATGCTTGGCATTGCCGTTTTGCACGTGATAGATGTTCAGTTGCGGCTGCGCGCCACCCGAGCCGGGCTGGTCGAGCTTGGCGATCCAGCGGCGTGCTTCCTCAAGGTAGGCCGCGCGGGGCGTGATCACCAGAATGCTGTTGAGCCGCTCGA
Organism: Delftia acidovorans; assembly: GCA_031286585.1. GTDB lineage: Bacteria > Pseudomonadota > Gammaproteobacteria > Burkholderiales > Burkholderiaceae_C > Comamonas > Comamonas acidovorans_A. The sequence goes on from JAITUC010000005.1 coordinate 88,342, forward strand.
TGGGCATGATGCGCAATGCGCCGAACAGCGGGTTGCCTTCGCCCAGGGCGGCTGCGGCATTGGGTGCGGCTGCGGCAGCAGCCCCCCCCGGCCGAGCAGCGCCGGCCGTGCCCACCGCGCCTGCAGCAGGTGCTGCCGCCTGGGCAGCAGCGCCACCTCCGCTCATCAGTTGCAGGGCGGCATTGACCTCCTGGATGGTCACATACTTGAGCGGGAACACGCCCACCGACATGCCCTCCAGCAGGTTCACGTCAAAGGTGCGCACCATTTCCAGCCAGCCTTCGGCCTGGGCGCGCGACCCCACCATGACCAGCAGATTGCGGACATTGTCCACACGCACGATGGCATCACCCGGCACCATGGGCCGCAGGATGGACGCCATCTCGTTGGCGCCAATGTACTGAAGCGGAACGATGATGGTTCCATACCCAGGCGCAAGCGGTTTGTCGACCACCGCCTGGCGCACCGTGGCGCCGATGCTCTTGAGCGCATCGACACGGCCTACATGGTAGGTTCCCCGCGCGTCGCGGACCATGGCCATGCCATTGGCCTGCAACGCCGTCTCGAGCAGGTTCAGTGCCTGGTCGGCAGGAATTTCCTTCTGGGTGCTCAAGGTGACCGTGCCCGAGATGGGCGGATGCAGCACATAGTCCAGCGACAGGATGTCGCCCAGCACCGTGCGGACCACCTGTGCCAGCGGAGCATCCTCGAAACTGAGCTTGACAGGCGCACCCGATACAGGGGGCAGGGCCTGGGGCCCGGCAATCAGCTTGCCCGTACCCTCCATGATGCGGGGCTGCTGGCCTTCGCTCGATTTGATGTCGGGTTTTTTCTCATCCGCAGGTTCGGTGAAGATGTAGTCCTGGGTGTTGCCCGTGCCGAAGTGGCTGACGAAGTTCTTCTGGGCAGGCTGCGCGCATGCCAGCAGCAGCTGGCACACGGCAATGGCCAATGCGGTGTGGACGGGACGGTAGTGGAATTTCATGGTTTTCTGACCGATCTCTTTCATTTCTGCGGCTTGGCAGCGGCAGGGCCACTGCTGCCGAACGACGGCACAGGCGCTCCCTGGCCGCTTCGGGTCAGCCCGGCGGGCAGCGGGAACTGCGGCTCTTCCGATGCGGAATTTGCCTGGGCAGGGGATCCCGGCCGTGGAGCGGCCCCCTTGTCCATACTGGATCTGGCGATGGTGAGCATGCGCCGGCTGCCGTCACGCTCCAGCTCGACCTCGCGTCCATCCACCCGGATGAGCTTCCAGCCGTTGAGGCTCTGGTTCATCATGAGGCGCTGCTCCTTGCCGTCGACGCGCAGGATGATGCCCGTCACCTTGCCCGCGAACGAACCCAGCACCTGGGCATTGGCCAGGCGGTCGGGCTCGGGCTCCTTGGCAGGCGGCGGTGGCGGCGGCGGTGGCGGCGGCGGGCGGCGGGTCATGGCGAACAGCGGACGCTCCTGCATCTGCAGAAGCTGGCGGTCATCCTGGCGGGGAGCAGTCCCGGATGGAGACTGGGGAACCATGGCCTGGATATCGCCTCGCTGCACTCCAGGCGGTTGCCAGGTCGTGTTCCGAAGCTGAAGCCCGGGCGTCAGCCACAGGGCAGCCAGCCCTGCGCACAGTATGAGCTGGGTGCCTGCAATGCCCCAGACCGGTAGATTGGGCCGCCTCACGAGATTTTGCTCCGGAGAATGCTGAACGTGAATTGCGCGCTGAGCTTGGGCACGGCCTTGGGATCATTGCTCAGCAGGCTGCCCTGCAGGCTGATCTCCAGGTCGTCGAGCCACACGGTGGGAGAAATGTCCTTGAGCGCCACCAGCGCCAGCTGGATGGCCGACCACTCGCCCTCGGCCGTCATGGCCACGCTGATGCGTTCATAGGCGCCATCGTCGGTCACCGGCTTGACCTGGCTGCTGACCACCGACAGGCCCGCCGTGTCGAGCATGGTGCGCAGCCTCTGCTGCATGCCATTGCCGGTCTGGGTCGCATCCAGCTCTCCGGGATAGACATGCCTGGCCTTGATTTCCGCCACCTGGACCAGGGCCTGGCGGATTTCATCTTCCTGGTCGCGCATCCCCAGCAGCCGCGCATACCGGGGAGCCAGCGTATTGAGGGCTTCCTGCGCGGCCTGATGCCGGCCATGGATCCAGAGTCCCGCCAGGCCCACAGGAACGAGCACCAGCAAAACGAGCGCACCCAGCAGCAACAACTGGCGCGCCAGGGGGGCAGGTATCGCGATTTTCATTGGCCCTCCTTGGCCGCAGGGGGCACCAAGGCAGCACCGGCCCCCGCAGGGGTGCCTTCTGCCGGCGCGGCCGGCTCGTCAGGCAGGGCATGGGTGCCAAATACCTTGGGGTCGATCACGGCCTCCAGGACAAAACTGTCCTTGCTGGTCCCCGCGGCCCGCGTGACGGCACTTGGCAGTTGCACATCCACGAACCCCGGCACCTTGGAGAGCAGATCCACAGCGTGCGATACGTTGCCGCTCAACCCCAGCACCGTGAGCTTGTTTCCCTTGAATTGAATGCGCTGCACGGCGGTGTCGTCGGGCAAGGTGGCCGTCAATGCAGACAGGACACGCAGGTGGTCGAGTTGCTGGCGCTGGCGGTCCAGCAAGGTGGCCACGTCCTGCCCCCCTTCCGCCAGACTCTGCCGGGCGGCCACGACTTCCGAGACCGAGCGCGAAAGCTGGGTGAATTGCCGCTGGGCATCCAGAGCGCGAAACCGCAGTTGCAGGGAGGGCGTGGCAGCGATCGCCAGGGCCAGGGCCAGCACGGTCCCCAGGCCCAGCATCAGCCAGCGCCAGCGCCATGCCTCCTTCTTCAGGCGCTGCTGCTCGCCGAAGCCGTCCAGCATGACGGGGATGCCCGATGCGCTCATCGCCCAGACCTCGGGCTCGACGCCCTTGACCAGGGCCGGATGGTCGGCGAACGCCTTCAGAAGCCCGTCAATGTGGGCGCGCGAGACGATTACCACATCCACCGGGCCCTGCGCAGGATCAGCGCCCTGAGCCGCGTCGGGAGCCTTGCGCCGGACATAGCCCCAGACGGTGTCCAGCGCGGAAAACGGGGACATGGTCTGCACGTCCAGCGCAACCGCGCCTTGCAGCGCGGCGGGCGGCATGGCCGGCAGGCGAAGGCTGCGCGACAGGACATTGCCTTCATCCACGAGCACCGCCACGCCCGAGGGAACGGAGCTGCCCTGCCCCGGCTCCTGCCAGCGCAGCCAGCGGCCCGCACGCACCCATGCACCCGCCTTCTGACCCAGCACCTCGATTCCCGAGGCGGGCACAAGGCGGCGGAGCACTGGCCAATCCATCATCTGCGGCAATGCTTCCTGCCACTGGCGCCCCAGTGCCGACAGGTCCAATCCAAAAAGCTTGGCGTCGGAGGTCATCAATGCCATGAAGCCTGCCATTTCCTACAAAAAAACTGTCTCATCACGACGAATCCTTCTAGCAATCGCAGCGCGCTGCCCTGTACATCGCCACGGGGCGCCCACTACATACGTCCTTGCCATACCTGCATGGAAGAGAAATCCGTCCACGGCAATTGCCCCATCGGCCGCTGCTGGCGCACATCCACCTGGCGCATGACCAGCACAGCCCCCGCCGCTTCAAAGGGAACGCGCGCTATAACGGTGTACCGCGAACTGGACTGCGCCTGGCGAATCCCTCCCACGTCCGCCGTCTCCAGCACCGCCCTCAGCGCCAACGGCGATGCATCGAGGTTGACGCCCGGGCGCCCATCTGAATCCGCGACGACGAAATGGCGCAGGGGCGCGTAGATGGCATAGGTCATGCCTGGCACCTGCAGCAGGTCTTCAGTGGCTTCGAAAGGCACTCTTATGGAGCGCCGCCTCATCTCCTCGCGGGTCTGGACAATGGCCTGGGCCATCGCCTCCGCAGGCCCGCTTCCGAGCCCCGAAAACCGGGACAGCACCAAGGCCAGCAGGGCGGGGGGCGCATTGTTGATGTTGACCAGGCCACTCCAGGGTATGACTTCGACCGGGATTATCCGTCCCGCGACCGGAACCGTCACCGACTCAAAGGCCTTCAGGTTTGTCGGGCTGGTCGCCATGCGCTGCAAAGTCAGGTAAATCGCAGCCTCACCCACGGCGCGGCCTTCGGCCATGTTGCGGGTCACTCCTCCAACCGCAGCTTCCTGGCGGACGACTCCGCCCAGGCTGCTGGCAAAAATGGCCAGTGCAGCGACAATCCAGAGCACCAGCACCAGCGCCATGCCCTGATCGCCCCTTGCCGCGGACGCCCGCCGTCTGACGCGCGGCCTCATTGCTGACCTCCACCGAACGAAGGCATCAGAACGCTCCGAGGGTTCGATCCAACCGGCGTGCGCATGGCGATGACCATCATGGGCCACGCCCCCGACGCCGCCTGCAACTCGATCTGCACGGCAGACGGCAGTTCCTTTTCATTGTCCTTTTCCGGTCCCCATTGCGGCTGCCAATGTGCCACGCCCAGCTTGGCATTCTGGTAACGCAAGGCAAAAGCCGTGACACCGCGATCAATCACATAGGACTGACTCTGGCCCCAGTCGGGCATAACATCGGGCCCCTGCCAGGGCGCGAAGCGCAGCACCAGCGCATCCCCCTCGACCGAGAGCTGAAAGTGGGTGCGGCCACCCATGCCGAAGCGCGCGGGCATGATGCCCAGCCAGCGCATGCCCTGAGGGCCGCCTTCGAAGAACAGTTCGCTCTCGCCCTGCTTGCGCAGGCCCGCCTGCCGCCGTATGGCAGAGGCCTGGCCCAGGACGGAACGCAGGAACGCGACGGACACGCGCTGGTGGTCCATGCGGTCCAGCCGCGCATCGACACGCTCCTGCGTCTGTGAAACCGTGGACATGGCCGAGGCCAGTCCCAGCATGAGCAGGGACAGCAAGGCCATGACCACCAACAACTCGACCAGGGTGAAACCTCCTTGCCCTGCCGGCAAACGGCTATGCCGGCTCATCGGGCTACCTCGCCCTGCTGCAACGGGCGCTGTGGGCGCAGGGTCTCGAAGACCCAGTTGCGCCCTTCGGTGGAGATGGTGATGCGCAAGGCGTGCAGTGGAACAGCGGTCTCGGGCAGATCGGCCACGGGAAAAGGAGCCGATGCCACCTGCCATGCATAGGCACCGTCCTGCCCCGAAACCTGCGTGCCTCCGGGATCGACCATGGGAAATGCATCCATCAGCGAATCTGCCAGCATGGCCACGCCCTGGCTCTGCTCCAGCTTGGCAACGCCCCTTGCGGAGCCGCCGACTGCACGGTAGATCAGGGCCAGTGAGAGGGCCATGATGGATAGCGCCACCAGCAGCTCCAGCAGGGTCATGCCCCGCACCCTGGGGCGGAAACCGGCGCGCCGACGCACTACAGTGCCTCTTTGGTGACCTGGCCGGAGAGCCAGTCCACGCGCAGGCGTACGCCGCCGCCGCTTTGCGCGCGAGCCAGAGAGATGCTGCCCCCCGTGGCACCGCCCTCCGGCAGGAAGATGATGGTCTGGCTGCCGTCGGGCAGGGCCATACCCGCCGCCGTGGTCAGTTGCACGGTAAGACTGTCCGGCAGCCTGGCCGGGGCCTGCCCGGCGATGCCGTACTGGCGGCTATTCGTATTGACCGCAAAGGTCACGGGCATGCCCTGCATCGCGGCCTGCTGGCGCGCCTTGCGCAGCAGGGCCGTCACGTCCTGGACCGTCTGCCGGTAGTCCACGGCATCGCGCAGCTTGCCCATGGCAGGCGGCACGATGCCGATGATGGCGCCAAGAATGGCGAACACCACCAGCAACTCGATCAGCGTAAAACCCTGGGCGCGCTTCAAGACTCATCCTTGGCGAGACGGTACGGCAACGGCTGCTGCTGAGAGGGTGTTACGCAACGCGTTACTTGGTGTTGCGCACGTCGGCGGCCTCACCCTCGCCACCAGGAGCGCCGTCCGCGCCCAGCGAGAGGATTTCCACATCGCCGTTGGCCGCCGGATAGGTGTAGCGGTAGGGATTGTTCCAGGGGTCGTTGGGCACGCCACCCTTGAGGTAGGGGCCAGCCCAGCCTGCTGCACCCGCAGGCTGCTTGACCAGCGCATCCAGGCCCTGCTGCGAGGTGGGATAGCGGCCCACGTCGAGCTTGTACAGCTCCAGCGCCTTTTCGATGTCGGCGATCTGCACGCCGGCCGTCTTGGTCTTTGCTCCACCCAACTGGTTCAGCACCTTGGGGCCGACCAGGCCGGCCAGCAGGGTCAGGATGGCCAGCACGACCAGCAGTTCGATCAGCGTGAAGCCCCGCTTGCGGGCGCGGGAGGACAGTTGCTTTTGCATGCGCATCATCTTCTACATACCTTTCAGACAATTCAGATTCATCAGACGGCCAGATCGTTGACGGACAGGATTCCGAGCAGGATCGACACGATGATGGAGGCGATAAGGATACCGAGGACCAGGATCAGCGCCGGCTCCAGCATGGTCAGAAGGCGTTTGATCGCGTTTTCGACCTCGCGGTTCAATATGTTGGACAGCTCCAGCATCATGTCGCCCAGGCGGCCGGTTTCCTCGCCGACCCGCACCAGATTCAGGGCCAGGGGCTCGAATTCTCCGGTTTTCTGGGCGGCATGGGCCATGCGATGGCCTTCCTTGACCATGGGACCCATTTTTTCCAGGCGCTCGCGGATGGCGACGTTGGAGACCGTGTCGCTGGCAATGCGCAGTGCGGTCAGCAGCGTGACGCCGTTGCCCAGCAGCGTGCCCAGCGAGCGGCTGAAGAGGGTGAGCTGGTACTTGCGCACCACGCCACCCAGGCCCGGCAGGCCCAGCAGCCACGATTGCCAGGTCTGGCGGCCCTTGGGGCTCTTGGCCCAGCGGGCAAAGACCCAGCCCAGCGCGCCCAGCACGATGAACACCACCCAGCCATAGCTGCGAAACGCATGGCCCAGCCCCATCACGAATTGCGTGGGAAGGGGCAGCGCGTCGCCCATGTCGTTGAAGAGCTGTTCGAACTGCGGCACCACGAAGCCCAGCATGGCCACCAGGGACAGCACGGCCACGCCCAGCAGGATGGCGGGGTAGATGGTCGCCGAGACCACGCTGTCGCGCAATTCGCGCTGGCGCGCCATGTGTTCCACCAGGCGGTTGAGCACGGCGGACATCTGGCCGCTGGCCTCGCCTGAACGCACCATGTTGATATAAAAGTCGCCGAACAGGTCATGGTGCTTACCCAGCGCCTGGCTCAGCGGCATGCCGGCCTTGACGCTTTCCAGCACGGACTGGAGCATGGCCTGCATCTGCAGCTTGTGGCTCATCTCCACCAGCACCTTGAGCGCGTTGTCCAGCGACAGGCCGGCACGCATCATGATGGCCAGTTCGGTGGTCATAGCCTGGACGTCGTCACCCTTGATGCGCCCCTTCTTGAGCGCGCGCACTGCCACAGGGGCATTGCCCGAGCCCACGGCCTCCTCGACCTTGATGGGTGACAGGCGGCTCTTGCGCAGGTGCACCACCACCTCGGCCACGGCCGCGGCGGAATAGCTGCCCTTGACCATCTGTCCGCGGCTGTCCACGGCCTCCCAGCGGTAATCAGGCATCGCTCTGGTCCTGGGTCACGCGCAGCACCTCGTCCAGCGTGGTGGCGCCCGAGGCCACCTTGCGCAGGCCGTCCTCGTAGAGGCTCAGCATGCCGCTCTTGGCCGCCAGCGCATGCAGGGAGTTGGCATCCTGCCCTTCGATGATGGCGCGGCGCAGCGGTTCGTCGATGACCATCAGTTCATGGATACCGGTACGGCCCTTGTAGCCCGTGCCGCGGCAGTGCTCGCAGCCCACGGCGCGGTAGACCGTGGAGCCTTCGTTCAGGAAGCGCTTGAGGCCACTGCCTTCGACGGCGGCGGCAGGCAGCGTGTCGGGCTGCTTGCACCGCGGGCACAGCGTGCGCACCAGGCGCTGGGCCAACACGCCATTGACGGAGGACGTGATCAGATAGCTCTCCACGCCCATGTCGCGCATGCGGGTGACAGCGCCTGCGGCGGTGTTGGTGTGCAGGGTCGACAGCACCAAGTGGCCGGTCAGCGCGGACTGCACGGCGATCTGCGCGGTCTCGCCATCGCGCATTTCGCCGATCATGATGATGTCCGGGTCCTGGCGCAGGATGGAGCGCAGGGCATTGGCAAAGGTGAGGTCGATCTGCGGATGGACCTGGATCTGGTTGATGCCATCGAGCTGGTATTCGACCGGGTCCTCGACGGTGATGATCTTGTTGGAGACCGCGTCGATCTTGGACAGGGCCGCATACAGCGTGGTGGTCTTGCCCGAGCCCGTAGGACCCGTGACCAGCACGATGCCGTGCGGCTTGGCCAGCAGCTCGTCGAAGCGTCCCAGCGTGTCGGTCGCAAAGCCCATGGTCTCCAGGCGCAGGCGCACGCTGGCACGGTCCAGCACCCGCATGACGATGCTCTCGCCATGCACCGTGGGCGCGGTGGAGACACGCAGGTCCAGTTCGCGGCCCTTGGCGCGGGTCTTGATGCGGCCGTCCTGCGGCAGGCGCCGCTCGGCAATGTCCAGATGGGCCAGCAGCTTGACGCGCGAGCCCACGGCCGCGCTCAGCCGCGGAGGCACGAGTTCAGCGGCGTGGATCACGCCGTCCATGCGGTAGCGCACCTGCAACCCGGCCTCGAAGGGCTCCAGGTGGATGTCGGAGGCATGCAGTTCGATGGCGCGGGAAATGATGCCCGTGACCAGGCGGATGACCGGCGCCTCGCTGGCCAGGTCCTTGAGGTGTTCGACGAAGTCGCCGCCCGTGGCGTCCGACTCCCAGTCCTGGCCCTCCTCGCCCTCGGGCTCCTGGACGGCTTCGGACAGGGCCTTGCGAATGTCGGCTTCCAGCGCCAGCACGGGCTTGATCTGCAACCCGGTGGCAAGGCGCAGCGCCTTGGTGATGAAGGGGTCCTGCGGCACGGACATGGCCACTTCGAGCACGCCGTCCTGCAGCGAAATGGGACAGACGCACTGCGCATCCAGAAAGCTGGCCAGCAGGCCCGGCACATCGGGCAGCAGGTCGGGGAACTCTTCCGCGCGCAGCCAGCGCATGTGCAACTGCTCGGACAGTGCCTGGGCCACGTCGGTTTCCGCCACCACGCCCAGTTGGACCAGCACCTGGCCCAGATAGCCGCCCAGTTCCTGCTGTGCCTGCAGGGCGTTTTGCAGATCGCGCTCGTTCAGCTTGCCGGCGGAAAGCAGGCGCTCGCCCAGCCGTCCCTTGATGGGGGCCTCGACACCGGCAATCGGTTCCATGACGTGATTGGTGGAAGACATTGCCGCGGATTATCCACTGTCGCCGCATCTCCCAGGAAAGGCGACCATTGCGCCCGCATTGGCCATCACCTTTCTGACATCAAGTGTTACGCCAACCGGCGCCCGTCCGATGCCGCTGCGCTGGACGCACTGCCGCGTCAGGCAGCCTTCACCGCCTCGGCGGCCCTGCCGCTGGCATCTCCCCAGCGGCGCTGCGCCATGACCAGCAGGCCTTCGAAGATCAGGTTGTCCACCAGCTCGAAGGGCCGCGTCATGCTGGGCACCATCTTCCAGCCTGCACCGCCGGCCATGACGCAGGCAGGCTCCATGCTGCAGTGCATGTACAGATGCTGGTACATGCGCTCCACGGCCCCGGCGATGGCGTAGGTGCCTCCGCTGGTCAGCGCATCGCTGGTGTTGGTGGGGAATGGCGTGACCGCGCCCGTGGGCACATGCAGGCCGGCAGTGCCACTTTCCAGGGCGCGCAGCATGATGCCGTGCCCTGGCAGGATGAGGCCGCCCATGAAGTGTCCATGCTGGTCCAGCGCATCCACGGTGACGGCGGTGCCGATCATGACCACGATCAGGGGCCGCTCGGGCCCGCGCTGCAGGATGTGCTGGCGGGCGCCGATCATGGCCACCCAGCGGTCCGCCCCCAGGCGCGACGGGAAGTCGTAGCCGTTGGTGACTCCGGCCTCGGCCGCGCTGGGCACGGCCCACTGCGGCTCGAAATCCCATCCCAGCATCATGTCGATCTGGTCATGCACGCGCCGGCGCGCCGTGTCTCCGGCCACCACGCAGCCCAGCATGCGCGTGGGCGTGGGCAGTTCGCTCCAAGGCCCTTCGGCCAGATGCTCTATGTGCTCGAGGAACTCCGCGCCGTGCGCCAACAAGGCGGCGCCAGGCCGATGCGCGTCGTACATCGCCCATTTCAAGCGGGTGTTGCCGATGTCTATGGCCAAAAAAGTCATGGGCGCGATTATCGGAGTTTTCGGAAGGATAGCGTCAGCCATGGACGACAACTGAGTGAGGACGTGAACGCAAGAATGGCGCAAATGTCAAAAATCCGGGAGCGCTGCTGCCCGGCAGCGCGCACTGACACTGTTAGGCGTTACATTGGCCTTTCCGTTTTTCCACCCACCAACAGGAGTCACCCATGGGACTTTTCAGTTTCATCAAGGAAGCCGGCGAAAAGCTGTTCGGCGGCAGTGCCGCACAGGCAGCCGAGCCTGCGCAAGACCTGAATGCCAAGGCCGCCAAGGCCATCGAGACCTATATCGGCACGCAGAACCTGGGCGTCAGCGACGTGAAGGTGCAGTTCGACGGCTCGCAGGGCAAGGTCACGGTGCTGGGCACGGCCCCCACCCAGGCGGTCAAGGAAAAGGTGACGCTGTGCTGCGGCAACGTCTCCAGCGTGCAGTCGGTGGACAACCAGATGACGGTGACCAACCCCGAGCCCGAAGCCCAGTACCACGACGTGGTGCGCGGCGACACGCTGTCGGCCATTGCCAAGAAGTTCTATGGCGATGCCAACAAGTACCCGGTGATCTTCGAGGCCAACAAGCCCATGCTGAGCCACCCGGACAAGATCTACCCCGGCCAGAAGCTCCGCATCCCGGCGCTGTGATCTCTTTGCCTCCGTAAAAAACCGCCTTCGGGCGGTTTTTTCGTGGGCTCAGTCAGTAGTCAGTATTTGCCGCTCCACAGCGCACCGAATCCCGGAACGACTGTCGGCAAGCCCAGGCGTTTGAGCATCATGAACGTCGTGGCCACCGAGGAAGACAGCACGGGCAGGCCCACACGGTCCTCGATGGGCTGCACCGAGGCCAGCGAGGGCATCTGCACGCAGGCCGAGGCGATGACCGCGTCGGCATTGGCCGTGTTCAGGCGCCGCGTGATCTCGATGGGTGCGCGCGCATCCTGGGCACCCACCTGCAGGTTGTCGGCAATCTCCAGCGAGATGCTGTCCACCACTTCGATGCCTTCGTTCTCTATGTAGTCGATGACCAGCTGCGTCAGCGGCTTCATATAGGGAGCCAGCAGCGCCACTTTCTTCGCGCCGATGGCGTGCAGGCCATCGACCAGGGCGCCGGCGCTGGTGACCACGGGCGCGGGGCCGCCGTTGTCCACGGTGCGCTGGTGCAGGCGCGCCTCGGAGACCCGGTGGTAGCCACGCCCCATGCTCATGATGGCCACCAGGCAGGCATAGCCGAGCACATCGACACGCGCATCCGACAGCTCCAGCGCGCAGCGGTCGCTGTCGCCGTCCATGGCGGCCAGTTCCTCCTTGGTCACATGCTTCATGCGCATGCGGCTGGAGTGAAAGGTGAAACGCTCGGGCGCCAGGGCCTCGCGGGCACGCAGGATGGCGGGAATCTCGGTCTCCATCGTTGTGTTGGAGCTGGGCACGATCTGCCCGATGCGGAAATGGGTTTTGGCCGTCATGTCAATCCATCGTGATGTGGTTGGCCTTGATCACCTTGCCCCAGTGATCGGTCTCTCGCTGGACCAGGGCGGCCAGCGCCTGCGGGCCGAGGAATCGCGGCTCCACGCCCTGCAGGGCCGCGCGCTTTTGCACATCGGGCGACTCCAGGGAGGTCTTGAGCGCGTCCGACAGCCTGGCGATGGCCTCGGGCGGCGTGCCCGCAGGCGCGAACAGGCCGACCCAGGCTTCCAGTTCGAAGCCCGGCAGGCCCGCTTCGGCCGTGGTGGGCACATCGGGCAGCATGGGATGGCGCGTCTTGCTGGTCACGGCCAGGGCCCTGAGCTTGCCCGTCTGCACATGGCCCAGCACCGAAGGCGGCGTGGTGATGAACATCTGCACCTGGCCACCCAGCACGTCCTGGATGGCAGGGCCGGACCCCTTGTACGGCACATGCGTGATCTGGGTCTGGGTCACCTGGGCGAACACGGCCGTGCCCACATGGGACAGCGAGCCATTGCCCTGCGACGCGTAATTGACCTTGCCCGGGTTCTTGCGCAGATAGGCAATGAATTCCTGCAGATTGTTCGCCGGAACGGAAGGATGGACGGCGATCACATTGGTGGCAGCCACGATCAGCCCCACGGGCGCCAGCTCGGACTGTGCCCAGGGCAGCTTGGGGAACAGTGCCGGATTGCCCACGTGGTAGGCCGAATACGAGGCCAGCAGCGTGTAGCCGTCCTTGGGCGATCGGGCCACCATCTGGTAGGCGATGTTGCCGCTGGCGCCGCCCCGGTTGTCCACCACCACCGACTGTCCCAGCAGGCGCGACAGCGGGTCGGACGCCAGGCGTGCCGCCGTGTCCACCACACCGCCGGGCGGGTTGGGAACCACGACGGTGATGGACTTGGCTGGAAAGCCCTGGGCCAGGGCAGACCCTGCGCCCAGCAAGGCGGCGGCTGCCAGGCCGGCGGCCTGCAGCACAATGCGTCGATTCATGCTTGTCTCCATGTTCTCTTTGTACCGGCGCATTCTTGCGGGCCTGCACGCGGCCGAACAGCCGTATCTCGTTGATCCATCCTTCGCCTGTGGTGGAGGATGGGAATGATCAACCTGCACCGCTTCGATCTGCTGACGCTGCGCCTGTATGTGGCCGTGGTCGATGCCGGCAGCCTCACGGCCGGCTCGCGCACGCTGGGGCTGTCGCTGGCGGCGGCCAGCAAGCGGGTGGCCGAGCTGGAACAGCACTGCGGCGTGACCCTGCTGGTGCGCAGCAAGCGCGGCGTGACGCCCACGCCTGCCGGCCAGAGCATGTACCACCATGCGGTGGATGTGGTGGCCCGGCTGGAGCACCTGGCCCTGGCCATGGACGACTTTCGCAGCGGCGCCACGGGCCAGCTGCGCCTGTGGGCCAACAACTCGGCATTTGCGGGATTTCTGCCCCGGCTGCTGGCCGACTTCATGGCGGCCCATCCGGGTGTGTCGGTGGACCTGGAAGACGCGCTCAGCGAGGAGTCCGTGCGCGCCGTGCTCAGCGGCGTGGCCGAGCTGGCCATCATCGGGGAGAACACGCCCCTGGAAGGCCTGAGCACCCAGGTCTGCGATGTGGACGAGCTGGTGCTCGTCATGCCGCGCGGCCATGCGCTGGACACGGACGACGCCTCCCCCGTGCCCCTGGCCACCGTGCTGGACCACGACTTCGTGAGCCTGGCCCGCTCCACCTCGCTGATGCGGCGCATTGCGGCCGAGGCCGAATCCATCAACCGCCCCGTGCGGATCCGCATCCAGGTGCGCAGCTTCGACGCCATGTGCCACATGGTCTCGGTCGGTCTGGGGCTGGCCATCCTGCCGCGCGCGGCCACCGCGCCGCACCTGGCCGCGCGGGCACTGCGGCTGCGCCCGCTGGGGGCGCTCAACACCCGGCGCCGGCTGCTGCTGGCCATGCGCTCGCAGGCCACGCTGTCAGGACCGGCCCAGGCCCTGGTGGACATGGTGGCCGCCCGGGCGGTGGCGCTGGGATTCGCGGAGCCGCCGCTCTGAACGACGCCAGGTCCGCGCCGGCTTACTGGCGCCAGGGCAGGCCGCGCAGGCGCCAGCCGCCGACATGGCCGCGCTGGCCGTTGGCGTCCACATCGCCCTCGAAGCCTTCGAGGATGTTGTAGGCCTCGATGCCCAGTTGCGCCGCGCGCTGGGCAGCGGCCACCGAGCGCACGCCGCTGCGGCACAGCAGGACCACCTTGCCGCCTTCAGGCACGGCGGCGCGCAGCTGGCTGTCGAAATCGGGGTTCATCGCCATGGACGGCCACTGCTTCCAGGCCACGGCCACGGCACCCGGTACGCGGCCCACCCAGTCGCGCTCGGCATCGGTGCGCACATCGACAAGCACGGCTTCGCCGGATTGCTGCCATTGCCAGGCAAGTTCGGGAGGAATGTCGCCTGCATAGCCCTGTGCGGGCTGGACGGTCAGGGGAATGGCTGCGGGAACGGGAGCGCTTGCGGTCATGGAATTGGCTTTCTGAATAGGACGCGGTTGTGTGCACGGCAAGAATAACCGTGCCGCCTGCGTGAAGACGCATGAGGCCGCCTGAAGTCGCCTCAAGTTGCCTTGGGCCGCCTCGCCTACTCCCAGGGTGGCAGCAGCCTGTCGCGCAGCACCTGGCGCTGCGCCTCCCAGCCCGGCATCACGCTGGCCACCGTGGCCCAGAAGCGCGGGCTGTGGTCCATGTACCGCAGATGGGACAGTTCGTGCACGACCACGTAGTCGATGACCTCGGGTGCATGCTGCATGAGCCGCCAGTTCAGCCGGATGGCGCCCGCCGAGTTGGCACTTCCCCAGCGCGTGCTTGCGCTGGTCAGTCTCAGGCTGGTCCACTGCACGCCCAGGAGCGGTGCGTGGCGCTGCAGGCTGGCCGTGAACCAGGAGCGTGCCTCGCGCAGCATCCAGGCCTGCACGCAGGCGCGCACCTCGGCGGCCGATGCCGCGGGCGCCAGCGGCAGGTGCAGGGACTGGCTGCCGTCGGCCGCCTGTTCACGGTGTACCTGGCGCGTGCGCAGCGGCTGGGTTTCGCCGCCGGTCAGGCACAGCCGCAAGGGGCGGCCCAGATAGCCGATCTCTGCGCCGTGCTCCCAGCGAATGCGTGCCGCCTGCTGGGCTTGCTGGCGCTGGCCGGCCTCATGCAGCTTGCGCAGTATCCAGCCCGACTTCGCCTCCAGCGCCTGCGCGATGGCTGCCATGCTCACCCAGGCCGGTGCGCTGACCACCAGCCCCTGCGCGCCGATGGTGAAGCCTATGGTGCGCCGGCGCGAGCGCTGCAGCCGGTAATGCAGCACCTGCCCCTGGAGGAGCGCCTGCTGGTTGGCCTCCGGGTGGATGCAGGGACTGTGCTCGGGGATGGCGGATGGAGATGTAAGAGATGGAGGAGGAGGCGCGGATGGAGGCTGGACCGGGGGAGCAGCGGCCCTGTCACGGCGCGGCTTCAGCCCGCCATCCTGCGTTTGCACGGCAGGTGGCAGCAGCCAATCCCAACTGCGCTGTGCCGGGTCCACCATGCCGCTCTCCGGCGCCTCAGGCGCGGTAGGCCTCGGGGTCGAGGCGCTGCATTTCTGCCTCGATCCAGTTTTCGACTTCCACCATCAACTCCTCGTGCTTGCGGCCCACGGAAGGAATGGGCTTGCCGATGGAGACATCGACCACGCCCGGCGTCTTGATGAAGGCCTTGCGCGGCCAGCACTTGGCCGAGGTGACGGCAATGGGCACGACAGGCACGCCGGTCATGATGGCCAGGCGCGTGGCGCCGGTCTTGTACTCGCCCTTTTGGCCGCGAGGGATGCGCGTGCCTTCGGGAAACATGATGACCCAGGTGCCCTGGCCCAGCAGGCGCCTGCCCTGCTCGACCACCTTGTGGAAGGCGCGTGAGCCGTGCTTGCGGTCGATGTGGATCATGTCCATGCTGCCGATGGACCAGCCGAAGAAGGGCACCATGAGCAGCTCCTTCTTGAACACGTAGGCCAGCGGGCGCGGCATGATCGCCGGCATGAGGAAGGTCTCGTAGGTGGACTGGTGCTTGACCAGCAGCACCACGCCCTGCTTGGGGTCGGTGGGCAGGTTCTCCATGCCCTGCACGCGGTGGCGCACGCCCATGATGACGCGGGCGCTGTCCACCGACAGCTTGAGCCAGGCGCGCGCCACGGCATAGACGCGGCGCGGCCCGCCGCCCAGCCAGCGCGTGAGCAGCACGGCCAGGGTGTAGGGGATCACGGTGATGCCCATCCAGAGCATGTGGAGGGTGGAGCGGATCAGGGACATGGCGGCAGTGTGGTGCAGAAAGCGGCGCAGCGGCCGGGCGGCAGGCCCGGGCCTTGCGCCCTCAGGAATCGGAATTCACAAAGATAGCATTGTGCGCAGGATGGCAGGCCGGCTGCGCATGGGCAAACGCCGTTCAGGCGTTCAGGGGGCCGGTGCGGCATCCGCCGGAACCAGCGCATCGGCCAGCGCGGCCAGGCTGGCATGGCGCTGGGTGCCGGGCGGCAATCCAGGCGGCAGCGCCCCGTCCAGAGATACTCCGGCGCTGGCGCCCGTGCAGACCAGGTGCAGGCGCGCCCCCATGGCGGCACCGGCCTGCAGGTGGGCCACGCAGGAGCCGACCACCCACAGCTGATGCCCCTCGACGCCGAAGCGCTCGGCAATCTGCTCGAACAGCGCCGTGCCGGGCTTGCGGCAATGGCATTCCTCGTCCGGCGCATGGGGGCAGTAGAAAACCGCATCGACGCGCGCGCCTGCCGCCGCCATTTCGCGGTGCATGCGTGCGTGTACGGCATTGAGCTCGGTCACGTCGAACAGGCCCCGGCCCAGGCCCGGCTGGTTGGTGGCGACCACCACATGCCAGCCCGCCCGGTTCAGGCGCGCCACGGCTTCAAGTGCCCCCGGCTGGGCCTTCCAGGCCTCGGCCGAGCCGATGAAGCCCTCCTCGCCGGTCTGGTTGAGGGTGCCGTCACGGTCCAGGATCGCAATTTTCATGGTCGGGTCCCAGGGTGGAAGACGCAGGGCCCGGGCGGCAGATGCCGCCACGGGATCAGGAAGCCAGACGAGAGAGGTCGGCGACCCGGTTCATGGCTTCATGCAACGTGGCCAGCAGGCCCAGGCGGTTGGCCTTGAGCGCCGGGTCCTCGGCGTTGACCATCACATGCTCGAAGAAGGCATCGACCGGGGCGCGCAGCGCGGCCAGGGTCTGCAGGCTGGCCGTGTAGTCGCCGGCAGCGAACTGCTGCTGTGCCTTGGGCGCCACCGATTGCAGGGCCGCGTACAGATCCTTCTCGGCCACCTCGGCCAGCACGGCCGCATTGACCTGGGCCTGCACGGCCTGGTCGGCCTTCTTGAGGATGTTGCCCACGCGCTTGTTGGCGGCGGCCAGGGCCGGTGCCTCGGGCAGCTCGCCGAAGGCGCGCACGGCCTCCAGGCGCTTTTGCACGTCGGACAGGCGCTGCGGGCGCAGGGCCAGCACGGAGTCCACTTCCTGGGCCGAGAAGCCCTGCTCGCGCAGATTGCCGGCCAGGCGGTCATAGATGAAGTCGGCCAGCTGGGGCGTGGCGTCCTCGATCTTGTCGCCGAAGGCAGGCAGCACGCTGACCAGCAGGGTTTCCAGATCCAGCGCCAGTTCCTTCTCGACCAGCATGCGGATCACGCCCAGCGCATGGCGGCGCAGCGCGAACGGGTCGCGGTCGCCCGTGGGCAGGTTGCCGATGCCGAACATGCCGACCAGGGTTTCCAGCTTGTCGGCCAGGGCCACGACCACGCCGGCGTTGCCGCGCGGCAGTTCGTCGCCCGCAAAGCGGGGCTTGTAGTGGTCCTCGATGGCATCGGCCACGGCCACGTCCAGGCCGTCGTTGAGCGCGTAGTAGCGGCCCATGATGCCCTGCAGCTCGGGGAACTCGCCCACCATGTCGGTCACGAGGTCGGTCTTGGCCAGTTGCGCGGCCAGATCGGCCTGCTGGGCCAGGCCCGTGTCGCCCAGCTGGCGGGCAATGCTCTTGGCGATGGAGCGCACGCGCTCCACGCGCTCGCCCTGGGTGCCGAGCTTGTTGTGGTAGACCACCTTGCCCAGCCCGTCCACGCGCGAGGCCAGGGTTTTCTTGCGGTCCTGGTCGAAGAAGAACTTGGCGTCGGCCAGGCGCGGGCGCACCACGCGCTCGTTGCCGCCGATGACGGCGCTGGCATCCTGCGGGCTGATGTTGCTGACCACCAGGAACTGGTGGGTCAGCTTGCCGGCGGCGTCCAGCAGCGGGAAGTACTTCTGGTTGGCCTTCATGGTGAGGATCAGGCATTCCTGCGGCACGTCGAGGAATTCCTTCTCGAACTCGCAGACCAGCACATTGGGGCGCTCGACCAGGGCCGTGACTTCGTCCAGCAGGGCATCGTCCTCGATGGGGCGCACCACCTGCCCCTGACTGCCGCCCACGCGCTCGGCAGCCGCCTGCAGCTGGCGCGCGATCTCGGCACGGCGCTCGGCGAAGCTGGCGATCACGGCGCCTTCCTCGCGCAGCTGCGCGGCGTAGTCATCGGCGGAGCGGATGACCACGGGATCGACCGCCGCCTCGAAGCGGTGGCCATGCGTGGCCGTGCCGGCCGTCAGGCCCAGGGCCTTGACGCCGATCAGCACCTCGGTGCCGTGCAGCACCACCAGGCCGTGGGCCGGGCGCACGAAATGGACGCTGCTCCAGCCGTCGGCCAGCTGGTAGCGCATGACCTTGGGGATGGGCAGCTTGGCAATGGCTTCGTCCAGCGCCTTTTGCACGCCGTCGGCCAGCATCACGCCGCGCACGGTGGAGGCGTGGAACAGGGCCTCGGCCTTGCCTTCGCCCTGGCGGGTCAGGCCGGCAACGGCTTCTTCGCCGGCGCCCAGGGCGGCCAGCTTCTTGATCAGGGCGGGCGTGGGCTTGCCGTCGGCGTCCAGGCCCACGGAGACGGGCATGAGCTTTTGCGACACGGCCTTGTCCTCGGCCTGGGGCAGGACTTCGGTGATGTGGGCGGCCAGGCGGCGCGGCGAGGCATAGGCCGTCAGGCGCGCTTCGCTGGAGGCCAGCAGGCCCTGGGCCTTGAGCTGCTCGAACAGCACGCCGGCAAAGGCGTCGCCCAGCTTTTGCAGCGCCTTCGGGGGCAGCTCTTCGACAAACAGTTCAACAAGAAGATTCGATGCGTTCATGGTCTGGTGTTCTCTCGGTGCAGCGGTGTCCGCCTCAGGCGGCCTTCTTGCCCTGTTGTTCGGCGGCCTTGGCCAGCTCGGCCAGCACTTCGTCGGCATGGGCCCTGGGCGCCATGGGGAAGCCCAGGCGCGCACGGCTGTCCATATAGGCCTTGGCCACGGCGCGGGCCAGGTTGCGGATGCGGCCGATGTAGGCGGCACGCTCCGTCACGCTGATGGCGCCGCGCGCATCGAGCAGGTTGAAAGTGTGGGCGGCCTTGAGCACCTGCTCGTAGGCCGGCAGCGCCAGCTGTTCGCCGATCAGGTGGTTGGCCTGCTTTTCATGGGCGCTGAAGGCGGTGAACAGGAAGCCGGCGTCCGAATGCTCGAAGTTGTAGGTGGACTGCTCCACCTCGTTCTGGTGGTAGACGTCGCCGTAGGTCAGGCCGTCGGTCCAGGTCAGGTTGTAGACGTTGTCCACGCCCTGCAGGTACATGGCCAGGCGCTCCAGGCCGTAGGTGATCTCGCCCGTGGCAGGCTTGCAGTCGATGCCGCCGACCTGCTGGAAATAGGTGAACTGGGTCACTTCCATGCCGTTGAGCCAGACTTCCCAGCCCAGGCCCCAGGCGCCCAGCGTGGGGTTCTCCCAGTCGTCCTCGACGAAGCGGATGTCGTTCTTCTTCAGATCGAACCCCAGGGCTTCGAGCGAGCCCAGGTACAGCTCCAGGATGTTGTCGGGCGCGGGCTTGAGCACCACCTGGAACTGGTAGTAGTGCTGCAGGCGGTTGGGGTTGTCGCCATAGCGGCCGTCCTTGGGGCGGCGGCTGGGCTGCACGTAGGCGGCCTTCCAGGGCTCGGGACCCAGGGCGCGCAGGAAGGTGGCGGTGTGCGAGGTGCCCGCGCCCACTTCCATGTCATAGGGCTGGAGCAGCGCGCAGCCTTGGGTTGCCCAGTATGACTGCAGCTTGAGGATGATTTGTTGGAAAGTGAGCATGACTTGTTTCAGGCGTCGCACGCAGGCCGGAGCCGCGCCGGTGAATGAGAGGCGGCTCGCGCCGCGCAAACGACGATTTTAAGGCGCCGCCCGGCCGTGCGCCGTGGTGCCGGCCTGCGGCCCCACGCCGGCAGCGCCGCCAAGCGATCTGCATCAAAAAACGGAGCACGCGGCATATATGGGTAAAGGCGAGCGCGCGCGGCATCGGGAGAACATGACCCGGGCAGTGCGCCAGGATCATTTTTTGACAATTCACCGGACAGGCGGCCGGCGGCTGTTCGCCCTGCAGCCATGCACGCGCCCTAGAATGGGCAATTGACCTTTTTTTCGTGGACCACCACCGCCCCGGAGCCTGCCATGAACCTGATGAACATCATCACCAAGCAACTGATAGAGATCATCGAGTGGACCGATGACTCGCGCGACACGCTCTCCTACCGCTGGCCCGACGACGACAAGGAAATCAAGAACGGCGCCCAGCTCATCGTGCGCGAGTCGCAGCAGGTGCAGTTCGTCTCGGCCGGCCAGTACGCCGACCTGTTCGGCCCCGGCAAGCACACGCTGACCACCCAGAACATCCCCATACTGTCCACCATCCAGGGCTGGAAGTACGGCTTCAACTCGCCGTTCAAGTGCGATGTCTACTTCATCAACACGCGGCTGTTCACGGGCAACAAGTGGGGCACCTCCAACCCCGTGATGGTGCGCGACCAGGACTTCGGCGCCGTGCGCCTGCGCGCCTTCGGCACCTACGACTTCCGCATCGTCGAGCCCGCCAAGTTCCTCAAGGAAGTGGCGGGCACGGACCAGAACTTCCGCATCGACGAGTTCGCCGACACCATGCGCTCGCGCATCATCAGCGTGTTCACCGAGTCGCTGGCCAAGGCCCGCGTGCCCGTGCTGGACGTGGCCCAGCGCTATGGCGAGCTGGGCGATGCGCTGCTGCCGCTGATCAACCCGGCCATGACGGACAAGTACGGCCTGGAGATCACCAGCTTCGTGCTGGAGAACGTGTCCGTGCCGCCCGAGGTGGAGCAGGCCATCGACAAGCGTTCCAGCATGACGGCCATCGGCAACCTCAACGACTACGTCAAGTACCAGATGGGCCAGGCCATGACCACGGGCGGCGAAGGCGCGGCTGCAGCCACCCTGCCCGCCACCATGGCCATGGGCTTCGGCATGGCGCAGGAAATGATGAAGAGCATGCAAAGCGGTGGCGCGCCGGCCGGCCAGGGCCAGGCCTCCGATCCGTTCTCCCCCGCTGCCGCACAGGCGGCCCAGGCACCGGCAGCGCCCGCTGCCGGTGGGCTGCAGGTGCTGACGCCGGCCCAGGCGGCCCAGGTGCTGGGTGTGAGCGAGGCCGATGTGCTGGCCGAGATCCAGGCCGGCAACCTCAAGGCGCGCCAGATCGGCAGCCAGTGGCGCATTGCGCAAAGCGCTCTGGACGAGTTCCTCAAGGGCTGAACACCCTCGCTTTCTGTTGGCTTGAACCTTCCCGGCGCCAGGCCCTGCCTGGCGCCGTACGCTTTCCAGGACCGATGCCGTGAGCGCGCCCTCCCCCCGTTCTTCCTCCACTCCCGCCTCCGGCTCCTGGGAGGCCGCTGCCGCCGCGCCGGCCATGGTGCGCAAGCACCCCTGCCCCGAATGCGGCGCCAACCTCGAATGGAATGCCCAGGCCCAGGCGCTCAAGTGCCCGTACTGCGGCACCGTCGTGCCCTGGAGCGAAGAGACGCGCGAGGAACTGGGCCGCGAGGTGGTCGAGCAGGACCTGGCCGAGGCGCTGCGCAACCCCCAATCCGGCCGTGGCTGGGGCACGGAGGACCGCTACGAGGTCCAGTGCCAGAACTGCCGCGCGATCTTGGTCTTCGTGAACCGCACCGTGGCCCAGCGCTGCGACTTCTGTGGCTCGCCTTCCATCGTGGCCCATGAGGAGCAGGGCGATGCCATCACGCCGCAGAGCATCCTGCCCTTCAAGATCAGCGACGGCCAGATCCGCGACCGTATCCGCCAGTGGTACGGCAGCCGCTGGTTCGCCCCCGACCGCCTCAAATCCGCCGCGCTGACCGACACGCTGCATGGCGTGTATCTGCCGTATTGGACCTTTGACGCCCATGCCAATGCCGACTGGTGGGCCGAGGCGGGCTTCTACTACTACACCACCGAGTCCTACCGCGACAGCAACGGCAACGTGCAGACGCGCCAGGTGCGCAATGTGCGCTGGGAGCCGGCATCGGGCAGCCTCGCCCATTTTTTTGACGATGAACTGGTGCCCGGCACCGTGGGCGTGCATGCCAACCTGCTGCGCCAGGTCGAGCCCTTTCCCACGACCACCGACCTCAAGCCCTACACGCCCGAGTTCGTGCGCGGCTGGACCGTGGAGCGCTACCAGATCGACCTGGGCAAGGCCGCCCAGCTCAACGCCGAGGACATGGACGAGCAGCTGCGCGCCCTGTGCGCGCGCCAGGTGCCCGGCGACACCTACCGCAACCTGCAGATGCAGCGCGAGTACCAGGGCCGCACCTTCAAGCACATCCTCGTGCCGGTCTGGCTGGTGGGCTACACCTACGGCAGCAAGACCTTCCAGATCATCGCCAACGGCTACACCGGCCAGATCGCGGGCGAGCGCCCCTACAGCGCCCTCAAGATCACGCTGGCCGTTCTGGCCACGATCATGGTGCTGGCGCTGCTGTGGGTGATGTTCGGCAGGTAGGCCGGCTGCCGCTCACCACGCGCTCCAGACCTCCTCTGCCAAACCGAACGCCGTGCTGGCGCCGGACCCGCCCGTCACAGCGACCACGCGCGTGGCCTCGTCGGGCGCATGCACCACGCAGGGCGCGTCCTGCGCGCTCGGATACACGCCCACCCAGCGCTCCACCACCTGGGCATCGCGCAGGTGCAGGGCCTCGTTCATGTGGCGCAGCATCAGCGCGTCCACGGCGTCGCTGGCGAAAGGCGGGGGCGCTGCGCCGTAGTGGTGGGAATCGCCCACCACCAGGCTGCCGTCTGCGCTCTGCACGGCGATCAGGTGGATGCCATGGGCCAGGCTCTCGGCCTCCTCCCGCTCCAGGTCGGCGCGCAGCGCCGCGGCCTCGGGCAGGGCGCTGTAGCCCTCGTATCTGACCATGCTCAGGTCACCCATGACCGAGCCCTTGAGCCGAAAGCCCGGCTGCGGCCGCACGCGCAGCATCTGCAGCTGGCACAGCTGGATGCGGTGCGGCGCCCACAGGCCGGCGAACAGGCCGCCCGGGTCGGCGTTGTTGCAGACCACCACGCGTTCGCCGTGGTAGCTGGCGCGCGTGCTGCGCACCCGGGGCGCGGCCACGTCGAGCACGGCCTCGCCAAAGCGGAAATCCACGCCCATGGCCTGCTCCAGCCACTGCGCCAGCCGGGCAATGGCCGTGCGCGACTCCACGCGCAGTTCATGCGGGCTGTAGAGCACGGCGGACAAATCCTCGGTACGCAGTGCAGGATGGCGCTCGGCGGCCTGGGCCGGCGTGAGCAGCTCGCAGCGCTCGCCCATGGCGGTGCTCAGGAAGGCATGGAGCACGGCCTCGGCGCCGGGGCGGCGCGCCGTCAGCCACAGGCCGCGGTGCACGACCTCGATGCCGGCCTGCGGCGCGATCTCGGCCCAGGTGTCGCGCGAGCGCATGGCACGCCGCCAGTGGGCACCGGCCTGCTGCCCCGTGACGGTCACAAAGCCGAAGTTGCGGATGGAGGCGGAGATGCAGGCCGCGTCGCGCTCGATGACAAGCACGCTGCGGCCGCGGCGCGCAGCCGCATAGGCGTGGGCCAGGCCGACAATGCCGGCTCCCACCACGATCAGGTCGTAGTTCTTCATGAAAAAACGGAGGGAGGAAGAGAGAAGAAATCAGCGCTGGCGCCAGCGCTGCGTGCGCCGCTGCACCCAGGCATCCAGCGCCGCGATCAGCAGCCGGCCCGCGGCCGCCGTGGCAAAGATCAGCGTGGCCATGGCGGCGGCGGGCGCGGTGTCGCCCGCGTCGTCCATGGCCAGCACGGCCACCGAGGCCAGCGTGGTCTCGGGCGAGTAGAGGAACACCACGGCCGATACCGTGGTCATGGCGTTGACGAAGAAGTAACCAGCCACCTGCATCACCACGGGCATGCACACCGGCAGGTGCACGCGCCACAGCAGCGTCCAGAAGGCCACGCCCAGGGAATCGGCCACGCGCTCGTACTCGGCATCGAGCTGCTGCAGCGCGGCCAGTTGCGTGATGTGCGCCACCGAGAAGAAATGCGCCACCGAACACAGCACCAGGATGGCCATGCTGCCGTACAGAAAATGCAGCGGATTGCCCTGGGCATTGAAGAACAGGATGTAGCCCAGGCCCAGTGCCAGCCCCGGCACGGCCATGGGCAGCGTGGCCACGGCATGCAGCCACTGGCGCGTGCGCGCCCAGCGCTGGGGCTTGGCGACCAGGTAGGCGGTCACAAAACTCAGCGCCGCTCCCACCACCGCCGTGGCCAGCGCCATGGACAGCGAGTTGCCATAGCTGGCCCAGCCGCCGCCGTCCATCATGTCGAAGCGGTAGTTCTTGAACGTCAGCGTGAGGTTGTAGGGCCAGTAGCTGACCAGGGAGGCCAGCACGGCCGTGCCCATCACGGCCAGCAGCGCCAGCGCCACCAGGGCGCAGTAGGCCAGCAGCGCGCGGTCCAGCGGCGCATGGGGCTGGGGAACCAGCGGCACGGAGCGCACGCCCATGGTCGCCGCCTGCCGCGCACGCAAATGGCGCTCGGCCGCAAAGGCCAGGCCCGCAGGCACCAGCAGCAGCATGGCCACCACGGCACCCATGGACAGGTTGTGCTGGCCGATGACCTGCTTGTAGATATCGGTGGCCAGCATGGCCGTGTTGCCGCCGATGACCTTGGGCACGCCGAAATCCGTGACCACGAGCACGAAGACCACGATCCAGGAAATCATCAGCCCGTAGCGGCTGGCCGGCAGCGTGACCTGGCGGAAGCTGCGCCAGCGGCTGGCGCCCAGCGTGGCGGCTGCCTCGTACAGGCGCGCATCGCCCGAGCCCAGCGTGGTGCACAGGATCATCAGCGCATGCGGAAAGGTCCAGAGCACCGAGCCCACGATGATGCCGAAGGGCCCGTAGGCCGAACCGCCTGCCAGCCAGTCCTTGAGCAGACCCTGGCTGCCGAACAGGTAGATCAGGCTGATGGCCATGAGCAGCGAAGGCGCCAACAGCGGCACCAGGGCCAGCGCGCGGAACCAGCGCGCCAGCGGCATGCAACTGCGCACCACGCCATAGGCGTAGGCATAGGCCAGCAGCACGCAGACCGTGCTGCTCACGGCCGACAGCCACAGGCTGTTGAACAGCGACTGCGCTACGCCCGGCATGCGCGCATAGGCAATGAACTGGGCCAGGCCCGTGAAGCGGCCGGCATCGTCCCAGAAACTGCGGCCCAGCAGACTGGCGACCGGCAGGGCGATGGTGGCCAGCAGCCAGGCCAGTGCGCCCAGCACCAGGGCACCCAGCCACCAGCGCTCCCAGCCTGCGCTGCGCCCCCGCGGACGCACGGGCCCTGCAGGCGCGCTGCGGCGGGCGGGAACGGAGCGGTCCTCCGACACGTGCACTGGCACGGAAATGGCCGAGTCCATGGGATGCGCGCTCATGCGGCCTTCCTCGCATCGGGCGCCGCCAGCGGCTGCAGCGCGGCGGCGGGCAGCTCCATCAGCACCTCGCCCTGCAGCCAGTCGGGCAGGCCCACATCGTGGCGCAGCGGCCACTGGGCGTCGATCTGGCATTGCAGGGTGGGG
The DNA here is from genome assembly GCA_031286585.1 of Delftia acidovorans. GTDB lineage: Bacteria > Pseudomonadota > Gammaproteobacteria > Burkholderiales > Burkholderiaceae_C > Comamonas > Comamonas acidovorans_A. Next base: position 113,980 of record JAITUC010000005.1, read on the forward strand.
CTGAACAGGCGCACCAGGGCCATCGATCCCAGGAAGGAAGTCTCGACAACGCGGGCGCGGAACAGGTTGGGCAATGCCGTGGGCTGGGCCGGGTGCAGCACCACGCTCTCGGGCCGCACGCCCACCAGCAGGGCAGCGCCAGGCTCGAAACCGGCCAGCGCGCAGCGCAGGCTGGCTTCGCCGATGCGCACCTGGTCCGCCGATTCGGCCGTGGCCGGCAGCAGGTTCATGCGGCCGACGAAGCCGGCCGCGAACTGGCTCACGGGCCGGGCATAGAGCTGCTCGGGCGAACCCTGCTGCTCGATGCGGCCCTGGTGCATGAGCACCACGCGGTCGGCCATGGACAAGGCCTCTTCCTGGTCGTGCGTGACCATGATGGAGGCAATGCCCAGCTGGCGCTGCAACTGGCGGATCTCGCTGCGCAACTCGGTGCGCACCTGGGCATCCAGCGCGGACAGCGGCTCGTCCAGCAGCAGCAGGCGCGGCCGGGGCGCCAGCGCGCGGGCCAGGGCCACGCGCTGCTGCTGGCCGCCCGACAGCTGGGCCGGGTAGCGCTGGGCCTGCGCGCCCAGGCCCACCAGGGACAGCATCTCGGCCACGCGCTCGCGCGCCTGCGCCGCAGGCTGCCCGTTCAGCCCGAAGGCCACGTTCTGCGCGGCCGTGAGATTGGGAAACAGCGCATAGCTCTGGAACACCACGCCAAAGCCACGGCGCGCGGCCGGCCAGCGCGTGATGTCATCGCCCTGGAACAGCACCCTGCCCTCATCGGGCATGTCGATGCCGCAGACGATGCGCAGCAGCGTGGTCTTGCCGCAGCCCGAAGGGCCGAGCAGGCTCACGAACTCGCCCGCCTCCACGTTCAGGTCAATGCCGCGCAGCACCTGCTGCTCGCGGTAGCGCTTGGCGATATGGTCTATGCGCAGCATGGCGTGGCCCTCGACTTACTTCTTTTCAGCTTTCGACTCGTAGCGGCGGCTCCACTCGGCCAGGATGCGGTCACGGTTGGCGGCAGCCCAGTCGAAGTCGTTCTTCGCCAGGCGCTTTTCCAGGTCGGCGGGAATGAACTCCAGCTTCTCCTGCGCCTCAGGCAGGGCCAGCACGGCGAAGTTGGCGGCGTACAGCTTGTTGGCCTCTGGCGTGACGGCCCAGTCGGCCAGCGCCTTGGCGGCTTCCTGCTTCTTGCTGGTCTTGAGGATGGCCGTGGCCTCCACGTCCCAACCCAGGCCTTCCTGCGGGAAGACGATGTCGATGGGCGCGCCGTCCTTCTTGGTCTTGCTGGCGCGGTACTCGAAGCTCAGGCCCACGGGAAACTCGCCGGCGCCGGCCTGGCGGCACGGCTTGGAGCCGCTGTGCGTGTAGACGCCCATGTTCTGGTGCAGGCCGTCCATGTAGGCCCAGCCTTTTTCCTCGCCCATGATCTGCAGCCAGGCCGCAACCATCAGGTAGCCCGTGCCGCTGGAGGCGGGGTGGGGCATGGTAAGGGTTCCCTTGAACTCGGGCCTGACCAAATCCGCCCAGCTGGCAGGCACGGGCAGCTTGCGCTTGCCGGCTTCCACGGTGTTGAAGCAGATGGCCGAGGACCACAGGTCCATGCCCACCCAGGTCGGCTGGGCGCGCGGATCGCGCATGTTGGCACGCACCTTGTCCAGGCCCTTGGGCGCGTAGGGCTGGAGCATGCCCTGCTTGTCCAGCAGCATCAGCGAGGTGGCGGCCACGCCCCAGATCACGTCGGCCTGGGGATTGGCCTTTTCGGCCAGCAGGCGGGCCGTGATGATGCCCGTGCTGTCACGCACGAACTTGAGTTCGATCTCGGGATGGGCCTTCTCGAAGCCGCTCTTGTAGGCCTTGATCTGGTCGGCTTCCAGGGCGCTGTAGACCAGCAGTTCGGTCTTGGCCGCGTGGGCAAGGGTGGCGAAGGAGGCGACGGTCAGCGCCGCGGAGGCAATGGCGAGGCGGCGGCCCAGGGAGGCAAGGGTGTGGCGCATGGCGTGGCAGTTCCGTTGTGGGTTCGTGGACAGATGGCAGGTTCACCACCTCTGACACCCACTGTAGGAAGCGCAGGTGAAACGCCCGTGTCACACAACGGAAATTTGGCGAAGCGGGTATTGGCGGATTTGCGAGTCCCACCAATCGCCCACCCGTCACCCGGCCATCACCCAGCCATCCGCCGCGCTCCCCGCTTCTTCAGCCGCGCGGCTTGCCCCTGCCTGTGCGCATTGCCTGGGCGGCCTGGGCCGCCTGGGGCTGCAGCGCATCCAGCAGCCGGTCCTGCAGGCGCGCGCGGTGGGCAAGGTTCTCATCCAGCCGCGCGGCCAGCGCGTCGATGTGCTCGCGCATCAGTTGCTCGGCGCGTGCCATGTCGCCGACCGCCAGCGCATCGACGATGGCCTCGTGGTCGGCATTGGAGTGCTGGGCCTCGGTCTGCGACTGGTACAACGCGGACACCAGGGTGGTGCGCGCCGACAGGTCGGCCATCATGGCCGTGAGAAAGCGGTTGCCCATCTGCTCGGCCAGGCAGACGTGAAAGTCGGCCAGCAGCACGCTGCGCTGGCCGGCGTTGTCGGCCTCGGCAATGGCGCCGCGCTCCAGCGCCACATGCTCGCGCAGCGTGCGTATGGCCGCCTGCAGCGGCCGGCCCGCATCGCGCAGCATGCCGGACTCCAGCACGCGGCGCGCGGCATAGGTTTCCTGGGCTTCCTCGAACGAGGGCTCGACCACGTACCAGCCCTGGCGCGAGCGCACCTCGACGAAGCCGCGCGCCTGCAGCTGCATCAGCGCCTCGCGCACCATGGTGCGGCTCACGCCGAAGACCTCGGCCAGTTCCTTTTCGCCCAGGCGTTCGCCAGGGCGCAGCTTGCGCTCGACGATGGAGCGCATGACACGCTCGGCAATCAAGGCCGGCCCGGTGGCCGGCGCATCCTGCAGCTCGGACATGGCAGCCTCCTCAGGCCGCGGCCGGAATGCGGCGCGGGCGCAGCGTGGCCATCACCCAGTACACGCCGCCGCCGATCAGCACGCCGAAGAACCAGCCGTAGGTGCCCCACCAGACCGGCAACAGACTGGTGAAGTTGGGCAGGATGGTGGAGAACACGCTGCCGATGCCGGTGGCGATCAGCGCGTTGACGTTCCAGCCGCCCTCGTAGCGGTACTCGCCATGCTCGTCATAGAGCGCGGCCACGTTGATGTTGCCCTTGGCCACCAGGTAGTAGTCCACCAGGATGATGCCCAGCAGCGGCCCCATGGTGGCGCCGATGGCGTTCACGAAATGGGCCGCGCCGCCCTCCCATGGTGCAAAGGGGTAGAGCGCCAGCGCGATCAGCGCGGCGATGTAGCCGCCGCGCCTGAAGTCGATGCGCTTGGGAAACACGTTGGAGATATCGAAGGCCGCCGAGACGAAGTTGGCCACCACGTTGATGCCCAGCGTGGCCACGGCAAAGGTGACGGCGGCCAGAAGGGCCAGCACCCAGCTGTCGAACTTGGCCGAGATCTGCTCGGGGTGCAGCAGCACCTCGCCATAGACCTTGAAGGCCGCAATGGTGGTGATGCCCGCCACCAGCGAGAACGCGATCAGATTCACGGGCAGGCCCCAGAGGTTGCCCTTGGCGACCGCTTCCTTGTTCTTCGCATAGCGCGAGAAGTCGCAGAAGTTCAGGTACAGCGCCGCAAAGTAGGTGATCCAGGTCGCGCCCACGGCCATCAGCGCCCAGAAGCTGCCCGGCGCGCCGCTCACCCCCGCATCCTTGGTCTTGTCCAGCAGCACATCCATGGGAATGCCGTGGTCGAAGCTGAAGCCGCCGGCCTTCACGCACAGGCCGATGGCCAGCACCAGCATGGCGATCCACACGGCAGGCCCGGCCCAGTCCTGGAATCGCCGCACGGTCTCCATACCCCTTTGGATGATCAGCAGCTGCAAGGCCCAGATGACCACATAGCAGATCACCTCCAGCCCGGAATGACCCAGCCAGTGCGTGGTCTGGTGGAAGGACAGCAGGGCGTCATTGCGCACCAGCAGCGCCACCATGGCGCCCGAGGCCGCCGCCGTCTGCGCGCCATACCAGAAGCAGGCCACGACGGCGCGCACCAGCGCGGCCAGATTCGCGCCCCAGACACCGAACGAGGCACGCGCCAGCACCGGATAGGGCACGCCGGTCTTCTCGCCCGCATAGCCCACCAGGTTCATCAGAAAGAAGATGACCAGGGAGCTGATGCCGATGGCGATCAGAAAATTGACGAAGCTGCCGCACAGCAGAAACAGGCTGGCCGCCAGGTAGTAGCCCCAGAGGCTGTGCACGTCCGAAGTCCAGACGTTGAAGATGCTGAAGGCGCCCCAGCGGCGGTCCCTGGTGGGCGCCAGGTCTTCGTTGTAGAGACCTGGCGAGGGGTTGCGGATGTCCATCGATGCGCTCCTTGACCACGAGTAATCACTGACACAAGACCAGCCGAAACCCATGAATCAGCTGGCACACAAACTGGCACGCAAACTGGTATGCAAGAAGTGTGCCTTCGGGCGCATGCGTTTTTTCCCGGGATATACCCGGCCACCGCAGGACTGCACACCGTCCTGCACACTGCGGCGCCATGGTGAAATGGAGCCGGACACCCCCTGCCCTCCAACCCCCGCCATGTTCGTCACGCAGCTCAAGTCCTTTTTCTGGGTCGCCCGCCTTGGCAGCATCACGCAAGCCGCGCGCCAGCTCGCACTGAGCCAGCCCACCGTGACCACCCAGATCCGCGCGCTGGAAGAGCACTACGGGGTGGAGCTGTTCCATCGCCAGGGCGGGCGGCTGTCCATCACCGACGCCGGCTTGCGCCTGCTGCCCCAGGTCGAGCAATTGCTGCTGCAGACCATCCAGCTGGAGTCGGCGCTGCGCCATTCGGGCGATGCCAGCCAGGGCCAGTTGCGCATAGGCGCGACGGCGCCCTACTACGTGCTGGACATCGTCAAGCGCTACCAGCGGCGCTTCGAGCGGGTGGAAGTGGCCATCGTGGGCGGCAACTCGCGCCAGATGGTGCAGGCGCTGGTGGACTACCAGGTGGACCTGGCGACCTCGTCACACCTGGAGAGCGATCCGCGCCTGCTGCGCGTGGAACTGGGCCAGGACCCGCTGGCCCTGCTGGTGCACCGCAGCCACAGGCTGGCGCAGCGCACCATGGTGCAGGCGTCCGATCTGGTGCACGACACGCTGATCCTGCGAGAGCGCGGCTCCATGACGCGCCAGCTCACCGAACAAATGCTGGCCGCCGCCGGCCTGGCACCGCGCCACATCATGGAGATCGCCAGCCGCGAAGCCATCCGCGAGGCCGTGATCCGCGACATGGGCATCAGCGTCTTCGCCCGGCATGAAGCCTCGGCCCATCCCGACATCGTCGTCCTGCCCCTCACAGGCCCCGTGCCGTGCCTGCCCGAATACCTGTATTGCCTGCGCGAACGCCGCCAGGCCCGGCTGATCGCCGGCTTTCTGGAGGAAGCCGTACCCGGCGGGCTGCTGCCGGACCAGATGTGAACCGGCTCAGGCCAGCTCGGCATCCGCCAGCAGCGGCTGCTTGAGATCCTTGTCCGACAGCGACAGCTCCACATCGAGCTGCGGCCACTGCACGCCGATGGACGGGTCGTTCCAGGCAATGCCGCGATCGGCCTGGGGCGCGTAGAAGGCCGTGGCCTTGTAGAGGAAGTCCGCGCTGTCGCTGAGCACCAGGAAGCCGTGGGCAAAGCCTGGCGGCACCCACAGTTGGCGGTGGTTGTCTTCCGTCAGTTCGGTGCCTACCCACTGGCCGAAGGTCGGCGAGCCCTTGCGGATGTCCACGGCCACGTCGAACACGGCGCCGCGCACCACGCGCACGAGCTTGCCCTGGGCATGGGGCGGCAGCTGGTAGTGCAGGCCGCGCAGCACGCCTTTCCTGCTGCGGCTGTGGTTGTCCTGCACGAACTGGTGGTCCGTGCCCGTGGCCTGGTTGAAGGCCTGCTGGTTGAAGCTTTCCAGGAAGAAGCCGCGATCGTCGCCAAAGACCTTGGGCTCGATCAGCATCACCTCGGGAATGGCCAGGGGTGTTGCCTTCATGCGTGCACCTTTTCCTTGAGGATCTGCAGCAGGTACTGGCCGTAGCCGTTCTTGGCCAGGGCCTGGCCCAGCGTCTCCAGCTGTGCCTGGTCTATCCAGCCCTGGCGGAAGGCGATCTCCTCGGGGCAGGAAACCTTCAGGCCCTGGCGCTGCTGCAGGGTGGCGATGAACTGGCCGGCTTCCAGCAGGCTGTCATGCGTGCCCGTGTCCAGCCAGGCATAGCCGCGGCCCATGAGCTCGACATTGAGCTGGCCCTTTTCCAGGTACAGGCGGTTGAGGTCGGTGATTTCCAGCTCGCCGCGCGCCGAGGGCCTGATGGACTTGGCCAGTTCCACGACCTGGCTGTCGTAGAAATACAGGCCCGTGACCGCGTAGTTGCTCCGGGGCTGCCTGGGCTTTTCCTCCAGGGAAAGCACCCGGCCCTGGGCATCGAACTCGGCCACGCCATAGCGTTCCGGGTCCTGCACATGGTAGGCAAACACCGTGGCGCCTTCGCTGCGCTCGTCAGCGCGCGCCAGCAGGCGGGGGAAGTCATGGCCGTAGTAGATGTTGTCGCCCAGCACCAGCGCGCTGGGCGCGCCGGCCAGGAAATCCTCGGCAATCAGAAAGGCCTGGGCCAGGCCGTCCGGGCTCGGCTGGACTGCATACTCGATCTTCAGCCCCCACTGCGAACCATCGCCCAGCAGCTGCTCGAAGCGCGGCGTGTCCTGCGGCGTGCTGATCACGAGGATCTCGCGGATGCCCGCGAGCATGAGGGCGCTCAGCGGGTAGTAGATCATCGGCTTGTCGTAGACCGGCAGCAGTTGCTTGCTGATGGCCAGCGTGGCCGGGTGCAGGCGGGTGCCGGAGCCGCCCGCGAGGATGATGCCTTTGCGTGTCTGGTTCATGTCCTGAATCCTGGGGTTCTTCCTCGAGCGCGCAATCACGCTCAGATGATTTCCTGCAGCATGCGGTCCACGCCCGCCTGCCAGTGGGGCAGGCGCAGGCCGAAGGTCTGCTGCAGCCGTTCGGTGTTCAGCCGTGAATTGTGCGGACGCTGCGCCGGGGTGGGGAAGGCGCTGGTGGGCACGGCAGCCATGCGCTGCACCTTCCAGGGCCGGTCGGGCGCGAGTTCGCGCGCCTTGGCGATCACATGGCTGGCATAGGCATGCCAGGTGGTCTCGCCGCCTGCCACCAGGTGGTACAGGCCCTGGTGGCCGGGTTGGTGCTGCACCTGCCGGATGGCATGGGCCGTGACGTCGGCGATCAGGTCCGCGCCGGTCGGTGCGCCCCATTGGTCGTCGATCACGCTCAGCGCCTCGCGCTCCTGGGCCAGTCGCAGCATGGTCTTGGCGAAGTTGCCGCCGCGCGCCGCATAGACCCAGCTGGTGCGAAAGATCAGGTGGCGGCAGCCCGAAGCCTGGATCAGTTGCTCGCCTTCGAGCTTGCTGCTGCCATAGACGGACAGCGGCGCGGTGGCCTCGGTCTCCGTGCGCGCGACACTGCCGCTGCCGTCGAAGACGTAGTCCGTGCTGTAGTGCACCAGCAGCGCACCGATCTGCGCCGCCTCGCGGGCCAGCACCTGGGGGGCCAGCGCGTTGAGCAGGCGGGCTTGCCCGGGCTCGCTTTCGGCCTTGTCCACGGCCGTGTGGGCGGCGGCGTTGACGATGACATCGGGGCGCAGCGCGCGCACCGTCTGTGCCAGTTCATCGGGGCGGGAGAGATCGCCGCACAGGCCCTGGCCACCAGCGTCGCCCTGGCGGTCCAGCGCAATCAGTTCGCCCAGTGGCGCCAGGCTGCGCTGCAGCTCCCAGCCCACCTGGCCATTGCGGCCCAGCAGCAGCAGCTTCATGCGCCGGTTCCCTCCGTGTACTGGCGGCTGACCCATTCGCGGTAGGCGCCGGACTGCACATCGGCCACCCACTCGGGATTGTCCAGGTACCACTGCACGGTCTTGCGGATGCCGGTCTCGAAGGTCTCGGCGGGCTTCCAGCCCAACTCGCGCTCCAGCTTGCGCGCGTCGATGGCATAGCGCCGGTCATGGCCGGGGCGGTCCTTCACATAGGTGATCTGTGCGCTGTAGCTCGTCCCATCGGCCTTGGGGCGCAGCTCGTCGAGCAGGGCGCAGACCGTGTTCACGATCTCCACGTTGGGCTTCTCGTTCCAGCCGCCCACGTTGTAGGTGTCGCCCAGCCTGCCGGCCTCCAGCACGCGGCGGATGGCGCTGCAATGGTCGCGCACATAGAGCCAGTCGCGCACCTGCATGCCGTCGCCATAGATGGGCAGCGGCTTGCCGGCCAGGGCGTTGACGATCATCAGCGGGATCAGCTTCTCGGGGAAATGCAGCGGGCCGTAGTTGTTGCTGCAGTTGGTCGTCAGCACGGGCAGGCCGTAGGTGTGGTGCCAGGCACGCACCAGATGGTCGCTGGCAGCCTTGCTGGCCGAGTACGGGCTGTTGGGCTCGTAGAGGTGGTCTTCGGTGAAGGCCGGTGCCGCAGGCGCCAGGCTGCCGTAGACCTCGTCGGTGGATACATGCAGGAAACGGAAGGCTGCCTTGGCCTCGGCATCCAGCGCGCTCCAGTAGCCGCGCACGGCTTCGAGCAGGCGGAAGGTGCCGACCACGTTGGTCTGGATGAAGTCCTCGGGGCCATGGATGGAGCGGTCCACATGGCTCTCGGCCGCGAAGTTGACGACGGCGCGCGGCCTGTGCTCGGCCAGCAGGCGGGCGAGGGTCTGGCCGTCGCCGATGTCGGCCTGCACGAAGACATGGCGCGCATCGCCTTGCAGGCTCTCCAGGCTTTTGAGGTTGCCGGCGTAGGTGAGCTTGTCCACGTTGAGCACCGGCTCATCGCCGGCAGCCAGCCAGTCCAGCACGAAATTGGCACCGATGAAGCCGGCGCCGCCTGTGACAAGAATCATGGTTCAACCTTGCAAAATATCATTGTTCTTGGAGCGCGGATCCGGCAGCAGCATGGGGTGCGGCCTCCCGCGCAACCTGCGCATTGTCGGCGCTCGCCAGTAAAAAAGCCCGCAGGAGGCGGGCTTTTTCCTTCAGGACACGCCATTTACACGCCAGGGCGTGTTCACTGGCCCTGCCAGCGGCGCAGCACCAGCGAAGCGTTCGTGCCGCCGAAGCCGAAGCTGTTGGACAGCACGGTGTCCAGTCGGGCATCACGCGTGCGGGTGACCAGGGGCATGTCGCCCAATGCCGGATCGGGCGTGTCCACGTTGACCGAGCCTGCGATGAAGCCCTTGTTCATCATGATCATGCAGTAGATGGCTTCCTGCACGCCGGTCGCGCCCAGCGAGTGGCCGGTCAGCGACTTGGTGGAGGAGAACGGCGGCACCTGGTCGCCGAACAGCGCGCGCATGGCGCGCACTTCCTGCATGTCGCCCACGGGCGTGGAAGTGCCGTGGGTGTTGATGTAGTCCACGCCGCCTTCGATGCCTTCAAGGGCCTGCTGCATGCAGGCGATGGCTCCGTCGCCCGAGGGCGCGACCATGTCCTCGCCATCGCTGGTGGCGCCAAAGCCCACGACTTCGGCCAGGATGTTCGCTCCCCGGGCCTGGGCGTGCTCCAGGCTTTCCAGCACCACGGCACCGCCGCCGCCTGCGATCACGAAGCCGTCGCGGTTGGCGTCATAGGCGCGCGAGGCCTTTTCGGGCTGGTCGTTGTGCTTGCTGGACATGGCACCCATGCCGTCGAACAGCAGGGCCATGCCCCAGGACAGCTCTTCGCCGCCACCGGCGAACATCACGTCCTGCAATCCGAAGGCAATCTGCTGTGCCGCAGCACCGATGCAGTGCGCCGAGGTGGAGCAGGCCGAGGTGATGGAGTAGTTGATGCCCTTGACCTTGAAATTGGTCGCCAGGCAGGCCGACACCGTGGAGCTCATGCAGCGCGTGACCTGGTAGGGGCCGACGCGGCGGATGCCCTTCTCGCGCAATGTGTCGGCCGCCTCGATCTGGTTGGCCGGCGAGCCGCCGCCCGAGCCCATGATCAGGCCCGTGCGCGGATGGCTGACCTGCTCGGGAGCCAGGCCGGCCTGGGCGATGGCATCTTCCAGCGCGATCTGCGCATAGGCAGCGGCATCGCCCATGAAGCGCAGCTGCTTGCGATCGATACGTGCCTCGACGTCGATCTCCGGCACACCGGCCACCTGGCTGCGCATGCCCAGTTCGGTGAACTTCGGCATGGCCTTGATGCCCGTGCGGCCCTCGCGCAGCGAGGTCTCCACGGTATCGAGGTCGTTGCCGATGCACGAGACAATGCCCGCGCCGGTGATGACTACGCGACGTTTGGTCATGCTGCCATTCCCTGGCCTTCACCCTCGCGCAGGAACAGACCCACGCGCAGGTCATTGGCCACGTAGATTTCCTTGCCGTCGGCCAGCAGGCGTGCATCGCCGATGGCCATGTTGAGCTTGCGCTTGATCACGCGCTTGATGTCGATTTCGTAGGTCACCAGCTTGACGTCAGGACCCACTTCGCCCGTGAACTTGACCTCGCCGGCGCCCAGGGCGCGGCCGCGGCCGGGAAGGCGCAGCCAGGTCAGGTAAAAGCCGATCAGCTGCCACATGGCATCCAGGCCCAGGCAGCCGGGCATGACGGGATCGCCCCGGAAATGGCAATCGAAGAACCAGAGATCGGGCTTGATGTCGAGTTCGGCAACGATCTTGCCCAGGCCGTGGGCGCCACCATCGGTGTCGATGTGCGTGATGCGGTCGAACATCAACATGGGAGGCAGGGGAAGACGTCCGCTGTCTGCGGAAAACAGCTTGCCTTCGCCCGAAGCGATCAGTTGCTCATACGAAAAAGAATCGGCCATTGTCTAACTTGCTCCACGGCGGCACTGACGCCACCTCTATCTCTGAATGGGTGCGGCCCGCAGCGGACCATGCAGCCGCGCATTATCGGGGTTGAACGTTGCCTGGCTGCAACAAAACCCCGAGGCCGCATCAAAACTCTGCCACAAAAGCCACGCCGACCCAGGTCGCGGGCCTTGCCTACAGCCTCTGAACTGACGGCTTGCGGCGCCTGATCCACGCCAATGCCAGCACTGCCAAGGCAGCCAGGCACAGCGGCACCAGACCCGCCGCGTGCACCCAGCGTGCGAACGGCGTCAAGGCCTCACGGCCCTGAACGCTGGCCTGAAGCACGGCGCGCTCGTAAGGCACCAGCGCCTGCGTGACCACACCCCGGTGGTCGATGGCCACCGTGGCGCCGGTGTTGGTGGCACGCAGCATGGGACGCTCGAACTCCAGCGCGCGCATGCGGCTGATGGCCAGATGCTGGTCGATGGCCACGCTGTCGCCAAACCAACCGATGTTGCTGAAGTTCACCAGCACCGTCGGCGCCGTCGCCGCGTTGCCAAAATGCGCCCCCAGTTCCTCGCCAAACAAATCCTCGTAGCAGATGTTCGGCGACAGGCGCTCACCGGCCCAGGCCATGGAGGGCTGGCCGAGCGCGCCACGGTTGAAGTCACCCAGCGGTATGTTCATCATCTGCGTGAACCAGCGGAACAGCGGCGGGATGAACTCCCCGAAAGGCACCAGATGGTGCTTGTCGTATTGGTAGTCCTGGATCTGGCCGGGCTGCCAGCCAACGACCGAGTTCGTATAGCCGGCCTCTTCCGACCCCAGGGGAATGCCGAGCAGCGCAGCCTGCCGGCCGTCCTTCTTCAGATACGGTTCGCGCAGCAGGTCCAGGTATTCCTCGGGCAGTTGCTGGGGCAGCAGGGGAACGGCCGTTTCAGGGGCCACGACCAGTTGCGCGGTGGCCGCGCGCAGCTCGCGCCCGTACCAGCCCAGCGCCAGCGGAATGCCGCTGCCGGCCTCGAATTTTTCATCCTGCGGGATATTGCCCTGCAGCATGGCCACGCTCAGTGCTGGTCGTTCGGCCGACGGCGCATTGATGGCGGCATCGCGAAACCACCACAGACCGCCCCAGGCCAGGACCAGCGCCGCGGCAGTGGCCAGCAGGCGGACGGGCCGAAGACCCTGTCTATCCAGCAAGGCTGCCACCCCATACGCCAGCCAGGCCGCCACAGCGCCCGTGCCATAGACGCCAATCCAGCGCGGCAGCACGGACAGGGGACCTTCCACATGGGCATAACCGCCCGCGCCCCATGGAAAACCGGTCCACAGCCAGCCCCGCGCCAGTTCGGCCAGCAGCCAGACGGCGGAAAACAGCAGCGCGCCACCCGCTGCCCCGGCAGGGCGCAGCCGTTGCCAGCCCCAGGCAGCCACCGCGTAGTAGCTGCCCAGAAACGCTGCAAGTGCCAGCACGGCGGCAACGGCCAGCGGCGCAGGCAGGCCGCCGTAGACATGCATGGAGATGAACAGCCACCAGAAGGTGGCCACCAGCCAGGCCGTGGCGAAGAGCATGGCCCGCCCTGCCGCCTGGGCCGGGCGCTGCGCCGTCTGCAAAGCGCGCGCCAGCACCGCCAGCGACAGAATCTGCAGCCACCACAGCGGGCGGCCATAGCCTCCGATGAGGCTCAGCGGCCCGTCACCTTGCCCGCGCGCCCAGGGCCAGGCCAGTGACAGGGCCTGCGCCGCACCCGCCACCAGCAGCAGCAGGCCATGGGCGAACCGGCCCATGCGCCGGCCGTCTTGCGAGAAAGCGGAAGAACTGGACAGGGGCATCGGCCGGTTGTGCGCAAAAAGAGGTAGGTCTCGGGTGAGAGAGGTCCAGCCCAGGGCAGGTTCAGGCGCCGCCTCAGCTGCGCAGCAGGCTGTCGGCGGCGGGATCGCGCACCACCTTGAACCAGCGCACGGCGCCGCCCTTGGTGTGCAGCACGGTGAATTCCAGGCCCGCCAGGTGGATCTGCTCGCCGCGCTTGGGCACATGGCCCATTTCGTGGGCGATCAGGCCGCCGATGGTGTCGAACTCATCGTCGGGATCGCGGGCATGCAGGGCGACCTCGAAGGTCTCGTTCACATGCTCGATGGTGGTGTCGCCTGCCACTCGGTAGCTGTTGTCGGCCAGGGCGAAGATGTCGCCCTCGTCCTCGGGGATGTCGAACTCGTCCTCGATCTCGCCGACGATTTCCTCCAGCACGTCCTCGATGGTCACCAGGCCGGCCACGCGGCCGAACTCGTCGATGACCACGGCCAGGTGGTTGCGGTTGCCCCGGAATTCGCGCAGCAGATCGTTCAGGCCCTTGCTCTCCGGCACGAAGGCGGCGGGACGCAGCAGGGCGCGGATGTTCAGGTCCGGCGAACGCTGCAGCTTGAGCAGGTCCTTGGCCAGCAGGATGCCGATGATGTTCTCGCGCTCGCCCTGGTAGACCGGGAAGCGCGAATGGGCCGTGGTGATGACCTGGTGCAGCAGTTCATCGAACGGCGCGTCGATGTTGACCAGGTCCATGCGAGGGGCTGCGACCATGACGTCGCCGGCCGTCATGTCGGCCATGCGGATCACGCGTTCGAGCATGACGCGCGACTCGGGGCCGATGACCTGATTGTCCTCGGCGTCGGCCAGGGTCTCGATCAGCTCGTCGGGAGATTCGGGAGCCGGGTGAATGAACTCGGCCACCTTTTGCAGGAAGCTTCGCTTGCTCTCCTTCTCGGAAGAGCGCGCAGGATGGGGGTCGGACACTGTCTTGGAGTGCAGGACGTGCGGTAGTGAAACAAGCTGCAAGGATAGCGGATTGCTCCGTCACCCCGGCATGCGCTGCGCCAATTCCCTTGCGGCGTTTTGCGCCTATTCGCCGGCCTGGTGGCGGCCGTCCTGCACGCCACGGCGGATTTCCTGCACATCGGCCAGGAAATCCCAGAACTGCTTGGCCTGCTTCTTGAGCTGGTAGTCCACCTCGCCGATGTGCTCGGTCATCAGGGACGCCATGTGCGTGTCGATGCCGGCGGGCGGCAGCTGCAGATAGGCCTCGGATTCCGAGCCATCGCGCTTGATGGTGGCGCCGGCCTTGCGCGCAATCCTGAGCATGGCCGTGTTCTCCGACAGCGCATGGATGAACATCATGGACACGCCCTTGGTGCGTGCATGGATCACGGCGCGGTTGAACAGGCGCCCGCCATAGCCGCGGCCACGCGCCTGCTTGAGCACGGAGACGCCGAATTCGGCGCAGCTCTTGTGCTCGGGATGCGAGGCAAAGGCCAGGTGCGCCATGGCGATCAGTTCGAGGCGGCGGTTGTAGATGCCGAAGATGTCATCGCGCTCGAAGTCGAGCTGCATGGCATAGCGGCGGACCTGCTCGTCGCTGGCGGCATAGCCGAAGCGCAGGTAGCGGTCGCCCTCGTCAAGCTTGAGCAAATGCGCCACCACGCGCTCGCGGTGGGACGGGCCCAGGGAGCGAATGGGCACCATGGACGCGGAGCGCCCATCGGGACGGTGCGGCTGGCCTGCGCTCGCACGCAACATGTCCCGGCCGGCCTGCCAGGACGCCTTCAACCAGTCTTTGGATGCATTCATGGCTCAAATATAGGTAAAAACCCGATGTCGAGCAACGAAGATATTGCAATGCAACAAAACCGTAAGGTTTTGGCATGCAAACCAATTTTCCCTCCCTGCACCTCTCGACGGCCGGGCCCCTGTGCGAGCCTTCGTGGCTACAGAGGCACCGCCGTGGTCACCTTCACCCGGTCCATCACGAAGCTGGTCTTGCAGTCCTGCACGCTGGGGTGCTTGAGCAAGGTGTCCATGACGAAGCGCGTGTAGTGCTGCATATCGGCCACGACCACGCGCATCAGGTAGTCCATTTCGCCGGTCAGTGACACGCATTCCACCACCTCGGGCCAAGTCTGCACGCTGGCGCGGAACACGTCCATGGGGTTGCGCTTGCTGGTCTCGCTGTACTTTTCGAGGCGCACGTTGAGATAGGCGGTCAGCCCCAGGCCCACCGTCTCGGGCTGGACCAGGGCCACGTAGCGGTCGATCACACCGCCGTCTTCCAGGCGCTTGACCCGGCGCAGCACGGCGCTGGGGGACAGGCCGACCTGCTCCCCGATGACGTCATAGGTTTCCCGGCCGTTGGCCTGCAGGCGGCGCAAAATGGCCCGATCCAGCTTGTCGATGTTGTGCGTGGCGCTCATGGCGGTGGACTCGTAAATAAGTACGGATTTCTTCAGGGTTAACCCGAATTAACCAGTTAAATTGCGATAAACGAAAGAATTCCGCAATTTTCATGCATTCCGCATTTTCCCACCACGGGCAAACGGCAAAAAGCTGAAGCCCCTCCCGCCTACAGTGACAGCACCGATCGAGAAGACGCAGGCGCCGGCCATGGCGCCCGCCCGACTGTCCTGCACTGAACTGGCCGGAGACCCCCATGAATGCCCCGCTGAACCAGGCTGCCGTCCAGGCCTGCGCGCAAACAGTCAAGCGCCAACGGGACATGCATCGTCCATGCCTTCCGGCCAGCCCACGCTGCCTATACTGCGGGGATCGCCTCCATTTCGCTTCACGCCATGACGCCCCGCCACGACGCCAACCGCGCCATGTCACGCCATGCCCGTGCGCCTGCGCCAACCGGCCCGCAGCCGTCGGCCCGGTTGGCGCGGCGCAGCCTGCTGGCAGCCCTGGCCGCCCTGCCCTGGCTGCCTGCGGGGGCGCAGGCCCAGCAGCCCTCCGCAGCCCAGGCGCGCGACGCGAAGTCGGACTCCCTGACCCTGATCGTTCCCTATGCGGCAGGCGGCCCGCTGGACCGCACGGCACGGCCGCTGGTCGAGGCCAGCACCGCGAAGCTGGGAGCCATCCACATCCTCTATGTGCCGGGCGACGGCGGCGCCAAGGGCGCCAACATGGTGGCCCAGGCCACGGCCCAGGACCGCTTGCTGCTGATGGGCTCGGCCGCCACCCACGCCGTGCTGCCATGGCTGCAGCCCCAGCTGGGCTACGACCCGCTGCGCGACTTCCAGCCGCTGGTGCTGGTGGCACGCATGCCCAATGTGCTGGTCATGCGCAGCGATCTGGCACGCCAGTGGCGCATACGCACGCCGCTGGACCTGCAGCGCTTTCTTGCCAAGCACCGCCAGCCGCTGCGCTATGCCTCGGGCGGGCCGGGCAGCAGCGGCCACCTGTCGGGCGAGATGTACCAGATGCTCACGCGGCTGCCGCTGCTGCACCTGCCTTTCGGCGGCACGCAGCCGGCACTGTCGGCCCTGCTCGACGGCTCGGCCGACCTGCTGTTCGACAGCCTGGCGTCTTCGCTGCCGCACATCCGCGCAGGGCGGCTGCAGGCCCTGGCCGTGACCACGCTGGAGCGCGCGCCCCTGCTGCCCGAGGTGCCCAGCCTCAACGATACGGTGCAGGGCTTCAACATGGCCAACTGGTTCGGCCTGTTTGCGCCGGCCAGCTGGCCCGCGGAACAGGCGCAGCGCCATGCCGCCGCGTTCTCGCAGGCCATGCGCAGCCGACCGGTGCAGGACACCCTGTCCGCCATGGGCGTGCTGCCCGAAGAACTGCAACTGCAGGAGTTCGCGCGCTTTGTGCGCTCCGAGCACAGCAAGTACGGCCTGCTGGTGCAGGCCGCCCGAATCCGCCAGCTCTGAGCCGCGCAGGTGCCTTGCCTGCCCCCGGCCCGGGGCGGCAATGACAAGATCCTTGGAGAGCACCATGATGAGCACCGCAGCGACCCCCACCTCTTCCCACGCCCCCGCCCCCGGTGTGGCACCTGTGGTCTATGGACAGGCCGACCGCCCCCCGCGCGGCGACTACAGCCGCGCCAGCGAGGACTACACCTGCGCGCAGGACTATGACGCCTACACCGAGGCCGACCACGACACCTACCGGCGCCTGTACGAGCGCCAGTCCGCCCTGCTGCCGGGCCTGGCCAGCCAGCACTTCATCGACGCCCTGCCCTCGCTGGGCGCCAAGGACCGCATTCCGCGCTTCGAGGAAGTCAACGAGCGCCTGCACCGCGCCACGGGCTGGGAGATCGTCGGCGTACCCGGGCTGATTCCCGAGGTGCCCTTCTTCTCGCTGCTGGCCAATCGCAAATTCCCGGTCACGGACTGGATCCGCAAGCCCGAGGAGTTCGAGTACATCGTCGAGCCCGATGTCTTCCACGACCTCTTCGGCCATGTGCCGCTGCTGTTCAACCCCGTCATCGCCGACTACATCCAGGCCTACGGCCAGGGCGGGCTCAAGGCGGCCGAACTGGGCGCCTGCGAGATGCTGTCGCGCCTGTACTGGTACACCATCGAATTCGGCCTGATCCGCGAACAGGGCGGCCTGCGTGCCTATGGCGCGGGCATTCTCAGTTCATCGGGGGAACTCAACTACTCGGTGCGCAGTGCCGAGCCGCAGCGCCTGCCGCTGTCGCTGGAGCGCGCCATGCGCACGCTCTACAAGATCGACAGCTACCAGCACACCTACTTCGTGATCGACGACCTGCAGCAGCTGTTCGACCTCACGGCTGCCGATTTCGAGCCGCTGTACCGCCAGCTGCGCGATCAGCCCACCGTCGCTGCAGATGCGCTGCTGCCGGGCGAGGTCGCGCTCTAAGAAACGGCCCTGCAGGAATCTGCAGCCTGAAGCCGCTCGCGCAGCGCCAGGCAAAAGCGCCAGACGCGCTCGTCGAACACCAGCTGCACATGGGCCACATCGTCAAGGCGGTGCGCATCCTGCCCCGGCAGCGTGGCCACGGGCGATGGAAAGACGATGTTGTCGCAGCAGCTCCACCAGCAACTGAAGGGCACGTCCGAGGGCGGCGGCCCCAGGCGCTGCAACCAGGGGCTGTCCGTGCGCATCTGCAGCGCCGGCAGGCCATGGGCGAAGCGCGCCATCCAGGTGCCACGGTGCGGCGTGGCCAGCGTCACCACATGGGCTGCCAGCTGCGGGCGCTCCTGGGCCGGCAGCTGCCCCAGCCAGGCCCGCACCACCAGGCCGCCCATGCTGTGCGCCACGATCAGCGGCGCGCGCCCCGTGGCCCGGGCCATTCGGCGCACGCTGGCGTCAAGGTCGGCCACCATGGCGTCGATGGATGCGCCATGCGCCGGCTCCAGCGTCATGGCCGCGCAGGCAATGCCGCCTTTCTTGAGCCGCCGCAGCCAGGGCGCCCAGACCGCGCGGTTGCAGAAGAATCCGTGGACCAGCACCACGCCCACCTGGCCCATCGCGCTCACTTGGCCGGAGGCGCCGGCCTCAGGCCAGCCATCGGCCTCGGTACGGGCGCGAAACGGCAGGCGCCAGCCGAACACCTGCACGGCCAACCGCCACTCGGCCAGCCAGGCCGCCGCCACCGTGCGCCATGACGGCACGGGTGCCCCCGCCTTGCGCACCACGCGGCGCATCAGCAGCATCTGCAGGCCCAGGTGCAGGCCCGGCCAGCACAGGCCCAGCAGCGCGCCCGCCAGCGCCAGCCCGGGTGAACGCGGCCACCACCATGCCAGCCAGGCCGCAGCGCCCGCCAGCGTGCCCAGCGCCACCATTTGCAGAATGCGTGCGTTCACGGCAGCCCGTCCTCAATGAAAAAAGAAGCCAACGTAGCACAGGCCCTAGGACAACCCCGTGTAGACCGCAAAGCACCCGCCTGACCAGAATCGGCCGCAGCGGTGGCCGACCGACCGGCGCCTGCAACTTCGCTGTCCCCTGTCTTCCCAGCAACCCAAGGTACCCCGCATGGACGCTGCGCCCTGGCTCAAGAACTATCCCGCCGATGTGCCTCACGAGGTGCATCCCGAGCAATACCGTTCGCTCACACACCTGCTGGAGGAGGCTTTCGCCCAGCATGCGGACCTGCCCTTCTCGGTCTGCATGGACCGCTGGATGAGCTACCGCGAGCTGGACCAGCTGTCCACCCGCCTGGGCGCGTGGCTGCAGGGACTGGGCCTGGAGCCCGATGCGCGCGTGGCCATCATGCTGCCGAATGTGCCGCAGTTCGCCGTGAGCATGGCGGCCGTGCTGCGCGCCGGCTACACCTGCGTCAATGTCAATCCGCTGTACACCCCGCGCGAGCTCGAGCACCAGCTCAAGGACTCGGGCGCCACGGCCATCATCATCCTGGAGAACTTCGCCCACACCCTGGCCGAGGTGATCGAGCGCAGCGCCATACGCCATGTCTGCGTCACGGCCATGGGCGATCTGCTGGGCGGCATGTACGGCAGCTGGATCACCTTCGCCGTGCGCCACCTGGCCAAGATGGTGCCGGCCTACAGTCTGCCGCTGGATGGTGCGGGCGGCACGGTGCGCGAGGTCACGACCTTTTCCCAGGCGCTGGCGCGCGGCGCCCAGCAAGAGCTGCGGCCCAGCCAGGCGGGGCTGGATTCCGTGGCTTTTCTCCAGTACACGGGAGGCACCACGGGCCTGTCCAAGGGCGCCGTGCTCACCCACCGCTGCATCGTGGCCGCCACGCTGCAGGCCCATGCCTGGTTCACGCCCGCGCTGCACGGCCGCGTGAAGGCCCAGGACACGCACATTATCGCGGCGCTGCCGCTGTACCACATCTTCGCGCTCACCGTCAGCCTGTTCGCCATGCGCATGGGCGCCAGCCTGAGCCTGATACCCAATCCGCGCGACATCCCCAAGTTCGTCAAGGTGCTGCAGAAACGGCCCTTCCACATCCTGCCCGCCGTCAACACCCTGTTCAACGCCCTGCTCAACAACGCCCAGTTCCGCGAGCTGGACTTCTCGCAGCTGCGCGTCTCGCAGGCCGGGGGCATGGCCGCAAGCGAGGGCACGGCGCGCCAGTGGCAGCAGGTCACGGGCAGCGTGATGATCGAAGGCTGGGGCATGAGCGAGACCTGCGCCATCGGCACCAACAACCCCGTCATCACCACCTCCTTCAGCGGCACCATCGGACTGCCGCTGCCGGGCATCTCCATCGCCATCAAGGACGACGAAGGCCGCGACCTGCCCACGGGAGAGGCTGGCGAGCTGTGCATCAAGGGCCCCAACGTCATGCGCGGCTACTACAACCAGCCCGACGAAACCGCCAAGGCCTTCACGGCCGACGGCTACATGCGCACCGGCGACATCGGCGTGATGGACCAGGAGGGCTTCACCCGCATCATCGACCGCAAGAAGGACATGATGGTGGTCAGCGGCTTCAACGTCTATCCGAACGAGCTGGAGAACGTGATCTCCATGTGCCCCGGCGTGCTCGAATGCGCGGCCGTGGGCGTGGCCGACGAGCGCCAGGGCGAGGCCATCAAGGTCTACGTGGTGCGCAGCGACCCGGCGCTGACCGAGGACCAGGTGATGCGCTTTTGCCATGATCAGCTCACCGGCTACAAGCGCCCGCGCTCGGTGGAGTTCCGCGACGAACTGCCCAAGACCAACGTAGGCAAGATCCTCAGGCGCGCCCTGCGCGATCCCGCCTGACATCCGCACGGCCGCAGCTGTAGCCCACGCGTCAGCGGCGGCCGCCTGCGGCTGTTAGCCTCGGGCAAAAGCCGCCTCCTCATGACAACATCCGCGCCCCCAATCGACAGCGCCGCGCTGCCCCCCGGCATGACCGTGCTGGAACGCGGCTGGCTGTCGGCCAACAACATCGTCTTCGCAGCCGACCCGCAAGACCCGCAGGACGACGGCGCTGCCGTGGTCGATACCGGCTACGTCAGCCACTCCGCGCAGACCGTGCTGCTGGTGGCGCAGACGCTGGCCGACCAGCCGCTGGCGCGCATCCTCAACACCCATCTGCACAGCGACCACTGCGGCGGCAATGCTGCCCTGCAGGCCCATTGGCCGCAGGCAAGGACCTATGCCGCTCCGGGCCAGGCGCAGTTCGTGCGCGACTGGAACCCCGCTGCACTGAGCTACACGCCCACCGGCCAGGAATGCCCGCAATTTGCGCTGACCGGCGTGCTGCAGCCCGGCGCCAGCGTGCGGCTGTCGGGGCGCGACTGGCAGATCCATGCCGCGCCAGGGCACGATCCGCACTCCATCATCCTGTTCGAGCCCGCCAGCCGCACGCTGATCTCGGCCGATGCGCTCTGGGAAAGCGGCTTCGGCGTGGTCTTCCCCGAGATCGAGGGCCTGAGCGCCTTCGACGAGGTGGCCGCCACGCTCGACGTGATCGAAGGCCTGGCACCGCTCACAATCGTCCCCGGCCACGGTGGCGTTTTCACGGGCGTGGCCGCCGCGCTGGACACGGCGCGCCGCCGGCTGGACGGCTTTGTGCGCGCCCCCGAGCGCCACGCGCTCTACGCGGCCAAGGTGCTGCTCAAGTACCGCCTGCTGGACTGGCAGCGCATACGCACCACCGATCTGCTGGCCTGGCTGGCCGCCACGCCCTACTTCGGCACGCTGCATGCAGGCTATTTCTCTGACCAGTCCCTTGACGATTGGAGCCGTGCGCTGGTGGACATGCTCGTGCACTCCGGCGCGGCGCAGCGTGAGGGCGAGTGGCTGGTGAATGCCTGAAGGCCTGAACGCGGGCACACCTGCCAACGCGTCCGTACAGCGCCATCGCGCCCCACCATATCCCGCAGGACAGTGCCGGCGGCGCTGACTCGGCACATGGTTGGGTACGCTGGCGTATGTCCGGGCAGCTTCTTCATGCCGTCGTGCATGCCCATGCAAGACACAGCGCGCCCCAGGCCGCGCGGCTCAGGGCAGGTCCTTGCTGGGGTCGGGCGTGGCTGCGTCGCGGGGCCCGATGGTGCCCAGGCGGCTCTTGAGCGACTGGGGCTGGCCCGTGATGAGCGCCGCGTAGTTGGTGGTGTTGGAAAGCACCTTCTTCACGTAGTCGCGCGTCTCGGTGAAGGGCACGTTCTCGGCCCAGATGGCGGCGTCGAGCACCGGGCCGTTGCGCCAGTTGCGCGGGCGGCCGGGGCCGGCGTTGTAGCCCGCCGCAGCCAGCGCCATGGAGCCGTCGAAGTCGTCCAGCGCCAGCTTCAGGTAGGCGGTGCCGATGGTGATGTTCACATCGCGGTCATTGATCATGGACGGGGAAAAGTCCGTCATGCCGATCTTGCGCGCCGTCCAGCGGGCCGTGGCCGGCATGACCTGCATCAGGCCCGAGGCGCCCACGCCCGAGCGGGCATCCATGATGAACCGGCTTTCCTGGCGGATCAGGCCATAGACGTAGGCCGGGTCCAGGCCGATGGAGCGCGAGCGCGCCAGCACCGTGTCGTGGAAGGGCATGGGAAAGCGCTGGCTCCAGTCGGCAAAGCTGCGGGTGCGCTCGCTGGTGTTGATGCAGCGGTCCCAGACCTGCTGCTGGCAGGCCAGGTCGGCGGCGGCCAGCAGTTCGCGATCGCTCATGCCGCCGGCCTGGTGCAGGTTGGTGGCGTAGTTCCACTCGCGCACGCCTTCGCTGCGCAGGCCGTTCTGGATGGCGTAGAGGCCGCGCACCAGGCTGGGGTTGGCGCGGGCGGCGGCCTTTTCGGACGCCGTGGGCGGCGCCGGCTGTGGGGGTGCTGTCACGCGCTGGCCGATGTCCTCCAGCGCCAATTGCTCGTAGAAGCTGCCAGGGCCGGCCATGTCCTCCAGCAACTGGCGCGCCTCGGAGCGTTCCTGCTCGCTCGGGCGGCCGGACAGCAGGGCACGCGCCTTCCAGTAGGTCCATGTGTGGTCGGTACGCTCGGGCCCCATGGCGTCGATGGCGCGACGCACAGTGCGCCAGTCGCCGGCGCGCAGCGCGGCACGCACCTTCCAGCCCAGCAGCTCATCGCTGAGGTCGCCGTCCTTGCGCACCTTGCCGAAATAGGTTGCCGCTTCAGGCTGCAGCTTGAGCGCGGCCTGCTTGCCGATCACGCCCCAGGCCCAGTTGTTCTCCTCGGCCGTCAGCCGCGCACCCCAGCCGCCTTCGAGCTGGGTGGCCGCTGCCGCCGGATCGCTGGACGCCATGCGGATCAGCGCCAGCAGCGCCAGCTCCTTGGGCACGCCGCCGCGCACCCGGGTCTGGCCCGCGAGGTACTTGGCGGGCGAGGCGAACACCTGTGCCACCTGCGGCAGTGCCTCGGGCGCAACGATGGCCACGGCATCGCGCGTGGCCTTCTGGCGATTGGCCTCGGCCGCCTGGCGCGCCTTGCGCCAGACTTCGGATTCGCTGATCTGCTTGGCCGCGTACAGCTCGCCTGCGGCGTAGGTGCAGCCGTCGTCTGCCTCGCGCTGGGCCCACCACAGGTCGCGCACCTGCTGGCCCAGGTTGGCGGCAGGCTGGCCCTTGATGCTGTCGATCAGCAGGGCGTAGCAGTTGACGGAGCGGTCATCGCGCATGCGAAACGCACCATGCACCTGGTCGAACATGCCCCAGTCGCGGCGCTGCCCCAGCAGCAGCAGCCAGTCGTTGCGCAGCCGGTCCTCCTGGTAGGTGCCGGGCCAGCGCTTGAAAAACCCCAGGATCTCATCGGCACTGGCTTCCTCCAGCCGGGCCTTGAGTTCCCAGTATGCGGCCCAAGGTTCGAGCACATGGCCGCGCGCCGAAGGCAGCAGCTGCGTGAGCTTGGCCTTGTCGCCTTTGCGGAAGGCCTGCTGCATTTCCAGCAAGACATCGTCGCCACGGTTTTGCGCCAGCGCAGGCGTGGCTGCGGTGGTCCAGAGGGAAGCCGCCAAAAGCGGTGTCAAAATCTTCAGCCAGTGCATGGAGGAAATTATCTGATGGACAAAGCAGCCCTGCGCCGCAGCTTGATAGACCAGCGCCTCAATCTTCCCGACCGACTGCAGCGCGCCGACGCGCTGCAACAGATCATGCGCTTTTGGCTGATCCAGCGGCCCGACACCGTGATCGGAGCCTATTGGCCGATCAAGGGAGAGTTCGATCCGCTGCCCGCGCTTCACCGCTGGAAGGAAGATGGCGAGCTACAGGGTACCCCACAAAGGCGCCGAATCGGACTGCCGGTGATTGACAAACAGCGTAAGACACTCAGCTTTCACGCCTGGTACCCCGGCTGCCCCATGGAAGAGGATGCCTACGGCATTCCCAAGCCCAAGGACACCGAAACCCTGACCCCCACCCTGCTCTTCGTGCCCTGCGTGGGCTACGCGGCCGGCGGGTACCGCCTGGGCTATGGCGGGGGTTTCTACGACCGCACCCTGGCTGAACTGCAGCCCAAGCCCTTCACCGTGGGCCTGGGCTACGGCTGCGGCTATGTGGACGAGTTCGAGCCCGAGCCGCATGACCTGCCGCTGGATGCCATCCTGAACGACCATGGAGTCGTCTGGCCGGTGTAGCAAGCTCCCCCTGAGCGGCTTCGCCGCTTCCCCCAGAGGGGGACGGCACCCTCGGTGCGGGGCGGCCCTTCCTCGGTGCCCCTGAGTTGGGCAGTGCCGGTTTCCTGCGCTGCGCCCAGAAGCTCCTTGCGTTCTTCGCCTAGCTGGCCTGGGCGCGCTGCGCCTGCCACTGCTTCCAGCCGCGCGAGCGCAGGTCGCAGGCGGGGCAGGTTCCGCAGCCGTAGCCCCAGTCGTGCAGCGTTTCGCGCGTGCCCTGGTAGCAGGTGTGGGTGTCGCGCTGGATGAGGTCCACCAGGGTGTCGCCCCCCAGGTCGTGGGCCATTTGCCAGGTTCGGGCCTTGTCAATCCACATCAGGGGCGTTTCGATGCGCAGGCGCCGCTCCAGGCCCAGGTTCAGGGCGAGCTGCATGGCTTTCATGGTGTCGTCACGGCAGTCGGGGTAACCGGAGTAGTCGGTCTCGCAGACGCCGGTGACGATCACCGACAGGCCGCGCCGGTAGGCCAGCGCGCCGGCCAGGGTCAGGAACAGCAGGTTGCGGCCGGGCACGAAGGTGTTGGGCAGTCCGTCGGCCTGCATGGCGAAGGCCACGTCCTCGGTCAGGGAGGAGCCGCCGATCTGTTGCAGCACGTCCAGCGAGAGGACATGGTCATCGCCCAGGCGCGGTGCCCACTGGGGAAAGTCCCTGGCCAGCCGCTCGCGCACCTGCTGGCGTACCTGCATTTCCACGCTGTGGCGCTGGCCGTAGTCAAAACCCAGGGTCTCGACGCGCTCGTACAGCGACAGTGCCTGCGCCAGGCAGGTGGTCGAATCCTGGCCGCCGGAAAACAGGACCAGCGCAGCCGTGTGGCGCGATGCTGGCGCCTGGGGAGAAGAGCTATCGTTTTGCATGGCACGCATTAGAGCGCGCTCAGGCAGCGCCCGGCTCCTACATGGGTTTTCCTGCCATGCTTGCTAAGCTGGAGGGCCTATCGCGGAGGTTGCGGCCATGCTCACGCTCTATATCGGCAACAAGAATTATTCGTCCTGGTCCATGCGCCCCTGGGTGCTGATGCGCCAGGCCGGCATTGCTTTCGAAGAGGTCATGCTTCGCTTTGACAGCTTCGAGGAGCAGTCCGCCTTCAAGCAGCGCGCCCGCGCGCTCTCGCCCTCGGGCCGCGTGCCCGTGCTGATGGATGAAGGCATGGCCATCTGGGACAGCTTGGCCATCTGCGAGTACCTGGCCGAGAAATTCCCTGAAAAGCACCTGTGGCCTGCGCTGGCGCTGAACCGCGCCCGCGCGCGCAGCCTCTGCGCCGAGATGCACAGCGGCTTCGGCGCCCTGCGCTCGCTGTGCCCGATGAACATCGAGGCCCAGCTGCCCGAGGTCGGTGCACGGCTATGGGCAGAGAACACCGCACTGCGCGACGATGTGCAGCACCTGTCCGAGCTGTGGCAACCCCTGCTGTCCACGGCCAGCGGCCCCATGCTGTACGACCAGTTCAGCATCGTCGATGCCTTCTTCGCCCCCGTATGCATGCGCCTGGCAACCTATGAGCTGCCCGTGGCACCGGCCATCGACGCCTATGTGCGCCGCGTGCGCGCCCTGCCTGGCGTGCAGGACTGGGTGCAGGGTGCACTGGCGGAGCATGATTTCCGGCCGTTCGAGGAGCCGTACCGCACGGCTGCGGCGGGCTGAGTGCCGCCTGTCCGCTGCCAGTCCGCCGCCTGTCAGAACGGCTCGGCCAGCAGATGCACCAGGCTGTGCACGCCGTCGAAGTAGTTGCCCAGCCGCATGTTCTCGTCAAAGCTGTGCTGGTTGTTGTCGGCATTGACCAGGGGCACGATGACGAAGGGAATCTTCAGCGCCTGCACGGCCGCGCCCGTGGGCACGGTGCCGCCCATCATGCGGATCTGCACCGGGTCGCTGTCCCAGGCCTTGTTCATGCCCTTGCGCAACCACTGGCCGACAGGGGCGTCCAGCGGTGTGCGAACGGCAGAGCCTGAGGCTGATACACCGCCCAGCTTGAGGGTGGCGAGCTTGGGGTGGCTGGCGCGCTGCTCTGCCGTGGGCGGGCCATCGACCAGATGGAAGCCCTGCGCCTCGATATGGGCGCGCAACAGCTTTTCCAGCCGCTCGGGAGGCGTCTCGGGCACGGTGCGCATGTCGATCTCGGCCACGGCCACGGAGGGCACGACGGTGCGGGCCTTGCTGCCCACCTCGGCGCTTTGCAGGCCGCGCACGTTCAGCGAGGGGTACTGCATGGACTCCTGGTAGTTGCGACCCACGGTCTCTGCCTTCGCAATGCCCAGGCGTTTTTGCAGGGCGGCCTCGTCGTCGGGCACGGCCTGCATCACCTCGCGCGCCTGGGCATCGAACTCGATGCCGTCGTAGTAGCCCTGGATCAGCACCTTGCCGTCATCACCCTTCATGCTGGCCAGCAGGCGTGCCAGGGTCTGGGCCGGATTGGCCGCGTAGTTGCCGTAGTGGCCGCTGTGCAGCTCCTGGCTGGCGCCATAGACGGTGAGCATGGCCTGGGCAATCCCGCGGTTGCCGAACACCAGGGTCGGCCGGTTGCTGGCGTGCATGGGTCCGTCGAGCACCACCATGGCGTCCGCCTTCAGTGCGCCCAGGTTTTCGCCGATCACGCGGCCCAGCGTGGGAGAGCCCTTTTCTTCCTCGGAATCCAGCAGCACCTTGATGTCCACGCCCGGCTGCTTGCCCTGGGCCTTGAGCGCATCCAATGCCGCCAGCAGCATGACGATGGGCGCCTTGTCGTCCGATGACGAGCGCGCAAACACGCGCCATTGCGGATCAGGCTGCTCGCCGTACAGCTGCTCCAGCGGCAGCATGGCCCAGCGGCCATCCGGCTGGCGCTGCTTGAGCGTGGCCTGCCAGGGGCTGGCCTGCTGCCACTCCTCGGGCTTGACGGCCTGGCCGTCAAGGTGGGCATAGAACAGCACGGTCTTGCGTCCGGGCCCCGCCGACGGCAGCGTGGCCATGAGCATGGGCTTGTCGCCATTGACCAGTTGCCGTACCTCGAAGCCCCGCCGCTCGAAGGCCCTGGCAAACCAGGCCACGTTCTTCTGGATATCGGCCGGCACATTGGCATCGTTGGGCAGGGCCAGCACCTCGACCCATTCGTGCAGGCTGGCACGGGCCGCCTGCCGGGTGGTGTCGGCCAGCGGTGCGGCGCTGGCCGCGGTCAGCAGGCCGGCAGCCGCCAGGCCCAGGATCAGGGCGGGAACACGCGGTCGGAAGGACCAAGCCATGGTTTTGTCTCCAAATGGGAAATGGGCATGCGGCGCACCTCGGCGCCTAAGTGCAGGCAGCCATCATGTCACCGCCCAGGCCGTACCATTGCGGGATGAGCGAATTTCAGGTGTACATGGTGGGCGGCGCAGTGCGCGACCGCCTTCTGGGACGGGCCGTGCATGACCGCGACTGGGTCGTGGTCGGCGCCACGCCCGAGCAGATGGCCGAGCGCGGCTTCATGCCCGTGGGACGGGACTTCCCCGTCTTCCTGCATCCCGAAACCCACGAGGAGTACGCCCTGGCGCGCACAGAGCGCAAGAGCGCGCCCGGCTATCGCGGCTTCGTCGTCCAGGCGGCACCCGATGTCACGCTGGAGCAGGACCTGGCCCGGCGCGACCTGACCATCAACGCCATGGCCGCCCCGCCGGACTGGGATGGCAAAGGCGCCATCGACGATCCCTACGGCGGCCAGGCCGATCTGCAGGCCCGGGTGCTGCGCCATGTGACAGACGCCTTTCGCGAAGACCCGGTGCGCATCCTGCGCGTGGCGCGCTTTGCGGCACGCTTTCACGAATTCACGGTGGCACCGGAAACCATGGCCCTGATGCAGGAGATGGTGGCCGCCGGTGAGGTGGATGCCCTGGTGCCCGAACGCGTCTGGCAGGAGATCAGCCGGGGACTGATGGAGCGCCAGCCCTCGCGCATGTTCGAGTTGCTGCGCGCATGCGGCGCGCTGGCCGTGCTGCTGCCCGAGCTGGAGCGCCTGTGGGGCGTGCCCCAGCGCGCCGAATACCACCCCGAGGTCGATACCGGCGTGCACGCCATGATGGTGCTGGACATGTCCGCGCAGCTGGACACCCCGCTGCCCGTGCGCTACGCCTGCCTGGTGCACGACCTGGGCAAAGGCACGACACCGGCCGATGTGCTGCCGCGCCACATAGGCCACGAACACCGCAGCGCCCGCCTGGCAGAAAAGGTGGGCGAGCGGCTGCGCGTGCCCACCGACTGCCGCGAACTGGGCGACGTGGTGGCGCGCGAGCACGGCAACATCCACCGCAGCGGCGAGCTCAACGGCGCCGCCATCGTGCGCCTGCTGGAGCGCTGCGACGCCATCCGCAAGCCCGCGCGCTTCGAGCAGGCCCTTGTGGCCTGTGAATGCGACGCGCGGGGGCGCCTGGGCTTCGAGGACCGGCCCTACCCCCAGCGCGCGCGCCTGCGCGATGCGCTGGCTGCCGCGCTGTCCATCTCCACCTCGGACATCGCGGCCCAGGCCGCCGCGCGCGGCAAACAGGGCAAGGCCATAGGCGAGGCCGTGCAGGCAGCCCGCGCGCAGGCCGTGGCCGACTGGCTGGCCAGGACCTGAAGAGCCTGCATCAGGCTCGGCGACGCAGCTTGCGCATACCGGCCATGGCCAGCAGCGAAGCCATCAACATCATGCCCCACTCTGAAAGCGTGGGCACGGACTGGGGCACGGGTGCAGCCGTGACCGTCAGCAAGGCCGTTTGCGTGCCTGCGTCAAAGCCGGCCTGGGCGGACTGTGACGCCGTGATGCTCGTTGTTCCTGCAGAAAGCAGCGTCAACGCGCCCGTCGCGGGGTCTATGGTCGCCACGGCCGGATTGCTGCTGGCATAGCTGATGGGCGCGGGGCTGTCGCTGGTCGCCACCATGGACTTGCCTGTCGCGCCCACAGGAGCGCTCTGCGGGGCCAGGACCATGTTGTTCGGCAGCAGCGTCACCGTCAGCAAGGCCGTTTTCGTTCCTGCGGCAAAGGGCAGTGGGTCGGCCTGGGCGGACTGCGATGCCGTGATCAGCGTGGTCCCTCCCGCAAGCAAGGTCACGGCACCCGTGGCGGGATCAATGGTGGCCACGGAGGGGTTGCTGCTGACATAGCTGATGGGCATGGGGCTGTCGCTGGTCGCCACCATGGACTGGCCTGTTGCAACGATGGAAACGCTCAACGGTGCCAGGGTGATATTGGGCACCACGCCTGCGGAGAAAGTTACGCTGCCAGTAAAGGCTTGCGCAGGGAACGTGGTCGCGACCATGACATAGGTGGTCGTTGCATCCAGATTGGCGACAAATTGAGGCAGCCTTCCACCAGCGCTGTCGTCATCGCAGCCCACCAGGTTCGCTGTGGGATTGGCAGGATTGAAGCTGTTTTTGTACAAGGCCAGAAACGAGTCGCTGGTTCCCACCTGCGCCGTGCCCGTGAAGGAATAGGTTGCAGCATTTCCGGTGGTAAAACTTGCCGTGCCATAGTTGTGCGAGCCGACAACAATGTTGCAGTTGGCCAGCCCCCCCAATGGGCTGGACGCCACGTTAAAGCTCAATGCTCCGTTGACGTTCGCGGTGGTGGTCGTGGCAGCAATCGCCGAGGCGGGCAAGCAATGCGCTGCGGCAAGCGCTAGCAGTGCCGCCAGATTCCGTGGGGTATTTTTCATGCCTGATTCAATTGGAAACTATTGGAAACAATTGCCATTGAATTTAGCAAGCATCGCCCAGACGAATCTGAGCGAATCTGAGCGTGGTGTCCTTACTCGACGGCTGCCTGCGCAGGCAATGCCATCCTCAGGCACACGGGCACTTCCCCGCCGAAGGACACCAGCGTCACGGTGCCTCCCAGCCGTTCGGCGATTCGCCGTACCAGATACAGACCGAGGCCTGCGCCCGGCCGTTGCCTGGCGTTTTTCCCCCGGTAGTAGCGTTCGAACAGCTGGCCCTGGTCCTCTTGCGCGATCCGCTCTGCGGGATTTGAGACCTTGATCTCCAGACCCTCTCCATGCCTGGTCACGTCCAGGCGAACCGATTCACCCTCGGGCGTGTGGCGGTCTGCATTGGCCAGCAGATTGCGCAGCGCGATGCGCAGCAGGCCGGCGTCAGTGACCAGTTGCTGCGTGCCCCCGCCCAGGTGGCAGACGATGCGTCCGGGCGTAAAGTCCAGGCACAAGCCATCCACCAGCGCATGCAGGTCGCAGGGCTGCAGGCGTGGCTCTGCATGGGGCTGGGGATCGGCCATGCGGTCGTCAGCCAGGCAGTCGTCCACCAGGGCCAGCAGGCGCTGGGCGGCTTCGCGGATGTTGCGGCTGCGTGCCAGCGTCTTGTCGGGCGGTGCCGCCAGATTGCGCGCCAGTTGCTGCGCACTGGTCAGGATGATGGCCAGCGGCGTGCGCAGTTCATGCGAGACCATGGCGACAAAGTCGCGCTGCTCCTGGCGGACCCTGCGCTCCAGCACCAGCGCCTCGCTGAGCTCACTTTCGCGCAACTGGCGCTGCACAAGCTCCGCTTCCAGCAGCACCTGCTCCCGCTCTCGAACGCGGCGCCTGTGCTCGTATCCGCCGATGACCCAGGCACTGAGCAGCAGCATGTGCGCCATGGTGCCCAGCGCGGACGCATGCGTGGACACCAGCGCGGTCAGTGCGTTCATGGGCAGCCAGCCCAGGTTGCGCAGAAAAGAGATCAGCACACCGGCATAGAAGATGCCGAACGCCAGTATGAAAAACCGTGCCGGGGCATGGCCGCGCCGCCACAGCCACAGGGCGAACGCGAGAAAGCCCAGGGTCAGCGGCAGGGTCATGGCCTGTACCGGGACCATGCCCGCCGAGTAGTGCCCCGACACCACCAGCAGCATGCAGCACAGGCTGAACAGCCACAGCAGCGGCACGATCTGGCGCACCAGCCGCGGATACAGCGACGCCAGTTCCAACTGCCTGCAGGCCAGTTGCATGGAGATCGCCAGGGCTGCGGCAATGCCGCATCCCAGCAGGCGGTCGCTCCAGAACCCGGGCAGGCCCGTCAACTGCTGCACCAGTCCCAGCGATACCACCTCGTTGAGCACGCAGACGCTGAGATAGGCCAGGAACAGGCCGCTCAAGGGGGCCCGCGTGCCCAGCCAGAACACCAGCTGCACGCCGATCAACAGCAGGTACAGCCCGAAATACAGGCCGAACGACAGGGCCTCGCGCCGCGTGTGGTTGTCGAACGCCAGTCGCTGCCACAGATCGATGCGGGTGACGAGCGCGTTGCGCGCGCGCAGGCGCACCAGCAACTCGTAAGACCCGGCAGCAGGGGGCTCGAACTGGAATGCCGGACTGCGGTAGTCCACCGGCCAGGCGTGGCGCGGCACTTCTTCGCCGCTGCGCCCCAGCAGCCGCCAGGGGCCACCGGAGCTGCGCACATGGACCTCCACCTCGTCCAGCAGGGCGTTGCCCAGCAGCAGCATCCAGCTGCCGGGCTGCTCCACCTGCAGCGGCATGCGCAGCCAGACCGCCGCCTGCGTGAAACTGGCGTTCAGATGCCCGGGCAGCGGCTGCCATCCAGGGGCGGCGTCGGCCTGCCCGGCGTCGAGCAGGCCCACGGCATCATCGAGCCGCTGCCACTGACCGGCGGTCTCCAGCATGGGCACATCGGGGTTCAGCAGGAGCGCCTGGGCCTGGGTCAGCAGCGGACACAACAGCCAGGCCAGCAGCAGGAGGGTTGCACGGTAATATCGCATCGGAGGTCCACCACAGGGCCGCCAGCGTACACCAGCCTCCCGACTTCGCCGCTCAGCCCCCTTCCCCATGCTTGATGTGATCCTGCTCGAAGACGAGCCCGTGCTGCGCCATGAACTGGGTGAATTCCTGGAGGGCCTGGGCTACGCGCCGCAATGCGTCGCCAGCCTGCAGGAGTTCGACCGCCACTTCGACGCCCGGCGCCACCGCCTGGCCATCATCGACATCGGCCTGCCCGATGGCAGCGGCCTGGCCCTGATCCAGCGCCTGCGCCAGCAGGGCCAGCAACTGGGCATCATCGTGTTCAGCGCGCACAACACCAGTGCCAACCGCATCGACGGCCTGGAAAACGGAGCCGACCACTACCTGGGCAAAGGCTGTGATCTTGACGAGCTGGAGGCCACGCTGGCCGCGCTGGTGCGCCGCCTGGGCCTGCAGCAGCGCCAGGCGCGCTGGCTGTTGCAGCTGGGTCCGAGCCGCCTGCTGCCCCCATCGGCCCCGCCTGTCGCGCTCTCCCAGCAGGATCTGCTGGTGCTGCACTGCCTCATGGGCCAGGCAGGCACCGAGGTGAGCCGCCGAAAGATCGTGCAGGCCCTGGGCGGCGACTACCTGGTCTACGACCAGCGCCGCCTGGACACCCAGATGCGCCGGCTGCGCCGCAAGGTGGAGGAGGCCAGCGGCCAGCAACTACCGGTCAAGACGCTGCGCAACAGCGGCTATTGCTTCTACCAGCCGGGCGAAGTGCAGGCCTGAGGGCGGATTGGCATCTGCGGCGGCCCTGCTCCTTACCATTTGGTTGTCCACAGCACGCGCCCCGTCAGAGCGTTGTCGCGCCCTGTCTCGAAGCCCTGGCTGTAGTCCAGCGAGCCCGAAAGGCTCGCATGGCGGCCCAGCATCCCCGTGAAGCCGATGCCGGCCCGCCCCCAGGTCCTGCCCAGGCCCGTGCGCAACGAGACCGGGTGCGCCCCCTCCAGCGTGGTGAACGTGGTCGTCGCCCCAGGACCCAGGGAACGCCACAGATCAAGCCTCAGCCATAGCGACATGCGCATGGCGCCAGGCGGCGTCCAGTCCTTGGCGAGTCGGCTGCCAAGACGCAGGTAAACCGCGTTTGCCGCGTCGAAGCGGGCCAGGCCGAAGCGGTCGGACGCCCCCTCCAGGCTGGTGCGCTGGTAGATCAGTTGTGCCGAGGGCTCGGCCGACCAGCCATTGCCCAAGGGCAGCAGGCGGCCACCTTCGAGCGAGGCGGCCATGCCCCAGCCTTGTGAGCGCAGGGCCTCGCCCTGCGCAGACTGCATCCGCACGCGGCCGTAGCGCATGCCCTGGACCGTGCCATCGGCATACCAGCCGGCCTCCTCCCGAAGGCTCCAATAGGCTCCCAGCGCGTAGCCTTCCATGGCGACCGATCCTGCCCTGCCACCATAGACGGCGCGCACGTCGCCATCAATGCGGCCCATGCCCGCATACAGGCCGGCGCGCACCTGCTCGCCGCCATCGCGGTCCACCTGCAGAAGGTCCCGGCCCAGCTGCAGCCCCGTGGAGCGCAGGTCATAGGCAGGCCCATGCCGCACAAAGGCATCGAGCCGCTGCGCATCGCTGCCGCCAGGCCTGCCCACGGAGCCACGCTGGCCAAACGAACGGGCCCACAGCCCCTGCGACACGTCATCTCCGATCAATCCTCCCACGCGATCACGGTGGCCAGCGGCCAACATGTTCAACCCAAGTTGCTGGGCCAGCGCAGGCGCGACCATGGCCACGGGCACCTCGGGCCGGAAATTCGGCAACTCGGGCTCGATGGGGGGCAGTGGTGCCGGCGGCGTGGGTGGTGGCGGCGGTGGCGGTGGCGGTGGCGGTGGCGGGGGGGGTGGCGGTGGCGGTGGTGGCGGTGGCGGCGGTGGTGGTGGCGGTGGCGGTGGCGGTGGCGGTGGCGGCGGCGGCGGCGGCGGCGGAGGTGGTGGTGGTGGTGGTGGTGGTGGTGGTGGTGGTGGCGGTGGTGGCGGCGGTGGTGGTGGTGGTGGTGGTGGTGGTGGTGGTGGTGGTGGTGGTGGCGGTGGCGGTGGCGGTGGTGGTGGCGGCGGCGGTGGGGGTGGTGGCGCGTGGTAGTCGGAGCGCACGTCCCCGTTGCCAGCCTG
>JAITUC010000027.1 GCA_031286585.1 Delftia acidovorans
GGCCAGTTCGCGGGTGGAGGACGTGCTGCCCCTGCTCGCGGAAGCCACGGCGCCGTCCCTGCTCATTGTGGATTCCGTGCAGACCCTGACCTCGGACGCGGCCGAAGGTCTGCCCGGCAACGTCAGCCAGGTGCGGGCCGTGGCCACGGAACTGGTGGAAGCCTGCAAGCGTTCGGGCGCAACCGTCATCCTGGTGGGGCACGTGACCAAGGACGGCGTTCTGGCCGGGCCGCGCCTTCTGGAGCACCTGGTGGACGTGGTCATTTCCCTGGAGGGCGACCGGCGCCAGTTGTTCCGCCTCTTGCGGGTGCTCAAAAACCGTTACGGACCCAACGAGGAACTCCTCGTTTTCCGCATGGCCCGCCAAGGCCTGGAAGTCGTGGACGATCCGGCCACCTTCTTTCTCGGCGCGCGCGACGCTTCGCTTCCGGGCGCGGCCGTGGTCATGGCCGTGGACGGCGGGCGCCCGCTGGCCGTGGAAGTCCAGGCCCTGGTCACGCGCAGCTACCTGACCATCCCCCGGCGCACCGGCCTGGGATTTGACACGAACCGCCTGCATCTCCTGCTGGCCGTGCTGGAAAAGCGCCTGCGCCTGAACTTCGGCCAGGTGGACATTTACGCCAAGATCGGCGGCGGCGTGAAGTTGACGGAGCCGGGTATGGATCTTGCACTGGTTGCGGCGATCCTGTCGAGTTTTTATGACATTCCCTTGCCCGAACGGGCCGTGTCGTGGGGGGAAGTGGATCTCAACGGCCAAATCCGCCCGGTGCACGGGCATGCGATCCGCCTGGCCCAGGCCCGCCGCCTGGGTTATGACCCCATCCTGCATCCGGTGCAGGATCCGGTTCGGGCTAAAGACGGCGTCGCCACGGTGACGGACATGCAAAACCGCCTGTTCCGCAAGAAACCGGCGGCCGGAGGCATCACGCTATGAGCCGCGCAGCCACGCGCCGGAGTACGCAGCCGGCCGCGGACACGATCGACGAGGAATCGCCGCAAGAACCCAACTTGTACCGGGTGCTGCTGCACAACGACGATTACACGACCATGGAATTCGTGGTGATCATCCTGATGGAAGTCTTCCGGAAAACGGGCGACGAAGCCACGGTCATCATGCTGGCGATACATAAGCGCGGCCTGGGCCAATGCGGCGTCTATCCGCTGGAAATCGCGGAAACCAAGGTGTCGGAAGTTCACCGCCGGGCCAGGGAAGCGAATTTCCCGCTCCGGTGTACGATTGAGGAGGTTTAAGCCATGATCGGCGAGCAGTTGCAGCGGGCTCTGGCTGTCGCGGTCAACGAGGTGCGGCGGCGGCGGCACGAATACCTGACGCTGGAGCACGTGTTGTTCGGCATCGTGTCCTCTCCGGCCGGCCGGGGCATCATTGACGGCTGCGGCGGCGACGCGGCGGCCTTGCAACGGCGGCTGGAAGAATTTTTCGCCACGTACATGGACACGCTGCCCGAAGGTCAGCCCGGCGACGTCGTCCAGACCATGGCCGTGCAGCGCGTACTGGACGGCGCGCTCGCCCACATCCACACGGCCGGGCGCAAGCAGATCGAAGTCGGCGACGTGCTGGCCGGAATCTTTGAGGAAGACGCGTCCTGGGCCGCCTATTACCTGAAAAAGGAACGGCTGACCCGCCTTGGCGTACTGGAATACATTTCGCACGACCGGCCGGGAACGGAAGAAGAAAGCGAAGCGGCGCCTCGGGAAGCCGACGCACTCGCCCGCTACACGGTGGATCTGGTGGCCAAGGCCAGGGCCGGCGGCATCGATCCGCTGATCGGCCGGGAGGCCGAAGTCACGCGCTGCATCGAGGTGCTGGCCAGGCGGCGCAAGAACAATCCGCTTTTGGTGGGCGAACCGGGCACGGGCAAAACCGCGATCATCGAAGGTCTGGCCCTGCGCATGATGGGGGGCGACGTGCCCAAAGCGTTCCGCAAGGCCAGCCTGTTCACCCTGGATTTCGGGGCCGTGCTGGCCGGCGCCCGCTACCGGGGAGATTTCGAGGGCCGGATCAAGAGCGTGGTGAGCGCGCTCCTGGCCATCCCCGGCGCCATCCTGTTCATTGACGAAATCCACACCATCGTGGGCGCGGGCGCCACCAGCGGCAGCAGCCTGGACGCCTCGAACCTGCTCAAGCCGGTTCTGGCCGCCGGCGCCTTGCGCTGCATCGGTTCGACCACGCACGAGGAATACCGCAACCACCTGGAAAAAGACCGGGCGCTGGCCCGGCGCTTCCAGCGCATTGACATCGCCGAGCCGTCCGAAGAAACGTGCCTGGACATCCTGCGCGGCCTGCAACAGCGCTATGCCGACTACCACCATGTGCGCTACGCTCCCGAGGCCTTGCAGGCGGCCGTGGAGCTGTCGGCCCGGCATCTTCAGGACCGGCTGCTGCCGGACAAGGCCATCGACGTCATGGACGAGGCCGGAGCTTCCGTGCGCCTGCGCGAGAACTCATCCGCCCGCGCGGCCGTCACCCGGCGCGACGTGGAACAGGGGGTGGCCCGGATGGCTGGCATCCCGGAAAGCACGGTCAGCCACCATGAACGCGAAGGCCTGGCCCGGCTGCGGGAAGAACTCGCGGCCCGCATCTTCGGCCAGAAAGAAGCCGTGGATCTGACGGTCAAAGCCGTCCTGCGCTCCAGAGCCGGCCTCAAGCCGGCCGTCCGGCCCACGGGCAGCTTTTTATTCTACGGCCCGACCGGCGTGGGCAAGACCGAACTGGCCAAACAAATAGCCGAATGCCTGGGCATCACCTTTCTGCGCTTCGACATGAGCGAATACATGGAAAAACATGCCGTGTCGCGCCTGATCGGCGCGCCTCCGGGCTATGTGGGCTTCGACCAGGGCGGTCTGCTTACCGAGGCCGTGACCAAGAAGCCGCACTCGGTGCTGCTGCTCGACGAAATCGAGAAGGCGCATCCGGACATCTTCAACGTGCTGCTGCAGGTCATGGACCACGGCACGCTGACGGACAACAACGGGCGCAAGGCCGATTTCCGCAACGTGATCCTCATCATGACCACGAACGCGGGTGCCGAGACCATCAACAAGGCCTCGATCGGCTTCACCAACCCGCGCCAGGCCGGCGACGAGATGGGCGACATCAAGCGCCTGTTCACGCCGGAGTTCCGCAACCGTCTGGACGCCATCGTCAGCTTCAAGCCGCTGGACGAGCAGGTCATCCTGCGCGTGGTCGACAAGTTCCTGCTCCAACTGGAGCAGCAACTGGCCGAAAAGCGCGTGGAGGTCACCTTCACCGATGCGCTGCGCAAGCACCTGGCCAAGAAGGGCTTCGATCCGCTCATGGGCGCACGCCCCATGCAGCGCCTGATCCAGGACACCATCCGGCGTTCGCTGGCCGACGAGCTGCTGTTCGGGCAACTGGTCGATGGTGGCCGCCTGGAAGTGGACTGGGTGGCCGACGCCGACGATGCCGACAAGGGCGAAGTCAAGCTCGACATCACGCCCCAGCCCAAGCAGGACCCGGCTTCCGAGCCGGCCGAGCCCAAAGAGGCCACTGCCGATTGATGTGCATCTTCTGATGCCCGTTGCACAAGCCGACAGCCTTTTCTGGCTGCCGGCTTTTTCTTTTGTTCCGCTCTAGGGGATACCTGTGGATTGGCTTCGCCAGCATCTGACCCACGAGAACGCTCTGCTGCTGCTGTCACTTACCTGGTCGGTCTACGTGGTGATCGTGGCGATGTGGATTCTTCTGCAGCGCAGTGCGCCCGTGGCCACGCTGAGCTGGCTGCTTTCCATGGCACTGATTCCCGTGGGCGGGCTGGCCATTTACTACTTCTTCGGCCCGCAGCGGCTCAAGCGCCAGCGCATCAAGCGTCTGCGTGCGCGCAAGACATCGCGTGTGCGGACAGGCGTGCAGCGCCTGCGCGAGCGCATGCCTGGCGGCTCGGAGCGCCTGCACCAGGTCGCGCGGCTGGTGGCTGCCACCAGCGACTTTCCCGTGAGCACGGCCGCCGACCTGCGGCTGCTGGTGGGCGGCGCTGCCACCTTCGACGCCATCATCGAGGCGGTGAACGCGGCGCGCCACCACATCCACCTCGAGTACTACATCTTCGAGCCGGACCAGACCGGCACGGCCTTGCGCGACCTGCTGATAGAGCGGGCCCGCGCAGGCATACAGGTGCGCCTGCTGGTCGATGCGCTGGGCTCCAAGAAGCTGGGACGGCGTTTTTTGCAGCCGCTGGAAGAGGCGGGCGCCGAGGTCGCGATGTTCCATGGCTCCAAGATCGGCCGGCGCCTGCGCCCGGTCATCAACTTCCGCACCCATCGCAAGATTCTGGTGTGCGATGGCAAGGTCGGCTTCACGGGTGGCGTCAACGTCACCGACGAAGAAAACGCGCGCGTCATGGTCGATGCCTACCACGATGTCCACCTGCGCCTGGAAGGCGCCGTGGTCAACTGGCTGCAGACCGTCTTCCTGGAAGACTGGGCCTATGCGCTGGAAAAGGATCCCAAGAACGAACCCGAAGACATAGACCTGCTGCTGCCCGATGCCGCCGAAGGCCCGCTGCCGGTGCAGATCATCACCTCCGGTCCCGACAACGGCCTGCAGGCCATCTACCGCGCGCACCTGGCGGCCATCAACGCTGCCGAGGAACGTGTGTGGCTGACCACGCCTTATTTCGTACCGACCGAGGCCGCGCTGGCCGCGCTCACCAATGCCTCGCTGCGCGGTGTCGATGTGCAGTTGCTGGTGCCGCGCCGTTCGGACTCGGCCCTGGTCACGGCGGCCGCGCGCTCCTACTACGACGAGCTGATCCGCTGCGGCGTGCGTGTCTACGAGTACAAGGCACGCATGCTCCACTCCAAGACCCTGGTGGTGGACGACAACATCGCCATCATCGGCACGGCCAACTTCGACTACCGCAGCTTCTTCCTGAACTACGAGGTCTGCGCCATCGCCTACGGGCCTGCGCTCAATGGCGACTTGGCCAGGCAGTTCGAGGCCGATCTGGAGCAGGCCCAGCGCGTGCACTTCAAGCGCGACCTGGGCTTTGCGCTTCGCCTGTTCGACTCGGGCGCGCGGCTGTGTTCGCCCCTGCTGTGAGGGCCGGTGGCCCGTTTTCGCAGGCATACTCGCCCGATGGCCCATACCTTCTTCTGGCACGACTACGAGACCTTCGGCGCCCAGCCGCGCTATGACCGGCCCGCGCAATTCGCGGGCATCCGCACGGATGCGGAACTCAACGAGATCGGCGAGCCCGTCATGTGGTACTGCCAGCCGGCAGGCGACTACCTGCCCGATCCGCAGTCCTGCCTTATCACCGGCATCACCCCCCAGCAATGCCTGGAGCAGGGCATGCCCGAGGCCCGGTTCGCCGCCTGCATCGAGGCAGAACTGGCCCAGGCCGGCACCGTGGGCGTGGGCTACAACACCATACGCTTCGACGACGAGATCACGCGCTTCATGTTCTGGCGCAACCTCATCGACCCCTACGCACGCGAATGGCAAAACGGCTGCGGGCGCTGGGACCTGCTCGACGTGGTGCGCATGGTCTATGCGCTGCGCCCCGAAGGCATTGTCTGGCCGAAAAAGGAGGATGGATCTCCGAGCTTCAAGCTCGAGGACCTGGCCCGCGCCAACGGCCTGCTGCACGAGAAGGCGCACGATGCGCTGTCCGACGTGCGCGCCACCATCGGGCTGGCGCGGCTGATCCGCAAGGTCCAGCCCCGATTGTTCGACTTCGCGTTCTCGCTGCACAAGAAGGACCGCGTGCTGCAGGAAATGGGCCTTCCGGCCGAGCCCGCCCACGCCAGGCCCTTCCTGCATGTCAGCGGCATGATCCGGCCCGAGCGCGGCTGCATCACCGTCATGTGGCCGCTGGCCACGCACCCCACCAACAAGAACGAAATCATCTGCTGGGATCTGACGCAGGACCCGTCCGAGCTGGCCTCCATCGACGTGGACACGTTGCGCCTGCGCCTTTTCTCGCGCGCGGCCGACCTGCCCGAGGGCGTGCAGCGACTGCCCATCAAGAGCATCCACATCAACAAGTCGCCCATGGTGGTGGGAAGCCTCAAGACCCTGAGCCCGGCCATGGCAGGGCAATGGGGCATCGACGTGGAGCAGTGCCTGCAGCACGCGGCCATTGCACGGGACCTGCCCGACATGAGTGCGCTGTGGCGCGCCGTCCACCAGCGACCCGCCATGGAAGGGCTGGACGCCGACCAGGACCTGTACGGCGGCTTCGTGGGCAACGAGGACCGGCGCCGTCTCAACCACCTGCGCAGCCTGTCCGCGCAGGAACTGGCGCTGGACCGCACGGGCTTCGACGATGCGCGCCTGACCGAGCTGCTGTTCCGCTACCGTGCCCGCAACTTCCCCGCCAGCCTGAACCCGGCCGAGCGGCGGCGCTGGCTGCAGCACTGCGCGGCCTGCCTGATCGAAGGCAAGGGCGGCGCACGCACGGCCGAGCAGATGTTTGCCATGGTGGACCAGCTATCCGAGAGTGCAGACGAGCGCGGCGAGGAAATTCTGGGGGCGCTGTATGACTATGCGGAAGCCATCATGCCGGAGGTGTAGAAGAAGCACCCCTGAGAGGCTGCACCGCTTCCCCCGGTTGCACGGCGCCTCTCTACTCGCTGCGCGAGGGAGGGGGACGACACCCTCGGTGCGGGAGAGGCCCTTGCTCGGTGTCCCTCGCTTTGGGCCACGCCAGTTTTATAGGCAGCGTTTGAGAAGTTGCTTCTGCGCTGATGGGCGAACATCAGCCAAAGAACTTGTAGCAGACCACGATGGCGGCGACCACGCCGGCCAGTTCGGCGATGAGGGCGCAGGGCACGGCGTGGCGGGCGCGCTGTATGCCTACGGCGCCGAAGTAGACGGCCAGGACGTAGAAGGTGGTCTCGGTGCTGCCCTGGATGGTGGCGGCCGTGAGGGCGGCGAAGCTGTCCACGCCCTGGGCCTGCATGGTTTCGATCAGCATGGCGCGTGCCGCGCTGCCCGAGAAGGGTTTGACCAGGGCCGTGGGCAGGGCATCCACGAAGCGGGCGTCCATGCCCAGGGCATCGACCACCCAGCGTATGCCCGACAGCGCATATTCCAGCGCGCCCGATGCGCGGAACACGCCCACGGCGCAGAGCATGGCCACCAGGTAGGGCAGCAGGCCCTTGGCCACGTCAAAGCCTTCCTTGGCGCCCTCGATGAAGCTGTCGTAGACCGCGACCTTGCGCCAGGCGCCCAGGGTGACGAACAGCACGATCAGGGCAAACAGCGTCAGATTGCCCAGCAGCGATGACAACTGCGCCAGCGCGGCCGCCGACAGCGTGGCCAGAAAGGCCATGAAGCCCGCCAGCGCCAGGCCCAGCGGCAGCAGGTAGCCCAACACCACGGGGCTCCACAGCGGCAGCCTCTGCACCAGGGCCACGGCCAGCAGGCCGACCAGGGTCGAGGCCGAGGTGGCCAGCAAAATCGGCAGAAAGACCAGGGTGGGATCGGGCGCGCCCTGCTGCATGCGGTACATGAAGATGGTCACGGGCAGCAGGGTCAGCGAGGAGGCGTTGAGCACTAGGAACAGAATCTGCGCATTGGTGGCGGTGTCGGGCCGGGGATTGAGCTCCTGCAGCGAGCGCATGGCCTTCAGGCCCATGGGCGTGGCGGCGTTGTCCAGGCCCAGGCCGTTGGCGGCAAAGTTCAGCGTGATCAGCCCCAGGGCCGGATGGCCGCGCGGCACCTCGGGCATGAGCTTGGCGAACAGCGGGCCCAGCACGCGTGCCAGCCACTCCACCACGCCGGCCTTCTCGGCAATGCGCAGAAAGCCCAGCCACAGCGTCAGCGTGCCGAACAGCAGCACCATGACCTCGACCGACAGCCTGGCCATGGCAAACAGCGCCTGCACCATGGCCGAGAAGATCCCGGCCTGGCCGCCGACCAGCCATTGCGCCAGCGCAGCCACGGCCGCCACCAGAAAAAAGCCCAGCCACAAGGCATTCAGCATGGATTCCCGTCCCTCACGAGGCAATTGCAAGCCGCCATTGTGGGGCCAGCCGCAGGGCTTGCGGGCCAGGGCGG
The DNA here is from genome assembly GCA_031286585.1 of Delftia acidovorans. GTDB lineage: Bacteria > Pseudomonadota > Gammaproteobacteria > Burkholderiales > Burkholderiaceae_C > Comamonas > Comamonas acidovorans_A. Next base: position 8,045 of record JAITUC010000027.1, read on the forward strand.
CAGGGCATTGACAGGGCTCCGTTATCCTCGCGGCCCCGTGGTCCGAGGACCGCACCATTGCTGCAAAGGATTCCATGCCCCAGGTGATAGGACAGGTGAGCGTCGCCGTGCGCGACTATGACGAGGCGCTGCGCTTTTATGTGGATGCGCTGGGCTTTGCGCTGATCGAGGACACCGCCCTGTCCGAAGGCAAGCGCTGGGTCACCGTGGCCCCGGGCGGCGGTGGTGTGCGCCTGCTGCTGGCCCGCGCCACGAACGAGGAACAGGCCGCGCGCGTGGGCAACCAGACCGGCGGGCGCGTGTTCCTGTTCCTGCAGACCGACGACTGCCTGCGTGACTTCGAGGCCTACCGCTCGCGCGGCGTGCGCTTTGTGCAGGACCCCCAGCGCGAGCCGCACGGCACCGTGGCCGTGTTTGAAGACCTCTACGGCAATCTGTGGGATCTCATCGGGCCGAATACGGTGCCCTGAGGGCTGAAGGCGCGCTGCTTCAGCGGCTGGCCACGATGAACAGCCGGGGGAAGGGCAGCAGCACCGTGCCATCTTCCAGCGCGGGGTAGGCCTGGGAGATGGCCTGCAGATAAGCTGCGTGGAAGACGGCCTTTTGCTCCTCATCCAGCGGCGCGACGAAGGGACGCAGCGCCGAACCCTTGAACCACTCAACCACCGCAGCATGGCCGCCCGCCAGCGGGTGGAAGTAGGTGGTGCGCCAGACATCGACGTTGCTGCAGTGCGGGCGAAGCAGTGCGTAGTAGTAGTCCGCGCTGTGACGTGCAGGGTGGCGTACATCGCCAATCCTGGCGGCCCAGGGGCCGCTGGCAGCCACTTCGCGCGCCAGCCGGTGGGCTGGCTCTTCCAGGTTGTCCGGCGTCTGCACGGCCAGGCTGCCACCGGGGGCCAGTTGGCTGACGAGGCGCGGGTAAAGCTGCTGGTGGTCGGGCAGCCACTGCAGCGAGGCATTGGCCAGGATCACGTCCTGCGGCTGGTCGGGCTCCCAGGTGGCGATGTCGGCCAGCGAGAAGGCCGTGCCCGGCAGCCGCTTGCGTGCGGCATCCAGCATGTCCTCGGAATTGTCCAGTCCCGTCACGGTGGCCCCGGGGAAGCGCTGGGCCAGGACCTCGGTGGAGTTGCCGGGGCCGCAGCCCAGGTCCACGGCCAGCCGCACGGCGCGGTCAGGCAGATCGGGAATGGCCGCCACGAGGTCGCGCACGGGGCGCGTGCGTTCCTGCTCGAACGTTGTGTACTGCTTTGCGGACCAGGTCATCGTGTTGCCTTTCAGGTAGCTGTGTTTGTGGGGCGCGAGCGTAAATCCGTCCATCCATGATTGCAAATGCCACAATTGAAGTCTTCCCATACCTTGAAAGTATTGATGTGCCCGAGCTTCGCCAACTGCGCGCCTTTGTCGCCATCGCCGAGGAAGGCCATATCACCCGCGCGGCCGAGCGCCTGGGCATGCAGCAGCCGCCGCTGACGCGATTGCTGCAGGGCCTGGAACACGAATTGGGCGTGGAGCTGGTGCAGCGGCTGCCGCGCGGCGTGCGGCCCACGGCGGCGGGGCTGGCGCTGCTGGAAGAGTCCAAGGCCCTGCTGGACCGCAGCGATGTGCTGGCCGAGGTGGTGCGCCGCGCGGCCCGGGGCGAGACGGGCCGGCTGGCCGTGGGCTTTACCAGTTCGGCCGCCCTGCATCCCTTTGTCCCCGGCGTGCTGCGCATGTTCCGCCAGCAGGTGCCCGGCGTGGCCGTGGTGCTGGAGGAAGCGGGCACTGGAGAACTCATGGATGCACTGCTGCACGAGCGGCTGGACGCGGCCTTTGTGCGCTCGCCCCTGCATGGCAGCCAGGGGCTGCAGGCCGTGCCGATTCTGGAGGAGCCCATGCTGCTGGCCCTGCCGGCAGGGCATGCGCTGGCACGCCCACTGCGCCGGCCCGTGCCTTTGCCGCAGCTTGCCCCGGAGGATTTCGTGCTGTACCGGCGCAGGGTAGGGCAGGGCCTGTACGACGCCATTCTCAAGGCCTGCCTGGAGGCGGGCTTCAGCCCGCGCGTGGTGCAGGAGGCGCCGCGCATGACGGCCACGCTGAGCCTGGTCTCGGCAGGGCTGGGGCTGTCCATCGTGCCGGCCTCCATGCAGCGCCTGCGCAGCGACGGCATTGTCTACCGTGCGCTCTCCCAGTGCCCCGGGCTGGCCGCTCCGCTGCATCTGGCCACGCGCGTCGGCGATGCGTCGGCCGTGCTGCGCAGGTTCCAGGACCTGGTTGTCACGGCGGCCGTGGCGGAGTCCTGACGGCGCGGGCTACGGCATTCTGGTTGCTGCGCGTGCGGCAGCGCGCGGGCCGCCGCGCTGCTTTACCACGGTGCGCGCGCATTCCACCAGCCTGTGGATCAGCGGCAGCCGTGCCGACGAGCGCAACCACATCACGCCAAAGCGCCGCGACTGCGATTCCTCGGGCAAGGCCAGGCGCACCACGCCCTGGCCATCGGGCAGGTTCAGCGCCGTGTCGGGCACCAGCGAAACGCCCAGGCCGCGCTCCACCATCATGGCAATGGCCACCAGCGAGCTCAGTTCAAAGCGCTCCTGCGGCGCGATCTGCGCGGCGCGCAGGTAGCGCTCCACCATTTGCCCGCCGCCCAGGCTGCGGTCATAGCGGATCAGCGGCTGGGTGCGCAGCAGCGTGTGCGGGTCCAGGTGCGCCAGCTGGTGCGGCACCAGCAGCACCAGCGGCTCCTCGCGCAGCAGCGTCCAGTCGAAGGTCTTGGCCAGGGCGAAGGAGGGGTGCAGGCACACGGCCGCATCCAGCTCGCCCTGCTGCACGGCCTGGTACAGCTCGCGCGTGGTGGCCGAGCGCAGGAAGACCTTGGTCTGCGGGCACTTCTTCACAAAGCCCGCCAGGATGTCGGGCAGCAGGCTGTGCAGGGCCGTGTTGATGGTGCCTATCACCAGCTCGCCGTCGGCGCCCTCATGGTTGACATGGGTCTTGGCGTTGGCCAGCTCGCGCAGCAGCAGCGGAGCCGATTGCGACAGCCGGTGACCGGCCGGCGTGGGCAGCACGGTGCGGCCGGCGCGGGCCAGCAGGGGGGCGTCGAACTCGCGCTCCAGGATACGGATCTGCTGGGCCACGGCGGCCGCCGTGATGTTCAGCCGCCGCGCGGCCTCGGCCATGGAGCCCGTCTCGACCACGAGCAGGAAGCTGTGCAGGTAGCTGGTTTCCATCAACAAAGAATTTGTGTGGTTTGAACAAATATTACCTGTGTTTCTCTTGGCTTTCTGCCGCCCACAATGCGGTGCATGAGAAGCAAACTGTTTGTTCCCGCATCGCGTCCCGAGCTGTTCGCCAAGGCCCTGGCCGGCGAGGCCGACGCACTGTCCTTCGACCTGGAGGACGCGGTGGCCGAGGCCCGCAAGGACGAGGCGCGCGGCCTGCTGCGCAGCTTCCTGCTCGGCCCTGAAAGCCGGGGCCATGGCAAGACGCTGATCGTGCGCGTCAACGCCATGGATACGCCGCATTTCGGCGCCGACATTGCCGAGATGGTGCGCGACGGCGTGCACCTCATCAACCTGCCCAAGCCCGAGACCGTGCAGCAGGTGCGCGAGGCCGCACAGCGCATTGCCGAGGCGGCAGATGCCAACGGCGTGGCCCGGGCGCCTGGCCTGCTGCTCAACATCGAAACACCCCGCGCCCTGCGCTGCGCTGCCGAACTGGCCAGCGCCCATGCCAGCGTGGCCGGCCTGCAGATGGGTCTGGGCGATCTGTTCGAGCCCTTTGGCGTGAACCGGCGCGAGCCCGCCGCCATTGCCCAGGCGCTGTTTGCCGTGCGCATGGCCGCCGCCGAGGCCGGCGTCTGCGCCTACGACGGCGCCTTTGCCGACATCCGCGACAGCGAGGGCTTCAGCGCCGAGGCCCGCCTGTCGCGCGGCCTGGGCTTTCTGGGCAAGACCTGCATACATCCCAGCCAGATCGCCCTGGCCAATGCGGTCTACCAGCCCACCGAGCAGGAGATTTCCCACTCGCTGAAGGTGGTCCAGGCGGCCCGCGAGGCTGACGCCAATGCGCTGGGCGCCTATGTGGTGGACGGAAAGATGGTGGACAAGCCCTTTGTGCTGCGTGCCCAGGCCATCGTGGCTGCGGCGCATGCACAGGGGCTGCTGGCAGCCTGAACGGGCGGCCGGCAATCCGGTGCCCCGGCATCCCGCATGCAGGGCATCCCAACGACAAGAACCAGTACAGGAGACAAAGACATGAGCATTTCCCATTGCCGCGCGCGGCGCAGGCTGGTGGCGCTGGCCGCCACCACGACGGTGGCCACGCTGGCCGGGCTGGCTTCGCCGGGATTGATGGCGCAGGGCGCCTTCCCGTCCAAGGCCATCACCATGGTGGTTCCCTATCCGCCGGGTGGCTCCAACGACGTGTTCGCACGCCAGGTGGCCAAGGAGATGGGCGATGTGCTCAAGCAGACCGTGATCGTGGACAACCGGCCCGGCGCCAGCGGCAATACCGGCACGGCCTCGGTGGCCAAGGCTGCGGCGGACGGCTACACGCTGGTGGCAGTCTCCTCGAGCATGACCACGAATGCGGCGGTGCAGGCCAAGATGCCCTTCGACCCCGTCAAGGACCTGGCGCCCGTGGCCATGTTCGCCAAGGGCCCGCTGGTGGTGGCCGTGAACAATGAATTCCCGGCCAGGACGCCGCAGGATCTGGTGCGCGCCATCAAGGCCAGCCCGGGCCAGTTCAACTACGCCACCTCGGGCACGGGCAGCATCAACCACTTCGCGACCGAGATGATGCGCTCCATGGTACCGGGCATGGACATCATGCATGTGCCCTACAAGGGCCAGGGTCCGGCCGTGACCGACGTGATCGGCAACCAGGTGCAGATGCTGGTCTCCAGCGGCCCGTCCATCCTGCCCATGGTGCGCAACGGCAAGCTGCGCGCCATCGGCATCACCAGCCTCAAGCCCAGCCCCATTGCGCCGGACCTGACGCCCATGGCAACGGCCATCCCGGGCTACGAATTCGATCTGTGGTGGGGGCTGCTTGCGCCTGCGGGCACGCCCGCCGACATCGTGGACCGCCTCAACCAGGCCGTGAACCAGGTGCTGGCCAAGCCGACTATCCAGGCCAGCTTCCTGCGCGAAGGCGCCATTGCCAACCCCGTGACGCCGCAGCAGTTCGCACAGGTGATCCGCAGCGACGTGGCGCGCTGGAAGCAGCTCGCCAAGGACCGCAATATCCAGGCCGATTGAACCCGGCCTTTGGCGGGAGGCGCCCCAGGCCTTCCCGCTTCCCTCTCAGGAGAAACGAATGAGTTTTGTGCCCGGTGAACGCCAGGGACCGAAAGGCCCGCTGAGCGGTGTGCGCGTGCTGGATCTGAGCGCCTATATCGCGGGGCCTTACGGCTGCTCGCTGCTGGCCGACCAGGGCGCCGAGGTCATCAAGGTCGAGCCGCCCGTGGGCGACAACCTGCGCAAGTACCCCTCCACGCTGGAGGCCGAAAGCCGCGCCTTCCTCGGCGTGAACCGCAGCAAGTGGGGCATGGTGCTGGACCTGAAGGACGAGGCCGACCATGCCGTGCTGCTGCGCCTGGTGCGCGAGGCCGATGTGCTGGTCCACAACTTCCGGCCCGGCGTTCCCGAGCGGCTGGGCATCGGCTTTGCGCAGCTGTCCGCGCTCAACGCGCGGCTGATCTATTGCAGCGTCACGGGCTATGGCAGCCGCGGGCCGCTCAAGGCCAAGGCGGGCTACGACCAGGTGCTGCAGACCATGACCGGCATGTGCGCCATGCAGGGCAAGGCAGGCGGGCCGCCCGAGATTCTCTACGGCTCCGTGGTGGACTACTACGCCTCGGCCCTGGTGGCGGGCGGCGTTTCGTCGGCGCTGTACGAGCGCGAGAAAAGCGGGCTGGGCCAGCATGTGGGCGTGTCCCTGCTGCGCGCGGCGCTGACCATGCAGTCCGCACGCATGGTCTGGGCCGAGGGCGAGCCGCGCGAGGTGGGGCGCGACATGCGCTCCGGCGGCATCACGGGCATCCACCCCACGCGCGAAGGGCATCTCTACATCTCGGCCAACACGGCGCATTTCTGGGCGGCGCTGTGCCGCAAGCTGGATCTGCCCGAACTGGCCAGCGATGAGCGCTACGACTCCGTGCGCAAGCGCGCCCAGCACCGCGACGTGCTGGTGCCCCTGCTGCGCCAGGCGCTGGCGGGGCGCAGCGCGCTGGAATGGGAGGCCTTGTTCGGCGAGGAAGTGCCCTGCGCGGCGGCGCGCACGGTGGAGGACATGTTCGACGACCCGCAGGTGCAGGCCGAGGGCATGGTCACCCGCTTCGAACACCCGACCCTGGGCAGCTACCGGGGCTTTGCCGGTGCCGTGGAATTCGACCGCACGCCCGGCCCGCCGGCCTTTGCAGCCCCCACGCTGGGCCAGCATACCGAGGCGCTGAAGGCCGCTGCGCAAGAGAGCCGCTGATGCACGCACTGCCTGCAGGCGCCTGCGACGCCCATCTGCATGTCTTCGATCCGTGTTTTGCAGCCCAGGCCCCGCAGGCCATGCGCGCCCATGCCACGGCCGCCGACTATGCGCAGCTGCGCGGCGCCATGGGGCTGGAGCGGGCCGTCATCGTCCAGCCGCGTGCGCATGGCACGGACAACCGCGCCACGCTACAGGCCATCGGGTCGCTGGGAGCCTCCCGCACGCGCGGCATTGCCGTGGTGCACCCCGATATCACTGATGCACAGTTGCAGGCGCTGCATGACGGCGGCATTCGCGGTATCCGTTTTTCGCTGCACACCGAGCACGATGCAGCCGTGCGGCTGGACATGCTGGAGCCGTTGGCCGAGCGCATTGCCGCGCTGGGCTGGCATGTGCAACTGCACTGGCTGGCCAGCCAGATCGAGGCCCATGCGGCGCTGCTGCAGCGGCTGCCATGCACCCTGGTGTTCGACCACATGGCGCGGCTCGCTGACATTGCTGACAGCGCTGACGGTGCTGGCCTGCACGAGCCCGCCTTCGGCGTGGTGCGTGGGCTGGTGCAGCAGGGCAGGGCCTGGGTCAAGCTCTCGGGCCCGTATCTGAACAGCCGGGCGGGCCTGGCCGCAGCCTATGCCGACTGCGACGCGCTGGCGCAGGCCTGGGTGGTCGAGGCCCCGCAGCGACTGGTCTGGGGCAGCGACTGGCCCCATGTCACCGAAGCTGCCCATCCGCCGCAGACCCCCATGCTGCTGGCGCTGCTGTCACGCTGGATTCCCGATGCGGCGCTGCGCGAGCGCGTGCTGGTGGACAACGCCGCCGAGCTGTACGGATTCGATTGAGGGCGCGGGGCATGCAAGCCCCGCAGCCCAGGTTTTCACCATTGAGCAACAGGAGACAGGGACATGAAGAAGATCAAGACACTGCGGCCCGCCATGACGGTACTGGCCTTGGGCCTGGGCGCGGGGCTGGGCCTGTTCCAGGGCACGCTGCATGCGGCCGACTATCCGGCTGCGCAGGCCATCACGGTCGTCGTGCCGTTCTCGGCCGGCGGCGGTGCGGACAATGCGGCGCGCATCATCGCCAAGGCGCTGGGCGAGGTATCGGGCCAGACCGTGGTGGTGGACAACAAGGCCGGCGCCAGCGGCGCCATCGGCGCCGCACTCGTGGCACGCGCCAAGGCCGATGGCTATACGGTGCTGTATGACGCATCATCCTTCGCCATCAACCCCGCATTGCGCAAGCTGCCCTATGACCCGGCCAAGGACTTCATTGCCGTGTCCCAGGCCATCAGCGTGCCCAACATCCTCGTGGCGGCGCCGTCCTCGCCCTACAACAGCCTGGCCGACTTCATGAATGCGGCGCGGCAAAAGCCCGGCAGGCTCACCTATGCCTCCTACGGTCCGGGCAGCCTGGCCCAGATGGCGACGGAACTGCTCAAGGCAGACGCCAAGTTCGATGCCGTCCATGTTCCCTACAAGGGCGGGGCGCCCGCCATCGTCGATGTCATGGGCGGCCAGGTCGATGTGTACTTTGCCAACGCGGCCTCCAGCATCAACTACGTCAAGGGCGGCAAGCTCAAGGCGCTGGCCGTGTCCTCGGCCAGGCGCATGCCGGACCTGCCCGACGTGCCCACGGTGGCGGAAAGCGGCATCAAGGGCTTCGAGGTGACGGAGTGGAACGGCTTCTTCCTGCCCGCAGGCACCGCGCCCGAGACCGTGCAGAAGCTGCAGGACCTGGTGCAAAAGGCGCTGGCCTTGCCTGCCACGCGTGCCAGCCTGGAGAAGCTGGGCCTGACGCCTGTGGGCAGTTCCTCGGCTGCTTTCACGGGCTTCGTGGCGGCCGAGCGCAAGCGCTGGGATGCCGTGGTCAAGACCAACGGCATCACCGTGCAGTGAGCCGCCGCGCGTGACGGGGCTCAGGGCGTGGCGGTGATGCGCTGCAGCGCAGCCGGGCGGCTTGGATCTTGCAAACATCATGCACGACCAGCCAGAGCCAGCGGCGCCCTGTCAACCACTGCGCAAAAAGCCCGCGCAGCCACGTGCGCGGGTGTATAAACAGCGCTCTTTCGGCGCCGGGCCGGGTCCCTGCGTGGGGCGGTCGGCGGCGCCTCCTACCCACCAGAGAATCCGCAAGGGAAAAGCAGCCATGGGCGCGCAATGGAAAGCAAAGGGCAAGGCGCTGGTCGCCGATGCCAAGGGAAAGCTGTTTGGCAAGCTGGCCAAGGAAATCATCGTCGCGGCGCGCGCCGGCGCCGATCCGGCAGGCAACTCGCGCCTGCGCATGGCCGTGGAAGCCGCCCGCAAGGCCTCCATGCCCAAGGACACGCTGGAGCGTGCGATCAAGAAGGGCTCGGGCGTGGGTGCCGATGCCGTCAACTACGAACGCGTGGTCTATGAAGGCTACGGCCCCAACCGCGTGCCCGTGATGATCGAATGCCTGACCGACAACGTGAACCGCACGGCGCCCAACATGCGCGTGTGTTTCCGCAAGGGCCAGATGACGGCTGTGGCCTGGGACTTCGACCATGTGGGCATGATCGAGGGCGAGCCCGAAGGCGGCGCCGATGCCGAGCTGGCGGCCATCGAGGCCGGCGCACAGGATTTCGAGCCCGGCGAGGAAGAGGGCACGACGCTGTTCATCACCGACCCGACGGACCTGGATACCGTGAGCAAGGCGCTGCCGGCTCAGGGCTTCAAGGTGCTGTCGGCCAAGCTGGGCTACAAGGCCAAGACGCCGGTCAGCATGGCCAGTCTGTCGGCCGAGCAGCAGGAGGAAGTCCAGGACTTCCTGGCCGGCATCGAGAACGATGATGACGTGCAGCACGTCTACGCGGGCCTGGTGGATTGATACCCCGCTGTCCCCGCTTCCCAGCAAAAAAGCCGCACGATGTGCGGCTTTTTCGTGGGGGGCGGGCGCCAAGCCTACTTGGTGCCGAAGATGCGGTCGCCCGCGTCGCCCAGGCCCGGCAGGATGTAGCCGTGCGCGTCGAGCTGGCGGTCCACGGCGGCCGTGTAGATGTCCACGTCGGGGTGGGCCTTCTGCATGGTGGCCACGCCTTCGGGCGCGGCCAGCAGGCACATGAACTTGATGGACTTGGGGTTCAGCTGCTTCAGGCGCGACACGGCGGCGGCGGCCGAGTTGCCCGTGGCCAGCATGGGATCGACGACCAGCACGTCGCGCTCTTCCATCTCGGAGGGCATCTTGAAGTAGTACTCGACGGGCTGCAGCGTCTCGGGATCGCGGTACAGGCCGATGTGGCCGATGCGCGCACCGGGCACGACGTTGAGCATGCCGTCGAGGAAACCGTTGCCGGCGCGCAGGATGGACACCAGCACCAGCTTCTTGCCGTCGATGACCTTGCCGGTCATGGTCTCCAGCGGGGTCTCGATCTCGATGTCCTGCAGCGGCATGTCGCGCGTGATCTCGTAGGCCATCAGCGTGGACAGCTCGCCCAGCATGCGGCGAAAGCTGTTGGTGCTGGCTTCCTTGCGGCGCATCAGCGTGAGCTTGTGTTGGACCAGCGGGTGGTCGATCAGGTGCAGAGTACTCATGGTTTTCTTCTGGAAAAAAGGGGCGCCGGCATTGGCGGCCGGCGCCAGGGGGCGGTTCAGTCGTGCAGAAAGCGCGCGTAGCGCGCCAGGTCCACATTGCCGCCGCTGATCAGAATGCCCACGCGCGCGCCCGACAGTGCGACCCCGCCATGCAGGGCGCCCGCCAGCGAAAGCGCTCCCGTGGGTTCGACCACGATTTTCTTGCGTTCCGCGTAAAAGCGCATGGCCTGCACCAGATGCTCGTCCGCCACGGCCAGGATATCTTCCACATGCTCGCGGATGATGGCGAATGTGATATCGCCTATGGACTGGGTCTGGGCACCGTCGGCAATGGTGTGGGGCGTGGGGATCTGCACGATCCTGCCTGCCCGCAGCGACTGGCGGGCATCGTCGCCGGCCTGGGGCTCCACGCCGTAGACCTTGCAGCGCGGCGCCAGTTGCCCGGCCGCCAGCAGGCTGCCCGACAGCAGGCCGCCGCCGCCCAGGCAGACGAAGAGGTAGTCCAGGTCGGGCACCTCTTCGAACAGTTCCTTGGCTGCCGTGCCCTGGCCGGCGATCACGTCGCGGTGGTTGAACGGCGGGATCAGCGTCATGCCGCGCTCGTCGGCCAGGCGGCGGGAGATGGCCTCGCGGTCCTCGGTGAAGCGGTCATAGGTCACCACCTGGGCGCCATAGGAGCGCGTGGCCGCCATCTTGGAGGCGGGCGCATCCTCGGGCATGACGATGAGCGCAGGCATGTCCAGCATCTGCGCGGCCAGGGCCACGGCCTGGGCATGGTTGCCCGAGGAGAAGGCCAGGGCGCCGCGCTTGCGCTGCTCGGGCGTGAACTGCGACAGCGCGTTGTAGGCGCCGCGTATCTTGAAGGCTCCCGTGCGCTGCAGGTTCTCGCACTTGAAGAACAGCTGGGCGCCCAGCAGCTCGTCGGCAGTGCGGCTGCGCAGTATGGGTGTGCGGTGGGCCACGCCTTCCAGCCGTCGAGCGGCGGCGGCGACATCGTCATAGGTGGGCAGCGAGGGAGGACTGGTCGTCGTCATGGCGTGCGGTTCCGCAAAGTGGTTGGAGGCGCTTTCGATCATAGCCGCATGCGCGGGCTTTCAAGGCCCTGAAATGCGCCAGCCGTTGCATGGCAACGGCTGGCTGCTATGGTGTTTGATGCGGCGCAGCGCGGGCGGCTCAGCGCTTCTTGTTGCCCAGGATGCCGCCGAGCACGCCGCGCAGGATTTCCTTGCCCAGCGAATTGCCCATGGTGCGCATGGTGGACTTGGCCATGGTCTGCACCAGTCCGTCGTGCTTGCCGCCGCGCGGGCCGGTGGTGCCGAACAGCAGGTCCTTGAGGCCATCCATCACGGCGCTGCCTTCGCCCGCGGCGGGGGCTGCCCCGGCGGGCCCTGGCCCGGCCGTGGGAGCGGTGCCATCGCCGGATGCGCCTGTGCGGCCGCGCAGCACCTCGTAGGCCGACTCGCGGTCCACGGCCTTTTCATAGACGCCGGCCACCAGCGACTGCGCCAGCAGGGTCTTGCGCTGCTCCTCGTTGATGGGGCCGATCTGGCTGCCGGGAGGGATCACGTAGGCGCGCTCGGTGATGCCGGGGCGGCCTTTTTCATCGAGAAAGCTGATCAGGGCCTCACCCACGGCCAGCTCGGTGATGGCGGCCTCGATGTCCAGGCCCGGATTGGGGCGCATGGTGGTGGCCGTGGCCTTGACGGCCTTCTGGTCGCGCGGCGTGAAGGCGCGCAGCGCATGCTGCACGCGGTTGCCCAGCTGCGCCAGCACGGTGTCGGGCACGTCCATGGGGTTTTGCGTGACGAAGTACACGCCCACGCCCTTGGAGCGCACCAGGCGCACCACCAGCTCGATGCGTTCGAGCAGCACCTTGGGGGCGTCGGTGAACAGCAGGTGGGCCTCGTCGAAGAAGAAGACCAGCTTGGGCTTGTCGGGGTCGCCGATCTCGGGCAGGCGCTCGAACAGCTCGGACAGCATCCACAGCAGGAAGGTGGAATACAGGCGCGGCGCGTTCATCAGCTTCTCGGCGGCCAGGATGTTGACCACGCCCTTGCCGCCGGTATCGGTCTGCATCAGGTCGTTGATGTCGAGCATGGGCTCGCCAAAGAACTTGTCACCGCCCTGCGAGTCGATGGCCACCAGCCCCCGCTGTATGGCCCCCACGCTGGCCGCGCTGATGTTGCCGTACTCGGTGGTGAACTGCTTGGCGTTGTCGCCCACATGCTGGAGCATGGCGCGCAGGTCCTTGAGGTCCAGCAGCAGCAGGCCGTTGTCGTCCGCAATCTTGAAGACCAGGTTCAGCACGCCCATCTGCGTGTCGTTCAGGGCCAGCATGCGGCCGATCAGCAGCGGACCCATGTCCGAGACCGTGGCACGCACCGGGTGGCCCAGCTCGCCGAACACATCCCACAGCGTGGTGGGGCAGGCCAGGGGCTGGGGAATCTCGATGCCGCGCTCCTGCAGGGAGGCCGCCATCTTGCTGCCCGTGCTGCCGGCCTGGCTGATGCCGGACAGGTCCCCCTTGATGTCGGCCATGAACACCGGCACGCCGATCTCGGAGAATCCCTCGGCCATTTTCTGCAGCGTCACGGTCTTGCCGGTGCCGGTGGCGCCCGTGATCAGGCCATGTCGATTGGCCAGCGCGGGCAGCAGCAGGCATTCTGTGGCAGAGTGGCGGGCGATCAGAAGTGGAGCGGCCATTTCGGGTTTCCTCGGGGGAGCATGCGGTCAAAAGTAAAATCCCAGCCGCTAGGTTAAATCAATATCAAAGGACAGCCTGTGGCAGGACACAGTAAATGGGCCAATATCCAGCACCGCAAAGGCCGCCAGGACGAAAAGCGTGGCAAGGTCTGGACCCGCATCATCCGTGAAATCATGGTGGCGGCACGCACGGGAGGGGGCGATCTCAGCGCCAACCCGCGCCTGCGCCTGGCGGTGGAAAAGGCCAAGGCGGCCAACATGCCGGCCGACAACATCAAGCGCAACATCGACAAGGCCACGGGCAACCTCGAAGGCGTGACCTACGAGGAAATCCGCTACGAAGGCTACGGCATTGGCGGCGCGGCCATCATCGTGGACACCATGACCGACAATCGCGTGCGCACTGTGGCGGATGTGCGTCACGCCTTCAGCAAGTACGGTGGCAACATGGGCACGGAAGGTTCCGTGTCCTTCCAGTTCAAGCATGTCGGACAACTGATCTTCGCTCCCGGAAGCGACGAGGACCAGATCATGGAAGTGGCGCTGGAGGCCGGCGCCGAGGACGTGATCACCGATGACGAGGGAGCCATCGAGGTGCTGACCGCACCCGCAGAGTTCGAAACCGTGCGCGACGCGCTGCAGGCCAAGGGCCTGATGCCGGAGGTGGCCGAAGTCACCATGCGCCCGGAAAACACCATCGCCCTGCAAGGCGATGACGCAGCCCGCATGCAAAAGCTGCTGGACATGATCGAAGACCTGGATGACGTACAGGACGTCTACCACAACGCTGAACTATGAAAATTCTTGTGATTGGTGGCGGAGGCCGCGAGCACGCCCTGGCGTGGAAACTGGCTGAATCGCCGAAATCGACCAAGGTCTATGTGGCCCCCGGCAACGGTGGCACGGGCCTGGCCGGCGGCAAGGTGGAAAACCTCAACATCACCGACCCGCAGGCGCTGCGCGAGTGGGCGCAGGCCGAGAAGGTCGCGCTGACCGTGGTCGGCCCCGAGGCTCCCCTGGCTGCCGGCGTGGTCGATGAGTTCCGCGCCCACGGCCTGCGCATCTTTGGCCCCTCCAAGGCGGCCGCCCAGCTGGAAAGCTCCAAGGCCTTCTCCAAGGACTTCATGGCGCGCCACGGCATCCCCACGGCGCTCTATGAAACCTTCACCGACCCGGTGGCGGCCCATGCCTACGTGGACCGCCTGGGTGCGCCCATCGTGGTCAAGGCCGACGGCCTGGCCGCAGGCAAGGGCGTGGTCGTCGCGACAACGCTGCAGGAAGCCCACGACGCCGTGGACTTCATGCTCGTGGACAACAAGTACGGCGTGGCTCACAACGACGGCGGCGCCCGCGTGGTGATCGAGGAATTCCTTGCCGGCGAGGAAGCCAGCTTCATCGTGCTGTGCGACGGCAAGAACGTCCTGGCCCTGGCAACCAGCCAGGACCACAAGCGCCTGAAGGACGGCGACCAGGGCCCGAACACGGGCGGCATGGGCGCCTACTCGCCCGCGCCCGTGGTCACGGCCGACGTGCATGCCCGCGCCATGCGCGAGATCATCCTGCCCACCATCCGCGGCATGGAAAAGGACGGCATTCCCTACACCGGCTTCCTCTATGCGGGCCTGATGATCGACGCGTCCGGCCATCCCAAGACGCTGGAGTTCAACTGCCGCATGGGAGACCCCGAGACCCAGCCCATCATGATGCGCCTCAAGAGCGATCTGGTGGACGTCATGCTGGCGGCCACCGATGCCAAGCTCGACCAGGTCGAGCTGCAATGGGACCGTCGCACGGCGCTGGGCGTGGTCATGGCCGCAGCCGGCTACCCCGAGGACCCGCGCAAGGGCGATGTCATCAGCGGGCTGCCGCAGGACGCTGCCGATGCCATGGTCTTTCATGCCGGCACCCAGCTCAAGGACGGCGTGCCCGTCACCAACGGTGGCCGCGTGCTGTGCGTCACCGTGCTGGCCGACAGCGTCAAGCAGGCCCAGCAAAAGGTCTATGACGTGGCGCGCGGCATCCATTTCGATGGTGCCCAGTACCGCCGCGACATCGGCTTCCGTGCCGTGAAGAACTGAGTCCATGGCAGAGCAATCGACCGGGCAGGCGCTGCCCGTGGCGCAGGTGCGCGAGTACCTGACGGGCCTGCAGGCCCGCATCACGCAGGCGCTGGAGCAGGTGGAAGGCGAGGGCGGTGCACGCTTTCTGACCGACGCCTGGAGCAAGGGCCCCGGCGAGCGCCTTCAGGGCGATGGCATCACCCGCATCATGGAAGGCGGCCGCGTGTTCGAACGCGCGGGCTGCGGCTTCTCGCATGTGCGCGGGCCACAGCTGCCGCCCTCGGCCACGCAGCACCGGCCTGAACTGGCCGGTGCGCCGTTCGAGGCCATGGGCGTGTCCCTGGTCTTCCATCCGCGCAATCCTTTTGTGCCCACGGTGCACATGAACGTCCGCATGATTGCGGCCGGCTCAGGTGCGGCTGGACATCCGGACAACGAACCCACCTGCTGGTTCGGCGGCGGCATGGACCTGACGCCGGTCTACGGCTTCGAGGAAGATGCACAGCACTTTCACCGCGTCTGCCGCGATGCGCTGGCGCCTTTTGGCGACACGCTGTACCCGCGCTTCAAGACCTGGTGCGACGAGTATTTCTTCCTGAAGCACCGCAACGAGCAGCGCGGCATCGGCGGCATCTTCTTCGACGACTTCTCGGAACTGGGCCAGGCGCGCAGCTTCGACATGCTGCGCTCGGTGGGCGATGCCTTTCTGGCGTCCTACCTGCCCATCGTCGAGCGCCGCCAGGCCATGGACTACGGGCAGCAGCAGGTCGATTTCCAGCGCTACCGGCGCGGCCGCTACGTGGAGTTCAACCTGGTCTGGGACCGGGGCACGCACTTCGGCCTGCAGTCCGGCGGGCGCACGGAATCCATCTTGCTGTCCATGCCCCCGCATGCGAGCTGGAGCTACCAGCGCGAGGATGCGCCCGGCACGCCCGAGCGTGCCTTGCTGGAGCAATTCCTGGTGCGCCGCGACTGGCTTTGAGTCCCATTGCCGCCATCCCCGGCCGCGCGGCGAAATCCGCGCGTGCAAGGGAATAGGCGGCAAAACTATAATTTCAATAGCTTGAGGCGCAGCGTTGGCTGCGTTCTCCACTTTCTTCGGCGCGAAATCTTCCGGCGATCTGTGGGCGAACTCCATGCATTTTGGAGCGCCGCTACAGCCCAGCCCTCTACGGGCCGCACGGCGCTCGCGCTATATTGATCCCATTTCTATTCCACTGATCACCGCCTGATGACCACTTCCACCAAATCGGATTCCGCAGCCAAGCGCGACGTGACCAAGCTGCAACGCGCCATTGTTGACGGCCTCGAAAACGTCAAGGCCCAAGACATCCAGGTCTTCAATACCGAAAAGCTCTCGCCGCTGTTCGAGCGCGTGATCGTGGCTGCGGGCACCTCCAACCGCCAGACCAAGGCGCTGGCCTCCAGCGTGCGCGATGCCGTCAAGCAGGCCGGTTTTCCCGTGCCCCGCCAGGAAGGCGAAGAAAACGGCGAGTGGATCATCGTGGACTGCGGCCAGGCCGTGGTCCATGTCATGCAACCGGCCATCCGCCAGTACTACCGGCTGGAAGAGATCTGGGGCGAAACGCCCGTGCGCCTGAAGCTGGGCGCAGCCAAGCCCACGCGCTCGGCTGCCACCGACAAGGCCGAGGAAAAAGCCAAGAAGGCCGCTTCCAAGAAGGCTGCTGCTACGGCTGCCAAGCCCGCCGCCAAGCCTGCTGCCAAGAAGGTCGTTTCTGCCGCCGCACCCGCTGCTGCCAAGAAGCCCGCAGCCAAGAAGGCTGCCCCTGCCAAGGCCGCGGCACCCCGTTCCGCAGCTGCCAAGCCGGCTGCTGCAAAGTCTGCCGCCGTGAAGTCGGCTGCCGCCAAGGCGCCCGCCCGCAAGACGGCAGCGCCCAAGGCCATCAAGACCGTGGTGGTCAACCGCGCTCCCGCCAAGCCCAAGGCAGGTGCCGCCGCCAAGCCGGCTGCCAAGCGCGCACCCCGCGCCAAGGCCTGAACGGTTCGGGACTGACACTGCATGAAGCTGTTGATCGTGGCCGTGGGCCAGCATGTGCCCGACTGGGCGCAGACGGCCTACGACGACTATGCCAAGCGCTTTCCCCCGGAGCTCAAGGTTGAACTCAAGGCCGTCAAGACCGAGCCGCGCGGCTCCAAGACGGTCGAGACCCTGTACGCGGCTGAGCGCAAGCGCATCGAAGCCGCCATTCCGCGCGGCACGCGCATCGTCGTGCTCGATGAGCGCGGCACCAATCTGACGACAAAGGCCCTGGCCCAGCGCCTGCAGGGCTGGCAGCTGGAGGGCGACGACGTGGCCCTGATCATCGGCGGCCCGGACGGACTGGACCCCGCCTTCAGGCAGGCTGCGCACGAGCGCATCCGCCTGTCGGACCTGACCCTGCCGCATGCCATGGTGCGGGTGCTGCTGATCGAGCAGCTGTACCGTGCCTGGTCGGTCAACGCCGGCCATCCCTACCACCGGGAATAGGGCCGGTCCCGGCTCCCGGGCTCTGCCGGCGGTCCTGTCACGCGGATTCGAGGATCTCGTGATACTATGATTTTGATAGCCTTCAGCGCTTTGCAACAAAGGGCTGAAGGCATTTCTCATTCTTATCATGCCGCCATTCATCTACCTTGCCTCCCAGAGCCCCCGCCGCCGCCAGCTGCTGGAGCAGCTGGGTGTGGCCCATGAGCTTTTGCTGCCCAACGCAGAGGGCGACATTGCCGAAGATGCCGAAGCCATAGAGGCCGAACTGGCGGGTGAGGCAGCGCGCGACTACGTGCAGCGCGTCACCGCGCTCAAGCTCGATGCCGCCGTGGCCCGCCATGCGCGCCGCGCCCTGGCTGCGGCGCCGGTGCTGTGCTCGGACACCACGGTGGCGCTGGATGGCCGCATTCTTGGCAAGCCTGCCGATGCCGACGATGCCTGCCGCATGCTGGCCGCGCTGGCGGACCGCGAGCACGAGGTGCTGACCGCCGTGGCCATACAGCACGGCACGCGGCGACTGGCTGCCCTGTCGGTGTCCCAGGTCCGCTTCTCCGCCATGAGCGCGCAGCAGATCGATGCCTACGTGGCCTCGGGCGAGCCCATGGGCAAGGCCGGCGCCTATGGCATACAGGGCCGCGCGGCGGCCCACGTGCAGTGGCTGCACGGCAGCTACTCGGGCATCATGGGCCTGCCGCTGTTCGAGACGGCGGGGCTGCTGCGCGAGCTGGGCTGGGCACTGTAGGCCGGCTCCCCGACCTGGGCCTGCAGGGGCGTGCAGGCATGCGCAGACCGCCGATGGCAGCGGATGGCGCGGCAAGATAGTGGCAAGCGGCCACCGGCGCGATGATTGCCGGGCCGCCATGGCCGAGAAATACAAACGACAAAGCACACCACAGGCACAGCATGCAGCAAGACATTCTGATCAATTGGTCGCCACAGGAAACGCGCGTGGCCATCATCGAGAACGGCGCCGTCCAGGAACTGCACATGGAACGCCCCCTGGAGCGCGGCCTGGTCGGCAACGTCTATCTGGGCAAGGTCTCGCGCGTGCTGCCGGGCATGCAGTCGGCCTTCATCGACATCGGCCTGGAGCGGGCAGCCTTCCTGCATGTGGCCGATGTCTGGCAGCGCCAGGAAGGGGGCGAGGCCCCCATGTTCGCGCGCAAGGACATGCCTGTCGTGCCCATCGAAAAGCAGGTTTTCGAAGGCCAGACCATCATGGTGCAGGTCATCAAGGACCCGATCGGTACCAAGGGCGCGCGCCTGTCCACGCAGATCAGCATTGCGGGGCGGTTGCTGGTGCTGCTGCCCCAGGATGACCATATCGGCATCTCGCAGAAAATCCCGCAGGGCGAGCGCGACGCGCTGCGTGCCCGCCTGCAGGGCCTGGTAGGCACCAAGGAAACTGGCGGGGGGGGCGGCTTCATCCTGCGCACCAATGGCGAGGACTCCAGCGACGCCGAGCTGGCCGACGACATCCGCTACCTGCGCAAGACCTGGAGCCGCATCAAGGACGCCTCGGTGCGCCTGCCTCCCATGTCGCTGCTGCACCAGGACCTGAACCTGCTGCAGCGCGTGCTGCGCGACCTGGTGGGCGAGGGCACGCAAAGCATCCGCATCGACTCCAAGGAGCAGTTCGCCCTGCTCATGAACTTCGGCCAGGAATACATGCCGGCGGCCGTGCCCAAGCTGCAGCACTACCGCGGCGAGCGGCCCATCTTCGACCTCTTCGCCATCGACGAGGAAATCGCCCGCGCGCTGGGCCGCCGCGTGGACCTCAAGTCCGGCGGCTACCTGATCGTGGACCAGACCGAGGCGCTGACCACGGTGGATGTCAACACCGGCGGCTACGTGGGTGCGCGCAACTTCGACGACACCATCTTCAAGACCAACCTGGAAGCGGCCCAGCAGATCGCGCGCCAGCTGCGCCTGCGCAACCTGGGCGGCATCATCATCGTGGACTTCATCGACATGGTGCGGGACGACCACCAGGCCGAGGTGCTGTCCGAATTCAAGCGCCAGCTCGGGCGCGACCGCGTCAAGACCATGGCGGGGGGGTTCTCGCAGCTGGGCCTGGTGGAGATGACGCGCAAGCGCACACGCGAATCGCTGGCCCACATGCTGTGCGAATCCTGCCCGGTCTGCCAGGGCAAGGGCCATGTGAAGACCGTGCGCAGCGTCTGCTACGAGGTGCTGCGCGAAATCCTGCGCGAAGCGCGCCAGTTCAACCCGCGCGAGTTCCGCATCGTGGCCTCACCCAAGGTGGTCGAGATGTTCCTGGACGAGGAAAGCCAGCACCTGGCAGGCCTGTCCGACTTCATCAAGAAGCCCATCTCGCTGCAGGCCGAGACAGCCATGGCGCAGGAGCAATACGACATTGTGCTGCTGTGAGTCGTTGTTTATCCTGCCAATTCATTATCAATAGCGGTTCATTCATTGGTGCATGAATGGGTTCAATTGAACTCAATCTTGCATTGCTATGGATTGTTGATTCCCGATAATTAACTTTGTCTCGGCTTTTTTGATACTGTTTGTTGCAATCAGTGCCTCAGCAACTGAAAGGGCGACGAATGGGAATCGACTCCACCATTGTGCGTGCAGCCATACACCCGGGAATTGGTGTGGCGCGTATTGGCAATAGTCCGGATGAGTACTATGTCGGCCCCGAGCTGATGCATGTGCCGCCCATGGCGCCGGGCAGTCTGCGTGATGCGCAGGGCGCGCTCAAGCGGCAGGCTGCGCGCTTTCGCATCTACGGCTATAACGCCGCAGGCGAGGTGGTGCGTGAAATAACGGCCGACCAGGACCAGATCGAATGGGAAGTCGAGCTGGCCAATACCAAGGCCGCCTGGTATCAATTCCAATTGGCGCTGGATGTGCCTGAAG
This sequence comes from Delftia acidovorans, assembly GCA_031286585.1. GTDB lineage: Bacteria > Pseudomonadota > Gammaproteobacteria > Burkholderiales > Burkholderiaceae_C > Comamonas > Comamonas acidovorans_A. The sequence continues at coordinate 28,195 of JAITUC010000027.1, forward strand.
CCGCAACGGCCGATCCCACGATTTTGCGCAATGCCACGGTGAAGGACCGGAAAAGTCTGGCCATCCGGCCCGGAGCCCGGCGCATTGCCAAAGGCTCGGCCCCGGTGGCATTCGACAGCGGCAGTTTCTGCGGCAAGCCGGTTTATCTGGGCGAATTGCGCATTGAAAAGACGGGCCAGCTTCTCGTGCTGGGTGGCCGCGGCGTCTCTGCCTCCGTGGATGGCTCCAAGGCCACCACGTTTGCGAACAACGAGGGCTGGCATGACGATGTGGCTGACGGCCCCGTACGTGCCAAGGTCGTCGTGGCCGGCGTTTCCGTGCCGGTGGATGCGGCATGGGTCACCGTTGCGCCGCCCAACTACGGCCCGCAGATGAAGTCGGTGCGCACCATGAAGGACCTGATGGAGGATGTGTACATCCACTCGGGCATGGCCGCCTTCCCGCTGCACGTCTCCTTCAGCCGGCACATCCTGCCCATACTCCAGCGCCAGAGCAGCCTGCAGTGGGCGAACAAGGGCTTTGCATCCCAGTTCGGCTGGGGCGGGGCAGCCAGTGCGGATGACGAGGCGTGGATCGCCAGGCTCAACAGCCCGGGCACGGCCTGGGCCGAGCTGCGCCAGCAGGTGGCGAATGCCTTCCGCCGCTTTGACCGCGATGGCGCATCTCCCCAGCCCTGGCCCTGGCTGTACGGCGACGCCATGGCCGTGCCGCCCGCCGATACGCCGCGCCAGCATGCGGCGCTGACCCCCACGCAACTGAGAATGCTGGACCTGTGGGCCGGTGGCCATTTCCTCTCCGACTGGAAGCCCGGTCAGCAGTACCCTGCCCAGCTCGCCGACGTGCCGCTGCAGGAGCAGCCTGCCATGCTCGACCATGCCGCCATGGATGACTGCCTGGCCGACGCCTTCCACCCGGGCTGCGAGATCACCTGGCCCATGCGGCACGCCAGCATGTACCGGGCGCCGTTCCGCATCCGCGAGGCGGCAGTGAACCCGCCCGAGCTGCAGCTCTACGGTTCCCGGCTCACGCCCGCGGTGGCCCTGTCCGAGAGCGGGCCGCTGTATGCGCAGGTGGCCGGCGACCTCACGCGCTGGATGGCGGTCCCCTGGCAGACCGACACCGCCAGCTGCCGCAGCGGCTATTACGCCGGCTATGGCCCACGCTACGACCCCTACCTGCCCACGTTCTGGCCGGCCCGCGTGCCCAACCAGGTGCTGACGCAGGAGGCCTATGAAAGGGTCATCGACACGGAGCTGCCGCGCGAGCAGCGCGTTGCCGCCTTCAACCGCCGCGAGTCGTGGTTCCGCACACTGGGCGAGGAAGGCTATGTGAGCGAGATCAACCGCATGATCAGCCACTTCGGTGACATGGGCGTCATCGAGAGCCGGCCCGGCGTGCGGGGCGACAAGGACTTCCCGCCGGTGATGCAGGTGGAAAACCGCATCGCCCCGACGCCGTCGCACGTGCTGAAGGCGGCTGCGCAGCAACCGGCGGAGCAGGAGGCGCCTCCCCGCATCGAGCCCTTCGACGCAGACAACGAGCAGCAGTTGCGCGCCATGACGCAGCGCGGCCCGGTGCTGCCGCGCTGAGTGCCGGCCATGCCTTCGCATGCCATGGGCGCCGCGCCGCTGCCGGATGAACTGGATGTGCTCGTCGTGGGCGCGGGGCCGGCGGGCGCGGCCGTTGCCGCGCAGCTGGCAGAGCACTGCCGCGTGGCGCTGATAGGGCGTGCCGTGCAGGCAGGGCCTGTCATTGGCGAGACCCTGCCCGCAGCGGCGCGGGTGATTCTGTCCGACCTGGGCGTATGGGATGCGTTCACCGCGCAGGGCCACCGGCCGGCATGGTCGCGGCGGTCATTGTGGGGAGGGCCGGAGCTCATCTTTCAGGACGCACTGTTCGATCCGCATGGCGCGGGCTGGCACCTGGATCGCAAACGCTTCGACGCCATGCTGCTGGAGGCTGCGCGCAGCCGTGGCGTGCCTTGCCTGGTGCCCGCCACGCTGCGCAGCCTGCAGCGCCAGCCGCCAGGCGCGCCCATGCGCTGGCGCTGCCTGATCGACAGGGCGCAGGGCGACGCGGCGCGCGGCCCGTTGGAGCTGTCCTGCCGCATCGTGGTCGATGCCACGGGCCGCGCGGCCCGCGTGGCCCGGCAGGCGGGCGCCCAGGTCCACCGTGACGGCCGCCTGGTCTGCTTTCACGCCTGGGTGGAGCCGCCATCGCATGAGCATGCAGGCACCACGATGATCGAGTCGGACGCCGAAGGCTGGTGGTACAGCGCCGACCTGCCCGATGGCAGTTGCGTGATTGCCTGGCAGACCGACATCGATCTGCCCGAAGCCCGTCGCCTGCGCAGCACGGCCCATCTGTTGGACCTGGCGGATCACACGGCCCTGGTGAGCGCGCGCAGCAGGGGCAGCCGGGTGCTGGAGCCGCTGCGCGTGGCCGCCGCCCACGAACAATGGCTCGATGCAGCCAGCGGGCCGGACTGGCTGGCCGTTGGCGATGCAGGCCTGTCCTTCGATCCCCTGGCATCGCAGGGTCTGCTCAACAGCCTGGTCACGGGTGGCGAGGCCGCCAAGGCCGTGCGCCGCAGCCTGGCGGGCGATGCCGATGCGCTGCCGTCCTGGAATGCGTGGATCGGCACGATACGTGCCGCGTACCGCACCCATCACCAGCACTACTACGCGCTGGAGCAGCGCTGGGCGGGCGAGCCGTTCTGGACCCGCCGCCAGCAGATGCCCGCAGGGCACGATCTGGCCTTGCCCGGGCCAGGTGCAGGTGTTATTGCCGCTCCAGCTTCGCCGTCTGCACGATCGCGTTCCAGCGCTGGTACTCGGCCCGCGTGAATTCGCGGAAGGCCTTGGAGTCTAGCAGGCGCACTTCGCCGCCCAGTGCCGTCACCTTGGACTTGAAGTCGGCATGGCCCGCCACCTTGAGCGTGGCCTCTTCCAGGCGCTTGACGATGGCGGCCGGTGTGCCCTTGGGTGCCAGCACGCCGTTCCAGGTGCCGGTCACGAAGGTGGGGTAGCCGCTTTCCCTCATGGTCGGCACATCGGGCAGGGCGGGCAGGCGCTGCTCCGAGGTCACGGCCAGGGCCTTGAGCTTGCCGGACTGCACAAAGGGCAGGGCGGGCGTCACGTTCTCGAAGATGAAATCGATCTGGCCGCCCAGCAGGTCGGTCAGGGCCGGCGCGCTGCCCTTGTAGGGCACATGCACCATGTCCAGCTGGGTGGCGCTCTTGAACAGTTCGCCCGACAGGTGGATCGTGGAGCCGCTGCCCGGCGAGCCATAGCTCATGCCCGTCTTCTGTGCGGCGGCCCGCGCCACCAGGTCCTTCACCGTCCTGGCGGGCGTGCGCGTCTCGTTGACGACCAGCACATTGGGAATGGTGGTCACCAGGGCCACGTACTCGAAATCGCCCAGGTTCTTCTCGCTGAGGTTCTTGTACAGGCTCTGGTTGATGGCCTGCGTGCCGGCCGTGCCGAACAGCAGCGTGTAGCCATCATTGGCCGCCGAAGCCACGCGGCTGGCGCCTATGGAGCCGTTGGCGCCGGAGATGTTTTCCACGATCACGGGCTGGCCCAGCGATTCGGACAGTCCCTGCGCCACCATGCGCGCCAGTACATCGGTATTGCCGCCAGGGGCGAAGGGCACGACCAGCTTGACGGGCCGGGTGGGATAGGCATCCGCCCAGGCCTGGGGCAGGGGCAGCAGCGTAGTGGCGCCAAGCAGCGCGGCAGCGCGCAGGAATTGCTTGCGTGAAAGGGTGCGGGGCATGGGGGATGTCTCCTGGTCGGTGTTTTTGGGGCGCAGCGGCCTTGGGCGGCAGCGGATTTTCAGGCGCCCCATGCTGGGCGGTGGCCGTCTTGACGTCAATCAATGTTTTGGCAGGACGTCATGTCGTGGGCGAATGACCTGTTCGGCCTTGCCCTGGACCCGCGTTCATGGGCCATCGATTTCACCGGCGTTGCGCCGACCCATTGGCCCACACGCCCCCCCCCGCCCCAGCGATCGGGGGGCGTCGCGCAGACCAGGCCAGGGGTGGTCCTGGGCCCCTGGTCACCAAGTTCAGTGCATCTGGAAGCCGTGGAGACGCTGCACCTGCCGCTGATGTCGGCCAGCGCGATTTCAGAGTTTGCGCAGCCGCTCCAACGCCGCGCGCAGCGTGCTGTCCTGCTTGGCAAAGCAAAAGCGCACCACGCGCTGGTCGAAGCCGTCGCCATAGAAGGCCGACAGCGGGATGGCCGCCACGCCGTGCTCCCGGACCAGCCACTGGCAGAACGCAGCTTCGTCCAGGTCGGAGACGGCCGAGATGTCGGCGCAGACGAAGTAGGTCCCCGCCGTGGGCAGCAGGCGCAGGCGCGAGCCTTCCAGGCCCTGGCGGAACAGGTCGCGCTTGGCCTGGTAGAAGGCAGGCAGCTGCAGGTAGGGCGCAGGGTCGGCCATGTAGCTGGCCAGGCCTGCCTGCATGGGCGTGTTGACGGTGAAGACGTTGAACTGGTGGACCTTGCGGAACTCGGCTGTGAGGGCGGCCGGCGCGGCGACGGTGCCCACTTTCCAGCCCGTGACATGGTAGGTCTTGCCGAAGCTGGAGACGATGAAGGCGCGCGCCGCCAGGCCGGCAAAGCGCGCGGCGCTCTGGTGCTGGCGGCCGTCGTAGACCATGTGTTCGTAAACCTCGTCGCTGATCAGCAGCACGTCGGTGGGCGCCAGCAGTTCCTGCAGCTGCAGCATCTCCGCATCGCTCCAGATGGTGGCGCTGGGGTTGTGCGGGCTGTTGATGATCAAAAGCCGCGTGCGCGGCGTGATGGCGGCGGCAATTTTGGCGAAGTCGGGCCTGAAGCTGCCCGGCGTCAGCGGCACGCGCACGGGCACGCCGCCGGCCAGCTCGATGTTGGGCACGTAGCTGTCGTAGCAGGGGTCGAGCACGATGACTTCGTCGCCCGCATGCACGGTGGCCAGGATGGCAGTGAGGATGGCCTGCGTGGCGCCGGCCGTGACCGTGATCTCGGTGCCTGCGTCGTAGCGGTGGCCGTACAGCGCCTCCATCTTGTCGGCCATGGCCTGGCGCAGCTGCGGCAGGCCGGGCATGGGCGGGTACTGGTTGTGGCCAGCCTGCATGGCGGCCGTGACGGCATCGACCAGCCTGGGGTCGCAACCGAAGTCGGGGAAGCCCTGGCCCAGGTTCACCGCCTGGTGTTCGGCGGCCAGCGCCGACATGGTGGTGAAGATGGTCGTGCCCACATGGGGCAGGCGGCTGGGGAAGGCGGGCGTGCGGGGCGTAGCAGAGGTCATGGCGGAGGCTGCGGAAAGCGGGAACGGGCCCGCGCTGCGGGCCCGGTGGGGCGGAGGATCAGAGTTCGTAGTCGTGCACGTGGCCGCTCATGGCGCGCATGATCAGGTCGCGCGTCAGGCGGTCGCTGAGCAGTTCGGCGAATCGGTAGACGAAGTTGCGCAGATAGGCGCCGCGCTTGATGGCCACGCGCGCCACGCTCTGGCCGAACAGATGGCCCATGGGGCGCACCACGAGGTCATTGACCGGATCTTCGCGCATGGCCATCTCGGCCACGATGCCGATGCCCAGGCCCAGGCGTACATAGGTCTTGATCACGTCGGAGTCGATGGCCTCCAGCACGATGCGCGGGCGCAGCCGGCGCGTGGCGAAGGCCTGGTCGATCTTGCCGCGCCCGGTGAACGAGGGGTGGTAGGTGATCAGCGATTCATGGGCGATGTCGTCCAGCGTGATGCGCTCTTTCTGCGCCAGCGGATGGCCCGTGGGCATGACCAGCACATGCTGCCATTCGTAGCAGGGCAGGGTGACGAGATCAGGGTAGTCGGCCAGGGACTCGGTGGCCATGCCGATGTCGGCCACCTCGTCGATGACCATGCGCGCCACCTCGGCCGGCGTGGCCTGGTGCAGGCTGATGGTGACCTTGGGGTACAGGTCGCGCAGCCGTGCCACGGCAGGCGGCAGCACGTAGCGGGCCTGGGTGTGGGTGGTGGCAATCGACAGCGTGCCGCTGTCCTGGGCGCTGTACTGCTCGCCGATGCGCTTGAGGTTGCCGATCTCGCGCATGATGAGTTCGATGCTCTTGAGCACCTCCAGGCCGGGTTCGGTGATGCGCTTGAGGCGCTTGCCGTGGCGCGCGAAGATGTCGATGCCCAGCTCCTCCTCCAGCTCGATGATGGCCTTGGAGACGCCGGGCTGCGAGGTGTGCAGGGCCTTGGCCGCCTCGGTGAGGTTGAGGTTGCGGCGCGCCGCTTCTTGGACGAATCGGAATTGGTGCAGGTTCATGGCGGTGACAGCTGGGTGCAGCGCGCCATTATGCTGCATTTATATAAAGAAGCGATTCCTTATTTCAGCTTCCTGACCTGCCGGAAGGCCCTGCGGCTCCCAGCGCCAGCTCTGCCAGCAGGGCCGTGACACGTGGATGCTCGCCCACAGCCGGCTCCAGTTCCACGGCCACCTGCGGGTGGGTGGCGCGGATCTCCTGCACCAGCTTCGGTATGTCCTCGCGGGCATGCTTGCCGGTGCCCAGGAACAGGGGCAGCACGGTGATGCGCGTGGCGCCCGCCTCGACCAGCCCGCGCGCGGCGGTGGGCAGGTCAGGTGCGCAGGCTTCCAGGTAGGCGCATTCAGCCAGGCAATCGGGCCGTGTTTGCCGGACGGCGCCGAGCACGGCCTCGATGGGCTGGCGCCACAGGGCATCGCGGGAGCCGTGTGCCAGCAGGATCAGGCCGGCCCTGCCGGCCGCTGTTGTGTCGTTTTGCATGGCAACGGACCTAGCGGCGCAGCACCAGCCAGGTGAAGGCGGTCAATGAAAGAAGGCTGTAGAGCAGGCCCGGCGCCGCTGCGGTCAGCCAGGGCGACCAGGTCTGCAGCGTGCCGATGTAGCCGAACACGTTGTTCAGCAGGAAGAAGCTGATGCCGGCCATGACACCGCCGAACACATAGGCCGCGATGCCCCCCGAGCGGAAGTGCAGATACGCAAAGGGCAGGGCCAGCACCACCATCACCAGGCAACTCATGGGGTAGAAGACCTTGCGCCAGAACTCGATCTCGTACTTCTGCGCGGCCTGCCCGTTGGCCTCCAGGTGGCGCACGTACTGGAACAGCGAGATGGTGGACATGCGGTCAGGCTTGAGCAGCGCTGCCGAGACCATTTCGGCGCTGATGCCGGTCTTCCAGACCAGGTTGTCCTCCTTCTCGCGCAGCAGCACCATGCCACCGTCGGCCTTGGCCGTCAGACGGCTGGACTCAACGCCCTGGAGCGTCCAGGATTCGCCATCCTCGCTGACCTGCGCCGCCTGCGCATGGATCTGGGCCGAAATGCGCCCCTGGCCGTCAAAGTCGAAGATGCGCACATTGGAGAAATCACCGGGTCCGCGGATGGCACGCACATTGATGGCGATGGAATGGTCGCCCTGGCGTTCCTTGAGCCAGGCACCCGTGGCACCGCGCGACAGCTGGGCCAGATGGATGGCGCGGATGTTCTGGCCCGCGTTCTCGGCCGCCGGCGCCAGGTAGTCGCCCGTGCCGAAGGTGGCCAGCACAAAGCCCAGGCCCAGCACCATCAGCGTGCGCAACGCCAGCCAGGGGCCCATGCCGCTGGTGCGCATGATGGTGAATTCCGAGCTCTGGGCAAAGCGCGCCATCACGTAGATGGTGCCGATCAGCACGGTGATGGGCATCAGCTCGTACAGGTGGCTGGGAATGCGCAGCACCACGAAGATCAGGGCGTGCGTGATCTGGTAGCCGTTGTCGCCGCCGCGCCCGACCCAGCGCAGCTCATCGACCAGATCGAAGAAGAAGAACAGCGCCAGGAAGGCCAGCGTCACATAGCTGACGGCCGCGATGATGTCGCGGTACAGCAGGTTTCTCAGAACTTTCATCAGGGCACCGCCTTTGCGTCGTCCAGGGCAGTCGGCTTGCAGGGCCTGCGCCACAGGTCGCGCGGCGACCAGCGCTTGTGCCGGGCCAGCAGCGCCAGCAGTGCCAGCAGCAATGTCCCACCGTGCAGCAGTGCCGTCATGGCGGGCATGCTCAGCTTGCCCGAGGCCACCCAGTTCTCGCCCAGCGTCATCAGGTTGTAGTACACGATGAAGGCGAACAGCGCGAGCATGAGGCTGCCGCTGCCGCCAGCGCGCGGGTTCACGCTGGCCACGGCCAGGCCCAGGATCACGAAGTTCAGCGCCGCCAGCGGCAGGCCTATGCGCCAGCCCAATTCGGCGCGGTAGATGGGTTCGGTGCGCGGCAGCAGCTCATGCGTATAGGTGCTGCGCGCGGCCATTTCCTCGGCAGCCGCCAGATTGCTGCCGCTGCCGATCTGCGTGCCGTACTCCTTGAACTCGCTGATCTTCACCGAGCCGTCGCTGGTCTGCGTCTCCATGCGCTGGCCATCGGTGAGCACGGCCATGCGCTCGCCCTTGATCACTTCCAGCCGCGCGCCGCGCGCCGAGGTCACGGACTCGCGCCCGCGCTCATTGGCCACGATGAACACATTGTTGGCGGCGGTGGCGCTGGGCACGTCCTTGTCGATGAAGAACACGCGCGACCCGCCCGCAGACTCCTGGAACTCGCCTGGGGCGATGCGGTCGATGTCGCTGCGTTGCTCGAACTGGGTCTTGATCTGCTCGATCTGCTGGTTGGCCCAGGGCAGGATGCCCAGGCCCAGCACGGTGATCACCGCCAGCACCGGCCAGGCAAAGCGCAGCAGCGGGCGCAGCAGGCTGGCCAGCCCCTGGCCTGCAGCGAACCAGATCACCATCTCGCTGTCGCGGTACATGCGCGACAGCGAGCCGACCACGGCCACGAAAAGTCCCAGGCCCAAAATCGTGGGCAACTGGCCAAGCACCGTGTATCCCATGACCAGCAGAACGTCGGAAGGGCTGACATTGCCCTTGTAGGCCTGGCCCAGCGTGCGGATCAGCATCATGGTCATGACGACCGTGATCAGCACCACGACCGTGGCACCGAAGCTGCGGGCCAGCTCTTTGCGTATGGATGAATCGAATAACATTGGCTGAAAGGAAAACGCCGATTATGAACTTTGAACTGAAGCCGTTGACGACTGCCGCAGCAGTACGTGAAAAGTGTGACCTGTTGTTGGTGCTGGTGACCGAAGCCACGGTCACGGGCAGCGACGCGCTGTCCACCCTGGTCGCACACGCGGTCAAGGCCGGAGATTTCGAAACGGCAGCCGGCAAACAGCTGGCACTGTACGGCCTGCCGGCCGTTGCAGCGCGCCGCGTCGTGCTGCTGGGCGCGGGCAGCGGCTCGGCGCGGGAAGTTCGCCAGGCCGTGGCCGGCGCAGGCGTCGCGCTCAAGGCGACCGGCGTTGGCAAGGCCTTGCTGTGCTTTGGCTTCGAGGCGGCAGGCCCTGCCGTTGCTGCCGCCGTTCTGGCGGCGGCCGATGCCTGCTACAGCTATACCCACACCAAGCCGCAGGCCAAGCCCGTGGCGCTCAAGAAGCTGGTGATTGCCGCAGCCATCAAGGCGGGCGACAAGAACGGCGTTGCCGACGCCTTCAAGACCGCCGTGGCCCAGGCCGAAGGCATGACCCTGGCGCGCGAATGGGCCAATCGCCCTGCCAACCACGCCACGCCCGCCTTGCTGGCCGACGCGGCCCGCGCCCTGTCCAAGCTGCCCGGCATCAGCTGCAAGATCCATGGTCCCGCCGAAGTCGCCAAGCTCGGCATGGGCGCCTTCATGGCCGTGGCCCAGGGATCGGAGCAGCCGCTGCGCTTCATCGAACTGCACTACAACGGTGGCGCCAAGGGCGCCGCGCCCGTGGTGCTGGTCGGCAAGGGCATCACCTTCGATACCGGCGGCATCTCGCTCAAGCCTGCCGCTGAAATGGACGAGATGAAGTTCGACATGGGCGGCGCCGCCAGCGTGCTGGGCGTGTTCCATGCGCTGGCCCGGCTGCAGCCGGCCGTCAATGTCGTCGGCCTCATTCCGGCGTCCGAGAACATGCCTGGCGGCGCCGCCGTCAAGCCGGGCGACGTGGTCACCAGCATGAGCGGCCAGACCATAGAAATCCTCAACACCGATGCCGAAGGCCGCCTGGTGCTCTGCGATGCGCTGACCTACGCCGCCCGCTTCAAGCCCCGCGCCATGGTGGACATCGCCACTCTGACCGGCGCCTGCGTCATCGCCCTGGGCGGGCTGCGCAGCGGCATGTTCTCGCCCAGCGATGAACTGGCCCGCGCGCTGGAGCAGGCCGGCGATGCGGCGCTGGACCCCTGCTGGCGCATGCCGCTGGACGAGGAGTACGGCGAAGGCCTCAAGAGCAATTTCGCCGACATGGGCAATGTGGCTGGCCGCGCGGGCGGCGCAGTCACGGCGGCCAAGTTCCTGCAGCGCTTTGTGGGCGACATTCCCTGGGCGCACCTGGACATCGCCGGCACGGCCTGGAAGAGCGGTGCCGCCAAGGGCGGTACAGGCCGCCCCGTGGGCCTGCTGCTGCACTATCTGCTGGCCGGCATAGACGCTGGCAAGGCGCAGGCCAAGGCTGCTGCGCCCCACAAAGCTGCTGCAGCCAAGAAGGCTGTGCCACCCAAGGCCGGAACCGCCAGCCGCCGCAGGGCGGCAGTTGCCGCCCGGCCGGAGCAGGCATGAGCGCGTCGTCCCCGTCAGCCCGGGCCTGTTCGAAGGGAGCATCGCTTGACTGAAGTGGCATTCCATTTCAACGCACCCGACAAGCTGGCCTATGTCTGCCGGCTGGCGCGCAAGGCGCTCAGGCACCGCACTCAACTGGTGGTGCTGGGGTCGCCCCCGCTGCTCAAGGCCTTGTCGCCCAGGCTGTGGAGTGTCTCTCCCACCGACTTCCTGGCCCATGCCAGCGAAGGCGATGGGGCGGACATCATGGCCTTCTCGCCCATCGTGCTGCTGGAGCGGCTGGACGGCGCGCCGCACCGCGACATGCTGGTCAACCTGGGGGGCGAAGTGCCCGAAGGGTTCGAGCGCTTTGCGCGTGTCGTCGAAGTGGTCTCCGCCACCGACGAAGAAGACCGGCACCTGGCGCGGCAGCGCTGGAAGCACTATGCGGCCCAGGGTATTTCCATCAAGCGCCATGACCTGGTCCTCAAGGAGTAAGCCATGAGCGCTCCTCCCTCCAAAACCCCGCCGCGTTTTGTTCCCACGCTCACCGATGTCGTTGCGGTGGATGCGGTGCAGGTACCGGCTCAGGCACAGGTTCAGACACCGGCTCAGGCCATCGAGCCCCCGGCACCCCCTATGTCCGAACTGCCACTGACGGACGAAGCGACGCCCTGGGCCAGTGAAGGCATGCTGGCGCCTCGGCGTGGCGTGGTCACCTTGCCTGCGTCCCTGCCGCCGCTACCTCAGGACCTGGAGCCCCAGAGCCCCATGGTGACCGAGAAGCCTGCACCCCAGGAAATCCCGGCTCCTGCAATGCAGCCCGTGCTCTCGGACTATCTGCGGCCCAGCGCCCCGTCCGTGGAAATGCAGCTGGCCCAGGAGAGTCGTCTGGCTGATGTGGCCTCAGCGGGCGACGTCGCGCCGGCCGAGGAAGTGGTCCCGGCCGACCCTGTGGTCCCGGTGGTGCAGGCTGTCGCTGCAGAGGCGGCCGCCGGCCCGGCTCCTGCTTCCCCCGCCATGCCGGCAGCCCCCACCATGGAGTCCATCTGGGACAGCCATGCGCAGCAGGTCACCGAGGAATATCTGGTCCATCGCCTCATGCAGCGTGTGGACCTGGTATTGGACCAGCGGCTGCGCGACGCCATTGCCACCGTGGTTCAGCAGCAGACACGGTCCATCGTCGTGCGTCTGCGCGAGGAGGTGGAATCCGTCGTGCGCCAGGCCGTCTATGAGGCGGTGGCCGATGAACTGGCCTTTCGCGCCACGGCCGCACGTGGCGACTCCGGCCAGGGTGGCCGTTGAGTGCAGTGGAAGGGCGGGTGGCGCAAGCCCCCGCCTGATCCGGCCGTCAGCCTGCGCGGGCCGGGCCTGAGAACACTTCGGGGTTGAGGATGTTGCTGGGCTGCCCCGCAACGAAGTTCACCACATTGTCGAAGGCGGCGCGAAAGTACAGCTCGTAGCTGTCCTGCTCCACGTAGCCGATGTGCGGCGTGCAGATGCAGTTTTCCAGCCGCAGCAGCGCATGGCCCTGGAGAATGGGCTCGCTCTCGAACACGTCCACGGCCGCCAGGCCCGGCCGGCCTCGGTTGAGCGCACCCAGCAGGGCATCGGCCTCCACCAGCTCCGCGCGCGAGGTGTTCACGAACAGGGCGGTAGGCTTCATGCGTGCCAGATCCTGCGCCGTGACGATGCCGCGCGTGGCCTCATGCAGGCGCAGATGCATGGACAGCACGTCGGATTGGGCAAAGAAAGCCTCGCGCGAGTCCGCCGCTGCAAAGCCATCGGCCTGCGCCTTCTGGCGCGAGCTTTCGCTGCCCCAGACCAGAACCTGCATGCCGAAGGCATGGCCGTAGTGCGCTACCAGCCGTCCAATGCGGCCGTAGCCCCAGATGCCCAGCGTGCGCCCGTGCAGCACGCTGCCCAGTCCGAAATTCGCAGGCATGGACGCAGCCTTGAAGCCCGATTGCTGCCATGCGCCGTGCTTGAGGTTGGCTATGTACTGCGGCAGCCGCCGCGTGGCTGCCATGATCAGCGACCAGGTCAGCTCTGCCGGCGCAATGGGCGAGCCCACGCCCTCGGCAATCGCAACGCCCTGGTCGGTGCAGGCCTGCACATCGATATGGGCGCCGGCCTTTCCGGTCTGCGCGATCAGCTTCAGGCGCGGAAGCTTTTCCAGAAGCTGCCGGCTGATCTGCGTGCGCTCGCGGGTCAGAACGATGATGTCCGCATCGCGCAGCCGCACCGACAGCTGGCCAACGCCCTTGACGGTATTGGTGAAGACCTTGGCATTGAAGGGCTCCAGCAGACGAGCACAGTCCAGCTTGCGCACGGCGTCCTGGTAGTCGTCAAGAATGATGATGTTCATTGCCTGTGAATCTGTCATAAGCCTTTGATTTATCTCCGGTTTGCCGCACAAGATGTTGTCGGCAAACGATTTGTTCCATTCCTGCGCTTACCTTTGTGCTTCATCTGCACTTGCCTGGACTCGTCTGCACCTCACCGCTTGGTATAGGTTTTGTGCAGGTTTTCCCGGCATTCAAGGTGTAGCTTCAGATGTTCTTTGACGCGCGTGCAGCCAAGGCCCTCAAGCAGGGCGAACACATTGTCGTACAAGGTCGCCCAGGCTTGAGGCTCGAAGCGACGGCCGGCACGAAATCTTGGACCTATCGTTACAGAAGCTTGGCGGATTCGGCAACGCTCAAGCAGGTCAAACTCGGCCAGTGGCCAGCCATGCCTCCAGTGCAGGCTGCAGCCGAATGGCAGGCAGCACGGGACCCGCATGAGCAGGAAAGAGATCCAGCGGCCAAGCGAAAGCTGGCGCAAGGCATTGGCGCTACCGGTTGCACAGGTTTACACACTGACCATGCTGGTTGACGACTACGCGGCCTGGTATCTCAGGGTCGATCGGGAGGCCAGGGGCGCCCAAAAGTGCCGTTCAAACTGGATCAGGGATGCCATGGATCGCACGACTTTCGAAATCTGACCGAAGCCCGCAATCGCGGGCTTTGTCTTCTCTGGACGTTGGCGCTGCGTCCAAGAAAAAGGCCCGCTGGGCGGGCCTGTGAATTCGGGTGGATCAGCCGTGCCACTGGCCCTTCACCCAGAACCAGTTGTTGATGTCCGCGCGCCACACCCAGTGGCCAGGCACCCAGTAGTGGACGGGGCTGGGTGGTGCTGGCCGCATTTCCACGATCACCGGAGGCATCGCAGGAACCGCGTTGGCAACCCAGTGACCTCGCTGCCAAACCCACTGGTCTCGCTCCCAGCGCCAGTAGCCGTTCACCCAGTGCCAGCCAGGCGCAGGGGGGGCGCCGCGCTCTTCCACAATCACTTCCGGCATCACGCGCTCTTGGATATGGACAACAGGCGCCGGTCGTGGGTGCCGCTCCGGCGCAACAACGCATCCGGTCAGGGCAAGTGCTGACGCCAGCCCCACAGATGCAAGTCCTACAGCGGCGATTCGTTTGAATGTCATTTACCGACCTCGTGAGTTGAAACAGCAATGCTGATGCTGCACTCTGATTAACGAACCGAGGCCCCGAGTTGTACTGTCAGCGCCCCATCATTGCCTTTGTAGGCGGCGCGCTACTGGGAGAACTGGTGTATGGAAAAGACCCATTGAGCGGGCCTCGTCGCCATTAGTCGCCAGGCTTGGTGCCTGGCTTGCCGGTGTGCGGATTCACGTTCCCCTGCGTGGTCCAGTTGTTGTTCTTTGTGTCGTCTCGATTGGTGGCATGGTGGGGAGCGACATAGGTGCCATCTTTGCGGGTGTAACCCTGCACAGAGTGGCTGCCTGACGAGCTACCGCTGTGCGAGCCGGAGTAGCTGTGGGAGCTGCTGCTTCCCCGGCTCGAAGACCCTCCGCTGTGGCTGCCACCGCCTTTGGCCAGCACCAATGTGCATGCCGAAATTGCCGCTATCAGGATCACTGTTTTCTTCATTCTGACTCCCTTTGAACGTTCGAATGGACGCGCCGAAATGGGGCGTTTGTGACATTCTGCTACAGGTGTCGAATGAGATCTGGGGGCTTTTTCATGCCCCGTCCTGCCGGTAACGAGCTGCCCGTTCAATGGAGCCAGAGGTGCGCCACCTTCATGCCTATCCATGCGACTTGATCGCCAACCATTCTGGTCACCATCTTGCCGTTTTCCATGCTTGTGATCTGGTGACCCGCCTTTACCACGCTTGGCCCATCCACATGAGGTGACCACGCCTTTGGGTGCGAGCATCGTTGCTTGTATCTCAAACGGGCCAGCCATCAGGCCGCCATCAAGTCGGGCGACATCGAGCTGGCGCGAAGCATCCAGGAGGAGGGGACCGAAGCTGCGCAACCGGATGGCCATCAACGCCGCCAAGCAGCATATGGCAGAGCTGGGCCAGCACGGCGGATGAGGTCGTGGTGGAGCAGGGAGCCGCACTGCAGATCAGCGGCATCGAGCAGTTGCCCGGCTGCGTGACGCGCGTCTGCGTGGCACCGGCCAACAGCACGGCGTTCCGGTTGGCGTTCGGTGCTGCTGGGCTTGCTGCCGTCTGGGCTCAGCTCCCGATTGGTCACTGAATGGAATGGGGCGCTCGTAGTGTCTCAATCACCTTGGGCGGCTCCTGCATCAGTGGCGTATTTGAGCCGCATGCAGCATTGACACCCGTGATCGCGGCATTGGTCCGCAGCCTCTTTTCGTCCTGGGAAATGGTGCGAATGCTGGAGACGAATTCCAGCTCCTTGCGCGCCTGCTTGCACTGGAGGGACGCGCCGAGCTGCTCCGGCGCAGGAGCAGCCGTCTGGCGGGCTTGCTGCTCGATGACACGCTGCTGGCCCTCCATCTGTCCCGACTGCATATCGTTCATCTGGCGCTGATGCTTTTGTTAGTTCGCCTGTGCTGCATCAGCCCGTTCACGGGAGGATCTCATCGTCCGATTTTTTGCGCTGTGCGCGATGAATTTCATTGTTGCATTGTGCCGCTCCTGCTTCGGAGGGTACGGCCTGCGTCTGCTGAGCAATCTCACACCTCTGCCGCTTGCCAGGTCCAGAGTAAACTCGCCCCGGCGAGCCAGCACTCGCTGCACGATGGGAATGGAGCTTCCCGAAACCGCCCTGCGAAGGGCTGATGGCTCCTGCCTTGGTGGGATGTGTCCTGCCGGTGGCGGGGCCATGTCTTGATCCTGCCCGGCACGCCCGTCCCGGTTATTCGATGAAAGGACGGTCATGGGGTTCTACGGTTTCATTCTGGTGTTCGTTGGAGGCGGCCTGGGGTCTGCGCTAAGGCATGGGACGAACTTGCTCGCACTGCGGTTGGTGGGCGGTGCGTATCCACTGGGTACGTTGGCGATCAATGTGCTGGGGGCCTTCTTGATGGGGGTGGTGGTGGAGTGGTTTGCGCTCAAGGCTTCGCTGCCGCAGAGTGCGCGGCTGTTCATCACCACGGGCATTCTGGGTGGCTTCACCACGTTTTCGACATACGCGCTGGAGGTCGGCATGTTGTATGAGCGTGGCGACTGGCTGGCCTCCGTGCTGTATGCGCTGGGCTCGCTGGTGCTGGGCGTGGCTGCGCTGTTTGCGGGTTTGGGGCTGGTGCGCATGGTGGCCCACTGAGACACCGTGATTGCGCTATGCTGTGCGCCATGGCCCGCCTGAACGCAACGCAGATTATTCGCACCATCCATTGGATGGTGGGTTAGCCAGCGGCCTTCAGCGCCATGCAACCCGCCCAGAGGAGGCGGGTTTTTTCATTCCGCCTCCGGGGTTTTCTCACGCCTTTCAGGAGATGGATATGCAGGTTTCCGAACAGTCCCGGCCCCGTCGTGCAGAACATGCCGATGCCCCTGCCGCCAACGCGCGGCTTGCCACGCTGCACATGGTCTGCGGCAAGATAGGCTCGGGCAAGTCAACGCTGGCACGGCAATTGGCGGCCGGGCCCGGAACGGTGCTGGTCAGCGAGGACTCCTGGCTGGCAGGCCTGTACCCTGGCGAGATGCAGTCGGTGGCTGATTACGTGCGCTGCAGCACACGGCTCAAGGGGTTGATGGGTGCACATGTGCAGGCGCTGTTGAGCGCTGGCGTGTCGGTGGTGCTGGACTTTCCTGCCAATACGCTGGAAGGGCGGGCTTGGGCGCGCAGCGTGTTCGAGAAAGTGGGCGCCTCGCACCGCCTGCATTTCCTGGATGTGCCTGACGAGGTCTGCAAGCAGCGCTTGCGTGCGCGCAATGCGGCCGGCGAGCATCCGTTTCAGGCCAGCGATGAGCAGTTCGATCTGATCACGAGCTACTTTGTCGCGCCCTCCGACGACGAGGGCTTCGATGTTGTGCATCATCCGTATGCGCCGGTCTGAAGCGCCGGTCTGAACGAGAGTCTTCGCCACGGCCTCATCTCGTCGTCTCAGCCTGATCGCGCTTGCACCTCCATCCAATGGCGGGTGCGGCCGCGCAGTTGCAGAGGAGGCCGGCAGACGAGCGCGGCGAGGGTGCGGTCGGTGTCTTCCACGGTGAGATGAGCCTCAGTTGACCGCCGGTCCGCCATGCGCCTCCATGCGCTCCAGCGCGGCGCATACATCCGCCATGCGCCCGGAGATGAACAGGCATTCCGGCTGCTCCTGCGGCGATCGCTGAATGATGCGCAGGCCTGAAGGCTGCTCAGACGCGGATTGCAGGGCGGGCTGCGTCGGCAGCAAGGGCAGGATCAGCTGGGCATCTCCATGGTCTGCAGCGCGTGCGGCCTTGCCGCGGCGCTGCTGGCTGCGCCTGCGTGCCTTGCTGAAAGAGATCACGTTGGCGGGCTCGGGTGTGGCGGCAGGTGAGGGCTGGCACGCAGGGGCTTGTGCAAGAGGCATGGCCGACTCCATGGCGGTCACAGTCAGGCGGATGCCATGTGCCAGGCGCAGGAAGGAAAGAGAAGACAGTGTTGGCAGAGCGAATCCCATGTGACGACTCCTGTTGGCGTATTTCAAAGAGGCATGGACACAGGCAGGATTGCGGTTTGCGGGCAAAGCTCCGCCCAGGGCGAAACTCCAAGGCTTCGCGCCTACCACCTGGGCGGTGCGTGAAATGGGTGAGGCGGCCTGAGAAGGGCTGCCTGTCCGGCTTACATGGACATGCTGTTGCGGATCAGCCCCACAGCCAGGCCTTCAATGGCAAAGGCCTCTTCGGGGGCGACGCGGATCACCGGGTAATCGGGGTTTTCCGGCAGAAGTTCCACGCCCTGCGTGGTGCGGCGCAAGCGCTTGACGGTGACTTCGTCACCCAGGCGCGCCACGACGATCTGGCCATTGCGTGCTTCGTGTGCGGACTGCACGGCCAGCAGGTCGCCGTCCATGATGCCCGCGTCGCGCATGGACATGCCGCGCACACGCAGCAGATAGTCCGGGCGCGTCTGGAACAGGCTGGGCTCGACGGAATAGGTTTGGTCGATATGTTCCTGGGCGAGAATGGGCGAGCCCGCCGCAACGCGGCCCACCAGGGGCAGCATCAACGGTGCCAGGGCCGACAGCGGCAGCCCGAAGCTGGTGCCGCGCGCGGCATTGATGTTGCGCACGGTGTCGGTACGCAGGCGGATGCCGCGCGAGGTGCCGCTGACCAGTTCGATCACACCTTTGCGGGCCAGGGCCTGCAGGTGTTCCTCGGCGGCGTTGGCGGACTTGAAGCCCAGCGTGTTGGCGATTTCCGCGCGGGTGGGAGGCGCGCCCGTGCGGGAGATGGCGGCCTGGATCAGGTCCAGGATCTGTTGCTGGCGGGCGGTGAGCTTGGGATGGTCGAGCATGGCGTGCGTCCGGTCCTTGAGGGCAGATGGCAGGCTGAGAGGCCATCTGATGATTTATACAGTATCTGTATTTTTAACCAGTTTTCCAAGAGGTGCAAGTGGGGCAGTCAAAGTTGGTGATTCTGGGCACGGGCGGGACCATCGCCGGCCGGGCGGATTCGCAGTCGCAGGGCGTGGGGTACAAGGCCGGGCAGATCACGGTGCAATCGCTGCTGGATGCCGTGCCGGACCTGGAGCAGCAGGCGCTGGGACCCGTGCAGACGCAGCAGATCGCGCAGGTGGACAGCAAGGATATGGACTGGCCCGTGTGGCGCGCGTTGCTGCGCGCCTGCGCGCAGGCGCTGGAGGATGCGGACACACGCGCCGTGGTGATCACGCATGGAACGGACACGCTGGAAGAGACCGCCTGGCTGCTGCACAGCCTGCTGCCGGCCACCAAGCCCATTGTGCTGACCTGCGCCATGCGCCCGGCCACGGCCTTGCTGGCCGACGGACCTCAGAATCTGCGCGATGCCGTGACCGTGGCTGCCAGCGGCGGGCGCAGCGGCGTATGGGTGGTGGCAGGCGGCGAGGTGCATGCGGCAGCCCAGGTGCAGAAGGTCCACCCCTACCGGCTGCAGGCAATGCGCTCCGTGGAAGGCGGGCCGCAGGCATTGGTGGAGGAAGGGCGTGTGCGCTGGCTGGTGCCCGATGCGTCGTCCTCGCCGTCCTCGCGGGCCGTGCTGCCTGTGCCCACGCCCTCGTGTCTGCTGGCGCTGGATGAACTGCCCTGGGTCGAGGTGGTATTCAGTGGCGCCTTGGCGCGTGCCAGCGGCGTGGATGCGCTGGTGGCGGCAGGCGTGCGTGGCATCGTGGTGGCCGGCACGGGCAATGCAACGGTTCACGAAGGCATGGAAGCGGCCTTGCAGCGCGCCCGCGACAAGGGCGTCTGGATCTGGCGGGGTACGCGCTGTGCCGAAGGCCTGCCCGTGGCCTCCGGCCTTGGGTCCAGCCCGGCAGAGGCCGATCTGGCGCAGCTGCCCGTGGCGAAAGCCCGGATTGCGATGATGCTGGCGCTGGCGGCGCAGCCGCGCGATTGAGCCGGGGGGCGCCGCCGGCATTCCTTCTGATGCTGGCGGTCAACAAAAAAGCACCCGGCGGGTGCTTTTTTTCGTTGCGGCACATGGCCTGCATCACTCGGCCAGTGCAGCCAGTGCGCGTTGGGTGATGTCCTCGACCGAGCCCAGGCCGCTGATGGCGCGGTACTTGGGCGCCGCTGCGGCTTCCTTTTCGGCCCATGCGCGGTAGTAGTCCACCAGAGGGCGGGTCTGGCTGCTGTAGACGTCCAGGCGCTTCTTGACGGTTTCTTCCTTGTCGTCTTCGCGCTGCACCAGGGGCTCGCCGGTCACATCGTCCTGGCCTTCGACCTTGGGCGGGTTGAACTTGACGTGGTAGGTGCGGCCCGAGGCGGGGTGGGAGCGGCGGCCGCTCATGCGCTCGATGATGGCGTCGAAGGGCACGTCGATCTCGAGCACATAGTCCAGCTTCACGCCAGCGGCCTTCATGGCGTCGGCCTGGGGAATGGTGCGGGGAAATCCATCAAACAGGAAGCCGTTGGCGCAGTCGGCCTGGGCGATGCGTTCCTTGACCAGGTTGATGATCAGATCGTCACTGACCAGTTGGCCGGCGTCCATCACGGCCTTGGCCTGCTGGCCCAGGGGCGTTCCGGCCTTGACGGCGGCACGCAGCATGTCACCGGTGGAAATCTGGGGGATGCCGTACTTCTGGCAGATGAAAGCGGCTTGCGTGCCTTTGCCGGCGCCGGGTGCGCCCAACAAAATCAGTTTCATGGAAGTCCTTGAGGAGAGTAGAAATTCTTGTCTGCCGGATCGGCCCACCGGGGCGGACAGTCCATGCGTCATATTTTTGTCGCGGGCAAGGATAGCACGCACAGGGCCAACACTGGCTTACACGCAGAGGGCAAAGCTGTCGCCTGTGCAATCTCCAAAAACTGCGTTTTGCTGTCCGACAAAACCGCATGTGCCGTTGTGTTGTGAATGGCGATGCCGGGCATCATCATTGGCGCATCTGTATTGGCGCGCGAGGAATCGGATTTCAGGCGGACAACCGGGCGCGCACCCGCTCCAGGTCTTCGGGGGTGTCCACGCCGGGGCCTGGCGCATGGGGCGTGAGGTGGACGGCGATGCGGTGGCCGTGCCACAGCGCACGCAACTGTTCCAGCGCCTCCAGCACCTCGGTGGGGGCGGGAGAAAGCTGCGGGAAGCTGCGCAGGAAACCGGCACGGTAGCTGTAGATGCCGATGTGGCGCAGGGGGGCGAAGCCGGGGTGGCCCGGCGCTGCCGATGCCGCTGCAGATGCCGTCTCCCACCATGCCTGGCCTGCATGTTCACGCGCAAAGGGGATGGGGGCGCGGCTGAAATAGTGGGCCATGCCCTGGGCATCGCAGACGACCTTGACCACGTTCGGGTTGGTGAAGTCGGCCAGGCTGTCGATGGCATGTGCCGCCGTGCCCATGCTGGCCGAGCGCTGCTGCGGCAGCAGGGCGGCCACGGCATCGATGAGATCGGGAGCGATCAACGGTTCGTCGCCCTGGACGTTGACGACGATGTCATCGCCATCCAGGCCCAGCAGTTCGCAGGCCTCGGCCAGGCGGTCGCTGCCGCTGGCATGGTCGCTGCGGGTGAGCACGGCCGCAACGCCGTGCGCGGCGCAGGCGGCGACGATGCTGTCGTCATCGGCCGCGACCACGCAGCGCGTGGCGCCGCTGAGGCCTGCGCGCTGTGCCACGCGCACGACCATGGGAAGGCCTGCAATGTCTGCAAGGGGCTTGCCTGGCAGGCGGCTGGAGGCAAGGCGGGAAGGAATCAGAACCGTGAAGGGCGCGGTGGACATGGTGCGTTGCGGAGGTGGTCGAAAGGGCGGGCGCGGGCGTCGTCGGAAATCGGGCCTTGCGGCGCGATCAGTCCTCGAGCTCGTCGTCGTCCAGCGTGCGGGCTTCGGCCTCCAGCAGCACCGGAATGCCGTCGCGCACGGGGTAGGCCAGGCGCGCGCTGCGCGAGACCAGTTCCTGGTGCTCGCGGTCAAAGCGCAGCGGGCCCTTGGTGACGGGGCAGACCAGCAGTTCGAGAAGTTTGGCGTCCATGGCGGATCCTGTGTTTTGGAGGGAGAGGGCGGGCCGTGGCGGCCAGCCAAGACGGTGATGATAGTCAGGCGCGTGGCCTGCGCAGCGCCTGCAGCCGCTGATCCAGCAGCGCCCAGAAATCTGGCGGCAGCTGCAATTGCAGCGCAACAGACCAGGCCTGGGGATGGGTGCGCCACAGCTTGACGGCATCCTTTTGGGTGCAGACCAGCGGGTCGTCATTGCGTCCCAGGCGCTGGAAGCTCTCAAAATTATAGTGATCCGGCAGGGCCTGGGCGTGGTCCAGCGCCAGGCCCTGTTCACTGGCCAGCATGGAGAAAAAGACCTCGGGCCGGGCCACGGCGGCCACGGCCTCCACGGGCCGTCCGCGCAGGGCCGCCAGGGCAATGCGCTCACCGTGCGCATTGACGCCTTCGGCGGCCAGTTGGCGCTGCATGGCAAAGGCGGGCGCATCCGTTGGCGGGCAGGCGCCCGCGTGCAGCACGGCGGTGACGGGGCGCGGCCAGGGTTCGCGCAGCGGGCCTGCCGGCAGCAGCCAGCCATTGCCGATGCCGTCGTCGTTGAAGACGCACAGCTCGATGTCGCGGGCCAGGGCCAGGTGCTGCAGGCCGTCGTCGCTGATGACCACATCCACCTGGGGATGCCGGGCGCGCAGCGCCTGAACGGCTTCGATGCGCTTGCGAGCCACGAAGACCGGCACGCCGCTGGCGCGAGCCAGCAGCGCGGGTTCATCGCCCACATCGGCGGGGGCGCTTTCGGGCGTGGCTTCTCGGCAATCATCCGTGCTGCGGCCATAGCCGCGCGAGACGATGCCCGGGTTCCAGCCGCTGTCCCGCAGATGGCGTGCCAGGGCGAGCGTGACGGGGGTCTTTCCGGCGCCGCCCGCAATCACGTTGCCGACGACGATGACGGGGATGCCGGCCTGTGCCGCTCGCCGGATGCCCAGCGCATAGGGCAGCCGATGCAGGCCCAGCAAGCCGCGGTACAGCAGGGACAGGGGAAAGAGGGTGCAGGCCAGAGGGCCGCGATGGCGCCAGGCCGCGCGAAGCCCCCGGGCTGCGGGGGCGGGGCCATTCCCGGGCATGGCGGCCTTGCCCTCAGCGCCCGGCGCTGGCCGAGGTCTGCGTGGCAAAGGTGATCTGGGACAGTCCGGCGCGGCGCGAGGCCTCCATCACCGACACCACGGACTGGTGCGGCGCGGTGGCGTCGGCGCTGATGATGACCACGCTGTCCTTGCCGGCAACGGCCGCTGCGGCCAGTGCCTGGGTCAGGCCGGTGACGCTGCGGTCTTCCACGGCGGTTTTGTTGATGGCGTAGCGGCCGTCGGCGGCGATGGCGACGATGATTTCGCGGGGCCGGTCGCGCTGCTGCTCGACATCGGCCACGGGAAGGGTCAGCTGCAGCTCGGTGAACTTGCTGTAGGTGGTGGACAGCATCAGAAAGATCAGCACCACCAGCAGCACATCGATGAACGGGATCAGGTTGATCTCGGGCTCGTCACGGCGGCGGGGACGGAAGTTCATGGCAGGTCTCTCGCGTGCGGGTTCACTTGCCGCCGACGCGCACCAGGTGGCGCACGAACTGCTCGGAAGCCAGCTCCATGCCCAGCAGGTAGCCATCGACGCGTGCGCGGAAATAGCGCCAGAAAATCAGGGCCGGAATGGCGACGATCAGGCCGAAGGCCGTGTTGTACAGGGCGATGGAGATGCCGGCCGCCAGCTGCGCCGGGTTGCCGCCGCCGGTGGCCGATGCGCCGCCTTGCGAGCCGAAGATCTCGATCATGCCGATCACCGTGCCCAGCAGGCCCAGCAAAGGCGCGGCAGAGGCGATGGTGGCCAGCGCGCTCAGGTGCTTTTCCAGCGTGTGGGCGGCAGCGCGGCCGGCGCCTTCCATGGAGGCGCGAAGCTCCTCTTCGCTGCTGTCCGGATGGGCCTGCAGGGCGCGCAGTCCGCTGGCCAGCACTTCGCCCAGCGTGGAGTTCTGGGACAGCTGCTGCACGACTTCCTGGCTGGGCAGGCCGCGCGAGGACACGGAAATCGCCTCGCCCAGCAGGGCGGGCGGCGCAACGCGGGCCGTTTTCAGCGCCACGAAACGTTCAAAGACCAGGGCCAGAGCCAGGATGGAGCAGGCAATCAGTGGCCAGATCGGCCAGCCTGCGGCTTGTATGATCGACAGCAAGTTGTTTTCCCCCCGCGTTTAACTGCAGCCGACGATTATGGCCCAGCCATATGGCCGGTCCAGGCGTCCCGTGTCCGCGATCGGCTGAAAACTGTGATCCGGCGCAGCTTCCAGCCAACGGGCGGCTTCCCCTGTTGGGGATTTTTGGTGATTGCTATAGCACAAATTTCTGTGGATAACTTTGTTATCAAGCGGGTTGTGCAAACGCCGCCGCAACGGCGAATGGACACTGTGACAAATGTGAATTCTTTGTTGCAGCAAAAAAATCTTTATGAATCAATTGCTTGCGAGGTGTTTTTGAGAGTGCTTCTGCAAATTGCCGCCAAAGTGCCTGCTTGGGTCTGCATCCGCCTGCCTGTGGAGAATGTTGCACTGCATGCAGACCGGGAGGCCGCATGAGCGGTGCATTCGGCGCAATGAACCCAGCAGCGGCGCCGCTGGTCTGGGAAGTCGGCGCGCTGTGCCGCGCCGTGAGCGATGCCCTGCAGGCCAGGTTCAACCCGGTGGCCGTGCGCGGGGAGATCAGCGGCTTTTCCCGCGCGGCCAGCGGGCATTGCTACTTCAGCATCAAGGACGCTGGCGGGCAGATCCGCTGCGCCATGTTCCGGCGTGCGGCCCAGCTCATGGATTTTTCCCCGCGCGACGGCGAATTGGTCGAACTGCGCGGCCGGCTGGGCGTCTATGAGCAGCGCGGCGACCTGCAACTGGTCGTCGAGAGCATGCAGCGTGCAGGCCAGGGCGCCCTGTTCGAGCAGTTCCTGCGGCTGAAGGCGCAGCTGGAGGGCGAAGGCCTTTTCGATGCGGCCCGAAAGCGCAGCCTGCCGCCGCTGCCGCGCGGCATTGGCGTGGTGACTTCGCCCGGGGCTGCCGCGCTGCACGACGTGATCACGGCGCTGCGCCGCCGCGTGCCCCATATCCCCGTGGTGCTGGTGCCTGCCCTGGTGCAGGGCGCGCAGGCGCCGGCCTCCCTGATCGATGCCCTGCAAAGGCTTTATGGCCTGGCACGGGAAGGCGCGGGCTCGGTGGATGGCTCGGTGGCCGGCGCCCCGCCCATCGACACCATCTTGCTGGTGCGCGGAGGAGGCTCCATTGAAGACCTCTGGGCCTTCAATGACGAGCGCCTGGCCCGGACCATCGTGCAAAGCCCGGTGCCCCTGATCTGCGGCGTGGGGCATGAGACCGATTTCACCATTGCCGACTTCTGCGCCGACCTGCGCGCGCCCACGCCCACGGCGGCGGCCGAACTGGTCAGCCAGCCGCGTGAGGTCTGGATGGGCGCGCTGCAGCTCATGCAGGGCCGCCTGGAGGATTCCGTGCAGCGGCTGCTGGACCGCCAGCAGCAGCGCCTGGACCTGGCAGCGCAGCGCCTGGGCCGGCCCAGCGAGCAGTTGGCCCGCAGCCGGCTGCAGCTCAGCCGCCAGGCCCAGCGCCTGCGCCATGCCATGCAGTTGCGGCTGCAGCGCATGGACCATGCGGGGCAGGGCCTTCAGGCGCAGTTGCCTGCCGGCATGCGGCGCGGCCTGGACCGGCGTGCGGACCATCTGGCGCGCATGGAACTTCGCCTGCAGCTGCTGGACCCACGCCTGGTGCTGCAGCGCGGCTATGCCCTGCTGACCGATGCCGAGGGCCATCCCGTGACCGAGGCCCGCGGCGCGCCACCGGGCACGGCCCTGCAGGCACAGCTGGCCGACGGCAGCCTGGACCTGGTGGTGACGCAGCCGCGCCTGCTCTGAACTGCGGAGCGCTGGGGGCTGCGTGCAGGGAGTGGCGGGCGGCAGGCGGTATCCGTGTAGGCCGATTGGCCGGATCGAGGTCAATTCACATCCACCCTCGCGGCAGCGGGCCAAGATGGCCCATTTGGCGCGCGCTTTCGCCGCAGGGTCACGAAGTTGTTCCTACAATGCCCGTTCGGGTGCGTGAAGGCCAGGGCTCGCAGCAATGCGCGCAGTGCAGGCCCCGCGCGACGGTCACGGCAGGCGCCTCAGGCGCTCTGCGCAACAGGTGCTGGCCCGTCCTAAAAGATTTCAACCACGAAGGAAACACCATGGAACATACCTTGCCCCCTCTGCCCTATGCGATTGACGCGCTGGCACCCCACTACAGCCAGGAAACGCTGGAGTACCACCATGGCAAGCACCACAACGCCTATGTGGTGAACCTGAACAACCTGCAAAAGGGCACCGAATTCGAGAACATGACCCTGGAAGAGATCGTCAAGAAGTCTTCCGGCGGCATCTACAACAACGCAGCCCAGATCTGGAACCACACCTTCTTCTGGAACTGCATGGCCCCCAACGGCGGCGGCGAGCCCACCGGCGCACTGGCTGACGCCATCAACAAGAAGTGGGGCAGCTACGCCGCCTTCAAGGAAGCCTTCGTGAAGTCGGCCGTGGGCAACTTCGGCTCCGGCTGGACCTGGCTGGTGAAGAAGGCCGACGGTTCGGTGGACATCGTCAACACCGGCGCTGCCGGCACGCCCCTGACCACGGAAGACAAGGCCCTGCTGACCGTGGACGTCTGGGAACACGCCTACTACATCGACTACCGCAACCTGCGTCCCAAGTTTGTCGAGACCTTCCTCGGCCAGCTGGTGAACTGGAAGTTTGCCGAGCAGAACTTCGCCTGATCGAAGTACCTGCTTGCCATGTGCACGCAACGTGCACGCGGCTCAAAAAAGCCCCTTTTGGGGCTTTTTTGCCTTCTGATGAAAGCCGGGGCGACGCCATTCAGTGGTGCGGACTGCGCAGCCGCCACCCCGTCCACAGCGCCGTGCATACCAGCAGCAGCGTGGCGCCGCCAATCACGGCGGTGAAGCCCTGGCCGAAGGCCGTGCGCGCCAGCGCGGCCAGTTGCTCTGCCGCCTCGGGCGCCAACTGTTCGGCGGCCAGCAGGGCTTCGTCCAGGCTGTCATGCACGGAATCGGGCAGGGCCAGGCCCAGGCTCAGGCCCTCCGGCAGGCGCAGTGAGCCTGCATAGACGGCCGACAGCAGGCTGCCCATCAGCGTCACGCCAAGGGCGCCGCCCAGCTCGTAGGACACCTCTTCCACCGAAGCGGCCATGCCTGCGCGATCAGCGGGCGCGCTTTGCATGATGGTGCTGGAGGCCGTGGTCATGGCCGCGCCGATGCCCAGGCCCAGCACGGCCAGCGCCGCCGCCTGCGGCCACCAGCCCATGTCGTGGACGCCCAGGTAGGCGCCCATCCCCAGGCCCGACAGCAGCAGCGCTGCCGGCAGCATGCGCGCGCCGCCCAGGCGTGGCAGCCAATGGCCCGCCACGGGGCCTGCCACAAAGGCGGCCAGCGGCAGCGGCAGCACGGCCAGGCCGGCCTGCAGCGGAGACAGGCCCTGCACCAGTTGCAGGCGCTGGCTGAACACCAGCTCCATGCCTATCAGCGGGGCCGCTGCCACCAGGGCCGAGGCCACGGCCGTGGCAAAGGCCGGGTTGCGGAACAGCGCAAAGTCCAGCAGCGGGTCGCTGCTGCGGCGCTGGCGCCGAACGAACAGGGCGAGAAAGCCCAGGCCAAGCACCAGGGCCACGGCGGCCAGGACCCAGTCGGGCGACTGCTTGCCGGCTTCCTTGATGGCATAGGTGCTGCCCACCAGGCCTGCCATGACCTGCAGTGAGCCGATGAAGTCCCAGGGCCGCTGCGAGGTGGCCGTGCCTGCGGGAATCAGCCAGCCCGCCAGGGGCAGGGCCAGCAGCACGATGGGCACATTGATCAGAAACACCGATCCCCACCAGAAATATTCGAGCAGCAGCCCGCCCACCACCGGTCCGAAGGCCGCACCGCCCGAGGCCACCGAGGCCCAGATGCCGATGGCCAGCGCGCGCTCGCGCTCATCGACAAAGCTCAGGCGGATCAGGGACAGCGTGGCCGGCATCATCATGGCCGCGCCCACGCCCAGCAGCGCGCGCGCCGCAATCAGCAGGGCGGGCGAGGGCGCAAAGGCCGCGCACAGCGAGGCCAGGCCGAACACGCACAGCCCCGCCATGAACAGCCGCTTGTGGCCGAGCCTGTCGCCCAGCGTGCCCATGCCCAGCAACAGGCCGGAGACCACCAGCGCGTAGATGTTGACGATCCACAGCTTGGCCGAGGCCGTGGCCGCCAGGTCATGCGTCAGGCGCGGCAGCGCCGTGTAGAGCACCGTCATGTCGATGACGATGAGCAGCAGCGCCACCGAGACGATGGCCAGCACCAGCCAGCGGCGCGGATCGGCCGCCTGGGATTTCGGAAGATGCCCCGCAACGGGGGTCTGGGTTTGCGTTGTGAACGCCATAAAGCACCTGTCTGCCCTGGGCCTTGTGGGCCGGGGCTTCCTTTGTGATGAAAGCCACAGTTTCCATCAATGAAATGCTTTATCAAAGTTTGATTCAATCCATAAAATTGATGGATGGAATGGACACTCGACAGGCTCAGGCATTTCGTGGCCGTGGCCGAAGCCGGAACCATGACCGAGGCCGCGCGCCGCCTGGGCCGCGCGCAATCGGCCGTGAGCACGGCCATAGGCCTGTTGGAGGCCGACCTGGGCCTGGCGCTGTTCGACCGCGTGGGGCGCCATGTGCGGCTCACGGCGGCGGGCGAGGTCATGCTGCTGGAGGCCCGGTCCCTGCTGCACCAGGCCCAGGCCATGGACCACCGCGCCCGCGCCCTGGCCGGGGGCGGACAGGCGCGCCTGGTGGTGGCGCTGGACGAGGCGCTGCCCTATGTGCCGCTGGCCCAACTGTTCAAGGAACTGGCTGCGCGCTTTCCGTCCATGGAGCTGACCGTGCTCAACGGCACGGCGTCCGAGGTGGCTGACCATGTGGTGGCGCAGCGCGCCCAGATCGCCTTCCAGTTCGATCGTTCTTCGGCGCCGGCCACCTGCGCGCAGCGCCACATCGGCAGCGTGCCGCAGACCGTCTGCGTGGCCAAGGGCCATGTGCTGGATGGCGCGGCGCCGCTCACGCGCAGGCAGCTGGCCGCGCACCGCCAGCTGCTCATGCACATCGATGGCGTGGAGGAAACCGTGGTCAGCCCCGCCGTGTGGCGCTCCAACAGCTTCTATGTGATCGCCGACATGGTGGCCGACGGCCTGGGCTGGGCCATCCTGCCGGTCAATATTGCCGAGTTCGGCGACCTGCGTCCGCACCTGCGGCAACGCGCCTGCGAGGATCTGGCGCTGCCGCCACTGACCGTGCGCATGCTCTGGCTGCAAGGGCTGGTGCCGGGCGCCGCAGCGCTGTGGATGCGCCAGCGCCTGGCCGAGTTGCTGGCCTTGATGGCCACAGCCTGAGCAGTCTGGGCTGGCGCGGGCGTTGGGGCCGTGTTCAGGTGCAGGCAGCGGCTGCGTCTTCGGCAGGCGAGCTCTCTTTCGCTCGTGCCTGGCGTGCGGCCAGTACGCCCAGGGCCCACATGGCGACACCGGCCAGCAGCGCCACCACGAAGGAAATGCGCGCGCCCCACAGATCCGTGGCCCAGCCTGCGGCGGCCGCGCCCAGGGCCACGCCCATGGCAATGCCGGTCAGCAGCCAGGTCATGCCTTCGGTCAGGCGCTGGTGCGGAACCTGCTGCTCCACCAGGCCCATGGCCACGGTGATGGTCGGCCCGAAGGTGATGCCGGCCAGCAGCACGGCCAGGGTCAACGTGAACACATTGGTGGCCAGCAGCAGGGGGACGGCGGTGATGCAGACCGAGGCACCCACCCAGGCAATCTGGCGGTGCAGCGGCGCCTTCAGGCGCAGCGTGCCGAACACCAGTCCCATCACGCAGGAGCCCAGCGCATAGAACGACAGCACGATGCTGGCTGCCGCCGGCTGACCCTGCTGCGTGGCAAAGGCCACGCTGGCCACGTCGATGGTGCCCACGATGATGCCCTGGGCCAGCATGAACAGCGCCAGCGTGCGCACCACGGGGTGGCGGGCCAGCGACTGCTGGCGCGTGCGCTGCTGCGATGCGTCCACGGGTGGCTCGGTGCGACGCTGGGCCACGAACAGCGCCACGCCCACCAGCAGCAGCAACGATGCGGCCAGCGGCCCGGCCTCGGGGAACAACACCATGCTCAGGCCCACCGACAGCGGCGGGCCGACGATGAAGCAGACATCGTCCAGCACGGCCTCCAGCGCGTAGGCCGTCTGCAGCTGCGGCGTGCCGCGCAGCAGCACGGTCCAGCGTGCGCGCACCATGGCCGGCATGCTGGGCAGGGCGCCCACCAGCGCGGCCAGCACCAGCAGCAGCCAATCCGGCCCCTGCCAATGCGCGCAGGCCAGCAGCGAGAACATGGCGGCGGCGCTCACGGCAGCCGCCCAGGGCAGCACCTTGCGCTGGCCGTGGCGGTCCACCAGGGCCGAGATGCGCGGGGCCAGCAACGCGATGGACAGCGCAAAGCAGGCCGCCACCGCGCCGGCCAGCGTGTAGGCGCCGCGCTGCTGGGACAGCATGGTGATAAGGCCGATGCCCGTCATCGACAGGGGCAGGCGGGCCAGGAGACCGGCCAGCACAAAGGCGGCCGTGCCGGGCCGGGTGAACAGCTGGCGGTAGGCGTGGAACATGGAAACCTCGGAAAACGGACAGGCCGCTGCAATCACATACGCGGCGTATGTCAGCGATTCTACGGGCTGCCCATGACGCGCCGTATCATTGGCATACGTTTTGTATGTGAATGGAGTGCGCCATGCGCAAAAGCCGGGCCAGCATGATCGAGGAGACACGCGCCAAGCTCATCGAGGCTGCGCGCGAGGCCTTTGGCAGCCAGGGCTATTCCCAGGCCTCCATGGACGAATTGACGGCCAATGCCGGGCTGACGCGCGGCGCGCTATACCACCATTTCGGTGGCAAGCCGGGCCTGCTGGCCGCCGTGGTGGCGCAGATGGATGCCGAGATGGATGCTCGCCTGGAGCAGGTGCTGGCCGACCATGCCGACCCCTGGGAGGGGTTCCTGGCCTACTGCCGCGCCTACCTGGCCATGGCGCAGGAGGGCGAGATACGCCGCATCGTGCTGCAGGATGCGCGCGCCGTGCTGACGGGCACGGACCAGGGCGAGCAGCACCGCGCCTGCATCGCCTTCGTGGCCGGCTACTTGGAGCAGCTCATGGATAGCGGCGTGATCGTGCGCGCCAGCCCGCTGGCCATGTCGCGCCTGCTCAATGGCTGCCTGGTCGAGTCCGCGTTCTGGATTGCCGAGGAAGGTGCGCCCCCCGAGCGCCTGCAACAGGCGCTGCAGGCGCTGGAGCTGACGCTCAAGGGGTGGAAGGCGCCTGCGAAGGGCTGAGCGGCACTGCACCCGCCCGCTCGCCCGCCCACTCGCCCTCGTGCGTGCTTTACTCGTACTTCTTTTCCAGCGCGTCCCAGAACGGCTTGTTGACCAGGCGCTGGCGCTCCGCGAACGGGGCCACCACGGCAGGGTTTTCGTCCACCTTGCGTTCGTTGCGCAACTGGCCCAGCGCCTTTTGCATGCCCGCCACGGCGCCTTGCAGCGCGGCATTGGCATACAGCACCAGGCCATAGCCCAGTTCGGCCAGCTCGCCCGCGTCGGTGATGGGTGTCTTGCCGCCGATCACCATGTTCATCAACTGGGGCTTGGCCAGCCGCTGGGGCAGGGCGCGGATCTCATCGGCCTGGGTCACGGCCTCCACGAAGAGGATGTCGGCGCCGGCCTCGGCAAAGCGCTGGGCGCGCTCCACGGCGGCCTCGAAGCCCTGGGTGGCGCAGGCGTCGGTGCGCGCCATGATCAGCGTGCCCTGGTCGCGGCGCGCGTCCACGGCGGCCTTGATCTTGCCCAGCATCTCTTCGGTGGAAATCACCTCCTTGCCGTTGAAATGGCCGCAGCGCTTGGGGCTGATCTGGTCCTCGATCTGGATGCAGTCGGCGCCTGCGCGCTCCAGCGTGCGCACGGCGTGATAGGCGTTTAGCGCGTTGCCAAAGCCGGTGTCGGCATCGACGATCAGCGGCAGATCCACCGCGTCACGGATGCGGGCCGTGTGGTCGGCGATGTCGGTCAGGCCCATGAAGGCCTGGTCGGGCAGGCCGAACCACATATTGGTCACGCCGGCGCCGGTGACATAGATGGCCTCGAAGCCGAGATCGGCCACGACGCGCGCGGACAGCGCATTGAATGCGCCGGGCACGAGCACGCCGCGGCGCGCTTCGGCCAGGGCCTTGAGTTGTTGCTTGGTGTTCATGGATGGGGGTGTCAGATGGGAAAAGCGGTGCGCGGGTTGGCGTTTCAGTCCAGCGTGATGTTGGCGTTCTTGATCACCGGGCCCCACTTGGCGCGCTCGGCCTCGAGGAACTTGCCGTAGGCCTGGGGCGTGCCGCCCATGACCATGCCGCCCGTGTTCTCGATCATGGCGCGTACCTCGGCGTCCTTGAGTGCCTCGTTCACGGCCTTGTTCAGGCGCTCGGTCACGGCCGGCGGCGTGCTGGCCGGCGCGATCATGCCCAGCCAGTTGTACGACTCGAAGCCCTTGATGCCCGCCTCGTCCAGCGTGGGCACGTTGGGCAGCACCTTCAGGCGCTGCTTGCTGGAGACGGCCAGCGCCTTGACCTTGTCCCCCTGGATGGCGGGCAGGGCCGCATAGCCCATCTCGAACATGAAGGCTAGGTGGCCTCCCATCAGGTCGGTGGCTGCCAGCGCGCCGCCCTTGTAGGGCACATGGACCATGTCCGTGCGCGTCTGGAAGGCCAGCAGCTCGCCAGACAGGTGGTGGGCACCGCCCACGCCAGACGACCCATAGGTCAGCGTACCCGGCCTGGCCTTGGCCGCAGCCACCAGCTCGGCCACGGTCTTGAACGGCTGGTTGGGCGCCGTGGTCAGGATCAGCGGCGCCTCTTCGATCAGGACGATGGGCTGCAGGTCGCGCGCGGCGTTGTAGGGCAGCTTTTTCATCAGCATGGGATTGGTCACCAGCGGGCCCGGCGAGCCGAAACCGAAGGTATGGCCGTCCGTGGCCTTGGCAATGGCATCCGTGCCCGTCACGCCGCCCGCGCCGCCGCGGTTGTCGATCACGATGGGCTGGCCCAGGCTCTGGCCTATCTTGTCGGCGATCTTGCGGGCCCGTGTATCGGCAAAGCCGCCGGCCGCATAGGGCACGATGAGCTTGATGGGGCGCGAGGGCCAGGCATCTGCGCCCTGGGCCATTGCGGTGGCGGGGGCGGCGAGCAGGGCGGCAGCGGCTGCGGTCACGCCCAGGGCCAGTCCCAGGCTCAGGCGGAGGGTGTTGCGGCGGGTATTCATGGTGTCTTGTCTCGTTTGGGGTTCGTGTTGGTCGCGGGAGCGGATCACTTTTCCTGCATGTTCGCGGCCTTGACGATCTCGCCCAGGCGCTTGCGCTCGGCATCGGTGAATTTCACGAACTCGGCGCGTGTGCCGCCGATGGGCTCGATGCCCAGGCCCTTGAGCTTCTCCACGGTGGCCGGCTCCTTCATGGCCTGGTCCACGGCGGCGGCCAGCTTGTCCAGGATGGCGGCCGGCGTACCCCTGGGCGCGTGGATGCCGGCCCAGTGCGCGATCTGCAGCTCGGCAAAGCCCTGCTCCACGGCTGTGGACAGCTGCGGATAGGCAGAGATGCGCTGCGTCCAGGTGGTGGCAAGCGCCTTGAACTTGCCTTCGTTGAGGATGTGGGGCAGGGCGATGATGCTGGCCTCCGACGTGCCCTCCACCTGGCCGCCCAGCACGGCCGTCGTGCTTTCCGATCCGCTCTTGTAGGGCACGGGCTGCAGCTTTGCGCCGTACTTCACGTTCAGCATCTCGGCCACGAAATGCGGCGTGCTGCCCGTGCCGGCCGTCGCGAAATTAAAGCCCTGGCCTTTCTTGGAGGCCTCGACGAAGTCGCGCAGATTCTGGTAGGGCGCGTTCTTGGGAACCACGATCACCGAAGGCGCCAGCCCGATCATGGCCACGGGCACCAGCGCATCGTCCTTGAACGGCATGGTCTTCTTGATCATGCTGTTGGAGATCACGCCGGCCGCGCTCACCAGAAAGGTGTATCCGTCGGGCTGGGCCTTGGCCACGATGTCGGCACCCACGGTGCCGCCCGCGCCTGCGCGGTTGTCGATGACCACCGGCTGGCCCAGGATCCTGGATGCGCCTTCGGCGGCCGAGCGTGCCATCAGGTCATTGGCGCCCCCTGCGGAGAACGGCACCACCAGGCGGATGGGGCGGGTGGGCCAGGCATCGGCGGCAGGCGCGGCAAACGACACGCCGGCCAGCGGCAGCGCGGTGGCAAGCAGGGCGGCCAGGGCGGTGCGGCGGGGCAGGCGGGATGGCTGGTGCATGGGGAGTCTCCTGGAAATACTTGAAATGATTGAAACGCCAGCCTTGTTTGCAAGCTGCATGCCATGGCAATAAAGGGTAAACCCTTGTCATTGCAAATCATTGATTTGAATGGGATTTTCAGTTCTCGGGAGGGAGGGGTGGAGCCTGCCGGTGGATTCATGCGGCGCGATGTTGCATGAATGAAATAATCGGTTGCATGAATGAATCAGTCGTGGCCCCTGTCCCTGGAAACCCGTCCGCCCCCCGCGCGGCATGGCCCCGAGTCGTCACCATAGGCCGCCACCGCATCGGCCGCGTGCTGGAGCGCATGTCCCTGGCGGTGGGCGACCAGGTGCGTGTGGAGCATGTCGGCGCGGCCTTTGACGACGCCGTGCAGGCCGTGCGCGCGATGCAGGCGGTCGAGCCCATAGACGCCCTGGTGGCCGCCGGCGCCAGTGGTGCCTGGGTGCGTGAGCATGTCGATATTCCCGTGGTCATGATCGAGGTGCGCGGCTTCGATCTGCTGCAGGCGCTGGCCAGCGCGCGGGAATTGGCGCAGGCGGGCGGCACGCCGCGCATCGGGCTGGTGTCGTTTGACCATCCCTCGCCGCACCTGGCCCAGTTCGATGCGCTGTTCGGCGCCGGCATTGCCCAGTTCAGCTACCACGGGCCCGAGGACGCCCAGGCCTGTGTGCGTGCGCTGCAGGCCGCAGGCGTGGGTGCCGTGGTCGCGCCGGGGCTGGTGGCCGACCTGGCCGAGCAGGCCGGCATTCCCAGCGTGCTGCTGTACTCCGACGGCGCCGTGCTGCAGGCCCTGCGCGATGCGGTGCTGCTCGCCCGCCACCGCCATGCCGAGCGCGCCCGCCACCAGCGGCTGGAAACCGTGCTCGGCCAGTTGCAGGACGGCGTGGTCGCCGTGGATACGCAAGGCTGTATCCAGGCACTGAACCCCACCATGGCGGCCCTGCTGGGGGCGCCTGCCAAGGCGCTGCATGGCCGGCTGCTGGACGAGGTGGCGCCCGCGCTGGCGCTGGCACAGGCGCTGCAGTCGCAGTCCCTGGATCCCGAAGGCAGTGAAGACGTGGTCCAGCTGGCCACGCGCACCCTGGTGGTGCGGCGCGCCCCCATCGTGGAAAACGGCCAGCTCACGGGCGCCTTGCTGGTCTGCCGCGATCCCGCCACCATCCAGCGCGCCGACCGCCACCTGCGTGCCAACCGCAGCCTGCGCGGCGCGGGCGTGCGCTGGCGCATCGAAGACTACGCGGGCGACAGCGAACCCGCCCAGCGCGTGCGCCGCCTGGCACGCCAGTTCGCGGCCAGCGATGCCACCGTGCTCATCCAGGGCGACAGCGGCACGGGCAAGGAGTTGCTGGCCCAGGGCATGCACCGCGCCAGCCGGCGCGCGGCCCAGCCCTTCCTGGCGGTGAACTGCGCGGCCCTGGGGGAAAGCCTGCTGGAGAGCGAACTCTTCGGCTACGACGAAGGCGCTTTCACCGGCGCGCGGCGCGGCGGCAAGACCGGGCTGATCGAGGCGGCCCATACGGGCACATTGTTCCTGGACGAGATCGGGGACATGCCGCTGGCCCTGCAGTCCCGCCTGCTGCGCGTGCTGCAGGAGCGCGAAGTGCTGCGCGTGGGCTCCACCACGCCCGTGCCGGTGGACCTGCGCATCATCGCCGCCACGCATGCCGATCTGGCGGCCCAGGTCGAGCGCGGTGCATTCCGGCGCGACCTGTTCTACCGCCTGGCCGTGCTGCGCCTGTCCATGCCCGGACTGCACGAACGCGGACAGGGCGATGTCCACGCCCTGGCCCGCACCATGCTTGCGCGACGTTTGCGCACGCAGTCGCTGCAGGCCGAGGCCTCTTCACTGGAGCCCCTGCTGGACGCCTTGCTGGATTTGGCCGCCACTCACCGCTGGCCCGGCAATGCGCGGGAGCTGGACAACTGGGTGGAGCGCCTGCTGGCCTGCCGCCACGACCTGCGTGACAGCGCGGGCCGCGTGGACATGGGCCGGTTGCGGGAGCTGTTTCCTGAATGCGACGGGGCTGGGCAGGGTACCGTTCAGGCCCTGCCCGCACAGCAGCGGCAACTGCAGTTGCGCGAGGCCCGGCGCGATGCCGAGCGCCAGCGCATGCGCGAAGTGCTGGAGCAGGTGCAGGGCGACCAGCGCCGCGCCTGCGAGATCCTGGGCATCAGCCGGGCCACGCTGTGGCGGCGGCTGCGCAGTCAGGGGGGCGGAGAGTGAAGTGCAGGCCCTGAGCCGCTGCATTGCCTGCGTTCGCGCATCGTGCGCACTGCGTGCGGGCTGGGGGCTTATGCCGGCTTGCGCTATGAAAGCGGCGGCGCAACGGATCTGGCCAGCCGCTCGGCCAGGAAGTCCATCAGCACGCGCAGCTTGAGGGGAAGATGTCTGGTTGGAGGGTGAAGAATCCACAGCTGGCCGCTGTAGTTGGGCAGGAAGCTCCAGTCCGGCAGCACCTGCACGATGCGCCCGTCCGCCAGAGCCTCGCGTGCCGTGAAGCGGGGCAGGCTGGCGATGCCGATGTGCTGCAGCACGGCGTCCAGCCGCACGCCGGTGTGGTTGGCCGCGTAGCGCCCGCGCACGGCCACGGTGACGGTCTTGCCATGGCCGCGCAGCTTCCAGTGCGCGTCGCCGGGCTCCTCCCCCAGGTAGATGCAGCTGTGGGCCTTGAGGTCCAGCGGATGCACGGGCGTGCCGTGCCGCTCCAGGTACTGCGGTGAGGCGCACAGCAGATGGTCGATGTCCATCAGGTGGCGGCCCATGAGGCCGGGCGGCGGGTGGTTGGTGATGCGTATGGCCAGGTCCACGGGGTCGTCGATCAGGTCCATGTAGCGGTCTTCCAGACGCATCTGCACATCGACCTCGGGATACTGGGCCAGGAAATCTGGCATATGGGGATGGACGACGGTACGGCCCACGGCCTTGGGCACGCTGATGCGCACCAGGCCGCGCGGCTGCGCATCCTGCAGCAGGGACGCGGCCATGACGGCCTGGGCGGCGCCCACCATGTCCAGGCAGCGCGCATGCACCTCGCGGCCGGCCTCGCTCAGGCGCAGTTTGCGCGTGGTGCGTTCCAGCAGGCGCAGGCCCAGCGCCTTTTCCAGCCGCGCCACGCCCCGGCTGGTGGCCGATGGCGTGCTGCCCAGCTGGCGCGCGGCCTCGGAGAAGCTGCCCGTGTCCACCACCTTGACGAAGATGGCCATTTCCCCGAACAGGGGCAGGGCTTGATTTGTGCTCATGGCGCAAAGAATATTTGAAAAGCCAAGGGATTATCGCGGCTGAACGCTGGTCCTACACTGCCACCCCATGCCTTTGCACACCTTCACTCCCCTTATCCTGTCCCATGCCCTGAGCCACGCCGATGGTCCTGAAATCTGGCTCAAGCTGGATGCTCTGCAGCCCTGCGGATCGTTCAAGCTGCGCGGCATAGGCCATGCCTGCGAGATCCTGGCGCGCCAGGGCAAGAAGCGCTTTGTGGCTTCGTCGGGCGGCAATGCCGGCATTGCCGTGGCCTATGCCGGGCGGCAGCTGTCCCTACCCGTCACCGTGGTCGTGCCGCAAACCACGACCGAGCATGCGCGGGCGCTGATCCGTGCCCAGGGCGCCGAGCTGATCGTGCATGGCGCCGTCTGGGACGAGGCCAACGCCCTGGCCAAGTCCCTGTTGGGGGCCGAGGATGCCTTTGTCCATCCGTTTGACGACCCGCTGCTGTGGGCAGGGCACTCCACCCTGGTCGATGAGCTGGCCACTGCCGACTTCAAGCCCGACGCCGTGGTGTTGGCCGTGGGCGGCGGCGGCCTGCTGGCCGGCGTGGTGCAGGGCCTGCAGCGTCACGGCTGGAGCGATGTGCCCGTGATTGCCGCGGAGACAGCCGGCGCCGATTCCCTGGCGCAGTCGCTGGCCCAGGGCCGCCGCGTGATGCTGGACCGCATCGCCAGCGTGGCCACTTCGCTGGGCGCGCGCCAGGTCTGCCAGCGGGCCTTCGATCTGGCGCAGGTGCACCCCGTGCGCAGCGCCGTGGTGACGGATGCGCAGGCGCTGGACGCCTGCCTGCGCTTCATTGATGACCATCGCCTGCATGTGGAGCCTGCCTGCGGAGCCGCGCTGGCCCTGGCCTACGCAAGGGCGCCTGCGCTGCAGGGTTTCAAGCGCGTGCTGGTGGTGGCCTGCGGCGGCACGACGAACACGCTGGATCAGCTGCAGACGTGGCACGGCGCGGCGCTGGCAGCCCAGGCGTGAGCGCGGCCCCCGCCTGAAGCCCGGGCCCGCGCATTCACGCGGCGTTCAAGACCTCGCCAGGCACCCTGATCCAGCCTTCCATCAGGATGCGCGCGCTGCGGCTCATCAAGGCCTTGGTCACCTGCCACTGGCCATTCACCAACCGGGCCTCGGCGCCCACGCGCAGTGTGCCGGAGGGATGGCCGAAGCGAACGGCGCCGCGTTCACCGCCGCCCGCCGCCAGATTCACCAGCGTCCCCGGCACGGCCGCGGCCGTGCCGATGGCCACCGCCGCCGTGCCCATCATGGCGTGGTGCAGCTTGCCCATGGACAGGGCTCGCACCAGCAGGTCCACGTCACCCGGCGTTATGTGCTTGCCGCTGGATGCCGTGTAGCCGGCCGGCGGCGCCACGAACGCGATCTTGGGCGTGTGCTGCCGCGTGGCCGCTTCGGCCAGGTCCTGGATCAGTCCCATCTGCAGTGCCCCATGGGCGCGTATGGCCTCGAAGCGCGTCAGCGCCTCGGCATCGCCGTTGATGGCCTCCTGCAGTTCACAGCCCGTGTAGCCCAGGTCGGCGGCGTTGAGGAAGATGGTGGGTATGCCCGCATTGATCAGCGTGGCCGCGAAGCTGCCCACGCCCGGCACATCGAGCCGGTCCACGAGGTTGCCCGTGGGGAACATGGCGCCACCATCCTCTCCTTCATCGGCCGGGTCCAGGAACTCCAGCGCCACTTCGGCGGCCGGGAAGGTCACGCCATCCAGCTCGAAGTCGCCGGTCTCCTGCACCTGGCCGTCCGTGACGGGCACATGGGCCACGATGGTCTTGCCGATGTTGGCTTGCCATATGCGTATGGTGACTGTGCCGTTGCGTGGAATGCGCACAGGGTCGATCAATCCCATGTGGATGGCGCAGGGCCCCACGGCGGCCGAGAGATTGCCGCAGTTGCCGCTCCAGTCCACGAAGGGCCGGTCGATGGAGACCTGGCCGAACAGGTAGTCCACGTCATGGCCTTCGCGCGTGCTGGCCGAGAGGATCACGGCCTTGCTGGTGCTGGATGACGCATTGCCCATGCCGTCGATCTGTTTGCCGTAAGGGTCGGGGCTGCCCAGGGTGCGCAGCAGCAGGGCATCGCGCACGGGCCCCGGCTGTTGCGCAGCCTCAGGAAGGTCTTGCAGGCGGAAGAACACGCCCTTGCTGGTGCCGCCGCGCAGGTAGGTGGCGGGAATGCGGATCTGGGGTGCGGTGTTCATCAAGCGTCCTGTGTCTGTGCAAGAAAGTCCTGGGCAAAGCGCTGCAGCACACCGCCCGCCTCGTACACCGACACCTCTTCGGCCGTGTCCAGCCGGCAGGTCACGGGCACGCGCTGCGTCCGGCCGCTTCTTCGTTCGATCACCAGCGTGAGTTGGGCACCCGGCGTGCGCTCGCCTTCCACGCCGTAGATCTCCGTGCCGTCCAGCCCCAGGGTCTTGCGGCTGGTGCCCGGCAGGAACTGCAGCGGCAGCACGCCCATGCCGATGAGGTTGGTGCGGTGGATGCGCTCGAAGCCTTCGGCCACCACCGCCTCCACACCCGCCAGGCGCACGCCCTTGGCCGCCCAGTCGCGGCTGGAGCCCTGGCCGTAGTCGGCGCCCGCGATGATGACCAGCGGCTGGCGCCGGTCCAGGTAGGTTTCCATGGC
>JAITUC010000016.1 GCA_031286585.1 Delftia acidovorans
GCTGCTGTTGGCTCCAGCTGCCAAGCTTGGATCTGTTACCCATGTCCTTGTACTGATGTGTCACCTATGAGTGTGAGTCGTACCGGTCGCCTTTTCTTGGCCTACGTTCTTTTGGCGAAGCAAAAGAAGGTAGGTCGGCCGCCGGGCCGAGACCCGGCCTCGAAAAGAAACCCCCCGGCAGGGTCAGAACCAGCTAACGCAGCAACACGCAGCGCAAGCAGCGCACGCAGCGCAACCAGCGCACGCAGCAAAGCCAAAAAATCTCAGGCAGCCAGCCTGAACCGCTCCGACACCACCCCAAACCCCCTCTCCAGATCCGCAATCAAATCCAAAGGATCCTCCAACCCCACATGCAACCGCACCACAGGCGCAGTCCCCGTCCACACACTGTGCTCCCGCAGCCGCTCAGGCTGCGCCACCAGGGCCAGGCTCTCATACCCGCCCCACGAAGCCCCCTGCGCAAAATGCCGCAGCGAGTCAACGAACACGGCGCCGGCACCGGCGTCCACCCCTTCGGCAAACGCAAACGACACCAGCCCGCTGGCCCCGCTGAAGTCCCGCTTCCATAGCGCATGGCCGGGATCGGACGGCAGGGCCGGGTAGAACACGCGGCCGACCTGGGGCTGCTGCTCCAGCCACTGCGCGATTTCGGTGGCGTGGCGCTGGTGCTGGGCCAGGCGCACGGGCAGGGTGCGCAGGCCGCGCAGGGCGAGGTAGGCGTCGTCGGCGCCTATGGTCAGGCCCAGGGCCTCGTAGGCGGTGGATATCTTTTTGGACAGCGCGGGGCCGTCGGTGATGACGATGCCCTGCATCACGTCCGAGTGGCCGGCGATGTACTTGGTCGCGGCCTGGATGGAGAGGTTGGCGCCGTGCTCCAGGGGCTGGTAGAACCAGCCGCCGCTCCAGGTGTTGTCGGTGGCCACGGGAATGCCGTGCTGGCGCGCCACGGCGGCCAGGGCGGGCAGGTCCAGCACCTCGTAGAGCAGGGAGCTGGGCGATTCCAGGTAGACCAGGCGCGTGTTGGGGCGGATTTTGCCGGCCAGATCGTCGCGTGAGGGCGAGAAGTACTCCAGCGTGATGCCCAGGCGCTGCAGCAAGGTGGCGTCCACGCGGCGCACGGGAGAGTAGACGCTGTCGGCCACCAGGGCATGGTCGCCGGGCGAGAGCAGGGCGATGAGCACCAGGGTGATGGCGGACAGGCCCGAGGGCGTGAGAAAGGCGCGGTGCCCGCCCTCCAGCGCGACCACGGCGTCTTCCAGCGCGCGGTGCGTGTCCAGGCCGTGGCGGCCGTAGGAGGCCACGCGCTCGCCGGCCTCGCGGCGGTGGTGCAGGTCGGCGTAGGCGGCGCTGTCGGCAAAGCGCACGGTGCTGGTGCGCACCACGGGCACGTTGACAGGGCCGGAGCCGCCCTGCAGCGGCGGCGTGCCCGCGTGCAGCAGGCGGGTCGACGGGCCCAGGGGCCGGTGCTTGTCTTGGGGGGTGCTCATGCCACGGCCTCGCTGGGGCGGAAGTAGGCGGCGTTGTAGTTCTTGACTTCGCCGGTGTCGGGGTCGATGGCCACGCGGCCGCTCAGGGTTTCCAGCGGCTGGCCGTAGAGATGGAAGTGCAGCGTGGGCTGATCGCCCACGACGGCAATGCTGTGGATGTCATCGGGCAGGAAGGCGATGGAGGCGCCCGGCTGCACGGTGAATTCGCGCGCCAGGTGGATGCTGGCGCGTGCGGGGTCGCTGCGGTCGTCCGTGCGTTCGTAGAGGCGGTTGAGCTCCTGGCCTTCGACGGCGACGATCACGGCCCAGGTCGTGTGGTTGTGCGGCGCCGTGGTCTTGCCGGGGTTGATGGAGTTCAGGTACAGGGCCAGGCCCGCATCGCCATCGGCCGGGTTGAGGCGGTAGCGCGTGGAGGCGCCCACGCCTTCGGTCTGCGCGGGCGGGGGAAAGTCCGCTCGGCTGAAC
The DNA here is from genome assembly GCA_031286585.1 of Delftia acidovorans. Classification (GTDB taxonomy): domain Bacteria; phylum Pseudomonadota; class Gammaproteobacteria; order Burkholderiales; family Burkholderiaceae_C; genus Comamonas; species Comamonas acidovorans_A. The sequence goes on from JAITUC010000016.1 coordinate 1,953, forward strand.
AAGGCCTTGTGCGCGGCCAGCTGCTCCAGGCGCGCGGTGATGGCCGACAGGGTGCTGCGGTCGGGCGCGCCGGCCTGCAGCAGCTGGCGCACGTCGGCCAGGGCGGCGTCCACGGCCTGGCGGCGCAGGGTGGTGGCTTCTGTATCGGAGCCTGTGCCGATCGGGGTTTCAGTCGTTGTTTCTGCGGTCATGGGGATGTGCTCCTGGAGGTGGGGGATCAAAGGGCAAAGCGCAGGCTGTCGAAGGGCAGCGGCGTTGTGGCCGGGGCGGCTGGCGCAGGCCTGGGCCGGCCGCCATCGCCCAGGGCGCGCTGCAGGAACTCGCGCGTGCGATCGCTGCGCGGGCTGCCGAAGATCTGGGCGGCGCTGCCGTGCTCGACGATGCGGCCGGCCTCGGTGAAATACACCTGGTCGCTGACCTCTTCGGCAAAGCGCATCTCGTGCGTGACCAGCACGCAGGTCATGCCGTCCCTGACCAGGTCGCGGATGACGGTCAGCACCTCGCCCACGGTCTCGGGGTCCAGGGCCGAGGTCACTTCGTCGAACAGGATCAGCTCGGGCCGCATGGCCAGGGCGCGGGCAATGGCCACGCGCTGCTGCTGGCCGCCCGACAGCTGCCACGGGTACTTGTGGGCATGGGCCTGCATGCCCACGCGCTCCAGCAGGGCCATGGCCTTGGCATTGGCCTGGGCGCGCGGCGTTTTGCGGATGCGGCGCGGCGCCAGGGTCACGTTGTCCAGCACCGTCATGTGGCCGAACAGGTTGAACTGCTGGAACACCATGCCCACTTCGCAGCGCTGCTTTTGCAGCGTGGCTTCGTTGTCGGTGACTTCGACGCCGTCGATGGTGATGCGTCCGCCGTCATGCGGCTCCAGCCGGTTGATGGCGCGCAGCAGCGTGGACTTGCCCGAGCCCGAGGCGCCGATGATCACCGTCACCTCGCCCGTGCAGAACTGCGTGGAAACGCCCTTGAGCACCTGGTGGCTGCCGAAGGACTTGGTGACCTTCTCGGCCACGATGTAGGGCATGCCCCGTGCCAGCTTGTCGGCGCTCATTTGTGGCGGCCCTCCACGTCGAAGCGGTACTCCACGGCAGCCGTGACCTGCGTCACCAGCGTGGTCAGCACCAGGTAGGTCACGCCCACGGTGACCAGGGTCTCCACGGGCTGGAAGGTGGCCGACTGGATGCGGTTGCCCACATTGGTCAGCTCCACCACGCCGATGGCATAGGCCAGCGACGAGTCCTTGAGCAGGGCCACGAAGTTGCTCACCAGCGGCGGCAGCGAGATCTTGAAGGCCTGCGGGAACACCACGTCCATGAAGACGCAGGTGCGCGGCAGGCCCAGTGCGCGTGCGGCCTCGGCCTGGCCGCGCGGCACGGCCTGCAGGCCGGCGCGCACGGCTTCGGCGTTGTAGGCGCCAACGTTCAGCGCCAGTGCAATGCAGGCGGCGGCGAAGTCGGGCAGGCTCAGGCCCGGGATCAGCACCGGCAGCGCGAAATAGATGAACAGGATCTGCACCAGCAGCGGCGTGCCGCGGATCGCCCAGACATAAAAGCCTGCGGCCCAGCGCAGGGCGGCCGTGCGCGAGGTGCGCGCCAGCGCGGCGGCGATGCCCAGCACCAGGCCGGCGGCGCCGCTGGCCAGCGTCAGGTACAGCGTGGTGCGCGCGCCTTCGGCGAAGGTGTCGGCGTTGGAGCCGATGGGCTCGGGCAGCAGGGACAGCAACTGCCCCAGCAGCGAAACCACGAGCACCATCAGCAGCAGGGCCGTGACCAGGGTGGCGTTGCTGCGCTGCGAGCGGCTCCAGTGGGCGGGCCAGAGGACGGTAAGCATAGGTGGGCTAGAAACAAAAAGGCGCCCTGCAAGTGGGCGCCGGTCGGGCAGAACTGCCCGGGGCCTCAGTCAGGGCAGCGGATGTCTTCGTGGAAGTATTTCTGCGACAGCTTGGCGTAGCTGCCGTCGGCCAGGGCTTCCTTGAAGGCCTTGTTCCAGGCGTCGGCCAGCGACTTGTTGTCCTTGGCCACGGCGGCGGCAATGCGCTCGACCAGCAGCAGCTCGCCCTGCTTGAGCTGGGCATTGGGGTTCTTCTGCTGCATTTCCTTGGCGATGAAGCGCTCGGTCACCCAGGCATCCACCCGCTTGGACAGCAGCGCATTGCGCGCAGCCTCGTTGGTGGGGAAGTTGACCAGGCGCTTGATGCCGGGCATGGTCTTCTCCATGTACTGCATGTAGGTGGAGCCGGTCTGCACCGACACCGTCCTGCCCGTCAGGTCCTTGGCCGAGCGGATGGCCGGGTCCAGCGACACCACGATGGCGCCGGAGCAGTAGTGGGGCTGGGTGAAGGTCACGGCCTTCTCGCGCTCGGGGGTGATGCCGTGCGAGGAAATCACCAGGTCCCAGCGGTCCTGCTGCAGTCCGGTGAGCAGGGCGTCGAAGCTGATGGTCTTCCACTCGTACTTCACGCCCATCTTGGCGGCCATCATCTGGGCCAGCTCGACTTCGAAGCCGGTCAGCTGCTTGCCCTCGAAATGGGCGAAGGGCGCGTAATAGCCCTCGGTGGCCAGGCGCAGCGTGCCTTCCTTCTGGATGGCGTCGAAGGGGCGGGCCTGAACGCCGGCGGCGGTCCACAGGGCCAGCGCGGCGGCGGCGATGACGGTAAAGCGTTTCATGGAACTCCTGGGCTGTCGCTCAAGACCTGACCCCGGCGCCGCAGAATGAAGAAAGCGCCAAGGCACGCATCAGTGCATGGGCCATGGACGGCGGGGCCGGCTTTTTTGCGGCTGCTCGGCTGGTCGGGTACAGCCGCTGGCAGGGGTGCGACATGCACCAGCCGCCGCAGCTCAAGGCGAAAAGTCGGCAATTATAGAAGGTTGCCGTCGCCAACGCCGATGGCAGGTGTTGCGAATGCCGCTGACCTGTGCTCAGGCGATGAAGGCGTCGTAGCCTGTCTTGAGGATCAGCAGGCTCACCACGCCGATGAAAATGCCGCGCACAAAGCCTGTTCCATGGCGCAGGGCCATGTGCGTGCCCAGCATCGCGCCCAGCACATTGGCCACCGCCATGGGCACGGCCAGGTGCCACCAGATATGGCCCTTGAGGGCGAACAGCGCCAGTGCCGCCAGGTTGGTGGCCATGTTCAGCAGCTTGGCCGAGGCCGATGCGTTCAGGAAGTCATAGCCCATCAGCCGCACGAACAGGAACACGAAGAAGCTGCCCGTGCCGGGGCCGAAGAAACCGTCGTAGAAGCCGATCACCAGGCCGATGGCGCAGGCGATCAGCGTCTCCGCGCGGCCCGAATAGTGCGGCGTGTGGTGGCGGCCCATGTCCTTGCGCGCCAGCGTGTAGACCAGCACGCCCAGCAGCACCAGCGGCAGCAGCCGACGCAGGAAATCGGGGGAGATCTGCGTGACGGCCCAGGCGCCCGCAAAGGAACCCGCCATGCCCATGCAGGCCGCCGGCATCATCGCGCGCCAGGGCAACTGCACCTTGCGGCCGTACTGCCAGGTGGACATGGCCGTGCCCCAGACCGAGGCGCTCTTGTTGGTGCCCAGCAGCGTGGCGGGCGGTGCGGTGGGGAAGGTGGCGAACAGCGCGGGCAGCAAGATGAGGCCCCCGCCGCCCACGATGGCGTCCACGAAGCCGGCCAGCATCGAGGCCAGCGAGACGATGATCCATTCCATAGGGCGGCGATTGTCGCACCGCCCAGGTGCCGCGGCAGGCTGGCCGCAGGCATAAAAAAAAAGCGCCGGACTTGCCGGCGCTCTGGGAAATGCATCTTGGGATGCTATTTATGAATGTTGATCTGGTTGTGTACGAGTTGTCTCCTCGGCCCCTCTTGTGCAGCACTGTGGTGCCGCGAGAGTGGGTGGACTTTAAAGGTCGCACCTGGGTGGTGCATCGGGGATTTCCCGCAGTTACCGCAAAAGTGCGGGATTGCACCAGCAAAGGGCTGGAGCGATGATTGTCGGTTGCCGGACGTTCAGCGCATGCGCATCACCAGCTTGCCGAAAGCACCCCGCTCCAGATGCTTCAGGGCTGCCGGCAGATCGGCCAGCGCGTATTCGCTGTCGATCACGGGTTGCAGCTTCAGCCAGTCCACCGCACGCACCAGATCCTGCAGCGCACGCCGGTGTGCCACGCCGATGCCCTGCACGGTGGCGCGCCCCAGCAGAAGCGGATAGACCGAGCCGCGCAGCTCGTCGCCCTGCAGGTTGCCGATCACCGATATGCGACCGCCCTGTGCCAGGGCCGACAGCGAGCGGCCGAAGTTATCCCCGCCGGCCAGTTCCAGCACATGGTCGGCGCCGCGTCCCCCCGTGAGGGCGCGCACCTCGGCGGCCCAGTCGGGCGTGCGGTGGCGGTGGATGCCGTGGTCTGCACCCAGCTGCGCAGCCCGCGCCAGCTTGTCGTCGCTGCCTGAAACCACCACCACGCGCGCGCCCTGGGCATGGGCGATCTGCATGGCGAACAGCGCCACGCCGCCCGTGCCCATGATGACCACGGTGTCGCCGGGCCGCGTGGGCGCGGTCTCGGCCAGCGCGAACCAGGCGGTTGCGCCCGCGCACGTCAGGGTGCTGGCCTGTGCAAAGTCCAGCTGACGGGGCGCGGCGACCAGGTTGTCTTCGCCCAGCACCACGTATTCCGACAGCATGCCCGGCCCTGGAAAGCCCAGCGGCAGGCTGGTGCGCGGCTGCACGCCGTCCTGCCAGCCGGAGAAGAAGGTGCTGATCACGGCGTCGCCAACGGCGAACTCCGCGACGCCCGGGCCGATGGCGACCACCTCGCCAGCCATGTCCGAGCCGGGCACCAGGGGCAGGGTCGGCGCCATGCCCATGCCATCGCGCAGGATCAGCAGATCGCGGTAGTTCAGCGATGCCGCATGCACGCGCACCAGCACCTGGCCCGGCCCGGGCTCGGGGATGGGCGCCTGCACCAGCTGCAGGTTTTCATGGCCCAGGGCGGGCAGTTCCCAGCGCTGCATGAATGGGGAAGACGGAGGCACGGTCATGGAAGGCAGTCCTTTCGGGGCAGGTATCAACACAGGGCCTCAGTCTATTGATTCCTTCATAATTGCATTGATTCAATTGAGGCTATGGTTTGTAGAATTTATGGAACCAATTGCACATGACAGGCTGGCAGGCGTCAGCGCTTTCGTCGCCTCGGCCGAAGCCGGCAGCTTCGCCCAGGCGGCCAAGCGCCTGGGCCTGACGCGCTCGGCCGTGGGCAAGGCCGTGGCGCGGCTGGAAGAGCGCCTGGGCGCGCGGCTGTTCGTGCGCACCACGCGCAGCCTGGGGCTGACCGAGGACGGCCAGATGTACTACGAGCGCTGCGCGCAGGCGCTGGAGGACCTGGATGCCGCCCGGCACATGCTGGAAGCCGGGCGGCGGGAAGTGGTGGGCCGGCTGCGCATCAGCGCGCCCGTGGTCTTCGGCCGCCACCACGTGGCCCCCTTGCTGCTGGAGCTGGCGCAACTGCATCCGCGCCTGCGCATCGAGGCCAGCTTCACCGACCGCCAGCTGGACTTCGCCGATGACGGCATCGACTTGGCCATACGCAGCGGGGAGCTGCCTGACAGCGACTGGCTGGTTGCGCGGCGCCTGGGCATGCAGACCATGGTGCTGTGCGCATCACCCGCCTATCTGCAGGCCCATGGCGCGCCGCGCAGCGTGGCCGACCTGGCCGGGCATCGCTGTATTGCCTATATGCGCAGCGGCCGCGCCGTCCCCTGGTGGCTGGCCGGTGAGGATGGATCGCTGTCCGCGCCCGTGCTGGAGCCGGCGCTGGGCTTTGACGACATAGAAACCATTGCCACGGCCACGCTGCAGGGCGCGGGCCTGGCCCACATGCCGCTGTGGCGGGTGCGCAGTGCGCTGGACAGCGGGGCGCTGGTGCGCCTGCTGCCCGGCGTGCCGGCCGCGCGCATTCCGCTGCATGTGCTGTGGCCGCGCACGCGCTTTCTGCCCTACCGGCTGCGCGTGACCATCGATGCGCTGCTGGCGGCGATTCCGCCGCTGTTGCAGGAGCAGCCCTAGGCGGCCAGCGCAACGGCCGGTTCCGTTCTCTCCCGCGCCGGCTCCGGGCCCCGGCCCTGCCGGTCCGCAAGAATCCAGCCGGCGGCCTTCTCCGCCATCATCAGCGTCGGGCTGTTGGTGTTGCCGCTGGTGATGCGCGGCATGGCGCCTGCATCGATCACGCGCAGGCCCTGCACGCCGCGCACGCGCAGGCGGCTGTCCAGCACGGCCATGGGGTCGTCTGCGCGGCCCATCTTTGTCGTGCCCACGGGATGGAAGATGGTGGTGGCAATGTCGCCGGCCAGGCGCGCCAGATCCTCGTCGCTCTGGTACTGCACGCCGGGCTTCCATTCCTCGGGAGCGAAGCGCGCCAGTGCGCTCTGGCCCACGATGCGGCGCGTCACGCGCAGGCTGTCGGCGGCCACCTGCCGGTCCTCGGGCGTGGACAGGTAGTGCGGCGCAATCGCGGGCGCCTGGCGGAAGTCCCCGCTGTGGATGCGCACCGTGCCCCGGCTCGTGGGATTGAGGTTGCAGACGCTGGCCGTGAAGGCCGGAAAACCGTGCAGCGGCTCACCGAAGGCGTCCAGCGACAGCGGCTGCACGTGGTACTGGATGTTGGGGTGCGCCTGCTGCGGGCTGCTGCGCGTGAAGGCGCCCAGCTGGGAGGGCGCCATGCTCATCGGCCCGCTGCGGCGCAGCAGGTATTCCAGGCCGATGCCGGCCTTGCCCCACAGCGAATTGGCCATGGTGTTCAGCGTGCGCGCGCCCTTGATCTTGTAGACCGAGCGGATCTGCAGATGGTCCTGCAGGTTCTCGCCCACGCCGGGCAGGTCGTGGCGCACGGCAATGCCGTGGCGCTGCAGCAGTTCGCCCGGGCCGACGCCCGACAGCTGCAGGATCTGCGGCGAGTTGACGGCGCCCGCGCACAGCAGCACCTCCTGACTTGCCTGCACGCTGACCATTTCCGAGCCGGTCCAGACCTGGGCGCCGCTGCAGCGCAGGCCACCGGCGGGCAGCTGTTCGAACAGCAGCTGGCTGACCTGGGCATGGGTCCACAGCTCGAAATTGGGGCGGCCATAGCAGGTGGGCCGCAGGAAGGCCTTGGCGGTGTTCCAGCGCAGGCCGCCCTTCTGGTTGACCTCGAAGTAGCCCACCCCCTCGTTGCTGCCGCCGTTGAAATCCTCGGTGGCCGGAATGCCGGCCTGCTGGGCGGCTTGGGCAAAGGCATCCAGGATGTCCCAGCGCAGGCGCTGCCGCTCCACGCGCCATTCAGCGCTGCCGCCTGTGCCCGTGCCGCCGTGCAGGGCACGAAAGCCTGCATCGGCGTTGCCGCCGGCATCGAGCCGCCAATGGCTTTCATGCTGGCGGAAGGCCGGCAGCACCTGGTCCCAGCGCCAAGCATCGTCGCCGGTCAGCTCGGCCCAGCCGTCGTAGTCGCGGGCCTGGCCGCGCATGTAGATCATGCCGTTGATGCTGGAGCAGCCGCCCAGCGTCTTGCCGCGCGGATAGCGCAGGCTTCGGCCGTTGAGCCCTGCGTCGGGCTCGGTCTGGTAGAGCCAGTCGGTGCGCGGGTTGCCGATGCAGTACAGGTAGCCCACGGGGATGTGGATCCAGTGGTAGTCGTCCTTGGCGCCCGCCTCGATCAGCAGCACGCGGCTGCGGCCATCGCGCGAAAGCCGGTTGGCCAGGAGGGCGCCCGCCGTGCCGGCGCCGATGACGATGTAGTCGAAGGTGGTGTTGCTCATGGAGGTGGGCGGGCGTCCGCTGCGGGCCGGAACGCCCCTGGGAGCCGGGGTTGGTGCTTCGGCCCATTGTGCGGACGGCATGCGCACTGTCGAGAGGGAAAGCGCGCTGGACTCCTTTTTTTGCAGCATCGCATGCAGCAGTCATGGCGGTTTCGATGGTTTTTTGATAAAAATTGCACGCGTAGGGCAAAGCTGTCGTGCGCACGGCGTCGCCAGGCAATCTGCGGCCCGCGCCGCTCGGTTATCCTGCGGTCTTGGCTGCAATGCCGCCCGGCCCTGCCTGCGCGCCCCGCCTTCGCAACCCCCAAGGATCTCCCGCACTTGTCTGCCCTCAACAATCCCCCCCAATGCAGCCTGCGCCGCGACAACGACGGCCGGTGGGCGTTGCCGACCGGCTCCTGGGGCGCGGCCGAGCTGGGCCGGCGGGCGCAATGGCGCCGGTTGCGTGCACAGCTGGCCGATGCCAAGGGCGACGACCTGGGCTGGAACCTCGAAGGGCTGGACTGGCTGGACCACGTGGGCGCGCAGCTGCTGTGGAACCACTGGGGCCGCCGCCTGCCCGCGCGTCTCGCGGCCAGCGATGCGCAGCGCGCCATGCTCGAACGCGTGGCCCGTTTCTCCCAGGAGCCCGCGCCGCCGCCCCCGCGCCTGAGCCTGCTGGAGCGCATCGACAGCCTGGGCTGCCTGGTGATCAACGCCTGCGGCCATTTCGCGCAGATGACGCGGCTCATCGGCCAGTTGCTGATCGACCTGCTGCGCTTTGCGCGTGCCCCGCACCGGGGACCCTGGCGCGACATCTCCGGCCACCTCTATTCCATGGGCGCCACGGCCCTGCCCATCACGGCCCTGGTGGGCTTTCTGATCGGCGTGGTGCTTGCCTACCTGATGGCGCTGCAACTGCGCCAGTTCGGGGCTGAATCCTTCATCGTCAACATCCTGGGCATCTCGCTGATCCGCGAGCTCGGGCCGCTGCTGGCGGCCATTCTGGTGGCGGGCCGCACGGGCTCGGCCATCACCGCCCAGATCGGCGTGATGCGCGTCACCGAAGAGCTGGATGCCATGCAGGTCATGGGCATACCGCACGGCTTTCGCCTGGTGCTGCCGCGCGCGCTGGCGCTGGCCGTCGCCATGCCCCTGGTCTCGCTGTGGACCACGCTGGCCGCGCTGGCCGGCGGCATGCTCGCGGCAGACCTCACCATGGGCGTCACGGGCGCCTACTTTGCCGAGGCCCTGCCTGCCGCCGTGAAGATCGGCAACCTCTGGATCGCCATGGGCAAATCCGTGGTCTTCGGCGCCCTCATCGCCCTCATCGGCTGCCACTGGGGCCTGCGCGTGGAGCCCAATACGCAGAGCCTGGGCAAGGGCACGACGGCCTCGGTGGTGACGGCCATCACCATGGTCATCGTGGTGGATGCGATCTTCGCAATCCTTTTCAAAGATGTCGGAATCTGATGGCCATGGACACCGAAACCTCCTCCATGCCTGCAGCCGACGAGCCCATCGTGCGCATCGCCGGGCTGTGGAGCGTGTTCGGCGAAGGCGAGAACGCCTTTGCCGTGCACCAGGACCTGGACCTGGATGTGCAGCGCGGCGAGATGCTGTCCATCGTCGGCGGCTCGGGCACGGGCAAGACCGTGCTGCTGCGCCAGATGCTGGGACTGCTGGAGCCCACCAAGGGCCGTGTCGAAGTGCTGGGCCGCCCGGCCAGCGAAATGGGCCGCGAGGGCGCCGCCAGCCGCGTGGGCATGCTGTTCCAGCATGGCGCGCTGTACTCGGCCTTCAGCGTGCTGGACAACGTGGCCTTTGCACTGCGCGAGCAGGGCACGCTGCCCGACGATCTGGTGCGCGACGCGGCCCTGGTCAAGCTGCAGATGGTGGGCCTCAAGCCCGAGCATGCCTCGCGCATGCCGGCCGATCTCTCGGGCGGCATGATCAAGCGCGTGGCGCTGGCGCGGGCGCTGATCATGGACCCGCCCTTGCTGCTGCTGGACGAGCCCACGGCCGGCCTGGACCCCACCAGCTCCGATGAATTCTGCGAACTGCTGCGCGAGCTGCGTGCCGAGCTGGGCCTGACCGTCATCATGGTCACGCACGACCTGGACACGCTGTTCGCCCTGTCCTCGCGCGTGGCCGTGCTGGCCGAGAAGAAGGTGCTGGTCAGCGGCCCGCCGCGCGAGGTGGCCGAGTTCAAGCACCCGTTCATCGAGCATTTCTTCCAGGGCGAGCGCGGCAGGCGCGCGATGAGCACGGTATGAGAAGCCCCCCTGAGTCGCTTCGCGCCTTCCCCCCTCTCGCTTCGCGGGGGGGGACGACAGCCTCGCTGCGGGGCGGCCCTTGCTCGCTGTCCCACGTTTGGGGCCGCGCCAGTTTTGAAGGCTACGTTTTAGTGTTGCCTCCATGCCTTGTTCGCTGGGCTAACGTTATGGACCATTGATATGGAAAACAAATCACATGCCATGGCGGCCGGCATTTTCGTGCTGGTCGTGGCGGCCCTGCTGGCGGGGCTGGCGATCTGGCTGACGCGGGATACGCGGCAGTACAACGAGTACGAGCTGTCCACCAAGGACGGCATCAGCGGGCTGCAGGCCCAGGCTGCCGTGCGCTACAAGGGCGTGGCGGTGGGCAAGGTCACGCAGATCGGGTTCGATCCGCAGACCAACGGCAATGTGCTGATCCGCATTGCCATCGGTGTGAATACGCCCATCACGCCCACCACGTTCGCGGTGCTGGGCTACCAGGGCGTCACGGGCTTGGCCCATGTGCAGCTCGATGATGCGGACCAGCCGCAGCCCCAGCTGCCGCCCGGCCCCAGCGGCCTGCCGCGCCTGCCGCTGCGCTCGTCGCCGCTGAGCATGCTGGCCGACCAGGGGCAGGTGCTGCTGGAGCGCGCCGATGAGATCTCGCGCCGCCTCAGCGACATGCTGGACACCGACAACCAAAAGCGCGTGAGCCAGGCGCTGGAGAACATAGCGGCCGCTGCCGCAGGCGTGCAGCAGCTCACGCAGAACCTGGACCGCACCCTGTCCACCCAGGTCCCGCAGCTCGCCGCCGACGCCCACAACACCCTGCAGTCGCTGGAGAAGGCCAGCAACGGCGCCTCTGCCGTGGCGTCCGAACTGCAGCAGACCGTGCGCCGCGTGAACGCGCAGGACGGGCCGCTGGAGCAGATTGCCCAGAGCACGCGCGCACTGACCCGCATGGCCGACTCCCTGGGCCGCAGCACGGTGCCGCACGCCAACCGCGCGGCCGACGATGTCTCGCGCGCCGCGCGCCAGATGGGCACGGCCGCCAGCCGCTTCAGCGACAACCCGCAGGCCGTGATCTACGGGCCGGGCCAGGCCCGCCCGGGGCCGGGAGAACCCGGCTTCGTCGCCCCGTCCGCAGCCACCCAGCCCTGATCCAAGGAACCCGCATGCCCCTATCTCGCAAGACCGCCGTGGCCAGCGCTGGACTGGCCGCCGCCCTCATCCTGCTGGCCGGCTGCTCGGCCCTGCCGCAGCCCCCGGCACAGCCCGCGCGCTATGACTTCGGCCTGGCGCCGCTGACCACCCCTGCGTCCGCACCCACTGGCGCCACCGCAACCCCGGCCGCGCGCACGCCGCTGGCGCTGGCCGATGTGGAAGCCCCGGCCCTGTCCGACGGCAGCACCGCCATGTTCTACCGCCTGGCCTATGCCAACGGCCAGGAGCTGCGCCCCTACCAACTGGCACGCTGGAGTCAGCCACCGGCCCTGCTGCTGCAGCAGCGCCTGCGCAGCCAGCTGGGCGCGCAGCGCCCCGTGCTCGCCAGCAGCGAAAGCGTGGCCCAGCCGCGCCAGCAGGGGGCCGTGCCCACGCTGCTGCGCGTGGACATCGAAGAGTTCAGCCAGGTCTTTGACGCGCCCGGCTCCAGTGCCGGCGTGGTGCGCCTGCGCGCTACCCTGGTCGAGCAAAGCGGTGCCGTGGACCGCCTGCTGGGCCAGAAGCTCTTCGAGGTGCGCAGCCCTGCCGCTTCGGGCGATGCCGCTGGCGGCGCCCAGGCCCTGGCCAAGGCCACCGATGCGGCCATTGCGCAGATCGATGCGTGGCTGGGGCAGCAGGGGCACTGAGCGGCTTCGGCCCACGCACGTCCTTTCTCCTTTTGCCGTTCAAAGACAGCCGGTTGGTGCACTGCACCTCCCGGCTGTTTTTGTCTTTGCCTGACCCAGCGCTTCCCGCGCGTCCGTCAGGGGCTGTAGTCCCGATCCCACCGCCTCGGCTGCCCCTGGGACGACCAGCAACGCTAGGCACAGACTACGGCGCGCGGCGCGCAGGTTTTTTACAGTGAAACCGTCGCTGATGCAGATCGCGGCTTTGAAAAAACAAGGCCTGATTGCACAGCGCTACTTCAACATCACTGAAAGGACCAAGCCATGAATGAAGACCGCATCAAGGGCAACTGGAAGCAGTTCACCGGCAAGATCCGTGAGCAATGGGGCAAGCTTACCGACGACGATCTGGACGTCATCGCCGGCAAGCGCGAGCAATTCCTGGGCAAGCTGCAGGAGCGCCAGGGCCTGGCCCGCGACGCTGCCGAAAAGCAGCTGACCGAATGGCAAAAGCGCCATCCCGACTTCCGCTTCGAAGACTGACGAGGGTGGACCCCGCGGGTGGCGCGGGCGCCCTGGCCGGCGCCACCACCCGCTCCCCCACAGACAGCCAGCGTGCCCTGGGGCACGTGCCAATGGCCCGCCACCGCAGGCACCAAGGGCCGGTTCAGTACAAATACAAGGAGTTCATCATGCAAACACCGCAACGCTTTCGCCACATGCTTTCCGCTGTCGCCCTGGGCCTGATGGCCTCCGGCGCCATGGCCATGACCAATGCGGAGCACACGGCCGCCAAGAACCAGATCGAGGCCGACTACAAGGCCGCCAAGGAACAGTGCAAGCCGCTGAAGGGCAACGCCAAGGACGTCTGCGAGAAGCAGGCCAAGGGCCAGGAAAACGTGGCCAAGGCCGAACTGGAGTCGCGCCGCAATCCCTCGCCCAAGAACAGTGAAAAGGCCCTCATCGCCAAGGCCGATGCCGACTACGCCATCGCCAAGGAAAAGTGTGACGACCTCAAGGGCGACGCCAAGGATGTCTGCGTGAAGGATGCCAAGGCCGCCCACGTGCATGCCGTGGAAGCCGCCAAGGTGAACAAGGCCCAGGCCGAGCCCGCTGCCAACCCCGCAGCCAAGGCTGCCAACGTGGCCGAAACCCGCAAGGACGCTGCCGAGGAAACCCGCGAAGCCGACTACAAGGCTGCCAAGGCCCGTTGCGACACCATGAGCGGTGCTGCCAAGGACACCTGCGTGGCTGACGCCAAGCGTAAATACGGACAGTAAGCTGGTAGGCGCCCCCTGAGGCGCTGCGCGCCTTCCCCCTCTTTACTTGCTTCGCAAGGGAGGGGGACGACACCCTCGGTGCGGGGCGGCCCTTCCTCGGTGTCCCTCTTATGGGACGCACCAGTTTTTGCCGATATGCCCAAGCCCCGTTCGCGGGGCTTTGCTGTTTTCGGGTTGGCTGATGTGGGTCAAACGGGGCGGGCGGTGCTGTTCCTAAGCTGCAGGCTTTCACGATGAAGGCAGGAGAAGCATATGGCCGTGCTGGAATGGAGCGGAGCGCTGGCATTGGAGTTGCCGGCCATGGACGAGGTGCATCAGGAGTTCGTCCTGATGCTGGCCGAGGTGGAGGCGGCCGATGATGGGCAGCTGTGCGCGCGCTGGGATGAGCTGATCGCGCATACGCAGGTGCATTTCGACCAGGAAGACCGCTGGATGCAGTCCACGCGGTTCACCAGCACCAACTGCCACAGCCTGCAGCACAAGGTGGTGCTGCACGTGATGCGCGAGGGGGCGAACAAGGCGGCGGCCGGTGATCTGGCCGTGATCCGCAGCATGGCGGGCGAGCTGGCGGCCTGGTTCGTGCACCATGCACAGACCATGGACGCGGCGCTGGCCCTGCATCTGCGCAGTGCGGGCTTCGATCCCGCCACGGGCGCCCTGGCGCACCCTGAGGCCTTGCCCGAGCAGCCCATCACGGGCTGCGGCGGTGCCTGCGACGGCAGCGCCGAGCGCGCCCGGGCCGTGCCGGCCTGAGCCGGCAGGCAAACAGGCAAACAGGCAGGCAGGCGGGCCGTCAATCCGCCAGCTCGTTCAGGGCACGATCGCGGGCGAGGCCAGGATGGGGAAGATCTTCATCAGCCCGCCCGCCATCACCTCCACGGCCAGTGCCGCGAGGATCAGGCCCATGAGCCGCGTCATCACGTTGATGCCGGTCTTGCCCAGCACGCGGGCAATCGGGTCGGCCAGCGAAAAGCAGACCATCACCACCAGGGCCACCACCACGCCATAGCCCACAAGGGCCAGGTGCTGCCAGATGGTGCGCGCCTGGTCGGCGTAGATCACCACGGTGGACATGGAGGCCGGCCCCGTCAGCAGTGGAATCGTCAGCGGCACCACGGCAATGCTGTTGCCCATGGCGGCCTTTTCCGCGCCAGCGACCAGCGTGGGCGCGTTGGGCCGTTCCTCTGCCGGTCGGGCATTGAGCATGTTCATCGCGCTGATCAGCAGCAGCAGGCCGCCGCCCACCTGGAAGCTCTGCAGCGAGATGTTGAAGAAGTCCAGCACCTGCAGCCCGATGATGGCGCAGGCCGCGATCACGCAGAACGAGGCCAGCGCCGCCGTGCGTATGGTCTGCTGGCGCTGCTGGGCGCTGAATCCCTCGGTGTAGTGGATGAAGAAGGGGACGATGGCCAGCGGGTTGATGATGGCCACCAGCGTGATCAGCGGTTTGAGGTCCATCGCATCCCCTGTAGGTTGCCGCCGCCCACCTGTGCCCGGCCCTTGCCGGTACGCACGACTTTTCGTTCCATCGAATGTCTCCTGTGAAAGAATTGCCGCACGGGCCGGCCCGCCGCCATTACAGCACTGCGGCGCCCGCCCGCCCACCGGGAAATCACAACAGGTTCTCAGACAGAAAGGAATGCGGACATGGGCAGTTTCGTGCAGTTGACTTCGTTGGATGGCACGGCTTCGCCGGCCTGGGTGGCGCGGCCCGATGTGCCCGCGCGCGGCGCCGTCGTGGTGCTGCAGGAGATCTTCGGCGTCAACGCCCATATCCGCGCCGTGGCCGACCGCCTGGCTGCCCGCGGCTATATGGCCGTGGCGCCGTCGCTGTTCACGCGTGTCGAGGCCGGCGTGGACCTGGGCTACGGCGATGCCGACCGCGCCAAGGGCATGGCGCTGAAATCCGCCGCCGAGGCGCTGCCCCCTCCCGGCGTGCTGCCCGAGATCGAGGCCGCCATCGCCCATGCCGCCACGCTGGTGCCGGGCGGCAAGGTGGGCATCGTCGGCTTTTGCTGGGGCGGCCTGTGGGCCTGGCGCGCGGCCTGCAACCTGCCCAGCCTGTCGGCTGCGGCCTGCTACTACGGCGGCGGCATGACCACGCCGCTGGAGATGGGCCGCGAGCCGCTGTGCCCCGTGATTGCCCACTTCGGCCGGCGCGATGCGCACATTCCCGTGGACGCCGTGCAGGCCTTCGCCCAGGCGCAAAAGCATGTGCAGGTGCACCTGTACGACGCCGACCACGGCTTCAACTGCGACCAGCGCAGCGCCTACGACGAGGCCAGCGCCCTGCAGGCGCGCGACCGCACGCTGGCCTTCTTCGATCAGCACCTGGCTTGATCAGTCCCCGGGGTCCGGATCACAGGCCGGCCCCGGCGTCGCCTTGCGCGCCTGCACGGTCTGCAACGTGCCCCGCAGCGCACGCTGCTGCGCGGTCAGGAAGCTCATCAGCCCGCCCAGGTCACTCAGTTGTTGGTCTGGGCCGGCCATGCAGCACAGGTCGATCACCAGGCCCATCTGGTGCATGCAGTCCTTGAGGCGATAGACCTCGTATTCGGAAATGGGGTAGTACAGGCTGATCTCTTCCCTCGGCACTTGCGGGGAAGAGAAGAAAGGCGGGGAGGCGTGTGCTCCGCTGAGTGCATCGAGGTCAGACATGGCGGCTCCTTTGGCATGAACTGGCACCCCCTAGCGGAGGTCCCGCACAGCCCCGCCAAAAACGGAACCGTGCCCGGCGCAGCACCGGGAAGATGAAAAAGCCGCTGCCTCGTGAAAAAGGCGTGCGGCTGCTGCGCCTACGTTGTTCCGGGCCGCCAAGCCCGTATCCCCGAAGGGATCGCGAAATGGTACTCCAAATGCGCGCCGCAGGCCGGGTTGCAATGTGGTCAACGCTATGCTGAGCTTGCCGCCGCCAACGGGTGGCAGGGCTGTGCAGGTTGGCGGGCCGGGCAAAGGAGCCGGCACCCCCTTGCGGAGGTCCTGCACAGCCCCGCCGAAACGGAACCATGCGCAGCCTTGGGGTCAGCCCTGCGGCTGCTGCGCGTGCAGCCCCATGTGGTACAGCCCCCAGGGCGCCTGCGCAAAACGTTCCTTCAGGGGCTTGCCTGCCAGATCGGCAATGCGGTCGGCGTCGTACATGGCCCATTGCGGACCCAGGCCGCCCAGGCCCAGGCGCCGGCCGTCCATGTGCGTGGCCAGCAGCATGCGCCATTGAAGGGCCTGCGCCAGCGGCAGCTGGGCGCGGTAGCCGTCGATGGCCTGCAGGGTGATCCACTGGCCCCTGGCCGCTGCGGCGGCGCTGTCCACGCCGGCCGCCTGCAGCACGGTGGCCAGCAGCGGGCCGCGCAGCCGGTGGGGCTGGCCGTCGTATTCGATATGGGGCGTGATCTCCACCGTGGGCAGGCGCTCCAGCGCACCGGCCCCTGTGGTCCAGGCCGAGTCGAAGGCCAGGCCATGGTTTTTCAGCAGCAGGTCGGCCACCGGGTCCAGCGGCCCCCGGTTGCCGCGCACTCCGGGGCCGCTGAGGGTGAGCACGGCGGCTTCGGTGCTTTTTCCGGGGGCGGCGGGGGCGGCCAGGGCGCTTTCGCACAGTGCCAGGCCGGTGGCTGCGCTGGCGGCCAGCAGGCTGCGGCGTGAAAGCGGGCTCCGGCTTGCGGATGCGGTCATGGGGAACTCCTGGGGGTGCGTGGCGATGTGCCAGCGCCGATTTTCCGTGAAGTGCCCATCCTGCGCGACAACGCCGCGCCCGCTGCGGTCAGCAGGCCCAGCAGCGCAAGCCCCCCGGCGCCCAGCGCTGGAATGGGCGCCGCAGCGGCTGCCGTGACGGTCACGGTGTTGCTGTCCGAGCCGGAGGTATTGCCATCACCGGGAACATAGCGCGCCTGCACCGTGGCCGTGCCCGGTGGTAGCCGGGGCACGCTGCAGCTGGCCTGCCCGCCGGTCACCGCAACGCTGGCGCACAGCACCTGCGTTCCGTTCAGGAAATCCACCGTGCCGCTGGCGCCGGCAGGCAGCGTGACCTGGGCGCTGAAAGTCACGCTCTGGCCAGGGCCTGGCGCAGCGGGGGAGGCCGACAGGTGGGCGCTGGTGGCCGCCGGGCCGATCACCACGGTCACGGCTGCGGGTTCGGTGGTGGCGCCGTTGGCATCGGTGGCAGTCAGCGTGAAGCTGTAGCTGCCTGCCGCCTGCGTGGCTGGGGCCGAGAGGGTGCCGGCGGCCTGGCTGAAGGCTGCGGGCAAACCGCTCACGCTGTAGCTGAACGGCCCCACGCCGCCGCCGGGCACGGGCGCCAGCGGCTGGCTGTAGGCCGTGCCGTAGGTGCCGGAGGGCAGGCTTGCCGTGACGCTGAAGGCCGTGAAGCTGGCCTCTACGCTCCTGGCGGCATCGATGGTGACGCTGCAGGTGGGCGTGCTGCCGCCGCAGGCGCCGCCCCAGGTGGCAAAGGCATGGCCCGGGCCGGGTGTGGCGGCCAGGGTCACCAGGGTGGGCGCGCCTTCGAAGTAGCCATAGCCGGCCTGGCACAGGCCGCCGGGGCGGCCGCAGTCCTGTATGGCACCCGTGGCCGCAGCCGGGGAGGCCTGCGCCGATACGCCGCCCGCGCCGCTGGCCAGAACGGTCAATGCCGCCTGGAAGACACTCGCCTCCACGGCGCCGATGTCGCAGCGCGCACCCTGGGGCCGGACCACGCCGCGCTGGTCCGTGCCGGGTGCGGCCGTGCAGTCCACCCCGTCCAGTGCCGGGCTGCCGGTGCTGTTCAACAGGGTCTGGGTAGGGCCGCCGTGGCTGGCCAGGGGGCCGAGGGGCGGGTTGCCCGTGGTGAAGGCCAGGGCGCTGATGTCGGCATTGTTCAGGGCCTGCGCCAGGCCCAGCAGATTGTGGCCGCCGCTGGCATCGCTGGTGCCGCCATTGCGCAGGTCCAGCACCACGTCCCTGCCAGCGGGCTGTTTGGCGGCCGGCTCGAACACGCTGCCCTGGGCGATGCTGGCCTGCATCTCCAGCGAGGCGCCGCTGCGGGTGCAACCGATGTTGCCGCCCGCACTGCAGGCGGCCTGGGAATCGCCCAGGCTGTAGATGGCGCCGCCTTGCGCGGCCGGGTTGTCGTCGCCATTGGCCTGCACGGTATTGCCGGCCAGGGTGGAGAAAAGGATGGTGAGCACGCCGTTGTAGTTGAAAACGGCGCCGCCCAGGCCCGCGCCGCCGCCGCTGCTGTTGCCCAGCCCGCCGTGTGCACCGTTGCCAGCCAGGGTGACCTGGTTCAGCGTCACGGTGCCGGCGTTGTTGAAAATGGCCCCTCCCATGCCGCCTGCGCCACCGCCGGCGTCGAAGGCGCCGCCCCCGCCGTTGCCAGCGCCGAAGCCGCCACCGCTGCCTCGGCGGCCACCACCACCGCCAAAGCCGCCACCGCCACCGCCGCCGCCCCCGCCACCACCGAAGCCGCCGTTCTTGCCGCTGGCGCTGCCGGTGCCACCGCCCAGGCCGCCATCGTCCAGGCCGCCAGCGTTCGGCCGTCCCCCCGGCGACAAAGTCCCATCCTCGCCCACGCCGGCACCTGCAAAGGAGTTCAAGGAAAGCCTGCCTCCTTGCCCTCCTTGTGCGTGATTGCGCGTGAGCGTGCTGCGTTCGATGGTGAGCTGGCCCCGATTGAAGATGGCACCGCCCGCACCCAGCGCGCCGCCGCCAAAGCGGCTGGAGCCGCCTGTGGCCTGCCCCCCGGCCAGGGTCAGGCCGCGCAGGACCAGGCCACCCTGCGCATCGATGTCGAACAGCCGGAAACCGGGTGCGGTACCGGGGCGCTGCACGCTCACGCCCTGGGGCGTCAGGCCATTGGCGGTGGCATCGATGGTGATGCGCTTGCCGCTGATGAAGAAGGCGCTGGGGCCGAACTGCGAGACGTAGCCGGGCCAGCTGGCCAGCGGCAGGCAGGTGGCGCCGGCGGCCTGCCCGGTGTCCAGGCAGTTGGTAAAGCGGGTCAGCGGGATGGTCTGCCCATTCAGGGCCGCGCCGAAGACGATGGTGTCGCCATCGGCGGCATGGTTGATGGCGTCGCGCAGGGTGTCGCAGTTGCGGTCGCCTGCGGCGGGCGAGCATTGCGCACGAGACAGCGGCTCGGCGTCTGCAATCTCGCCGGCGGTCGTGACGGTGAGTGTGGCGGCCTGGGCCGCGGTGCCTGCAAGGGCCAGGGCCAACCCGCCCGTCAGGCCCGGCAATGTCCGGCCCCAGGGGCTCGGCGCGGGTATGGGTGGTGCGTCGGCTGCAGCAGACGGACGGATGGTGAACATGGCGAACCCCCTCGGTAGGCACAGCATCTCGGTGATGTGCTGAACAGGGCAAATCTAGGGGCTGTCCGGTTTCCTGTATGTCCCCCGTTCGGGCTACATGGCCGACGGGAGGGGGCGGGGCCGCCCATGTCGCCCATGTCGCCCATGTCGCCTATCCGGGCGACATGACAGCGGCCATGTTCCATGTGAACATGCGGCCCTCGCCACGCACTCCGCCTCCATGGACACGCACACAGACCCTTCCCCTGCCGCCGCGACGGGTGGCGCCACAGTCATCCGCGTGGCCGTGGTGGAGGACGACGCCGCCTGCCGCCACGCCCTGGTGGGCGTGATCAATGCCGCGAAGGACATGTACCTGTGCTGGGCGGCAGCCAGCCGCACGGAGGCCCTGCACCAGCTTGGCCGGGCCGATGGGGCCGGCGGCATGGACGTGATGCTGGTGGACCTGGGCCTGCCCGATGGCAGCGGCCTGGAGGTGATTGCCGCCGTGCGTGCCCGCCACCCCGGGGCGGCGGTGATGGTCAGCACCATCTTTGGCGACGAGCAGCATGTGCTGGCCGCCATCGAGGCCGGCGCCATGGGCTATCTGCTCAAGGACCTGGCTGCCGAGGCGGTGCTGGAAGAGGTGCGCAGCCTGCACGCGGGCGGCAGCCCCATCAATCCCATGGTGGCGCGCAAGCTGTTGCTGCGCCAGCAGCGCGCCGGTGCGGTGGCCGGGCTGGAGCGGCCTGCGGAGCCGCAGGCCGCCGCGCAGGCGCTGTCCACGCGCGAGCTGGAGGTGCTGCGCCTGGTGGCGCGCGGCCACACGCTGGACGAGGTGGCGCGCCAGCTGGGCGTGTCGCGCCACACGGTGCGCACCTTTGTGCGGCGCATCTACGGCAAGCTGCAGGTGTCCAGCCGCACGCAGATGATGCATGTGGCGTTGCAGCACGGCTGGTTGGCCGAGGGGCGGCAATGAGCGCAGAGGGGCGCCGCCGCAGCGGGCGGATGGACGGGCGGCCGGCCGAGCAGATAAGCGAGCAGATGATCGAGCAGATGGCCGGGCGGCCGCTGCGGTGGCGGGCCCTGCTGGTGTCCGCAGGGCTGGTGGCGATGGCGATGCTGCTGGTGGGGGCGTTCGGGCTGCGCGGCGGCGCTGCAGGCGTTGCGGTGCAGCTGCGCCAGGCGCAGCTGTGGGCATCGCCCAGCCAGCGCTGGGAGCCGCCTGGGGCGTTGGAGGCGGCGGACGATGCGGTGCTGGACGCGGCCACGCCCTGGCGCGAGGTGGATCTGCCCTATGCGGGGGACAGGGCCGTGTCGGGCAGCGGCGAACTGGCCCTGGCGCCGCCGGAGGTGCGCTGGTTCCGCGCCGTGGTGCCGCCCGGGGCGCTGGCGGCTTCGCCCCAGGGGGCGCGCCTGTATATCCCGCGCTGGCAGACGGTGGGCACGGTGGCGGTGTATGTGGACGGGGCGCTGGCCTGGCAGACGCGCGGCAGCCGGGTGTGGAACAGTTTCAACCGGCCGGTGTGGCTGGACCTGGGCGGGCTGGCGCAGCCGGGCAGGCCGCTGCAGGTGCATGTGCGCATGGCCAGCCAGCAGGGCGTGGGCGGGGCGCTGTCCAGCCTGTGGGCGGGGCCGGCCGAGTCGCTGCGCCTGTCCTGGCGGCTGCGCAGCCTGTTCCAGGCCGATCTGGTGGTCTACACGGCGGGCTCCTACCTGGTGCTGGGCGTGTTCGCGCTGGCGCTGTGGACGCTGCAGCGGCGGCGCGGGGATGTGGTGTTCCTGCTGTTCTTCCTGATGTCGCTGTGCCAGTTGCTGGGCTCGCTGCAGTTCATGGTGGACGGCGAGGGGCTGGCCCTGTCGGACGGCTGGTTTTCCTGGCTGACGCTGGCGGGCCTGATGGGCGCCACGGTGGCGGCCTTCCATTTCCTGTCCCTGGTGCAGCGCAGGCGCAGGCCGCTGCTGGGCCGGGTGCTGCAGGGCTATGTGGGCACGGTGCTGCTGGTGGCGGTTCCGCTGTGGGGGCCGGTGCACGAGACCATCCTGCCGCTGCTGCGGCTGCTGATGGTGCCGCCGGAGATCCTGGTGCTGTGCATGGCCGTGGTGGGCGCCTGGCGCATGCGCGATGGCGGCAGCACCATGCTGGCGGTGTGGATGCTGCTGTCGTTTCCCATCGGCTTCCATGACCTGGCGCTGCAAAGCTACCTGATCAGCATAGAGAGCATCTACCTCACGCCCTATGTGTACCTGGGGCTGTTCACCCTGTTCCTGCTGGTGGCCTACAAGCGCTACAACGGCGCGCTGGCCGTGGCGGAGAATGCCAACATCCACCTGGCCGAGCGGCTGCGTGCCCAGGAGGCCGAACTGGCCCAGGCCCATGAGCGTCTGCTGGCCGTGGAGCGCGAGCAGACGCTGATGCAGGAGCGCCAGCGCCTGATGCGCGAGATGCACGACGGCGTGGGCTCCTCGCTGATGAGCGCGCTGCGCGTGGTGGAGTTCAATCAGGCCGGCACGGTGAACCTGGTGCAGTTGCTGCAGGAGTGCATCGATGACCTGAAGCTGTCCATCGATTCGCTGGAGCCGCTGGACTGCGACCTGCTGGCGCTGCTGGCCGGGCTGCGCTACCGGCTGGGGCCGCGCCTGGAGGGGGCGGGGCTGCGGCTGAACTGGGAGGTGAGCGACCTGCCCGCGCTGCCCTGGCTGGACGCGCAGGCCGCCCTGCATGTGCTGCGCATCCTGCAGGAGGTGCTGACCAACATCATCAAGCACAGCGGCGCACGCGAGATCACGGTGCGCACGGCCCAGGCCGCGCAGGAAGGCCGGGCCGGCGTGCAGGTGATGGTGGTGGACGATGGCCATCCCTTCGACCGCGCCCAGGCCCCCACCGAGGGCCGCAAGGGACTGGCGAACATGCGCACGCGCGCGCTGGCGCTGCAGGCCCGGCTGGACTGGGCGCCGCTGGCCGGCGGCAACCGCTTCACGCTGTGGATGCCGCTGGAGCGGGCGGGGCCCTAGTCCTGCGCCGTGCGCGCCATGTAGCGCTTGCGCCAGAAGAACACGGTCAGGCCCACGGCAATCGCCGTCATCGAGCCCATGGCCCACCAGAAGCCGTCCTGCTTGTGCACCAGGGGGATGAACTCGAAGTTCATGCCGAAGATGCCGGCAATCAGGTTCAGCGGCAGGAACACGGCGGTCAGC
The DNA here is from genome assembly GCA_031286585.1 of Delftia acidovorans. Lineage (GTDB taxonomy): Bacteria > Pseudomonadota > Gammaproteobacteria > Burkholderiales > Burkholderiaceae_C > Comamonas > Comamonas acidovorans_A. The sequence goes on from JAITUC010000016.1 coordinate 24,510, forward strand.
GCGGTGAGCGTGCGCATGATGTCGTTGGTGCGGTTGCTTTGCACCGAAAAATGCATCTGCACCACGGTCTCGGTGCTCTGCTCCAGCCGCCGCACGTGGTGGACCACGCGCTCTATGTGTTCCAGCACGTCGCGGCTGCGCACCTTGAGCAGGTCGAGGTCACGCAGCGCTGCCGTGTCCTCGGGCGGCGCCCAGGTCTCCAGCGCGTCGGTCCAGTCCTGCACGGCGGCGCGCTGGTCTTCGCAGACCTCGTCCAGCTCATGCAGGGCCAGGCGAGCGTCCAGCAGCGCGCCCCAGTTGGCAAAGCGCGTGCGCGGGCGCAGCAGTTCGGTCTGCCAGTGGTCCAGCTGGCGCGACAGTTCGCGGCGCAGGTCCAGGAAGCCATCCACGATGAGGTTGACCACGCGCAGCATGAGGTCGGCCGGGCTGGCGGGCAGCCGCGTGCCGGAGGTGGGGTTCAGCCGCCCCTCGCGGGGGTCATTGGGCACGGCGGCCAGCAGCCGCGCGGCATAGGCGTCACGCACGGTGCAGTCGTCGGGGTGCACGGACAGCAGCACCTGGTCGAACATGGCAAAGCCCACGGGGCTGGTGTCGATGTTGCGCAGCACGGGCGGGCCTGTGCGCTTCACGGGAGGCGCAGCCTGCGCTGCAGCGCGCGCCTGCCCGCTGGCCAGGCGGCGAAAGACCAGCAGGTCGTACTGCGAGGTGTAGTCGTAGCGCGAGGGCAGCTGGGCGTTGAGCAGGTCCGAGACATGCAGGTCCACCAGTTGCTGGCCCGACAGCAGTTGCAGCGTGCGCTGCACCTCGGCCAGCCGTTCCTGCAGGGTGGCGCGGGTGCAGGAGATCCAGACGAATCCCTGCGCGGGCGCCTGATCGGGCAGGGCGGCCAGCTCGGTGGCGCCGCCCGGCTGCAGGTGGAAGATGCGCATGTTCCTGGCGGCGGGGGCGGCTCCCGCGGGCGGCGTCACCGGCTGCATGCGCTCAGCCGCGCAGCTTGCGCGCGGCGTCGATGGCGAAGTAGGTCAGGATGCCGTCGGCGCCCGCGCGCTTGAAGGCCAGCAGCGATTCCATCATCACCTGGTCATGGTCCAGCCAGCCATTGGCGGCGGCGGCCTTGAGCATGGCGTACTCACCGCTGACCTGGTAGGCGAAGGTGGGCACGCCGAACTCGTCCTTGACGCGGCGCACCACGTCCAGATAGGGCATGCCGGGCTTGACCATGACCATGTCCGCGCCTTCGGCCAGGTCCTGGGCGACTTCGCGCAGGGCCTCGTCGGTGTTGGCGGGGTCCATCTGGTAGACGTTCTTGTCGGCCTTGCCCAGCGCGCCGCGCGTGCCCACGGCGTCACGGAAGGGGCCGTAGAAGGCGCTGGCGTACTTGGCGCTGTAGGCCATGATGCGCGTGTGGATGTGGCCGTGGGCCTCCAGCGCCTCGCGGATGGCGCCGATGCGGCCGTCCATCATGTCGCTGGGCGCCACCATGTCCACGCCGGCCTCGGCATGGTTCAGGGCCTGGCCCACCAGCACCTGCACGGTCTCGTCATTGATGATGTAGCCGGACTCGTCCAGGATGCCGTCCTGGCCGTGGCTGGTGTAGGGGTCCAGTGCCACGTCGGTCATCACGCCCAGCTGCGGGAACTCCTTCTTGAGCGCACGCACCACGCGCGGGATCAGGCCGTCGGGGTTGAGCGCCTCCTTGCCGTCGGGCGTCTTCAGCGAGGTCTCGATGGCGGGGAACAGCGCCAGGAACGGGATCTCCAGCTGCACGCACTGCTCGGCCACGGGCAGCAGCAGGTCCAGGCTCAGGCGGTCCACGCCGGGCATGGAGGGCACGGCCTCGCGCTGGTTCGTGCCTTCGTGCACGAACACGGGGTAGATGAAGTCGTGGGCGGTCAGCACGTTCTCGCGCACGAGGCGGCGCGTGAAGGCATCGCGGCGCAGGCGGCGGGGGCGGTTGTGCGGGAAGGGGGTGGGGCTGGACAGATGCATGCCGAAAATTGTGCCCCATTCCCGCCGCAGGCCCCGCAACCCTGGCGACGACGCCGGCGCGCGGGACTCGGCTTTTGCGCCTGCGCAGGCTGGCGAGACCCTGTACGCACGTACACTGCCCGCATGCTGTGGGTCAAAGCCTTTCATATCGTTTTCGTGGCAAGCTGGTTCGCGGGCCTGTTCTATCTGCCTCGCATCTTCGTCAACGTGGCCATGGTCACGCCCGGCTCGGTGGCCGAGCGCGAGCGCCTGCTGCTGATGGCGCGCAAGCTGCTGCGCTTCACCACGCTGCTGGCCGTGCCTGCACTGGGCCTGGGCCTGTGGCTGTACCTGGGCTACGGCATCGGCAAGGGGCCGGGCAACGGCTGGATGCATGCCAAGCTGGCCGGCGTGCTGCTGGTCATCGGCTACCACCACGCCTGCGCACGCCTGCTGCGCAAGCTGATCGACAACCGGGACCAGCACAGCCACCGCTGGTTCCGCTTCTTCAACGAGGTGCCGGTGCTGCTGCTGGTGGCCATCGTCATCCTGGTGGTCGTCAAACCTTTCTGAGAAACCGATCCAACGAAGAGGGAGGCAGGGCGTGGCGCAAAAGACTTCGGCCTGGCCGCTGGCGCTGGTCTATGCGGTACTCATCGTTTTCGCCAGCCTGTTTCCTTTCGATGGCTGGCGTGCCCAGGGCATTGATCCGCTGGTCTTCCTGACGGCGAAGATCCCGCCGCCGTACTGGACCTGGTTCGACGTCAACACCAATATCGTCGGCTACGCGCCGCTGGGTTTTTTCCTGGCGCTGGCCCTGATGCGCAGCGGCAGCCCGCGCGCGGCCGTGCCGCTGGCGGCGCTGGCCGGCACGCTGCTGTCGCTGGGCATGGAGTTCCTGCAGATCTACCTGCCGCGGCGCGTTCCCTCCAACCTGGACCTGGTGCTCAATGCGGGCGGCACCCTGCTGGGTGCGTTGGCTGCGCTGCTGCTGGAGCGGCTGGGCGCGCTGGCGCGCTGGAGCGCCTTTCGCACCCACTGGCTGGGCGAGGACGGCGGCGGCGCCATGGTGCTGCTGGCGCTGTGGCCCTGGGCGCTGCTCTTTCCCGCCGCCGTGCCCTTTGGCCTGGGCCAGGTGCTGGAGCGGCTGGAGCAGGGGCTGCTGGATCTGCTCGAAGGCACGCCCTTCCTCATGTGGCTGCCGCTGCGCGAGTCGGCCCTGACGCCGCTGTCGCCCGTGACCGAGATGCTGTGCGTGATGCTGGGCCTGTGGGTGCCCTGCCTGCTGGCCTACTGCGTGATGCGCCACATGGGCCGGCGCGCGGTGCTGGCCGGTTCGGCCGTGGTGATCGGCATCGGTGTCTCGGCACTGTCGGCCGCGCTGAGCTGGGGGCCGGCCCATGCCTGGGAGTGGGTGGACCTGCCGGTGCGCATGGGCGTATGGGGAGGCCTGGGCCTGGCCATGGTGGCCCTGCCGCTGCCGCGCCGGGCGTGCGCAGCCCTTTTGCTGCTGGTGCTGGTGCTGCAATTGAGCATCCTGAACCAGGCGCCCACCAGCGCCTATTTCTCGGAAACGCTGCAGGCCTGGGAGCAGGGCCGCTTCATCCGCTTCTACGGACTGGGCCAGTGGCTGGGCTGGCTGTGGCCCTATGCGACCCTGGTCTATGTGCTGCTCAGGCTGGCGCGCCGCGATGCCGCACTGCCGCCGCCCCCGGCGCCCGCAGTGCCGCAGGCCTAGAATCCGCTCCATGAGCGAACACCCACGTCCCGGGGCCGGCAGCGGCCAGCAAGGCGCAGGCAACTACTATGCGCGCCACATCTTCTTTTGCCTCAACGAGAGGCCCAACGGCGAGGACTGCTGTGCGCTGCACGGCGCCAAGGCGGGCTTTGACCACTGCAAGAAGCAGGTCAAGCAGCTGGGCCTGGCCGGCAAGGGCCAGGTGCGCGTGAACAAGGCCGGCTGCCTGGACCGCTGCGCGGGCGGGCCCGTGGCCGTGGTCTACCCCGAAGGCACCTGGTACACCTTCGTGGACGAGTCCGACATCGACGAGATCGTCGAGTCCCACCTCAAGAACGGCCAGCCTGTGGAGCGCCTGCTGCTGCCGCGCGATGTGGGCCGCTGAGCACCGGCTGGAACTTTGGGCCTTTCCGGGCATCAGTGCTTTGTCAGCTTGGATTGGCTGCTACTACTAGGATAGCGATTGTGAATGCGCAGACCGAACGTTTGACCTTGACCGGCCTTGCCGGGGCCGTGGAGGCCCTGCGCGATGCGCCGGCCGCCGATGCAACGCCGCGCGGCGTTGCCATCATCGCCCACCCCCATCCGCTGTTCGGCGGCACCATGGACAACAAGGTGGTGCAGACCCTGGCGCGTGCCTTCGTGCAGTGCGGCTACACGGCCGTGCGATTCAACTTCCGCGGCGTGGGCGCCAGTGCCGGCGAGCACGACGCGGGCGTCGGCGAGGCCCAGGACATGCTGTCCGTGGTCCGTCAGGTCGCTCCCGAAGGACCGATCGCGCTGGCCGGCTTCTCCTTCGGAGCCTTCGTCACCAGCCATGTGCTGGCGGAGCTCTGGAACGAGGGCCGGGTGGAACAGGCGGTACTGGTGGGCACGGCGGCCAGCCGTTTCACCGTGGCTCCCCTCCCGCCCGAGGCCCATGACCGGACCCTGGTGGTGCACGGCGAAGCCGATGACACGGTGCCGCTGTCTGCCGTCATGGACTGGGCGCGGCCGCAGATACTGCCTGTTACCGTCGTGCCCGGGGGCGGTCATTTCTTTCACGGACAATTGCCGCTGCTCAAAAGCCTCGTGGTCCGCCATTTGCGCTCACTCCCCTAGCGGCCCGCGCCGCTGCTCAACAGGCCTGCCCCATCGGGCGGACATGTTTTCGCCTTTCCTGCATTCCCTGCCCTTTAGCGAGAGTTTTCCTCATGAAGCCACTTTCCTCCACGCTGCGAGTCCTGGCACTGGCGGCCGCCATGGCGCCGGCCCTGGCGCTGGCGCAGATCACCCCGCCCCAGCCGCCCGAGATCGCGGCACGCAACTATCTGCTGGTCGACGTCACCGCCAACCAGGTGCTGGGCGCCAAGGACATCGATGCGCCCATCGAGCAGGCCTCGCTGACCAAGCTCATGACCGGCTACCTGGTCTTCGACGCGCTGCGCGCCAAGAAGATCACGCTGGAGCAGCGCCTGCCCGTGAGCGAGCGCGCCTGGAAGATGCCCGGCTCGCGCATGTTCATCGACCCCAAGATGCAGGTGCCGGTCGATGACCTCATCAAGGGCATGATCGTGCAGTCCGGCAACGACGCCACCATGGCCCTGGCCGAAGGCGTGGGCGGCTCGGCCGAGAACTTCGTGCGGCTCATGAACGAGCAGGCCAAGGCGCTGGGCATGAAGAACACCAGCTACAAGAATCCCGAGGGCCTGACCGAGCCCGGCCACCTGACCACGGCGCGCGACCTGTCCATCCTCGCCCAGCGCCTGATGCAGGACTTCCCCGAGTACATGCACTACTACTCGACCAAGAAGTACTTCTACCCGGGAACGCCGGCTTCCAACGGCACCAACCGCAACTCGCTGCTGTTCCGCGACCCGACCGTCGATGGCCTCAAGACCGGCCACACGGCTGCCGCCGGCTACTGCCTGGTGGCCACCGCCAAGCGCGACCTGCCCAACGTGGGCAGCCGCCGCCTGATCTCCATCGTGCTGGGCGCGGCCAGCGAGAACGCGCGGGCCAATGAAAGCCAGAAGCTGCTGAACTGGGGCTATGCGGCCTTCGATTCGGTCAAGCTGTTCGATGCCGAGCAGGCCGTGGCCACGCCCGAAGTCTGGAAGGGCAAGGCGAACACCGTCAAGATCGGCCGCACCACGCCCATCGTGGTCACCGTGCCGGCCGGCAGCGGCGGCAAGCTGAGCACCGAAGTCGTGCGCCAGGACCCGCTGATCGCCCCGTTCACCAAGGGCCAGGCCATGGGCACGCTCAAGGTCAAGATGGGTTCCGATACCGTGGCCGAAGTGCCGCTGGTGGCGCTGGAAGGCGTGGAGCAGGCAGGCTTCTTCGGCCGTGCCTGGGATGCGATCCGCCTCTGGATCAAGTAAGCCCCGCGCCTGTCGCGCAGGCCCTCGTGTACTGGCTTGAAGGGGATGCGGTTGTGCGATCTCCCGCAAGCTGGTACAGTCGAGGGCTTTTCGGAATTTCCGAAGGGATTCACGTTTTCGCTTTTCGCAAGCAATTCACGTTTAGGGACGTTTATTAATGCCAACCATTAACCAACTCGTGCGTCAGGGCCGCACGGTCGAAGTTGTCAAATCCAAGAGCCCTGCTATGGAAAACTGCCCTCAGCGCCGCGGCGTGTGCACCCGTGTGTACACCACGACGCCCAAGAAGCCTAACTCCGCTCTGCGTAAGGTTGCCAAGGTGCGCCTGACCAACGGCTTCGAGGTCATCTCCTACATCGGTGGTGAAGGCCACAACCTGCAAGAGCACAGCGTCGTGCTGGTGCGCGGCGGCCGTGTGAAGGACTTGCCCGGTGTGCGTTACCACATCGTGCGTGGCTCCCTTGACCTGCAAGGCGTCAAGGACCGCAAGCAAGCCCGTTCCAAGTACGGCGCGAAGAAGCCCAAGGCCAAGTAAGCCCTGCGTTTTTTCGAGGAAGGTGCTGTATCCCGCGTGGCGCGAGATCCAGCGTAGTGACCCCAAACGCAAGTGTTTTGCGCGGGTCGAGTAAGTGGGAGTCCTGTTGGCTCTCGCGGTGTCTGAAAAGATGCCAACTGAAGCAAGATAGAGGTAAAAAATGCCACGTCGTCGCGAAGTCCCCAAACGTGAAATCCTGCCGGATCCCAAGTTCGGCAATGTCGAGCTGTCCAAGTTCATGAACGTGATCATGGAAGGCGGCAAGAAGGCGGTCGCAGAACGCATCATCTACGGTGCCCTGGACCTGATTCAAAAGAAGCACCCTGACAAAGACCCGCTGGAAGCCTTCGTTGTTGCCATCAACAACGTCAAGCCCATGGTCGAAGTGAAGTCCCGCCGTGTTGGTGGTGCCAACTACCAAGTGCCCGTCGAAGTGCGTCCCGTGCGTCGCCTGGCCCTGTCCATGCGCTGGCTGAAGGAAGCCGCCCGCAAGCGCGGCGAGAAGTCCATGGCCCAGCGCCTGGCCAACGAGCTGCTCGAGGCCACCGAAGGCCGTGGCGGCGCCATGAAGCGCCGTGACGAAGTGCACCGCATGGCCGAAGCCAACAAGGCGTTCAGCCACTTCCGCTTCTAAGAGCACTTCGCTCCCGATCAGACAGGCCGCATGCATTTTTGCCTGCGGCCTTGTCTCGATTAGGAGCATCCCCAGATAAGACTGCTGTCCGTCTGCACCATGAGGCTGGAACGGGCAGAGACTCCCTCCATACGATCAAGGATCCATCATGGCTCGCAAGACCCCCATCGAGCGCTACCGCAACATCGGTATCTCCGCCCACATCGACGCAGGCAAAACCACCACCACGGAACGTATCCTGTTCTATACCGGTGTGACCCACAAGCTGGGCGAAGTGCACGACGGCGCTGCTACGACCGACTGGATGGAGCAAGAGCAAGAGCGCGGCATCACCATCACTTCCGCTGCAGTGACCTGCTTCTGGAAGGGCATGGACCTGTCCTACCCCGAGCACCGCTTCAACATCATCGACACCCCCGGCCACGTGGACTTCACCATTGAGGTGGAGCGTTCCATGCGCGTGCTGGACGGCGCCTGCATGGTCTACTGCGCCGTCGGCGGCGTGCAGCCCCAGTCGGAAACCGTCTGGCGCCAGGCCAACAAGTACAAGGTGCCCCGCCTGGCCTTCGTCAACAAGATGGACCGCACCGGCGCCAACTTCTTCAAGGTCGTGGACCAGATGAAGCTGCGCCTGAAGGCCAACCCCGTGCCCGTCGTGATCCCGATCGGCGCCGAAGACAACTTCAAGGGCGTGGTCGACCTCGTCAAGATGAAGGCCATCATCTGGGACGAAGCCTCCCAAGGCATGAAGTTCGAATACCACGAGATCCCCGCCGAGCTGGTGGAGACCGCCAACAAGTGGCGCGAAAACCTCGTGGAAGCCGCCGCTGAAGCCAGCGAAGAGCTGATGAACAAGTACCTGGAAGAAGGTACTCTGTCCGAAGAGGAAGTGAAGGCAGGCCTGCGCGCTCGTACGCTGGCTACCGAAATCCAGCCCATGCTGTGCGGCACTGCCTTCAAGAACAAGGGTGTGCAGCGCATGCTGGACGCCGTGATCGACTACCTGCCGGCGCCCGTGGATATTCCTGACGTCACCGGCACCGATCCCGAAAACGAAGAAACCAAGCTCAGCCGCAAGGCCGACGACGGCGAAAAGTTCTCGGCCCTGGCCTTCAAGCTGATGACCGACCCGTTCGTCGGCCAGCTGACCTTCGTCCGCGTGTACTCGGGCGTCCTGACCAAGGGCGACACCGTGTTCAACTCGGTCAAGGGCAAGAAGGAGCGTATCGGCCGTATCGTGCAGATGATGGCCAACGAGCGCGTGGAAGTCGAAGAAATCCGCGCCGGCGACATCGCTGCCTGCGTGGGCCTGAAGGACGTGACGACCGGCGAAACGCTGTGCGCTGTTGAAGCTCCCATCGTGCTGGAACGCATGGTCTTCCCCGAGCCCGTGATCGCACAGGCCGTGGAACCCAAGTCCAAGGCAGACCAGGAAAAGATGGGCATCGCCCTGTCGCGCCTGGCTGCTGAAGATCCGTCGTTCCGCGTGCGCACCGACGAAGAATCGGGCCAGACCATCATCGCCGGCATGGGCGAGCTGCACCTGGAAATCATCGTTGACCGCATGAAGCGCGAATTCAACGTGGAAGCCAACGTGGGCAAGCCCCAGGTTGCCTACCGCGAAACCATTCGCCAGAAGGTCACCGATGTGGACGGCAAGTTCGTTCGCCAGTCCGGTGGTAAGGGCCAGTACGGCCACGTCGTGCTGACCCTGGAACCCCAGGAAGCAGGCAAGGGCTTCGAGTTCGTGGACGAAATCAAGGGCGGTGTGGTTCCTCGCGAATACATCCCCGCAGTCGAGAAGGGCGTGATCGAAGCGCTGACTTCCGGCGTGCTGGCTGGCTACCCCGTGGTGGACGTCAAGGTGCGCCTGACCTTCGGCTCGTACCACGACGTGGACTCCAACGAAATGGCCTTCAAGATGGCTGCCATCTTCGGCTTCAAGGAAGGCGCCCGCAAGGCCAGCCCCGTCATCCTGGAGCCCATGATGGCCGTGGAAGTCGAGACGCCTGAAGACTACGCCGGTACCGTGATGGGCGATCTGTCCTCGCGTCGCGGCATGGTGCAGGGCATGGACGACATGGCCGGCGGCGGCAAGTCCATCAAGGCCGAAGTGCCTCTGTCGGAAATGTTCGGCTACGCCACGTCGCTGCGTTCGCAGACGCAAGGCCGCGCTACGTACACGATGGAGTTCAAGCACTACGCCGAAGCTCCCCGCAACGTGGCTGAAGCCATCGTGGCTGCTCGCGCGAAGTAAGCTTTTTTGTATAATTGAAGGCTTTTGAATCGCAGCATCCCGGCGCTTTTGGCGCCGGGATGCTGCGATTTTTGCCGGTCTGCGATCCCATGCCGCCCTGTCACCTGTGCGGGGCGACCAAGCAATGGGGTGCAGACCTTAAACATCACACAGGTTTTGCTCTTTCGGAGAAATCATGGCAAAAGAAAAATTCCAGCGGAACAAGCCGCACGTCAACGTTGGCACCATCGGTCACGTGGACCACGGCAAGACGACCCTGACGGCTGCTATCGCTACCGTTCTGTCCAAGAAGTTCGGCGGCGAAGCCAAGGCTTACGACC
>JAITUC010000004.1 GCA_031286585.1 Delftia acidovorans
CACTTGGCCGGCATGAAGGACTCCAAGGTGATCGTGGCGATCAACAAGGACCCCGAGGCGCCGATCTTCTCGGTGGCCGACTACGGCCTGGAGGCCGACCTGTTCCAGGCCGTGCCGGAACTGGTGCAGGCGCTGTAAGCGGCTGAAGCTGAAAAATGAGGGGCATAGGCCCCTCTTTTTCCGTCATGGATTCCGGGATGGTCCGCTGGTCACGGCGCGCACCACCGACTACAACAACGGACTTGGCCGCCAGCCGGTGCTGGCGATGGCATGAACCGAGAGGGAGATTGAAATGAAGATGATGCGCTTGCGCCTGGCCCGCACGGCCGTGGCTTTTGTCTGTGGCGCCATGGCGCTGGCCGCCGAGGCCAATGCCTGGGTGGTGGGGCAGGTAGCTCCCATGTCCGGATCCGGTGCGACGCAGGGCCGCGCCTATGCCCAGGGCATGCGCCTGTACTTCGACCAGATCAACAAGGCCGGCGGCGTGCAGGGCCAGCCCGTGCAACTGGTCACCGTGGACGATGTGGGCCATCCCGAGGAAACCGTGGACAAGACCCGCAAGCTGCTGGACGAGTCCAAGCCCGTGGTGCTGGCCGGCTACTTCGGCAACCGCAACATGGCGGCGCTGCTGGACAGCAAGCTGCTCGACCAGTCGCAGATCTCCCTCGTGGGCTACCAGAGCACGGACACGCGGGTGCTGAGCAACCCCCAGATCTTCAGCACGCGCGCCAACCTGCCCGAGGAAATGGCCAAGATCGCATCGCATCTGGCCACCGTGGGCATCACGCGCCTGGCCCTGCTGCATGACGAGCGTCCCGACGCCAAGGCCGTGGCGGAACTGGTGAACAAGGCGGTCGCGCCTTCCAAGGCCAAGCTGGTGGTCAGCGCCTCGCTGAGCACTGGCAAGGGCGCCATGGACAAGGCCGTGTCCCAGCTGCAAAAGGCCCAGCCTTCGGCACAGGCCGTGATGGTGGTGGCTTCCAGCCCCGTGACCTCGGCCTTTGTCGAGGCCTACCGCATGGCGGGCGGCACGGCCCAGATCTACGCGACGTCGGAAGCCGATATCGAGCAGCTGGCCAAGCGCCTGCCCGTGGAATTCATGAGCGGCCTGTCCATTGCCCAGGTCGTGCCCAGTCCCTACAAGGTGACCATGCGCCTGAACAAGGAGTTCAGGGACGCGGCCACCGCTGCCGGCAAGTCGCTGACCGTGCCGGTCAGCTACGCCATGATGGAAGGCTATGTGAACGCCCGTGTCATCGTGGAGGCCATGCGCCGCACCCAGCCGCTGACGCGCGAGAAGCTGGCCGCTTCGCTGCGCGGCCTGGACGCCTTCGATCTGGGCGGCTACTGGGTTACCTATCGTCCGGGCTCGCAGGCGGGCTCGAAATTCGTGGATTTGTCCATCGTCAACGCATCGGGCCGCGTCACGCAATAACGCAGCAATGCAGTAGTGCTGTGGCGGCGCGCCCGCTGTCCCAGGTCGCCGCGCGCTCCGCGCCGGCGGTCCAGGCTCTGTTCAGGAAGGTTCAACAATGACTTACTCGGCTCCCCTCAAAGACATGCTGTTCGCCATGGAGCATCTGGCGCAGATCGACCAGGTGGCGCAGTTGCCCGGTTTCGAGGAGGCTGGCCTGGAGACGGCACAGGCCGTGCTGGAGGAATGCGCCAAGCTGTGCGAAGGCGTGGTGGCGCCGCTGAACCTGCCGGGCGATGTGGCGCCTTCCAGCCTCCAGGACGGCGTGGTCACCACCACGGCGGGTTTCAAGCAGGCCTTTCGCCAGTACGCCGAAGGCGGCTGGCAGGGCCTGCAGCATCCGCAGGACTTTGGCGGCCAGGGCCTGCCCAAGACGATTGGCGCGGCCTGTGTGGAAATGCTCAACAGCGCCAATCTGAGCTTTGCGCTGTGCCCGTTGCTGACCGATGGCGCCATCGAGGCCCTGCTCACGGCCGGCAGCGATGAGCTCAAGGCCACCTATCTCGAGAAGCTGGTGACCGGCGAGTGGACCGGCACCATGAACCTGACCGAGCCCCAGGCCGGCTCCGACCTGGCCCTGGTGCGCACCAAGGCCGAGCCGCAGCCCGATGGCAGCTACAAGGTCTTCGGCACCAAGATCTTCATCACCTATGGCGAGCACGACATGGCCGAGAACATCGTCCATCTGGTGCTGGCCCGCGTGGCCGGGGCGCCCGAGGGCGTCAAGGGCATCAGCCTGTTCGTCGTGCCCAAGTTCCTCGTCAACAAGGATGGCTCGCTGGGCGCGCGCAACGATGTGCACTGCGTGAGCATCGAGCACAAGATGGGCATCAAGGCCTCGCCCACGGCCGTGCTGCAGTACGGCGACAACGGGGGCGCCGTCGGCTATCTGGTGGGCGAGGAGAACCGCGGCCTCGAATACATGTTCATCATGATGAACGCGGCCCGCTACGCCGTGGGCGTGCAGGGCATTGCCGTGGCCGAGCGCGCCTACCAGCACGCCGTGGCCTATGCCCGCGAGCGCGTGCAAAGCCGCCCCGTGGACGGCAGCGTGAAGGCCAGCGCCACCATCATCCACCACCCCGATGTGCGCCGCATGCTCATGACCATGCGTGCCTACACCGAGGGCTGCCGCGCCATGGCGGCCACGGCCGCTGCCGCCTACGATGCCTCCCACCACCATGCCGACGCCCAGGTGCGCGAGGCCAATGCGGCCTTCTATGAATTCATGGTGCCCCTGGTCAAGGGCTACAGCACCGAGATGAGCCTTGAAGTCACCAGCCTGGGCGTGCAGGTGCACGGCGGCATGGGCTTCATCGAGGAGACGGGGGCCGCACAGTACTACCGCGACGCCAAGATCCTGACCATCTACGAAGGCACGACCGCCATCCAGGCCAACGACCTCGTGGGCCGCAAGACCGCACGCGACGGCGGCCAGACGGCGCTGGCCATTGCGGGCCAGATCGAGAAGACCGAGGCCGAGCTGGCCGCCAGCGGCACGCCCGAGGCGCTGGCCGTGGCCCGCCAGCTGGCCGCCGCGCGCCAGGCCTTCGTGGAGGCGGTGCACTTCGTCTCGGGGCAGGCCAGGGCCGAGCCCAATGCCGTGTACGCCGGCAGCGTTCCCTACCTGATGCTGGCCGGCAACCTCGTCGCAGGCTGGCAGATGGGCCGCGCCCTGCTGGCGGCCGAGCAGCTGTTGCACAAGGGACAGGACGCGGCCTTCATGCGCGCGAAGATTGCAACGGCACGCTTTTATGCCGAGCACATCCTGGTCAAAGCGGCGGGCCTGCGCGATGCCATCGTGCACGGCGCAGGCAGCGTGATGGCGCTGCCCATGGACGCCTTCTGACCGGGCGCTTCCACACGGCACAACGCAGACAAAGACACCGAGAACCAACGGAGACAACGCATGTCCAAGCTTCCCCCGGCGCTGAAGAAACTGGCCCTGCCAGTGATCGGCTCGCCGCTGTTCATCATCAGCAACCCCAAGCTCGTGATCGCCCAGTGCCAGGCCGGCATCGTGGGCTCCATGCCCGCGCTCAACGCGCGCCCGGCCGAGCAGCTCGAAGACTGGCTGGCCGAGATCACCGAGACCCTGGCCGCCTGGGACAAGGCCCATCCCGACCGGCCCTCGGCGCCGTTCGCCATCAACCAGATCGTGCACAAGAGCAATGACCGGCTGGACCACGACATGCAGATGTGCGCCAAGTACAAGGTGCCCATCGTCATTACCAGCCTGGGCGCGCGCGAGGACGTGAACCAGGCCGTGCACAGCTGGGGCGGCGTGGTGCTGCACGACATCATCAACAACAAGTTCGCGCACAAGGCCATCGACAAGGGGGCCGACGGCCTGATCGCCGTGGCGGCGGGCGCGGGCGGCCATGCGGGTGTCAAGAGCCCGTTCGCGCTGATCCAGGAAATCCGCCAGTGGTTCGACGGCCCCGTGGCGCTGTCGGGCTCCATTGCCTCGGGCGGCGCCATCCTGGCGGCCCAGGCCATGGGCGCGGACTTCGCCTATATCGGCTCGGCCTTCATCGCCACGCACGAGGCCCGCGCCCTGGATGCCTACAAGCAGGCCATCGTCGAAGGCACCTCGGACGACATCGTCTACAGCAACCTGTTCACGGGGGTGCATGGCAACTACCTGGCGCCCTCCATCCGGGCGGCCGGGCTGGACCCCGACAACCTGCCCGAGTCGGACCCCAGCAAGATGAACTTCGGCGGCGATGCCAAGAAGGCCTGGAAGGACATCTGGGGCTGTGGCCAGGGCATCGGCGCCATCCGCGAAGTCACGGGAGCGGGTGAGCTGGTCGAGCGCCTCAAGCGCGAGTACCGCGAAGCGCGCGATCGCGTGCTGTCCATCGCCTGAGGTGAGGGCGCCGAGGACGGCGTCTTCTCCTACCCAGCCATACGGCGCCTGCGGGCGCCGTTTTCTTTGGCGATTGCCCACGCTTTGCGGGTCCGATTCTGGAAGTTGTTTGCGCAAACCCCCTTGCGCACGCTTGACTGCTTCACTCGGCTTACCCCCACGAGCGACTTGCCTGGAGCAAGTTTGTTTAGAATTGTTTGCGTAATTTCAGTAAATACTGAAATTACAGAATAAATGAACAAACCTTGTACCCCGTCATTGCCTGAGTTCCACCAGCTGGCGCGTCGTCCGATGGCGGGTACGGGGCGCTTGGTGCTGGCCTCGCTGCTGTGGCTGCCCCAGGCGCTGCTGCTGGCGCTGGCCGTGCAGTCCATGGCCGACGGCGCGGGCATGGAGCCGCTGTGGCCGCTGGCGGCTGGCGTGGCGCTGCTGGGCGGGCTGCGCGCCTGGTGCGATGCCAGCGGCACGCGCCGCGCCAATCTGCAGGCGCGCGGCCTGGTGAGTGCGCTGCGCGCGCAGGTGCTGCGCACGCTGTCGGGCACCTCGCCGCTGGACCGCCAGCGCGCGGCCTCGGGCCAGGCAGCCAGCGCCCTGGCCGAGCAGGCCGAGGCCATCGTGCCCTGGCTGTCGCGCTACCAGACCGCCATGTGGCGCGTGCGCACCGTGCCGCTGGTGATCGCGCTGGCCGTGGCCAGCCAGAGCTGGGTGGCGGCGTTGATCCTGGTAGTGGCCGCGCCGCTGATCCCGCTGTTCATGGCCATCGTCGGCTGGCGCGCCAAGGCGGCCAGCCAGGCGCAGATGGTGCAGCTGGGCGGCATGAACGCCTTCCTGCTCGACCGGCTGCGCGGCCTGTCCACCTTGCGCGCCCTGGGCGCGGTCGATGCCACGGCGCAGCGGCTGCGCGCCAATGCCGAATCCCTGCGCGAACGCAGCATGCGCGTGCTGCGCATTGCCTTTCTCTCCTCTGCGGTTCTGGAGCTGTTCTCGGCCCTGGGCGTGGCCATGGTGGCCGTGTACGTGGGCTTTCACCTGCTGGGCCATCTGCCCTTTGGCAGCTGGGGCCAGACACTGAGCCTGGGCCAGGCGCTGTTCGTGCTGCTGCTGGCGCCCAGCTTCTTCGATCCCCTGCGTGAGCTGTCTGCCGTCTGGCACGACCGCGCCAGCGGCGAGGCCGCACTGCAGGCCCTGGGCGAGCTGGGCCGCGATGCGCAGCCGCTGCCCGGCGCATTGGCTGCGCCCGGCAGGGCGGCCGGCCAGGCCTGCGCCCTGCACCTGGAGCAGGTGCGGCCCCAGGCACCAGGCGGCGTGGTCACGCTGCCAGCGCTCACGCTGGACGTGCGGCCTGGCGAGCATGTGGCGCTGTGGAGCCCCAGCGGCAGCGGCAAGTCGCTGCTGCTGGCACAGATGGCCGGCCTGCTGCCGGTGGCCGAGCCTGGGCGCATCCATATCGACGGCCAGCTGCTCGACGGCGCATCGGCCGGCCGGCTGCGCGCGCGCATGGCCTGGATGGGGCAGAGCCCGCATGTGTTCGCCGGCTCCGTGGCCGACAACCTCCGGCTGGGCCGCCCGGGATTCGCCTTCGGCGAACTGCGCCAGGCCCTGCGGCTGGCCGGGCTGGGCAAGCTGGCCGAGACCCGGCCCGGCGCCACGCTGGGCGAGGGCGGAGCCGGCCTGTCGGGCGGCGAAATCGTGCGCCTGGCACTGGCGCGCCTGGCCTTGTCGCGCGATGCAGGCCTGCTGCTGGTCGATGAACCCACGGCCCACCTGGACCCGGCCACGGCCGCCCAGGTCACCGATGCCCTGCTGCAGCTGGCGCGCGGGCGCACGCTGATCGTCGCCACCCACGATGCCGAACTGGCCGCCGCCATGCACCGCGTGGTGGCGCTGGCGGGCCATGCCGCCCCAGAGGAGCTGGCCGCATGAAGCCCCGCTCCACCCTCTGGCCCGTGCTTGCCGCCCTGGCGCGCATGGCGCCCCGCCGCCTGTGGCTGGGTGGCGCGCTGCTGGCCCTGCTCACGGTGCTCATGGGCATGGCGCTGCTGGGCCTGTCGGGCTGGTTCATCACGGCCACGGCGCTGGCCGGTCTGCTGCCGGCCACGGCCATCGTTTTCGATGTCTTCATGCCCTCGGCCGGCATCCGCCTGCTGGCCCTGGGCCGCACGGGCACGCGCTATGCCGAACGGCTGGTCACCCATGACGCCACCCTGGCCGTGCTGGCCGCCCTGCGCGAGCGGCTGCTGCGCAGCTGGGCCACGCCCGCCGCCGCCCTGAGCCTGCGCCTGCGGCCCGCGCGCCTGCTGCAGCGGCTGACGGCCGACGTGGATGCGCTGGACAGCCTGTACCTGCGCCTGTTCGCGCCCTTGCTGGCCGCCACGGGTGCCACGCTGGTGGCCGCCCTGGCACTGGGCCTGATGCGCTGGTGGCTGGGCCTGGCACTGGCCCTGTGGCTGCTGGCCACGGGCCTGGGCAGCGCCCTGTGGCTGGCGCGTCGCGCGCGCCGGCCCGCCGTGCGCCGCGCGCTGGCGCTGGAGTCCCTGCGGGCCCGCACTGCCGACCTGGTGGCCGGGCAGGCAGAGCTGGTCATGGCCAGCACCCTGGCCGCGCATTGCGAACGCATTGCCGCCCTGGACGCCCGCGTGGCCGAGGCCGACGCCGCGCTCCACGGCCTGGAGGCCCGAGCCTCCTTCGTGCAGGGCCTGTGCGGCGCCCTGGCCCTGGCCGGCGTGCTGCTGGGCGTGGGCTGGCTGGCCGAGGCCGGCCTGCTGGGCGCCCCCGTGGCCGCGCTGGCCCTGCTGCTGGCGCTGACGGCCATGGAGCCGTTCGCCGCATTGCGCCGTGGCGCGCTGGAGGCCGGCCGCAGCTGGCTGGCCGCGCGCCGGCTGGCGCCTGCCTTGCGCGATGGCGCTGCGAAAGGCATGCCCGAACCCGCTGCGCCCGCGCAGGGCCAGGCGTTTGAGCTGGAGCACGTCGTGGCGCCGCGTGCCGCGGTGCCAGGCGCCGCCGCGCCGGGCGCCGCAGCGCTGCCGCAGGACCTGCGCATCGCCGAAGGCGAGCGTGTCGCCCTGCTGGGCGCCAGCGGCGCAGGCAAGACCACGCTGCTGTCCCTGATGGGCGGCGAGCTCCAGCCGCTGGCCGGCGCCGTGCGTGCCCGGCGCTGCACCTGGATGACGCAGCGCACCGAGCTGTTCGAGGACAGCCTGCGCGACAACCTTTTGCTGGCCTGCCCACGGGCCGCCGAGGACACGCTGTGGGCGGCGCTGGAAGTCGCCGGGCTGGCCGGCGATGTGCGCGCCATGGCGCAGGGCCTGGACACGCGGCTGGGCGAGGGCGGGCTGGGCCTGTCCGGCGGCCAGGCACGGCGCCTGGCGCTGGCGCGGCTGCTGCTGAGCCCCGCGCGCTGCTGGCTGCTGGACGAAGTGACCGAGGGCCTGGATGCACGCACGGCCGCCGACCTGCTGGTGCGGCTGGACAGTGCGGCCCGGGGCCGCACCCTGGTGCTGGCCACCCACAAGCTGCGGGAGGCGCACCTGGCCGACCGGCTGCTGTGGGTGGAGCAGGGCCGCGTGGTGTCGGAGGCGCGGCGCGGCACACCGCCGTTCGAGGCGGCCCTGGCGCGCCTGCGGCAGGACGGCTGATCAAGGATTTCACCAAGTACCCCCGAGAGAAAGGATCTCACCATGGACCTCGACATCGTCGATCTATCGCGGCTGCAGTTCGCGGTAACGGCGCTCTACCACTTCCTGTTCGTGCCGCTGACCATCGGCCTGGCCGTGATCATCGCCATCATGGAGACGGTCTACGTGAT
Organism: Delftia acidovorans; assembly: GCA_031286585.1. GTDB lineage: Bacteria > Pseudomonadota > Gammaproteobacteria > Burkholderiales > Burkholderiaceae_C > Comamonas > Comamonas acidovorans_A. The sequence goes on from JAITUC010000004.1 coordinate 8,149, forward strand.
GACGGGCCGCACTATCTGGCGCGACATGACGAAGTTCTGGGGCACTTTGTTCGGCATCAACTTCGCCATGGGCGTGGCCACGGGCATCGTGATGGAGTTCCAGTTCGGCATGAACTGGAGCTACTACAGCCACTACGTGGGCGACATCTTCGGCGCGCCGCTGGCCATCGAGGGGCTGATGGCCTTCTTCCTGGAAGCCACCTTCGTGGGCCTGTTCTTCTTCGGCTGGGACCGCCTGAGCAAGGTCGGCCACCTGGTGACCACCTGGTGCGTGGCCCTGGGCTCGAACTTCTCGGCGCTGTGGATCCTGATCGCCAACGGCTGGATGCAGAACCCCGTGGGCGCGGCGTTCAACCCGCAGACCATGCGCATGGAGGTCACCGACTTCTTTGCCGTGCTGACCAACCCCGTGGCCCAGGCCAAGTTCGTGCACACGGTCTCGGCCGGCTACGTGACGGCGGCCATCTTCGTGCTGGGCGTCTCGGCCTGGTATCTGCTCAAGGGCCGGCACATCCAGCTGGCGCGCCGCTCCATGACGGTGGCCACCTCGTTCGGCCTGGCCGCCGCGCTGTCGGTGGTGGTGCTGGGCGATGAAAGCGGCTACCTGTCCTCGGAACACCAGAAGATGAAGCTGGCTGCCATCGAGGCCATGTGGGACACCGAGCCTGCACCGGCCGCATTCACGGCCTTCGGCTTCCCCGACAAGGCCGCGCGCGAGACGCACTACGCCGTGCACATTCCCTGGGTCATGGGCCTGATCGGCACGCGCTCGCTGACCACCGAGATCCCCGGCATCAACGATCTGGTCCAGCGCACCGAGCAGTACATCCGCAACGGCATCGAGGCCTATGGCGCGCTGGAGGCCATCCGCGCCGCCGGCCCCACGGGCCAGGTGCCGGCCGAGGCCAAGGCCGTCTTCGAGGACAAGGGCGGGCAACTGGGCTACGCGCTGCTGCTCAAGCGCTACGTGGACGACCCGCGCCAGGCCACGGACGCGCAGATCGCCCAGGCCGCCTGGGACACCGTGCCGGCCGTGGGGCCGCTGTTCTGGGCCTTCCGCATCATGGTGGGGCTGGGCATGTTCTTCATCGCGCTCACGGCGGCCTTCTTCTGGCTGTCGATACGGCGCAGGCTGGACGCCTACCCATGGTTGCTCAAGCTGGCCGTGATCGCCATCCCCATGCCCTGGATCGCGGCCGAATGCGGCTGGATCGTGGCCGAGGTGGGCCGCCAGCCCTGGATCATCGAAGGCGTGCTGCCCACGGCGCTGGCCGTCTCCAACCTGGGCGCGGGCACGCTGCTGCTGACGATTGCAGGCTTCATCGCCATCTACTCCGTGCTCTTCGTCATCGAGATGAAGCTCATGGTGAAGGCCATCCGCAAGGGACCGCAGGAGGAAAGCGCACCGCACCTGACCACCTACTTCCCTCTGATGCAAAAACTCGCCCGCGGGCAATGACCAAGGGAGATTGTCACCATGATTCTTCACGAACTGATCAGCTACGACATCCTGCGCCTGCTGTGGTGGGGCCTGCTGGGCGTGCTGCTTATCGCCTTTGCCGTCACCGATGGCTTTGACCTGGGTGCTGCCGCGCTGCTGCCGCTGGCGGCCAGGACCGACGTGGAGCGCCGCGTCGTCATCAACTCTCTGGGCCCGGTCTGGGAGGGCAACCAGGTCTGGCTCATCCTGGGCGGCGGCGCCATCTTCGCGGCCTGGCCGCAGCTGTATGCGGTCTCGTTCTCGGGCTTTTACCTGGCCATGTTCGCGGCGCTGGTGGCGCTGATCCTGCGGCCCGTGGCCTTCAAGTTCCGCAGCAAGCGGGAGGAGCCGGCCTGGCGCGCGCGCTGGGATGCCGTGCTGTGCATGGCCGGCGTGGTGCCTGCGCTGATCTTCGGCGTGGCACTGGGCAATGTGCTGCAGGGCGTGCCCTTCCGCCTGGCGCCCGACATGCGCATCTACTACGAGGGCACGTTCTTCGGCCTGCTCAACCCGTTTGCGCTGCTCGCAGGCCTGGTGTCGCTGTCCATGCTGCTCATGCATGGCGCGTCCTGGCTGGTGTTCAAGACCGAGGGCGATGTGGCCCTGCGCGCGCGCCGGCTGGGCATGGGGGCGGCGATCGCCACCACGGTGCTGTTCGCGGCGGCCGGCGTGTGGCTGGCCGCGCTCAACGGCTACCGCATCACCAGCGAGGTGAATACCACTGGCCCGTCCAACCCGCTGTTCAAGACGGCTGCGCTGCAGGCCGGCGCCTGGTTCGCCAACTACCAGGCCAAGCCCGTGCTCTGGGCGGTGCCGGCCATCGGCCTGCTGATGCCGGTGCTGGCGGCGCTGGGCCTGTGGCTGCGCCGCGAGTGGCTGGCCCTGCTGTCCAGCGGCCTGGGCATTGCGGGCATCATCGCCAGCGTGGGGGCGTCCATGTTCCCGTTCATCCTGCCCTCGTCGCTGAACCCGCAGCACAGCCTCACGGTCTGGGACTCCTCGTCCAGCCATGTGACGCTGTTCATCATGCTGGTATGCGCGGTGATTTTCGTGCCCCTCATCGTGGCCTACACCAGCTGGGTCTACAGCGTGCTGCGCGGCAAGGTCGATCCCATGGCCATCATCGAGGGCCGCGGCCACTCGTACTGATCCACCGACTCAAGAAACGACGGGAAACGTCAAGAAAGGACACAACACCATGTGGTACTTCGCCTGGTTGCTCGGCCTGCCGCTGGCGGCCGCCTTCGCGGTGCTCAACGCGATGTGGTACGAACTGATGGATGACGAGGCCACGCGCCGCGAACTCGTCGCACGCGAGAAATAAAGCTCCCCCTGAGGCGCTTCGCGCCTTCCCCCGTGTGCACGGCGCCCTCTCTCGCTACGCGGGAGGGGGACGACACCCGCGGTGCGGGGCGCCGCGGCCGGCGTAGGCCCTTCCTCGGTGTCCCTTGTTTTTGATGCGCGCCAGTTTTTGCGCGCTCTTGCCGCTGATGAAGCATTGCTGCAAACACGATGAGCTCCCGGGGGAGCTCATTTTTTGTACGCAGCGTTGCCGTGTTCAATCGTCGGAATCGTCCGCCTTGGAGCGGCCCTTGCCGCCCGTGATGCGGTCCTTCAGATCCAGCAGCCGCGTCACGGCCGTGCCCATGCCCATGAGCTGCATGGCGGTCTCGGGCGACAGGCGCTGCACGTCGTCGAACCAGTTCATGAGCCGGTCGATCAGCTCGTACATGTCGCGCATGCGCTGCTGGGCGTAGCGCTCCTCTTCGGTGGTGACTTCCTCCAGCATGGCGGCGCGCAGCATGGACTGGGTGGGCTCGATCTCGCGGCGGCGGCGTTCCTCGGCCAGGCGTCGGAAGATTTCCCAGACATCCTGCGGCGCCTCGAAATACTCGCGCCGGTCGCCGGGCTGGTGGCGCAACTGCACCAGGCGCCAGGCCTGCAATTCCTTGAGCCCCATGCTCACGTTGGAGCGCGAGAACTCCAGCGTCTCGGCGATCTGGTCGGCATTGAGCGGCTCGGGCGAAAGAAACAGCAGTGCGTAGATCTGGCCTACCGTGCGGTTGATGCCCCAGCGGCTGCCCATCTCGCCGAAGTGCGAGACGAACTGCCGGTTCAACGCCGGAAGAGGTTTGGATTGCGTCATGGCATGCATTGTGCCTGCGCGTGCGCGGCACGCTCCAGGCGGCTTGGGAAGCGATGTGTCAGCTTTCTGCAAGTCGCGCCCAAAAGGCGCACAATGGCGCCTTTGCGGGCTTGCGGCCAAGCGGCCCGGGCCCTGCGCCTTCCCGCTCCCATACCGACTACAGATTGCCCCATGTCCCACGCTAGCCGCAGTGCGCTGATCGACTGCACCAAGGGCCTGGCCTGTGCCGCCATCATCTGGCACCACCTGGCCTTCTACGGCCCCATGTCCGATATCGCCCACCCGGCCGCGCCGGGCCTCATCGACTGGCTCTACGAATATGCGCGCATGGCCGTGCAGATCTTCCTGGTGCTGGGCGGCTATCTGGCTGCGGCCAGCATGGCGCCCCAAGGCCACGGGCAGCACAGCGATCCGTGGTCGCGCATCGGCCGCCGCTTCGTGCGCCTGGTCGTGCCCTATGCGGTGGCCCTGGTCGTGGCCATCGTGGTCTCGGCGGCCGTGCGGCCCTGGTTCGATCATGCCTCCGTCTCCGGCGAGCCCGATCTCTGGCAGCTGGTGGCGCATGCGCTGCTGCTGCAGAACATCGTGGGCGAGGAATCGCTGTCCGCGGGCGTCTGGTATGTGTCTATCGACTTCCAGCTGTTCGCGCTGACGGCGCTGCTGCTGGCCGGCACGCGCTGGGGCGGTGCCTTGCTGCGCCGCCGCTTTGGCGGCGACGCCCTGTCACGCTGCTGGCCCTGGGCGCTGAGCGTGGCGCAGGCGCTGGTGGTGATCGGCGTGACCGCTTCGCTGCTGGGCTTCAATCTGGATGCGCAATGGGATGTGTGGGCGCCGTACTTCTTTGGCGCCTACGGCCTGGGCATGCTGGCCTATTGGGCCGCGCATGCGGACAGGTCCTCGACGGCCTGGAGCTGGTCCCTGCTGATCGCGGCCCTGGTCGTGGCGGCACTGGCAGTGGAGTGGCGCGACCGCATCGCCCTGGCCGGTGCCACGGCGCTGGCCCTGGTCGTGGCCATGCGCAGCCCCGCGTTCGCCCAGGCGCAAGGCTGGGCGCCGCTGCGCCGGCTGGGCAAGATTTCGTACTCGGTGTTTCTCGTGCACTTCTCGGTCTGCCTGCTGGTCAATGCCGTGGAAAGCCATTTCTGGCCGCAGTCCATTGCCGCTGCCCTGCTGGGCATGTGCACGGCCTTTGCGCTGTCGATTGCGGCCGGCCATCTGCTGTACGAGCGCGTGGAGCGCCACGTTCCCAGCTGGCACATGGCGCTGCGCTGGCAGGCGGGCCTGGTGGGCACTGGCCTGATCGCGGCGTTCGTGGCGGGCCTGCGCTGAGGCGCGGCGCGTCACTCCGCAAACAAAAAAGGCAGCCGGTTGGCTGCCTTTTTCGCGTCAAGCCTGTCGGTCTTCAACGGTGCAGCTCGCCTGCGCTTTCCGGCTGGAACTCGATGGCATCCACGCGCACGGTGACCTGGCCCGAGGGGCCGGCCATGCGCGACTGGTCACCCACGCTCAGGCCCAGCAGGGCAATGCCCACGGGCGCGAAGACCGACACCTTGTCGGAGCTGCCATCCATCTCCTTGGGATAGACCAGGGTCAGCGTATTGGTCTTGCCCGACTCCAGCAGCGTGAAGCGCACGGTGGAGTTCATGGTCACCACGTTGGGCGGCATTTCCTTGGGTTCGAGCACGTCGGCGCGGTCCAGCTCGGCCTCGAGCGCCTCGCGGCCGGGGAAGGCGGGCTGCTTGTCCAGCAGGGCCTCGATGCGCTCCATGTCCAGGGACGAAAGAATGATGTGGGGCTTGCGCTCCATGGTGTTGGCTCCCTTGTGTGCTTGCGCCGGGGCTGCAGTGAAAGGCAGCGGCGCCCAAACGGACAAAAGCCCGGGCAACGCGGTTGTCCGGGCCAAGGCATCTTCAGAAAAGAGAAAAGCACCAAGTTGGTGCGATGGGCCCATTGTGCAGGCCCGTGCGGGTTCTGCCAAGCGAACCCGCACGGTGCGGTGCGGATTGGCGCGGGTACTTGCCAATCCAGAAAAACCCACTTCGCAACGGCAGGCATGCCGGGAGCGCTTGTTGAGATAGCTGTATTTATATACAGTTATTTCCATGTCTCTCAGTCCTTCCACGCCCCGCCATACGGTCCAGGTTCCCCTGAACGCCATCAAGGGCCGTGGCGCCGCCAGCCAGCTGGCCCACCGCTTCACCACCGACCCGCGCGAGGCCTTTGACGACGGCTGGGGCAGTCTTGAGGCGCCTGCAGAAGGCGAAGAGGCCGCCCCTGTGCGCACCGAGCTGCGCTGGGAGCAGGCCCGCTCGGCGCTGAGCCGCCACCAATCGCCCGACCTGCCGTTTCACATGGGGCTCAACCCCTACCGTGGCTGCGAGCATGGCTGCATCTATTGCTATGCCCGGCCCACGCACAGCTACCTGGGCTGGTCGCCGGGGCTGGACTTCGAGACCCGGCTCATCGCCAAGCAGAACCTGCCCGAGCTGCTGCGCGCCGAGCTGTCGCGCGCCAGCCATGTGGCCGCGCCCGTGATGCTGGGCTCGGTCACCGACTGCTACCAGCCCGTGGAGCGCGAGCTGGGGCTGACGCGCCGCCTCATCGAAGTGCTGGCCGAGGCGCGCCACCCGTTTTCCATCGTCACCAAGGGCAGCGGGGTGGAGCGCGACCTGGACCTGCTGGCCCCGCTGGCGCGCCAGGGCCTGGCCTCGGTGCACATCACGCTGACCACGCTGGATGCCGACCTGGCCCGCCACCTGGAGCCGCGCGCCGCCGCACCGCACCGCCGCCTGCGCAGCATCCGTGCGCTGACCGACGCGGGCGTGCCCGTGGGCGTGAGCCTGGCTCCGCAGATTCCCTTCATCAACGAAGACCTGGAGAAGGTGCTGGAGGCGGCCGCCGATGCAGGCGCGCGCCACGCCTTCTACGCCGTGCTGCGCCTTCCCTGGGAAGTGGCCCCGCTGTTCGAGCAATGGCTGCAGGTGCACTACCCCGATCGCGCCCGCCGCGTGATGGAGCGCGTGCGCGACCTGCACGGCATCCAGGGCGAGCAGCGCGAGGCCGGCCGCGTCTACAACGCCGAGTTCGGCCAGCGCATGAAAGGTACCGGCCACTGGGCCGAGCTGCTGCGCCAGCGCTTTGCCCTGGCCTGCCGCCGCCACGGTTTCAACCGCGAGCCGCTGCGGTTGGACTGCAGTCTCTACCACCCGTCGCTTTTGCTGCCGCAGCGCAGCCTCTTCTGAAACGGCCCTTCAGAGCGTGCAGGGCGGCTGCCAGTGGCGAGCGCAAGCACGCCATGCCACAGCCCGCACCGGCTCAATGTCCCAAGTCCGGGGTGAGCCGGTCCAGGCTGGCGCCGACATCGCGGATCAGGGAACGCAGCCAGGCGATGGCCGGATCGCGCTCCTGGTGCTTGTGCCATTGCAACAGTTCCGTGAACCGGGGAATCTCCACCGGGCACTCCAGCACCTGCAGCGCAAAGTGCCGCGCCATGTGCTGCGCCAGGCGCGTGGGCAGTGTGGCAATGCGCTGCGTGCCCACGAGCAGTTCCGGCAGCAGGGTGAAGTTGGGTGCGATCACTTCCTGGCGGCGGCTGCGCTTGCCGGTGGACATCAGCCGCGTGTCGAACGTGATGCGCCTGCCGCCGCCCCATTCCACGCCGATGTGGGCCGCATCGAAATACCGTGCCGGCGTCAGCGGGCTGGCGAGTAGCGGGCTGTCCGCGCAGACGAGGCAGGAGAAGCCGTCTTCGAACAAAGGCTCGAAGGGGTGGGCCGCCACTTTGGCGAATTCGGGGGCGATCAGCAGCTCGGCCTCGCCGCTGTCCAGATGTTCTGGCGTCTGCGGGCTGATGGCGCGCAGGTCGAACTGCATCAGCGGCGCCAGCGTGGCAGCCCTTCGCACCACCTGCGTCAGCAGCACGCTGATCACGTAGTCGGAGGACTCTATGGTGAAGCGCCGCTGCGAGGTGGTCGGATCGAAGGAGGGCCGGGCATGCGCGATCGTCTGGATCTGCAGCAGCACATCGCGCACGGGCTTGGCCAGCTCGTTGGCCAGCGGCGTGGGCACCAGGGTCTTGCCCACGGAAACCAGCAACTCGTCCTTGAAGTAGTCGCGCAGCCGCCCCAGTGCCAGGCTGGTCGCGGGCTGGCTCAGGAAAAGCCGCTCGGCGGACTTGCTCACGCTGCGCGTGGCCAGCAGCGCGTCAAGGACGACCAGCAGGTTCAGATCGAGCTTGTGAAAGCGCATGGCGCGTCTCCGTATTTGCTGTGCAAATGGATTGAATTTGAACAATAAATTTTACGTATGTCTCTCCGGAATCGATCATCCGCTTCGGACTCGCAAAACCACCAACGCTCCCATGCAGAGCGCATCCATTTCGGAGACAAACATGTTCGGATTGCCTTCACGACGCGCATCGGGCGATGGACCATGCCGCCCTTCCTCTGCTGTCCGCGGCAGCGGCCTGTGCCTGGTGGCGGGCCTGTGCGGCGCCGGCGCGGGGTTGCCGGTGGCGGCCCAGGCCCAGGAGCAGCCCCCGACATCGAGCCTGACCCTGTCGGGCCTGCTGGGGGCTGGCGTGCTCTACACCCGGGACTCGGGCGGTGGCGGCAAGCTGCAGCAGACGGGCACCCATGCGGCGCCTTCGATCGCGCTGTCGGGGCGCGAGTCGCTGGGGGGCGGTTTGTCGGCCATCTTCCGCTGGAGCCAGTACGCATTCACCGATACCGGGACCATGGCGCCGCTGGAGAGCTATGTGGGCCTGAGCTCGCCGGCCTGGGGAAGCTTCACGATGGGGTCGATGTACGACCTGCTGGCCGACGCCGTGCCCTTCACCTCGGAGCGGTTCACCTCGCTGCTGGCCACCCATCCGGGCAATCTGGACCGCACGGTGGGTACGGCCCTGAACAACACGCTCAAGTACAAGTCACCGGTGCGTGGCGCCTGGCAGTTTGGCGCGATGTACGGCGCGGCGGAGCGCGATGCGTCCACCCACACGGGGCGGGCGGTGGGCGCGCAACTGGGCTACACCAGCGGCCCCTTGCAGGCGGTGGCCATATGGGAGTCGGTCAAGGGCATTCCTTATGCGCCCGGGCTGAGGCTGGGCGTGCCCAGGCTGTACGGCCGGGACTTCAGCCAGGCGCCGGCCACGGCGATCTCCCAGGACCAGGAGACCGGCACGGCGGGCCTGGCCTACACCCGCGATGGCTGGCGCTGGATGGGCAACTACAGCTACACGCGCCTGTCGGCCCTGGGCCAGCGTGAGCGGGCGCAGACCCTGGACCTGGGCTTCTACAAGCATGTGACGCCGGCGCTGCGCGTGGGCGGCGGCTATGCGTTCACGCGGCTGGCCTCCTACCGCTGGAGCCAGGCGCATGCCCATGCCGACTACGCGCTGTCGCGGCGCACCAGCCTGTATGTGCTGGGCGTGGCGCAGCAGGCCGGGGAAGGGCAAAAGGCCGTGATGCGCAATCAGGAACCGGCCTCGGGGCGACGCCAACTGGCGCTGGAAGTGGGCGTGACGCACGCCTTCTAGGCATGCGTCGCGGGTTTTTCGATGTGAATGGGGCAATGCAATGCAGTGGGATGTGATTGTGGTGGGAGCGGGCCCCTCGGGGCTGACCATGGCGGCCGAACTGGCCGGGGCGGGCGCGCGCACGCTGGTACTGGAGCGGCGCACACAGGGCGTGCAGTCACGTGCGGGCACCTTGCTGCCCCGGGTGCTGGAGTTGTTCGATGCGCGGGGGATCGCCGATCGATTCATCCGCAGGACCCGTGAGATCGTGGACTATCCGTTCCGGCCATCGCACATCTGGGCGGGTTTTCATCCCATCGAATGGCGCCATCTGCACACGCGCTTCGGCTTCACGCTGGGCCTGCCCCAGAACATGACCGAGGATCTTCTTTGGGAGTGGGCGCAGGAGTGCGGGACGCAGATCCGCCGGGGTGCGGAGGTGACGGCGCTGCGCCAGCATGCCGACGGTGTGGAGGTGGACGTGCAAGACCCGCAGCAAGCGCAGGGCACCGTCACCACGCTGAATGCGAAGTATCTGGTCGGGGCCGATGGGGGGCGCAGCGTGGTGCGTACCCAGGCGGGGATTGCATTCGAGGGCCGGCCGGGCACGTTCCGGGGTATTGTGATCGATGCGCAACTGACAGCGCCTTGGCCTGGCGGACGGCTCAATGCGGACAATGAGCTGGGCTGGGTGCGGGGCTATGCGTTTGGCGAGGGCATTACGCGGTTCAACATCGTGCACCGCGAGCGCATGCATGCGTCCAAGGACGAGCCCGTCACGCTGCAGGAGGCGCTGCAGTGCATACGCGACGTGCACGGCACTGACTACGGCATCCAGGGCTTGCGCTGGGCTTCGCGCTTCGACGACCAGATGCGGGCCGTGCCGCAACTGCGGAAGGGGCGGGTGTTGCTGGTCGGCGAGTCCGCGCGCATCCACTATCCATCCAGCGGTGTGGGCATGAATTTCTGCCTGCAAGACGCCTTCAACCTCGGCTGGAAGCTCGCCCTCGTGGTCCGGGGCCTGGCCGGCGAGGCCGTCCTCGACACCTATGAGAGCGAGCGGCTGCCGGTGATGCACGCGCTGCTGGAGAGCGTGAAGGCGCAGTGCGCGCTGCAGTTCAGCTTTGGGCCGGAGGCGGTGGCGCTCAAACGGCGCATGGCCCGGCACATCATTCCCCTGCCCGAGGTGCAGCGCAAGCTGGTGCTGGAGTTGTGCGGCCTGGAGGCGCCATACCCCAGCGAGCCGGGCGGCCATGCGCTGGCCGGCCACCGCATGCCCGATATCGATCTGCTGCTGCTGGACGGGCGCCCGGCCAGCGTCACGCAACTGCTGCGCGGGCGGCACTTTTTGTTGCTCGACCTGGACGGCACGGGCCGGCAGTTCGCGGATCTCGATGTGCAAGGGCTGCCCGTCACGGTGTTGCAGGCCCGCGCCGCCCACGCGCCGGCGGCCATGGACCAGGTCAAGGCCCTGCTGGTGCGGCCCGACGCCTACGTGGCCTGGGCCAGTGATGGCCTGGCCCGGCCCGGCGAAGTACAGGCGCAGCTGGCACGCTGGCTGAAGGTGGCGGCATGAGCGAGGGATGCCTGCTGTTGAGCGGCGGCTGGATCATCAGCATGGACCCGGGCATTGGCGAGCTGCGCAGCGGCGATGTGCTGATCGAGGGCGAGCGCATCGCGGCCGTGGCCCCGCGCATCGATGCGCCGCATGCCCGGCGCATCGATGCGCGCAACACCATCGTGCTGCCGGGCTTCGTGGACACGCACCGCCATACCTGGCAAAGCTGTGTGCGCCACTGCTACGCGGACATCGATCCGCAGATTTATTTCGCCGAGATGCTGGGCGCCAGGGGGGCCGGCTACCGCCCCGAGGACGTGCATGTGGGCACGCTGCTGGGCGCTGTGTCGGCACTGGATGGCGGGATCACGACCATGCTCGACTGGTCGCATGTGCAGAACTCGCCCGAGCATGCCGACGCCGCCATCCTGGGTCTGCGCGAGGCAGGCATTCGTGGCGTGTTCGCCCATGGCTGGCCGCTGGTGGATGGCGCGTCCTGGATGTTCGACAGCCAGCGCGGACATCCGCAGGACATCAGGCGGCTGCGCGCCCACCATTTCTCCAGCGACGACCAGTTGCTGACGCTGGCCATGGCCGGGCGCGGCCCCGAGATGGCGCGGCGCGAGGTCTGGCTGCAAGATTTGCGGCTGGCGCGCGAACTGGGGCTGCGCTCGACCATCCACATGGGCGCCTATGCGCGCAATGCGCAGGTGCGGGCGATTGCGCAAATGCACGAGGCCGGCGCGCTGGGCGATGACCTGACCTTTGTGCATTGCTGCTTCAGCGGTGCGGACGAGATGGCGATGATGGCCGATGCCGGTGTCAGCGCCTCGCTGGGCGTGCACTGCGAGATGAACGCCCAGGGCATAGGCGACATACCGTTCGACCGCATGCTGGCCGTGGGCATCCGGCCCAGCCTCAGCGGCGATACCGAGACCAAATGCTCGGGCGACATGTTCACGCAGATGCGCCATGCCTTCGCCTACTACCGGTCCTGGATGGGCGGTGGGCATTGCCGCGTGGAGCGCGCGCCGCCTACTCTTTCGCTGCGCGATGTGCTGGAGTTCGCCACGGTGGCCGGTGCGCATGCCACGGGCCTGTCGCACAAGGTCGGCTCGCTGACGCCGGGAAAGCAGGCCGATGTCATCATGATCCGCACCGACGACATCAACCTGGCGCCCGTCTGCGACGCCGTGGGCGCGGTGGTGCTGGCCGCCCACCCGGGCAATGTGGACAGCGTCTTCGTCGCGGGCAGGGCAGTCAAGCGCCATGGCCGCATGCTCCATGTCGATCTGGATACGCTGCGCCAGCGCGCGTTCGCGTCGCAAGCCCATGTGCTGGGACTGCATAACACGCTCTAAGAAGGCCGGCATGGACACGCCCCTGGACCCCTCGCTGGCCGCCATCGTCGATGCGTCGCGCCAGCGCGGCGCCGTGCCGCCGTTTTCGGGCACGCCGTCGCAGGCGCGCGAGCGCCTGCGCGTGGCCGTCATGGCGATGCGCCAAGCGGCGCAGCCCGTGCCCGTGGCCTGCACGCATGACCGGCTGGCACGGCATGCCGGCACCACCGTGCCGGTGCGCATCTACCGCCCCGAGGCCGATGCGGCGCCCCGGCCCACCGTGGTGTTCTTCCATGGCGGCGGCTTCGTGCTGGGCGGCATCGAATGCATGGATGAGATTGCGCGCAAGCTGTGCCGCGACGTGGGGGCGGTCATCGTCTCGGTGGGCTACCGGCTGGCGCCCGAGCATCCGTTTCCCGCCGCGCACGACGATGCCATCGCCGCCACGCTGTGGGCCATGGACCAGGTCATGGAATTGGGCGGCGATCCGGCCCGCGTGGCCGTGGCCGGAGAAAGCGCGGGGGGCAACCTGGCCGCCTCGACGGCCATCGTGCTGCAGCGCCGCGGACGGGCGCTGGCCGCGCAACTGCTGGTGGTGCCCGGTGTGGACCTGGCCCGCGATACCGAGGCACTGCAGGCGCGCCGCAGCGACCACCCCATGCTGGCGCCGGCCGACCTTCGCGACATCACCCGCCTTTACATGGGCGCGCGCATGGCCGAGGCCGGGGCGTTTCCGCCGTCTCCGCTGCGGGCGGGCAGTCTTGCCGGGCTGCCGCCCGCCGTCATCGCGCTGGCCGGGCATGACCCCCTGTTCGGAGAAGGCAACGCCTACGCCAGCCGCCTGGCCGAGGCCGGCGTGCCCGTGCAACGGCTGTGCTTTGGCGACATGTTCCATCCCTTCCTGGGCTTTTTCCAGGTCTCGCAAGCGGCGCGAAGAGCCAACGACAGCATCTGCCAGGCCTTCGCGGATTGCCTGGGCGTCAAGGCGCCACGGCTTCCACCCGATCGGGCCTTGCATTCCTTTCCGCGCAAGCCATGACAACAAAGGAGACAGAGATGAACCCCGATTTCCACCGGAAACCGCTTCGCCGCGCCCTGCTGGCCGCGGGTGCGCTGCTGTGCGCGGCAGCGCCGGTCCAGGCGCAGTCCCATGTGCCATATCCGTCCCGGCCCATACGCTTTGTCGTGCCCTTTGCCGCGGGCGGCGCGCTGGACTATGTGGCGCGCGTGCTGGGCGCTGAAATCACGCGCCAGAGCCGTGCGCAGGTCATTGTTGACAACCGGCCCGGCGCGTCGGGCATTCTTGCTGCCGAGAACGTCAAGGGTTCGGCCCCCGATGGCTATTCGGTGCTGATCACCAACATGGAGTCCCATGTGAACAACCTGGGCCTGTTCAAGTCGCTGCCCTATGACCCCGTGCGCGACTTCCAGCCCGTGGGCATGATCGCCTCGGCAGCGGCCATCCTGGTGGGCAAAGCGGCCGTGCCGCCAGACAGCCTCGCGCAATTCGTCGCCTATGCGCGGGCCGACAAGGGCGGTGTCTCCTTCGGAACCTGGGGCAACGGCACCTATTCGCACATCGCCATTGCCAGCCTGGGGCGTATCGACCGATTCGCCGTGGTCACCGTTCCCTACAAGGGCGAATCGCCCGTGGTGCAGGATTTGCTGGGCGGCAACCTGTCGTTCGCCATGGCCAGCGTGCTCGTGGCCAAGGCCCAGACCGACAAGGGTGCGATGAAGGCCTATGCGGTCAATGGCGACAGGCGCCTGGCCCTGATGCCCACGGTGCCCACCTTCAAGGAGCTGGGCTACACCGATCCGGTGCTGAACATGCGCCCCTGGTTCGCCGCCTATGCACCGGCCGGCACGCCCAAGGCGGTGGTGGACAGGATCAATGCGCTGCTGCGTGATGCGCTGCGCGATCCGGGCGTGGCCAGCAGCCTCAGCGACAAGGGCTTCGAGCCCATCGGCAGCTCGCCGGCCGAACACCAGCGCGAGCTGGCCCGGCAGATCCAGACCTTCACCAAGGTGATGCACGACATCGGCATCCACCCCGAATGACCCACGGCGCCAGGCGCGCAGCAGCCATGACCCTCACACCGCCTTCGGCCGCCGTGCATTCGGTGGACCGCTTCGTCTTCTCCGTGCCCGATCTGGGCGAGGCATTGCATTTCTACCGGCACTTCGGCCTGGACGTGCGGCCGGCCGATGGCCGGCTGGATTTGCACACCTTCGGTTCGCATCACTGCTGGGCGAGCGTATACGCCTCAGGCCGGGCCAAGAAACTGGAATATGTGCGCTTTGGCATCTTCGGCGGCGATGCCCAGGCCATGCGCGAGCGCGTCGCCGCACAGGGCATCGCGGCAGCCCCGCATGCGCTGTCGGACGGCGAGGGGCTGTGGCTGCGCAATCCCGATGGCGTGCTGGTCCAGCTGGTGATCGCCCCCAAGGTGTCGCCCGCCGCCAAGTGCCGGCCAGCGCCCGCCGTGCCACCGCAGCCGGGCCGCGGCGCGGCGCCCGCGCGCAGCCGGGTGGCGCAGGTCAGGCCCCGGCATCTGTCCCATGTGCTGTTCTTCACGCCCGACGTCTCGCGCATGGTCCGCTTCTGCGAGCAGGTGCTGGGCCTGAGGCTGTCGGACCGCTCTGGCGATGGCATCGCCTTCCTGCATGGGGTCCATGGCAGCGACCACCATCTCGTGGCCTTTGCCCGGTCGCATGCGCCAGGCCTGCACCACAGCAGTTGGGACGTGGCCAGCATCGACGAGGTCGGCTGCGGCGCCGAGCAGATGCGCGGGGCCGGCTACGACAAGGGCTGGGGCCTGGGGCGCCATGTGCTGGGCTCCAACTACTTCCACTACGTGCGCGACCCCTGGGGCAGCTATGCCGAATACTCGTTCGATATCGATTTCGTGCCGGCGGGCAGCCTGTGGCCGGCCGCCGACCACCCACCCGACGATGCGCTGTATGTCTGGGGGCCGGCGCTTCCCGCGGATTTCATCACCAACCACGAGCCTTGCGCTTGACGCTATCAACGGAGTATTTCCATGCGAATCATTGCCTTCAGGAATGCCCAGGGCCGGCCGGCCCTGGGCGTGCGGTCCGGCCAGGAGCTGGTGGACATCACGGCCCTGGGCCTGCCCGCGACACTGGACGAATTGCTCGCGCAAGGGCCTCACGGCCTGCGGGCCGCGCAACAGGCGGCCGCCGCGGCCAGCGAGCGCCTGCCCCTGCAGGGGCTGCAGATCCTGCCGCCCGTGCTCAACCCTTCCAAGGCCTTCGCCATCGGGCTCAACTACGTGGACCATGCCGCCGAGAGCCATTTCGATCTGCCGCGGCATCCCGTCATCTTCCAGCGTTATGCCTCCTCGTGGGTGGCGCACGGGCAGGCGCTGGAGCGCCCGCCTGTGTCCACCCAGTTCGACTACGAGGCCGAGCTGGTGGCGGTGATCGGCAAGGCCGGGCGCTATATCGACAAGGCCTGCGCGCTGGAGCATGTGGCCGGCTACTCGCTGTTCAACGATGGCTCGGTGCGCGACTACCAGGTCCGCTCCGCCCAGTGGCTGTGGGGTAAGAACTTCGACCGCAGCGGCAGTTTCGGCCCCGAGTTCGTCACCTCCGACGAGCTGCCGCCAGGCGCGGCCGGCCTGCGCATCCAGTGTCGGCTCAACGGCCAGGTGATGCAGGACGCGAATACGCGCGACATGATCTTCGATGTGGCCACCCTGGTTGCGGCCTGCTCGCAGGGCATGGCGCTGCAGCCTGGCGACATCATCATCACGGGCACGCCCTCGGGCGTCGGGCTGGCGCGCAGCCCCCAGGTCTGGATGAAGGCCGGCGATGTCTGCGAGGTGGAGGTGGAGCGCATCGGCCTTCTCCGCAACCCGGTCATCGATGCGCCGGCCCTGGACTGACGGCGGGCGGCGGGCGGCGAGCGGCGAGCGGCGAGCGGCGAGCTGCGCAGCGTCTGCGGCACCCGCTGCCCTGGCCGCCCACCCGCCTGATCACTGTGCGGTTTCCATGAACGAGCGCACCAGCAAACTATCCCCCCGCTCGCGCATGCAATACACGTAGGTCGTGGTGCTGGCCGGGTCGCCCGCAATGCGCAGGGGGCGAAAGCGCGGGTCGGGGATGAATTCGGCCTCGGACACGGCGCCCAGCCCCAGGCCGCGTGCCACGGCCTCGCGGATGGCTTCGCGGCTGCCGATCTCCAGTTCGGTGCGTGGCTGCACGCCGGCCGCCTGCAGCACGCTCTCCAGCGCGGTGCGCGTGGTGGAGCCGTGTTCGCGCAGCAGCAGGGGTTGGCCCTGCAGTTCGGCCAGCGCAATCTCGCTGCGCCGCGCGAAGGGATGGGCCACATGGGCGAACAGGATGATGGCGTGGCGCGCGTATTCGCGGGCCAGCAGCTCGGGGCGCTCATGGAGGCCGGCGAGCACGGCCACGTCGGTGGCATAGCGCTCCAGGTCGGCCAGCACCTGCTGCGAGTTGCCCATGCGGATGGACAGCTGCATGCCCGGGTGCCGCGCGCGGTAGGCGGCCACCATCTCGATCACATGGAAGGGCCCCACGGCGCCGATCTTGAGCTCGCCCTGGTGCAACTGCCCCGAGTCGCGCAGGAAGAACTCGGCCTCGGCCTCCAGCGCCATGATTTTCTGCGCCATGGACAGCAGCCTGGTGCCCGCGCCCGTGAGCGTCATGCGGTAGCCGCGGCGGTGGAACAGCTCGATCTGGCTCTGGCGCTCCAGCGTGGCGATCTGCGTGGAGATGGTGGGCTGGCTCACGCCCAGCGCCCGCGCGGCGGCGCTGAGGCTGCCGTGGTGGGCGACGGCGACGAAGGCACGGTAGCGGACGTTGCTCACGGAAGTCGGTATCTCAAGGTTTTTTCTATGGATGCTGTCAAAACCGATTCTGAAACTTTCACATGGCAGAAATATGTCGTTCCTAGCATTCAGCCATCCCCTCCCGCTTCTGATGCAAAGGAACGCTCCCATGAAGATGAACCGCAAGACCTGGCTGCGCCGCGCCGGCGCCCTGCTGGCCCTGGCCGCTGCCGCCCCGGCCTTTGCCCAGCCTGCCGAGCTGCGCGTGGGGCTGATCCCCTCGGAAGATGCGCAGGCCATGATCCGTGCCAGCCAGCAGGTCATGGACCAGCTGGCCGCCAGGACCGGCATGAAGGTGCGGCCCTTCGTGGCCAACGACTACAACGGCGTGATCGAGGCGCTGCGCTCCAGCAAGATCGATATCGCCTTCCTCGGCCCGTTCTCCTATGTGCTGGCCAGCCAGGTGGCGGGCGCCGAGGCCTTTGCCGTGGCCGTGACCAAGAAGACGGGCAAGAGCGCGTACCACAGCATGGTCATCTCCCGCAAGGACAGGGGCCCGGCCAGCGTGGCCGAACTCAAGGGCCGCAGCTTTGCCTTTGTCGATCCGACCTCGGCCTCGGGCCACCTGTTTCCCAAGGCCGGGTTGATGGCCGAGGGCTTCGATGCGGACAAGGGCTTTTCGCGCGTGATCTTCTCGGGCTCGCACGACGCCAGCATCATGGCCGTGGCCAATGGCAAGGTGGATGCGGCCGCCGTGGCCGACCGCATCTTCGACTCCGCCGTGAGCAAGGGCCTGGTCAAGCGCGAGGACTTCCAGATCGTCTGGCGCTCCCAGCCCATCCCCGAATCGCCCATGACCTGGCGCAAGAGCCTGGATGCCGGCACCAAGCAGAAGGTGGCTGCGGCCCTGGCCGAGGTCAAGGACCTGCCCTGGGGTGACCAGGGCGTGCTCGACGGCTTTGCGGCCACGGACGACAAGGCCTACGACGTGGTCCGCCAGACGGCCAAGGCCCTGAAGCTGGACCTGGGGAGCATGAAATGATCCGCATCCGCCAATTGCGCAAGAGCTATGGCAGCAACGCCGTGCTGCAGGGGATCGATCTTGATGTGCAGCCCGGCGAGTTCGTCGTCATGCTGGGCCTGTCGGGGGCCGGCAAGTCCACGCTGCTGCGCTGCATGAACGGCCTGGCCCAGGCGGACGGTGGCACGCTGGAAGTCGGTGGCATGGACCTGATGCAGCGCGGCCGTGCACACAGCCGCCGCGCGCTGTCGCGCCATGTGGCCATGGTCTTCCAGCACCACAACCTGGTGCCGCGCCTGTCGGTGCGCAAGAACGTGCTGACCGGGCGCCTGGGCCAGACCGGCACCCTGGCCTCCGTGCTGCAGCTGTTCCGCGACAGCGATATCCGCCTGGCCGACCAGTGCCTGGAGCGCGTGGGCCTGGCCCACAAGGCGCTGGAGCGTACCGAGGCGCTGTCGGGCGGCCAGATGCAGCGCGTGGGAATTGCCCGCGCGCTGGCCCAGCAGCCCCAGGTCATCCTGGCCGACGAGCCCGTGGCCAGCCTGGACCCCAAGACCGCGCGCAGCGTGCTGCAGTACCTGCGCGATGCCACGCGCGAGCTGGGCATCGCCGTGGTCTGCAACCTGCACCAGGTGGACTACGCGCGGGAGTTCGGCGACCGCGTGCTGGGCCTGGCCCAGGGCCGCATGGTCTTTGATGGATCGCCGCAGGCGCTGGACGAGGCCGCGCTGCAGGCCATCTACCACGCGCAGCCCGCCACGGGGCAGGGCGCATCGGCAGACCCGGGCGAACCGGCCGTTGTGCAGATGCAGGTACAGGTGCAGGCACCGCCGCCTGCTTCCTGGATGCGAGCCGCCGCGCCCGCAGGAGGACGGTGATGACCAGCGCCAACTCCTGGAACCCCCAGCCGCGCGACCGTTGGCAATGGACGGCGCCGCGCCCAGATGGCGCCCTGGGCTGGACGGGCTGCGTGGCTGCGGCACTTGCCATTGCCTGGGTGCTGCACTGGAGCGCGGCTGGCACGCAGATGAGCTGGGGCGAGCTGGCGGCAGGCATGCCCCAGATCGCGGATTTCGTCGCGCGCTCCGTGCCGCCGGACTGGAGCATGCTGCCGCGCCTGATGGCGCCTGCGCTGGAGACGGTGCAGATCGCCATCTGGGGCACGCTGCTGTCGGTGGTGCTGGCGCTGCCGCTGTCCTTCATCGCCGCCAGCAACCTGCATGGCTGGCACTGGCTGCGGCGCATCACGCGCCAGTTCCTGAACGTGGTGCGCAGCATCAACGAGCTGATCCTGGCGCTGGTCTTTGTCTCGGCCGTGGGCCTGGGGCCGTTTCCCGGCGTGCTGGCCCTGGCGCTGCATGGCATGGGCATGCTGGGCAAGTTCTTCGCCGAGAGCATCGAGGAGATCGACGACGGCCCGCTGCAGGCCCTGCGCAGCGCGGGCGCCTCGCAGCTGCAGCTCATCGTCTTCGGCGTGATACCGCAGGCCATCACGGCCTGGATCGCCGTGGTGCTCTACCGCTTCGAGGTCAATCTGCGCTCGGCCACGGTGCTGGGCATGGTGGGCGCGGGCGGGCTGGGCTTCGAGCTGGTCGGCAGCCTCAAGCTGTTCCGCTACCAGGAGACGGCCACCTGCATCGTGGTCATCACCGTGATGGTGATTGCCGCCGACCTTGTCTCCCACTGGCTGCGCCGCCGCATCCAGCAGGGCACCCGCCATTGATGGCGCCCCTGTTTCATTCGAAGGACCGATTTGTGTGGACCTATCACAACCCCGTCGCCATCCATGCCGGCCCCGGCAGCCTGGACCGGCTGCCCGAGCTGCTGGCCGGCCGCGACTGCCTGCTTGTGACCTTTGCCGAGGCCGGATCCCTGGGCCTGGTGCAGCGCCTGCGCCTGCTGCTGGGCGGCCAGTTGCGCGGCGTGGTCGATGGCATCGCTCCGAACCCCGATGTAGGCTGGCTGGCTCCGCTGTATGACCGCGTGCACCGCGAGCATGCGGACGTGCCCTGCATCGTCGCCCTGGGAGGCGGCAGCGTGATGGACTCGGCCAAGGCGCTGATGTGCGCCACGCCCTCGCGCCGCTTCGGCGAGCTGCTGCAGGCCCTGGAGCAGGGGCTGGCCCTGCCGGCCGCAGGCCACAAGGCGCTGATCGCCATTCCCACCACGGCGGGCACGGGCAGCGAGGTCACGCCCTGGGCCACGATCTGGGACCAGGCTGCCGGCCGCAAGCACTCGCTGCACCAGCACTGGACCTGGCCCGAGGCCGCCATCATCGACGCGCAGCTCATGCAAAGCCTGCCGGCCGGCGCCACGCTGGCCTCGGGGCTGGATGCGCTGTCGCATGCGCTGGAGTCCATCTGGAACCGGCACCGCAATCCCGTCTCCACCACGTTGGCCGTGGGCGCCGCGCGCCGCACCCTCGCCACGCTGCCCGCGCTGATGCAGGACCTGGGCAGCCTGCTGCTGCGAAGCCGCATGGCCGAGGCCGCCCTGATGGCGGGCCTGGCCTTCTCCAACACCCGCACGGCGCTGGCGCATTCGCTGTCCTACGACATCACGCTGCGCCATGGCGTGGCCCATGGCATCGCCTGCTCGTTCAGCCTGCCGCTGGTGCTGCAGATGGCCCTGGGCGCCGACGACGAGGCCGATGCGGCCCTGTTGTCCATCTTCGATGCCGCCACGGGCGAGCTGGCCGTGCAGCGCCTGCGCAACTTCCTCGAAGGCCTGGGCGTGGCCACCGACCCTGCCCACTACGGCGTGCCTGGGGATGAGTGGCAGCAGCTGCTGCAATCGGCCGCATCCGGCCCGCGTGGCCGCAATTTCATACGCGCACTGGAATGAAACAGCGCGGAACGTCCTCTTCTGTCTGAACCTCTTGCTTGTCAAAAATCACCATGACCAACACCCGCATCTCCAACGCCGCCACCGACCTGTCTCCGCTGCAGGCCGTCATCTTCGACTGGGCCGGCACCCTGGTCGACTTCGGCTCGCTGGCGCCCACGCAGATCTTTGTCGAGGCCTTCGCCAGCTTCGGCATCACCATCACCCTGGCCCAGGCGCGCGGCCCCATGGGGCTGTCCAAGTGGCAGCACATCCATGAACTGCTGCAGGACGAAGGCATCCGTGCGCAATGGCACAAGGCCTTCGGCCAGCAGCCTGGCAATGCTGACGTGGATGCCATCTACGCACGCTTCATGCCCATGCAGATCGCCAAGGTCGGCGAGTTCTCGGCACCCATCGAAGGCGCGCCTGAATTGCTGGGCTGGCTGCGCGCCCAGGGCCTGAAGGTGGGCTCGTGCTCCGGCTATCCGCGGGAAGTCCTGAACCAGCTGCTGCCCCAGGCAGCGGCCAACGGCCTCGCTCCCGACCATGTGGTGGCCGGCGATGAAATGGCGGCGGGTGGTCGCCCCGGTCCCTTCATGGCGCTGGCCAATGTGCTGGCGCTGGGCATCGGCGATGTGCGCGCCTGCGTGAAGGTGGACGACACCGTGCCCGGCATCGAGGAAGGCCGCAACGCCGGCATGTGGACCGTGGGCCTCACCCTGTCCGGCAATGAAGTCGGCTACTCCCCCACCGAACTGGCCGCCGCCCCCGCCGAAGAAGTGCGCGAACGCATGGCCCGCGCCGAGGCCAAGCTGCGCGCAGCCGGCGCCCACCACGTGATCGCCAGCGTCAAGGAGCTGCCGCAGGTGCTGGTGCGGATTGCGCAGGACATGCGCGCGGGGCGCATGCCTGGGTGAGACGCGCCCGTTCTATTTTTTGCCTTGCGCCCAATCTTTGAAACTGGCGCAGCCCAACTCAGGGACACCGAGGAAGGGCAGCCCCGCACCGAGGGTGTCGTCCCCCTCCCGCGAAGCGAGAGAGGGCGCCGTGCACACGGGGGAAGGCGCGAAGCGCCTCAGGGGGTACTCAACTGCTCCGCATGGTGGCGCAGATGGTCATCAATGAAGCTCTGGATGAAGTAGTAGCCATGGTCGTAGCCGCCATGGCGGCGCAGCGTCAGCGGCTGGCCGGCCTGGGCGCAGGCGGCCTCGAAGGCCTCGGGCAGCAGCTGCTTTTCGATCAGGAACTTGTCTGCCATGCCCTGGTCCACGAGGATACCGGCCGGGTAGGGTGCTTGGGTCTGGGCGGCCATCAGGCAGCTGGCGTCATGGGCTTCCCAGGCCTTGCGGTCGTCGCCCAGGTAGCCTGAGAAGGCTTTCTGGCCCCAGGGGCAGTTGACGGGGTTGGCGATGGGCGCGAAGGCCGACAGGCTCTTGAAGCGGCCCGGGTGGCGCAGCGCCAGCGTGAGCGCGCCGTGGCCGCCCATGGAGTGGCCGAAGATGCCCAGCCGCTGCGCGTCAATGGGCAGGCGTGCGGCGATCAGCGGCAGCAGCTCGCCCAGCAGATAGCTTTCCATGCGCCAGTGCAGTGCCCAGGGCTTGGCCGTGGCATCCAGGTAGAAGCCCGCGCCCACGCCGAAGTCCCAGGCATCGGCTTCGCCGGGCAGGCCTGCGCCGCGCGGGCTGGTGTCGGGCGCGATCAGCGCAATGCCCAGCTCGGCGGCCAGGCGCTGGGCGCCTGCCTTGGTCATGAAGGTCTCTTCGGTACAGGTCAGCCCGGCCAGGTAGAGCACGGCGGGCACCTTCTCGCCGGCCACGGCCTTGGGCGGCAGGAAGACGGAGAACTTCATGTTCAGGCCGATCTCGGCAGAGAAATGCGCGTAGAAGCGCTGGGCGCCGCCAAAGCAGGCATGGGCGCTCTTGAGTTCCAGGGGCGGCAGTGCGGACATGGTGTTCCTCAAAAAGGAAAGGGCTGCAGGCGCTCCGCGGCGGGAGCGCCTGCAGCCGGTGGGCCAGGATCAGTAGACGACGACGGAGCGGATGGACTTGCCTTCGTGCATCAGGTCAAAAGCCTCGTTGATTTCCGGCAGGCCCATGGTGTGCGTGACGAAGGGGGCCAGCTGGATCTCGCCGCTCATGGCCTGCTCGACCATGCCGGGCAGCTCGCTGCGGCCCTTGACGCCGCCGAAGGCCGTGCCCAGCCACTTGCGGCCCGTCACCAGCTGGAAGGGGCGTGTGGAGATTTCCTGGCCCGCGCCGGCCACGCCGATGATGACCGACTGGCCCCAGCCGCGGTGCGCGCATTCCAGGGCGGCACGCATCACGTTGACGTTGCCGATGCACTCGAAGCTGTGGTCCACGCCCCAGCCCGTCATCTCGACGATGACCTGCTGGATGGGCTTGTCGAAATCCTTGGGATTCACGCAGTCGGTGGCGCCGAAGGTGCGGGCCAGGTCGAACTTGGAGGGGTTGGTGTCCACGGCGATGATGCGGCCGGCCTTGGCCAGCTTGGCGCCCTGGATCACGGCCAGGCCGATGCCGCCCAGGCCGAACACGGCCACGGTGTCGCCTTCCTGGACCTTGGCGGTGTTCTTGACGGCACCCAGGCCCGTGGTCACGCCGCAGCCCAGCAGGCAGACCTGCTCGGGGTTGGCGTCGGGGTGGATCTTGGCCAGCGAGACTTCGGCGACCACGGTGTACTCGCTGAAGGTGGAGCAGCCCATGTAGTGGTAGATGGGTTCGCCGTTGTACGAAAAGCGCGTGGTGCCGTCTGGCATCACGCCCTTGCCCTGGGTGGCGCGCACGGAAACGCACAGGTTGGTCTTGCCGCTCTTGCAGAACAGGCATTCGCCGCATTCGGCCGTGTACAGCGGGATGACGTGGTCGCCGGGCTTCACGCTGGTCACGCCTTCGCCGACCTCGACGACGATGCCCGCGCCCTCATGGCCGAGCACGGCGGGGAAGATGCCTTCCGGGTCATCGCCCGACAGCGTGAAGGCGTCGGTGTGGCAGACGCCGGTGTGGGTGATCTTGATCAGGACCTCGCCCTTTTTCGGGGGCGCCACGTCGATCTCGACGATCTGCAGGGGTTCTCCAGCCTTGAAGGCGACGGCGGCTTTGGATTTCATGGGCGTGTCTTTCTGTCGGGGTGGCTCAGGAACGGCAGGGCGCGCGCTCCGCGAAGCCTTGAATGTAGGCCATGGCCGGGCGGCCCGGCCGCATCATGGCCGCAGCCTCAGGTGATATGTCCGAATCTGAGGGGTGCGGCCGGCTTCGGCCGGGCCTGCAGGCCGTGGGTGCTTGCGTCTTTTCGTATAGTCCGCCCCATTCTTTCCACCCTGACCGCCTCCGAGCCCGCCGTTTCCCATGGACCACCGCCACGCCAGCGCCCACCGCATCGATCTTGTCGTCTACCCGGGCTTCAAGGCGCTGGAGGCCATCGGCCCCATGTCGGTGTTCGACTATGCCAACGTGCACCTGCGCGCGCGCGGGCACAGCGACGGCTACGAGGTGCGCGTGGTCTCGCAGCGGCGCGGCTCCGTGCGCTCGGACACGCTGATGGCGCTGGAGGCCACCCACACGCTGGCCGAGCTGGAGGCCGCAGGCACGGGCTGCACCGTGGTCGTCGTGGGTTCGCGCCATATCGAGCAGGTGCTGGGCGGCTCGGCCGAGCTGGTCGCCTGGCTGGGGCGCGTGGCGCCGCGCGTGCAGCGGCTGATCTCGCTGTGCTCGGGCAGCTTTTTCCTAGCCGAGGCCGGTTTGCTGGACGGCCGGCGCGCGGCCACGCACTGGAGCGTGACGGCGCAACTGGCCCAGCGCCATCCGCGCGTGCAGGTCGATGCCGACGCCATCTACCTGCGCGAGGAAATCCGCGATGGCGAAGGCAGCCGCCAGCTGTGGACCTCGGCCGGCGTGACGGCCGGCATCGACCTGGCGCTGGCCGTGGTGGAGGAGGATTTCGGCCACGCGCTGGCGCTGGAGGTGGCGCGTGACCTGGTCATGTACCTCAAGCGTCCCGGCGGGCAGTCGCAGTTCAGCGTGCCGCTGGCGGCCCAGGCCGCGCAGCATGGCGGCGTGCAGGCCGTGCAGCAGTGGGTGATGTCCCATCTGGCCGAGCCCCTGACCCTCACGCAGATGGCCGAACAGGCGCACATGAGCGAGCGCCACCTGCGCCGCGTGTTCCAGCAGGAAACCGGGCAAAGCCCCACGGCCTTCGTGGAGAGCGCGCGGCTGGAGGCGGCCAAGCAGCTGCTGGAAAGCCAGGCCCATCTGCCGCTCAAGACCGTGGCCGCGCGCGTGGGCCTGGGCTCGGAGCAGGCGCTGCGCCACCTGTTCGTGCGCCACCTGGGCATCACCCCGGTGGCGTACCGGGATCGCTTTGGGGGACGGGGCGGCGCGGGCTGAGCGGGCCGCGCGGTAAAGCTCAGTTCTTCTTGGCTGCCTCGGCAGCCTGCGCTGCGCGCAGCTTGTCCTTCTTGCTGGGGCGGCGGCCCTTGATGCCGCCATTGCCGTCCTGCGCCACCGGGGGAGGGGGCACGGGCTCGGTGGGCTCGAAGCCCGGCAACCGCTCCAGCGCCAGGTCCAGCTGGTTGCGCTTGCAGATCAGATTCCAGTGCGCCTGGTCGGCCGGCGTGACAAAGCTGATGGCCGTGCCAGCCTCGCCTGCGCGGCCCGTGCGGCCGATGCGGTGCACGTAGTCGGTGGCCGAGCGCGGCAGGTCGTAGTTGACGACCAGGGGCAGGTGGGTGATGTCGATGCCGCGCGCCGCCAGGTCGGTGGTGATCATCACCTGCCAGCGCCTGGCCTTGAAGTCGGCCAGCGCTTCCTTGCGTGCGCCCTGGCTCAGGTCGCCATGGAAGGCCGTGGCGAAGATGCCGGCCTTGTAGAGCTTTTCAGCCACCAGCTCGGCCGTGTGGCGCGTGGCCACGAAGACCAGGGCGCGCTCCAGCGTGGAGGGGTCGGTGCCGGGCGCCGTCTCCCCCTGTACCAGGGTGCGCAGCAGCTGGGTGCGGCGCGCACGGTCCACGGCAATGGCGCGCTGGGTGATGCTTTGCGGGCTGGCGGCATCCTGTCCTTCGGCGGCATCGACACGGGCCTGAACGGGATCGTGCAGCAGGCCTGTGGCCAGCGATTGCACTGCATCGGGATAGGTGGCCGAGAACAGCAGGGTCTGGCGCTGCCTGGGCAGCAGGGCCAGCACGCGCTGCAGCTCGTCCTGGAAACCCAGGTCCAGCAGGCGGTCGGCCTCGTCCAGCACCAGGTGGCGCACGGCGGACAGGCGCACGGCGTTGTGCTCCACCAGGTCCAGCAGGCGGCCCGGTGTGGCCACCAGGAAGTCGGCACTGCCGCGCAGCATCATCATCTGCGGGTTGATGGAGACGCCGCCATAGACCACGCCGATGCGCGGCGGCTGCTTGAGCGCGCGGCCCAGGTCGGACAGCGTCTCGCCGACCTGCTGGGCCAGCTCGCGCGTGGGCACCACGATCAGCGTGGTCAGGGTTCGCACAAAGCCGCCCTGGGCACCCTGGGCCTTGCCGCCATCCATCCAGCGCTGCAGCAGCGGCAGCAGGTAGGCGGCCGTCTTGCCAGAGCCCGTGGGCGCACAGGCCCAGAGGTCGCGGCCCGCAAGCACGGGGGCGATGGACTGGGTCTGTATGGGCGTGGGATCGACCAGGCCCAGGTCTTGGAGGCTGGAGACCAGCGCCGGGCTCAGGCCGAGGGAGGCAAAGTTCATGGTGTGCAGGGAGTGGCTGGGGCCGGAACCCCGGCGCAAGAAAGGGCCGGCCACGAGGGCCGGGGGGGCATTGTCGGCGAAACCGCGCCGCTGCGTGAGGCAGGGGGCTTGGCCCCGGCGCTCAGGCCAGGCGGTGCGGCCGGCCATCGGGCCATTCACCAGGCCACCTGCCGTTGCAGCCGGGTCGGCGGCGCGTGCCTGACCGGGAGCCGGGCATCGCCGACATGAGTGCCCAGAAGATCGAATGGAGGTGGCTCATGGAGGAAGTCGTCCCTGCCTCTTCAGCTCCTTGAGCCGTCGTTCGGTTGCGCGGTCCAGGGCATCCTGCAGCATGGCCATCTTGCGTTTGTTGCAGGGTGGGCAGTCGTAGAAGCTTCCGGGTACTCCAATAGGGTCCAGCTTTTTGTCGGCCTCGAAAAGATTAATACGTCCTGTGGGTTCGATTCCCATGACGATGATTTTTCCGCTCTTGAACTGGACGGACGCCCCTCCTGAACACCCTGTTCTTTCCATATATTCACCGAAGTAGTGCTTCTCTGAAATTTTGCGCATGTGCTGCAGCGCATATCGCACATCCTCTTCGGTCAATATCACATCGTTGCAATCAAGCCAGTTCTTGTCTTCCCAAGAAGAGCCGCCTGAGGGCTCGATGATGTCGATTTTCTGTACTTGCCTGACTGGGTATCTGGCATCGGCCGCATGGAGCATCGATGCCATGGCCATTGCCGAAATCACAGTCACAGTGCGAATGAAAATGAAGCTCATGGTGCCATTTGCCAATTTGCGCCTTCTGCCTCGGACAGGTTCTTCCGGCTTACTTCGGGGTGCTTGAAGATTTCACTGGGCGATAGCTGCATGGAATCTTGCAGTGCTTCAACCAGCCATGTCAGAGCACGGTTTTGTGCCTCAGTCGGTGTGGGGTAGACGCCAAATTCTCCCCGAATCCCTTCCGGACTCAGTTCCTTGCGGCGTTGAGGGGGCTTGAACCCTTTCGGCAACACAGCCCTGCCAACCATCTCGATGCCTATGGCTTCCATGTTGCTCGGATAGCGATCGCCAGGGGCTTTCATCATCTCGATGCGGTGCATTCCCTTTACGCCTGCTCCTTCATAGTCCCTGGCCTTGCATTTCCCCACAAGCAGGCACCTCGCCTTCAGCGGGCCCACATGGTTGGTGCGCTGGTAGATGGCCGCAGTCTGGTAGATGGTTCCGTCCTTGTCGATGAGAAAGTGCGCCGCATTGGCCTTGGGGTTCCTGTAGCTGTTCAGCGAAGACTGGGCCGTGTTGGCATCGGTCTGATGCACGACGATGCCGGTGATGGCGGCGGTCCGCTTTCCTCTCTCGATGGCGGGGCTGCGTGCGTTCCTGACGCGCGCATGGATGAGCATTCCGTCCTTGTTGATTTCGACAAGCATGTGAGTCCCGGGGTTGCGTTGAATGGCAGCGGGCATTGCGCTGCGGCTCCATCCCGTTTGAGGGAGGGTCAACGGCCACCTTAAGGTGGATAGACTCAATCAATGGGCATGCCACGATAGGGAAAATGGTGTTCCTAGGACTGGCGCGGCCTTCTGGAGCGGTGGGCTCGCCCATAAAAAAAGCCCCATGCAAAGGCATGGGGCTTTGGGGTGCCGGGCCGCTGAGGCCCGGGCCTGCGATCAGCGCTGGCCGATCGGCTTGACGTCGCGGGACACGGAGCCCGTGAACAGCTGGCGGGGACGGCCGATCTTGTACTCGGGGTCGGCCATCTGCTCGTTGAGCTGGGCGATCCAGCCCACGGTGCGGGCCAGGGCGAAGATGCCGGTGAACAGGTTCACGGGCACGCCGATGGCGCGCTGCACGATGCCGGAGTAGAAGTCCACGTTCGGGTAGAGCTTGCGCTGCACGAAGTAGTCGTCTTCCAGGGCGATCTTTTCGACTTCCTTGGCCAGGGCGAACAGGGGGTCCTTTTCCAGGCCCAGTTCGGCCAGCACTTCATTGCAGGTTTCCTGCATGAGCTTGGCGCGGGGGTCGTAGTTCTTGTAGACGCGGTGGCCGAAGCCCATCAGCTTGACGCCGCTGTTCTTGTCCTTGACCTGTTCCATGAACTCGCCGACCTTGGCGACGCCGCCGTTGGCCTGCAGGTACTCCAGCATGTTCAGGCAGGCCTCGTTGGCGCCGCCGTGGGCAGGGCCCCACAGGCAGGCCACGCCGGCCGAGATGGCCGCGAAGGGGTTGGTGCCCGACGAGCCGCACAGGCGCACGGTGGAGGTGGAGGCGTTTTGCTCGTGGTCTGCGTGCAGGATGAAGATGCGGTCCAGCGCGCGCTCGACCACGGGGTTCACCTTGAACTCCTCGCAGGGGTTGCCGAACATCATGCGCATGAAGTTGCCGGCGTAGCTCAGATCGTTCTTGGGGTACATGTACGGCGCACCGATGCCGTACTTGTAGGCCATGGAGACCAGCGTGGGCATCTTGGCGATCAGGCGGATCGCGGCGATGTCGCGGTGCTCGGCGTTGTTGATGTCCATGTTGTCGTGGTAGAAGGCCGACATGCCGCCGACCAGACCCGTCAGGACGGCCATGGGGTGGGCGTCACGGCGGAAACCACGCAGGAAGAACTGCATCTGCTCGTTGACCATGGTGTGCTTGGTCACGCGCTCGACGAAGTCGGCCTTCTCGGACTCGTTGGGCAGCTCGCCGTACAGCAGCAGGTAACAGGTCTCGAGGTAGTCGCAGTTCTTGGCCAGCTGCTCGATGGGGTAGCCACGGTACAGCAGCTCGCCCTTGTCGCCATCGATGTAGGTGATGGCGGACTGGCACGAGGCGGTAGAGAGGAAGCCCGGGTCATAGGTGAACATGCCGGTCTGCGCGTACAGCTTGCGGATGTCCACCACGTCGGGACCGACGTTGCCCTGGTAGACGGGCAGCTCGACGCTGGGAGCGCCGTTGCTGAATGACAGCGTTGCTTTGTTGTCTGCGAGTTTCATTTCCAAACTTCCTTCTCTAGATTGCCTAGCCTACTAGCGGGAGAGAACCGGGCTTGCGCTTGCGCACCAGTTCCAGAACTTCCCTGATTTCTTGGGTATCGAGTTCACCTTCAGGCTCCTTGCGGCGCAAGAAGAGGTCCATCAGGTCGTTGTCTGCCAGGTCCATCAAGGCAGACAGACCGCTCGCGTGTCTCCGCGTGAGCTGGTCTCCGTAGGTGGCGAAGAACTGCGCGATGAACAGATCGTTCTCGACCAGGCCGCGCCGGCAGCGCCAGCGCAGCAGGTCTCGCTCGCGTTCGTCGAGCAGAGTATTCGTCATGGTCATCAGATGGCCCGGCGGACCATCAGTTCCTTGATCTTGCCAATGGCCTGCGTGGGGTTCAGGTGCTTGGGGCACACGTCCACGCAGTTCATGATGGTGTGGCAACGGAAGAGGCGGTAAGGATCTTCCAGGTTGTCAAGGCGGTCACCCGTGGCCTCGTCGCGGCTGTCCGCGATGAAGCGGTAGGCCTGCAGCAGGCCGGCCGGGCCCACGAACTTGTCGGGGTTCCACCAGAAGCTGGGGCAGCTGGTGGAGCAGCTGGCGCACAGAATGCACTCGTACAGGCCGTTGAGCTCTTCGCGCTCTTCAGGCGACTGCAGGCGTTCCTTGGTGGGAGACGCGAAGCTGTCGTTCTGCAGGTAGGGCTTGATCGAGTGGTACTGCTTGAAGAACTGCGTCATGTCCACGATCAGGTCGCGGATCACGGGCAGGCCGGGCAGGGGCTTGAGAACGATGTCGCCCTGCAGGGTCTTCATGTTCGTCAGGCAGGCCAGGCCGTTCTTGCCATTGATGTTCATGGCGTCCGAGCCGCACACGCCTTCGCGGCAGGAGCGGCGGAACGAGATGGAGGGGTCCATCTCCTTGAGCTTGACCAGGGCGTCCAGCAGCATGCGCTCGTGGCCGTCCAGCTCGACCTCGACGGTCTGCATGTAGGGCTTGGCATCCTTGTCCGGGTCGTAGCGGTAGATCTTGAAAGTGCGCTTCATTTGTCTGTTCTCTCGTGGGCTGCTGGATTAGAACGTGCGGACCTTGGGCGGCACGCTGTCCACCGTGAGGGGCTTCAGGTTCACGGGCTTGTAGTCCAGGCTGTTGGTGGCGCTGTACCACAGGGTGTGCTTGAGCCATTCCTTGTCATTGCGGCCCAGCGGGAACTCGGCGTGGTCGGCAGGATGCTCGTAGTCGTACACGGTGTGGGCACCGCGGCATTCGTGGCGGGCAGCGGCCGAGATCATGGTGGCCTGGGCCACTTCGATCAGGTTGTCCACTTCCAGCGCTTCCATGCGGGCGGTATTCCAGACCTTGGACTTGTCCTTGAGGGTCACGGAGCCCACGCGTTCGCGGATGGCGTTGATCTTGACTTCGCCTTCGTCCATGCTCTTTTGCGTGCGGAACACGCCGGCATGCTGCTGCATGGTGGCGCGGATGTCGCCAGCCAGGTCCTGGGCGTAGGTGCCTTCCTTGGAGTCGTCCAGCTGGTTCAGGCGCGTGAGCGTGCGCTCCGAGCCATCCGCCGGCACGGCCTTGTGGTCGCCGAAGCCGTTGACGAACTGCACGATGTGCTTGCCGGCCGACTTGCCGAAGACCAGCAGGTCCAGCAGCGAGTTCGTGCCCAGGCGGTTGGCGCCGTGCACCGACACGCAGGAGCATTCGCCCACGGCATAGAGGCCGTTGACCACGTTGTTCTGCTGACCGTCCCACACCACGACCTGGCCGTTGATGTTGGTGGGAATGCCGCCCATCTGGTAGTGGATGGTGGGCACCACGGGAATCGGTTCCTTGGTGATGTCCACGTTGGCGAAGTTGTGGCCGATCTCCTCCACCGAAGGCAGGCGCTTGCGGATGGTGTCTGCACCCAGGTGGTCCAGCTTCATCAGGATGTAGTCCTTGTTGGGACCACAGCCGCGGCCTTCCTTGATTTCCTGGTCCATGGAGCGGGACACGAAGTCGCGCGGTGCCAGATCCTTCAGCGTGGGAGCGTAGCGCTCCATGAAGCGTTCGCCTTCGCTGTTGAGCAGGATGGCGCCTTCGCCACGGCAGCCTTCGGTCAGCAGCACGCCCGCGCCGGCCACGCCGGTGGGGTGGAACTGCCAGAACTCCATGTCCTGCAGCGGGATGCCTGCGCGTGCAGCCATGCCCAGGCCGTCGCCGGTGTTGATGAAGGCATTGGTCGATGCCTGGAAGATGCGGCCTGCGCCACCCGTGGCCAGCAGCACGGCCTTGGCGTGCAGCTCGTACAGGTCGCCGGTTTCCAGTTCGATGGCGGTCACGCCGACCACGTCGCCCTGGGTGTTGCGGATCAGGTCCAGCGCCATCCACTCCACGAAGAAGTTGGTCTTGGACTTGACGTTCTGCTGGTACAGCGTGTGCAGCATGGCGTGGCCGGTACGGTCGGCCGCGGCGCAGGCGCGCTGCACGGGCTTTTCACCGTAGTTGGCCGTGTGGCCGCCGAAGGGGCGCTGGTAGATGGTGCCGTCGGGGTTGCGGTCGAACGGCATGCCGAAGTGTTCCAGCTCGATCACGACGTTGGGCGCTTCGCGGCACATGAACTCGATCGCATCCTGGTCGCCGAGCCAGTCGGAGCCCTTGATCGTGTCGTAGAAGTGGTAGTGCCAGTTGTCTTCGCTCATGTTGCCCAGCGAAGCGGACACGCCGCCCTGCGCAGCCACGGTGTGCGAGCGCGTGGGGAAGACCTTGGACAGCGAGGCCACGGACAGGCCGGCGCGCGACAGTTCCAGCGCGGCGCGCAGGCCGGAACCGCCAGCGCCGACGATGACGACGTCAAACTTGCGCTTGGTGATGTTTGCTTTGGAGTAGCTCATTCTTAACCTTCAATCGTGGAGACCGCGTCTCTATCAGATACGCCACAGGATCTGGATGCCCCAGCCGGCGCAGCCGACCAGCCAGACCAGGGTGAAAACGTTCAGCGCCAGGCGCAGGCCCACGGGCTTGACGTAGTCCATCCAGATGTCGCGCACGCCGACCCAGACGTGCCAGGCCAGCGAGACGATCACGGCGAAGGTCAGGAACTTCATCCACTGCGGGGCAAAGATGCCGGCCCACAGGTCATAGCCGACGGAGCCGGTGCTGAAGATCAGCTTGGCCAGCAGCACGATGGTGAACAGTGCCATCAGCACGCCGGTGACGCGCTGCACCATCCAGTCGCGGATGCCGTAGTGCGCACCGACCACGGTGCGCTTGGAGCCGTAATTCACGGACATGGTTCTTTTTCCTTATCGTGAGGGAGAGATCGTGAATCAGTACAGGCCGAACAGCTTGGCACCCAGGATCAGGGTCAGGCCAACGCTCAGGACCAGCACCACCAGGGCCGAGGACTTGCCGAACTGCTTGTTGACGGCGTGGTGGTTCACATCCATGAACAGATGGCGGATGCCGGCGCAAAAGTGGTGCAGGTAGGCCCAGATCAATGCCAGGCACACGAGCTTGAGGAACCATCCGAAGGGACCCGCGAAAACCGAGGTGAAGCCGTCGAAGGAGATCTCCGAAGTCAGCGACATGTCCATCATCCAGAGGATGAAAGGCAGCAGGATGAACATCAGCAGACCGCTGATGCGGTGCAGGATGGACACGATGCCGGCCGGCGGCAACCGGTAGGTGGGGAGGTCCTTGAAGAAGTTGATGTTGCGGAACTCTGGCCGCTTTTTGGCTTGCTCAGTCATGGCAGGGTACTTTCGTGGATGTAACTGCTTCGTAATCGCTCAGGGGCGGCGATGCAAAATTCTATTGCAATGCAATAAAAACAGCTTTGCTGGGAATTGCGTATTTTCTCCCGCTTCTCTGGGGAACGGATCGTTCAGCTCAGCGCGTTGCGGTAGTGATGGGTATCGGTTCGGTACAGGCCACGGCGTAACTCCATGGGAACATCGTTGTATGTGTAAGCGGTGCGCTCCACGCTCAGCAGGGGCGTGGTGCTGGGCACGTCCAGCAGCAGGGCCTGCTCGGCCTCGGGCAGCACGGCGCGGATTTTTTCCTCCGCACGCACCATGCGCACGCCGTAGTCCAGTTCGAACATGGCATAGGTGGGGCCCTGGTAGGCGGACATCTGCTCGGCCGTCAGGCCCTTGAAGGCGTGGCCGGGCAGCCAGATGTCTTCCAGAATGGTCGGGATTCCCGAGAACGACAGCACGCGGCGCACATGCATCACGGCGTCGCCGCTGCGCAGCGCCAGGCCGCGTGCCACGTCGGCGGAGGCGCGCAGGCGCCGGCAGTCGATAATGCGGCGCTCGGCGCGGCCCTCGCCCTGCTGGTCGCCGCCGTCGGGCTGCAGCTTGAGGAAGCGGTACTGCACATGCTGGGCCGCGTGGGTGGCCACGAAGGTGCCCTTGCCCTGGCGGCGCATCACCAGATTCTCTGCCGCCAGCTCGTCGATGGCCTTGCGCACCGTGCCCTGGCTCACGCGAAAGCGCGCGGCCAGCTCCATTTCGCTGGGGATCAGTTCGCCGGGCCGCCATTCGCCTGCTTCCAGGCTTTGCAGTATCAGTCCCTTGATCTGCTGATACAAAGGGCTGAAGGCCGGGGTCGATGCGCCCGCGCCGATGGTGGGTGCGGCGTTGTCTGAGGCGAGGGGAGGCAGGACTGGCATGGAAAAGTTCGGGGGTGGGGAGGCTCCCGGCGACGCAGATGAAAGACTTGGAAACAGACGTCGATCATATCTTATATAAGACATAAGACAAATTGACCGGGCTTCGAAATCGGGAGTACACTTTCGCGTTGTTTGCGGAGCACGGGCTGCTGGTTTCTGACGCTGGTGCGACCTGGCGCCGATAACACCTGATTTTTTCCCCATCCCTGGAGTTTCATCATGAGCAAGAAGCCCGTTCGTGTCGCCGTCACCGGTGCCGCCGGTCAAATTGGTTACGCCCTGCTGTTCCGCATCGCCTCCGGCGAAATGCTGGGTAAGGACCAGCCCGTCATTCTGCAACTGCTGGAGATTCCTGACGAGAAGGCCCAGAACGCGCTCAAGGGCGTGATCATGGAACTCGAGGACTGCGCCTTCCCCCTGCTGGCCGGCATCGAAGCCCACTCCGACCCCCTGCAAGCCTTCAAGGACACCGACTACGCCCTGCTGGTCGGCGCGCGTCCCCGCGGCCCCGGCATGGAGCGTGCCGACCTGCTGGCTGCCAACGCACAGATCTTCACGGCCCAGGGCAAGGCGCTGAACGCCGTGGCCTCGCGCAACGTGAAGGTGCTGGTCGTCGGCAACCCCGCCAACACCAACGCCTACATCGCCATGAAGTCGGCTCCGGACCTGCCGGCCAAGAACTTCACCGCCATGCTGCGCCTGGACCACAACCGCGCTGCCTCGCAGCTGGCTGCCAAGGCCGGCTTCAAGGTGGGCGACATCCGCAAGCTGACCGTCTGGGGCAACCACTCGCCCACGATGTACGCCGACTACCGCTTCGCCACCGTGAACGGTGAAAGCGTCAAGGACAAGATCAACGACCAGGCCTGGAACAAGGACGTGTTCCTGCCCACCGTCGGCAAGCGTGGCGCCGCCATCATTGCCGCTCGCGGCCTGTCCTCGGCTGCCTCGGCTGCCAACGCTGCCATCGACCACATGCGCGACTGGGCCCTTGGCTCGGGCGGCGAATGGGTCACCATGGGCGTGCCCTCCAACGGCGAATACGGCATCCCCGCCGGCATCGTCTTCGGCTTCCCGGTCACCACCGAGAACGGCGAGTACAAGATCGTCGAAGGCCTGGAAATCGACGCCTTCTCGCAAGAGTGCATCGACAAGACCCTGGCCGAGCTGCAAGGCGAACAGGACGGCGTCAAGCACCTGCTGTAAGCCGCCGGCAAGCCATGCTCGACTGGAATCCCGCGCTTTACCTGCGTTTCGCCAATGAGCGTACGCGCCCCGCAGCCGAGCTGCTGGCGCGTGTGCCCTTGGCCCAGGCCCGCCATGTGGTGGACCTCGGATGCGGGCCGGGCAATTCCACCGAGCTGCTTGCACAGCGCTATGCCGGTGCCACGATCACCGGCATAGACAACTCCCAGGCGATGCTGGCCACCGCGCGCCAGCATCTGCAACACCTGGCTGAAGCCCGCTTCACGCTGGCCGACATTGCTTCCTGGACGCCCGCCCCCGGCGAGAGCGCTCCCGACCTGATTTATGCCAATGCCTCCCTCCAGTGGGTGGGGGAGCATGAAACGCTGATACCCCGCCTGTTCGCCCAACTGGCGCCAGGGGGCGTGCTGGCGATACAGATGCCCGACAACCGGCAGGAAGCCACGCACCGCGTGATGCGCGAGATCGCCAGCCTGCCCAAGTTCGCCGCCTGCATCGGCGACGCCGCCAAGGTGCGTACCGACATCCTGCCCATCCGCAGCTACTACGACCTGCTGGCCGGCCCGCAGGAGCAGGCCGGGGTCGAGGCCGGCGCCGTCGATGTCTGGCACACCGTCTACCAGCATCCGATGGACTCGGCTGGCGCCATCGTCCAGTGGCTGCGCGGCACCGGCCTCAAGCCCTTCGTCGAGGGCCTGCCCGAAGCCCTGCAGGCCGACTTCCTCACCGAATACGAAAACCGCGTGGACGCCGCCTACGGCGTGCGCGCCGACGGCCGGCGCCTGCTGGCCTTCCCCCGCCTGTTCATCGTCGCCCAGCGCAAGCCATGACTGCCGCCACGTCCACTCCCTCTCGCGCACACCCTGCCCAGGTGCTGCTCGATGCGCAGGGCGGTGCCCTGCACCTGCCCGTCTGCGATCACTACAGCGGCGTGGAAGCGCGCATGCGCAAGAGCCTGCAGCTGCAGGCCGAGATGATGGATGAGTTCGGCACCTGCGTGTTCGATGTCACGCTGGACTGCGAGGACGGCGCCCCCGTGGGCCAGGAGGCGGCCCATGCGCGCCTGGTGGCCTCGCTGGCGCGCGATGCCGCGCCCGGCGCCCGCGTGGCTGCACGCGTGCATG
The DNA here is from genome assembly GCA_031286585.1 of Delftia acidovorans. GTDB lineage: Bacteria > Pseudomonadota > Gammaproteobacteria > Burkholderiales > Burkholderiaceae_C > Comamonas > Comamonas acidovorans_A. The sequence continues at coordinate 44,524 of JAITUC010000004.1, forward strand.
CCGTGGACCACGCCAGCTTCGCGCAGGACCTGGACATCATCATCGGCGAGGCCGGCGACCGCCTGTGCCACCTCATGCTGCCCAAGGTGGAAAGCGTGGACGACGTGCTGCTGGCCGAGCGGCATCTGGGCCGCCTGGGCTGCCGCGCATTGCCGCTGCATGTGCTCATCGAGTCGCCTGCCGCCGTGCACCGTGCCTTCGACATCGCCGCCCATCCGCGCGTGCAGAGCATTTCCTTCGGCCTGATGGACTTCGTCTCGGCCCATGGCGGCGCCATACCCGCCTCGGCCATGGGCTCTGCCGGCCAGTTCGAGCATCCGCTGGTGGTTCGCGCCAAGCTGGAGATCGCGGCCGCCTGCCATGCACACGGCAAGGTGCCATCGCACTGCGTGGTCACCGAATTCAGGAATCCACAGGCGCTGCAGGCCGCTGCCACGCAGGCGTCACGGCGGCTGGGCTATACCCGCATGTGGAGCATCCACCCCGACCAGATCCGCCCCATCCTGGCCGCCTTCGCGCCCCAGGCCGACGAAGTGGCGCAGGCTGCACAAATACTTACCACCGCCGAGGCCGCCGACTGGGCGCCCGTCAGCGTGGATGGTGTATTACATGACCGGGCGAGCTACCGCTATTTCTGGCAGTTGCTCACACGTGCCCACCAGACCGGCCAGGCGCTGCCCGCACAGGTGCAGCCCTGGTTTGCATCAGAATCACTTGCTTAGCCCATATGGGGAATTTGCAGGAGCCCAACGCATGAAGACAGTTATCGCCTCCATCCTGATCGCAGCCCCCTTGATGGCCATTGGCCAGGGTGCCAGCGCTGCCGAACCCGCCAAGAAGGCGCCCGCCAAGGCCGCGGCCAAGAAGGCTCCCGCCAAGAAAGCCACCGCGGCCAAGGCCGCTGCCGGCGCTGCCGCAGCCGGCGGTGCGGCCGCCGTCGCAACGGCTGCCCAGCAGCCGCTGTCCGCGGAAGACCTGGCCATTTCCGAGCGCGTGCATACCGGCCGCATCCCCTGCGAGCTGGGCGCCTTCGTCAATGTGACGGCCGACCAGGCCAACCCTGGTTACTTCAACATCGATGGCAAGGGCTTCAAGTACCACATGTCGCCCGTCAAGACCTCGACCGGTACCGTGCGCCTGGAAGACAAGCATGCCGGCGCCGTCTGGCTGCAGATCGCCAACAAATCGATGCTCATGAACCAGAAGGTCGGCCAGCGCCTGGCCGACGAATGCATGAGCCCCGATCAGCTTCAGGTGGCCGAGGCCATCAAGAAGAACCCGCCTCCCAGCCTGCTGGAAGCACCCAAGCCCGCCGGCCAGTAATCCAGGCCCGGACCTGAGCGTCCCGCAAGCAGCCCCACTTTAGAAAACCATGGAGAGAGAATCATGTTGAAAGCCTACCGTGACCACGTGGCCGAACGCGCCGCGCTCGGTATCCCCCCGCTGCCGCTGGACGCCAAGCAGGTTGCCGAACTGATCGAGCTGATCAAGAACCCGCCCGCCGGCGAGGACGCCTTCCTGCTCGACCTGCTCACGCACCGCGTTCCTCCGGGCGTGGACGATGCCGCCAAGGTCAAGGCCAGCTTCCTGGCGGCCGTGGCCCACGGCGACATCCAGGTGGCTCTCATCTCCAAGGCCAAGGCCACCGAGCTGCTGGGCACCATGGTGGGCGGCTACAACGTGCATCCCCTGATCGAGCTGCTGGACGACGCCGAAGTCGCCGGCGTGGCCGCCGATGCGCTGAAGAAGACGCTGCTGATGTTCGACTTCTTCAACGACGTGGCCACCAAGGCCAAGGCCGGCAACGCCAAGGCCAAGGAAGTCATGCAGAGCTGGGCGGACGCCGAGTGGTTCACCTCGCGCCCCGAAGTGGACAAGAAGATCACCGTCACCGTCTTCAAGGTGCCCGGCGAGACCAACACCGACGACCTGTCGCCCGCGCCCGATGCCTGGAGCCGTCCGGACATCCCGCTGCACTACCTGGCCATGCTCAAGAACACCCGTCCCGACGCGGCCTTCAAGCCCGAGGAAGACGGCAAGCGCGGCCCGATGCAGTTCATCGACGACCTCAAGAAGAAGGGCCACCTGGTCGCCTACGTGGGCGACGTGGTCGGCACCGGCTCCTCGCGCAAGTCGGCCACCAACTCCATCGTCTGGGCCACGGGCCAGGACATCCCCTTCGTGCCCAACAAGCGCTTCGGCGGCGTGACCCTGGGCGGCAAGATCGCCCCCATCTTCTTCAACACGCAGGAAGATTCGGGCTCGCTGCCCATCGAAGTGGACGTCTCCAAGCTGGAGATGGGCGACGTCATCGACGTGCTGCCCTATGACGGCAAGCTGGTCAAGAACGGCGAAACCGTCGCCGAGTTCCAGCTCAAGAGCGACGTGCTGTTCGACGAAGTGCGCGCCGGCGGCCGCATCAACCTGATCATCGGCCGTTCGCTGACCGCCAAGGCCCGCGAATTCCTGGGCCTGGGTGCCTCCACCGTGTTCCGCCTGCCCCAGGCGCCCGCTGCCTCGAACGCCGGCTTCACGCTGGCCCAGAAGATGGTCGGCCGCGCCGTCGGCCTGCCGGAAGGCCAGGGCGTGCGCCCCGGCACCTACTGCGAGCCGCGCATGACCACCGTGGGTTCGCAGGACACCACCGGCCCCATGACCCGCGACGAGCTCAAGGACCTGGCCTGCCTGGGCTTCTCGGCCGACATGGTCATGCAGTCCTTCTGCCACACGGCCGCCTACCCCAAGCCCGTGGACGTCAAGACCCACCGCGAGCTGCCCGCCTTCATCAGCAACCGCGGCGGCGTGGCCCTGCGTCCCGGTGACGGCGTGATCCACTCCTGGCTCAACCGCCTGCTGCTGCCCGATACCGTGGGCACGGGCGGCGACTCGCACACGCGCTTCCCCATCGGCATCTCCTTCCCCGCAGGTTCCGGCCTGGTGGCCTTCGGCGCCGCCACGGGCGTGATGCCCCTGGACATGCCCGAGTCCGTGCTCGTGCGCTTCAAGGGCGAAATGCAGCCCGGCGTCACCCTGCGTGACCTCGTGCATGCCATTCCCCTGTACGCCATCAAGGCAGGCGCACTGACCGTGGCCAAGGCCGGCAAGAAGAACATCTTCTCGGGCCGCATCCTGGAAATCGAAGGTCTGCCCGACCTGAAGGTGGAACAGGCTTTCGAGCTGTCCGACGCCTCGGCCGAGCGCTCGGCTGCCGGCTGCACGATCAAGCTCAACCCCGAGCCGATCAAGGAGTACCTGACCTCGAACATCGTTCTGATGAAGAACATGATCGCCGACGGCTACGCCGATGCCAAGACGCTGCAGCGCCGCATCGAGAAGGTCGAAGCCTGGCTGGCCAAGCCCGACCTGCTCGAAGCCGACAAGGACGCCGAATACGCTGCCGTGTTCGAGATCGACCTGGCCGACATCAAGGAACCCATCGTCTGCTGCCCCAACGATCCCGATGACGCCAAGTTCCTGTCCGAAGTGGCCGGCACCAAGATCGATGAAGCCTTCATCGGTTCGTGCATGACCAACATCGGCCACTTCCGCGCAGCAGCCAAGCTGCTGGGCGGCCAGCGCGACATCCCCGTCAAGCTGTGGGTGGCTCCGCCCACCAAGATGGACCAGAACGAGCTGATCAAGGAAGGCCACTACGCCGCCTTCGGCACGGCCGGTGCCCGCACCGAAATGCCGGGCTGCTCGCTGTGCATGGGCAACCAGGCCCAGGTCCGCGAAGGCGCGACGGTGATCTCCACCTCGACCCGCAACTTCCCCAACCGCCTGGGCAAGAACACCAACGTGTTCCTGGGCTCGGCCGAGCTGGCCGCCATCGCATCGCGCCTGGGCAAGCTGCCCACCAAGGAGGAATACCTCAAGGAAATGGGCGTGATCGATGCCGACAAGTCCAGCGTCTACCGCTACATGAACTTCGACCAGATCGAAGAGTACGCGGACGTGGCCAAGGGCGTGACCGCCTGAGTCCGGCCTGATCCGGCTCCATGAGCAAAGCCCGCTTCGGCGGGCTTTGCCGCTTTCTGGCTCTGTACTTTCCGGTTTACGCAGTCTGCTTCAACCGCCCCAGCACCTCCTGCGTCTGCGCATCCGCCGGAAAGAACGACTCCACGGCCAGCTCCTGCAGCGTCACATCCACCGGCGTGCCGAAGATGGTGATGGTGCTGATGAAGTTCAGGCGGCCATGGTCGGTGTCCAGCGCGAAGGGCACGGCGATGTGGCTGGCAGGTGTTGCGCCATGGGAGTCCGCTTCATCTTCCTTGAACGGGTAGGCGGCAATCTCGTCGTGCAGCGCCTGCAACTGCGCGTCCGACGTGGCGGCGATCTGCTGCTGCAGGCGGTGCAGCAGATGTGCGCGCCAATGGGCTGCGTTGGCCAGGCGCGGGCCCAGGCCTTCGGGGTGCAGGCTCAGGCGCAGCACATTGACGGGCGGCTCCAGCAGCCAGGGCGCCACGCCGGCCAGCAGCAGGGGCACGATGGCGTTGGCGGCCACCAGGTTCCAGTGCCGGTCCACGGCCAGGGCGGGACTGGGTTCGTGGCCCTTGAGCACCAGGTCCACGGCCTGGCGCGCGGCGGCCAGGTCAGGATGGTCCAGCGGCCGTGCCTGGTACATGGGCGCGTAGCCTGCGGCCACCAGCAGCGCGTTGCGCTCGCGCAGCGGCACGCCCAGGCGCTCCACCAGGCGCAGCACCATCTCGCGGCTGGGCTGGGCGCGGCCGGTTTCCACATAGCTCAGGTGGCGCGTGGAGATCTCGGCCTCCAGCGCCAGGCCCTGCTGGCTCAGGCGGCGGTGCTGGCGCCAGTGGCGCAGATGGTCTCCGAAGGGCGAGCGCGCGGACGGTGGATGGGCGGTGGAGGTCATGGGCTGCATCGTAGCGGCGGCCCGCGCGGGGCGGCCATGACCTGCGAGGTTATCGACCCTGTGCAGCCTGCGGCGGACGATGCAGTCCATGGCATGCACGGTGTGTGCCTGTTGCTCTCAAGGAGTTCGCCATGTCGATATTCGCTTCCCCCCGTTTCCTGCCCCGCGTGATGTGGGCCGATGCTGCTTCCTGCGCTGCCTCGGGCGCCTTGCAACTGGTGGCGGGGCAGCCGCTGTCGGATGTGACGGGGCTGCCCCTGGCGCTGTTGCAGTCCACAGGCTGGTTCCTGCTGGGCTATGCGCTGCTGGCTGCGTGGATGGCGGCGCGCTCGCCTGTGCCGCGTCGGTTGATCGGGCTGGTGGTTGTCGGGAATTTTGGGTGGGCCGTGGCCTGTGTTGCGCTGCTGGCGTTTGGTGGCTTGGGGCTGTCTGCCTGGGGTGTGGCGTGGGTGTTGGCGCAGGCGGGGGTGGTTGTGGCGTTGGCTGAGTTGCAGTGGACTGGGCTGAGGCGCACACGCGATGTGGCTGGCGCTGCACATGCCGTTGTTGCAGGGTAGTGGGGCTGTTCCTGAGCCTGCCGGGTGGTGGCAAGGCGACCCGAATGCCCGCGACCCCTTCGCTTCGCCACGGCGCAGCCGCAGGCATACGGGCAGTTGTGCGGGCCTTCGCTGCGCTCGGCCTGGTTCAGGGGGCCGCGCTGTTTTTGACGTGGTGGGAGCAGCCCACGGCGACGACTTCGCCGCTGGTTTCGCTGGCCAGCATGTCGGCGCTGTTGCGGATGGTACGCAGGGCGCTGGCGAGCACGTCCAGCCGGTTGCTGGTCTCGGGCGTTTCCAGCCACAGCAGGGCCATGCGGGAGAGGGCCGATATCTCGGCACAGCCTTGCTGGACCAGGCGGTCCACCTCGGTCACGACCTGGGTGAAATGCTCGGCGCTTGGTGGGGGTCTGGGTGTCATGGCCTGGCTCTCCGGGCAAGGTTGAGAGAGGCCGTGGCAAGGCAAACGGTATGCATGCTTGCGTGCTCCTGGTCGAGGCTTGAGGCCACCGGGTTGCGTTTTCAAGCGCAGTCAGGTGGCCGGGTCGATGACAGCCCCGGGAAACCCGCCGTTTTTCCGCGCGGACAGCGTTGTCCGCGTGTGACTATCGCCAACGGCCCACAGCATCCGAGGGCACTTCTGGGCACAATGGAAATCAGAGTCTTGGTGCATGCCCAGCAGCCCGGAAAAGGCGGCGCGCATGTGCCTTCCCAGAGTTTCATCCAGGAGTCTCACGATGCGCCACGAATACGAAAACACCCTCAAGTCCTTTGCTGCGGCGGGGGGCAAGAAGGGCAAGTTCTTCTCCCTGCCTGAACTGGCAAAGCAGTATCCGCAGATCCGGCGATTGCCCGTGTCGCTGCGCATCGTGCTCGAATCCGTGCTGCGCAACTGCGACGGCAACAAGGTGACGCGCGAGCATGTGGAGCAGCTGGCGCACTGGAAGCCCCAGGCCGAGCGGGTGGACGAGATCCCCTTCGTGGTGTCGCGCGTGGTGCTGCAGGATTTCACGGGCGTGCCGCTGCTGGCCGACCTGGCCGCCATGCGCAGCACGGCCGCCAGGCTGGGCAAGAAGCCCAAGTCCATCGAGCCGCTGGTGCCCGTGGACCTGGTGGTGGACCACTCCATCATGGTGGACTACTTCGGCACCAAGAAGGCGCTGGACCTGAACATGAAGCTGGAGTTCCAGCGCAACAAGGAGCGCTACCAGTTCATGAAGTGGGGCATGCAGGCCTTCGACACCTTCGGCGTGGTGCCTCCGGGCTTCGGCATCGTGCACCAGGTGAACCTGGAGTACCTGGCGCGGGGTGTGCACAAGACCAAGGACGGCGTGCACTACCCCGACACGCTGGTGGGCACGGACAGCCACACGACCATGATCAACGGCATCGGCGTGGTGGGCTGGGGCGTGGGCGGCATCGAGGCCGAGGCCGCCATGCTGGGCCAGCCCGTGTATTTCCTCACGCCCGATGTGGTGGGTTTCGAGCTGTCGGGCCAGCTGCGCGAGGGCGTGACGGCCACCGACCTGGTGCTCACGGTGACGGAGATCCTGCGCCGCGAGAAGGTGGTGGGCAAGTTCGTGGAGTTCTTCGGCGAGGGCACGCGCAGCCTGGCGCTGCCCGACCGCGCCACCATCGGCAACATGGCGCCCGAGTACGGCGCCACCATGGGCTTCTTCCCCGTCGATGAAAAGACCATCGACTACTTCAGGGGCACGGGCCGCAGCAAGGCCGAGATCGAGGCCTTCGAGGGCTATTTCCGCGCGCAGGAACTGTTCGGTGTGCCGGCTGCCGGCGAGATCGACTACTCGCATGTGGTGCGCCTGGACCTGGGCACGGTGGCGCCCAGCCTGGCCGGTCCCAAGCGCCCGCAGGACCGCATCGAGCTGGGCAATGTCTCGGCCAAGTTCGACGAGCTGTTCAGCGCGCCCGTGGGACACAACGGCTTCAACCAGCCCATGGAACGCCTGGGTCAGCGTTTTCGCGTGGGCGGTGACGCCAGCGAAGGCGAGGCGGCGCCCGATACGCCGGCCCATCCGCCCGGAGCACAGCGCTCCCTGGCCGAGATGGAGGCCAACAAGCCCAAGCTGGAGGCTGCCCACAGCGAGGCGCCTGTCGAGGCCCCCACGCCGCCCAAGCGCCTGAGCATCGCCAACGGCGACGTGCTGATCGCCGCCATCACCAGCTGCACCAACACCTCCAATCCCAGCGTGCTGCTGGCCGCCGGCCTGCTGGCCAAGAAGGCCGTGAAGGCCGGGCTCACGGTGCAGCCGCACATCAAGACCTCGCTGGCGCCGGGCTCGCGCGTGGTGACCGAATACCTGACCGAGGCCGGCCTGCTGCCCTATCTGGAAAAGCTGGGCTTTGCGCTGGCCGGCTACGGCTGCACCACCTGCATCGGCAACGCGGGCGACCTCACGCCGGAACTGAACGAGGCCATCACCGGCAACGACCTGGTCTGCGCGGCCGTGCTGTCGGGCAACCGCAATTTCGAGGCCCGCATCCACCCCAACATCAAGGCCAACTTCCTGGCCAGCCCCCCCCTGGTCGTGGCCTATGCCATTGCCGGCACGGTGCGCCGCGACCTGATGACCGAGCCCGTGGGCCAGGGCAAGAACGGCAAGGACATCTACCTGGGCGATATCTGGCCGACCAGCGAAGAGATCCATGCGCTGATGAAGTACGCCATGAACGGCAAGGCCTTCCGCGAGAACTACGAGAAGGTGCGCTCCGAGCCCGGCAAGCTCTGGGAAAAGATCCTCGGCGTGACGGGGGCCACCTATACCTGGCCCGAGAGCACCTACATTGCCGAGCCGCCGTTCTTCGACGGCTTCCGGCTCGAGCTGGCCGCACCGGCCGCCGGTGCCGAAGGCGCCAACCCCTACGTGGTGCATGGCGCGCGCGTGATGGCGCTGTTCGGCGACTCCATCACCACCGACCACATCTCGCCGGCCGGCTCCATCAAGGAAAGCTCGCCCGCAGGCCAGTGGCTGCTGGCCCACGGCGTGCAGAAGGCCGACTTCAACAGCTACGGCTCGCGCCGCGGCAACCATGAGGTGATGATGCGCGGCACCTTTGCCAACGTGCGCATCAAGAACCTGATGATTCCCGCGCTGGCCGATGGCTCGCGCGAGGAGGGCGGGCTCACGCTGTACCGCGACGGCACGGGCCAGGTCACCAAGATGCCCATCTACGACGCTGCCATGAAGTACCAGGCCGAAGGCCGCGCCACCGTGATCTTCGCGGGAGAGGAATACGGCACGGGATCGAGCCGCGACTGGGCTGCCAAGGGCACGCAGCTGCTGGGCATCAAGGCCGTGGTGGCGCGCAGCTTCGAGCGCATCCACCGCTCCAACCTGGTGGGCATGGGCGTGCTGCCGCTGCAGTTCCTGGGCACGGACAGCTGGCAGACCCTGGGCCTGACGGGCGAGGAATTCGTGGAGGTGATTCCCGCCGCCGACCTGGCTCCGCAAAGCGAGGCCCAGCTGGTGATCACGCGTGCCGATGGCAGCAAGCAGACCGTGGTGGTCAAGCTGCGCATCGACACGCCCATCGAGGTGGACTACTACAGGCACGGAGGCATCCTGCCGTACGTTCTGCGCCAACTCCTCGAGTAAGCCCCGCCGGCCGCTGCCGGCCGTTGCCTACTGCTGCCGCTCCAGCCGGCCCACGCTGTCGCGCAGGTGGGCCAGCAGCGATTCGACCAGGGGCTGCACATGGCCCGGGTGCCACATGGCCTGCATCTGCGACTGCGGGTGCCGGCCCTGGATGGGCACGAAGGCCAGCCCCGGAAAGCCCACGCGCTGCAGGCAGGCCGGCACCAGGGAAACGCCCTGGCGCAGCGAGACCAGGGACAGCACGGACAGCCAGTGCCGCACCTCATGGTGCAGGTCGGGCGTGAAGCCCTCGCTCTGGCAGATCTGCCAGATCTGCTGGTGGTAGTCGGGCGAGACCTGGCGCGAGAACAGCACCATGCGCTCGCCCGCCAGCTGGCGCACCTGCAGCGTGCGCTGGCCGGCCAGCGCATGGCTGTCCGGCAGGCAGGCCATGAAGGGCTCGCTCACCAGGGTGTGTGATTGCAGGCCGGGCGCGGGGCGTGTGGCATGCAGCAGGCCCAGGTCCAGGCGTTCCTGCTGCAGGCTGGCGATCTGCTCGGCGCTGTTGAGCTCCAGCATGTCGATGCGCACCAGCGGGTGCTGGGCGCGAAAGCTCTCCAGTGCCTCCGGCAGCCCGCGGTAGATGGCCGAACCCACAAAGCCCAGCCGGATGCGGCCCTGCATGCCTTCGGCGATGGCGCGCATGTCCTGGCGCACGCGCTGGGCCTGTTCCATGATGTCCTGGGCCTGCACGCGCAGGTGCTTGCCGGCGGCCGTGAGCCGCACCTCCTTGCTGGTGCGCTCGAACAGCTGGGCGCCCAACTCTTCCTCCAGCTGGCGGATGGCCACGCTCAGCGGCGGCTGGGAGATGGCCAGGCGCTGGGCGGCGCGGCTGAAGTGCAGCTCCTCGGCCAGCACCAGAAAGTACCTCAGTTGTCTCAGCTCCATGGTGTTCCATCCGGTTTGACTATTGATCAATACGTTATCGATATTTGACTCGAATAGGACTGTTTCCAAGAATGGGGGCATCCCCAAGACCCGGAGCCCATGCGCCCGGGCCCGCTTCCCGCACAGGAGACAGACCATGAACCCCGAACCGCAGGCGCTGGCCGCCATGCAGTCCTCCCCCGCCCAGGCTTTCCAGGCCGTGCCTGACCGCCACGGCAGCAACCTGTACACCACCGACTCCCAGTTGCAACCCCTGCTGGCGCTGTATCTGCCGCCCGAGGTGAACGCTCATCTGCAGCCCTATCTGGAGCGCATGGGCGCCCTGGCGGGCCGCGAGATCGACGAATGGGCGCTGACCGCCGACCGCAACCCGCCCGAGCTGGAGCACCGCGACCGCACGGGGCGCGATGCGCAGCGCATCGTCAAGCATCCGGCCTATGTGGAGATGGAGCGCATCGCCTACGGCGAGTTCGGCCTGGCCGTCATGTCGCACCGCACGGGCGTGCTGGGCTGGGACGGCAGGCTGCCGCCGTTGGCCAAGTACGCGCTGACCTATCTGTTCGTGCAGGCCGAGTTCGGCCTGTGCTGCCCGCTGTCCATGACCGATTCGCTGGCGCGCACGCTGCGCAAGTACGGCGATCCGGCGCTGGTCGAAAAGTACTGGCCGCGCATGACGCAGCTGCGCTTCGAAGACCAGGCCCAGGGCGCCATGTTCATGACCGAGCAGGCAGCCGGCTCGGACATCTCCAACACCCAGACGCTGGCCCGCCCGGCCGCCGACGGCAGCTGGCGCCTGTCCGGCGACAAGTGGTTCTGCTCCAACCCCGATGCCGACTTCGCCATGGTGCTGGCGCGCGTGGAAGGCGCGCCGGCGGGCATGAAGGGCATCTCGCTGTTCCTGCTGCCGCGCCGGCTCGATGACGGCTCGGCCAACCACTACCGCATCGTGCGCCTCAAGCACAAGCTGGGCACGCGTTCCATGGCCAGCGGCGAGATCGTGCTCGAAGGCGCCGTCGCCTACCTGGTGGGCGAGCAGGGCCGCGGCTTCGTGCAGATGGCCGACATGGTGAACAACTCGCGCCTGTCCAACGGCGTGCGCTCGGCCGGGCTGATGCGCCGCGCCGTGGCCGAGGCCGAATACGTGGCGCGCGAGCGCCGCGCCTTCGGCAAGGCCCTGCAGGACATGCCGCTGATGCAGCGCCAGCTCGACAAGCTGCGTATCTACTCCGAGCAGGCCCGCACCATGGTGCTGCAGACGGCCCAGGCGCTGCAGCGTTCGGACGCAGGCGAAGAGGGCGCCTACGCGCTGCTGCGCATCCTCACGCCCATGATCAAGTTCCGCGCCTGCCGCGATGCGCGCAAGGTCACGGGCGACGCCATGGAGGTGCGCGGCGGATGCGGCTACATCGAGGAATGGAGCGACCCGCGCCTGGTGCGCGACTCCCACCTGGGATCGATCTGGGAAGGCACCAGCAACATCGTGGCGCTGGACGTGATCCGTGCCATCAAGCGCGAAGGCTCGCTGCCCGTGCTGCGCGACCATGCGGCCCAGCTGCTGGCCCAGACCGAGGCGGCCACCGCCTTCAAGGCCGCGCTGTCGGCCAGCATGGACAAGGCCGCCGCGCTGGCCCTGCGCGCGGCCGAGGAGGGCGGCGACCGCCTGGCGCGCGCTGCCGCCTCCGGCCTGTACCACTGCTTCACGGCCACGGCCATGGCGTGGGAAGCCTCGCGCACGCGCAGCGCCGAGCGCATGCGCTGGGCGCAACTGGTGCTGCTGCACCGCGTGCTGCCGCGCGACCCCCTGTCGGCCGGTGACCTGCCCGAAGGCTGGACACGCTGAGCCCATCGACCGCGCCGACCCAGAACACACATCCCGCCCACAGGGATGACCGCACAAGTACCGGAGACAAACACCATGCCTTGCACCGACCAGAAGCCGTCCTTCCAGAAACGCCGATTCCTGTGGGCCTGTGCGCTCGCCGCCACCGCCGCGCTGCCGGCCGCCGCCCTGGCCGAACGCTTTCCCGAGCGGCCCATCAGCTTCGTCGTTCCCTTCCCGCCCGGCGGGCCCACGGACGCCATGGCCCGCACGCTGGCGATATCGCTGACCGAGACGCTGGGCCAGAGCGTGATCGTGGAGAACAAGGCCGGTGCGGGCGGCAACATCGGCGCCGACTTCGTGGCCCGCGCCAGGCCCGACGGCTACACCATCATGTTCGGCACCTCGGGGCCGCTGGCCATCAACAAGCACCTGTACCGCAAGATCAACTACGACCCGCAGACCAGCTTTGCGCCCATCATCCGCGTGGGCCACCTGCCGAATGTGCTGGTGGTCAACCCGGCCACCAAGGCCACCACCGTGCAGGAGCTGATTGCCCAGGACAAGGCCAAGCCGGGCAGCCTGGACTATGCGTCCTCGGGCAACGGCGCCTCCTCGCACCTGGCGGGCGTGCTGTTCAACAAGATGGCCGGCACCTCGCTGCAGCACATCCCCTACAAGGGCACGGGCCCGGCGCTCAACGACCTGCTGGCGGGGCAGGTGAACATGACCTTCACCGACATCCTCACCGCCATGCCCTACATCAAGGCCGGCAAGTTCAAGGCCATTGGCGTGGCCACGGAAAAACGCTCCCAGGCCATGCCCGACATCCCCACGATCGCCGAGCAGGGTCTGCCCGGCTATGACGTGAGCGTGTTCTTCGGCGTGGTGGCACCGGCCGGCACGCCGGCCGACCGCATCGAGACGCTGAACGCGGCCTTCCGCAAGGCCCTGAGCAGCGAGCGCATCCGCAAGACCTTTGCCGACCAGGGGCTGGAGCCGGCATCGGATCTGTCGCCAGCGGGGCTGTCGACCTTCATCGCGCAGGAGGTCACGAAATGGAAGGCCGTGGTCGATGCCTCCGGCGCCAAACTGGATTGAGGAAAGCACATTGATGACCATTTCCCACAGCATGGGCGCACTCCAGGGCATCCGTGTCCTCGACCTCTCCCGCATTCTTGGTGGCCCGCTGTGCGGCCAGATCCTGGGCGACCACGGCGCCGACGTTCTCAAGGTGGAGCCGCCGCAGGGCGACGATACGCGCGCCTGGGGGCCGCCGTTCCAGGACGGTGTGTCCTCCTACTACCGGGGCCTGAACCGCAACAAGCGGCTGCAGTTCCTGGACCTGTCCCAGCCCGAAGGCCAGCAGGCCGTGCTGGCGTTGATGGACCAGGCCGACGTGGTGGTGGAGAACTTCAAGATCGGCACCATGGAGAAATGGGGCATTGGCTGGGAGCAGGTGCGCGAGCGCTTTCCGCGCCTCATCTGGTGCCGCGTCAGCGGCTTCGGCGCCGATGGCCCGCTGGGTGCCTGGCCCGGCTATGACGCGGCCATCCAGGCCATGACGGGGCTGATGAGCGTCAACGGCGAGGCCGGCGGCGATCCGCTGCGCGTGGGCCTGCCGGTGGTGGACATGGTCACGGGCATGAACGGTGTCATCGGCGTGCTGCTGGCGCTGCAGGAGCGCCAGCGCAGCGGCCTGGGCCAGCTGGTCGATGTCTCGCTGTACGACAGCGGCATCTCGCTGCTGCATCCGCATGCGGCCAACTGGTTCATGAGCGGCAGGACGCCGGGGCGCTCGGGCAACGCCCATCCCAACATCTATCCCTACGACAGCTTTGCCACGGGCACCACGCCGATCTTCCTGGCCGTGGGCAATGACCGGCAGTTCCGCCTGCTGTGCGAGCACCTGGGATGCCCGCAACTGGTGGCGGACGAGCGCTTTGCCACGGCCGGCCAGCGCTCGCACCACCGCGATGCGCTCAAGCCGCTGCTGGAGCAGGCCCTGCAGGCCAGCGACGGCCCCGCGCTGGCCGATGCGCTGATGGCCATCGGCGTGCCCGCCGCACCCGTGCTGGGCGTGGATGCCGCGCTTAACCACCCGCATACCCTGCACCGCGAGATGGTGGTGGAGATGGAGGGCGGCTACCGGGGCCTGGGCGCGCCCGTCAAGCTCAGCCGCACGCCGGCCAGCTACCGGCATGCGCCGCTGGCCGAGGGCGACAGCTTCTAGTGATCTGCATTCAGGGGACGATGGGGCGCAGCTGCGCGTCGGCCATGCCCACCAGCAGCGCGCGCCCATCGGGCTCCACGCGGAACTCGCCGTAGCGGGCCTGCTCCCAGCGCTGGCCGTCGCCTTCGCGGAAGTACCAGGCATCGGTCACCAGCGTCCACCGGCCGCCGCGCGGGGTGAGCTCAAAGCGCTGCTCACCGGGCGCCAGCGGCTCGCTGGCCGGGCCGGTGCGCAGCCACTGCACCACGCCCTGGTCATCGAGCTTGCCGATGGCGTAGAGGCGTCCGCCGCGCAGGTTCTCTTTCTCCACGTCCCTGTCCTCGGAAGGCAGGCGGAAGTTCAGGCGCATGTAGTCCCCCTGCATCAGGGAGCGCGGGTCCACCGGGGCCAGCTCCACGAACACCTTGCGGCCCTGGGCGATGGTGCGCTCCTTCTGGGCGATGCCGATATTGGCCACCGCCAGCGTGCAGGCCGCCGTCAGCACCACCAGCCACGGCGCCCAGCGCTGCAGGCGCACCGGGCCCAATGCGGTGGCTGCGGTCGGGGTGGCTCCTGCGCTGCCTGGCAGGGCTGAGGCACGCGGCCCTGCCCAGGCCAGCAGGCCCAGCAAGGCGCCACAGCCGGCCAGCACCATGGCCTTGGTGGCCAGCGGCCAGGCCAGCTGGTAGTAGAAGCTGCCCACGATCCAGGCCGCCGCCAGGGCCGCCGCGGCGGCCTGCCGCCAGCGGCCGCTGGTGCCGGTCACCGCCAGCGCCAGCAGGCAGGCGCCCAGCCAGGGCAGAAAGGCGCTCAGCGCGGCCAGCACCAGGGCTGCCACGGCAGCACGCGGCTGGCGCAGCGTGGGCCAAGCGCGCTGGGCCACATAGGCGGCCGCCAGGGCCAGCACGGCAGAGCCGGCCTGCGTGGCTGCGTCCATGGCGTTACGCGGCAGGGCTTCCTGCGCCAGCTCGCCTGCCAGGCCGCCGCCCAGCGCACCTGCCACCATGAAGCTTCTGCCGGACAGAAAGGCCAGGCCGGCCAGTACCGCCAGCAGCCAGCCCGTGGCAAAGTGCTCCAAGGCTGCGGCCATCCGGGTCTGCGCTGCGGACTGACCCAGCGCGCGCCACTGGGCTGCCAGGATCAGCATCCACAGCAGCAGTGCCGAATGCACCACGGCCCAGGTGGGCAGGCCTGCGTACAGGGTGGATGGATCGAAGGTCGGCCAGAGCATGGAGCACCAGAGCAGCGCGCAGGTGGTCCCCAGCAGCACGCGCAGCCATGGTCTCGGAATGGCGGCCGTGCAGGCCAGCGCGATGGCCAGGCCTATTGCGCCCGCAGCCTGACCCGACAGGTCGCGCGCCAGGCCAAAGCCCAGCAGACCGGCGCCGGTCAGCATGGCTGGCAGGGCCAGCTGTTCCAGAAAGACGGGCAGCTCCCTGGAGCGCAGCACGGCCACGGCCGCCGCCAGCATCAAGGCGCCCATCACATAGGTGCCCGCGCCGCGCTCTATCCAGTCGGACAGGGCAAACGCGAACAGGACCAGCAAGGGAAGAAGGGCCAGCCAGGCGCCCAGCGCCGTGAGCAGCACCACCGCCCAGTGGCGTTCGCTGGCGGCAGGGCGGCGATCCTGCAAGGCGGCAGGCGGCAGGATGCCCTGGTCCACGGCCTGGCGCAGCAGGGTGTCGTGTTCGTGGCTCATTGAAGGCCTCCTTCCGCGTTGCGTGACATTCGAAGCACCAGGCTGACCGTGGCCGCCAGCAGGCACGCAGCGCCCAGGCCGACGAGCAGCAGCATGCCCGTGAAGTCCGCCCCCAGTTTCTCCAGCAGCAGGTAGACCAGGCCGCACACCAGCAGCACGTTCAGGCCCAGTGCCGCACCGCTGAGCAGAAAGATGTCGAAATGCCTGCGCAGGCCCGCCAGCGCCGCCGCGCCTGCCAGCAGCACCAGCCCCAGCGGGTACTGCGGCGCCACCGTGCTGTGGAACAGGCCGCTCATGGCCGTGGAGGTGATCATGGCCAGCGCCAGGGCGCCCGCGCCGCGCAAGGCCCACAGCCCCGCGCCCGTGTAGCGCCGCAGGGGCGGCGCCATGCCGGCCGTGACGGCGATGGCGGCGCCCAGGCCCACCGCGTGCACGCCCAGGTCGGCAGCCTCGGCATTCCAGAACTGCGGTGTATGGGCCTGGGCCCACAGCGCAATCCCCGTCATCGCAACCACCACCCAGGGCACCCATACGCCATCGCTGCGCGCGGCCAGGGCCAGCGGCAGGGTCAGCAGCGCCCACAGCGCAAACAGCTGCCAGGGGTCCGCCCCTGTCTGGTAGGTCTGTCCGAAGAAGGCGAACAGGGCACCCGTGCCAAGCATGGCCAGCACAGACAGGGGCACGCGCGCGGCAGGCCTCCAGGCCGCGCCAGCGCACATCACCAGCACAAAGCCCTGCAGCAGCGCAAAGCGCTGCATGCGGCCCATGCTTTCCCAGTTGGCGGCAATCCACAGCACGATGCCCAGCCCGCCCAGCGCCGCGCCCAGCAAGGCCACCACGGGCCACAGGCGGGTTCTGAGCGCAGCAGGCTCCTGCTCGAATCCCGCCAGTGCAAACAGCTGCACGGCGGCCTTGCGGTCCAGGCCATGCTGGCGGACAAGGTCATGCAATAGGGGGCGCAGGTTCATGGTGCGGATGTTCCTTGGCTTAAAGAGTCGGATGCCCGACTGTGCCAGAACCTCGCGTGCATGGATGGCGGCGCAGGACGGCGTTCCGGCGAGCCGTGGGAAGATCGCGGCCAGAGTCCTGCCATCCTCTTGCCATTGCTACCTAGCCCAATCCTGCCGACATGCCTTTCCTGCCTGCCCCTTGCCCCGCCGCGCAAACGCACCAGCACCCGCACCCACAACCTGCTGGGCTGGCGCGATGAAGCGCGGCGATGCGCTGGACGGGCAGATCGAGTGGCAGCCGGTCACGCGGCCTGCTGCCATGGCGCTGACGGCCTTTGCCGCCTGGATCATCTGGGGCCACTTCTTCAGCCAGGGTCACTGGCTGCTGTTGCTGGACAACGCCAATCTTGCGCTGCATGAGGCAGGCCATCCGCTGGTGGGCATCTTTTCTGATCGGCTGATGGTCTATGGCGGCACGCTGTTCCAGCTGCTGTTCCCGGCCCTGTTCATGCGCCATTTCCGCAAACAGGGCCAGCGCACGGGCTGGATCGCCGCGCTGATGTGGCTGGGAGAGAGCCTGTTGAACGTGGCCCGCTACATGAAGGACGCGCGCGCCCAGGTCCTGCCGCTGGTGGGCGGCGGCGACCATGACTGGACGGAGATCTTCAGCCGCTGGGGCGTGCTCCAGGCCGACGTGCGCATCGGCACGCTGACGGCCCTGCTGGGGCTGTGCCTGGTGCTGTGGGGGCTGCGGCTTGCCGTTGCGGCGCTGCGCTCGCCGCAGGCCTGACTGGCCATCTGATACGGTCGAATCTGCTGCATCTGCTGCTACCGCCGGGGCAGGGCGCTGGGCATAGTCCAGGCAGTCCCCGGCAATTCATGACAAGCCCGCATCAAGGGCGCACCGGCCGGGGCGAAGGCCCCGCATGTCAGAACGACCGAAACCGCTTCCCGATGAAACCGCCGCAGCCCCCCGGCCGCGGCCCGCGACACGCAAGGTGATTCCCATCGCCGACGCCAGCGCGGATTCCCCGCTGTTCGAATCGCGCAGGAAGATCCAGCCGCGCTCCATCACGGGGCGCTTCACCCATTGGCGCTGGGCCATGGTCTGGCTCACGCAGCTGTTCTTCTACGGCATTCCCTGGCTGCAGATCCATGGCCGGCAGGCCCTGCTGTTCGATCTGGAGCAGCGGCGCTTCTACGTCTTCGGCTGGCTGCTGTACCCGCAGGACTTCATCTACCTGGCCGTGCTGCTCATCGTCTCGGCGCTGGCGCTGTTCCTGTTCACCACGGTGGCGGGGCGGCTGTGGTGCGGTTTTTCCTGCCCGCAGACGGTCTACACCGAGCTGTTCATGTGGGTGGAGCGCCGGCTGGAGGGCGACCGCAGCGCGCGGCTGCGGCTGGACGGCAGCGGCTGGGGCGCGGAGAAGATCGCGCGGCGCGGCGGCAAGCATGCGCTGTGGCTGCTGATCTCGCTGTGGACGGGGCTGACCTTCGTGGGCTATTTCGTGCCCATTCGCAGCCTGCTGCCCGAGGTGCTGGCGCTGACCGGCGCATGGCAGATCTTCTGGGTGCTGTTCTATGCGCTGGCCACCTACGGCAACGCGGGCTTCCTGCGCGAGCAGGTCTGCAAGCACATGTGCCCCTATGCGCGTTTCCAGAGCGCCATGTTCGACCGGGACACCCTGATCGTCACCTACGACAGCGCTCGCGGAGAGGCCCGCGGCCCGCGGCACAAGGGCGTGGACCATCGCGCCCTGGGCCTGGGCGACTGCATCGACTGCACGCTGTGCGTGCAGGTCTGCCCGGTGGGCATCGACATACGCGACGGCCTGCAGTACGAATGCATCGGCTGCGGCCTGTGCATCGATGCCTGCAACAGCGTCATGGACCGCATGCACTACCCGCGCGGGCTGATCCGCCTGTCCACGCAGAACGGCGTGGCCCGGGGCTGGCGCCAGAGCGAGCTGGTGCGCCGCATCTTCCGCCCGCGCGTGCTGATCTACGGCACGGCGCTGGTGGCCATCTCCACGGCCATGGTGGCCAGCCTGGCGCTGCGCACGCCGCTCAAGGTGGACGTGGTGCGCGACCGGGGCACGCTGTCGCGCATCGTGGCCGGCGGCCGGATCGAGAACATCTACCGCGTGCAGATCGGCAATGCCACGGAGCAGGACCAGCGCTATGTGCTGTCGGCCTCGGGCATCGAGGGCCTGAGCGTGGCGTCCGAGACCGAGGTGGACGTGGGCGCGGCCCAGGACCGCTGGGTGGTGGTGCGGCTGCAGGCGCCCTACGGCGCGGCCGGGCCGGGCTCGCATGGCGTGGAGATCACGGCCACGGCGGTGGGTGCCCCGGCGCTTACCAAGCAGGCGCACAGCACGTTTCTGGTGCCGCGCTGAAGGGGCGGTTGGATGGATTGAATCAGGAGTACAGCGCAGTTGTTGTGCACGATGCCTGGTCCGCTGCAGCGTGGACTGGCATCGGTTTTGAGGCCCCGGGATTTTCTCCGGGGCCTTTTTTTGTAGTGAAATTGATGCGTTTGCCACGGTCGGCACGGCCAGCTTCATGAGTGAGCTTGGCTGCTTGAAACCAGAGGCCGAGCGCAGCAAAGGCCCGTCACGGCCCCCGTATGTCAGCGCCTGCGGCGTGGTGGTTGCGGGGTTGCAGTCCTGCCGAAGGACAGGACTGCTTCGTGATCTGACTCGCTGCGGTTGTCTGAGCGGCGCGCGAAGCGCAAAGCGAGTTCCGCAGCGAACCCCGCAACCGCCACGACGCAGGTTGCCCGCAGCGAAGCGGAGGGTCGCGGACATTCGGGTCGCCTTCTTTGATCTGACCTTTCTTGGCGAATCAAGAAAGGGCAGTCGGCTGCCGGGCCGAGACCCGGCCTCGAAAAACAACGGCCCGGCAGGGTCAAAACTTGCGAACAGTCTTGGACGACACGGGTCAGGATTCGTGCGGGCAAGATGTGGCAGCACGCTGCATCCCATTGGCATTACCCTGTGTCCACCGAGGCCTTGTCGGCGGCCTTGCAGTCAGGCGTTTTGTTGGAGGTGCATTGTGAGCAAGATCATTGAATCCCTGCGCGGCGATCTGGCTGCGCTGTACGAAGCGGGCGCCATCGACAAGGTGACGATGCGCGAGTTCGACGCGATCTGTCCTCCCCCGGTGCGGGAGTTCGAGGCGGCCGACATCAAACAACTGCGCGAGACTTTGAAGTTCAGCCAACCGGTGTTTGCGCTGCATTTGCACACCACGGCTTCCACGGTGCGCAAATGGGAGCAGGGCGAAACCCGTCCCGCCGGACCGGCGCTCAAGCTGCTCAACGTCATCGCCGACAAAGGCCTCCAGGCCATCCTCTGAGCCGGGGCCACGCGAGGGCGGTATGCGGGCGACTCCCGGGAGACACGATCTGGTGTAAATGCTCATAGGGAAATCCGCAGACCCCGCTATGGTGGGCGGCTGTTTTCCGTCCCGCGTATGAACCAGAAACCTGCCTCCCCCGACAACGTCTTCTCCGAGTCCAGCGCCTCCGCATCGCTGGCCGCCTCCACCACAACCACTGGCACCGGCAGCAGCCCGGCAGCGGCCACGCCCTTTCGCTCCGCCCTGATCCGCTCCGGCACCATCCGCGCCACCACGCGCAGCTTCCTGCATGCCCTGGGCCAGGATGACGAAGACATGGAGCGCCCGCACATCGGCGTGTTCCACACGGGCGGGGAGATGAGCCCCTGCAACCTCAACCTGCGCGACCAGGCCCAGCATGCCAAGACCGGCATCTACGCCGGGGGCGGAACGCCGCATGAATGCCCGGTGGTGTCGGTCAGCGACGGGTTGACCATGGCGCATTCGGGCATGCGGTTTTCGCTGGTCTCGCGCGAGCTGATCGCCGACAGCGTGGAGGCCTCGGTGCGCGGCCACCAGTGGGACGGCATCTTCGCCATCGGCGCCTGCGACAAGAACCTTCCGGGCCTGATGATGGGCATGGTGCGCTGCAATGTGCCCAGCGTCTTCGTGCATGGCGGCTCGGCCCTGCCGGGGCAGGCGCCCGGTGTTCACGGGCGCGACCTGAACGTGGTCGATACCTACGAGACCATCGGCCAGGTGCTGGCCGGCACGGCCACGGCGCAGGACCTGGAGGCCATGAGCCGCGCCTGCCTGCCCACGGCCGGCGCCTGCGCAGGCCAGTTCACGGCCAACACCATGGGCATGGTGAGCGAGGCGCTGGGCCTGGCGCCCATCGGCTCCAGCATGGTGCCCGCCGTGTTCAGCGAGCGCGCACCGCTGATGCGCCGCGCCGCGCGCCAGCTCATGCAGGCGGTGTGGGCCAGCGCCGAAGGCGGTGGCCCGCTGCCGCGCGACATCATCACGCGCCGGGCGCTGGAGAATGCCTGCGCCGTGGTCAGCGCCACGGGCGGATCGACCAATGCCGCCCTGCACCTGCCGGCCATCGCGCACGAGGCCGGCATCCGCTTCCACCTGGACGACGTGGCCGAGATCTTCGCGCGCACGCCGCTGATCGCCGACCTGCGCCCCGGCGGGCGCTTCCTGGCGCGCGACGTGTACTACATCGGCGGCGCCGGCGTGATCCTGCGCACGCTGATGGAGCAGGGTTTTGTCCACGGCGATGCGCTCACCTTCACGGGCCGCACCCTGGCCGACGAACTGGCCGATGCCTCGCCGCCCGATGGCGAGGTGGTGCGCACGCCCGGCAATCCCATCACGCGCGACGGCGGCCTCACCGTGCTCAAGGGCAACCTCTGCCCCGATGGCGCGCTGCTGAAGACGGCCGGCCTCAGGACCCTGGTGCACCGTGGTCCGGCGCGCGTCTTCGAGTCCGAGGAACAGGCCCAGGCCGCCGTGCAGGCCATGCAGTACGCGGCCGGCGATGTCATCGTCATCCGCAACGAAGGCCCGCGCGGCAGCCCCGGCATGCGCGAGATGCTGGGCATCACCGCGCTGCTCTATGGCCAGGGCATGGGCGACAAGGTGGCCCTGCTGACCGATGGGCGCTTTTCCGGCGCCACGCGCGGCCTGTGCATCGGCTACGCAGGCCCCGAGGCGGCAGACAACGGCCCCATTGCCGCACTGCGCGACGGCGACCTCATCGCCATCGATGCGCGTGCCGATGCACGCAGCATCACGGTGGAAATCGGCGAGGCCGAACTGGCCGCGCGTCTGGAACAATCAGCCGCCGCACGCCGCCAGGCCCGGCCGCTGGGCGGTGTGCTGGAAAAATACGCGCTCACCGTGCGCCCGGCCCACCAGGGCGCGGTCACGCATTCGGGCCAGGTGGTCTGGCTGCGCGACGACGGTTGAGGCCGCCGGGCCAGCACGCATTTCCCCACTGTTCCCCCCACAGTATTTTTCAGAGTTTCAAGTTCAACCGGAGACATACGCATGAACATCGACCGCCGCCAATGGCTGGGCACCGCCGGAGCGGGTGCGCTGCTGGCCAGCCTGGGCCAGCAGGCCTGGGCGCAGGCCCAGGGCCCCATCGAGACCCTGAACATCATCACCGGCTTCGCAGCCGGGGGCACCTCGGACGCCATCTGCCGCCGCGTGGGCACCAAATTGTCGGGCTATGCCAAGACCGCCGTGGTGGAGAACCGCACCGGCGCGGGCGGGCAGATCGCCATCAGCTACGTCAAGGGCCGGCCCGCAGACGGTGCCACCCTGCTGCAGACGCCCACGTCCATGCTGTCCATCTACCCGCACATCTACAAGAAGCTGCCCTATGACCCGATCGCCGATCTGGCGCCGGTCACCGTGGGCTGCATCTTCGACTTCGGCTTTGCCGTCGGCCCCGCCGTGCCCACCAGCGTGACCACCGTGCCCGAATTCTTCGCCTGGGCCAAGGCCAACCCCGCAGGCGCCAACTTCGGCTCGCCCGCGCCCGGCTCCACCCCCCATTTCATCGGCGCCCTGCTGGGCCAGCATGCCGGCGTGGACTTCAAGCACGCCGGCTACCGCGGCACCCAGCCGGCGCTGCTGGACATGCTGGGTGGCAATGTCTCCGCCGTCTGCGGCCCCGTGGGCGACATGCTGCAGCACCTGGCCGGCGGCAAGATGCGCATCCTGGGCGTCAGCGGCGCCAAGCGCAGCCGCTTCGCGCCCCAGGTGCCCACGCTGGTGGAGCAGGGCTACAAGGACATGGCGCACAGCGAATGGTTCGCCTTCTTCGTGCCCGCCAAGACCCCCGCCGAGACCGTTCAGCGCCTGAACGGCCACATGCGCAAGGCCCTGGCCACGCCCGACGTGGTGGACAGCCTGGCCACCTTCGGCCTGGACGCCCAATCCTCCACCCCCGCAGAACTGGCCGCGCTGCTGCAGTCCGAACTCGCCAAATGGGGCCCCATCGTCAAGCGCGTGGGATTCACGGCAGAGGGCTGAGGCACCTGCAAAAAAAGGCCCGCAGCTTTCGGGGCTGCGGGCCTTTTTGCATCAGAACGGCAGCGTCCCCTGCACATACAACGTCCGAGGCATCCCCACATACTTGCCCCCGTTGTTGTCCGTGGACCGCGTGTAGTACCTGCGATCGAACAGATTCTTGACCCCCACGGCCACCCGCAGATTGCTCAGCGACTTGCCAAAGTCATAGCCCGCACGCAGGCCCACGGTGGCAAAGCCCGGAATATCGCCCAGCCGCCCCGCGGCATCTTCCTGCGTCACATACTGCGTGCCCGACCCCGGGGAGCGCTGCTTGGACTGGGCGGCCAGGTCCGCATTCAGCGTCCACTGCCCCAGCGCATAGCGCGCCCACAGCTGGCCCGTGTGGCGCGAGTACAGCGGCAGGTCGCGCCCGGCGAAATCGCCAGCGCGCGAGACGGCCTCGGTATAGGTATAGGACACGCCCGCCGTCAGCCCCTTGAGCGCGGCATTCCACTGGCCCAGGTCGTAGCGCAGCGAGGACTCGATGCCGCGGTGGCGCGTGGCGCCCAGGTCGGTCCAGATGCCGTCCACGCCTACGCGGGTCAGCAGCAGCTCCTTGTCGAAGTCGATGTTGAACAGCGTGAGCTCGGCGTTCAGCACCGTGCTGTTGTAGTGCGTGCCCAGCTCATAGGTCTTGGCGGATTCGGGGTGCAGGCCGCGCTCGGTCTGGGCCAGCTGCGCGTACTGCTGCGGTCCGAAGGACTTGCCCGCGTTGGCGAACAGCGACCACTGCGCATTCATGCGGTAGAGCACGGACAGCGTGGGCAGGAACTCGCGTGCCTCGGCCTTGGGAGACAGCTGGCTGGTGACGGTGCTGCCGTCGGCGCCCAGGTTGCTGACGTTGTTGAAGGAGTTGATGCGCTCGTAGCGCACGCCGGGCGTGATGGTCCAGTTGCCGATGTCGATGCGGTCATCGATGTAGAAGGCATGGGCCGTCGTGCCGCCCTGGCTGGTCTGGTAGGGCGTGATCGGCAGGGCCATGGCGTTGGCCATGGTGGCGGGGTTGTAGTAGGCGGTGCGCAGCGCGACCTCGGAACTGCTTTCCTTGAGGTAGCGGTAGCCCACGCTGACTTCCTGCACCACGGAGCCGGTCTCGAACAGGCGCGAGTAGCGCGGCTCGATGCCGAAGTAGTGGTAGCTGCGCGGCGCGGCCGTCAGCCGGCGCTGGCTGGCGTTGTCCTGCTCGATGTAGCTGCCGCGGAACGAGTCCACGTAGTAGCCCAGCACCTCGAAGTTGTTGTGCCCGTCCTTGTGGTTGTACTTGAACGAGGCATCGGTGCGGCGGCCGTCGAAGCTGTCGTAGGAGCGCGTGGACTGGAACGGGTCTGCCGCGTACTGCGCCGTGGTCAGGCCGCCGGGCATGCGGCCCGAGCCCTCGAAGTGGTGCAGCGAGACGGCGATGTCGTCCTGGGCCGAGATGCGGTAGGCACCCTTGACCAGGATGTCGTCGATGTCGGTCTTGTCATTGCCCGAGCGCCAGCCGTCGCCATGCGTGCCCGAGTACAGCAGGGCCAGGCCCAGGCCGGATTCGTTGGTGCCGCCCACGAACAGGCTGGGCGTGCTCTTGGCGTTGCCGCCGTGGCTGTAGATCTCGGTGCCCACCGAGGCCTCGGCCGCGAAGCTCTTGGGAATGGCGCGCGTGACGAAGTTGATGATGCCGCCCACGTTCTGGGGGCCGTAGCGCACCGAGCCCGCGCCGCGGATCACGTCCACCGACTCCAGGTTGCCCAGGGACACGGGGGCCAGCGACAGCTGGGGCTGGCCGTAGGGCGCGTAGGAGACGGGCACGCCGTCCATCAGCACATAGGAGCGCGGCGACAGGCGCGCCGTCAGGCCGCGCACGCCGATGTTCAGCGACACATCGCTGCCGCCCGTGCCGTTGCTGTCCTGCACCTGCACGCCGGGCACCAGGCGCAGCACGTCGCGCAGGCTGGAGGAGCCGGTTTCCTCGATGCGCTTGCGTTCCACGATGGAGCGCGCGCCCGGGTGCTCCAGCACCTTTTCCTCGCTGGGGTTGTCCAGCCAGTTGCCCGTGACGGTGATGGTGGACAGGCCGGGGGCCTCGGGGGCGGTCGTGACGGACTGTGCCTGGGCCGAGGCCTGCAGCGACAGCAGGGCCGTGGCGACGGCAGCGGCGCAGCGCGTGAGCGCGGCGCGGTGGTGGCGGGAAACCATGGAAAAACGTCCTTCTTGCGTCTGGAGTGGGGCAGCGCTGAAGGGTCGGTGGCAGGCTGCGGGACGCGTGGCGACGTGCGGGGCGGAAGGCAGAAGGCAAGGACCGGTCAGCATGCGTTGCGGCCATGCCGGTTCGAGGTGCGAGTCTAAATGAGAATCATCCAGCTTGCATGGGGCTGACAGTGCGCACGCCGTGCCGCGTTGCCCCGGCGCTACAGCACAGCCGGTGCTGCAGACGCAGCGGGCGGCTGCCCTGGCGCGTTGCGGGCCAGGGTGCCCAGGGTGGCCAGGGCCTGCTCGGTCTCGTCGCTCCAGTCGTGGCCGTAGTTCAGCCTCAGACAGTGGCCGAAGGCTTGTGAGGCCGAGAAGATCGGCCCCGGCGCCACGCTGATGCCGCGCGCCAACGCTGCGCGGTGCAGGGCTAGCGCATCGCAGTGCGCCGGCAGCTGCACCCACATGAAATAGCCGCCCTCGGGCCGCGTGGCCCGCGTGCCCTGCGGAAAGTGGCGCGCAATGGCCGATGCCATGTGGTCGCGCTGCAGCACCAGGCTCTGGCGCAGGCGGCGCAGGTGGCGGTCGGCGCCGCCGCCTTCCAGGTAGTCGGCCAGCGCCTGCTGGGTGGGCGCGTTGGTGGCCAGCGTGGTGGTGAGCTTTTGCCGTGCCACGGCGCGCGTGAAGCGCCCGGGCGCGGCCCAGCCCGTGCGCCAGCCCGGCGCCAGCCATTTGGAAAACGAGCTGCAGTGCAGCACCCAGCCTTCGGTGTCGAAGGCCTTGGCGGGCGGCGGGCGGCGCTCGCCGAAGTACAGCTCGCCGTACACATCGTCTTCGATCAGCGGCACGCGGTGGCGTGTGACCAGTTCCACCAGCGCGCGCTTGCGCGCTTCGGGCATGAGGCTGCCCAGCGGGTTCTGAAAGCAGGTCATCAGCCAGATGGCCTGGGGCCGGTGGCGTTGCACGGCGGCCTCCAGCGCGGCCAGATCCATGCCTTCGCCCGGATGCGTGGGCACCTCGATGGCCGACAGGCCCATGCGCTCCAGCGCCTGCAGCGCGCCATAGAAGCAGGGCGACTCTATGACCACGGCGCCGCCGGGCCGCGTGACGGCGGCCAGGCTCAGGTTCAGCGCCTCCAGTGCGCCGTTGGTGATGACCAGGTCGGCCGGCGTCAGCGCCAGGCCGTCGGCCAGGTAGCGGCGCGCGATCTGGCGGCGCAGCGCCAGGCTGCCGGGCGTGAGGTCGTCGATGGCGCTGCGCGGGTCGGCCTCGCGCGCGGCATGCGCCAGGCACTGGCCCAGGCGGCGCAGCGGAAAAAGGCCCGGCGAGGGAAAGGCCGAGCCCAGCGGGACCACTTCGCGGTCCATGGCCGACTCCAGCACCTCGAACACGCGCTCGCTGACATCGACCACCGCAAAGCTGTCGCCTTCGGGCGAGGACGGCTCGGTGGGCTCGGGCGGCGCACTGTGCGGGCGCTGGGCGACGAAGTAGCCCGAGCGCTCGCGCGCGCGCACCAGGCCGCGCGCCTCCAGCAGGTAGTAGGCCTGGAACACCGTGGAGGCGCTGACGCCGCGCCGCTCGCTGGTCTGGCGTACCGAGGGCAGCCTGTCACCGGCGCGCAGCACGCCTGCGGTGATGGATGCCTCGATATCGTCGGCCAGCTCCTGGTAGCGCGTCATGGCGGCGTGTGTGCTTGTGTGTGCCTGGTACGTGCGTGCCTGTGTACCCGTGTGCGGGCGCCGCGTCAGCCTTGCTCGGCCAGCAGTTCCTGCAGGGCCTTGATCTGCTGGCGCAGGCGCTCGTTCTCGGCTTCGAGTTCGTTCACGCGCTGCTGCAGTTCCTCGGGCGAGGCGGTCACGGCCGCGCCTTCGCCGTCTGCCGCGTCGGCCTCGGGCTTGGCGGCCTTGGGCTTTTTCTTGGCATCGCGCACGCGCTTGGCGGCCTGCTTGAGTTCGTCGGCGCCTGCGGCGGCCACGGCCTGCTGCTCATCCACGGGCAGGCTGGCCACCACGGCGGCGGTGCTCAGCGAGATGTCGCCCGAGCGCACGGCGGCCACCACTTCGGGGGCTGCCTTTTGCTGGATGGTCTCGATCAGCTTGACCTGGCTGCTGGACAGGCGGGCCACGCGGGCCAGGGCTTCGCGCGTGTCCAGGGCCTCGTCGGGCACCTTGGCCACGCTGGCCAGGGCGGCGGCGACCACGGGGTCGGTCTCGCCTTCCCAGGGCGCTTCGCCTTCAGGCTGTGCGGGTGCATCGGCCTTGGCGGCCTGCACGGCGGCGGCAGCGGCGGCGCGGCGCGTGGCGATGATCTCGCGCTTGCGCAGCGCCAGCACGCCGCGCTGGAAGTCGGACACGCTGCGGCGGCCCAGGTGCTGGTCGATCATCCACAGGTGCACGTCGTCCATGTTCTTGAACTGCGTGGCCTGGACGGTGTTGAAGGGCAGGCCGTGCTTCTGGCAGATGGCGTAGCGGTTGTGGCCGTCGATAAGCAGGTCGTTCCAGAGCACGAGCGCGTCGCGGCAGCCTTCGGCCACGATGCTGCGCTCCAGCGCGTCGAGCTCATCGGGGGTCAGCGGGTCGATGTAGGCCTTGAGTTCTTCGTTGACGACGATGTCCATGGCAGTGCAGAAATGAGAAATGAAAGGAACGGCGGCCGCTCCAGGCCATTGCAGCAATGGCCCTGGACAGCCGCCAGGAAAAAATCACGGGCAAGGAGGGCGGGGCGGCCTGCGCCCCGGTCTCAGAGCAGGCGGGAGATCAGCGCACCCTCGGCCGGTGCATCCAGCGGAATGCGCACGCGGATCGGGTTGCCCTGGGCGACCTGCACGGGTTCGCCGTCGAGGTTGAACATCTTCTCCAGCAGCACCTGGCGGTTGCCCTGGGGGTGGATGATCTCCAGCGTATCGCCCACCGAGAAGCGGTTCTTGGTCTCCACCTCGGCCATGCCGTCGGCATAGCCGCGCACCTCGCCCACGAAGTGGCTGCGCTGCAGCACCGAGTGGCCGGTCTCGTAGTTCTGGTAGTCCTGCGACGGACGGCGCTCCAGCAGGCCGCCCGTGTAGCCACGGTTGGCCAGGCCCTCGAGCTCGGTGATCAGGTGCGGGTTGAAGGGGCGGCCGGCCACGGCATCGTCGATGGCGCGGCGGTAGACCTGGGCCGTGCGGGCCACGTAGTACAGGCTCTTGGTGCGGCCTTCGATCTTGAGCGAGTCCACGCCGATCTTCACCAGGCGCTCCACATGCTCCACGGCGCGCAGGTCCTTGGAGTTCATGATGTAGGTGCCGTGCTCGTCTTCCATGATGGGCATCAGCTCGCCGGGGCGGCCCTTTTCCTCCAGCAGGTAGACCTGTTCGGCCTTGGGGTGGCGTGCGCCGTCGCCGCAGGTGCTGGTGAACTGGCTGTCGGCCTCCTCGCGCGCCTTCTCGAAGCTGAAGTCCTGCTCCATGGTCTGGGCCAGGGCCTCGCCGGTATTGGGGTCCACGGCCGCGTCATGCGTCTTGTAGTCCCAGCGGCAGGCATTGGTGCAGGTGCCCTGGTTGGGATCGCGGCGGTTGAAGTAGCCCGACAGCAGGCAGCGGCCCGAGTAGGCGATGCACAGCGCGCCGTGCACGAAGACCTCGATCTCCATGTCCGGGCATTCCTGGCGGATCTTCTCGATCTCGTCCAGCGACAGCTCGCGCGACAGGATGATGCGCGAGACGCCGGCCTTCTGCCAGAACTTCACCGTGGCCCAGTTGGTGGTGTTGGCCTGCACCGAGAGATGGACCTCGGTCTCGGGCCACTTTTCCTTGACCATCATGATCAGGCCGGGGTCGGCCATGATCAGCGCGTCGGGCTTGCACTCGATCACGGGCTCGATGTCGCGGATATAGGTGCGCACCTTGTCGTTGTGGGCGATCAGGTTGCTGGTGACGAAGAATTTCTTGCCCCGCGCATGCGCCTCTGAGATGCCCTGGGCGATCTGTTCGAGACGGAATTCGTTGTTGCGCGCGCGCAGGCTGTAGCGGGGTTGCCCGGCGTAGATGGCGTCGGCGCCAAAGTCGTAGGCCGCGCGCATCTTGTCGAGCGAGCCGGCCGGCAGCAGCAGTTCGGGGGCTTTGAGGGTCATGATCCCCGTATTGTCCCGCATCGCGCTTTCCAACACGGTTCGCTATGGCTCCGCCCGGCCCAGTCCCTCCAGATGCGCGAACAATTGCCTTGCATGGGCGGGCAACTGGTCTTCCCGGGCCGTGCACAGCAGGAGTTGGCGCCTGGCCCAGGCATCGCTCAAGGGCACGGCGCGGGCGCCGCTGGCCGGGGCCAGGCGCTGGGCGGCTGCCGCCGGCATGACGGCCACGCCCACGCCCTGGCCGACCAGCTGGCAGAGGCTGTCCAGGTGCTGCAGCTGGGCGCGCCAGCGCAACGGGCTGCCCAGCAGGCTGGCCTGCTGGCGCACCAGCACCTGCAGGGCTGCATCGTGCGGCAGGCCCACCCAGTCTTCGGTCAGCAGGTCCTGCAAGGCCAGCCGCTTGCGCCGGGCCAGGCGGTGGGCACGCGGCAGCACGGCCACCAGCGGGTCGGGACGCCAGGGCAGGGCCTGCAGGCCGCGGGTGTCCTGCGCATCGCTGGCCACGCCGATGTCGCACAGGCCCTGGCGCAGCCGGTCCAGCACTTCGGCGCTGCCGCATTCCTGCAGCTCCAGCGCCACGCGCGGATGGCTGCGCAGGAATCCGGCCACGGCCAGCGGCAGGTGCTCGCCCACGGCCGAGGTGTTGCCGCAGACGCGCACATGGCCGGCCAGGCCCGCGCCGTACTCGGCCATGTCGCCGCGCAGGCGCTGCATCTGGGCCAGCACGCTGCGCGCATGCTGGCCCAGCGTGTGGCCGGCTGCCGTGGGCCGCACGCCACGCGCCTGGCGCGCGAGCAGGGCGCAGCCCAGTTGCGCCTCCATGCCGCGCACGCGCTCGCTGGCCGAGGCCAGCGTCATGTGCGCGCGCCCGGCTGCCGCCGTGAGCGTGCCGCAGTCGAGGATGTGGACGAACAGCTGCAGGTCGGTAAGGTCGAATCGCATGGACTATGGTGCTGAAGGCTCAGGCCATGCCTGAGCCTTGGTTTGACGATTCCCGATTGTGATCCCTGCGACGGTGCACGAGCATGGTGCCATGAGGTTCAGGAAGGGCCTGAGCCAAGTGAGTGAAAGTGCAGGGTGGCCGTGATGTGGGATGCGTGGTGGGTGCTGGCGGCGGCGTTGGCCGTGTTCGGGCTGGCCGGTGTCGTCAAGGGGGTGGTGGGCCTGGGCCTGCCCACGGTGTCCATGGCGCTGCTGGCGCTGTTCATGCCGGCCGGGCAGGCGGCGGCCTGGCTGCTGCTGCCGTCCCTGGTGACCAATGTGGTGCAGATGCGGCCCCTGCCCACGCTGGCGCCGCTGCTGCGGCGCCTGGGCTGGATGCAGCTGGGCATTGTCGCGGGCACGGTGGGCGGCATGCTGTGGTGGGGCCCGGTGGGCGAGGCCGCCGTGGCGCGCACGGCGCTGGGCGTGGCCCTGGTCATCTATGCCCTGTGGGGCCTGTGGGGGCCGGGCCTGCAGTTGCCGCAGAGGCATCAGGCCTGGCTGGGCCTGTTGTGTGGTCTGTTGACGGGCGGGATCACGGCGTTGACCGGCGTGTTCGTGGTGCCGGCCGTGGCCTTTTTGCAATCGCTGGCGCTGGGCCGGCAGGCGCTGATGCAGGCCATGGGCCTGTGCTTCACGGTGTCCACGCTGGCGCTGGGCGCGGGCATGGCGCTGGCGTTGGCGTTGGCGCAGGGGTCGGGGCCGGGCCATGCCGCTTCATCCTGGACGGGGTGGGGTGCCACGGCCCTGGTTTCCGCGCTGATGCTGCTGCCGGCCCTGGCCGGCATGGCCTGGGGCGAGCGGCTGCGCCAGTCGCTGTCGCCCCAGGTTTTCAAGCGCGTGCTGATGCTGGGCCTGCTGGCCCTGGGCATCTACATATGCGCCCGCAGCTAGCCCCGGGCGTTCAGGCGCGGAACACCTTCACGGGGCTGCCGCGCTCCACCTCCCAGTGCTGCTGGCTGCGCGTGCGCCGGGCCTGGCTCTCGCCCTGCGCGTTGAGGCGCGCCAGTTTCAGGGCCAGCAGCTCGCGCGCCAGCCGCTTGTTGGCGTGCTGGCTGCGCTCGCTCATGACCTTCACCGAGATGCCGCTGGGCACATGCAGGGCATGGACGGCGGAGTCCGTGGTGTTGACATGCTGGCCACCCTTGCCCGAGGCCTTGCAGGCCTGGAAGACGATTTCGCCATCGGCCGGCAATTGCCGGGGCGGCTCGCACTGTTGCACGGCCACGAACCAGTTCCGGCGCGGATGGTGGGGGCGCAGGGGACTGTCGAAGATCCACTGGATGGTGCCCAGCCAGGCGCCCAGCGTGCCGTGAAGCAGGCGGGTGTCGCCTTCGCAGCGCAGCAGCACGGATTTGTAGCCGGCCGGCGTGGGCGTTTCCTCCAGCACGTCCACGGCGATGCCGCGCGCGGCGCAGTCGCGCAGCAGCTCGCGCAGGGTCAGGCGCACGGCATGCTCGCACTCGGCGGGGCCGTGGGATGCGGTCAGCTGGATCAGCAGCATTGCATGGCTCCCTTCTTGTAGGTCAGCAGGGGGCGCAGCCGCGCCACCAGTTGTACCAGGCCGGCTTCCTGCAGGCTGGCGACGACGGAGTCCACGTCCTTGTAGGCCTGGGGGGCCTCCTCGTAGACCAGTTCCCGGTCGGCGCAGACCACGGCGCTGCCGAATTTGGTGCGCAGCAGCTCGTCCAGCGTGAAGCGCGGGCGCAGGCGGCCCATGCAGTCGGTGCGCGCCCATTTGCGGCCCGCGCCGTGCGCCAGCGAGTGCAGTGCCTCGTCGCGCCCGGCCTCGGGCCGCACGAGGTAGCTGTAGTCGCCGCGCGAACCCGGAATCACCACCAGCCCCTGGTCGGCCGGCGTGGCGCCCTTGCGGTGCAGAAAGCCGTCCTCGCCGCGCCAGTGGTGGGCGATCACGTGGTTGTGGGTGATGTCCAGCAGGGCCTGTCCGCGCGTGCGCAGGGCGCGCAGCAGGCGTGCCGCGATGCTGGCCCGGTTGAGCCGGGCGAAGGCGATGGCGGCCGCGTGCTGGCGCAGGTACTGCGTGGCGGCATCGCTGCCCGCGGCCAGGCCGTCGTGGCTGAAGGCCTCCACATGGGCGCGCAGGATGGCACCCCCCAGCCCGCGCGAGCCGCTGTGCACCATGAGGTGCACGCGCTTGCCGTCGAGCGCACCGTCCTCGTACAGCGTGTCCACCACCTGCAGTTCGGCAAAGTGGTTGCCGCCGCCAATGGTGCCCAGGCTGTCCTGCAGATACGCCAGGTCGGCCACGCCGCTGGCCTGGGCGATGTGCTCCAGCTGCTGCGTATCCACGGCGTCCAGCAGTTCCTGGGGCAGTGGGCCGTCGATGTTGCCCACCGCCTTTTCCAGCTTGGGGGCCGAAGTCTTGTGCGCTGCCAGCTCCGTGCTGTACAGCGACATGCCGCAGCCGATGTCGCCGCCCACCAGGGCCGGGTAGAAGCGGCCCACGGAAAAGAAGGCCGCCCCTACCGGGTAGCCCCGGCCCGGGTGCAGGTCCGGCAGGCCTACGCCTGCGCGCATGCCGGTCAGGTTGCGGGCCGTTGTTTGAAGTTGTTGGATGGCGGCGTCTTCAATCCAGACGCCGCGATTGGCGAACACCTGGATGTAGGTGTCCGAAAGGGAATTGCCCATGAATGGCTTTCGATCGAGTGCTTGGGGCACATTCCGGCAGATGCGGAATGCGCAACGGGCAGTCGCCGCAAGCTCGATGGACAGGCATCAGGAAAGCGCACGCGCAGCCGAAAGCCGGGCCTCTTGCGGGGCCGGGAATCAGGTCTGCAGCGTGGCCTGGAGGCGCTAGGGCTTCAAGCGTGCATGACTGCAAAGGGACGTGTCGAATGGGACATGGGTTCTCTCCTTTGCGATGGTGGACGGGGTGCCGCGAATGCGGCAAAGACGGGGATGCTAAGGACAAGTGCCGGCTCATGCAAGCTGCACGGCCAGTGCGTGGCGGGTTGCATACAGACTATGCACTCTGGCATCGGCGCGGGCCAAAGACGAGGGACATCGAGGAAGGGCCGCCCCGCACCGAGGATGTCGTCCCCCTCCCTCGCGAAGCGAGCAGAGAGGGGGAAGCGGCGCAGCCGCTCAGGGGGAGCAGCATTCAATCCTGCGGGCGGAAGCCGATGACCAGGTCCGAAGGCACGCGGCCATCGATGTCGCGCGGCAGCGTCTCGGTCTTTTGCAGCGCGCGGATGACGGCATCGTCCCAGGCCTTGTTGCCGCTGGACTTGGCGATGGTGGCGCCGGTGATGGTGCCATCGGGTGCGGTGCGCACGCGCACCTCGGCACGCGGGTTGCCGCTGATGGCGTCCGGGTAGACGATGTTGGGCTTGACGCGCGCAGCCACCTTGGCGCCATAGCCGGCCGAGGGACCTCCGGCCGAACTGCCCGAGCCTCCGCTCTTGCTGCCGCCCGCGCCTTCGCCGGCCGAGCCGCCGCTGCCGGCCAGGCCCTGCATGCGGCGGATGTTCTCCAGGCGGCGCGCCTCGGCTTCCTTGGCCTCGCGGGCTTCCTTGGCGGCCTGCTCCTTCTTGCGCTTGTCCTCGGCGGCCTTCTTCTCGGCTTCGGCCTTGGCGGCCTTTTCCTTCTCGGCCTTCTCGGCTTTCTCGCGCTCGGCCTTGTCCCTGGCGGCCTTTTCCCGGTCCGCCTTTTCCTTTTCGGCCTTGTCCTTCCTTTGCTGCTCCAGGCGGTCCTTGCGTTCCTGCTCGGCCTTGTCCTTCTTCTGCTGCTCCAGCTTGTCGCGGCGGTCCTTCTCGGCCTTCTCGGCTTTTTCCGCCTTCTCGCGCTCGGCCTTGTCCCGGGCCGCCTTGTCGGCCTTTTCCTTGTCCAGGCGCTCCTGGCGTTCCTTCTCGCGCTGCTCGCGGGCGGCCTGTTCGGCGCGCTCCTTCTTTTGCTGCTCGATCTTGCGCTTCTTCTCCAGCGCGATCTCGGCCTCGCGGTCGTCATCCACGGCCTGCGGCTTGGGAGGTGGGGGCGGCGCAATCACGGGCGCGGGCGGCGGCGGTGGTGGCTGGGGAACAGGCTCGGGTGCAGGTGGCGGCGGAGGCGCGGGCACGGGCAGGGCGGGAGCGGGTGCGGCCGTGGACCAGAACTCGGCCTCGACCATGGGCTCGTCAGCCTGCTTCGGGGGGCGCACGGTCCACAGCATGGCGGCCACGAGCAGCCCGTGCGCTGCCGCGGCCAGGGCCCACGAGCGCGTGCGGCCGCGTGTGCGCGGCGGTGCGAACTGGTCGTGGTCTTGCAGGTTGGGCATGGAGTCGAAGGCGGGCGGCGCTGCTTACTGGGAGGACTTGACGCCGAAGGCCACGCGCTTGACGCCGGCCGACTGCAGGGCCGACATGGCGGCCATCACGGTCTCGAAGGGCAGCTTCTTGTCGGCCGAGATCAGCACGGCGCTGTCGTCGCTTTGCTGTTCCTGCCAACTCCTGGCGGTCGTGCCCAGCTCCTTGAGCGTGACGGTCTTGTCGATGCTGCCGGCCTTGATGCGGATGCCACCGTCCTTGTCGATCATCACGTCGGCGCGCTTCGGGGGCGTGCGCGCGGCCTTGCCGGCGCTGGGCACGTTGATGGAGCCGGGCGTGAGCATGGGTGCCGTCACCATGAAGATGATGAGCAGCACCAGCATCACGTCGATGAAGGGCACCATATTGATCTCGTTGACGGTGCGGCGGCTGCGGCCGCCGCGCGAGGCTACTGCGGGCATGTGCTCACTCCTTGGCTGTGCGCGACTTCAATGGCCGGACGGGGTGCTGGAGCCGGTCGCACCCACGTTGCGCTGCAGGATGTTGGAGAACTCTTCGATGAAGGTTTCCTGCTGGCTGGCCACGCGGTCGATCTGGTGGGCATAGCGGTTGTAGGCCGTGACGGCCGGGATGGCGGCGAACAGGCCCATGGCCGTGGCCACCAGCGCCTCGGCAATGCCGGGGGCCACGGTGGCCAGCGTGATCTGCTCCATGTTGGCAAAGCCGGTGAAGGCGTGCATCACGCCCCAGACGGTGCCGAACAGGCCGATGTAGGGAGAGACCGAACCCACGGTGCCCAGGAAGGACAGGCCCGACTCGACCTCGTCCATCTCGCGCTGGAAGCTGGCGCGCATGGCGCGGCGGGTGCCGTCCATCAGCTGGTTCACATCGGCGATGCGGCGCTCGCGCAGCTTCTGGTACTCGCGCATGCCGCTGGCGAAGATGCGTTCCATGGGGCCGCCCTGCTTGGCGTGGTGGGCCGCCGAGGCATAGAGGTCGTTGAGGCTGGTGCCCGACCAGAAGTCCTGCTCGAAGCCGTCGTTGAGCGAGCGCACGCGCTTCAAGGTCTGCGACTTGCGGAAGATGGTGGCCCAGCTGGCCACCGAGGCGCCCACGAGGATCAGCATGACCAGCTGCACGACCCAGCTGGCCTGCAGCACGAGGCTGAGTATGGACATGTCATGGGAGTTCATGAGAGTTGCTCCAGGATGCGGTTCGGAATTCTTGCGGGGCGCATGGTCGAGCCATCCACCCATCCAATGCGGATAGTGCCTTCGCACAACAGGGGCGGCGGCGCATTGCCATCGCCGGCGGATGCCAGCAGCGCCTGCTGCCGTATTGTCAGCGAAGCGCGCCCGCTGCTTTGCAGCTCGGCGGTAACAAGGAGTTGGTCATCGAGCCGGGCCGCCCGCAGGTATTGCAGCTGGGCCTGGGTTACGACAAACATGCCGCCCGTTTGTTCCCGCAGCTGCTGCTGGCCTATGCCCAGGGCCCGCAGCCATTCGGTACGGGCACGCTCGAAGAACTTCAGATAGTTGGCGTAGAACACGATGCCGCCGGCATCGGTGTCCTCCCAGTAGACGCGGATGGGAAATTCGAAGGCCATGTGCGGCAGGCCTCAGGCCAGCAGGCGCTGCAGGCGGCGCACGGCCTCCTGCAGCTGTTCCATGGAGTTGGCCGTGGAAAAGCGCACGAAGTCGGCGGTCTCGAACGTGCCGAAGTCGCGGCCCGGCGTGATGGCCAGGTGGGCGCGCTCCATGACGGCGTAGGCGAAGTCCCAGCTGCCCTTGACGCCGAGCCTGGCGGCAGCGGCGCGGCAGTCGGCCCATGCGTAGAAGGCTCCGTCGGGCTGCACGGGCACGGGCAGGCCCAGGGCCTCGAGCGCAGGGATGAAGAAGTCGCGCCGGGCCTTGAATTCGGCGCGGCGGCGTTCGTACTCGGCAATGGACTCGGGCTCGAAGCAGGCCAGGGCGGCGCGCTGCGAGACGGTGCTGGCGCAGATGAAGAGGTTCTGCGCCACGCGCTCGACCACGGGCACCATGGCCTCGGGCACCACCATCCAGCCCAGGCGCCAGCCCGTCATGTTGAAGTACTTGCTGAAGCTGTTGATGCTGATCACGTCCTCGCCCAGCTCCAGCGCGGTCTGGCCGAAGGCGTCGTCATGCGACAGGCCCAGGTAGATCTCGTCGATGATGGTCAGCCCGCCCCGGGCGCGCACCACCTCGAGGATGCGGCGCAGCTCGGCCGGCGCGATCGAGGTGCCGGTGGGGTTGGAGGGCGAGGCCAGCAGCACGCCGCGCGTGTGCTCGTTCCAGGCGGCCTCGACCTTGTCGGCGCTCAGCTGGTAGCGTTCGGCCGCCGTGGTCGGCACCATCACGGCCCGGCCTTCCGCAGCACTCACGAAGTGGCGGTTGCAGGGATAGCTGGGGTCGGGCATGAGGATTTCGTCGCCCGCGTCGATGGTGGCCAGGCAGGCCAGCTGCAGCGCGGCCGAGGCGCCGGCCGTGACCACGATGCGCCGCGCCGGCACATCCACGCCGAAGCGCTGCGCATACCAGTGGCTGATGCGCTCGCGCAGCTGGGGCAGGCCCAGGGCCGGCGTGTACTGCGTGGCGCCGTCCTGCACGGCACGGGCTGCGGCCTCCTGCACCAGCGGGGGCGCGGTGAAGTCGGGCTCGCCGATGTTCAGGAAGATCATCGGCGTGTCGCTGTCCGCGCAGCCGCGCGCCATCTCCTGCGCCGCCTTGGCGATCTCCATCACGTAAAAGGGCTCAATGCGGTCGGCGCGGGTCGAAAACTTCATGACGGGTGAAATCCTGGAAGAGGCGCCCGCGCCCGGCAGGCGCGGGCGGGCCATGGATGGCCGGATGCGGCGGGGCCTGTGCCCCGAAGACCCGAGGCGCGGCGTCAGCCGGCGGCCTGGTCGGCAGCGTCGTCTGCTGCTGCGTC
This sequence comes from Delftia acidovorans, assembly GCA_031286585.1. Lineage (GTDB taxonomy): Bacteria > Pseudomonadota > Gammaproteobacteria > Burkholderiales > Burkholderiaceae_C > Comamonas > Comamonas acidovorans_A. The sequence continues at coordinate 82,048 of JAITUC010000004.1, forward strand.
CGTGGCGGCGTCTGCTGCCGCGTCGGTGGCCGTGCCTGCCTTGGTGGCAGCGGGCTGCGCAGGCGCGGAGCCCTTGGCCGCACGGTCATGCTCGACTTCGGCCGCGCGCAGCGTGGGCGCCAGGCCGTTGAGCACGGCGTTCACGTATTTGTGGCCATCGGTGCCGCCGAATTCCTTGGCGAGCTCGATGCACTCGTTGAGCACCACGCGCCAGGGCACGTCGGGGCAGTGCTGGAATTCATACACGCCGATCCACATGCTGGCGTGCTCGATGGGCGAGATCTCGGCCATGGTGCGGTCCAGCTTGGGCGCGATCAGCGCATCCAGGTCCACCTGGGAGTTGATGCAGCCGCGCAGCAGCGCGTCGTAGTGCACCGAGTCGGCCTTGTGAAAGCCGGACAGGTCGCGCGTGAAGCGGTCGATGGCCTCCACGTCGTTGCCGCCCACCAGGTGCTGGTACAGCGCCTGCAGCGCGAATTCACGCGCGCGGCTGCGGTTGGACTTGGAGGCGGCCTTGCGCGCGCCGGTGCTGGTCAGGCCGCTGCGGCTTTGACGGGGAGGGCGGCCCGAGGCCGGTGTGGAATGTTCGTCGCTCATGTTCGGGCTATGGTTTGGAGCAGGTTGGCCATCTCCACGGCGACCCGGGCCGCGTCGCGTCCCTTTTCGGTCTGGCGCGCGATGGCCTGCTCCGTGTTCTCGGTGGTGATGATCGCGTTGGCGATCGGCAGCTGGTAGTCCAGGGCCAGGCGCGTGACGCCCGCGCCCGATTCGTTGGCCACCAGCTCGAAGTGGTATGTCTCCCCACGGATGATGCAGCCCAGCGCCACCAGGGCGTCGTACCGGTCGGACTCGGCCATCGCCTGCAGCGCCACGGGCACTTCCAGGGCGCCGGGCACGGTGACGTGGTCGATGTTTCCGGCCTGCACGCCCAGGGCCAGCAGCTCTTCGCGGCAGGCCTGGGTCAGGCTGTTGGTGATGCTTTCATTGAAGCGGGCCTGGACGATGCCGACGCGCAGCTGCGCGCCGTCGAGGTTCTGGGCCTGGCCCTTTTCTGCGTTCAACATTTCTTATTCCTTGGGGATGTAGCCGCTGATTTCGAGGCCGTAGCCGGCCATGCTGGGCAGGCGGCGCGGCTGGCCCATGAGCTGCATGCGCTGCACGCCGCATTCGCGCAGGATCTGCGCGCCCACGCCATAGGTGCGCAGGTCCATGCGGCCGCGCTCGGGGGCCTGGGCGGCTCGGGCGCTTCCGTCGAACTGGGCCATCAGCTGGTCGCCGGTCTCGCCGCAGTTGAGCAGCACGGCCACGCCGTGGCCCTGGCGGGCGATGTATTCGAGGCTGGAGTCCAGGCTCCAGGAGTGCAGTGTGCGGCCGGTCTCCAGCGCATCCAGCACGGACAGCGGCTCGTGCACGCGCACGGGCACGGGGGTGTCGGCATCCCACTGGCCCTTGACCAGGGCCAGGTGCACGGATTGGCTGGGCAGGTCGCGGAAGGCATGGGCGATGAACTCGCCATGCGCCGTCTGCAGGGGGCGCGTGCCGGCCTTGCTGAGCAGGGATTCGTTGCGGCTGCGGTACTGGATGAGGTCGGCGATGGTGCCTATCTTCAGGCCGTGCTCGGCCGCGAACAGCTGCAGGTCGGGCAGGCGAGCCATGGTGCCGTCGTCCTTCATGATCTCGCAGATCACGGCGGCGGGGCTGCAGCCTGCCAGGGCGGCGAAGTCGCAGCCGGCCTCGGTGTGGCCGGCGCGCATGAGAACGCCGCCATCGACGGCCTGCAGCGGGAAGATGTGGCCGGGCTGGACCAGATCCGTGGGCTTGGAGTCCCGGGCCACGGCGGCCTGCACGGTGCGCGCGCGGTCGGCGGCGGAGATGCCGGTGGTCACGCCCTCGGCAGCTTCGATGGAGACGGTGAAGGCCGTGCTGTACACGGTGCCGTTACGCGCGGCCATGGGCGGCAGCTTCAGGTATTCGCAGCGCTCGCGCGTGAGCGTCAGGCAGATCAGGCCGCGGCCGAAGCGCGCCATGAAGTTGATCGCCTCGGGGGTGACATGGTCGGCGGCCAGCACCAGGTCGCCTTCGTTCTCGCGGTCTTCCTCGTCGACGAGGATGACCATGCGGCCCGCGCGCATGTCGGCAATGATGTCTTCCACCGGCGAGATGGGCACGGGGGACGTGGAGTTGTTCATGGAGTGCCTTCTGGAGGAGCCGGGTCGTGCGGACGGGGCGCGGCACACGCGCCGGCTCCCTCGGCCTGGCAGGCGTCAGAAGTGGGCTTCCAAAGAACGTGTGGCGCGGCGCAGCCGCTGTCGGCAATCGGCATGACCCGGAATGACCTTGCGAAAGCGCACATTCTATTCCAGCGGCCACCGGCCGCAGGCGGCGCGGGCTTTGGCCGGATTCAGGGGCCGGGGTCCTGCAGCACCACATCGCCTTCGGGATAGGCGATGCAGGGCAGCACGCAGCCCTCGGCCCGCTCCTCGCGCGTCACGCCCGGCCATTCGATCTCGTAGCGCACGCTGCCCGAGACCAGCTGCCCGATGCAGGTGCGGCAGGTGCCGTTGCGGCAGGAACTGGGCCAGTCCACGCCGCCCTGCTCCAGCGAATGCAGCAGCGGCTGGTCGGCCCAGGCATCGACCTGCAGGCCGCTGGGCGTGAGGCGTGCGGTGAAGAAGGGCGGGGAAAAAGGGGAGGGGGCGGAGGGAGATGGGGGGGAAGAGGTGGGGGAGTCCTGGCTCATGGGCGTCTGCTTTGGATGGGATCTGCCGAGCCTGCATTTGTATGCGATACGGAGCGGGTCCGGAATTGCGAGGTTTGCCTGTTTTTTAATCAATCGCAGGGCTTGTATTTCAAATCAATGACTTAAGCGCGAAATCAGGCCCTTGCAGCCGCTTGTCCACATGCTTGTCCAGTCCGAATGGGGGTAAATGCGTACATGCGGGTTGCGCGGTGGATAAGCGGGGCGGGGCCCGAAAATCCGGGGTCTTCTGCCTGTTTTTTAAGCGGATCGCCTGTTTTTCTTTTGAATCAATGACTTGTGTGGCTTATCCAGCCCGCTGTGAAAGTTGTTCACAAGATTGTTCAGGGTGAGACGGGATAAGTCGGGCAGGCGACTTGTGGATTTGATTAAAAAACAGGCAAAAGAAAAAAACCAATTCAAAACAACGGCTTGGATCACCAGTCCCGGGCCAGCACATGGTTGTCCACAGGCTTGTCACGCAATGGTGGGGACAAGGCCGGCGGACCTGCCGCAGTCGCTTGGGCAACCGGAATGAAGGCGGCATCCGTCTACATTGCTGGGTGACCGGCGCCCTGCCATCCGGCGGGCGCAGCCGGCATCCAATGCAACAAAGGGAGCATCTCCATGGCGATTGAATTTGAAGGCCGCGTGGCCATCGTGACGGGGGCCGGGGGCGGCCTGGGGCGCCTGCATGCGCTGGCGCTGGCGGCGCGCGGCGCCAAGGTGCTGGTCAATGACCTGGGCGGCGCGGTCGATGGCAGCGGCGGTTCGGCCACGGCGGCCCAGGCCGTGGTGGACGAGATCCGCGCGGCGGGCGGCGAGGCGCTGGCCAATGGCGCATCGGTCACCGACTTCGAGGCCGTTCAGGCCATGGTGCAGCAGGCCGTCGATGCCTGGGGCCGCGTGGACATCCTGGTCAACAACGCCGGCATCCTGCGCGACAAGAGCTTCGCCAAGATGGACATGGATGATTTCCGCCTGGTGGTGGAAGTGCACCTGATGGGGGCCGCGCATTGCTGCAAGGCCGTGTGGCCGCACATGCAGGCGCAGAACTACGGGCGCATCGTGATGACCACGTCGTCCACGGGCCTGTATGGCAACTTTGGCCAGGCCAACTACGGCGCGGCCAAGCTGGCCCAGGTCGGCCTCATGCAGACGCTGGCGATCGAAGGCGCCAAGCACGGCATCCACGTGAATGCGCTGGCCCCCACGGCGGCCACGCGCATGACCGAAGGCCTGATGCCCGAGGCCGTGCTGGCCGCGCTCCGGCCCGAGGCCGTGGTGCCCGCCATGCTAGTGCTGGCGCACGAAAGTGCGCCCACACGTACCACGCTGTGCGCTGGAGCGGGCGGCTTCGAGGCGGCCTTCATCACGCTGACCGAAGGCGTGTATCTGGGCCAGGGTGATCAGGTGCCGGAGCAACTGGCTGCGCAACTGTCCCAGGTGCTGGACCGCAGCCGCGAACAGGTGCCTGCCAGCGGCGCCGCGCAGGGCACGCTGGAGGTGGGCAAGGCCATGGCCGCTGCCCGTTGATGAAGCGGGGCAGGGCAGCGCCGGGCGGCGGCCCCGCCGCGTGCCGGCCTGCCCTTGCCCGGCGTCAAGACGGGCCGGGCAGGCGGGCGAAACTCTGACATATTCCTTTCGCCCGCGGCGATGCCATGCGAGGCAACAGGCCAAAACGCGTGGTTAAGCGGACAGGCGCCATCGCGTTTCCTGCCGTTTCTCTATCATTCGGCGTCCGGGTCGGGTCCGCCGGGAATCCTGGTGGTTTCCGTGTGGGCCGGTGCCCATCAACGAATCGGTAAACAAGAATGAAAACATCGCAGGCATCCATGGCGGTTCCCGATCCCGAGCGGCTCAAGGGCATACGCCGTGGCATAGAAAAGGAGGGCCTGCGCGTGCTGCCTTCCGGCAGCCTGGCGCTGACGCCGCATCCCCTGGCACTGGGCTCGGCGCTCACGCATCCGCACATCACCACCGACTACAGCGAATCGCAGATCGAGCTGATCACGGGCGCGCGCCTGGGCGTGCAGGAATGCCTGGACGAGCTGGTGCAGATCCACCAGTTCGTGCTGCGCAGCCTGCGCGATGCGGGCGGCGAGATGCTGTGGTCGTCCAGCATGCCCTGCCAACTGCCCACGGACGAGACGATTCCGCTGGCGCGCTATGGCTCCTCGCATTCGGGCCGCTCCAAGAGCGTGTACCGCATGGGCCTGGGCCATCGCTATGGCCGGCGCATGCAGACCATCTCGGGCATCCACTACAACTGGTCGCTGCCCGGCGTGGCCAGCGAGCAGTATTTCTCGCTGATCCGCAATTTCCGGCGCCATGCCTTCGTGCTGCTGTACCTGTATGGCGCATCGCCCGCGCTGTGTCCCTGTTTCGTCGAGGGGCGCGAGCATGGCCTGCAGCCGCTGGGCGATACGGGCCAGGCGCTGTACCTGCCCCATGCCACCTCGCTGCGCATGGGCCGCCTGGGCTACCAGAGCGATGCGCAGGCCAGCATCAACGTCAGCTACAACGGCCTGGAAGGCTATGCGAATTCGCTGTATGAGGCGCTGACCCATCCCTACCCGGCCTACGAGATGCTGGGCGTGCGCAATCCGGGCGGTGACTACAACCAGCTGGGCACGGGCCTGCTGCAGATCGAGAACGAGTTCTACGGCACCATCCGCCCCAAGCGCACCGTCAGCCGTGGCGAGCGCCCGCTGCATGCCCTGCGCGAGCGCGGCGTGGAGTATGTGGAAGTGCGCCTGATGGACCTCGATCCCTTCGAGGACGTAGGCATTGCCGCCCCCACCATGCGCATGCTCGACGTGTTCCTGCTGCACTGCCTGAATGCCGACAGCCCGCCCGATACGCCGGCCGAGATCGCCGAACTCAAGCACAACCAGCACCTGACCGCCGAGCGCGGCCGCGAGCCCGGCCTGCAGCTGGTGCGCGCGGGCCGCGAGGTGCCGCTGCGCGACTGGGCCCATGAAGTGCTGGACCAGTGCCGCCCCTATGCCCAGGCGCTGGACAGCACGCACGGCACGCAGGATTACAGTGCCGCCCTGGCCCAGGCGCTGGAGCGCCTGGAGCATCCCGAGCGCACGCCGTCGGCCCATGTGCTGGACGAGCTGACGGGCGAGTACGGCAACAGCTTCTCGCGCTTCACGCTGGCCCGTTCCGAGCAGGCCCGCGATTCGCTGCTGGCCCTGCCCTGGAGCCAGGCGCAGCAGCAGCGCTTCGAGCAATGGTCGGCGCAGTCCGTGCAGGACCAGCGCGACATCGAGGCCGCAGACACGCTGTCCTTCGAGGAATGGCGCCTGCGCTACATGGCGCCCGAGAACCTGCGCTGACCGGGTCTCAGCCAGGTCCGCCGCTCAGGGCCTGGCCCGCATCCTCGCACCAGAACAGCACGGCGTCGTAGAAGCCTTCCCAGACGCAGCCGTTGCAGCCGCGGCCGCAGCAGCTGGTGGGCTGGGGCGGCGCCGGGCGCAGTGCAACGCCCGCAGCCTGCGCGCGCTGCTGCCACAGCCGGATCTGCGACAGCGCCTGCTCCAGCGGGCCCTGAACCATGCTCAGCGCCGCGCCTTGCTGCGGCGCACCGCAAACAGCACGATGAAGGCCGTGCCCAGCAGCAGGGCGAACCAGCCGACCAGGTACGACTGGGCCATCATCTGCACGATGCCCCCGGGTGCCATGAACTGCGGCGCCAGCAGAATCACCAGGCCGATCACGGCGCAGGTCACTCCCTTGATCAACAGTTCGATGTCGGCCTTGCGCGAGGCGGAGCGGGAGGAGGGGGTATCGGGCAAGGACATGGGCGGTGAGGTGGGGCGTAAAAGCGGGGGACAATTGCGGCTTGCGCAAGAAAGAATGAAGCCTGCGGTTTGCGCTGGGACAAAGCGCGCTGTTCCATCCTGTCTGCGCAAGCCATGAATTATCCTTGCGCCCCTGCCAGTTCCCCCGTTTCCCAGAAAGTAATCCCATGGCCATACAGTGGTTCCCCGGTCACATGAATCTCACGCGCAAGGTGATCACCGAGCGCGTCAAGGAAATCGATGTGGTCATCGAAGTGCTGGATGCGCGCCTGCCGGGGTCGAGCAGCAACCCGCTGCTGCAGGAGCTGACGGGCCACAAGCCGCGCCTGCAGGTGCTCAACAAGCAGGACCTGGCCGATGCCGCGCGCACGCCGCTGTGGCTGGACTGGTACAACGCCCAGAGCGATACGCGCGCCATTGCGCTCGACGCCTCCGAGCCCGCGCCCACGCGCCGGCTGATCGAGGCCTGCAAGCTGCTGGCCCCCAGCCGGGGCGGCATGGCCAAGCCCATGCGCGTGCTGATCTGCGGCATTCCCAACGTGGGCAAGTCCACGCTGATCAACTCCATGAGCGGCAAGCGGCAGGCCAAGACGGGGGACGAGGCCGGCATCACCAAGCTGGAGCAGCGCATCGTGCTGGCCGACGACTTCTACCTCTGGGACACGCCCGGCATGCTGTGGCCGCGCATCATCGTCGAGCAAAGCGGCTACAACCTGGCCGCCAGCGGCGCCGTGGGCCGCAATGCCTATGATGAGGAACTGGTGGCGCTGGAGCTGCTGGGCTATCTGCAGAAGAACTATGCGGGCCTGCTGGAGGCGCGCTACAGGCTGGGCCTGGACAACGAACGCATTGCCGCCCTGCATGACGACGAACTTCTGGACGCCATCGGCCGGCGCCGCGGCGCCATGATGAGCGGCGGACGTGTCAATCTGCAAAAAGCTGCCGAGCTGGTGCTCACGGATTTCCGCGGAGCGGTCCTGGGCCGCATCACGCTGGAGACCCCCGACGAATACGCGCAGTGGCTGGCCGTGGGCCAGGAGCGCGATGCCGAGCGCCAGGCCCGCAAGGACGCCAGCAAGGCGCGCAAGCGCGCCCCGCGCGAGCGCAAAAGCGCGCCCTGAACCACCGCCGGCCGGCGCCGGCATCCCCCGTTTGGTGCAAGAGGGCGTCCGACCGGGGCGGTGGCACAAGCACCACAGCCGCAGGCGTTGCCGGCCGCTAGCATGTTGGGTGTTCTTTCTCAGTCGGGGCTTTTTCATGCGGCGTCATCGAGTCGAAGCGGAAATCCATTTGTCCCTGCGCCGGGTCGTTCTGGTCGGCAGCCTATGGATCACCAGCCTCACCGTGCTCCTGGCCATGGCGCTTCTGACGCAGGACCCCATTCCCTGGCCCAGCGTGCGGCTGAACCTGATTGCCGCCGGCGTGGGCTTCGGTGCCGTGCTGCTGGGCTGGCGCCGGCACTGGAGGCTGGCCTCCAATCTTCTGGTCTGGGGCACCTGGGTGGCAGCCGTGACCGTGGTGGCTGCCACGGGCGGCGTGCAAAGCAGCTCGGTGCTGGCCTTTCCGGCCTTGCTCGTCATGTGCGCCTGGGTGCTGGGCGTGCGCACCACGCTGGCCATGCTGGCCCTGTCCGTGCTGGCCATGGCCGTGTTCTGGGTCGCAGGCCGCGAGGGGGTTGACTGGATAGGCCAGCGCGAGACCTCGCCCGTGTTCTCCATGCTGTACTTCGTGGGCATGCTGGGGCTGACGGGCACGGTCACGCTGATGGCAAGGCGAAGCCTGATCCGCCGTGCCCAGGAACTGCAGGACACGCTGGGCTCGCTGGAGCAGCACCAGGACGATCTGCGCAAGTTCTACCGCGCCGTGGAGCAGAACCCCGAAAGCATCGTCATCACCGACGTGCACCAGAACATCGTCTACGTGAACGAGGCCTTCTTGCAGCGCACCGGCTTTGCGCGCAACGAGGTCCTGGGCCAGCCCACGCACCGCTACTCCACCATGGGCCTGGACGCGCCTGCATGGGAGGATGCCTTGCACCAACTGGGCCGGGGCGCGCTGTGGCGCGGCCAGATGACCAACCGCACGCGCCAGGGCGAGGACCTGCCCGAGGCCGTGCTGGTGGCGCCCATACGCGCCTCGGACGGCAGCATCGTCAACTATGTGGAACTCAAGCAGGACCTGTCCGAGCGCATGCGTGCGGAACGCCAGATCCATGCCCTGGCGCATTTCGACGCGCTCACCGGCCTGCCCAACCGCCTGTCGCTGACCCAGCGCCTGCGCGCGCTGGCGCGCGAATTCCGCGAGGGAGGCAAGGGCGGTGAGCCGCGCCACGGCCTGCTGCTGCTGGACATGGACCGCTTCACCGCCTTCAACGATGTGCGCGGCACGGTGCGTGGCGATGCGCTGCTGGGCGCGCTGGCGCTGCGCCTGGCCGATGCCCTGCCCGACGGCGCGCTGCTGGCCCGCATGGGCGCCGACGAGTTCGCCGTGCTGCTGGAGAAGGCCGGCCAGGAGGCGGCCGAGGTCGACCAGCGCATGCGCGCACTGGCCCAGGTGCTTCAGGACGCGCTGGAGCGGCCGCTGTGGCTGGAGGAAACCGGCGAGGAAGTGCAGGCCAGCTGCAGCATGGGCGCGGCCAGCTTTGCCGCCTCGCGCTCCGACAGCGGCGGCCACGACGTGCTGCGCCGCGCGGGCGTGGCCCTGCACCAGGCCAAGCAGGCCGGCCTGGGCCAGGTCGTCATCTTCCAGCCCGACATGGCCGAGGCCGTGGGCAAGCGCTTTCGCATCGAAAAGGACTTGCGCCGCGCCATTCCTGCCGGCGAGCTGCAGCCCTATCTGCAGTCCCAGGTGGACCACATGGGGCGCTGCGTGGGCGCCGAGGTGCTGGTGCGCTGGAACCATCCGCGCCTGGGCATGGTCGGGCCCGGTGATTTCATTCCCGTGGCCGAGGAGTCTGACCTGATCGTGCAACTGGGCGACTGGATGCTGGAGCAGGCCTGCCGCATGCTGGTGCGGCCCGAATTCGTGCAGCAGGGCTGGCGGCTGTCGGTCAACGTCAGCTGGCGGCAGTTCCGCCAGCCCGACGTGGTGGACAAGCTCAAGCGCATCCTGGCTGCAACCGGGGCCGATCCGCGCCGCCTCACGCTGGAGGTCACCGAAAGCGTGGTCATGCGCGATGTGGACGAGGCGCGCGAGCGCATGGCCGAGCTGCAGCTGCTGGGCGTGGAAATGGGGCTGGACGACTTCGGCACCGGCTATTCATCGCTGGCCTATCTGCAGCGACTGCCGTTCCGTGAACTGAAGATCGACAAGTCCTTTGTGCAGGACTGCCATACCTCGCCGGGCAATGCCGCCATGGTCGAGGCGATCCTGCTTCTGGCCAGACGCCTGCGCCTGCGCGTGGTGGCCGAAGGAGTGGAGACCGAAGAGCAGGCCGGCACGCTGCGTGCCTGGAATCAGGACGTGCTGTTCCAGGGCTACCACTACGGCCGGCCGCTGCCGGCCGTCGAATGGGTGGACCTGCAGCTGGGCGCGCCGGCCGGCGTGTGAGGGCAGGCGCAATGGCCTGCGTGTGACGGCGTTCAGGTCCTGGGCTGTTCCAGCCAGCGGCGCGCCAGCAGGTCCCAGAAGCGCGCGCCGCGTCCCAGGTTGTCATCGTTGAAGTCGTAGCCCGGGTTGTGCAGGCCCACGCCGGGCTCGCCCGTGGCGGGGCCGTTGCCTATCCAGCCATAGGCGCCGGGCACGGCCTCCAGCATGAAGCCGAAGTCCTCGGCCGTCATGGCCGGCAGGATGTCGGCATGGGTGCGGTCCTCGCCGACCGCCTCGCGCATCACGTTGGCCATGAAGCGGGCCTCGTGCGCGTGGTTGGTGGTGTTGGGATAGCCGGGCTTGAGAATGAACTCGGCGCGGCACAGATGGGCGGCCGCCACATGCTCGCTGATGCGCTGCATGCCTTCGATGAACATCTGCTGCGTCTCGGTCCTGAGCGCGCGTACCGTGCCGAAGATGCTGGCCTCGTCGGGAATGATGTTCTCCACCGTGCCGCTGGTGATCTTGCCCACGGTGAGCACGGCGCTGTCCAGCGGATCGGTGCTGCGCGACACCAGGGTCTGCAGCTGGCCGACGATGGCGCAGGCCACGGGAATCGGATCCAGCGTGGTGTGGGGCATGGCCGCGTGGCCGCCCTTGCCATGCACGCGGATCTCGAAGCGCAGCGTGGAGGCCATGATGGGCCCCACCCGCACTGCCATCTCGCCGGCAGGCAGCGCAGGCCAGTTGTGCAGCGCGAACACGGCCTCGCAGGGGAAGCGTTCGAACAGGCCGTCCTCCATCATGGCCTTGGCGCCCGCGCCGCCTTCCTCGGCGGGCTGGAAGATCAGGTGCACCGTTCCATCGAAATCCGGCTGCTGCGCCAGCAGCGTGGCCGCGCCCAGCAGCATGGTCGTGTGCCCGTCATGGCCGCAGGCATGCATGCAGCCCGGGTTCTGGCTGGCATGGCCGAAGGCGTTGATTTCCGTCACCGGCAGCGCATCCATGTCGGCCCGTATGCCGACGCTGCGGCCCGGGTTGGCGGCGTTGCGCCCCCGGCCGTGGATGCTTGCCACCACGCCGGTCCTGCCCAGCCCGCGGTGCACCTGCAGTCCCAGCGCCATGAGGTAGGCCGCCACCTTGTCGCCGGTGCGGTGCTCCTCGTAGCGCAACTCGGGGTTGGCATGCAGGTCGTGGCGGAACTTCAGCAGGGAGCCGAGGTGGGGGGTGATGTCGGGTGTGGATCGCATACAGGGGCCGCGGCGGCCTGCACGCCCGGCGGGTCCGCAGGCGGTCGCAGCAATTCAATGACAAGGCGGACATGATAGGTCCTGGGATTTGCCTGCGGCGCCTGCTGCCGTGATAGGCCTTGTGCGGCCCAGGCTTTGCGCTGCGTTCCTTGAGAGCCGACCGCGCAATGCCCGGCTGCCCGGGCGCTGGAGCAAGTGCAGGGGAATGGCGCCAGGACCGACAATCGCCCCCATCATGAAAAACACCATCCTGCCCCTGCAATTGTTCGTGCGCCCCGCGCATGACGATCCCCAGCCCCTGATCCTCTACCATGGCCGCCGCTGCCCCGACGGCTACGGCGCGGCGCTGGCAGCCTGGCTGTTCTACGGCGGGCAGGCCGAATTCCGGGGCCTGGACCATGGCGAGATCCAGAAGGCCGACGACCTGGGCGAGCTGGCCGGCCGCGCCGTCTACGTGCTGGACTTCGCCTTCGAGCCCGAGCTCATGGCCGAGATCGAGTCGCGCGTGGCCAAGCTCGTGGTGCTGGACCACCACAAGAGCGCTGCCGAAAAGCTGAGCGGCTACCAGTGCCGCTGCGGCGTCGTGCACTTCGACATGAACAAGTCCGGCGCACGCCTGGCCTGGGAGTTCTTCCAGGCCGACAAGCCCGTCCCCGGCCTGATCCGCTTCATCGAGGACCGCGACATCTGGAAGTGGGAGTTCGCCGAAAGCGCGGGCTTCCTCGCGGCGCTGGACATGGAGCCGCGCAGCTTCGAGCGCTGGGCCGAGATCGCGGCCTTCACGCCCGAGCAGGAAGCCGCCTTCATGGCGCGCGGCGGCGCCATGGACGAGAAATTCCAGAAGCTGTGCGCCGACATTTCCGAGGCGGCCCAGCCGCTGGTCTTCAACGGCATGCAAGGGCTGATGGTCAACTGCCCCGGCATGTTCCACAGCCAGGTCGGCGACCTGCTGGCGCGCCAGAGCGGCAGCTTCGCGCTGATGTGGCATGCCAGCACCAAGGGCGTGAAGATCGGCCTGCGCTCGCGCTCGGAGTTCAACTGCATACCACTGGCCGAGAGCTTTGGCGGCGGTGGCCATGCCCAGGCCTGCGGCTTCAAGATGGGCAACGAGCGCCTGGTGGAGCTGCTGTCTGGCGTGCTCAAGGCCGATGCCTCGGCCGACTACGCCTACGTTGCAGCGCCGCTGATGGAGCAGCCTGAAACGGGCGCGCCTGCCGAAGCTGTCTGATCCGGCCGGGCCGTCGCCGGCAGGCCCGCACAGGCCTGCCAGCCGGGCAGGGCGCACAGCGCGCGCCAGTGCTGCACATCGGCCACATGGCCCAGTTGCCGCCAGTCGGCCTCAAAGAGCAGCGGCTCGCCCGTCATCGGGTGCGCCAGCTCCAGCGCATGGGCGTGCAGCCACAGCCGCTGCAGGCCCAGCCGCTCGGCCCACCAGCGGTTCAGCGGCCCCTTGCCATGCGTGGCGTCGCCAATGATGGGATGGGCCACATGCTTGAGATGGCGGCGTATCTGGTGGCGCCGGCCCGTGGTGGGCAGGGCCTCGACCAGTGAAATCCGCGTAGCCGCATGGCGCGGGTCATAGGCCTCGGGCCATTCCAGGCGCGCCAGGCAGCGCAGCGTGGTCTGGGCGGGCTGGGCAGGCGCATCCTCGGGCGCGTCGTCGGGCTTGAGCGCATGGTCCACCTCCAGCGCATCGGGCAGCCAGCCGCGCACCAGCGCCAGGTATTGCTTGCGCACCGCATGGCCTGCAAAGGCCTGGCCCAGCCGCTGCGCGGCCTGGGCATGCAAGGCCATCACCAGCACGCCGCACGTGCCCTTGTCCAGCCGATGCGCGGGATGCACATGGCAGCCCAGCTGGTCGCGCAGGGTCTGCAGCACAAAGCGCGTCTCGTGCGCATCCAGCCCCGTGCGGTGCACCAGCCAGCCTGCGGGCTTGTAGACCGCCACCAGATGCTCGTCGCGCCAGAGGATGTGCAGCGGAGCATCGTCGGGTGCGGGGACATCGGACGGGAAGGGGGACGGTGGGGGCGGGAGCATGAGGGCGTGAGTGTAGGCGCTCTGCCGTGCAAGGGCGTCCAAACGGGCACTGCCTGCGCGCGCGGCATCTGCGCAGAGCAGATGCCCCTTGACCACTCGGCCATGCCGCACGGCGGCTTTGTCATCCTGGGCGGCAACAGCTCGCTGGGGCTGCATCACCCCATCGGATGCCTGCCGCAGCAGCCGGGGCCGGCGGGCTGCAAGACCGTGTTTGACGTGGCGCCCGGCCTGCTGTCGCCCAGGAATGCGCAGCTGCTGCGGGCCGAGCTGCTTTAGCCCTGGCCCACGCGCGCTGCGTCTTCCAGCCGGTCCACGTCGCGCAGCGGCTTGAACAGGGTCATCCAGCTGCCGACCACGCCCAGCGTGCACAGGCTGCCCACCACGGCAGCCGGCACGGCGCCCAGCCAGGCGGCGCTGGTGCCGGCACGGAATTCGCCCAGCTCGTTGGACGAGCCGATGAACAGCATGTTCACCGCGTTCACGCGCCCGCGCATGGAGTCGGGCGTGGAAAACTGCACCAGGGCCGAGCGTATGTACACACTCACCATGTCGGCCGCGCCGGCCAGCATCAGGGCCGCCATGGACAGCCAGAACCAGTGCGACAGCGCAAACACCAGGTTGGCCACGCCGAAGACGGCCACGGCGCCGAACATCACGCGGCCCACATGGCGCTGGATGGGGCGGGCCGACAGCCACAGGCCCATGGCCACCTCGCCCACGGTCATGGACGAGCGCAGCAGGCCCAGGCCTTCGGGGCCGACCTTGAGCACCTCGTGCGCATACACGGGCAGCAGGGCCACCACGCCGCCCAGCAGCACGGCGAACAGGTCCAGCGAAATCGTGCCCAGGATGATGGGGCGCGTGCGGATGAAATGGATGCCTTCGCCAAAGCGCTGCCACAGCGAGCCGCCCGCCGGCGCCATGGCCCCTGCAAAGCGCACGGGCACCGTGCCCAGCAGCAGCACGGCCAGCACCAGGGACACGCCGCAGACCGCATAGGTCAGCACGGCGCCGCCCCAGGCGTAGAGCAGGCCGCCCAGCACGGGCGCGGCAATGGCGGCCGTGCGCATCAGCATGCTGTTGGTGGCCAGCGCCTGGGCCAGTTGCTCGCGCGGCACGATCTGCGGCAGCAGGCTTTGCAGGGCCGGCCCCGTGAAGGCGCGGCTGCAGCCGAACAGCACCAGCACGGCATAGATCCAGTGCACGTCGTGCGCGGCCGCGCCCTCGTGCCAGGACAGCCACAGCAGCAGCAGGGAGCACAGCGCGGCCACGGTCCAGCTGCCGGACAGCAGGCGCTTGCGGCTCATGCGATCGCTGAGGTCGCCGGCCGGAATCAGCAGTGCCAGCATGGGCAGGAACTGGGCCAGTCCCACGTAGGCCAGGGACATGGGGTCGCGCGTCAGGTCATACACCTGCCAGGCCACGACCACGGCCTGCATCTGCTGGGCGAACATGGACAGCATGCGCGCCATGACGAAGGGAACGAAGGCGCTGCTGCGCAGGCCGGCAGCGGGGCTGTCGGCCGATGAGGGGGGAAGCGGGGAGGAGGGCAAGATCGGATATCCGTGGAGGAGCACGCGCAGTATCTGCGAAATGCCGGCGCCTTGCTGGCCGTGCTGTCCGCTCCGCGCTGCCGACGAAGGCATGCGGCCTGCTCCCACAAACACCCGCGGCGCGGCGCGAGAATATGCCATCACGGGTCAGGCCAGAACCCCGCATCAGAGGAGCAACACACCATGTCCATGTTGTCCATGCAATACGCCGGCACCTTGATCGGCCGCGAAGCGGTCATCGACTTCCCCGACAGCAAGGCTGATGTGCGGTACACGCCGCAAGGCCAGATGGTCTGGCATGTGGTCGATTCCCTGGGCCATGTGTCCGATGGCTGCGAACGGCTCAGCTACCTGCAGGTCAGCGATAGCCTGCACTTCCTCAACTGGATCGAGAAAACAGGTTTCACCGTCAGCCAGGTCATCGATACCGCCCAGGGCACGGTGCAGGCCTTCTGGTCGTTTGCCGACCCGGCCAGCGAGGGCGGCCACCGCTCCTCCATGTTCGTCGAAGGCCGTTTCCGCTTCCGCTGAGGCGCAGGCCTGCATGGCGCAGCCCGGCCGCGTGAAACATTGCGGCATCTGCGCGATCTGCCTGTTTTTTCAGCGCCTGCGGCAAACCCATGGCTGGCGCGGCAATGCCGGGTTGTCCCGAAGCTTGTCCACAGGCAGGCCCACAGTCGCTGGGCATAACCGTCACGCCACGGTCATGTTCTTCATGCGGCGAAGAAATTCCCAGAATGTGGGCATGCACTATCGTCGTACTCAAGAATCTGCGAGCGCGTCGCATTCCGGTTCATTGCATGGGGCGAGGCCGGCCGCGCGCAGATCCGGACCCGCCGCCGTGAAACATCCCTCCCGCGCGAACCGGGCCGCGAGGCCCGCGGCTATGCTGGCTGCATGACCTGGCTGTTTCTTGCATTGCATCTGCTGCTCATTGCAGGCTTTGGCCTGCGCATCCTGCTGCGCGACGATGTGCGGCCCGACGTGCGCATGGGCTGGCTCACCGTCATCGTGCTGCTCCCCTATGCGAGCTGCGCGCTGTACTACCTGTTTGGCGAGGTGACGCTGCGCCGCCGAGGCCGGGCCCGGTACCGCAAGGTGCAGGACTTTGCGCCCGATGTCCCGGTCACGGGCAGCGGCGTGCCGGTGGCGGGCATCGCGCCGCAATGGCAGGCGGCCTTCGGCTATGCGGCGTCCATCAACCGCTTTCCCGTGCAGCCGGGCCACGCCGCGCAGCTCATGGCCGATGGCGTCGAGGCCCGCGCCCGCATGCTGGCCGACATGGATGCCGCCCGGCACGAAATCAACGTGCTCTACTACATCTGGCTGGCCGATGACACGGGAACGGCCGTGGCCCAGGCGCTGGTGCGCGCGGCCCGGCGTGGCGTGGTCTGCCGCGCCATGGTGGACGGGCTGGGCTCGCGCGCTCTGCTGCGCTCCGACCTCTGGAAGCAGATGGCACAGGCCGGCGTGCAACTGGCCGTGGCCCTGCCGGCCAGCCACCCGTTCAGGGTGATGTTCACCAGCCGGCTGGACCTGCGCAACCACCGCAAGATCACCGTGATCGATGGCGCCATCACCTATTGCGGCAGCCAGAACTGCGCGGACGAGGCCTTTGCCGTGAAGGCCCGCTACGCGCCCTGGGTCGATATCATGCTGCGCCTGCAAGGCCCGGTGGTGGGGCAGATGCAGCAGGTCTTTGCCAGCGATTGGGCGCAGGCGCGCAGCGCAGACCATGGACTGTCCATGCCCCTGGCCGCCGAACCCGAAGCGGGGCCGGCCGATATGCCCGCCGAGGGCTTTGCCGCCGTCGTCATTGCCGAAGGCCCGGCCGAGCGGCCGCGCTCCACCTCGCAACTGGTGTCCACCCTGCTGGCCAGCGCGCGGCGCGAAGTGGTGATCTCCACGCCCTACTTCATCCCCGACGCCACGGTGCTGGAGGCCCTGTGCGCCGCCGCCTGGAGGGGCGTGCAGGTCATGCTCATCCTTCCGGCGCGCAACGATTCCTGGATCGTGGGCGCGGCCAGCCGCAGCACCTACCGCTACCTGCTGCGGGCCGGCGTCATCGTCCATGAATTCCGCCCCGGCCTGCTGCATGCCAAGACCCTGTGCGTGGACGGGCAGGTGGCCCTCGTGGGCTCCACCAATCTGGACCTGCGCAGCTTCGACCTGAACTTCGAGAACAACGTGCTGCTGCAGGACGAGGCCGTGACCCGCGCCATCCGCCAGCGCCAGGGCGACTACATCCGTCAGTCCGACCGCATCACCGCCGCCCAGGTCCATGCCTGGCCCTGGGGGCGCCGCATCTGGAACAATCTGCTGGCGATGCTCAGCCCGGTGCTGTGAGCCGGCAGGCAAAAAGGCCTGCGCAATGCAGGCCTTGATCGGTGCTGTGCAGACGCGGCAGTGTGCTCAGCGGCCCACGCGCTCGCTCTCGACCACCATGTCCAGCACATAGGCGTAGGCCGATGCGTCGGCGGGCACGTTCTGGCGCTTGTAGCGCTGGATGCGCAGCACGTTGCGGATGCCGGGTTCGTGCTGGTAGCCCTCGATCTCGCTGTAGAAGTTCTCCCACTCGCCGGTGGAGGTCTTCACGCCGTTGTCGCCGTAGCGGATCTCGCGCACGCGCAGGCACTGGAAGTCCTTGATCAGCGGGTGATTGCAGGCCGTGCGCTGGGGGGCCACTTCCAGGAACATGCGCTCGCCTGCGCTGCCGTACTGGGTCTGGGCCGTGGGCGAGCCGTCGAACTGCCAGCGCGTGCCGTCGATGAAGGTGAGCGTCAGGCGTGGAGGCTGCTGGCCTTCGCCCAGTTGCACGGCCCATTGCTTGGCCGTGGGCAGGATGCGGGCCACCTTTTGCTCCAGCGCCATCAGCTGGTCGTCATCGCAGGCCATCAGCGTGCTGGCGGCGCGTTGGGTTGCGATGCGGTTGCCTTCGGTGCGGTAACCCGTGGTCACCACATTGCACAGGTTCTTGACGGCCAGGCGCTGGTCGGCGAATTCCAGTTGCAGTGGCCGCTTGCGCGAGGCGGCGGTCAGGAACCAGCTCTGGTCTTCTGTGCCCTGGGGCGTGAAGGCCTGGCGAAGGCTCCAGTGGTAGGCGGTCAGCGATTGG
Source organism: Delftia acidovorans (assembly GCA_031286585.1). GTDB lineage: Bacteria > Pseudomonadota > Gammaproteobacteria > Burkholderiales > Burkholderiaceae_C > Comamonas > Comamonas acidovorans_A. The sequence continues at coordinate 100,077 of JAITUC010000004.1, forward strand.
GCATCACCGGGCGGGCCGGCAGGGGCGGACGCCTGGGTCTTGGCGCCTTCCTCGGCATTGCCACCCTTGTCGATATGGCTGCAGGCGCCGAGCCCCATGGTGACGATCACGGGCAGGCACCAGGTCCAGCTTGGCTTCATGTTTGTATTCCTTGGTTGATTGGGTCATACGCAGGCACAGGCGCGGCGGGCTTGGCAGTCCTTGCGCGGCGTGTGCCACGCCGGCCTTGGGCGAACCGGGGCACCATAACGCAGATGTGCGGCGGCGCCTGTCAGAACGGGGCGCTATTCACATTCCTTTGCATCTATTTGATGCAGGCGGAGAAACCGATTGCTGCAAAGTTGGCGACCGATGCGTTGCGCTCGGGTGAGAATAGGCGGCCAGCCGCCATGCCATCCGCAGGCTGCGGCGCCGCAGCAAGGAGCAGGTTCGTGTATCGACGTTGGAGTGCAGCAAACAGGGTGCGTGGCATGCGCTACGCGGGAGCTTTGGCCATCATTGCAATGCTTGCGGGCTGCGGCTCGACCATTCCCCAGCATGTGCCCGTGCAGGAGAGCTTCGGCTCCACCGAGACCTTCTCGCGCATGTTCGATGCCTCGCCGGCCCAGACCTGCGAGGCCGCGCGCCGCGCGCTGCTGAGCCAGGGCTATATCGCCATGGCGCGCACGCCCGAACTCATAGAAGGCAACAAGAGCTTCCAGCCCGACCCCGAACTGAACCTGCAGATGAATATCCGCGTGGTCTGCGTGCCCGAGACGGCCGATGGCCAGGTCAGCATCGGCTTTGTGACTGCGCTGCAGGACCGCTATACCTTGAAGAAGAGCGCCAACTCGGCCAGCCTGGGCGTGGGTGCGCTGGGGTCCGTGTCGCTGCCGTTCTCCTCGGGCAGCGACTCCATGGTCAAGGTCGGCAGCGAGACGATTGCCAAGAGCGGCTTCTACGACAGCTTCTTCGAGCTGGTGTCGCGCTACCTGGCGCAGGACCGCGAATCCATCGCCGTGCCCACGCCCGTGGCGCCGCAGAACACCATTCCCTCGGCCGACCACTGACGCCGGCGGGCGCCGGCCCCGTTCAGGCCGCCAGGAACAGGGCCGGGTCCACCATGGTGCGGTTCAGCATCACGCCCCAGTGCAGGTGCGGGCCGGTGACACGGCCCGTGGCACCGACCTTGCAGAAGGCGTCTCCCGTGTCCAGCTGATCGCCCGGCTTGCACTGCACGCTGCTCAGATGGCAGTACATGCTCAGCAGGCCGCCGCCATGGTCCAGCCACACGGTGCCGCCGTTGAAGAAATAGTCGCCCACATCCACCACCTTGCCCGGCAGCGGCGCAACCACGCTGGTGCCCGTGGGCGCGGCAATGTCCATGCCGCTGTGGGGATTGCGTGGCTGTCCGTTGAACACGCGGCGCAGGCCGAAGCTGCTGCTGCGCCGGCCTGGCACGGGCTGGCGCATGCGCAGGTCGCCAGGGCGTGCGGGCGGCTCGGTGAACAGCGCCATGATGGTCTGCTGGTGGGCTCGTTCTCGCTGGTAGCGGGCATCGTCCTCGGGTGACAGGTCCACGGTCTTGGGCGAGACCTTCAGGCGCTGCTCGGTGTATTTCTTGTCGCGAACTTCGTAGGGCAGGGTGCGCGGCGCGCCTTCGCCCTTCACCGTCACGCCATGCGTGCCGGGCGCCACCGACAGCGCAATGCCGACCACGGCCGTCCATTCGATCATGTCGCCCACCACCAGCACGGGCACTTCGCCGGCCAGCACCTGGGGCCGCTGGGCCGATGGCCCCAGCGACAGGCGGGCCACGCCACCGGGCACGCGGCTGTCATGCGGCCAGGGGGATTCCCCGGCGGCCGCAGTAGCCCAGGCCGGGACCATCAGGCCGGCGCCCGAGGCACACAGGGATTGCACAAACAGTCGGCGGGAGCGGGAATTCGTCGTCGGTATCTGCATAGGGGAAGCGGGGGCAGTGGTCGAGCGCCCCATTGTCCGCCATGCCGGCGCGCCAACTTGCCAACGCCTTAGCTCCACGACGCCACGACGCCGCAACGCGCTTGCGGGCCGCTCAACGGTCCCGGCGCTCGTCTCGCCCGCCGCGCCGCTCCTGTGGGCGGGCCGCATTGGCCATGCGCTGCTGTTGCTGGCGTTGCTCCTGCTGCGCGCGGGCCTGCTGTTGTTGTTGCTGCTGCTGAGCACGCGCCTGTGCCTGGGCCTGCTGCGCTTGCTGGGCCTGCATGCGTTGCTGCTGGGCAGCCTCGAACTGCTGCTGCCTTTGCTGCTGTGCCTGCCGCTCCTGCATCTGGGCCTGTCTTTGCGCCTGCTGCTGGGCCTGCTGTTGCGCCTGCATCCTGGCCTGCATCTGCTCCTGTGCGCGGGCCTGCTGCTGTTGCTGCTGCATTTGCTGCTGACGCTCCTGGTCCTGGGCGCGTTGCTGCGAGGCCTGGCGATCGCGCTCGGCCTGTTGGCGGGCCTGCTGCTGTGCCTGATCGCGCGCCTGGTCTCTGGCCTGTGCCTGCATCTGGGCCTGACGCTGTGCCTGCTGCTGCTGCTGCTGCCGCGCCTGTTCCTCGCCACGCAGGCGGGCCGTTTGCATCTCCATCTGCTGCTGTTGCTGCTGGCGCATGCGTGCGGCATCGGCCATGGAGCGGTCGCGGTCCTGCCGGTCTTGCGGTCTCATGCCCGGCTGCGTGGCTGCCGAGGTCCACGACGGCACGCGGGAATCGCGGCCCCTGTCGCCGGGCATGGCGGGAGCGGACAGGGCGGTGGGCAGGGCGGATGGCGGGCGCTGCACCGCTCCAGCCTGGGTCGATTGCGGGGACTGCGGCCACTTGCCGAACTGGCCGGGTTGAGAGGCCGGCACAGGGTTCATCCTGGGCTGCAGCGAGGCCTGCGGCCGGTCATCGGGCCTGAGGCCCGGGCGTCCGCGATCTGCGCCATCGTGCCGGGCAAATCCCTGGGCGCCGCCGGGCGGCACCATGCCTTGGGGGGACGGGGGCGGGCCGCCCTGCGGTGGCCTCAGGCCCAGGCGCTGGGGCATGCCGGAGTGCGCTGCTGCGGCTGCGCCGGCCATGCCTGCGGCACCGGCCAGGGCCGCGGCGGCCATGCCGCCTGAACGTGGGTCGCCCGAGCGTGGCTCGCCCGGGCGAGGGTCACCACCCTGCGGCGGGAAGTCAGGGCGGCGCGGCTCGAAGTGCGGGTTGTTCGCGATGTTGGTGACGTTGCCAACGTTGTTGATGTTCGTGTTGTGGATGTTCTGCACCACCGTGGTCGAGCGCGAGACGTAGGTGTTGTTGTTGTAGATCACGGCCGGGCGGCGCGAGGGCGGTGGCGGCGGTTCGTTGCGGTGCCAGCGGTAGCCGGGCTCGCCCCAGCGCATGCCCCAGGAGTTCCAGCCCCAGGGGCGGCGGTCCACGGACTCGGCCAGGATCACGCCCGCGCCGAAGCCGATCAGCCCTGCCACCACGGGCGCGGCAGAACTGCCCACATACACGGGTTGCGGCGCCACGATGGGCCGGTAGCCGCCGTACATCGGCACCGGCTCGCCGTAGACCACGCCCGGGTCGTACTGCGGCACATAGACGGTGTCAGGCTGGGCAGGTGCGATCTCGATGAACTGCGGCGGCGTCTCGATCACCGGCACGGGCAGCATGGACGAAAGCGGCTCGCCCACGGCCTGCGGTGCCGGCTGGGGCACGGGCGGCGGGGCATCGGCCGTGGCCACGGCCACCTTGAGGCGGCTGGAGTCCTTGAGCGTGCCGGCCTTGTAGGCGCGCTGGCGCATCACCTGGATGGCGTTCATCACATCGGCCGGATCGTTGTAGTAGGCCTTGCCCAGGGCCGTGGTCCAGGGAATGTTGGATGACAGCTGCGCCAGCACATTGGGAAACTGCGCCAGCGACTTGACCGAAGGGTCCCAGTCCTGGCTGTTGACGGCGTTTTGCAGTTCCTCAGGCTTGAGGCCGGGGTGCTGTCCCATCCACACCTCGGCGGTGCCGACCTGGTCGGGATAGGTGGAAGCGGCCAGCACCTGGGCCACGAGCTTGTCGGGGTACAGCGCAATGGGCGCCACCATCTGGTAGAGCGTCTCGGCCGACGGCGGCACATAGGCCACGGGCGTGGCGACGGGCTGGGCGCTTTCGGTGGCAGGCGGCAGCGGCGCGCTGGCGGCCAGCGGGGGCTTGTCCTGGGATTCGTTGCAGGCGCTCAGCGCCAGGGCGGCGGCCAGGCCCAGCACGCTCAGGCGCAGGGCACCCGCATGGAGAGTCGAGGGGGCCGTGGTGCGTGCTGTGGGCACGGCGGATTGCAGCATTGCGTTCTCCTGGGCAGGAAAGCCCTGCGCGCCGAAACGGCAAGGCACATGTCATTTGAACGCCAAAGCGGGTGCTGCGTTGACACCGGCGTGTCAGCCGATACCCCTAGTTCGCGCAACTTCTGTGACGCGGTGTTTACCCAGGCTGGATCAGGCGGCGATCAGGCGGGCCTGGTAGCTCTCGGCACCCTTGGCCCAGGCCAGCAGGCGGTCGATGTTGGGGTGCTTGCCGGGGAAGGCGATGGCATCCTGCGTGTGCTCGGCATACCACTCCAGGCCCAGCCCGGCGGCCGCCGGCGTGATGCTGCCGCCGTACAGCGCGGCCAGCGCGTGGTAAACGGCCAGCGAGCCGGTCTGGCCGGGCTTGTTCTCGATGGTGGCCACGACCTGGCCCTGGGCATCGGCCAACTGCAGCGCGGCGAGGTGGGTGACGGTGGGCAGTTGCTGAAGGCGTGCGGAGAAGTTCATTCTGAAAGGCGAATCAAAAAGTGGAGGGAGAAGGAAAGTCCGGGCCAGGGCGTTCAGGCAGATCAGGCCTTGAAGGCAATCCAGGCACACCAGAACAGGCTGGAGAAAAAGCGCTTGGGCTGCACGAAACCGGCCTGGGCCAGCATCTGCTCCACCACCTCTTCCGAGGCCGGTGGCACCGCGCCCTGCCGGATTGTGCCGAGTTTCGCATGGACGGCGGCCTCGTCCACACCCGCCATGCGCCAGCGCATGGCCCAGGCTTCGAGGAACAGCGGCTCGCTGTCATAGCGGTGGCGGTTGCAGGCCAAAATGAAGGGCGCCCCGGGCGCCAGCCGGGCCGACAGGGCCCGCAGCAGCTGCAGCTTGTCGGCGTCGTCAGGGACGTGGTGCAGCACGCCGATCAGCGTGGCCGCGTCGAACACCGTGCCGGCCGGCAGGTCCTGCACGGCGCAGGGAGCGGCCTGCACCTGGGCCGACAGCCCTGCCGCCGCGACGCGGTCCATGGTCTGGTCCAGCATGGGGGCCGAGGGGTCGGCCGCCGTGAATCTCCACTGCGGCCTGAGCCTGGCCGTGGCCAGGATCTCCTGTCCCGTGCCACCTGCGCCGCCGATGAGCACCGACTTCGGGCCGGCATCCAGGCTGGCGGCCAGCAGGCAGGCGGCCAGCTCGTGGCAGGCGTCGTAGCCGGCCAGGGCGATGCGGCTTTGCGTTTCGTACTCGGCCGCGCGGGAGGTGTCGAACTTGGCGGCGGAAGCCGCCTGTGGCAAGGCTTGGTTCATGGCCTGGCATTGTGCTGAGGCCATGGTCCCTGCAAAAGCGCCGATGTGCGATGGCCCACCCCTGCAAAGCAGGATGGCGGGCCATCTTGGGGCAGGAGCGGTGCAGGTGCCCGTCAGCGGGCCATGCGCCTACTTGCCCCAGGAGTCCTTGAGACCCGTTGCGCGGTTGAACACGGGCTTGCCCGGCGCGTGGTCCTTGCGGTCGGCCACGAAGTAGCCGAAGCGCTCGAACTGGAACTTGTCGTCAGGCTGCGCGTTGGCCAGCGAAGGCTCCACATAGGCGGTCACCACCTTGAGGCTGTCCGGGTTGAGCAGGGTCAGGAAGTCCTTGCCGCCTGCATCGGGCTGCGGGTCGGTGAACAGGCGGTCGTACAGGCGCACCTCGGCCTGCACGCCGTCGGCCACGCCCACCCAGGTGATGGCGGCCTTGACCTTGACGCTGTCCGCACCCGGCGTGCCGCTCTTGGTGTCGGGCACCACGGTGGCCAGCACCTTGGTGACGTTGCCCTCGGCATCCTTCTCGCAGCCCGTGCACTCGATCACGTAGCCGCCCTTCAGGCGCACCTTGTTGCCCGGGAACAGGCGCTTGTAGCCCTTGGGCGGCACTTCGGCGAAGTCCTCGCGCTCGATCCACACCTCGCGGCCCAGCGTGAAGCGGCGCACCGGCACCTCCTGGCCTTCGGCGGCGTGGGGCAGGGCGGGCAGCTCGCAGGCTTCCAGGTGCTCGGCGCTGCCGAAGACCTCGGCCCAGTTGGTCAGCTCCAGCTTCAGCGGGTCCAGGGCCACCATGCCGCGATGGGCCTGGTTCTCCAGGTCTTCGCGCAGGCAGCCTTCCAGCGTGGAGTAATCGATCCAGGCGTAGTCCTTGGTCACGCCGATGCGCTCGCAGAAGGCCTGGATGCTCTGGGGCGTGTAGCCACGGCGGCGCAGGCCGACGATGGTGGGCATGCGCGGATCGTCCCAGCCGCTGACGATGCCGTTGTCCACCAGGTGCTTGAGCTTGCGCTTGCTGGTGATCACATAGGTCAGGTGCAGGCGCGAGAACTCGTACTGGCGCGGCTGCGGCGCGGCGATCAGGCCGCCTTCGCGCAGATGGTCCAGCAGCCAGTCGTAGAACGGGCGCTGGTCCTCGAACTCCAGCGTGCAGATGCTGTGGGTGATGTGCTCCAGCGCGTCCTCGATGGGATGGGCGAAGGTGTACATCGGGTAGATGCACCACTGGTTGCCGGTGTTGTGGTGCTCGGCATGGCGCACGCGGTAGATGGCGGGGTCGCGCAGGTTGATGTTGGGCGATGCCATGTCGATCTTTGCGCGCAGCACGGCAGCGCCATCGGGCAGCTTGCCGTCGCGCATTTCGCGAAAGCGCGCCAGGTTCTCGGCCACCGTGCGGCCGCGGAACGGGCTGTCCACGCCCGGGCGCGAGAAATCGCCGCGGTTGGCCTTCATGTCATCGGCGCTTTGCTCGTCCACGTAGGCCAGGCCCTGCTCGATCAGGTACTCGGCCGCGCGGTACATGAAGTCGAAGTAGTTGCTGGCGAAGTACAGGTTCTCGTGACCGTCGGCTTCCTTCCAGCCGAAGCCCAGCCAATGGACGGCATCGATGATGGCGTCCACGTACTCCTGGTCTTCCTTCTCGGGATTGGTATCGTCGAAACGCAGGTGGCAGGCACCTTCGTAGTCGCGCGCCAGGCCGAAGTTCAGGCAGATGGCCTTGGCGTGGCCCACATGCAGGTAGCCGTTGGGCTCGGGCGGGAAGCGTGTGCGGATCTTCGCCGCGTCCACCTGGCCCTGGTTGTGGTGGTCGCCGTCACCGGGGCCTCCACCCCAGCGGCGCTGGGCGTGGGTACCGTTGGCCAGGTCGGCCTCGATGATTTGGCGCAAAAAGTTACTCGGTTTGACCGGATCTTTGGAGATGGGGGAGGCGTCAGCAGAGCTCATCGCAGCATTGTAGGCGCCCGCCTGCAGACCCGCTCCGGACGGCTTGCGGACTGCCGCGCCGGCCAAGGGTTGAGGCATTTGGAAACAAACTTGTAGAAAAGTCTGCCATCCGTAGACCCCTGTCGCGCGTTGAGAATGCAGGGCGTATGCCGTCCCCCTGTGCGAAAGTGCGGGGAGGCGGCACCAGCGGCAATGCCTGCCACGCCTGTCCAACTTCGAGGAGAGACACCATGACAACGACAGCTTCCCCGTGGGTTGCAAAAGCAGCAGCAGCCGGCCTGGCCATGGCCGCCCTCATGGCTTCGGGCGCCGCCCAGGCCCGGGGCGATGTGCAATGGTCCATCAGCCTGAATTCGCCCGGCATGTATGGCCCGCCCGTCTATGTGGCGCCTGCCCCCGTCTACGTGGCGCCACCCCAGCCCATCTACTACGCGCCCCCGCCGCCGGTCTACTACGCGCCGCGCGCCGTCTACCGTGCACCGCCCGTGGTGGTCGTTCCCGGCTACGGATACGGCTATGGCGGTTACCGGGGTGGATACCGTGGCGAATACCGCCATGACCATGGCTACGGGCATGGCCACTGGCGCCGTTGATCTGGACTGAACCGCGCTGAACCGACTCTTGCCGCCCCTCGGGGCGGCTTTTTCCGTGGTGCCTGCGCCAAGACCGGACCGGGGATGGCCCGCATAATCCAGCCCGTTGGAAACCTGGAGTGCTCCTGCCGTGAAAACCGTCTATGTCCTCAATGGCCCGAACCTGAACCTGCTGGGCCTGCGTGAACCCGCCATCTATGGCTCCCAGACCCTGGCCGATGTGCGTGCGCTGTGCGAAGCCGCCTGCGCGCGCTACGGGCTGGCGCTGGAATTTCGCCAGAGCAACCATGAAGGCGAACTGGTGGACTGGATCCACGAAGCCGGCCGTGTGCACGCCGAGGGCCGCCTGGCCGGCCTGATCTTCAACGCCGCCGCCTACACCCACACCAGCGTGGCCTTGCTGGATGCCGTCAAGGGCACGGGCGTGCCGCTGGTGGAGCTGCACATCAGCAATGTGCATGCGCGGGAGAGCTTCCGTCACCACTCCTACCTGTCCGCCGCCGCGCGCGCCGTGATGTGCGGCTTCGGCGTGGCCGGCTACGGCCTGGCCATTGACGCCGTGGCCCAGTGGTGAATACGCCCGCCGCCATAGAGCGCCTGCGCGCCCGGGCGCGGCGCCTGACCACGCCACTGTCTGCCGCGCAGCCCGAAGACGGCCACATGGTCTGGCATGTCTGGGGCGAGGCACGCGCCGATGCCCTGCCCATCGTCCTGCTGCACGGCGGCAGCGGCAGCTGGACGCACTGGCTGCGCTGCATGGACGCGCTGCTGGCCCAGGGGCGCCAGCTGTGGATACCCGACCTGCCCGGTTTCGGCGATTCCGACGGCGTGCCGGGCGGCCAGGATGCCGACACCCTGATCGAGCCGCTGCGCCAGGGCCTGCTGCAACTGCTGGCCGATGGCCGCGCGCCCGCCGCCCCGCTGTGTGATCTGGTCGGCTTCTCCTTCGGCGGCATGACGGCCGGCATGCTGGCCGCCGCCGATGGCACGCTGGCCCGGCGCCTGGTGCTGGCCGGGGCGCCCGGCATGGGCGTGGGCAAGGGCCTGGCCCTGCGGCTCAAGGGCTGGCGCCACCTGGCCACGCCCGAGGCGCAGGCCGTGGCCCACCGCTACAACCTGCAGGCGCTGATGCTGCATGACGCCAGCCTCATCGACGAGGACACGCTGGCCCTGCATGTGCTCAACGTGGAGCGTGACCGCCTTCCGCGCCGCCGCCTCTCGCACACCGACGTGCTGGCGCGTGCCCTCCAGGCCGTGGACGGCCCCGTATGGGCCATCTATGGCGAGCACGACGCACTCTACCCGGGCCCGATGATGCAGGAGCTGGCCCAGGCCTTTGCACGCCATGCGCGCGGCTTCCGCGGCCTGGCGCTGGTGCCTGGCGCGGGCCACTGGGTCATGCATGAGCGGCCCGATGCCTTTGTGGCGGCATTGACCGCTGCGCTGGATGCCTGAGCGCATGCGGCCCATCGAGCTGCACGAGGTGCAGTGGACCGCCATGCGCGCCCAGGGCGCGGGCGGCCAGAACGTGAACAAGGTCTCCAGCGCCGTGCACCTGCGCTTTGACGTGCGTGCCTCGCGCCTGCCCGAGGCCGTGCAGCAGCGCCTGCTCGCCCTGCGCGACGGCCGCATCACCAACGAGGGCGTGGTCGTCATCAAGGCCCAGCAACACCGCACGCAGGAGCAGAACCTGCGCGCCGCGCTGCAGCGGCTCAACGTGCTGGTGGCTGCCGCCTATCCCGAGCCCATCCTGCGCCGCGCCACCCGGCCCACGCTGGGATCGCAGCGGCGCCGCCTGGAAAGCAAGAGCCGGCATGGCGCCACCAAGGCCCTGCGCGGACGCCCGCGCGACGATTGATCCGGATTGACCCGGCCAGCGCAACAATGTGTGCTGCCGCCGGCGGCTTGGCGCGGCGCCCGGGCGTGCCTACATTAGGGGAATGCAAGACTCCCACGCTCCCCTCGCCTCCCAGGTTCCCACCGCTGCCGGTGCCCGGCTGCCCGTGCTCTATGTCTCCCATGGCTCGCCCATGTTCGCGCTGGAGCCGGGTGAAACCGGCCCCGTGCTGGCCCGATGGGGCAGGGCGCTGCGCCAGGCCCATGGCCCGCTGCGCGGTGTGGTCGTCATGTCGCCGCACTGGATGTCGCGCGGCGTGGAGGTCATGACGGGCGCCATGCCCACCACCTGGCACGACTTCGGCGGCTTTCCGCCCGCGCTCTACGAACTGCAATACCCGGCCCCTGGCGCGCCCCAGCTGGCGCAGGAAGTCATGGACCGCCTGCAGGCCGCAGGCATTGCCGCCACCGCCAACGCGCAGCGCCCCTTCGACCATGGCGCCTGGGTGCCGCTGATGCACCTGCTGCCCGATGCGGACCTGCCCGTGGTGCAGCTGTCACTGCCCGCCTCGGCCGGGCCGACCGAAACCCATGCGCTGGGCGCAGCCCTGGCGGGGTTGCGCGATGAGGGCGTGCTCATCGTCGGCTCCGGCAGCATGACGCACAACCTGGGTGAATTCCGGGGCGGTACGGGCGAGCCCACGGTGCGGGTGGATGACGCCGTGCACATCCTGCGCAGCCAGGATGGCCTGCAGGACGACCATGCCGTCGGCGGCTCCAGTGCCTCCTCGCCCTACGTGCAGGACTTCAGCCGCTGGATTGAGTCGCGCCTGCAGGCGCAGGACCTGCCTGCGCTGCTGGACTACCGTGCCCGTGCGCCTTCGGCCCGGCGCGCCCATCCCACCGAAGAGCACTTCATGCCGTTGTACTTCGCGCTGGGCGCGGCCGGCGCCACGGCGCGGCCCCGGTATCTGAGCCGCGAAGTCATGTACTCCATCCTGGCCATGGATGCGATGGCCTTCGAGGACGTGCAGGCGGCATAACCTCCTGCCGCGACGGGCATGGCTTGGCGCCACAATGGTGCGTTGCCCGGGACCACCCCGGTCCCGGAAATCGCCTGGAAACCAAGGAGTCCGTGATGATCGACCTGCCCCTGCTGGCGCTGGAGCGCCCCGCACAACCTGCACCGGGGCAGCAGCCCTGGCTGCTGGTGCTCATGCATGGCGTTGGCAGCAATGAACAGGACCTGTTCGGCCTTGTGCCCTTCGTGCCGCCGCAGTTCCATGTGCTCAGCCTGCGCGCGCCATTTGCCATGGGCCCCAGCGCCCATGCCTGGTTCCAGTTCACGGTGGATGCCAACGGCACGCGCCACATCCACGCCGCGCAGGAAGAGCACAGCCGTGCCCTGGTGGCCCAGGCCCTGCAGCAGGCCGGCACGCAGCTGGGCATTCCTGCCCAGCGCACCGTGGCGGGCGGCTTCAGTCAGGGCGGCATCATGGCGCTCAGCCTGCTGCTGACCCAGCCGGCGTTGCTGCGTGCGGCCATGTGCTGGCACAGCCGCCTGCTGCCCGAGGCCTTGCCCCACCAGGCGCCCGACGCGGCCTTCGACGGCAAATCGCTCTGGGTCAGCCACGGCAGCTACGACAACGTCATTCCGCTGACCAGCGCCCACGCCATCCGCAGCCATGTGCAGCGCCTGCCGCTGCAACTGAGCTACCACGAGTACCCCAGCATGCATGAAATCCGCCCCGACGAGCTGCAGGCCGCCATGGCCTGGCTGCAGGATCTGGCCAAGCAGGGCTGAGGCGGCCGCGTAAGCCGGGTAACGCGTTGTTGCCAGGCACGCACGGTGGCCTGAGCAGAGAGCGCGGCGGCTTATAAACACAAGGCAGGGGCTGGTGTCAGGAAAGCACGGGAACCCTGGTTGGGCTTTCCTGTCGCACATGCTTGCGGCAACCGTGCTGCCCGACCTGCCAGATCCTGCCCAAGCCAAAGGACCCATCCATGCCAGAATGCGACACTCAAGACTTCCGCCCCCGCGCCAGATCCTCCGGTCCATCGGCTTCCGGCATTGCCGCGGCGGTGCTGGTGGCCGCTGCCCTGGGCGGCGCGGCCTGGTGGTACTGGTGGCGTCCTGCCGATGTGCCCGAGCCGCCTCCCGAGGTGGCCGAGGCCCCTGCCCAGCCCGCCGAGCCGGAGCCCTTGCCGGCCCCCGAATTGACCGAGCCCCAGAACCCGGTCGATGCGCTGGAGCAGCCCGCGCCCGGCCTGCCCGCGTTGCAGGACTCCGATGCCCATGTCACCCAGGCCCTCAACGGCCTGCTGGGCCGGGACAAGGTCGGCAGCTTCCTGCAGGTGGACGGCTTTGTGCGCCGCGCCGTTGCCACCGTGGACAACCTGACGCGCTCCCAGGCACCCGCTCGCCTGTGGCCAGTGAACCCCGCTCCCCAGCGCTTTCAGGTGGAAGGTGCTGAAGAAGCGCAGACCATCGCCCCTGCCAATGCCGCGCGCTACAAGGCCTTCGTGGCCTTTGCCGAGGCCATTCCCATGGATGCGGCCGTCAAGCTCTACGCCCGGCTGTACCCGCTGTTCCAGACCGCCTATGAAGACCTGGGCTACCCCAGCCGCTATTTCAACGACCGCCTCATCGCCGTGATCGACCACCTGCGCGCCGCGCCCGAGCCCGCCGGCCCGGTGCAGGTGCGGCTGACCAAGGTGGAGGGGGAGGTGCCCTCCGTCCAGCCCTGGGTGCGCTACGAATATGCCGACCCTGAGCTGCAGGCCCTGTCCAGCGGCCAGAAGATGCTGGTGCGCGTGGGCCTGGACAACGAGCGCCGCCTCAAGGCCGTGCTGGGCGAATTGCGCCGCCGCATCGCCACCGGCGAGATGGCCAAGCCTGCTGGCTGAGGCCAGCCTCCGTCCGCCTCAGCCAGCGGCCGGCAGGGGCAGGGCGGTCTTGTACCGCACCTGCTTGAGCGTGAAGCTGGAGCGGATCTTCTCTATGCCGGGAATGGGCGTGAGCTGCTCCACAATGAAGCGCTCCAGCGCGCCGATGTCGGCCAGCGCCACGCGGATCAGATAGTCGGCGTCGCCGCTCATCAGGTAGCACTCCATGACTTCATCGTGCTCGGCAATGCGGCGCTCGAAGTCGGCCAGCGATTCCTTGGCCTGTGACTTGAGGCTGATGTTGATGAACACATTCAGCCCCAGCCCCAGCGCCGACGCATTGGCCAGCGCCACATAGCGCGCGATCACTCCCGCCTTCTCCAGTGCCTTGACGCGCGCCAGGCATGGCGAGGGCGACAGATGCACGCGCCGCGCCAGTTCCACGTTGGACAGCGAGCCGTCCGTTTGCAACTCGGCCAGAATGCGCAAGTCGATGGTGTCCAGTTTCATCTGCCGGATTTTATGTAATTACCAGCATGAAATGCTGGAATATGGCGTTTTCCTTATCCATGAACGGCTGCTCATGCCGGCCTGCCAGTCCTAAAGTGGCGGGCATGAACGCACCCACGCCACTGGCCGCGCTGGCCGATATCGATACCGATCCCCAGGAAACCGCCGAATGGCGCGAGGCCTTTCTGGCCCTGGTCGCCACAGAAGGTCCGCAGCGAGCGCGCTTCGTGCTGGAGGAGTTGGCGCGCATGGCGAGGGAGCAGCGCCTGGGCTGGCAGCCCGATCTGAACACGCCCTATGTGAACAGCGTGGCGGCGCAGCAGCAGCCTGTGTTTCCGGGCGACCTGGCCATCGAGGAGCGGCTGGCGTCCATCATGCGCTGGAACGCGCTGGCCATGGTGGTGCGCGCCAACCAGGCCTATGGCGAGCTGGGCGGCCACATCGCCAGCTATGCCAGCGCGGCCGATCTGTTCGAGACCGGGTTCAACCATTTCTTCCATGCCCGGGAGGGGCTTGCGCCGGGTCAGCACCGGGGCGACCTGGTGTTCTTCCAGCCGCACAGCGCGCCCGGCGTGTATGCGCGGGCCTTTCTGGAAGGGCGGCTGACCGAGCAGGACCTGCAGCACTACCGCCAGGAGATCAGCGCGCTGGCGGCGGGCGCACAGGGCCTGTCCAGCTATCCGCATCCCTGGCTGATGCCCGATTTCTGGCAGTTCCCGACGGGCTCCATGGGCATTGGCCCCATCAGCAGCATCTACCATGCGCGCTTCATGCGCTATCTCACGCACCGCCGCCTGCTGGACTGCCAGGAGCGCAAGGTCTGGGGCGTGTTTGGCGACGGCGAGATGGACGAGCCCGAAAGCATGAGTGCCCTCACGCTGGCCGCGCGCGAGGGGCTGGACAACCTGGTCTGGGTGGTCAACTGCAATCTGCAGCGGCTGGACGGCCCGGTGCGCGGCAATGGCCGCATCGTCGATGAGCTGGAGAGGCTGTTCGCGGGCGCGGGCTGGAACGTGGTCAAGCTGCTGTGGGGCAGCGACTGGGACGGGTTGTTCGCGCGTGACCTCACCGGCACCCTGGCGCGCACGCTGGGTGGCACGGTGGACGGGCAGATGCAGACCTTCGCCGCCAAGGACGGGCGCTACAACCGCGAGCATTTCTTCGGGCAGAGCCCCGAACTTGCGGCCCTGGCCCAGGGCCTGACGGACGAGCAGATCGACCGTCTCAAGCGCGGCGGGCATGACCTGGTGAAGATCCACGCCGCCTATGCGGCCGCTGCCGCCCATCGCGGCCAGCCCACGGTCATCTTGGCCCATACCAAGAAGGGCTATGGCATGGGTTCGGCCGGGCAGGGCAAGATGACCACGCACAGCCAGAAGAAGCTGGACGAGTCCGACCTGATCGAGTTCCGCAACCGCTTCAACCTGCCGCTCAGTGACGAGCAGGCCAAGGGCCTGGCCTTCCACCGGCCCGCCGACGACAGCCCCGAGATGCGCTACCTGCGCGATCGCCGCACGGCACTGGGCGGCGCACTGCCGCGCCGCGAAACCGTGTGCGACCGCGTGCCCGTGCCCGCCCTGGAGCAGTACGCGCAGTTTGCGCTGGCGCCTGCCGGCAAGGAGATGAGCACCACCATGGCCTTCGTGCGCATGCTGGGCGGCCTGCTCAAGGACGCGCAGCTGGGCCCGCGCATCGTGCCCATCGTGGCGGACGAGGCGCGCACCTTCGGCATGGCCAACCTGTTCAAGCAGGTGGGCATCTACAGCAGCCTGGGCCAGCGCTACGCGCCCGAAGACATCGGCTCGGTGCTGTCCTACCGCGAGGCGCTGGACGGCCAGATCCTGGAGGAGGGCATCAGCGAGGCCGGCGCCATCGCCAGCTGGACGGCGGCGGCCACCAGCTACAGCGTGCATGGCCTGGCCATGCTGCCGTTCTACATCTACTACTCCATGTTCGGCTTCCAGCGCGTGGGCGATGCCATCTGGGCGGCGGCCGACCAGCGGGCGCGCGGCTTTCTGCTGGGTGCCACCTCGGGCCGCACCACGCTGGGCGGCGAGGGCCTGCAGCACCAGGACGGCTCCAGCCATCTGGTGGCGGCCACCATTCCCAACTGCAAGGCCTGGGACCCTGCGCATGCGGGCGAGCTGGCCGTCATTCTGGATGCCGGCATGCGCGAGATGCTGGTCGAGCAGCGCGACGTTTTCTACTACATCACCCTGATGAACGAGAACTACGCCCAGCCCGACCTGCCAACGGGTGCGGCCGACGGCGTGCTGCGCGGCGGCTATGTGTTCGCCCGCTTTGGC
The DNA here is from genome assembly GCA_031286585.1 of Delftia acidovorans. Lineage (GTDB taxonomy): Bacteria > Pseudomonadota > Gammaproteobacteria > Burkholderiales > Burkholderiaceae_C > Comamonas > Comamonas acidovorans_A. Next base: position 115,693 of record JAITUC010000004.1, read on the forward strand.
GATGCGGGCCGTGCCACGCAGCATGTCACCTTGCTGGGATCGGGCGCCATCCTCACCGAAGTGCTCAAGGCCGCCGAGCAATTGGCCAGCGAGGGCATGGCCGCCACCGTGGTCAGCGTGACCAGCTGGAGCGAACTGGCGCGCGATGGCGTGGCCTGCGAGCAGCGCATGCTGGCGGGCGAGGCACCTGGCCAGCCCTGGATCGCGCAGCTGCTGGATGGCACGCAGGGCCCGGTGATTGCCGCCACCGACTATGTGCGCGCCGTGCCCGAGACCGTGCGCGCCTTCCTGCCCGCAGGCAGGCGATTCCTCACCCTGGGCACGGACGGCTTTGGCCGTAGTGACACGCGTGCCGCGTTGCGCGGCCACTTTGGCGTGGATGCGCACAGCGTGGCGCAGGCGGCCCGCCGCTGCAGCCAGGCGGCCTGAGCCCGGCGGGCGAGCCGTCACCCGATACACCGGCGGTGAAACCAGCGGCCCCTCGTGGGCCGCTTTTTCGTGCGCGCCCGCAGGGGCTGCGCGCGCTTTCTCCTTGCATTGATTAAGTCCGCGTTAAATGTGCTATTGGCTTATCGTTTTCGTCGGCTTGCATGGAAAAAATAAGGGGATACCACTAGAATTTGTATATATAAGAAGATATTGCGCAAAGAGATGATCATTTGCTGCAATCGCTGCAGGCGTTGGGTTGAATATCTCGTCAATATCCATTTTCCTCTTTCAATAATAATTCATTTCAATGGATCGAAGGCGATGAAACTCTCGCTCAAGCAAGGCCTGCTGTGCGTGGCCACGCTGTCGGCCGCCGCCTGGCAACTGGCCATTTCGGCGCCGGCGCCCGGAGTGGACCATGCGCAAATGCCGCAAATCATTGATGACCTGCCCGCCGATTACGCGGCGGACCTGACGGCGGAGCAAAGAACCCTGGTCGATCGCGGCCGATATATCGCACGCCTGGGCGATTGCGTTGCCTGCCATACCGGCAATACATCCCAGCCCATGGGTGGTGGGCTGGCGCTGGAAACGCCATTCGGCAAGATCTATTCCACCAATATCTCGCCCGACGCCGATACGGGCATGGGCAAGTACAGCTTCGAGCAGTTCGACCGCGCCATGCGCAAGGGCGTGGCAGCCGACGGCCGCAACCTGTATCCGGCCATGCCCTATCCCTCCTACGCCAAGATGACGGCCGAGGACATGCAGGCCCTTTACGCCTATCTGCTGCAGGGCGTGGCGCCCGTGAAGGCGGCCAACAAGGAGTCCGACCTGGGCTTTCCCTTCAACCAGCGCTGGGGCCTGTCGCTATGGAACTGGGTGTTCCTGGATGACACGTCCTTCCAGGCCAACGCCCAGCAAAGCGCGCAATGGAACCGGGGCGCCTACCTGGTGCAGGGCCTGGGCCACTGCGGCGCCTGCCATACGCCGCGCGGCGTGGGCTTCCAGGAAAAAACCATGACCGGCGAGGGCAGCAAGGGTGAGTATTTCCTGGCCGGCGAGACCGTGGAGAACTGGCGCGCGCTGAGCCTGCGCAATCTGTGGACACCCGAGGAAACCGCCCAATTGCTCAAGACCGGGCGCAACAGCCACGGCACGGTCTCCGGCAACATGGTCGATGTGGTGCAGCACAGCACCCAGTACATGAGCGATGCGGACCTGCTGGCCATTGGCACCTATCTGAAGTCGCTGCCCGCAGGCAAGAACGATCTGCCCATGCAGGTGGCCCAGGGGCCGGGGCCGGTCATTGCCCCGCATCCGGGGCCGCAGGCCTCCGGGCATGCGCTGTCCGTCGCCTCGGCAATGTCTTCCGACGTGCCTGCCGACCTCTACGCCAGCCGTGGCGGCCTGGGCTATCTGCAGTTCTGCGCCGACTGCCACCGTGCCGACGGCGGCGGCGTGAAGGACGTGTTCCCGCCGCTGGCCGGCAATTTCTCGCTGCAGTCGCAGGACCCGTCCACGCTGATCCATCTGATGCTGGCGGGCTGGAAGGCGCCCGTCACGCAAAGCCATGCGCGGCCGCTGACCATGCCGGCCTTCGCACAGCTCAAGGATGCGGAGATCGCCGACATCCTCAACTTCGCCCGCAAGAGCTGGGGCCGTGCCGATGCGCGCGAGATCCATGCCAGGGAAGTGCAATCCATGCGCAAGCAGCTCGATGCCAAGGGCGAAAGCACACGCCCCTTCGAGACGCCGCGCCTGGCCGCCATGCTGGACGAATCCAATGCGAAGCAACTGGTCTACGGCGCCCGCCTGAACATAGAGACGCGTGACCTGCTGCCCAGGAATGTCGGCAATGCGCTGAACTGCGCCAGCTGCCACCTGAACGCGGGCACCGTGGCCGATGGCTCGCCCTATATCGGTGTCTCGGCCTTCTTCCCCGGCTATGCGCCGCGCGCAGGCCGCGTCATCACGCTGGAGGACCGCATCAATGGCTGCTTCCTGCGCTCCATGAACGGCAAGCCGCTGCCGCTGGAGTCCGACGAGATCAAGGCCATGGTCGCCTACTTCGACTGGATGCGCCGCGAAACCAAACCCGAGGACAAGGTCGAAGGCCGGGGCGTGGGCAAGATCAGCCAGTCCATCGTGCCCAACGTGGACAACGGCAAGAAGGTCTATGCGGCCCAGTGCGCGGTCTGCCATGGCGGCGAGGGCGAGGGCGTGAAGAACGCCAAGGGCCAGTGGGTCTATCCGCCGCTGTGGGGTGACGAGTCCTTCAACATCGGCGCGGGCATGGCGCGCACCTATACGGCGGCGGCCTTCGTCAAGCGCAACATGCCCATCGCCTTCCATGGCAACTTCCCGCTGGGCCAGGGCGGCCTCAGCGACCAGGAGGCCGTGGACGTGGCCGAGTACTTCAGCCACCAGCCGCGCCCGGACTTTGCCAACAAGCACAAGGACTGGCCCAAGGACAGGAAGCCGGCCGACGCTCGGTACTGACCGGCTTCTGAAAACACAAGGCCCGGTGCAGGGAATGCAGTGCCGGGCCTTGTGCGTCTTGCGTCTGGTCGAGGCGCTTGAGGTTGACCACGGAGTTAGCGGGAAAGACCACTGGATCTACCCGGGGCGGCCATGCTGCCAGCGCTGAATGTGGCATGCTTGCAGCCCGTAGAGTGGACTGCGGTCATCTTGTGCGCGTCAGCCCGCGCGCTGGACCAGTTCCGGCACCGATGAGGCCAGCAGCGCCACGCCGGACAGGCACAGCAGGCCCAGCACGATCTGCCGGAACCGAGCCTCGCTGATCCCGATATAGAGCCTGGAGCCCAGCAGCGATGGAATCAGCATGGCCGGCGCCACGATGGCGAACAGCGGCAGCATGCTGCGCGTGACCAGCCCCGTGCCCAGGTAGGTGGCCATGGTCACGGCCAGCATGGACAGGTTGAAGTTCTGGATGACGGAGCGCTGCTCATCCTTGGCGTAGCCGCGCAGCGTGCACCATAGCGTGGGCAGCGTGCCCGTGAAGCCGCCCAGGCCGCCCATGACGCCGCCCGCCAGCCCCACGGCACCATCGGCCAGGCGGCCGCCGCGCGCCAGCCTGGGCAGCCGGGCCGACAGCAGCATCACCGGGCACCACAGCACCAGCATGCCGCCCAGCAGGGCCTTGAACCAGGCCATGTCCAGATGCGGGAGCAGCAAGACGCCCAGCGGAATGCCGGCCAGGCCGCCCAGGATGAAGGGCAGCAGCTTTGCCGGCGCAAAGCCGCGCCGCACGGTGATGGCCGACAGCACCTGCCCCAGCAGCGAGCCGAAGACGGTGAGCGCGGCCGCATCGCGCGGCTCCAGCACCCAGGCCCAGAACGACATGGCCACCATGCCGAAGGCAAAGCCCGACAGGCCCTGCACGAATCCCGCCGCCGCCGCGCCCAGCGCGATGATGAAAAACATGCCATCCATGGTCTGCCTGGTCCTTTCGTTTTGGGTGTGCAAGACGCAGGAATTCTGGAACGCGTGCATAAGCAGAAATTCGTTTGTTTTTATTGTTCAATATGGTTTTGCTTATGACACGCCACGCCTGAATCCATGCCGCAGAACCGCACTGCATCGACCGCTGCCCAACTGGCCCACCGCATGGCCACGCGCCTGAAGATGAAGCATTTGCTGCTGCTGCGCTCCATCAGCGAGCTGGGCACGCTGACCCGCGTGGCCGAGCGCATGGCCACCAGCCAGCCCGCCGTGACCCAGGCCCTGGCCGAGCTGGAATCGTTGTTCGGCGCGCCGCTGTTCCTGCGTTCTGCACGCGGCATGGAGCCCACGGAACTGGGCGCGCTGGTGCTGGCGCGCGCCCGTGGCATGCTGGCCGATCTGGACCATTGGGCCCACGACATCGAGGCCGTGGGACAGCAGCGTGCGGCGCACCTGCAGGTGGGTGTCATCCCCTTCCTGCCCGCGCGCATGCTGGCCGATGCCATCGGCAGGACGCGGCCCCAGGGCCGGCGCATCACGGTCACGCTGCATGAGGACACCAGCGACCGCCTGCTGCAAAAGTTGCGCGCGCATGAGCTGGACTGCGTGATCGGCCGCACCTCGGCCGTGCTGGACATGAGCGGCATACGGCACAGCGTGCTTTATGAGCAGGAGCCGCGCCTGATCGCCCACCGCAGCCTGGCCACGCGGCTGGGGCGCCGGCCTCTGCAGTGGGCCGAGCTCACGGGGCTTGACTGGGTGCTGGGCCAGCGCCGCACGCCCATGCGCGAGCAGATCACCGACTTTTTCCTGCGCGCGGGCGTGGAGCCGCCGCCGCCGTTTGTGGAAACGCTCTCGGCCAAGGTGATCGGCGAGCTGGTGGCCGCCAATGAGCGGGCCGTGTCCATCGTGCCGGCCGACATTGCCGAGGAACTGGTGCGCATCGCGGGCGTGGGCATCGTCCGCCACCGCTTTGGCTGGACCCTTCCGCCCATCACCCTGTTCGAGCGCAAGGCGGGCGGGCAGTACGAGGAGCAGCGCCTGTTCGCCCGGGCCCTGAAGGAGGTTTGCTCCGATCAGGGTTGATTGGTGGCCGGCTTGAAGAGCGCTGCCAGCAGCGGCTCCAGCGTGGGAAATTCCCGGGCAAAGCGCGCGCGGTCCACGAAGAAGGCCTCGCAGGCCACGGCAAAGAATTCGGCGGGCGCCGTGGCGCCATAGCCGTCCAGCCAGGGCCATTCGCCGCCAAAGCGTTCGGCAATGGTGATCTGCTCACGGAAGGCGTCATAGGCCGGAGCCCAGGCGGCCTGCCATATCTCGCGGGCCTGGCGTGCGGAGCTGCTGCCCATGAAGCCCGGCGGCAGGGGCGGGCAGCCGTCGGCACCGCCGTTGCGCATGTCGATCTTGTGGGCGAATTCGTGGATCACCACGTTGGCGGGCTGGCCGCCGTGGCCGTGGTGGCTGGCGTGGGAGCCGCGTCCTGCGCCAATGGCCTGCCAACTGAGCATGACGGGGCCGCCATGCATGGCCTCGCCCATGATCACTTCGTCGTAGTCATGGACGACGCCGGCCTCGTCCATGCTCTGGCGCCGCGCCACGGCATCGCCGGGATGCACCACGATGCCCACGAAGTCGTCATACCAGGACAGCGCGCCCTGCGGCTCGCCCCAGTGCAGCAGGGGCAGGCACGCCTGGGCGGCAATCTCCAGCGCCATGGCGTCGCTGACTTCCAGGCCATGCGCGCCGTGGAAGCGCTTGCGCTGCAGGAAGACGGCGGCCAGGGCGCGCAGCTTGGATTGCTCCTCCAGCGTCAGCGACGCGAGAAAGGGGTAGGCGGCCAGCGTGGACAGCCACAGCGGCGCGGGAATCTCGGGCACCGGGGACACCGTGGAGCGTGCGCGGCGGCCCAGTCTGCGGGCCCAGCGGCCCAGTTGTTGCCAAAGGCTCATGGCGGGCCGGCCTGTTCAAGAACGTCGGACAACGGCAGGCGACGCAGGCCCATGCCGCGCTCCCAGCGCAGCACCTCGGCGCGCGGCACGGGCGCTGCGAGGTCCCAGTCGCTGAGCACGATACGCCGCAGGCCATCGCCCAGGTCATGGTCGGCCGGGCGGTGCGTGTGGCCGTGGATCAGGGTGGCGGCACCTGCGGCATGCAGCCAGCTGCGCGTGGCCTGCGCGTCGAGGTCGGCATAGGTGGGCATGGCGGCGCCCTGACCGTCCGATTCCCGCTTGCGCGATTCGCTCTCCTGCCGAATGCCGCGCGCCTGCTCGCGGCGCACCTGCAGCGGCTGGGCCAGGAAGCCGGCCTGCCAGGCCGCCGAGCGGGCCATGGCGCGAAAGCGCTGGTAGTCCACGTCGTCCAGGCACAGGGCATCGCCATGGCTGAGCAGGATGCGCTGGCCGCCGCAGTCGAGCACCGTGGGGTCGGCCAGCGTGGTCGTGCCGCACAGCGCATCGAACTGTGCTCCGGTCAGGAAGTCGCGGTTGCCCTGCATGAAGAACAGCGGCGTGCGGGTGGCTGCCTCGCGCATGGCGGTGGCGCATTCGGCCTCGAAGCTGCCGGGCTCCAGCAGGGCGTCGTCACCCACCCAGACCTCGAACAGGTCGCCCAGCAGAAAGACGGCATCGGCCCGCGTGGCGGCCAGGTAGTGCCGGAAGGCCTGCACGGTGGCGGGCTCGCTGGCCTGCAGGTGGAGGTCCGAGATGAACTCCAGCGTGCGCCAGCCCGCAGGCAGTGTCCACTCGGCCGCAATGGGCGGCTCGGGAAGAGGGCGGGGCGCGGCGGTCTGGGCCATGGGACGGGGCACCCGGCAAGGGCGCTGCATGAAGGCTGTAGGAGGCTTGGGACGGCTCTGGAGCAGGACTGTTGTCCATGCGCACGGCCGGTGCCATGCGCATGGACAACAGGGCGGCCGGACCCGAAAGGGCACGGCCGCCCCGTGTGCGGGAGCGCCCGATTACAGGGCCACGGCCTTCTCGATGATCACGTCATCCTTGGGCACGTCCTGGTGGCCGCCGTTGCGGCCGGTCTTCACGCCACGCAGCTTGTCCACGATCTCGGTGCCCTTGACCACCTTGCCGAACACGGCATAGCCCCAGCCCTGCGCGCTGGGCGAGGTGTGGTTCAGGAAGCCGTTGTCGGCCACGTTGATGAAGAACTGGGCGGTGGCCGAGTGCGGGTCGCCGGTACGGGCCATGGCGATGGTGTACTTGTCGTTCTTCAGGCCGTTCTTGGCCTCGTTCTCGATGGGGGCGTCCGTGCCCTTTTGGTTCATGCCGGGTTCGAAGCCGCCGCCCTGGATCATGAAGCCATCGATGATGCGATGGAAGATGGTGTTGTTGTAGTGGCCCTTGTTCACATAGGCCAGGAAGTTCTCGGTGCTCTTGGGGGCCTTGGCGGCGTCGAGTTCGAGGGTGATGACGCCGTGGTCGGCGATGTGGAGTTCGACTTGGGGGTTGCTCATGGCGATTCCTTGTTGGATGGAGGGGAAGGGCGTGCCACGCAATGTGCGGCGCGCGGTTTACTTGACTTCGGTGGCCGAGAGGATGGTCACCGGCTTGGTGGGTACATTCTGGTGCATGCCCTGGTTGCCCGTGGCCACCGTGCGGATTTTGTCCACCACATCCATGCCCTGGACCACGCGGCCGAAGACGGCGTAGCCGTGTCCATCGGGCTTGGGCGCATTGAGCATGTCGTTGTTCACCACGTTGATGAAGAACTGCGAGGTGGCCGAATTCGGGTTGCCCGTGCGCGCCATGGCGATGGTGCCCCGGTCATTCTTGAGGCCGTTGTCCGCTTCCAGCGGGATGGGCGCGCGCGTGGGCTTTTCCTTGAGGCTCGCATCCATGCCGCCGCCCTGGATCATGAAGCCGTCCATCACGCGGTGGAACACCGTGCCGTCATAGTGCTTGTCGCGCACGTACTGCAAGAAGTTGGCCACGGTCTTGGGGGCCTTGGCTTCGTTCAGCTCCAGCACGATGTCGCCCATGCTGGTCTTGATCTGCACCTTGGGCGTGGCGTTCTGCGCCATGGCGGGCAGGGCGGTGAAAAGGGAAGCGGCCAGGGCCATGCCGGCCAGGGAAAGCGACGCGATGCGGCGTGTGGTCATGCGAATCTCCTGTGAAAGCCAAAGGGCTGGGGGATGGAGTGGGGAAAACCGGGCAGGTTCCTGCGGGTGCGCGCCAGGCATGGGCAAGGCCCGATCGACCGCAGCACGCGCGCTGGCGCAGGGGCAGCGCGCCTGGGCCGGGATGCCTACTTGGCGGCGGCGACGGGTGCCAGCAGGTCGCGCAGCAGCTTGAGCTTGGGGCGCACGCTGGCCGCGCGGCCGTCCAGGCCTTGCGCCTTGGAGTAGGCCTCGTAGGCCAGGCGGGCATGGATGTCGCCCAGGTTCTCGTAGGCGACGCCGTAGTTGGGGTTGTTGCGCACGGCGGATTCGAGCGCGGAGCGCGCCTTCTCGAGCTGGTTCTGGCCGGCATAGATGACCGCCAGATTGTTGTAGGGCTCGGGCAGCTCGGGGTAGTCCTCGATGAGCTGGCTCAGCGCGGCGATGGCCTCGTCTGTCTTGCCGCTGTCGGTCAGTGCGACCGCCTTGAGAAAGCGCATCTGCGGGTCGCGTGCGTTCTTGGCCAGATAGGCATCGGCGCGTGCCAGAGCCTGGGTGCTCTTGCCGTTGCGCAGCAACTGATTCACTTCCGTATAGTCGTCGGCGTGGGCGTGGCCTGTTGCGAGCAGGGCCGCCAGTGCCGCGAGGCGCAGGGCGGAGCGAAACGAGTTGCGTAGAGGCATGTAGGTGCTTTCGGGGCCTCGGGGGAACGCCCCGCGGCGCGGGCTTATACTGCGGTCAATTGTAGCTGAGGGGTGTGCTGGGTCACACGGGCTCTGCGCCTGCCGCTCCTGCTCCCTGCTGAGCATGCCTGCATCGGCGCCAAGGGTCCGGCGGCGCGTGGGACGCGCCCCCTGCAGCGACCCTTTCTCTCCTGATAAACATCCATGAGTTTGCGTATCTACAACACGCTGTCGCGTGCATTGGAAGCGTTTTCGCCAATCGAACCGGGCCATGTGCGCATGTATGTGTGCGGCATGACCGTGTACGACCTGTGTCACCTGGGACACGCACGCTCCATGGTCGCTTTCGATGTGGTGCAGCGCTGGCTGCGTGCCAGCGGTTATCGCGTGACCTATGTGCGCAACATCACCGACATCGAGGACAAGATCATCCGGCGTGCCGTCGAGAACGGCGAGACCATCCGCTCGCTGACCGACCGCATGATCGACGCCCTGCACCAGGACGCCGACGCCCTGGGCATCGAACGCCCCACGCACGAGCCGCGTGCCACCGAATACGTGCCCCAGATGCTGTCCATGATCGGCCGTCTGCAGGACAAGGGTCTGGCCTATCAGGGCACGGATGGCGACGTGAACTTCGCCGTGCGCAAGTTCCCCGGCTACGGCAAGCTGTCGGGCAAGTCGCTGGACGAATTGCAGGCCGGCGAACGCGTGGCCGTGCAGGACGGCAAGCAGGATCCGCTGGACTTCGTGCTGTGGAAAAGCGCCAAGCCCACCGAGCCGGAAGAGGTCAAGTGGGCCAGCCCCTGGGGCGTGGGCCGTCCCGGCTGGCACATCGAGTGCTCGGCCATGGGCTGCGAGATGCTGGGCGAGAGCTTCGACATCCACGGCGGCGGTGCCGACCTGCAGTTCCCGCACCACGAAAACGAGATCGCCCAGAGCGAAGGCGCGAACGGCAAACCGTTCTCCCAGATCTGGATGCACAACGGCTTCATCAACGTAGACAACGAGAAGATGTCCAAGTCGCTGGGCAACTTCTTCACCATCCGCGACGTGCTCAAGGAGTACGACGCCGAGACCGTGCGCTTCTTCGTCGTGCGCAGCCACTACCGCAGCCCGCTGAACTACAGCGACGTGCACCTGAACGACGCACGCGGCGCGCTCAAGCGCCTGTACACGGCACTGAGCCTGGTCGCGCCTGCCGAGGTTGCCATCGACTGGAATCATCCCGCTGCCGCACGCTTCAAGGCGGCCATGGACGAGGACTTCGGCACGCCCGAGGCCGTGGCCGTGCTGTTCGAGCTGGCTGCCGAAGTCAACCGCAGCAAGAGTGCCGACACGGCAGGCCTGCTCAAGGCGCTGGCCGGCTGCCTGGGGCTGCTGCAGGGCGACCCCCAGGCCTTCCTGCAGGCGGGCGCTTCGGAGATGGATGCCGGCGCCATCGAGGCGCAGATTGCCGCACGCGCAGCCGCCAAGGCGGCCAAGGACTGGGCCGAGGCCGACCGCATCCGCAAGGCGCTGCTGGAACAGGGCATCGTGCTCAAGGACTCCCCCGCAGGCACGACCTGGGAGGCAGCCGCGAAGGGCTGATCCGTATGCCTTGCCAGATGTGCCGCGCCAGGTGCGGGGAGGTGCTTTGATGGCCTCCGCCAAGCCCCTGGACACCATGGATTTCGAGCAGTTGCCGCTGGTGGCCGATCTGCCCGTGCCCGAACAGCAACCGTCCCCGCTGCCGATGGTGACGCTGGGCGCGCGCGCAGGTTCGGCCCCTGCGGCGGCGGCTGCCGCCGCCTCCGCTCCCAAGGCCAAGATATCCCTGCCCGCGCCGCCCGAGGGCGCCCCGGCGTACTGGGCCGAGGCCTGCCGCCAGTTGGTGCGCCGCGATCGCGTGATGAAGCGCCTGATCCCGCGCTTTGCCCACCTGGCCTTGCAGCCCGGCGGTGATGCCTTCGCCACGCTGGCGCGCTCCATCGTGGGCCAGCAGATCTCGATGAAGGCTGCGCAGACGCTGTGGAACAAGTTCGCGCGCCTGCCTGCCCGCATGGCACCCGATCTGGTGCTCAAGCTCAAGGTGGACGACATGCGCGCCGTGGGCCTGTCTGCCCGCAAGGTGGACTACCTGGTGGACCTGGCCATGCATTTCACCGAGCACCGGCTGCACCAGGACGACTGGCAGGGAATGAGCGACGAAGCCATCGTGGCCGAGCTCATGTCCATCCGCGGCGTGGGCCGCTGGACCGCCGAGATGTTCCTCATCTTCTACCTGCAGCGGCCCAATGTGCTGCCGCTGGACGATGCAGGCCTGATCTCGGGCATCAGCCAGAACTATTTTTCGGGCGACCCCGTCAGCCGCAGCGAGGCGCGTGAGGTTGCCGAGGCCTGGAAGCCGTGGTGCACCGTGGCGACTTGGTATATTTGGCGCTCGCTCGAACCGCAGCCTGCAGCCTGAAGACAAACCGATCACACCCGATCAACCCCCCGTTTTCCGGCTGGAACGCATGCACCGTGCCTGGCTGGGACAAGGAGAAACAAGTTGGCGAAAAAGAACTTTCTGGATTTTGAGCAGCCCATCGCCGAGCTCGAGTCCAAAATCGAGGAACTGCGCTACGTGCAGACCGAAAGCGCAGTCGATATCTCGGAAGAGATCGAGCAGCTCAGCAAGAAGAGCCTGCAGCTGACCAAGGACATCTACAGCGACCTCTCGCCCTGGCAGATCACCAAGATCGCGCGCCATACCGAGCGTCCCTACACGCTGGACTACGTGCGCGACTGCTTCACCGACTTCATCGAGATGCACGGCGACCGGCACTTCGCCGACGACCAGTCCATCGTGGGCGGGCTGGCTCGCTTCAATGGCATTTCCTGCATGGTCATCGGCCACCAGAAGGGCCGCGACACCAAGGAGCGCACGCTGCGCAACTTCGGCATGACGCGCCCCGAGGGCTACCGCAAGGCCCTGCGCCTCATGAAGACGGCCGAGAAGTTCGGCCTGCCGGTCTTCACCTTCGTGGACACGCCCGGTGCCTTCCCCGGCATCGAAGCCGAAGAGCGCGGCCAGTCCGAAGCCATCGGCCGCAACATCTACGAAATGGCCCAGCTGCAGACCCCCATCATCACCACCGTCATCGGTGAAGGTGGATCGGGCGGCGCCCTGGCCATTGCCGTCGCCGACCAGGTGCTGATGCTGCAATACGCCGTCTACTCCGTGATCAGCCCGGAAGGCTGCGCCTCCATCCTCTGGAAGACCGGCGAAAAGGCCGAGGACGCGGCCGATGCCATGGGCATCACGGCCCACCGCCTCAAGGCCCTGGGCCTGGTGGACAAGATCGTCAACGAGCCCGTGGGCGGCGCCCACCGCGACCCCAAGCAGATGGCCGTCTTCCTCAAGCGCGCGCTGGGCGATGCCTATCGGCAGCTGGCGGACCTCAAGCCCAAGGAGCTGCAGGACCGCCGCTACGAGCGCCTGCAAAGCTACGGCCGCTTCGCCGACACCAAGGCCGACAACCGCTGAAGGCCTGCGCCACGCTCTGGCACACTGAACGGCTCCCCTGGGAGCCGTTTGCTTTTTGCGCCAGGCCCTTGCCCGCTTCCTGATACCCCTGATCCAAGCCTGTGGAAATTCCGTTCACCGACCCGCCGCGCAATGCTCCGGCAGCCGCACCAGATGCTGCACCGGGTGCCGCTTTGGATGCGGCCATCCATCGCTTTGCGCCGCAACTGCCGCTGGCCGTGGCCTTCAGCGGCGGTGCGGACTCGACGGCGCTGCTGCTGGCCTGCGCCGAACGCTGGCCGGGCCAGGTCGTGGCCATCCATGTGCATCACGGTCTGCAGTCGGCGGCCGACGCCTTTGTCGGCCAGTGCGAGAAAGTCTGTGCGCAGCATGCCGTTCCCTTGAAGGTTCGCCGTGTGGATGCTCGCCATGCGGCGGGCCAGAGTCCTGAGGACGCCGCACGCCAGCTGCGCTACGCAACGCTGATAGAGGCCGCCCGCGAACCCTGGCCTGGGCAGGGCGCCGGCGGTGACCCGTTGCCGCCCGTTCGCAGCATGGCGCTGGCGCAACATGCGGACGACCAGGTCGAGACGCTGCTGCTGGCCCTGTCTCGCGGCGCCGGTGTGGCCGGGTTGGCAGCCATGCCGGCGCAGTGGAGAAGGGCGGATCTCGAATGGCATCGTCCGCTGCTGGATGTGCCCGGCCAGGTCCTGCGTGACTGGCTTGCAGTGCGTGGACAGGCGTGGGTGGAAGACCCGACCAATGCCGATGCGCGCTACACGCGCAATCGCATCCGCGCCCAGTTGCTGCCCGCGCTGCAGCAGGCCTTTCCCCAGTTTCGCGCCACGTTCGCGCGCAGCAGCCGGCATTGCGCCGAGGCGGCGGAGCTCCTGCAGGAGATGGCGCAGGCCGACCTGGCGGCCATCGGCAATCCGCCCGGCATCACCGCCTTGCAGGCACTGAGCCCTGCGCGCCAGGCCAATGTGCTTCGGCACTGGCTGCGCAGCGTGCATGCCACCACGCCCAGTGCCGCGCAGCTCGATCAGCTGCTCGCGCAGATCGGCGTTTGCCGTACGCGAGGCCACCGCATCCATCTCAAGATGGGGCGGGGTTTTGTGCGGCGCCTGGGGTCGGTGCTCGATTGGTACAATTGACGAGTTTTGGTCCAACTTTGTACGAAAACCGGCGGCGCGCCAAAACCAAACGGCTTGCGCAGGACGGGTCCGGGCAGACATTTCGCTTCATGCGCAGTCCTCTCGAACATCCTGGCTTGCACAAGCATCCTCTGTCGTACAGCGCCGTGGCAAGCAGTTTCGTCACCCTGATATCCAATGGCACTGATCGTTCATAAATACGGCGGCACCTCGATGGGCTCGACAGAGCGCATCCGCAACGTTGCCAAGCGCGTGGCCAAGTGGGCTCGTGCCGGTCACCAGATGGTGGTCGTTCCCAGCGCCATGAGTGGCGAAACCAACCGTCTGCTGGGCCTGGCCAGCGAGCTGGCTCCCGGCTCGGCCAAAACGGCGTACTACCGTGAACTCGACATGCTGGCCTCCACGGGCGAGCAGGCGTCGTCGGCACTGCTGGCCATTGCGCTGCAGGCCGAAGGCTTGGAAGCCATCAGCTTCTCGGGCTGGCAAGTTCCCGTGCGCACGGACAGCAGCTTCACCAAGGCGCGCATCGAGTCCATCGACGACAAGCGCGTTCGTGCCGAACTCGACGCTGGCCGCGTGGTCATCATCACGGGCTTCCAGGGCATCGATCCCAATGGACATGTCACCACGCTGGGCCGTGGCGGCTCCGACACCTCGGCCGTGGCCGTGGCTGCGGCGCTGAAGGCGGCCGAGTGCCTGATCTATACCGACGTTGACGGCGTCTACACCACCGACCCGCGCGTGGTGCAGGCCGCCAAGCGCCTGAACACCGTGAGCTTCGAGGAAATGCTGGAAATGGCCAGCCTCGGCTCCAAGGTGCTGCAGATCCGCTCGGTGGAATTTGCCGGCAAGTACAAGGTGCCCATGCGCGTGCTCTCCAGCTTCACGCCCTGGGACATCGACCTGGAGGAAGAGTCCACCTCCGGCACGCTGATTACTTTTGAGGAAGACGAAAAAATGGAAAAGGCCGTCGTATCCGGCATCGCATTCAATCGCGGCGAAGCCAAGATCTCCGTTCTCGGCGTGCCCGACACTCCCGGCATCGCCTACGGCATCCTGGGTCCGGTGGCTGATGCCAACATCGAAGTCGATGTGATCATCCAGAACATCAGCAAGGAAGGCAAAACCGACTTCAGCTTCACCGTCAGCCAGGGCGACTACCAGCGCGCGATGGAGCTGCTGCGTGACAAGGTCGTGCCCGCCCTGGGTGCCACCGAAGTCGTCGGCAACCCCAACATCGCCAAGGTCAGCATTGTCGGCATCGGCATGCGCAGCCATGTGGGCGTGGCATCCACCATGTTCCGTGCGCTGAGCCAGGAAGGCGTGAACATCCAGATGATCTCCACCTCCGAGATCAAGACCTCCGTCGTCATCGACGAGAAGTACCTGGAACTGGCCGTGCGCGCTCTGCACACCGCCTTCGGTCTCGACAAGCCGGAATAAAATCATCGTTTTGCCGAAACCGGCAAAAAAGCACGTTACAATAACGTCATTCCGGAAACGTGACCGAGTGGCCGAAGGTGCTCCCCTGCTAAGGGAGTATGGGGTGTAGAGCCTCATCGAGGGTTCGAATCCCTCCGTTTCCGCCAGGATAGAAAAAAGCCGCCTGCAAGGGTGGCTTTTTTTATGAGAGGGCTACTTCGGTGGCTTGATCAGGTGGTTGGGGCGAATGTCCTGGTTGCTGAGGTGGAGATTCTTGCTGCTGCGCTAAAAAATGCGTGCTACAATGCAAGGCTCTGCTGAGGAGAAGCGATGCAGATCGCTGGTGTTGAAAAGATCGAAGAAATTTGATTGCGACGACGCTAAAAACTGTGCTAGAATTCAAGGCTTCGCTGATCGCAGCAAGTCAAAAGCAAAGAAGAAATTCTTCGCTTCGATCCTTAAAAATATACAGCCGATAAGCGTGGGCGTTTGAGGCGAACAGCCAAGTTCTTTGGAACTAGGCTCTTTGAAGCCAAAAA
>JAITUC010000053.1 GCA_031286585.1 Delftia acidovorans
CCGTCCCAGGCCGCGACGGGCGGGCGCAGCGCCAGGCCGTGCAGCAGGTCGGAAGGCAGGGCGGGGGTATTGCCGGCCGGGCTCATGGCTGGACCTCGCCCGCGCTGGAAGATGGAAAACCGGAGGGCGCCTGCAGTGCGGCGGCTTGCGCCCGCAGCTGCACGGCGCGCAGGGCGGCCTGCATGATTTCCACATGCGTGCCGCAGCGGCACAGGTTGTGGTGCAGCTCGTTGCGCAGCTCCTGCTCGGTGGGATGGGGGTTGCGGCGCAGCAGGGCCTCGACGGTCATGATCATGCCGTTGAGGCAGTAGCCGCACTGGGCCGCCTGGCAGTCGATGAAGGCCTGCTGCGTGGGGCCGGGGCACTGGCGCGAGCCCAGGCCTTCCAGCGTGGTGACCTCGCGGCCCACGGCCGCCCGCACGGGGATCACGCAGGAACGCGCGGCCACGCCATCGATCAGCACCGTGCAGGCGCCGCACTCGCCCAGGCCGCAGCCGTACTTGGGCCCGTTCAGTTCCAGGTCATTGCGCAGCACATGCAGCAGCGCCGTTCCTGGCTCTGCCGGCACCTCGCATGCGCGTGCATTGACCTGCAGGCGGACGGGGTGGGGTGTACTGCTTGGATGGACTGGGGTTCCCATGGGGCGAGGCTCTTGCAACTTGGCTGCGGTTCAGGATGTCGGCGTTCTGCGGCCGGACGGGAGGGGGATATTCCCTCCCCTCGTCCGGCAAGGCAGCGAGTATCAGGCCGCTGCCTTCACCTTGGGCTCGACCAGGGGCACGTTGAACACGTCGTAGCCGAAGCACCAGGACGGATCTTCGTTGGTGCGCAGCCAGGTGTTGTCGTGCGAGATGCGCTGCACCTTGCTGGCGCGCTCGGCACGGTTGGCTTCGTACAGGGCGAAGGCCAGTTCATGGTTGTGCGCGCCGACTTCCTTGAGGCAGCGCGCCAGCATGGCGCCGTCCTCGATGGCCATGGCCGCACCCTGGGCCATGTGGGGCTTCATGGGGTGGCAGGCATCGCCCAGCAGCACCAGGCGGCCACGGCTCCACAGCGGCAGCGGATCGCGCTCGAGCAGCGACCACTTGGTCACTTCCACGGTGGCGTCGATCAGCGCCTGCACCGTGGGGTGCCAGCCCGAGAAGGCCTCGCGCATCTCTTCCTTGCTGCTCTGAAGCCAGCGGTCGTTGAGGTCCCAGTTCTCGACGGGCACGCCGGTCACGTAGTACAGCTCGTCGGCCTTGCCGGTGACGAAGTAGGTCATCATGTGGCGGTCATCGCTCCACCATTTCACGCAGGCGTCGAAGGGCAGCATGCCGGCCTTGACCTCGGGCGTGGGGAACACGGCGCGGTGGGCCAGGTAGCCCGCGTACTTGGGCAGCTCGGGGCCCAGGAGTTCCTCGCGGATGCGGGAGTTCACGCCATCGGCGCCGATGACGATGTCCGCCTCCTCGGTCGTGCCGTCCGCGAAGTGCATGACCACCACGTTGCCGCGGTCCTCCACCCTGGTCAGGAACTTGCCGTAGGCCATCACGCTGTCGGGCAGGGCCTCGACCAGCAGCGCATGGAAGTCGCCACGGTGCACGGTCAGGTAGCTGGCGCCGTATTCCTTGACGGCGTGGTCGCCCAGCGGGATCTGGGCCAGCACGTCGCCGGTCTGCCAGTGGCGGCTGTACCAGTAGTCGGGATGCGAGCCCTGCTCGTTGAGCGCGTCCTCGATGCCGATCCTGCGCAGGATCTTCATCACGTTGGGTCCGACATGGATGCCGGCCCCCAGGCGCGAGAAGCTGGGCGCCTGCTCATAGACGCGGACATTGAAGCCTTCCTGGAGCAGCAGCTTGGCAGCTGCAGCCCCGCCGAGACCGGCGCCGACAACGGCGATTCGAGGGGATTGAGACACAGTTTTCTCCTTGCAGGAATGTTGAAAGCCAGACGGGGCAACCGTTGCTTCGGCGCGTCCTTGCAGGGTGTAGAGCAGGAAGCGTGCCAGGCAACAAAACACTTAATTCAGGTGTATGCACTTGAATTTTTCAAACCAACGCATGCACCACAGGGCGGCAGAATAAATTGAAGTTCGCCATTTTTGGTGCAATTTCTGCACCAAATCAGTACAAACCCCGAGAAAATTCTGATTTGCAAGGAGGCACGTCTTTTGCAAGAATAAAGCGTACACACTCAGTTGATTCTGATCAGAAACCCTCGAAACTTCGCAAAGGCAAGCACATGACCAAAACGTTCCGCATCGGCCAGATCGTCCCCAGCTCCAACACCACCATGGAGACCGAAGTGCCGGCCATGCTGCAGGCCCACTCCACGCTGCGCCCGCAGGACCGCTTCACCTTCCACTCCAGCCGCATGCGCATGAAGAAGGTCCAGAAGGAGGAGCTGGCCGCCATGGACGCCGAAAGCGACCGCTGCGCGCTGGAGCTGAGCGACGCGCGCGTGGACGTGCTGGGCTATGCCTGCCTGGTGGCCATCATGGCCATGGGCAAGGGCTACCACCGCGTCTCGCAGCAGCGCCTGACCGAGCGCACGGCCAGCAATGGCGCCACCGCCCCGGTGATCACCAGCGCCGGCGCGCTGGTGGAGGCGCTCAAGGTCATGGGAGCCAGGAAGATCGCCCTGGTGGCGCCCTACATGATTCCGCTGACCCAGCTGGTCATGGACTACGTGGCCGCCGAAGGCTTCGAGATCGTGGACTGGCGCGCGCTGGAGATCCCCGACAACCTGGACGTGGGCCGCCACGACCCCGCCAAACTGCCCGGCATCGTGGCCGGCATGAACTACGCCGATGCCGATGTGATCGTGCTGTCGGCCTGCGTGCAGATGCCTTCGCTGCCAGCCGTGGCCCAGGTCGAGGCCCAGACCGGCAAGCCCGTGCTGACCGCCTCCATCGCCACCACCTATGCCATCCTCAAGGAACTGGGGCTGGACCCCGTGGTGCCGGGCGCGGGCGCGCTGCTGTCGGGCGCCTATCCCTACGACACCGGCACCAGCGCAGCCAAGGCCTGAGGAACACACGCATGACCAGCAATTCCAGCCACTCCAGCACCCCCAGCACATTCCGCTACGGCGGCAACGTCCACGCCAACGGCATCCGCCAGCACTACCTGCGCTACGGCGGCGCCGAGGGCGAACGCGCGCAGCGCGACGCCGTCATCCTGATTCCCGGCATCACCAGCCCGGCCGTGACCTGGGGCTTCGTCGCCGAGCACCTGGGCCGCCAGTTCGACACCTATGTGCTCGATGTGCGCGGGCGCGGCCTGTCGTCCTCGGGGCCGGGCCTGGACTACGGCCTCGATGCCCAGGCCGCCGACGTGGCCGCCTTCGCCCAGGCCCTGGGCCTGCAGCGCTGGGCGCTGGTCGGCCACTCCATGGGCGGGCGCATCGCCGTGCGCGCCGCGCGCAGCCAGCCGGCCGGGCTCACGCGCCTGGTCATCGTCGATCCGCCGGTCTCCGGCCCCGGCCGCCGCGCCTACCCGGCCGCCCTGCCCTGGTATGTGGACTCCATCCGCCAGGCCACGCTGGGCATGGATGCAGAGGCCATGCGCGCCTTCTGCCCCACCTGGACCGAAGAGCAGCGCCAGTTGCGCGCCCAGTGGCTGCACACCTGCCACGAGCCGGCCATCGTGCAGAGCTTCGAGGACTTCGGCCGTGACGACATCCACGCCGACCTGCCCCGCATCCAGCACCCGCTGCTGCTGGTCACGGCCGAGCGCGGCGACGTGGTGCGCGACGAGGACGTGGCCGAGTGGCAGGGCCTGGCACCCCAGACCGAGCATGTGCGCGTGCCCGGTGCCGGCCACATGATCCCCTGGGACAACGAGGCCGGCTTCTACGTGGCCCTGGGCGATTTCCTCGGCGCGCGGGTGGACTGAATGTCCAACCGCAGCCCACTCCCATCCATCGCGACACCAAGGAGCCGACCATGTCCGTCAGCGATATCGATCTGATCCACGCCTGGAAGCAGGTGCTCACGCTGTCCCGGCTCGAAGCCGGCCAGACCGTCACCGTGCTCACGGGCGCCGACACGCACCCGCAGACGCTGCGCTGCGCCATTGCCGCCTCCAGCGAAATGGGGGCGCGCGTCAACCGCCTGGACCTGCCGCCCGTCAATGCCGAAAAATCACTGAGCCGCGACTCGCTGGCCTACCTGGGCACGACGCCGCTGACCGGCAATCCCGCCGCCATCGCCGCGCTCAAGGCCAGCGACCTGGTGCTGGACCTGATGACACTGCTGTTCTCGCCCGAGCAGCACGAGATCCTGCAGACCGGCACCAAGATCCTGCTGGCCGTGGAGCCGCCCGAGGTACTGTGCCGCCTGGTGCCCACCGAGGGCGACCGCGCGCGCGTGCAGGCTGCGTCCAGGCTGATCGAGGCAGCCGGCCAGATGCACATCACCTCGGCCGCGGGCACCGACCTGCGCTGCCGGCTGGGCAGCTTTCCGGCCATCTGCGAATACGGCTTCGTGGACCAGCCCGGCCGCTGGGACCACTGGCCCAGCGGCTTCGTGCTGACCTGGCCCGACGAGGGCGAGAGCAACGGCCGCGTGGTGCTGGACCGGGGGGACATCCTGCTGCCCATGAAGGACTACGTGACAGAGCCCATCGAACTCCTCATCGAGAAGGGCTACGTCACGCGCATCAGCGGCGGCCTGCAGGCGGACATCCTCAAGGAGTACATGGCCTCCTACGAGGACCCCGAGGCCTACGCCGTCTCCCACATAGGCTGGGGGCTGCAGCCGCGCGCCCACTGGTCCATGCTGGCCCACTACAACAAGGAAACCCACATCGGCATGGACGCCCGCGCCTTCGAGGGCAACTTCCTGTGGTCCATGGGCCCCAACAACGAGGCCGGCGGCAGCCGCACCACGGCCTGCCACATCGACATTCCCATGCGCCACTGC
>JAITUC010000006.1 GCA_031286585.1 Delftia acidovorans
TGCAGACCCAGCTGGCCTTCCAGCATCTGCTGTTCGAGACCACGCCCCTGCCCATGCTGGTCACCGACGCGGACCAGCGCGTGGCCCTGGTCAACAAGGCCTGGGAGGACTTCTTCGGCAGGGGCCGCTACGCCGTGCTCGGCCATGAGGTCGAGCGCCTGCACCTGGGCGACCATGACCTGCTGCAGATGCACAGCAATCAGGACGTAATGCGCTCCGGCCAGCGCATGGTGCTGGAGGCCAGGCTGCCCCATGTGGACGGCAGCTACCGCGACGTGCAGATCTCCAAGGCTGCCGTCAAGGATGCACAGGGCCGGATCACCGGCGTGCTCAGCATTTTTGTGGATGTGAGCGAATTCCGCGCGGCCGAGCATGCCACCCGGGAAGCCCGCGATGCTGCCGAAGAAGCGTTCCGCGTGAAGTCGGAATTCGTGGCCAACATGAGCCATGAGCTGCGCACCCCGCTGCAGTCCATCATGGGCTTTGCCGAGCTGGGCGGCCTGCGCTCGCGCGGCAATGCCGCCATGGCCGACATGTTCAACGATATCCATGCAGCCGGCCAGCGCATGCTGGCCCTGGTCAACGACCTGCTGGATGTCGCCAAGCTGGAAAGCGCCGTGGGAACCATCCACCTGGAACGCACCGACCTCAGAAGCCTGATCCGGCCCGTGGTGCGCGAGCTGGAGCCGCAGCAGCAGCAAAAGCTGATCGACCTGCGGCTGGAGCTCGACGACACGCCGCTGATCGCCAAGGCCGACCCCGTGCGTTTCCAGCAGGTGATGCGCAATGTGCTGGCCAATGCCATCAAGTTCTCGCCCATCGGCGGGCGCATCGATGTACAGGGCCGCATCGACGGACAGGGCGACATCTGCATCGCCGTCTCCGACCAGGGGCCGGGCATTCCTGCGCAGGAACTGGACAAGATCTTCCAGCCCTTCGTGCAGTCCAGCAAGACCAAGAACGGCTCGGGTGGAACGGGCCTGGGCCTGGCCATCTGCCGCAAGATCATCGACACCATGGACGGCACCATCGTCGCCAGCAACGGCCCCGCAGGGGGCGCCATGTTCTGCATCACCTTGCCCACCCGCAATGCCATGGAAACCCGTCCAGCCGAGTTGGCATAGCCGGCACCGGCGGGGACGCGAAGCTCAGGCCTCGGACGGCATATGCTGCCCATGCGCCAGCCAGTTGTCCCCGGCCCGCCAGCGCGCGGCCCAGGCGGGCAGCTGGTCGGCAGGCATGGGCCGTGCGATGCCGTAGCCCTGGGCCACATGGCAGCCCATGTCGCGCAGGCGGCGCGCATGCTTGGGGGTTTCCACGCCTTCGGCCACGGATTCCAGCTTGAAGCTGCTGGCCAGCTGGATGACGCCTTCGACGATGCCCAGGTCGTCCGGGTCGGCCAGCATGTCGCGCACGAAGCTCTGGTCGATCTTGAGCGACTGCACGGGCAGCTTGCGCAGGTAGGTGAGCGAGGAGTAGCCGGTGCCGAAGTCGTCCAGCGCAAAGCGGATGCCCATCTGGCGGCACAGCCCCATGACCTGCACGGCCTGCTCCATGTCGGCGATGGCGGCGCTTTCCAGGATTTCCAGCTCGATCAGGTGCGGCGGCAGGTCCGGGTGGCGGGCCAGCACCTGGGCCATCGTGGCGTGGAAACCGCCGTCCAGCAGCTGGTTGGCGCTGACGTTGATGCTCACGCACAGGTCCAGGCCCTGGCCGAACCAGCGCGCCGCCTGGGCCACGGCCTCGCCGATGACCCAGTCGCCCAGCGGCCGCTCCAGGTCGCTGCCCGACACGAAGGGCAGGAACTCGCCCGGCGCGCGCAGTCCCTGGCGCGGGTCGTGCCAGCGCAGCAGGGCCTCGGCGCCCACCAGCTTGCCGCCGCCCAGCTCCACCTTGGGCTGGTAGTGCAGCAGGAATTCGCCCTGCTCCAGCGCCCGGCGCAGCCAGCCCAGCTGCAGGCGGCGCGCATGGGCCTTGCGGTCGTTTTCCGGGTCGAAGAGCTGGTAGCGGTTGCGCCCGGCCTGCTTGGCCACGCACATGGCCTGGTCGGCATGGCGCAGCAGCAGGTCGGGGTCGGCCTGGTCGTCGGGGTAGAGGCTGACGCCCAGGCTGGCGGTCACGGACAGCACCCGGTCCTGCACGGGCACGGGACGGCTGGCCGCCTCCAGCACCCTGTCGAGGATGGAGGTGCAGTGCTCGGCCGAGCCGATGTGCGACAGCAGCAGCACGAATTCGTCGCCGCCGAGCCGGGCCAGCGTGTCTTCGGAGCGCAGCACGCTCTTGAGGTGTCCGGCCACGCCCACCAGCAGCGCATCGCCCGCGGCCGCGCCGTGCAGGTCGTTGATTTCCTTGAAGCCGTCCAGGTCCAGGAAGCACACGGCCAGGGAGCGGCCCTCGCGCGCCGTCCGCAGCATGGCCTGGCTGAGCCGGTCGATCAGCAGGCGGCGGTTGGGCAGGCCGGTGAGCAGGTCGTAGTGGGTGACGCGCTCCAGCTCGGCCTCGTGGGCCTTGATGTGGCTGATGTCGGTGAAGACGCCGATGTAGTGCTCGATCTCGCCGCTGGCGCCCTGCGCGGCGGAGATGGACAGCATCTCGGCGAAGATTTCGCCCGTCTTGCGGCGGTTCCAGATTTCGCCGTGCCAGAAGCCGTCGCGCGCGATGCAGGCCCAGATCTGCCGGTAGAACTCCGGGCCGTGCAGGCCCGAGGACAGCACGCGCGGCGTCTTGCCGATCACGTCCTCGGGCGCATAGCCGGTGATGCGGGTGAAGGCCGGGTTGACGCGCGTGATGCGCCGCGCGGGATCGACCACCATGATGCCCTGGTGGCTGCTGTCGAACACCACGGCGGCCTGGGCCAGCTCGCGCTCGAAGCGCTTGCGCTCGGTGATGTCCCGGGAGATGCCGAACAGGCCCGCGATGTGGCCTGCCGTGTTGCGCACCGGGCCCTTGGTGACCAGGAAGTCCAGCGTCCGCCCGGGCGCCACCGTCAGTTGCTCCTCATGCGTGGCCACATCCTGGCGCAGCACATCCTGGTCCTTTTTCCGGATGGCGCTGGCGATGCCGAAGGGAAAGAGCGCGAAGTCGTCCTTGCCCACGATGTCCTCGGCCTGCCGGCCCACCACGCTGGCGGCGGCCCGGTTGACCAGCAGGTAGCGGCCGCGCAGGTCCTTGACGAACACCGCGTCCGAGGTGCCCGAGATCACCGAGTCGAGCAACTGCCGCTGCATGTTGGCCTTGCGCAGGGAGCGCTGCAGCGTCTCGGCCAGCACGCTCACGGCCAGGCCGTTGACGGCCACCACGCCCCACTGCGCCCAGTCGCGCACGTCCACGCCGTCGGTCTGGTCCAGGCTGTAGGCGGCAAAGGCCGTGGCCAGCAGGCCCGGCCCCAGGCCGCCGATCAGCGCGCTGACCAGCACGGGCAGCATGAACAGCAGCAGCAGCGACCGTTCGCCGAAATGGCTGGCCAGCGTGCTGCTGGCAGCCAGCACGGCCAGGCTGATGGCCAGGGAAAACAGATACGAGGCCCAGACCGGAAAACGGCGCGGCCCCATTTCCTGCGCAATGGCCGAGGCGCCGCTGTCCTGCGCGGCCGGCACCGAGCACAGCGCGAAGAACAGCAGGAAGTCGGTCGCCAGGACAAAGAACAGTCCCTTGCCCACCGAGAGCCAGCCGATGTCCGCGCTGCCCGCCAATGCGAACAACAGCTTGTCGGACAGGATGATCCACGCGAATGCGAGCAACCCGTAGCTCACCGTGATCAGTCCGATAAATCGGCGTCTTGCTGATTTGGCCATTTCAGCGTGGCACCCCTGTGATGTGTACTGCTGGCAAGGAACAGGCCCGGTGCCCTTGGGCGGCCCCCATGGGCACCAGAGCGTGAAGATGGCGGAATTATTGCCAATTCCGGCCACCGGCCGTGTCGTCATTCATCGGGAAAATCAATGGCCCCCGGCCTTTGCATGGCCATTGCCCGTGCCGCGGCCCGGCCGCGCCGGTCGATGCCGTGGCGCCGGGGCTGCTGCTCGGTGCGGGCGGCCTCGCCATGCAGCCAGGCCAGGAAGGCGGCCACGGCGGGCCGGTGGGCGTTGCGCGTGGGGTAGACGGCAAAGTGCGCCTTGACGCGCACGGCCTGCTCCATGCCGAAGGGAGCGACCAGCCGGCCATCGGCGATGTGGCCGCCCGCGTTCATGGCGCTTTCCAGCGCCACGCCCAGGCCCTGGGTGGCCGCGTCCAGCGACATCTGGGCGCGGTCGAAGCGCACGGCAAAACGCTCGGGCGCGCGCAGGGGGGTGAAGGCCAGGAACCAGTCCGACCACTGGACGATGCTGATGTTGCTCTGGATCAGCGGCACATGCAGCAGTTGCTGCACGCGCGACAGGCCATGCTCGGCCACGAAGGCCGGGCTGGCCAGGGGCAGCACGCGCTCTTCGAACAGCGGCTCCACCTCCAGGTCCGGCCACTGCGCAATGCCGTAGCGGATGTCGATGTCGGCCTGGCCCAGCGCGAAGTCGCTGTGCGAGTGCGCGGCCGACAGGTTCAGCGCGATATCGGGGCAGGCCCGCGCAAAGTCCCGCAGCCGGGGCATGAGCCAGAGGCTGGCAATGCTGGGCGCGCAGTGCACGTAGAGGCTGTTGCTCATGCTGTGGCGCAGGTCCTCGGTGGCCGAGACGATGGCCGCCAGCGCGCCGCCCACGCGCTCCAGGTAGGTCTGCCCCGCGCGGCTCAGGCGCACGCCGTGCGCGCTGCGCTCGAACAGGCGCACGCCCAGCTGCGCCTCCAGCTTGGCCACCTGGTGGCTGACGGCCGAGGCCGTGAGATGCAGCTCGGAGGCGGCCAGCGCAAAGCTGCGCCGGCGCGCCACGGCCTCGAAGGCCTGCAGGTGGGCAGTGGTGGGAATGGAGGCCATGGCAAGTTCCTCGAAGACGCCCGCAAGGCTGCGCGGCACCCCGGGAGACCCCGCACATAAGCTGAAGAACCGTCATCTTAGGCTGATGAAACATCGTTTGTCTTCATGCTCGCGACAGCCCAAGATGGCCGCATCCACCACAACCACAGCGGAGACAGGCCCATGCTGCTCAAGGACAGGGTCGCCATCATCACCGGCGGCGCAGGGATCAACGGACTCGGTTTTGCCACGGCGCGCCAGATGGCCGCCCAGGGGGCCCGCGTGGCCATCCTCGATCTGGAGCGGGCCGATCCGGCAGGCGCGGCCGCACGCCTGGGCGACGGGCACCTGGGCCTGGTGGCCGATGTGACCGACAGGCCCGCCTGCGAGGCGGCGACCGCCGCCGTGCTGCGCGCCTTTGGCCGCATCGACGCGCTGGTCAACAACGCGGGCATCACGCAGGCCGTGGGCACGCTGGAGATCGCCGGGGCCGACTACGACCGCGTGCTCGACGTAAGCCTGCGCGGCACGCTGTACATGTCTCAGGCCGTGCTGCCGGCCATGCGCAGGCAGCAAGCGGGCGCCATCGTCTGCATTTCTTCCGTCTCGGCCCAGCGCGGCGGCGGCATCTTCGGCGGGCCGCACTACTCGGCCGCCAAGGCCGGCGTGCTGGGCCTGGCCCGCGCCATGGCGCGCGAGTTCGGCGGCGATGGCATACGCATCAACTGCGTCACGCCGGGACTGATCGAGACGGACATCACCCAGGGCAAGCTCGGCCCCGAGCGCAAGCGCGAGATCTCCGCCACGATTCCGCTGGCCCGCCTGGGCCGCGCCGACGATGTGGCCGGCGCCTGCGTATTCCTGGCCAGCGACCTGGCCGGCTATTGCACGGGCATCACGCTCGATGTGAACGGCGGGATGCTCATCCACTGAGCCCCGCGCGCCTGGCCATGGCCTGCATGGCCGCACACAACCCAAGCAAAGGAGACAAGACCATGCAAAGCACGCTTTTCCACCGCGCCGCCCTGGCCGCCTGCGCCCTGCTGCTGCCGGCCCTGGCCTGTGCCCAGGCCGTGAAGCTCACGCTGGGCCACGGCGCGGCGCCCGACAATCCGCGCCACCTGGCCTCGCTGAAGTTCGCCGAACTGGTGAAGGCGCGCAGCGCGGGCCGCATCGAGGTGCAGGTCGCCCCCTCGGCCCAGCTGGGCGACGATGCGGCCATGGTGACGGCCCTGCGCACGGGCGCGCTGGACCTGTCGGCCAACTCCCAGGGCGCGGTGGCAGCGGCCGTGCCCGAGTACGCGGCCTATGGCATGCCGTTTCTCTTCGCCACGCCGGCCCGGGCCTTCCAGGTGCTGGACGGGCCGCTGGGCCGGGAGCTGGCCGACAAATCGGCCGCCAAGGGCATGGTGGTGCTGGGCTACTGGGACAACGGCATACGCCACATGACCAACAGCAAGCGGCCCCTGCGCAGCGTGGACGATCTCAAGGGCCTGAAGATGCGCACGCCACCCGACGCGGTGCTGGTGGACATCCTCCAGGCCCTGGGCGCCGAGGCCCAGCAGATCAAGTTCGCCGAGCTGTACGTGGCCCTGCAGCAGGGCGTGGTCGATGGCCAGGAGAACCCGCTGGCCAACTTCCACGCCAGCAAGCTGTACGAGGTGCAAAAGCACCTGGCACTGACGGGCCACATGTTCCAGATGACGCCGCTGATCATGGGCAAGCGCAGCTGGGACCGGCTGCCGGCCGCCGACCGTGCGCTGCTGGCCGAGGCCGCGCAGGAGGCCACGGCCTACCAGCGCCAGCTGGCGCGCGAGGCCGACGACAAGCTGCTGGACGACATCCGGGCCAAGGGCGTGGAGGTGAGCACCATCGACGCGCGGGCCTTCGCCCAGGCCACGGCCAAGGTGCAGGACAAGTGGCTGGCCAGCCCTGCGGGCCCCTATATCGCCAAGGTCGTCAAGGCCGCAGGCGCGCAGTCAAGCGCAGGGAGCCGTCCATGAACCTCATCGAACGCCTGGTCACGGGGCTGTGCCGCAGCGTGCTGTGGGCCAGCACCCTGGTGATCTTCGTGATCCTGGTGTGCAACACCGCGCTGCGCTATGCCAGCGGCGCCAGCCTGCAATGGGCCAACGAGGTGCCCGAGCTGCTGTTTCCGTGGCTGGTCATGTCGGGCGTGGTGCTGGCCGCCGCCCATGGCGCCCACATCACCACGAGCTTTCTGGTGGAGGCGCTGCCGGCCCGCGTGCAGCGCGCCACGGCCGTGCTGGGCTGGCTGGCCGTGGCCGCCCTGTACGCCACGCTGGCCTGGTCCACGCTGAACATGCTGGAGATCGTGCATGACGAGCGCAGCCAGATCCTGGGCATTCCCGGCTCGCTGACCTATGGCTGCGTGATGGTGGGCATGGTGCTGCTGGCCTTGCTGGCCCTGCAGTCGGCCTGGCGCGCCTGCGTGGCGGGCGGGGGCCGGGCATCCGCAGGGCCTGCCGCTGCGGCCAGTGCTGCAGATGCCGCAAGTGCCGATGCCGAACCCGCGCGGCCCGTGGCCGCCGTGCACTGGTGAAGGGGTCCGGTCCATGTCCTTCATCATGCTTTTCGTCTTCATGGCGGGCGCCGTGATCGCCATGCCCATTGCCCACGCGCTGCTCATGGGCGCCATGGCGGCGGCGGCCACCTCGGACCGCGTGCCGCTGGACCTGCTGGTGCAGCAGATGGTGGCCCAGGTGCAGAGCTTTCCGCTGATCGCCATCCCGTTCTTCATGCTCACCGGCTCACTGATGATGGGCGGGCGCCTGGGCGAGGCCCTGGTGGGCGTGCTGTCGGCGCTGATAGGGCGCTTTCACGGCGGGCCGGCCCAGGTGGGGGTGATGTCGTCCACGCTGTTCGGCGGGGTGTCGGGCTCGGCCGTGGCCGATGCCTCGGCCATCGGCTCGCTGATGATCCCGTGGCACAGGCGGCTGGGCTACCCGCCCGCGTTCTCGGCGGCCACGCTGGCGGCGGCGGCCACCATCGACATCCTGATCCCGCCGTCGATCCCCATGATCCTGTTCGCGCTCAGCGCCAATGCATCGATTGCGGCGCTGTTCGTGGCGGGCATCGTGCCGGGGCTGCTGATGTGCGCGGGCTTCATGGGCGTGTGCTGGTGGGTGGGCCGCAGGCGAGGCTTTCCGCGCGACACCACGCCCTTTGCCTGGCCCGCCTTCCGTCGCCACCTGCTGTACGCCAGCCCGGCCCTGCTGCTGCCGGTGCTGATCATCGTGTTCCTGCGCTTCGGCATTGCCACGCCCACCGAGGTGGCCGTGCTGTCCACGCTGTATGCGGGCCTGGTGTCGGCCGCCATCTACCGCGACCTGGGCTGGCGCCGGCTCAACGATGCGGTGGTGCATGCGGGCCTGGCCACGGGCGTGGTGCTGCTGGTGATCATGGCCTCGTCGGCCATCGGCTGGCTGCTGACCTTCGACCGCATGCCCGACGGCATCGTGCAGTGGGTGCAGTCGCATGTGCATTCGGCCTGGCTGGTGATCGTGCTGATGAACCTGCTGATGCTCTTCATCGGCATGTTCATCGACCTGCCGGCCGCCGTGCTGCTGCTCACGCCGGTGTTCGTGCCGCTGGCCCGGAGCATCGGCATGGACATGACCCAGCTGGGAATCATGATGGTCGTCAACCTGGCCCTGGGTCTGTACACGCCGCCCGTGGGCACGACGCTGTTCATCACGAGTTCGCTGGCCCGGGTCAAGGTGGGCCAGACCGTGCGCGAGCTGATTCCCTTCTACCTGGTGGCGCTGGCGGTGCTGGCGCTGGTGTCCTATGTGCCGGCCAGCATCCTGCGCTGAGCCGTGCGCCCTTCCATCCCGAGGAGACGATGCATGAACCAAGAACTGCAACAGCGCCTGGACCGGCTCGCGGCCTGCGCCTGGCGCATACGCCGCCGCGCCCTGCAAATGGGCGAGGTGCAGGGCCAGGGCTACATAGGCCAGGCCCTGGGCTGGGCCGATGTGCTGGCCGTGGCCTATGGCGACGCGCTGCGGCTGCGGCCCGATGAGCCCGGGTGGGAGGGCCGCGACCGCTTCCTGCTCTCGCACGGCCACTACGCCATCGCCTTCTACGCGGCGCTGGCCGAGGCGGGCATCCTGTCCGACGAGGAACTCCAGACCTATGGCGGCGATGACAGCCGCCTGCCCATGTCGGGCATGGCCAGCTACACGCCGGGCATGGAGATGTCGGGCGGCTCGCTGGGCCAGGGCCTGCCGATCGCGGTGGGCATGGCGCTGGCGTTGCGCCACAAGGGCAGCGATGCCTTTGTCTACAACTCCATGTCCGACGGCGAGCTGGACGAGGGCTCGACCTGGGAGGCCGCCCTGTCTGCCGCCCACCACGGGTTGGGCCGGCTGATCTGCCTGGTGGATGTGAACAACCAGCAGGCCGACGGCCCGTCCACGCGCATGCTGGGCTTCGAGCCGCTGGCCGACAAATGGGCCGCCTTCGGCTGGCATGTGCAGCGCGTGGACGGCAACGACCTGGCCCAGGTGGTCCAGGCCTTCGACACGGCACGTGCCCTGGCCGAGGACCGCCCCCGCGCCATCCTGTTCGACACGCTGATGGGCAAGGGCGTGCCCTTCCTGGAGCAGCGCGAGAAGAACCATTTCATCCGTGTCGATCCGCCCGAGTGGCAGCAGGCCCTGGCCATCCTGGACGCATCGCAACCCCTGGAGCCCGCCCTGCCATGAACCTGCCTCTTGCCACCCCCAAGCCCCGGCCGACCACCTCGGCCATGATCGCCTCCATCGCCGCCGAGGGCCAGCGCGTGCAGGCCGCGCCCTTCGGCAAGGCCCTGGTGGAGCTGGCCGCCAGCCGGCCCGATGTGGTGGGCATGACGGCCGACCTGGCCAAGTACACCGACCTGCACCTGTTCGCCCAGGCCCACCCCGAGCGCTTCTTCCAGATGGGCATGGCCGAGCAGCTGCTGATGGCCGCCGCCGGCGGCATGGCCAAGGAGGGGCTGACGCCCTTTGCCACCACCTATGCGGTGTTCGGCACGCGACGGGCCTATGACTTCATCCACCAGGTGATCGCCGAGGAGAAGCTGGACGTCAAGATCTGCTGCGCCCTGCCCGGCCTGACCACGGGCTACGGCCCCAGCCACCAGGCCACGGACGATCTGGCCATGATGCGGGCCGTGCCGGGGCTGACCATCGTCGATCCCTGCGATGCGCTGGACATCACCCAGGCCGTGCCCCAGATCGCGGCGCACCGCGGCCCCGTCTACATGCGGCTGCTGCGCGGCAACGTGCCGCTGGTGCTGGACGAGTACGACTACCGTTTCGAGCTGGGCAAGGCGAAGATGCTGCGCGAGGGCCGCGAGGTGCTCATCCTCTCCAGCGGCTTCATGACCATGCGCGCGCTGGAGGCCGCGCAGCTGCTGGCCGCCGACAACGTGGGCGCCGCCGTGCTGCATTGCGCCACCATCAAGCCGCTGGATGTGCAGGCCATTGTGCAGGCCGTGGCCAGCGGGCCGCGCCTGGTGGTGGTGGCGGAGAACCATTCGGTGGTGGGCGGCCTGGGCGAGGCCGTGGCCGGCGCCCTGCTGGAGCGCGATGTGCGGCCCGCGCGCTTTCGGCTGGCGGGCCTGCCGGATGCCTTCCTCGATGCCGGCGCCCTGCCCACGCTGCATGAGCGCTACGGCATCAGCGCCCAGGCGCTGGCGGGGCGCATCCGCCAATGGCTGGGCTGAAGGCCCGGCGCTGTGGCGGCGGGCGCACCAGGGCAGGGCAGATCAGGGCAGATCGGGGTTACTTGGCCGGCCCCCCGTCGCGCAACGCCAGCAGGTAGCCCATGCCGCGCACCGTGTGCAGCAGCTTGACCGCATAGGGATCGTCGAGCTTGCTGCGCAGCCTGCACACCGCCACATCCACCACGTTGTTCAGGGCATCGACGGGCAGGCTCCAGACCTGCTGCACCAGTTCGGCGCGCGAGACCACCTCGCCCTGGCGCTGCAGCAGCAGCCACAGCACGGCGAATTCCTGTCGCGTCAGGTCCAGTCGCCGGCCGGCACGCTCGACCCGCTTTTTCGAAAGGTCCAGCACCAGGTCCGCCAATGTCAGGCGCAGGCCCTCCTGGCAGGCAGCGCCCCGCATCCGCAGCCGTGCAAGGGCCAGGAACACCGGCAACCTGACGGGTTTGACCAGGTAGTCATCGGCGCCGTTCTGCAGGCAGAACACCTGTTCCTCCAGGCTGTCGTTTGCGGTGACCACGATGGTGGGCGTGTCGCCCGCCTGGCGCAGGGCCTGCAGGACCGAACGCCCGCTCTGGCCAGGCAGGTCCAGATCCAGCACGAGCAGGCTGTAGGCGCGGCTCAGTGCCAGGTTGCGGCCCTGCAGACCGTCATGCACGACATCCACGTTGAATCCGTCCTGGCACAGGCCCTGGCACAGGTACTGCGCCGACGGCGGATGGGCATCCACGATCAGGATCTTCATGTCTTCTCCTTCGCACGCGGATACAGGCGAGACACAGGCGAGGCTCAGGCCAGCACCTGCCGGAGGATCTGCTGCTGCCGCCTGGCCCATTTCGTGCCAACGCGAATGGCATCGCGCTGCTGTGAGGAGGCACAAGCGAAGAAGACCGTTTCACTGATCTGCAGGCGGTGAAACAGCCTTCTCATCTGCAGGGATCGGGCCCTCAGCGAGCCTTCCGGAACCGTGGATTCCCCATGCTGTGCCGAGAACATGGACGCGGCCTGCTCCAGGCAGCGCAGGGCATCGGGCGTGATCGCGGGCACGGCACGGGGCTCGCACAGCCGGGCTTTCGCCACCTGGCGGTTGTGGCCCACCACCAGCCCCCAGGGACGCATGGCGGTCGAGGGATCGACCGACAGCGCCTCCAGCCTGGTGAGCCCGAACACGCGCGCCAGGCGCAGGCGCATGGCCAGCAGCGGGGCAACTGGCTGTACGGCCTCGATGGCCGCAAGGGCCTCCTCCTCGTTGCCACCGCCCACAGGCAGCAGCAATGAACGCAGCAGCAGCCCGGCCAGCACGTCCCCCTTGGCCGCCGCAGCATGGAGCAGGGCCACGCCCTGTTCCATGGGTTCGATGTGCGTGGCATCACGCAGCACCAGCGCGCCCAGACGGCGCTCGGCCTCGGGCAGCCCCTGACGTGCCGCCTTCTCCAGGCAAAAGCGTGCCAGGGTGGGATTGGCCACCGAGCTGCGGTAGTCGGAGCAGATGCGGAACAGGTGCAGCCAGGCGGTGGCGATGCCGCCATCGGCAGCGCGCAGCAGCAGGGCTGCCGCCTTGCGCAGGTTCTGCGCATTCACGAGGTTTTCGGGAGCCAGGTGCGCACAGGGCAGCCCCGAGAGCGCCCGCCCAAGCACGTGGCAGGCGCGCACGTCACCATTGGCGGCGCAGCGGTCCAGGCTGGCTTCGATCCAGCCCACGGTCAGCCGTCCCAGGCCATGGCCCGCCACCTCGGCCTGGTGGACCAGGTCGGCAATCAGCTGCTGCATGACCGGGCCATGAGCGGCATGAGGCAGGTCGCGCAGGAGCTCCAGCATCCGCACGGCGCGGTGCGACTGGCCCATGGCCATGGCCTGGCGGGCCTCCCAGGCCATGACTTCGGAAATGTCCAGCGGCTGGATGGCGCGCAGGATCTGCAGCGCCTGCAACAGCTCGCCGGATGTGTGCGCAGACCCGCTGCTTGCCAGATGGCTTGGCAGGGAGGCGCTGCACTTGCCCAGGCATTCCAGCGCCAGATCCAGCTCCCCCCGGATGAGATGCCATGCGGCAAGCTTCTGGCGCCCGACATCCTCATACTCCGCCGCGATCCTCAGGGTCTCCAGCAGCCCGTGCTCCAGCAACTCCCTGAGCGGCAGATGCAAGGCTATGCAGACCGAGGCCTGGCGCCTGGCCTGAGGCAGTGCGGCCTGCAGATACTCCAACCCCACCGGGATGCTCCTGGAAACGCCGGGGCTCCCCGTCAGATACGCCTCCCCGAGCTGAAGCCTGGCGCCTGTGTCCCCTCGCCTGGCCAGCATCCTCAGCTTGACATCCTCGCGTCGCATTTTCCTGTCCCCTCATATCTTTCGATACTCCCGTACAGCCGTACCAACGACCCGATACGGATTACTTTTTTCTTCTTTGCCGGATTCAATCGAGGGGATGCTAGCAATCTCCGGAACCCATTTACCCAACAGAAAAGTGACATTCAAGACATATTGAAGAAAGATCCCTGCCATGAATGGAGCCGCGATCCATCGGTGTTGGCTGGACGGAACATGTTGAGCCCCAAAAACCTGTGATTGGCTTGCCACCCCCCGTCGATTTCTTTTCAAGGCTCCTGGCGTCGGCCTGTGAATTCTAGTATTTACAACAGCATCCGTTTGGAAATGGATGCGCATGGAATCCACATTCAATACAAGGACCAGGCATGAAATTCAATCGTATATTGGCGGCCGCATTGCCCGTCATTTCGCTGGCGGCCAGCGCGCAGTCATCCATCACCCTGTTCGGCATCGTTGACGTCAATGCGCGCTACGTGAAGAACAGCGATCTGCCCGGCAACATGACCATGAACAACAGCGGCCTGTCCTCCGGGCGGCTGGGATTTCGCGGAGAAGAGGATCTGGGCGGCGGGCTCAGGGCCGGCTTCTGGCTCGAGTCGGACGTCAATGCCGACACGGGTACATTCAGCTCCACAGGCAAGTTCTTCCAGCGCCGCTCCACCGTGAGCCTGTCGGGAGGTTTCGGCGAAGTGCGCCTGGGCCGCGACCTTTCGCCAGCTTCGGCGCATACCTACAAATACGATCCGTTCGGCGTGATCGGACTGGCCGGTTCGGCCGTGACAAGCCGCATGCCGAACGGCTTCTCACCGTCCTATTACCGCCGCGACAACGCGATCCAGTACTTCTCGCCCAGCCTCTGGGGCGTGCGCGCGGATTTCATGTACGCCATGGACGAGAACCCCGCCAACAACGTGGGCCGCCATGTGGCTGGCCGGCTGCATTATGAGAACGGTCCACTGAGCCTGTCGCTGTCCTATGGCACGACCAATATCAGCGCCGCCGGCGCCAAGTTCAAGCAATATGGCGCAGGCGCTTCGTACGACTTCGGTTTCGCCAAGCTCATGGGCCATTTCCAGCGGGAGGACCTGCCCTTCGGCACCTACGGCAGCAGCACCCTGGGCTCCGAGGACCGCTGGCTGCTGGGCATGACGGTTCCCGTAGGCAGCGGTCATCTGCGCGCCTCCTATGTGCGTACCGATTCGCGCAAGGGTCCGGTGGCGTTCAATGGCAGCGATGCGAACAAATATGCCATCGGCTATGTGCATGATCTGTCGCGCCGCACGGCCCTGTATGGAACCGTGGCCCGAATATCCAACAAGGGCAATGCTACTTTCGCCCTGTCGGGCGGTGCACCAGGGCTTGCGCCCAAGGGCACGTCAACGGGCGCCGAAGTAGGCATACGCCACAGCTTCTGACGGCCGCTTCAGGACTGTTCCCGGAAATTCCGAAACGTCATTGAAGGCAGACCAGGGAATATTCATTTTCGAATTTGCACATGCATTTCCATGGATTGCCATCAATCCATGGATCTTCCGAATCGAGAATCCATTCATCTTCAGGAGTATTTCATGAGAAATATCGTCCCCCTGTATGCCGCAGCCATTACCCTGGCCAGCCCGCTGGCCCATGCGGACACTTTCCCCAATGGCAAATCCCATTACGGATCTCCCGCACCTGCAGGCGAATATCGCACCGTCGATCTATCGCAGAAAGCGCCCATCAATATCGCCTGCGGCGAAACCGTGAATTTCACCAGCCAGGGCCGCACATTCGCCTGGAAAGTCAGTTCCATCCAGCACAACCATGTCCCGGTGGCGCGCTTTGCGCCACCCGGTTTCGACACACAGGGCAGGAGCATCTTCGTCATGCCCGGAGAGCATGAGCTGGGCGGCTGAAAGCGCCGTTCGCAACGAAAAAGGGCCCGCATGCTGCGGGCCCTTGCACGAGCAGCCGATCCGCGCTCAGGCGGCCAGGGCGCCGCGCATGGCGTCGATCACGGCCTTGTAGTCAGGCTTGCCGAAGATGGCGCTGCCTGCCACGAAGGTGTCGGCACCGGCATCGGCCACGCGGCGGATGTTGGTTTCCTTGATGCCGCCGTCCACTTCCAGGCGGATGTCGCGGCCGCTGGCCTCGATGCGCTTGCGCGCGGCCTCGATCTTGCGCAGCGTGCTGTCGATGAAGCTCTGGCCGCCGAAGCCGGGGTTCACGCTCATCAGCAAGATCAGGTCGATGTCGTCGATGACCCAGTCCAGCACGTCCAGGGGGGCGGCCGGGTTGAACACCAGGCCGGGCTTGGCGCCCTGCGCGCGGATGTTCTGGATGCTGCGGTGCACGTGGGCCGTGGCGTCGGGGTGGAAGCTGATGTAGTCGGCGCCGGCCTTGGCGAAGGCCGTGGCCAGTTCGTCCACGGGCGAGATCATCAGGTGCACGTCGATGGGCACGGGCTGGCCGTCGGGCGTCTTCGCATGGGGCTTCAGGGCCTCGCAGATCATGGGACCGAACGTGAGGTTGGGCACGTAGTGGTTGTCCATCACGTCGAAATGGATCCAGTCGGCGCCGGAGGCGATCACATTCTTGACCTCATCGCCCAGACGGGCGAAGTCGGCAGACAGGATGGAGGGGGCGATGCGGTAGGTGGGGCTCATGGCCTGCGATTGTCGCAGCTAGCCCATGCCGGCACCAGCGACGGCCCAATGCCATGGGCGGCGGCGCGTGGGGACGTTTGCAAGCCGGTACATTGCGGGCAGTTACCATTGCCGCCATGCCCATGAACGAGTTCCAGGTCCAGGTCCGCCCCGCCTTTTTGCCAGAGCAATCCGCTCCAGCGGCGGGCGTATACGCCTTTTCCTACACGATCACCGTGACCAATACCGGCCAGGTGCCGGGCCAGTTGATCGCGCGCCACTGGATCATCACCAACGAGCTGGGCCATGTCGAAGAGGTCAAGGGCCTGGGGGTGATCGGCCGCCAGCCGCTGCTGCAGCCCGGCGAGACCTTCGAGTACACCAGCGGCTGCCAGCTGCGCACGCCCAACGGCAGCATGCAGGGCAGCTATCTGTGCATCAGCCACGAGGGCGAGGTCTTCGAGTGCAGCATTCCGCGGTTCCAGCTGAAATCCGGTGCCGGCGGCGACAGCTTTCCGGACCCTGACAACCGCGTACTGCACTGAGCGCGGCCTTCGGGCGGCGCGCTAGTCTCCTGTCCTGCCGCACCCCCCATCCATGAAGCGAATCACCCAAGACCTGCCCGGCCTTCTGGCCGCACTCGACCCCGAGGCCGACCTCGCACACCGCCATATCTGGCTGATCCACCTGCTGGAGTGGGTGCGCGCGCCCAAGCCGTCGGTGGACGGCGCCGTGCAGCGCGTGCAGCTGCTGGTGGAGGCCGTGGAGGCCGACCCGGCCGTGCGCCAGCGCCTGCATGCCTGGTGGCTGCGCTTCATCGACACCGTGGACATCACGGCGCTGCTGGCCGATTTCGGCTTTGCGCCGCGCACCAACATGTTCAGCGAGCTGTCCGAGCGCGCACGCTACAAGCTGCTGCCCAGCACGCCCGAGACGGTGGATGCCTCCGAGCTGTTCATGCTGGCCATGCCCGACGAATTCGACGCGCGCTGGCTGCACGCGCTGGAGGCGCCGCTGCTGGAACGCATCGCCCTGCTGCTGACCGATGGCAGCGAGGGCCAGGGCAGCAGTTTCTGGCAGAACAGCCTGCTGGGCTCCATCACCTATTGCACGGGGCAGATCCTGTCCACGGGCTTTTCGCCCGAGCTGCGCCTGCGCATGGACGAGCAGGCGCGCGACGACCAGCCCTTCCACGCCCTGATCCACGACGCCGAAAGCCTGCGCGTGGAGGTGATGCACGCGCTGCGCACCAATGACCGGCGCGATGCGGCCGAGGCCCGGCTGCGCGAGCGCCTGGATGCCTGCCGCGCGGCCGTGACATCGGTCTACGCGCATTTCGAGTCCGAAGGGATTTCGGTGGGCCTGGTATTCCGCCTGCGCCAGCTGCGTGCGCGCATTCTGCGCGTCAGGCGGCTGCTGGACTGCCTGGTGGCCGACAACCGCGCTACCGAGACGGCCGACCTGCTGGCCAACCTGGTGTCCGTGGGCATAGAGCGGCGCAGCCTGCGCGCGCTGCTGTCCACCAACACCTCGCTGCTGGCCGCCAAGGTGGCCGAGCGCAGCGCCGAGACCGGCGAGCACTACATTACGCGCACCGGCCGCGAATACCTGTCCATGCTCACCAAGGCCGCCGGCGGCGGCTTCGTGATGGCCTTCACCACGCTGATGAAGTTCGCGCTGTATGCGCTGGGGCTGTCGGCGTTCTGGGGAGGCCTGGCTGCGGGCATCAACTACTCCATCAGCTTCGTGCTGATCCAGTTGCTGCACTTCACGGTGGCGACCAAGCAGCCGGCCATGACGGCCCCGGCCATGGCCGCCAAGCTCAAGGACCTGCGCGCCAGCGAGGCCATCGAGGAGTTCGTGGACGAGGTCGCCCACCTGGTGCGCTCGCAGGTGGCGGCCGTGCTGGGCAACGTGCTGGTGGTGCTGCCCATGGTGCTGCTGCTGTCGCTGGGCTATGCCCAGCTGTTCGGCCACACGCCCATCGACGCGCCGCATGCGGTTGCCGTGCTCGACTCGCTGAGCCTGCTGGGCCTGTCGCCGCTGTTCGCGGCCTTCACGGGCGTGCTGCTGTTCGCCAGCAGCCTGATCGCGGGCTGGGCCGAGAACTGGTTCGTGCTGCGCCGGCTGGACTCGGTGATCCGCTACAACCCCGGCATCACGCGCTGGCTGGGCGCCAGGCGCGCCGACCGCTGGGCACATTTCTGGCGCAAGAACATTTCGGGCTTTGCCGCCAACGTCTCGCTGGGCATGATGCTGGGCCTGGTGCCGGCGTTCGCGGCCTTC
Organism: Delftia acidovorans; assembly: GCA_031286585.1. Lineage (GTDB taxonomy): Bacteria > Pseudomonadota > Gammaproteobacteria > Burkholderiales > Burkholderiaceae_C > Comamonas > Comamonas acidovorans_A. The sequence continues at coordinate 17,855 of JAITUC010000006.1, forward strand.
TTCGGCCTGGGGCTGGAGGTGCGCCACGTCACGCTGTCGGCAGGCCAGATCGGTGCCTCCATGGCGGCCCTGGGCTGGGAGGTGCTGCACTCCAACATCTTCTGGTGGGCGGTTGCCCTACTGCCGGTCAATGGCGCGTTGAACGTCACTGTCAGCTTTTATCTGGCATTCCGCGTTGCGCTGAGGGCACACAATGTCAGCGGAGTCGACCGCTCGCGCATCTATTCGGCCATCCGCCGCCGTCTGCGCACAGCGCCGCTGAGTTTCTTCCGCCCCTGAGCCTGCGGGACCTCGGGACACACGCGGAACCCACGTGCTGGCATGCCCGCCCGGCCTTGAGGCCCGGCAGGCACGCCAGTGGATCGCCAACGAAGTGTCCCCGTGCCATGCGCACGGGACGCGGGTTCGCCCGCGCCGCAGGGAAGGCCCTGCGGAGCTTCGCTTCCGAGCCGCTGGCTCGCGCAAAGGACCTCGCTTATGAATGACATGCTGAGCTTCTGGGAACCGTGGCTGCGGCCATCGGCCGGGTTGGCCACGGTGCAGTGGTCCCTGCTGCTGGCCGTGGCCACCATGGTGGGCTACGCCTGCCAGCGCCATGCGGCCCTGCCCAAGGTGGTCGGCTACTCGCTGGTCGGCGGCATTGCCGGGCTGATCGGCTTCGGCGCCAACACCGCCTGGCCGCTGCAGGGCACGGGATTGTTCCTGCTGGAGCTGGGCGTGGCCATCGTGCTGTTCGAATGCGGCGGGCGCATCACGCTGCGCTGGTTCCGCCACAACCCCATGGTGCTGGTGCAAAGCGTGGCCGAATCCGCGTTGACCTATCTGCTGGTTTCCCTGGTGCTGGGCTGGCTGGGCGTGGCTCCCGAAGTGGCCGGGCCGCTGGCCCTGGTGGCCATGGCGGCCTCGCCCCTGGTGCTGACGCGCGTGGTGGCCGACATGCGTGCCGCAGGCGCCGTGACCGATCGCGGCCTGGTGCTGGCCACCCTGTCCACGCTGTATGCGCTGGCCCTGGGCAGCGCCAAGGCCGGCATGCTGACGCAGCCCAAGGCGGGCTTCGTGGCCTCGATCACGCCGGTACTGGTGGTGCTGGGCGTCTCGGTCGCCGTGGCCCTGGTGCTGGCCCTTTTGATGCGCCTGGCGCTGCGCTTCATGAGCCCGGCCAGCGAGAACACCTCCATCCTCTTTCTCACGCTGATCTCGGCCAGCGTGCCCGTGGCCTCGTACCTGGGCGGCTCGGCGCCGCTGGCGGCGCTGCTGGGCGGCATCCTGCTCAAGCAGTTCAACCCGCGCCCCTGGGCCTGGCCGCGCCAGCTGGGCACGGCGGCCTCGCTGCTGACCATGCTCATGTTCGTGCTGGTCTCCACCGTGGCCGCGCAGGCCGACTGGAGCGCGCCGGTGGCCGGCGTGGTGGGCGCCGTGATCCTGGCGCGCCTGGTCGCCAAGACCCTGGGCGTGGCCGTGGGCAATGTGGGCACGGGCGCCAACTGGCGCCAGGCCTTCTGGGTGGGCTGCGCCATGGCGCCCATGTCGTCGGTGGCGCTGCTGATCGCCTCGCAGTTCGTGGCCGCCGCGCCCGAGCTGGGGGCGCAGATCGCTGGCGTGGCCCTGCCCACCATTTTGGTGATGGAGGTGCTGGGCGCCGCCCTGGCCACCGTGGCCATCTACCGCTCCGGCGAAAGCTCCCGCCCCTGGAAGCCCCTGAGCCGCTCGAATACCGCAGGAGATGAACGTGAGTCTTGAAGCCTTCAACTCGTCCGAACCGCTGACCCTGGGCGTGGAGCTGGAACTGCAGCTGGTCAACACCCACGACTACGACCTGGCCCCCTACGCCGAGGACATGCTGCGCCTCATGCTCAAGAACCCGCTGCCCGGCAGCGTGGTGCCCGAGATGACGAACAGCATGATCGAGATCTCCACCAGCGTCTGCCATTCGGCCTCGGAGGTGCTGGGCCAGCTCAGCCAGATCCGCGATGCGCTGGTCAAGAGCGCCGACAAGCTCAACATCGCCGTGGTGGGCGGCGGCACCCATCCCTTCCAGCAGTGGCACGAGCGGCGCATCTACGACAAGCCGCGCTTCCAGGAGCTGTCGCAGCTGTACGGCTACCTGTCCAAGCAGTTCACCATCTTCGGCCAGCACGTGCACATCGGCTGCCCCGACGCCGACGCGGCCCTGCTCATGCTGCACCGCATGTCGCGCTACATCCCGCACTTCATTGCGCTGTCGGCCTCCAGCCCCTACGTGCAGGGCCACGACACGGCCTTCGACTCGGCGCGGCTGAACTCGGTGTTCGCCTTCCCGCTGTCGGGCCGCGCGCCCTGCGTGCTGCACTGGAGCGAGTTCGAGCAGTACTTCGACAAGATGACGCGCACGGGCGTGGTCAAGAGCATGAAGGACTTCTACTGGGACATCCGGCCCAAGCCGGAGTTCGGCACCATCGAGATCCGCGTGTTCGACACGCCGCTGACCATCGAGCGCGCAGCCGCCCTGTCCGGCTATGTGCAGGCGCTGGCCGCCTGGTTCCTGGACACCCAGCCCTTCACGCCCGTGGAGGACGACTACCTGGTCTACACCTACAACCGCTTCCAGGCCTGCCGCTTCGGCCTGGAGGCCGTCTACGTGGACCCGGCCACGGGCGAGCACATGCCCCTGGCCGACCACATCCTCAAGACCATGGACGCCGTGGCCGACTACGCGGCCCGCCATGGCGCCGCCCCCGCCCTGCACCTGCTGCGCAGCGACGTGGCCGCCGGCAGCAACGATGCCCGCTGGCTGCGCGAGCGCCAGCGCAGCGAGCAGCTGCTGGCCGAGGTCTCGCGCCAGGCGGCCATGCGCTTTCGCGGCCAGGCCGTCTGAGGCCTGCGTTCAGCGCAGGATCAAGGCAGCACCGCCGCCGCACGCGCGGCGGTGATCTGCGCGTCGGCGTCGCGCTGCAGCAGCAGGCGCTGGCGCACCAGGTCCTGGGCCGCAGCGGTGACGGCGCTCACGTAGCCGGCCTGATCGCCATACAGTTCCTCCAGTGAAGGCCGCCCGTCGCCGGCCGCCAGCCGCGCCGCGCGCGTCCTGTGGAAGGGGATGAAGCTGCCCGTGAGGTTGGACAGGTCCACGATGCCCGGCGTGGCCACGTAGTTGAACTCCATGCTGGTGCCCAGCGGCGCCCGCGCCTCCACGCTGCGGATGCCGGCGCGCGTGAGGCCGGTGGCCGCATCGACCTGGGGCACGAGGATGGCGTAGTCCTTGCCCGTGGCGCGCGGCGGCTGCAGCGTGGCAATGCCGCTTTCGTCCTGCGGCACGTACTGCGGGCCGAAGTCGAGCAGCGCAAAGCCGTTGTGGCGCGCCAGGTAGCGGAACTCGGGGATGGCGGTCTGCACGCCGCCCACGCTCCAGCTCAGGCCCTTCATGGCGGGAAAGACCAGCTTGTCGGGCCGCACCAGGGTGCCGTCGGCCAGCTTGGGCACCTGGCTGGCCGGCGGCTCGGTGCCGCGCACCACCCAGTCCTCCAGCGCGATGAACAGCGCGCGGAACGTGTCGTTGAAGTGCACCACGGTGCCGGCCGGATAGACATTGCGCGTGGGCGCATAGCCGATGCTGGCCGTGCCGCCTGCGCCGCCGTGCTGGGTGCTGGCGTAGTAGTAGATGCGCGCATTGGCGGGCTGGGCGATGTCGCGCAGGCCGTTGGCATCGGTCAGCACGGGCGAGCCCTGCAGCTGCCAGAACTCCGTGCCCGACAGGCCCAGGAAGAACTTGGGGCAGGTGTTGCTGGCTTCGCAGCGCTTCATCACGCCGCCCTGGCGGCCGCTGACCTCATCGCTGTAGTCCTTGTCCAGGCCGCGCGGCGCGGTCTGTCCGAAGGCCGTGTGGTCGGTGCGCAGGCCGCCCCCGCCGCCGGGCACGGCGAAGCGCGTGTTGATGTTGGTCTGGCGCGCGGCCACGTGGGCATACATGCCGTCGAAGACCTTGCTTCCATCGAGCGCCTGGTTGAAGCCCAGGTGCAGGAAAGTCTTCATGGCATTGCCCGACTGCGAGGTGCCCTGGCCGATGGTGTGCGTGATGCGCCCGGCCAGCGGATTGGCCTTGCCGTCGGCGTCGGCCGCCTTGGCGCGGAAGAAGCTCACCGTGTCGCGCAGCGCCGCCAGGCCCACGCCCATGACCTTGGGGTCCTTGGCCACGTAGACCAGCTCGTAGAGGTACTGCGGATCGAACCCGCCCTTCAGGCAGACGCTGGTGGCCGCGGGCGTGCCGGGGAAGGGATTGGCGGCGGCATCGCAGCTGGCGAACTTCCAGTCGCCCGGGGGCACGGTCTGGCGCGCATCGGTTTCATTGATGCGGCGCGTGAGCGAGTAGCCGGCCTGCGTGTTGTCCAGGCTGGCGGGCTCGTAGGCAATCATGGTCCCGTTGAACACGCCGCCGGGCAGGGTCATGGAGGGCACGGCGGCGGCCGGGACCAGCTCGGTGCGGTAGCTGCCCGTGATGCTGCTGCCGTCCCTGTTGCGGGCCACGGGCACGGTGACCGTCAGGCGCGCGGGCGTGGACTTGGGCACATCGCCCTGCCAGGCCGAGTACAGCAGCACATAGCCGCGCTCCAGGTAGACCGCATCGCCGGGCGTGGCCGTGGGGTTGGGCATGGTCAGGATGTTGCCGCGGTTGGGCGCGTCATAGCGCAGCACGCCGCTGGCCTTGGACATGTCCTTGGGCTTGAGCATGACGAAGTCGGTGCTGTACTCGACCATGCCGCGCGCATTGACGGGCGCCAGCGCCAGATCCTGGATCACGGCGTTCTTCGGGTCGGCCGGGTCCAGCTCGCCGCGCAGCACGCCGGTCACTTTCTCGTAGGCGCCGACACTGCCGTAGCTGCCGGCAAAGTCCTCGGTGGCGCTGATGCTCAGTTGCATGCGCGGCGCCTGCGCGCCGGCGGGCGAGTCACTGCCGCCGCAGGCGGTCAGCAGGCCGGATGCGGCCAGGGCAAGCGCCAGCGGATGGGTGGATCTGATGTGCATGTTGTCTCCTTGGGGTCATGGCACAGGCAAGGCTCCGCCCCGGCCGCCGTGCATTGCGGCGGCCTAGGGCGGTTCGGAAAAGGGAACGGGAGAGCGGGAGAGCGGGGAACGGCCTACTCGGGCTGGATGCCGGCGGCCTTGATCACCTGGCCCCACTTCTGGGTCTCGCCCGCCTGGAAGGCGGCCAGCTCCTGGGGCGTGGCGGTCCAGCCCTCGGAGCCGGACATCTCGAAGAAGGACTTGGCGCCCGCGCTGTGCACGGCGTCGGACAGCAAGCGGTTCAGACGGGCCACCACGGCCTCGGGCGTGCCGGCGGGCGCGTAGGCCGCGAACCAGTAGCCCATGTCGTAGCCCTTGACGCCGGCCTCCTCCAGCGTGGGCACCTCGGGCAGCTGCGGGCTGCGTTTGGTGGTGGAGTAGCCCAGGGCGCGCAGCTTGCCCGACTTGACCTGGGGCACGCCGGTGGAGGTGTCGGTGATCATCAGGTCGATCTGGCCGCCCAGCAGGTCGGTGATGGCCAGCGGATTGCTCTTGTAGGGCACATGCATCAGGTCCACGCCGGCCAGCTGCTTGAGCATTTCACCGGCCACGCGGCTGGAGGAACTGCCGCTGCCGAACGACAGCTTGCCCGGCTGCTTCTTCGCCGCCGCCAGCAGATCGCCCACGTTCCTGTACGGCGCATCGGCGCGCACCACCAGCACCTGGCCGCCCTTGCCCAGCCCGGCCACGGGCGCGAAGTCCTTGACCGCGTCATAGGGCAGCTTCTTGTACAGATGCTGGTTGGCCGCGTGCGTGGTGTTGGTGGTGATCAGCACCGTGTAGCCATCGGCCGCCGAGCGCGCCACCTGCTGGGCCGCGATCATGCCGCTGGCGCCGCCCTTGTTCTCGACCACCACGGCCTGCCTAGTGGCCGTGGTCACGGCCTGGCCCAGGGCGCGCGCCAGCTGGTCGGTGGCGCTGCCGGCCGCAAACGGCACGACGAAGGTGATGGGCTTGGACGGATAGTCCTGGGCCAGGGCCGGTGCTGCAGCGGCTGTGAGCGCGCAGGCGGCCAGCACCAGCGCATGGCGGCGGGGGAAGTTCTGCGAAAAGTTCATGGCTGTCTCCTTTGTTGTGATGAATGTGTGACGGGCGCATCCCGCCGGCTACTCCGGCGCCAGGTGGGGCAGCAGCGAAGCCGGTATGTGGACCTGCATCTGCAGCAGCCAGTACGACAGGGCCTTGCCGTGGCTGTCGAGGTTGAGCGCGTCGTTGACGCCGCCGTCCAGCACCGCGTCCAGCACCCAGTTCATGGCCTGCAGGCGCTCCAGCACAAAGCGCTGCACGCGCGCCGGGCGCCGGGCGGCAAAGTGCGCGGCCACGCGCTCTTCGGTGATCTGCTCCACCAGCACGGGCCAGCAGGCGGCATTCCAGGCAATGAGGCTGATGTTGGAGCGGTTGCCCTTGTCCCCCGTGCGCCCGTGCGCCAGGCGGTACAGCGGCACGGTGACGGGCATGGTGGTTGGCAGTGTGTTCATGCGGCGTGCTCCCCAGCCTCTTTCCCGACCCCTTTGTCGACATCTTCCTCGGCCCACTTCCATCCGGTGGCGACGCTCTGCTGCGCCAGCAGGCAGGACACCGTGCCCAGCCGTGCGCGCAGCGCCGTGCGCACGCCGCCGCCGCCGGCCGGCCCGCAGGTGTAGAGCGCGTTGACCTCGCGCGGCAGGCGCCGCGCCTCGGCCTGCGTGGGGCGCAGCCAGGCGGCGCGCAGGCGAACGTCCTGGGGTGCTGTGGCGCTGGCGGGCTGCGCATCGCGCCAGCGGCCGGCGTCGTCGCCCAGCACGCTGGCCACGCCGATCCAGTCCAGGCGCAGGTCGCGGGCGGCCTCGCCACCCAGGCGCTCGCGCAGCACCTCGCCGGCCAGCCGGGCGCGCTCCAGCGCGCGCGGGCCGGCATAGGAGATCTCGCCCTCGGCCAGCCAGCCCGAGGCATGGCAGACATTGACCTTGTAGTGGCCGTTGTGCGCATGGCCGCGCACGCCGCTCAGGCGCACGGCGTCCGGCCCTACCTGGCGCACCTCGGCCTCGGACAGGTCGGCCACCACGTCGGGCGTCAGGTAGGCGGCCGGGTCGTGCACCTCGTACAGCAGTTGTTCCTTGACCGTGCGCTCGCTGACCAGGCCGCCCGTGCCTTCGGGCTTGGTGATGGTGCAGTCGCCCGAGGGCTCGATGATGGCGATGGGATAGCCCAGCCGCGCCAGGCCCTGCACATCCTTGAAGCCCGGATCGGCAAAGTAGCCGCCCGTGACCTGGGCGCCGCATTCCAGCAGGTGGCCGGCCATGGTGGCGCGCGCCAGGCGGTCCCAGTCGTCCCAGGCCCAGCCGAAATGCGCCATGGCCGGACCCAGGGTCAGCGAGGGGTCGGACACGCGGCCGGCCACCACGATCTCGGCGCCGGCCTGCAGGGCCTCGGCAATTGCGCGGGCGCCGATGTAGGCGTTGGCGCTGACCAGCGCATCCTCGGGAAACTCCGTGCCCAGCGCGGCGCGCAGCGCCTCGCGGTACGCGCGGCCGCTGACATCGTCGCCATGCACCACGGCGATGCGCGGCGCGCGCAGGCCCAGGCGCTGCGCCAGCCGCTGGATGCAGCGCGCCGCGCCTTCGGGATTCGCCGCACCGAAGTTGCTGACGATGCGAATGCCATGCGCCAGGCAGTCGGCCAGCACGGGCTCCAGCAGGTCCTCGAGCAAGGGTTCATAGCCCGCGTCGGGCTGCTCGCGCCGCGCGAGCTGGGCAAGGGCCAGCGTGCGCTCGGCCAGGGTCTCGAAGATCAGGCAGGCGCTCTGGCCGCTGGCCGCCAGCGCGCGCACCACGGGCGCGGCGGCATCGGTGCGGTCGCCCGAGAAGCCGGCTGCGCAGCCCACCCACAGCGGGGGCCTGTCCGGGGCAAGAGAGGGTTCCAGGTTGTCCATGAGAGCCAATGTAGGCAGCTGCTGCTAATCTGTGAAATCGATTATTCGGATCAACTCATCCAAAAAGCCGATGAATATCTCCTCCCGCCAGCTCGATGCCTTCATCGCCCTGGCCCAGCTCAGCAGCTTCACGCTGGCCGCGCAGCGCTGCCATCTGTCGCAGCCGGCTTTCAGTGCCCTGATCAAGGGGCTGGAAGACGGCGTGGGCGTGCGGCTGTTCGACCGCAGCACGCGCCATGTGGCGCTGACGCAGGAGGGGGCGCAGTTCCTCGATGCCGCGCAGCGCATACGCGCCGACCTGGGCGATGCCGTGCACGGCCTGCGCGAGGCGGCGGCGCTGCAGCGCGGGCGCGTGTCCATTGCCCTGCTGCCCTCGCTGGCGGCGGCCTGGCTGCCGCCCGTGCTGGCGCTGTTCCATGCGCGCCATCCGGGCATACAGCTGCAGGTGTCGGACCTGCTGTCCGAATCCTGCATCGCCCAGGTGGCCTCGGGCCAGGCCGACCTGGCGCTGGCCGCCATCCGCGCCGACACCGAGGAGCTGCAGGCCGAATGGTTCTGCGCCGACCGGCTGCACCTGGTCTGCCGCGCCGACCATGCGCTGGCGGCCCTGCCCGCGCCGCGCATGGCCGACCTGCGGGACCAGCCCTTCATCCAGCTCGCCCGCCACAGCAGCGTGCGCCAGTACCTGGAATCGCAGGAGCAGGCGCCGCCGCTCAACACCTTGCTGGAGGTGGAGCACCTGGCCACCGTGATGGGCATGGTGCGCGCGGGCCTGGGCATCAGCGTGGTGCCGGCCCTGGCGCTGTTCCACTTCGTGCAGCCCGGCCTGGTGACGCGCCCGCTGGCCGATGCCGACCGCCAGCGCGACCTGTACCTGGTGCGCAGGCGCCAGCGCAGCCTGTCGCCGGCCGCCCAGGCCTTTCACGCGCTGGCGCTGGAGCACCGGCCCGGCGCGGGCGAGGCCGCATGAACAAGACAGCACACACCTCGCAGCACAATAGCCCGATCGCCAACCACCTCCGAAAGCCGCCACCGTGGGTGAATTCGACCTGATCCGCCGCTTCTTCCAGCGCCCCGTGCGCCGCGCCGCCCTGGGCGTGGGCGATGACTGCGCCCTGCTCGCCCCGGCGCCGGGCATGCAGCTGGCCGTCTCCAGCGACATGCTGGTCGAGGGCCGGCATTTCTTCGCCGACGTGGACCCGCGCCTGCTGGGCCACAAATCCCTGGCCGTGAACCTGTCCGACCTGGCGGCCTGCGGCGCGCGCCCGCTGGCCTTCACCCTGGCCCTGTCCCTGCCGCGCGCCGATGCAGCCTGGACCGAGGCCTTCGCAGGCGGCCTGCTGGCGCTGGCCGACGCCCACGGCTGCGAGCTGGTCGGCGGCGACACCACCCAGGGGCCCTTGAACATCTGCATCACCGTCTTCGGCGAGGTGCCGCCCGGCCAGGCCCTGCTGCGCAGCGGCGCGCGCGCGGGCGACGACATCTGGGTCAGCGGCAGCCTGGGCGATGCCCGCCTGGCGCTGGAAGCCCTGCTGGGCCACACCACCCTGCCCCCCGGCACGCTGGCCGCCGCGCGCCAGCGCCTGGAAGCGCCCACGCCGCGCGTAGCCCTGGGCCAGGCGCTGCGCGGCATTGCCAGCAGCGCGCTGGATGTGAGCGACGGCCTGCTGGGCGACCTGGGCCATATCCTCGAACAATCCCGCGTGGGCGCCAGCCTGGACACGCGCCTGGTCACGCCGCTGCTCGATGCCGGCCGGCACACGCCCCTGGCCATCGACCTGCTGCACCAGTGCACCCTGTCCGGCGGCGACGACTACGAGCTGTGCTTCACGGCCCCGGCCGACCGGCGCGATGCCGTGCAGGCCGCAGGCCGCGACAGCGCCACGCGCGTGACGCGCATAGGCTGCATCGAGGCCCCGCCCGGCCTGCGGCTGATCGGCCCGGACGGTGCGGCCATGGCGCCCCGTTGGACCTCGTTCGACCACTTCGCCGCGGCCTGACGCCGCGCCCGACCACTTTCATCCGAGAAGGACTGCCCATGGTTCAACGCTCCGCCCTGCCCGCCCTCTCTGTCCTGGCCGCCGCCTGCTTCCTGCTGGCAGGCACCCCGGTCCAGGCCCAGGCACCAGCCCAGGAAGCCACCATCGCCCGCGCGCCCATCGCACGCGTCACCCTGTATCCGGGCGTGGCATCGGTGGAGCGCACGGCGCGCATCACGGCCGCCACGCGCCAGCTGGTGTTCGAATGTCTGCCCGGCTCCATCGACCCGCAGAGCCTGCAGGTCAGCGCCGATGCCGGCGTGCGCCTGGGCGACTACAAGCTGCAGCTGCAGCCGCGCGAACTGGCCTCCAAGGCCTGCGCCAGCCCGCTGGAGCAGCAGATCCGCACGCTGGAAGACCAACTGGCCGCGCTGGAGGCCGACGAGTCCGCCGCCAAGCTCGTGGGCGACTACCTGCAAGGCCTGGCCAAGCCCGGCGATGACGCCAAGGCCCCTGCCCTGCCCGCCGCCAGCCAGCTGGGCGCCGCCACCGAGGCGCTGCGCAGCACCAGCCGCGGCAACACGCTGCGCGCCCACCAGATCCTGCGGCAAAAGCAGGCGCTGCAGGAGCAGCTCAGGCCGCTGCAGCTGGAGCGCGACCGCACGGGCGCGGGCAATGCCCAGGTCATGAAGGTCACCGTGCAACTGGCCAGCCCGGCCGATGCCAATGTGCAGCTCACCTACCAGGTGCGCGGCCCGAGCTGGCAGCCCACCTACCGCGCCCAGCTGGACCCGGCCAAGGGCACGGTGGCCATCGAACGCCTGGCCCTGGTGGCCCAGAACAGCGGCGAGGACTGGAGCCAGGTGCAGCTGCTGCTGTCCACGGGCCAGCCATCGCGCAGCACGCAGGGCCGCCTGCCCAATCCCTGGATCCTCGATGTGGAGCGGCCGCGCCCCGTGGCAGTTGCAGCGGCGGCGGCACCGGCAGCCCCTGCTCCAATGATGATGGAGCGCTCGCGCAAGTCCGCGGCGGCCGACGCGCCCGAACTGCCGGTGCTCGATGTATCCAGCATCAATACCGCCTACGCCACGCAGTTCTCCGTGCCCTACCGCATCAGCGTGCCCTCCAGCAGCGAACGCGTGACCCTGGCCCTGGGCGCGCAGACCCTGCCGGCCACCCTGATCACGCGCACGGCGCCCGCCGTGGAAGAGGCCGCCTACCTGGTGGCCCAGTTGGCCGTGCCGGCGGGCGTGTGGCCCGCAGGCCCCGTGGCCCTGTTCCGCGATGGCGCCTTTGCCGGCCAGGGCCGGCTGGACTTCGGCAACGCCGCTGCGCTGGCCCAGGGCCTGTCCTTCGGGCGCGACGACAAGGTGGTGGTGCGCAACCTGCCCGTGGACTCGGCCACGGGCAGCGGCGGCCTGCTCAGCAGCAGCACCGAGCGCCAGGTCACGCGGCGCTTCCAGGTGGACAACCGCCATGACCGCGCCATCGAGCTGCAGGTGGTGGACGCGGCACCCGTCTCGCGCAACGACCAGATCCGCGTACAGTCCCAATACAACCCGCAGCCAGCCACCACGCGCTGGAACGACCGCAACGGCATGGTCGCCTGGCAGCAGACGCTGGCGGCCGGCGCCAGCGCCAGCTTCGAGGCCCGCCACCAGATCCGCCATCCGCAGGATCTGCAGGTCGAGGAACGCCAGTAAGGCGCCCCCGGGCGCCCCTGGACGCCCGGGGGCGCCGCTTATGATCACGGCATGAGTGACGCGCCGCTGCGGCCGGAGGTTTCCGGCACCCCTGACCCGACTGGCTTTTCCACGGCAAAGCCGCCGCCGGGCGGCATGGCGCGCCCCACGCTGGAATTCATGATGTCCCACCCGGCCCACTTCATCGCCATGGGGCTGGGTTCGGGCCTGGGGCGCATCGCGCCCGGCACCGTGGGCACGCTGTGGGCCTGGCTGTCCTTCCTGCTGCTGCAGCACTGGTTCACGCCCCAGCAGATCGGCCTGCTGATCGCGGGCAGCATTCCACTGGGCTGGTGGGCCTGCACGGTCACGGCGCGCCACATGCGCGTGGCCGACCCCGGCAACCTGGTCTGGGACGAGATCGTGGCCTTCTGGCTGGTGCTGTGGCTGGTCATGCCCACGGGCTTCTGGGGCCAGCTCATCGCCTTCGCGCTGTTCCGCTTCTTCGACGCCGCCAAGCCCCAGCCCGTCAAATGGGCGGACCGGTGTTTCAAGGGCTTCGGCTGGCGCGGCGGCTGGGGGATCATGTTCGATGACCTGGTTGCGGCCTTCTGCACGCTGCTGGTCATCGCACTGTGGCGGCATTTCATGGGCTGAAGGAGCTGGCATGAGCGCATCCAACGAACTCGTCGAGACCCTGGCAGCGCTGCTGCTGCAGCGCGGCTGGATGCTGGCCACGGCAGAAAGCTGCACGGGCGGCATGATCGCCGCGGCCTGCACGGACCGCGCCGGGTCCAGCGAATGGTTCGAGCGCGGCTTTGTGAGCTACTCCAACGCGGCCAAGCACGACCTGCTGGGCGTGCACGAGGCGCTGATCGCCGAGCACGGCGCCGTGAGCGAGCCCGTGGCGCGCGCCATGGCCGAGGGCGCCGTCGCCCATTCACGCGCGCAGTGCAGCGTGGCCGTGACAGGCGTGGCCGGGCCGGGCGGCGGCAGCGCCGCCAAGCCCGTGGGCACGGTCTGGTTCGGCTGGAGCGTATACGGCAGCACGCACAGCGAATGCCTGCGCTTTGACGGCGACCGCGCCGCCGTGCGCCAGGCCACCATGGTCCATGCCCTGAAGCGCCTCAATGCGCTGATCAGCGCAAGGCTTTTATGAGCCGGTGCGCGATCTCCTGCAGCGGTGCAGGCAGGGCGCGGTAGCTTTCCAGCAGGCGCTGCTCGTCCACGGGCAGCGGCGCGTTGTCGTCTTCCAGACCGGCCGTCAGCTCCAGCGCCGTGGTCTGCAGCGCCAGGGCCACGCGGGCCAGGGTGTCGTTCTTGAGGGTGCGGATGGCCCCCGATTCGATCTGCGACACGGCCGAGGCCGTGATGCCCGCCGCCTCGGCCAGCCGGCCCTGGGTCATGCCCAGTTCGGCGCGGCGGGCGCGTATGCGTTCACCGATGTGCTTCATGGCCTGGAGCCCCGTTGGCAAAACCTGTGATTGCGGCGCTCAGGCGCCGTGGCACTTCTTGAACTTCTTGCCGCTGCCGCAGCTGCAGGGGTCGTTGCGGCCGGGCTGTTCGCCCTTGACCACGGCCTCCACGCGCGGGCCCATGCTGCGCCACAGCTGGCGCAGGTCATAGACGGCCCAGACGGCTTCGCCAAATGCATCCACACGCTCCTGGCTGGTGGAGGCCGGGCCGGCTTCGTCGTACAGATTCAATTCGGGCTCGCCAGTGTCGTCTTCGGTCAGATCGACCACGAATTCCATGGCGGCATCCAGCCACTGGGCGGCTTCCTTGTCACGGGGAGCGGCCCATTCCTCGGCCCAGTTCTCCACCACGAACATAAAGCCCAATGCCCAGACCTGGGCGAAGGAGGGCACTTCCTCGTCTTCGACTTCCTTGCGCTCGGCCTCGGGCAGCATCAGGATGGCGCCGCGCGTATCCAGCACTTCGGGCTGGAAAGCAGTGTCATCGGCCAGAGACTTCACCTCGGTGTCCAGCTGGGTGCGGATCTCGTCCACGCGGCGCTGCGCCAGCTCCAGGAAACGGGCTTGCTGCTCGGCGCTGGCAAACACTTCCAGTTGGTGCAGGGGCTGGCCGTCGGCCACTTCCAGGTCTTCACCGTCGCCCAGCAGCATGGGCAGCCATTCGCCCACGGAGATAGGGCGGCGGGTACAGACCACGGCGGTCAGAAAGCCGTCGCAGAATTCCCACTGCGGCACTTCTTCGGAGCGCTCGCGCAGGCTGTCCAGCAGCTCGTCCAGCTCTTGCAGCTCCTCGTTGCTGAGGGCGTGTTGGGCGGTGTCGGTCTCGTTATCCGAGGTGGTTGGTGTGTGGTTTTCCATGGCGAAGTCCTGCGCGTCAAAGGCTTTTATGATCGCCCCGCAGACATCGACAGGTCAGCTGACCTGGTTTCCCGCCGGGCATGGGCCGCACGCGCTTTCCGCGCCAGCCGAAGGCCGGCAGTGTAGCCGGCCACCCATGACCGTGCACCCTACACAGGAGTTCGAGCAGCTATGGCTTCCCCCTCTTCCCGCAGCGCGGGCCTTTTTCCGGTGCGCTACACCACGCTGGTGCTGTGCCTGCTGGGTGGTTTTTTCTGCCTGGCAATGGCGCTGAACTATGCACCGCTGTGGTGGGGCCTGGCCGCCGCCGTGCTGCTGGCGCTGTCCGCGCTGGGCTTGTATGACCTGTGCCAGACCCGCCACTCGATCTTGCGCAACTACCCGGTGCTGGGCCATTTGCGCTTTATGTTCGAGTACATCCGCCCCGAGATGCGCCAGTACTTCATCGAGTCGGACAACGAAAACCTGCCTTTCTCGCGTGCCCAGCGCTCCCTGGTCTACCAGCGCAGCAAGGGTGAGCCCGACAGCCGCCCCTTCGGCACGCAAATGGATGTGAGTGCGGATGGCTACGAGTGGGTCAACCATTCCATGCAGCCGTCCCAGTTGGGCAGCCATGACTTCCGCACCTGGATTGGTGGCCAGCCCGGCCAGCCGCTGGAGGGCGCTGCCGCCTGCACCCAGCCCTACCACGCCAGCGTCTTCAACATCTCGGCCATGAGCTTTGGCGCGCTGTCTGCCAATGCCGTGCTGGCACTGAACCAGGGCGCCAAGGCCGGTGGCTTTGCACATGACACGGGCGAGGGCTCCATCAGCCAGTACCACCGCGTGCATGGCGGGGATCTGATCTGGGAAATCGGCTCGGGATATTTTGGGTGCCGCAACGATGATGGCACATTCAACGCCGAAAAATTCAGCGCCAATGCCTGTGACCCACAGGTCAAGATGATTGAGCTCAAGCTCAGCCAGGGCGCCAAGCCCGGCCACGGCGGCATGCTGCTGGGCGCCAAGGTCACGCCCGAGATAGCGGCCGCGCGCGGCGTGCCCGTGGGCGTGGACTGCATCAGCCCGTCCAGCCACAGCGCCTTCAGGACACCCGTGGAGATGATGCATTTCATCGCCCGGCTGCGCGAGAAGTCGGGCGGCAAGCCCACGGGCTTCAAGTTCTGCGTGGGCCATCCCTGGGAGTGGTTCGCCATCGTCAAGGCCATGCAGGAGACGGGCATCACGCCGGACTTCATCGTGGTCGATGGCGCCGAGGGCGGCACGGGCGCGGCGCCGGTGGAGTTCACCGACCACGTGGGCGTGCCGCTGCAGGAAGGGCTGCTGCTGGTGCACAACACGCTGATCGGCGTGGGCCTGCGCCACCGCATCAAGATCGGCGCGGCCGGCAAGGTGATCACGGCCTTCGACATCGCGCGCATGATGGCGCTGGGCGCCGACTGGTGCAATGCCGGGCGCGGCTTCATGATGGCCCTGGGCTGCATCCAGGCGCAGAACTGCCACACCGGCCACTGCCCCACGGGCGTGGCCACGCAGGACGCGGCGCGCCAGAAGGCCCTGGTCGTGCCCGACAAGGCCACGCGCGTGGCCAATTTCCATGACAAGACCCTGCATGCGCTGCAGGAACTGGTGCAGGCCGCAGGCCTGGAGCACCCTTGCGACATCACGGCCCACCACATCGTGCGGCGCATCTCGGACACCGAGGTGCGGCAGCTGGCCAACCTGGTCCTGCGCGTGGAGCCCGGCGCGCTGCTGGGGCCGCTGGACAAGCAGCACAGCGTGTTCAAGCTCTACTGGCCGGGCGCCAGCGCCCACACCTTCCAGTTCGCGCCGCCCACGCTCAAGCCTTCGGCGCCGCAGGCCAAGGCGCAGGCGGCTGGCCAGGGTGCCTAGAAGCGCCACGCAGAGACAGGCGCCACAGACCACAGCCGATTACAGATTTTGACAACCCTCGGGGATAATGCGCCCCGAGAACTTGGTGCACAACTGTATTTTTCTGTGTAAATGAAAACTATTTTGGTTCGCATTGCGGCCGCCATCTTTGGCGGCTATGCCTTCACCTGGGGCTTCATCGCCCTGGGCGTGGTGCTGATGTTTGCCGCCGGAATGGAGTTCCACGATGCCGAGCATCTGGGCTACATCCTCGGCTTCCTGGTGTTTCTGACGGTGTTCCTCTGGGCCTTTGCCGCCCAGAGCCTCCCGCGCGTCTGGGCCGTGCTGGCCGGTGGCGGCATGGTCATGACCGGCTGCGCATCGCTGCTGCAGCAGATGCTGCTGCCCTGATCCGGAGATCGCTTCCCATGTTCCAGAATTTCCGCCTTTCCATGGCCTGGCTGCACACCTGGTTCGGGCTGGTGCTCGGTTTTGTGCTGATGGTCGTCTTCTTCTTTGGCGCGCTGTCGGTGTTCGACCGCGAGATCGACCGCTGGGCCATTCCGGCCTCGCGCTTCGAGCCCACGCCCATGCCCTCGTACGACCAGATCCTCAAGCCGGTCTTCGAGTCCATGCAGCCCAACGCCCAGGCGCGCGAGGCCATGCGCGGCGAGGTCAACGGCCCGCTGCCCGAGCGCTTCGACACGCCCCAGCGCTGGGGCGCCTACACCACGCACCGCGACCCGGTGCTGGGCCTGTTCGCCGGCTACGAGGTGGCCAACGCCAAAAAACCCGAGACCCTGATCTGGGCCATGCGCACCATCGACCCGCGCAATGGCGAGTCCCTGCCGGACGACCACCTCAAGATCGGCAGCCAGTTCTTCTACCCGCTGCACTACAGCCTGACGCTCAACTGGATGGGCCTGGGCTACTGGATCGTGGGCTTTGCCGCACTCATCATGCTGGTGGCCCTGGTCAGCGGCGTGGTCATGCACCGCAAGATCTTCCGCGAGCTGTTCACCTTCCGTCCGAAGAAGGCCACGCAGCGCAGCGTGCTGGACCTGCACAACATGACGGGCGTGGTGGCGCTGCCCTTCCACTTCTTCTTCGCCTTCACGGGCTTGGTGATCTTTGCGGGCATCTACTTTCCCATCACCCATACCCAGCTGGAGCCCCTGCACGAGTTGCACGAGAAGATGGAGGCCGAGGAAACCGGCCTGCCGCACGACCGCGCCGGCGTGGCCGCGCCCGTGGCCTCGGTGGACGCCATGGTGGCCGAGGCGCAGCGCCGCTGGGCCGCCAGGGGCATGGCCGGCGACGTGGGCTTCCTGTCCGTCACCCATGTGGGCGATGCCAATGGCTATGTCAGCGTCTACCGCGCCGGCACCGACCGCATCGCGCTCACGGGCGAGGGCATCCACTTCAAGGCCAGCACCGGCGCCCTGCTGCGCGAAGACCCGCCGCGCACGGCCGTGGACAGCCTCAACACCTTCCTGACCGGCCTGCACCTGCAGCACTTCCGCCACTGGCTGCTGCGCTGGCTGTACGTGCTGGGCGGCCTGGCCGGCTGCGTGTGCATTGCCACCGGCTTTGTCTTCTTCGTGGAAAAGCGCAAGAAGCAGCACGCCAGACAGGGCGTGCAGGGCGCGCGCGTGGTCGATGCCCTGGCCGTCACCACGGTCACCGGCATGCTGGTGGCTACGCTGGGCATGCTGATCGCCAACCGCCTGCTGCCCGAGGCCATGCCCCAGGGCTGGCCGGGCCGGGGCGACATGGAGCGCTATTTCTTCTGGGCCGCCTGGCTGCTGGCCATGGCGCATGCCTTTGTGCGCAGCGCCCCCGTGGCCCGGGGCCTGCCCAATCCCGCCTGGCGCGAGCAGTGCTGGGCCGTGGCCGCCATGGCCGTCGCCGCCGTGCTGCTGAACTGGCTGACCACGGGCGACCACCTGCTCAAGACCCTGGGCGCGGGCTACTGGCCAGTGGCCGGCGTGGACCTGTTCATGCTGGCCAGCGCCGTGCTGGCCGTGGTGGTGGCGCGCAAGCTCAAGACGCGCGCCGTGCCCGCCATGCCCTCGCGCGCCGCGGAGGTGGCCCATGTCTGAGGGACTGATGGACGCACTGCTGCTGGCCGCCGCCTTTGCCGCCTCGCTGCTGGGCATGGGCTGGTTTGCGCTGGCCAAGGACGTGCACTGGGAGCAGGTGCACGGCGACACGCCCCAGCCCGATGGCAAGGTCAGGCTGCTGCGCTGGCTGGGCGCCTCGGGGCTGGCCGCCTCGCTGGGCCTGTGCCTGGCGGTGGACCATGCCTCCATGGCCTCCCTGGTCTGGATCATGACGCTGGCAGCCGCTGCCCTGGCCATTGCCTTCACGCTGACCTGGCGGCCGAGTTGGCTGCGCTGGCTGCCGGCCTGACGATCACCGCGCGGTCTTCAAAAAGCAACGCCGTGCCCTGGGTTGACCGGGGCACGGCGTTTCGGTTGTTCAGTCCGGCATCAACGCGGCTGCTGCTGCGTGGTGCAGTGGATGCCGCCGCCCCCGGCGGCAATCGCATCGATGTCCAGCTGCACCACCTCGCGGCGGGGAAACAGCTCGCGCAGCAGGGCGCGGGCGTTGGCGTCCGCGCGGGCATCGCCAAACTGCGGGGCGATCACGGCGCCGTTGCAGACATAGAAGTTGATGTAGCCAGCTGCGAATTCCCTGGACTCCAGCTTGCTGCGCACCGAAGAGGGGCCCTTGAGCACCTGCACGCTGAGCCTTTGCCCGCGCGCATCGGTGGCCTGGCGCAGTATGTCCAGATGGCGCCGCGTGACGGCGTAGTCGTAGGAGTCCGGGTCGTCGTCCAGGCCCGCCACCACCACGCCGGGCGAGGCAAAGCGCGCATAGAAGTCGGTGTGCCCGTCCGTGATGTCGCGTCCCGCAATGCCGGGCAGCCAGATGATCTTGCGCAGGCCCAGCAGGCGCTTGAGTTCCGCCTCGCAGGCGGCCTTGGTCAGGCCCGGGTTGCGGTTGGGGTTGAGCACGCAGCTTTCGGTGATGAGGGCCGTGCCCTGGCCGTCCACCTCGATGCCGCCGCCCTCCAGCACCAGCTCGGTCTCCAGGTAGCGCACGTTGGCGGCTTCGGTGACAAAGCCCGCCACCTCGGCATCGTTGTCATGCGCCTGCTTGTCGCCCCAGCCGTTGAAGTTGAAATCCACGCCCGCCAGTTCGCCCTTGCTGCTGCCAGTGCCGCTGCCCGGCTTGCGCACGAAGACCGGCCCGGTGTCGCGCATCCAGAGGTCGTCCACGGGCTGCACATGCAGCTGCACGCGGTTGCCGCACAGGCGCGCGGCCAGGTCGTAGTCGCGCTCGCGCACCAGCATGTTCACGGGCTCGAAGGCGGCAATGGCGCGCGCAATGCCGGCCAGATGCTCGCGTGCGGGCTCCAGCAGGCGGCGGCCCCAGACCCTTTCGCTGGGGCCGAAGGACATCCAGGTGGACTGGTGCGGCTCGCCCTCGTCGGGCATGTGCCAGGTCTCCAGGCTGTCCGGGTCCTGGCGGCTGCCTTCGGCACGGGCTGCCGTGGAGCGGGCGGCGGCGGTGCGGGCCAGGGCCGCCACGGGCGACAGGCCCAGGCAGTTCAGCAGGCAGCGGCGGGAAAGTGCGTAAGGCATGGTGTCTTCAGCAGGTTCTTGGGGGAATGCTGCGATTGTCCGAGCCCGTATTCATTCTGAAAATTGATATCTTTTGCCGCAATCAATCAACCCAGTTCATGATTTGGCAAGCGGCACCGCCTGCCCCACAAGGTAGTCAAACACTTCGCGCACCAGCGCCATGCGCGGCTCGCCCTCTGTGCGCGACATCCACAGGCGGCCCAGCGCGAAGGGCGGAATGCCTTCCACC
This sequence comes from Delftia acidovorans, assembly GCA_031286585.1. GTDB lineage: Bacteria > Pseudomonadota > Gammaproteobacteria > Burkholderiales > Burkholderiaceae_C > Comamonas > Comamonas acidovorans_A. The sequence goes on from JAITUC010000006.1 coordinate 37,545, forward strand.
AATTGCAGCCGGCCCGTGGCCAAGGACTCGTCCGCCAGCAGGCGTGACACCACGGCGCAGCCGCGCCCGCGCAGCGCCGCGTCCAGCAGCAGGCGTGCGTCGTCGTAGATGGCGGTCTTGCGCAGCCGGCCCAGGTGCTGGCGGATGAAGGGGCCTGTACGGTCGCTGGTCAGGTCTTCCTCCAGGCACAGCAGGCCGGCGCCTGTGTGCGGCCCGGGGGCGCGCACGGCCACCAGCTCGTCCGCCAGCAGCGGCACCTGCAGCACATCGGTCTGCCGCAGCGGCTCGCGGGTGATGGCTATGTCCACATCCAGCTCGTCGATGTAGCGCGCCGTCTCGTCGGTGGAGACGATGGGGCACAGCTGCGGGTGGCGCTGCAGCAGGCCGTCCAGGCGCGGTTGCAGCCAGCCGCTGGCCACGGGGGCGGGGCAGACGATGGTGACCAGGCTGTCGTCCATGTAGGTCTCGATGCGGCTGAGCCCGTGGCGGATCTGGTCCAGCGACTTGCCCACGCTGTCCAGCAGCAGCCGGCCCGCCACCGTCAGCTCCACGCCGCGCCCCTTGCGGCGGAACAGCGGCTGGCCCAACTGCTGCTCCAGCTGCGCAATCTGGTGGCTCACGGCGGATTGGGAAATGCACAGCTCCTCTGCCGCGCGCGAGTAATTGCCCAGGCGGGCTGCGGCCTCGAAGCCGATCAGGAACCGGAAGGAGGGGAGGCGGGCATTGGACATGGGGCACGGCAGGCAAAGCGGTGGAGTCGGAATTGTCCACGCACCCGGCCGAAGCCGGAGGCGGCGGCCTGGCGCTGCTGCTGCAACACTTGGTTACTTTCTTGACCCATCTCAAATCCCGCTTGCGGCAGCGTCGATACGCTTCGGCCCATGAATCACCAGGGCTTGACTTTGGTCAGCATGGCTTGGCACGCAGGCATTCCCCGCCTGTGCGCGCACAACAGCGGCGCACAACGCCGCACAGGAGATGCATCAATGCACATCGGTCAACGTTTCTGGCGCCGCCAAGGATTGGGCGCAAAGCTGTCACTCACCAATTTTGTCTGGGTCGCCGGCATCCTGGCCCTGCTGGTGCTGGGCATTGCCTGGGATGTGAGCAAGTCCCTGCAGAAGAAAATGCACAACGAGATGCAGCAGGGCATCCAGGTGCTGCACAACTTCGTCGAGTCCACCGACAAGGAACTGCGCCAGCGCACCCAGTTCCTGGCCGACAGCCTGGCGCGCAGCCTGCAGGGAACCCTCAGCCTGGACACCAGCGGCGGCGAACCCGTGCTCAGCCTGGACGGCCAGCCGCTCAACGGCAACGATGCGCACCTGCAGGCCTTCACGCGCAGCACCGGCGCCGTGGCCACCGTGTTTGCGGCCCAGGGGCAGGGCGACTTCGTGCGCATTGCCACCACGCTCAAGAACGAGAAAGGCGACCAGAGCGCGGCCGTGCTGGGCAGCCGGCTGGACCGCGCCCATCCCGCCTACGCCGCCATCCAGGCCGGCCAAAGCTACATGGGCCTGGCCCACCTGTTCGGCCGCCAGTACATGACGCAATACCGCCCGCTCAAGGACGCCTCCGGCGCCACCGTGGGCATTGCCTTCGTGGGCCAGGACTTCTCGCAACTGCTGGAGCACTTCAAGGACTCCATCCGCGCGCTCAAGGTGGGCCAGACCGGCTACTACTACGTGCTCAATGCCGAAGACGGCCCCCAGCGCGGCCAACTGGTCGTGCATCCCGCCCTGGAAGGCCAGAACATGAGCGATTCCAAGGACGGCAATGGCCGCTTCTTCATCCGCGACATGCTGGACCGCAAGCAGGGCAGCATGGCCTATCCCTGGACCAATCCGGGCGAAACCCAGGCCCGCGACAAGCTGGTCGTCTTCGGCCACTATGCACCGTGGAACTGGGTCATTGCCACCAGCGCCTACGTGGACGAAGCCGTGTCCGAAACCCGCAGCCTGATCCTGCAGTTCGCCCTCATGGGCCTGGGCGCCGTGCTGCTGCTGTCGGCGGCATGGTTCTGGCTCATCCGCCGAATGATCGTGCGTCCCTTGAAGCAGGCCAGCCACATGGCCTACGCCATTGCCGATGGCGACCTGACCGTGCGCATCGCCAGCGACCGCCAGGATGAAATCGGCCACCTGCTGGAAGCCATGAACACCACCAGCACGGGCCTGACGCGCGTGGTCGGCAGCGTGAACGAACAGGCCCACAGCGTGGCCCTGGCCAGCGCGGAAATCGCCCAGGGCAACCAGGACCTGGCCGCCCGCACCGAAAGCGAAGCCAGCGCGCTGGAGCAGACCGCCGCCGCCATGGAAGAGCTGGGCTCCACCGTGGCCCACAACGCAGACCACGCGCAATCGGCCGACCGCATCACGCGCGAGGCCCAGCGCGTCGTCACCGAAGGCGGGCAGGCCGTGCGCAAGGTCGTGCAGACCATGCAGGGCATAGACGCCAGCAGCAAGAAGATCGCCGACATCATCGGCGTCATCGACTCCATTGCCTTCCAGACCAACATCCTCGCCCTCAACGCCGCCGTGGAAGCGGCCCGCGCGGGCGAGCATGGCCGGGGCTTTGCCGTGGTGGCCGAGGAAGTGCGCGCCCTGGCAGGCCGCAGCGCCGAGGCCGCCAAGGAAATCAAGCAGCTCATCAGCCACAGCGTGGCCGAAATCCACACCGGCAACCAGGAGGCCGCGTTTGCCGGAGAAACCATGGAGCAGGCCATGGCGGAAATCCGCAAGGTCACCCAGCTGATATCGGACATCAGCCACGCCAGCGCCGAGCAGAACAACGGCGTGGCCCAGGTGGCCGAGGCCATCACCCACATCGACCAGACCACGCAGAAGAACGCCGCCCTGGTCGAGGAAATGGCCGGCGCCGCCGCAGGCCTGCGCCACCAGTCCGATCAACTGGTGCGCGTGGTCTCGGTCTTCAGGCTGCCGGGTGGCAATGGTGCGCCGCTGCAGACTGCGGCCCGCGCAGCGAGCGCCACGCAAACCACCAGCGCCGCAATCCACCGTGCCCCGGCGCTGGCGCCCAGCGCTGCCGCGGCCAAGCCCGCAGCATCGGCCGCCCTGGCAAAAACGGCCGCCGCCAAGCCCGTCGCCATGGCCTCCACGGCCGATGACGACTGGGACAATTTCTGAGAGCCACCGGGTGAGGCCAGGGGAGCCTGGAGCCCCTGGAGCCCCTGGCTCCAGCGGCCCCCTCTCTCGGGCCCGCGGCGCTCTGGCATGCTCTGCAGCCACTCCATGAACCGGTTGAATCCCATTGACGCCCCTTGAATACATCGATCGCGCCCTGGCGCTGGTGGCCCAACGTGCCCTGGCCCTGCCAGGGCACGATGTCTTCCAACACTTGGCGCAGCAGCTGCAATACGTGCGTGCGGTGCTGCTGGACCGGAGCCTGGATCGCTCCAGGCTGCACCAGATCACCATCGGCAGCGTTGCGGTCAAGGAGTTCGACGAGACCGATCCAGAGCTTGCCGGGGCCCTGAAGCATGCGCATTACGTGGCCGTGCAGACCGCGCGCGGGCTGAAGATCGATTTGCCCTGAGCGCCCCCCAGCAAAGGAAATGGCCGGGGCAATGTGGCGCTACGCCAGCGGAGTCTCGAAGACCACCCGGCCCAGGCGGCTCTTGGCGATGTAGCTGTTGCCGCTGATCTCGGCGGTCTTGAAAGAGTCGCGGCGGTCAATGAAGCCGGGCACATCGCTCATCCACAGCCTTTGCGGGGTGCTCTGGCCTGCCCTGGTCACTTCGCAATACCAGGCTTCACCCACTGCGGAATCAAGGCGCCGGAACACTTCCACCCGGGACTTTCTGTCCTTGCTGCGCTTGCCCAGCTTCTTGATGGGCAGCGTCAGCTGGAATTGGCGCTGCACCACCGCATCCGCTGCCGCGTTGATGGCCTGCACGGCTTGCAGGTTCGGTCCCTTGCGATGGGCGATGTCCATCAGGCACTGGCGCAGGAGCTCCAGCAACTGCTGGTTCTGGGCAGCGCGGTCCTGCGCCAGAAAATGCGCAAAGTCGAAATCCTCAACAAAAACCGCAGTCACTCCAAGAACGTTGTCGAACGCCTCCGCTTCGCCCTGGGGGCCAAGAACCACGGCAATCTTGCTGCTGCCATTGATCTCAACCGCAGGTAACAGGGCCATGAACATCTCGGTGATGGGGTGGGTCAGGCAGCGAATGCACACGCCTTCAGGCAGCGCGGCCAGGTCACTTTCGGCCAGGGTGAGCAGGTTCAACTTCATGGGAGTCTCGCTATATGCGCCATTGTCCCTGCCCGGGCTACTGTCCGGATCACTGCCCGGCCAGCCGCTGGCCACTCCTGGGGCAAAGGAGTGGCATTTGACGCCCGCCTCAGTCGTGCCGCGCCATCAGGTCACGGCGGCGGCGCTCGTAGTAGTGCCGCTGGCACTCGGCCGCCTCCTGCCAGGCCTGCCTGTCTATGGCTTCCTGCACATGGTCCGGCAACGGCCGGGGCGGCGCAGCCGTTGCCAGCATGGCCTCCATGCCCTCCAGCGGCGCAAAGCCCAGGCAGGGCAGCTCGAACGGCAGCATGGGCTCCTGCGCATTGGCAAGAATGGCCCCCAGCGCCCAACGCGCCATGCGGTCAAAGAATCCGTCAGGGTGCCCATGGTTCCAGTACCGCGCCATCTCCGGCCCCGCAAACCGCATGGCGTCATAGGCATGCCTGGGGTTGTGGCGGGCCAGCTCCACCACCTCGCTGAACCAGATCTCTCCAATCCCGTAGTGCTCATGCCCGCTGTTCACGCGCGGCGGCACAAACCACTGAATGCGCTCCCCCTTCGCATTGCGCCGTGTGAAAGACAGGTCATCGCAGGTGCGGATGCGGCGCAAGACCTTGGGTGCAGGCCCCGGGATCAGGCTCTGGGGCGGGTGCATGGCATCGTGCCCGGGCCGGGCCTTGCGCTTCGTTTTGCTGACTTTGGCCGATGCATCCATGCTGGCCAGGACCCTGTCCTTCACCCAGCGCCTGAAGCGCTTTGCCTCAGGTGAGGGGCTGGCCTGTATCAGTGCATGCAGACCCTCCACGCTGATGGCCACCACGGCTTCGCGCCTGGGCTTGCGGCCGGACTCACCGGAAAGGCGCACCGTGCAGCGCTGGTCCTCATCGAGTTGGCCCGTAGCCACCTTGTGGCGGGAGATTCCCAGGGCGGTGCACACATCCTTGGCAAGAAGCCAGGTCACGCCATTCCCGGGGAATGTGCGAATCGGGTTGTGACCGAAGTGGAAGGTTTGGGGCGTGATGCCGTCTGCAGGGATTCCACGGACGGACGGAGTCTGCGTAGCCATGACTGGCCTCCTATGATTCGTTGGACTACCAACTTCGCCTCCTGTTGAGAGAGGCGGCCGGGTGCTTCAACACGGTCATAGGGCCGCCCGCAGATTTCCCCCGAAGGGTCTTGTATAGCTGCGCGCCACCCGGCCATAAGCAAGCCTTGCCCCGGAGCTCGGGGCAAGACGAAACGTATGGACGAAAAAAAGCCACTGGACTTACGGGAGTGACTTCCGCCTATGAGGTGTGTTGAGCACCGGGGGGGATCGTAGCAGGTACGTGGGCCCAGGCGCTTGCGGAGGTAGGCCTGTTGGATGGTTGAGGGACGCGTTGATGCGTGGGCCCTGCAGTGGCAAGATCAGCAACATCACTGGTTTTGGTTGTCCCGAAGATCGGATGCTCGAGGTCTATGCGTCAGCAGACGGCGGCGGATTCAATCGGTCAACATATCAATCGACGTCGATGCCCCTAACGTCGGTTTGTTGTGCCCTATTTTCATCGGTTATCTTTTCGTTATGCCTCAGAATATCAAGCACTTCATTAGCCCTAATTTCACGCACAAGAAGCTGGAGCCTCCCTTATACAAGGACGTTGTTGACGTCTTTGAGGATCGAATGCTGAACTGGCTGCTGGTACCAGCGAAGGAATTGCTCAAGGTCAAGCACGGTTCCGTCGCAGCCGTAGCTCTTGCTACAAACTACATTGAAGGAATCGAGATATATGCCTCTGGTAAGGATAGTAAAGGTAAGTCGAAAGAGTTTTTTCGTCGCGGCTATAAGAGAATATTTGCCCCTGTTTCGGGGCCAGATTACTTGCAAGATTCCATCGCCGCGGCTTTGTACGAACTCTTGCGCTGCGGCTTTGCGCATGATGCCATGTTTCGTAATGGCATCTACTTCAGTACTGTTCGTAAGGAAGCCTTCACCGTTACTTGGCCAAAAAAGAAAGGGCTGTTTGACCCAGATGGTCAGCTAGAGTCTGCGGTCATTAATCCTGAGCGATTTGTACGCTGCATCGAGATTCATTTTGAAGAATTCGTGAGAAGCCTCCGTGCCCAGAACGCCACAACTGCCAAAGAGAATTTCTTGAGTGCGGTCCAGATCAAGTGGGGTCCTGATGACAAGGAGCGAACAATTGGTATGACCGAAGAGGAATTTTCTCGTGAGATATAGTCTGTAGATTCAATTAACCACCTGAAATTCAGCATTGATCGTCTGCAGTTATTAATCGCCAATTGCCAATGTAAGGATGTGCGTGAATACGGATCTTAGTGCGCACAGAGATATTTGACTACATCGAGGCGTTCGACAACGGAACCCGCTGTCACAGCTATCTTGCCGACCTCAAGCCAAGGCGTTTGAAAGCGAATCGGCTTGAGGTCGGTATTTTCTATTAGACTGGGAGCACTCCATGAAGCATTGCTGTAATTGGCGGTGATGATTATCTGTGTGTGCTATCGTGGATATGTGGTTTTAGAACCTCTGAAGAACTCATACAATTCTCTCTGACACTGTTACGTTCTATCTAAAAACGACAATATCATGGTGTTGCAAAGATCTACTCTTTGTATTTAATATCAGGCAGCCATATTCCGATTTTATATGAAGAAGCTACAACCACTCAGAATAAATAGGTGAACACGCTTTAGAATTAACCAAGATGCTTTCGGACTATATGCCGAGCCATGCCCATGATATCAGGATAGATACTGAATGCATTGAGATTTGAATACTCCAAGAACTCTCTGGCTCCCGGTTTAGCGCCGGCTTTCATCACGATTTTTCTTAGGCAATCTTGTCCGTCTGTATCGAAGTAGTCAGAGTAAGATCCATGCAACGTAAAGGCTCCTTGTTGCGCAACCATACGATCATTTTGAAGAGGGCTGTCAATAGCAATGGGGTGGATAGCCTTGAATGGGATATCGTGCCAATATATCTTCTTATATTCGAAATTGGTTTCGGTTATCGGCCGGCGAATCTCCGGGATACCGCTTTTGGAGTTCAGTTTTTTTGGATCTAGTACATGAATTGATGAATCTTGATCATCATCCTTTGTGTTATAGAGAGCAAAGGCAATTGCTACTCCCAATACATCAGTCCAGTCGAGTAGACGGGTGGGAATTCCGTAGTGCTGCATATCAAAAAGTAGTTCCCAATCATTAGAGCGCTTTGTTGTTAAGCGGGCGGCAGATCGTTCATATTCATTGAATAGATCTTTCTCTTTTTCAATGCCATTAGGAAAGCGATACAAGGATGGCAATAATTTGTAATCTGCGCGTGACATTCCTCTGTACCAAATGGTAGAGGGGTTGCCAAGACCTGTGCGTGCAGATTTAATGCACTCTAGAAATTCTGGCCAAGTATTGGCAATAAGTGGGTTATTAATTCGTTCTCTGAAAACTAGTTCTACCGACATAAGATTCCTGTTGGGGATTATTGTGGATGTAAAAAAATGGGTTGTACTACAAAGCGATTTTGTGTTGATTAGTTTTATGTCGCTTTTTTATTTTTCCAATCTTTGTTGCCAATTGGGTTTGAATGAGGGATTTTGCGGGGGTAAAGCTTTGGTTGATTTTCTAGAATATCTTTTAATGGTTCTATAGGTGAATGATGTATCTGTTGGCTAATTTTTTCATTAGCTGCTACTGGCGGATTCAGGAGCAGGTGCTCAACAAAAGAATCAGAAGCTTGAGATATTGTCCAGGGTCGAATCACTTCGTGCAGGAATTTAGCTGCTGTGTATAGGCGAGCATACGCTGTTGGAGTTGTGTAATCTCCGCATCGTCTCGCACCTTTCGATCGAGGGCATGTTTTTGTTGTTCTTCGCTATCTGCGCTATATATGAATACCCCAGATGTTCTGAGTCGCTTTCCGCTGCTAATGATCTCAATCTGTTGTTCAAGCGAAGTAATTTGCTGTTGTAAAAATCCGCATGTGTTCGAACGACCTAGGCGCTCGTTTAATGATACCAGTTGCTTATCTAGGTCAGCGATCTGCATCTTTAGTTTGGCTGCATATTCTGTCGATTGCTGCAGTTTTTCAGTAGTCTGTTGCGCTTTGGATGATTGCACGATACTCTCGGCTTCAGCCCGAGAAAATTTCTCCGATATCGCGTTCAACTTATCTTGACCTGATATTTCACCAACTCGTAGGCCAAGATAGAAGCCGGCACCAGCCACTGCTGTTATGGCCGTTGAAAATGCTATTATAATTGCCCAAATCTTTCCAATCGATAGATATCCTATGACTTGATTGAGGGTTGGCTCCAGTGTTTGCAATTCTTTTGAATTTGATTTTTTCATATTCGAAAGTGAATCTGTTGAGATGCTCTATGGGCACTGTCGTAATGTAGACCGCAATCAACCAAAGCCGCCATCTGGCCTTGGACTAGTTTGGCAAGTGAAAAATAACTTGCAGCCTCGTTCAGCGACATGCAGTTTGAGTAAAATTCATCACCTCATTGCTGCGGATAGTCACTTGCAACTAAAAATGACCTAAGAAATATAACAGAGTCGACCATGCATCGTCCCGTTCATCTACTTTGAGTCATTGTCCTAAAAGACTGTCAAGGATCGACTGAAGACGACTGCCGGCCGACATCTCACGCCGACGAATCACCCCTGCGGCTCAAACCCCAAACTCCTTCATTACTCTACAACCGGCTTGAGCCGGTCCCCATCCTGAGTCAACTCGTATACAGCCTTGATCGTCGTAGTGGGATCGACCGTGCGCTTGACCAGGCCCGCTTCCTCCAGTGCGCGAAGGTCCGGGGCCAGGGAGCGTTGGGAGATGCCGGGCATTTCGTGGCACAGGTCGTTGAAGCGGCGGAGTCCGTCAATGAGGCAGGGGGCGCGAGCGAGGCCACTGCCCGGTACGGCGACGCCTGGAGCGGCAAGTTCAATGTCGTGCAAACCGACTTCACCGACAGCCGTGCGCGGCTGCACTCCGAGGGGCTGGGCGGATTGCCTCGCAATCTGTCAGCAAAAGACAGCCCATCCATCTGCCAAAGGGAAGTAAGCATTTTTGCCCACTCATTCTCCCTAAAGGATGCGGTACACGGCAGTTGCGTTACAGCGCCCGCACCGGAATACAGATGTCGCAGCAGAACTCCCCGGTCTCGGCATCCATTGCGTTGGCCGCAGAAAACATCTCAAAGCAAGGCCGGTCGTCGCATTGCATGCCGCTGGATGGCATCCATTCACGCGTCAGCCACATCCAGGCATTGGCCAAGCCCTCGGGTTTTCCTTTGAACCTTGCCACGGCGTAGCGGCCGCCCGGCAGGGATTGGGTGTCCACCTGGCCGCTGGCGACGAAATGCGCGGGGACTTCCACGCAGGCGTCATAGCGGCATTTGTTGGCGGGTGTGAGAGAGGGGTCGTCATAACCTATGCCGTAGCACGTTTGATCGCTGAGGCCATTGGAGTGCATCCACGGCGCAATGGTGCATCGCCAGAATTGGCCTATGGCCGGCCCATAGGGACCGATCAAGCGTTGATAGGCAACATGTGCTTTGGGTAGATCAATGATGCGTACGTCCATGGCGATTTCTTCCTTCAGGTGACAAGAGCCCTGAGGTTCGCCGAACGCGCATGGGTCTGTCTGATGGAGATTGCCGAAGACCTGATCAGGATTGCTCTCCTGGCTGCCTTGCGACTGCCCGATGGCGGCCGCCTGGGTTTTCAGCCGCTCAAGCGTGGTGGAGCGCCAGGCCGATGGCGTGCAGCCAAACTTGAGCTTGAAGGCGCGCGCAAATGCTTCGCCCGATTGGAAGCCGGTGGCCAGCGCGGTTTCAAGCACGGTTTCCTTGCTGCCGCAGGACAGCCGGAACGCCGCCTTCTCCAGCCGTCGGCGCTGCGCATAGCTGCCCAGCGTTTCTCCCATCCATGCCGCGAAAATTCGGTGAAAGTGGAAGCGCGAGAAATTGGCGATGTCGGCCAGATGTGCGCCATCCAGAGGCTGATCCAGGTGGGCATCGATGTAGTTGAGCACGCGATTGATCCGTCGTGCGTACTCGGCGCGGGATGCCTGCTCGGAAGGCTTGTTCGTCATGGTCGTTGTTCTGGAAATCACCGTGCATGCGGCGATGGGGCTTGCCTGTCGGCAGGGGGCGGATGGAGGCGACCAGCCGGCGCAGTTCTCGTCAGTCCGGCGCCTTCCCCTTCACCCACAACCCAAACTCCTTCATCACCCCCACCACCGGCTTGAGCCGCTCCCCATCCTGGGTCAATTCGTACTCCACCTTGATCGGCGCAGTAGGGTAGACCGTGCGCTTGACCAGGCCCGCTTCCTCCAGCGCGCTAAGGTCCAGGGTGAGGGAGCGTTGGGAAATGCCGGGCATGTCGCGGCGCAGGTCGTTGAAGCGGCGGGGGCCGTCGATGAGGTAGGAGGCGATGAGCAGCCTCCAGCGGCCGCCCAGCAAGCGCATGGCTTCTTCCACGGAGCAGCCGGAGATGTTGGATTTCATAGCACATTCATCATAGGCAGGCGGCAGGTATATTTTTTTAACCTATGGGCAGTTTTATTGCCTTCTTCCAGATTCAACCCTGGTGCATGACATTGGCCAGGGGCTGTGCCTGAGCGCGCAGGCCCCTTGTTCCATCACCAGAGAAATTCCATGAAGCTGTATTACCTGCCGGGCGCCTGTTCGCTGGCGCCGCACATTGTCCTGAACGAGCTGGGGCTTGATTTCCAACTGGTCCGGGTGGACCACAAGACCCACCAGACGGAAGACGGCAGGGACTTCCGTGCGCTCAGCCCGTTCGGCTATGTCCCCCTGCTGGAATTGGGCGACGGCAGCCTGCTGCGGGAAGGGCCCGCCGTTCTGCAGTACCTGGCGGACCTGCAGCCTGCGTCACTTCTGGCGCCCGCCCAGGGCAGCCTGGAGCGCTATCGGCTGCTGGAGTGGCTGGCGTTTCTGAATTCGGAAATCCACAAGGGCTTCATCCCGCTGCTGTATGCCGTGCTGGCGGGAAAGTACGGCGTGGAGACGGCCAGGCCCAAGCTGGAGCAGCGGTATGCCTGGGTGAACGCGCAACTGGCTGGCAAGCGCTACCTGATGGGCGATGGCTTCACCGTGGCCGATGCCTATCTGTACGCGCTCACGCAATGGGGGCAGGCGCCGTGGCTGGAGTCGGTCTACAAGACGAGCATTCGCTTCGATGGCCTGGAGCATCTTGCAGCCTGGTACGCGCGGATGCGGGAGCGGCCCGCCGTGCGCAAGTCGCTGCTGGCGGAAGGGCTGCGGTAGGGCAGGGGGTCGCCACGCATTCGGCCACCACGCACTTTGCTGCTTCATGGCAAGCAGCCCGCGCCTTGCGGCCTTGAAGGTTCCCAACGCAAATCGTCTGGCGTGACGTGGACGTGGCGAATCACGCCAAGGTTTCGAGGCTCACGGCCACGATGACGGGGGCAGGATCCGTGTTCACGAGGCGCAAGGCCTGGTTTGGCCGCCCGTCTCCGCTTGCTCGCTGAACCGTCACACCCATGGCCTGCACGGTGTCCGCCTCATCCAGCGTCTGGCGCAGCGAGGCGGGGATCGGCGCTGCGGCAGTGAAATCGAAGCTGGGCTTCAATGCGACGTAGAAAGTTGACACACGGCACGCCATCAGTCCGCCAGGCCCGAAGAATACGCCTGCATCCGGCACCAGGCCGCGACCCAGCGCCACCATCGAGGCGTCGTACCAGCTGCCGGGATAGATCGGCACCTGGTCCCAGCATTCAGAGGTGATCGTGACCGTCTCCAGCGACGCTGCGGGTAGCGCAAGGACGTTGCCGGAGGCGTCCAGGGCCTGCAGGGAAACCGGCGCCTGCGGCCCTGCGCCAGATGTGTCGTTGAGATTCAAGCGCAAGGTGCCGGGGTTTGCGATCGTGCCGGCAGCCACTGCTGCGCTCCACTCCGACGAACTCTTGGGCAGTGTCCAGATCGGTTTCCACTGGAGGTAGCCGGTCTCGTTCACCTTGGTCCATCCCACCGGAGTGGGAGAGTATGCAGGGTCGCCCGCAGGCGTTGCCATCTTCTGCATGGCGCCTGCAAGCATCTGCTGATAGGGAAATTTGCAGGCTTCGAGTACCTGCAAAAAGGTCTTGTATCCCTGCGAAAAGCTGCGCCCCGACGCTTGGTACAGCGCGCCATTGGCTGCGGACTGGGGCACCGTGTCTGCAAAGAGGAACTGCGCGTCGGCCATGGTGCCGGTCACTGGATCCGGCCAGTTCCACGCGGTCACCGGCACCAGCATCTGCCCCCGCACCAGCGGCGCCGAAATGGATGCCGAGCGCTTGAACACCATGCCGGTTTTCGACCCGCTCGATACGCTTGGAGCCCTTGGGGGCGGAGGCACCAGATCAGCCAGGCCGCCGAGGAACTGATGGATCACGTTCATGAACGCTGTCTCCGGTTGACGGGAGGTGGGCGGGGTGGGCGGGACCCGCCAAGGCGTCCCGCCCACCCGCCGGTCTTCAGGTCAATGGATGCCCGGGAAATCAACGATCACGCCGATGATTTGCGGGTTCTCCGAGGTGCTGCTGCCCTTGAAGGTATTGGCCTGTGCGGTGCTCTTGGTGTACTCGGACTGGTGACCGCCCGTGCCACCGAAGGTGAAGGGCCCGATGCGCACCCCCGCGCTGCCCTCGAAGGCCTGCTTGTTCTGCAGATAGGTGTTCGCGCTCATCGTGATCTCGAACGAAGGCTTGTAGACGACCAGCAGCTCGGACACCCGTGCCGCGACGATGCCGTTCGGGCCGAACAGGGAGCTCGATCCCGGGCCGCCGTTTGCCACCCACGGGGCGACGATGGTGTAGCCCTGGCCGCCCGGCCCCTGCTGGGCCTTGGCCAGTTCGCTCATGAAGCCGCCCGGGTACCAGTCGCCCGGATTCACCTTCACGCGCGTGGAGGATTCGCAGCTGATCTTCACGGCCGAACTCGAGTCCTGGTTGAACAGGTCGGACTTGCTCCAGCCGCCCGATGCGTTGACGCTCCAGAAGAAGTTGCCAACGCTGGTCGAGCCCTTGGCAAACGAGGACTTGAAGTCGCTGCTCGACTGCGAAGATTTCATCGTGATCGAGAACGCGCCTGCACTGCCGTTGGTGAGCGCTGCGCGCCAGTCCGCGCCCGTCGTGTCGATGTGGAAGTCCGGCTGCCAGCGCAGGATGCCCGAGCCATCTGGCACCTTGGTCCAGCCTGCCGGTGCGGTGTTCGAGGCGGGGTCGCCCGACGGAATCTGCATCATGTCGATGGCGCGCTGCAGATCGCTGGGCATGCTGGCCCGCTCCAGCTCCATCTTCATCTTGACCGCCTGGTTATAGGCGTTGGTGGCGGCCTGGATGTTCGCAACGTAGGCAGCAGCCTCCGGCGCGTTGTTCATCCAAGTGCTGATGTCAGGGTAGCGGGCTGCGAATATCAAGCCGCCGTTCTGCTTTGCACTCAGGTAGTACTGGTTCATGTCGCTGTTGGCCTTGGCCATCGCATTGCTTTTCTGGACGCACAGGTTGGCCAGCTCCGTCTGATTGGCCTGCTGCTCGGGGCTGACCTTGAAGGTCACGTGACCGAAGATCTGACGGACGGCGTCGAAGACGCGTCGCATCGAGGCTGCCGTACTGGCCGATCGCGGACCACTGCGGCATGCCGCTGACGATCTGATAGGCGGCCGGGTCCCATTGCCCGGTCGGAGCCGTATTCCAGCTGAAGTCCTTGGGGGTGCCAAGCAACTGGAAATTCGGGGTGCCGAGATTCTCGACAAGGGCGTTGTACAACTGGCTGAACATGGTTTGATCTGACATGGCGTGCAATTCCTGAAGGTGAATGGATAGGAAGCGGCATGAGGGTTTCAATTCATGAGCGCTTTCCTGGGACAATGAGAACGATTGCCCGGTATTGGGCCTAAGGCATGGGGTGATTTGGATAAATCGCAGGCGGGGATCGCGACGAAGGCTTCATAAAGGGAGACTCCTTTGATTTGCGTGCAATGATCCGGCACGTGGGCGCCGGGAAGATGCCTTGACGGACGCGGTCCGTAAAGGCGAAGAGAGTGCGCGGAGAGTCCATATCAACTTGGAAAACCTGTGATGCACTGAGGCCTGGTGAATCCGCCATAGGAAGATTGCTGGCCGTGGGGGCAAAGTCCGCACTCTATGTAAATATGGAATGGAACGGCTCCGCCAAGTGCAGCAACAAATTCTCTGTTGACACAATTTTCACCCTCCGGTTGATCCAAAGTCGCGAATTCAATCTCCGCGATTCGTAGGACGCATCATGCCCAATTGCACCGGGAGGGTGGAATACTTCCAATGTCGTATTCGGTGGGTGCGGATAGGCGATGCACGCCGGCGTGGATATCAGGCGTCGCCGCCATTGCGAGTTGCCGTTGGCGCGAGTGTCTGCAACTGGGCCGTGCTGGTCAGGCCCAGTTTGCGCAGAATGTTTTCGCGATGCTTGCGCACGGTCAAGTCGCTGAGGTAAAGCGAACGTGCGATCTCCTTGCTGGTGTGGCCCGCCAGCACGTGCACCATCACCTCCAGCTCGCGAGGAGACAACGGCAGCGGTGAGCGGGCCGCTCCCAACCAGCCTTGCCGCCTGGCATGCGTGACGAGTTCGACGGCATTGCGCAGGCCCAGCCGCGTGCACATATTGCTGCGGTGCTTGCGCACCGTGTGCTCGCTGATGCCCAGCGTGCGCGCGATGTCCTTGCAACCGAGGCCCTTGGCCATCGCTTCGAGCACATCGATTTCGCGCGCGGTGAGCGCAGAGGCGGCGACTTCATCTGCTATTGGAGGCGCCGCATCGAGATGGCAGTCGCTGCTTTGTAAAATCATTTCCGATATATCCATGGTATGTCTCCCATTTTTGATATGCCGATGACATATGGCGATGCCACGGCGAGGTCTCGGCGAGACTGCTTTGCACAGTGCCATTGGAAAGAGTGGATAACTAGCGCAATTCCCTGTCTATGGCTTCGATCAACTGAAGCAATGCGATTCATGCAGAAAACGGGCTGGAAAAGATCAGCCAAAAAACATCATGGGTATTGGACGATTGGAAATCATATGCCCCGGCCTGGGCAGCCTTTTGTATCCAAGGTAGGAGATTAATAAACCATTATCAAGATGGTGTGGTGCATTGGAGAATTAACAAAATCGATTGATAATCTGTTATCACCATTTCACCTTCGTAACGGATATCTTGGTGGAAATCTTTCGCGATGGTATTACATCTGGCAACAAAAATTCAATCCCAAGTTTTTTGCAGGAGATTGTTGGCAGTCCAATGGAATTCTGTGGTTTGCGCTTCCGTGATCAGAACTTTTTGGCGTTGCGCAGCCTGGTCCAGGATACGGTCTGGACAGCAGGTCTCTATTTGAGACAGCGGCTTAGTGATTGCCGTCATGGAGCTCAGTGGATTCGCCCGCTGCTCAGACCTGTGGCAGGTATTTCAAAGGCAACGCACCGCGCCCGGAATCACAAGGAATTCAAACGAAAGGCGGCCTCAGGCCGCAAGGGCAACGCCTGAAGCTGCGCATGCGTATCGAGAGGCGGCTGGGCATCTGCGCCGTGCTTCAAGGGGCGCACCGCTTGCCAAAAGCGTTCCCGGGTCATGGCGAAGGGCGTGAACCCAAGCCGCGCCGGGACGCTGTTGGCCTATGTGCTGTGGTTTCGCGGCATCGGACGCCTGCCTTCGGTGGCCGTGTCCTCCCTGGGCCTCGCGCATCTCGGCAGACCGCTTCGAGCCGGGTGTCTGCCGCTGGCCGACATCCTGTCCTATGCCTGAGCACGGGCATCGGTAGCCAGGGTGCCGCAGATTAATTATCATACGGTGTATGTTTAATTGGATGGAGAGACCGCCATGGCACCCGGCAGCACACCCGCAAAAGCGCACGGCAATGCGTTCGGCAAGGTCTTCATCGCCACTTCGGTCGATGGCTTCATCGCCAGGCCCGATGGTTCGCTGGACTGGCTGCCGGCTGGTGGCGATGGCGGCGAGGACTACGGCTACGCGGCCTTCATGAAGACGGTGGACGGCATCGTCATGGGCCGCTCCACCTATGAAAGCGTGCTGGGCTTCGACGGCTGGCCCTTTGAAAAACCCGTGGTGGTGATGAGCCGCACGCTGGGCGCGGGCGATGTGCCTGCGCACCTGCGCGGCAAGTTGCGCATCACGTCCGCCCAGCCTGCCCAACTGGTGGCCGAACTGCGGGCCGAGGGCTGGAGCAGCGCCTATATCGACGGCGGCGCCGTGATCCGCGCCTTCCTGGCAGCGGGTGAGGTGGGCGAGATGACCATCACCCGCGTGCCCGTGCTGATCGGTGCCGGGCGGCCGCTGTTTGGCGATATCGGCTGCGATCTGCGGTTGACCTGCCTGGCCTCCCAGGCCTATCCCGGCGGCATGGTGAGCACGCGCTACCGGGTGGAGGCGGGCGGCCGGGTCATGGTGCGCAACGGTGGCGGCGATGAGTGAGCAGGCTGTACCGGCTGTACCGGCTGGACGGCGCGGGCGCCCCTCGGCCGGGCGTTCGCTCAGCCGCGATCAGGTGCTGGACGCCGGGCTGGCGCTTCTGGAAGAACTGGGCGCGCAGGGCTTTGGCCTGCGGCCGCTGGCGCGGCAGCTGGGCATTACGCCCATGTCGGTGATCCACCATGTGGGCGACCAGCAGGAGCTGATGCGCAGCCTGGTGGAGCGTGTGCATGGCCTGCCGCTGGCCGATCCTTCGCCCGGGCTTGCGCCCGCGCGGCGCGTGCAGGCGCTGCTGGCCGGCTACATGGAGCGCGTGCGCCGCCATCCGGCGCTGACGGTCTGCATTCTGGGCGACCCGGCCCTGTTCACCGAGTCTCTGGCCGCCTTCACGCAGCGGCTGCGCGGCGAGGTGCGGCAGTGCGAGCCTGACGATGACGATGCCGCCGTGCTGCTGGACCTGCTGATCGACTACACCCACGGCCATGCGCTGGCGCTGGCCTTGTCAGGCGAGGGCGCGCAGGCCTTGCACGGCCGGTTCGAGCAGGGGCTGGCGCGGCTGCTGCGCCAGGGCTTGGAGCGGCAGCCCGGCCCGTGATCCCCGGTCCCTGCAATGCAGGGACGACAGGGAGCATGCCAAGTGGGGTGCTGTGGGGCGCGAGCTGGCCGGATGCACCGATGCCGCTCAGGCAAACAGCCTGCGCGCCATGAATTTGATAAAGGCCTTGACCTGGGTTCAGGCTCAGCTGGCAGGCTGCAGCTGCATGCCCAGGCGCGAGAACAGGATCTGCCGGCCATCGCCCTGCAGGCGCTGTATCACCATGCCACCATCGAGGTGCAGGTAGATGCGCAGGGCGCTGCCGTTGCCGGGGTCGTAGTCCAGGTGGCAGGGGTCCTTGTCCAGATCCTTCCAGCCGTGGGGTTCGACCAGCCTGCGTCCGGCGATGCGGCGCAGCTCGGTCTCGGGGGCCGCGAAATAGCTGTGGGTCTGAAGCCACAGCGTGCGCAGCTGCTCGAAGGACTGTTCACGCGAGGAACAGGCGGGCGCAGCCTCCAGCAGGGACAGCAGCATGTCCAGAAGCTGATCGAATGAATACTGCATGCCGCGCCCCTTTCAGCGATCGACGGTGCGCACCGCGCAACCTCGATGAGATTAACCGGATATTGCGCGAATGTGAACAAAGCATGACCGTGGTGGTTTGTCGCTATTGCCAGCCTGTGCCGACAGTGATTGGCGCGGGTGTTGCATGCAGGGCACACGGCCAGGATGGCCGGACAATGGCCGGGCACATCCTGCGCGATGCCGATCTTTTTGTTCCCGCCACCTGTTTCCCCACTTCTGCTGCCCATGGAACGCTTCACCATCTCCATCGACGACGACCTGGCCCGTGATTTCGACGCATGGATCGCCGCGCGCGGCTACGACAACCGCTCCGAGGCCATCCGCGACGTGCTGCGCGCCCATCTTGCCCAGGTGCGCGAGCGCGAGGACGCCGACGGCCTCTGCGTGGCCAACCTGTCCTATGTCTACAACCACCACGAGCGCGACCTGTCCGAGCGCCTGGCCAGCCTGCAGCATGACCACCACGAGCTGCACATGGCCACCACCCACGTGCACCTGGACCATGAGCAGTGCATAGAGACGGTGATGCTGCGCGGCCCGGCCAGCGCCGTGCGGCGTTTTGCCGACACCATCACGGCCGAGCGCGGCGTGCACCATGGCCAGCTCAACGTGGTGATGGCGCGCCGGGGGGAGCCTGGCGGGCATGACCACGCGCAACCCGATCCGCATCCACATCCCCATTCACACGCCCACGGCGACTGATTGAAGCCAGGGCGGGCGCCTTGCCCAGCCTCTGTCACGCAGGCCGGTATGAAGTTTGCTTTTTTCTTCATACAACTCTTGGACCCGCATGACACATCCTCTGAAATTTCCTTCTCGGCCCTGCGCCTTGCACCAGATTGCGGCGGCCGGCCTGCTGGGCCTGGCCGCCATTCCCCAGGCTGGTGCACAGCAGGCGGCGGATGCCGCGGCCAGCCTGCAGCCCGTCGAGGTCAAGGGCCAGACCGCGCGCGGTGCCTCGGCCGCCTACACCACCACGGTGATCGAGGCCGATGACATCGCCAACGCCCATGCCAGCCACCCGCAGGAGCTGCTGCGCCAGGTGCCCGGCATGAATGTGCAGAACTACCAGCTGTCGGGCGTGGGTGACGCCATCGTCATGCGCGGCTTCGGCGGTGGAGGCCATGGCGGCGACGTGGGCGTGGTGCTGGACGGCATTCCCCTGAACGAGGCCATGTCGCATGCCGACGGCTATGTGGACCTGGGCGTGATCGTGCCCCTGGAGATGGAGCGCATCAGCATCTACAAGGGTCCCGTGTCCGCGCTGTACGGCAACTTCAACCGCGCGGGGCTGATGGCGATAGAGACGCGCAAGCACGGCAACTATGACGCGCAGGCCGAGTACCGCGAGGCCGATGTCAGCCTGTCCTCCCACGGCACGCTGGACGCGCAGGGCGCCCTGGGGCTGAAGCTGGGAGAGGGCGAATTCCTCAACCTGGCGGCCCAGCACTACCGCACCGATGGATTTCGCACGCAGTCGCAGTTCCAGCGCAGCACGGCGGCCCTGCGCTGGAGCAAGCGGCTCACGCCGCAGCTGGAGGTGGCGCTGTCGGCACGGCTGCACCATGGCGAGGGCGATTCGCCGTCGTACCTGACGGCGGGGCAGTTCGCGCGTGATCCGCAAGGCATGGACCCGCGCGCCATGAACGATGGCACGCGCAAGAATTTCGCCACGCTGCGCGCCGATGTGCAGTACGCGCTCTCGCCCCGGCTGACCTGGCTGGGCCATGCCTACACCACGCAGCAGAGCTTCACGCGCTGGTTCAGCCGGCCCATTGATGCGCTGCAGTGGCGCCAGCGCGAGGAAAGCTATGACCGCGTCGTCTATGGCGCCGGCACCAGCCTCAATGGCCGCCATGCCACGGCGCTGACCCCGCTCAACTGGGTGGCGGGGCTGGAGGCCGTGCGCGAATCCACCGACTACCAGTTCTACGACGGCCTGCAGTGGCGCGAGCGCACGGGTGCGGCCATTGACGACCGCAATTCCAGGCTCGACACCCTCTCGGCCTTTGCCGAGGTGGATGCGCCCATCCACCGCCTGCTGCAGCTGTCCGCAGGCCTGCGCTGGGACCGCTTTACGGGCGGCTGCCGCCCCAACGGCCCCGAGACGGGCAGCGACCCCTGCGGCCCGCTGGCGCGCACCTCGCATGCCAGCCCCAAGCTGGGCCTGCGCTCGCAGGTGGCGCCGGGCGTGCTGCTGCGCGCCAGCTGGTCCGAAGGCTTTGCGCTGGCCAGCGATTTCGCCAAGTACGCGCTGGGCGCCGCGCGGCTGGACCCCAATATCTTTCGCCAGACCGAAGTGGGCGCTCAAGTCAAGCCCATGCCCGGCCTGGTGCTCGACGTGGCGGCCTATCGCATGCTGTCCTCGGGCGAGATCCGCAACGTGGCGCCCGGCGTGTACGAGAACTTCGGCGCCACGCGCCGAACGGGCGTGGAGGCCAGCGCGCTGTGGGCGGTGCGCAAGAACCTGGACCTGCAACTGGCCTGGGGCAGCGCCCATTCACGCGTGACCGAGAACGGCAACCCGGCCCTGGTCGGCAACCAGGTGGCCGGCGTGCCCCGGCAGACCGCCACCGTGGGCCTGGCCTGGCGCCCGCTGGCGCAGTGGGAGGGCACGCTGACCTGGCGCCGCGTGGGCCGCTATGCAGTCACGGCCGACAACAGCGTGTTCTACGGCGGCTACGCCACCTGGGACCTGGGCCTGAGCTGGCGCCTGCCTTCGGCGCGCAGCCGCATCTATGCCGTGGTCTCCAACCTGGGGGACAAGACCTACGCCACCTCGGCCTCGGTCATCCGCGGCGTGCCGCTGTTTGCGCCCGGCGCGCCGCGCACGCTCAAGGTCGGCGTGCAGACACAGTTTTGAGGAGGAAAAAATGAAATCCAACCCTTGTTTCGCATCCGCCGCATCCGTTGCCGCCGCCGCATTCGCGGCCCTGCTGGCCTGCGCACCGATGGCCCAGGCCCACAACGTCTGGCTGGAGCCCGATGCCGACGGCGCCTACACCGTGCAGTTCGGTGGCCACGAAGGCAAGCTGGAGACCTTTGCCGCTGGCAAGCTCAAGAGCGTTGAGGCCTATGACGCGCGCGGCCGCCGCATCGACGTGGCCGTGCAGCCCGTGCCCGGTGGTGCCCGCGCCACGCCGGCCCGCAAGGCCGCGCTGCTGGCCGCGCATTTCGACAACGGCTTTTTCAGCCGCGTGGGCGAGGGGCCGATGCTTGAAAAGCCCATGACCGAGAACCCCGGTGCCACCAGCGGCGTGCATGCGCTCAAGTTCCACAAGACCATTCTCGAATGGGGCCCGGTCACCCGCGAGAAGCTGGGCCAGACCCTGGAGATCATCGCCAGGACCCGCCGCTCGCCCCATGCGGGCGAGCCCCAGCAATTCCAGGTGCTGCTGGACGGACAGCCCCGGGCCGGCGTGCGCGTGTCGCTGGGCGAAAGCGGCCCGCCGCTGACCACCGATGCCGATGGCCTGGTGACCGTCACACCGCGTGCCGGCATGAACCAGCTGCTGGCCATCGTGCGCCTGCCCGTGGCAGGCGATGCGCGCGCCACCAGCCTCAGCTACGAGTACCTGCTGGGGTTCTCGGCGCATTGAAAGGGGCTGGCGGCCCGGCCCGGCCTAGCGTGGCCCGGCGCTGTGGGGTCAGTCCAGCGCCAGGCGCCGGTCCGCGGCCAGCTTCTTCCACTTGGCGTTGTCCTGGGACATGAAGCGCTGGATCTCGGTAAGGGACATGGGCGTGGCCACGGCCCCGGCGGCCTGCAGCGTGGGGCGCAGCTCGGGCGACTGTATGGCCTGGTTGATCCACTGGTTGAGCTGGGCCAGCCGCTCGGCGGGCGTGCCGGAGGGCACGGCCACGGCATACCACTGGGTGGCCTCGTAGCCGGGCACGCCAGCCTCGCGCATGGTCGGGACATCAGGCAGGCTGTCTATGCGCGTGGCGCTGGTCACGGCATAGGCCTTCAGCCGGCCCGACTGGATGTGCGGCAGCACGGGCGTCACGCCCAGCATGGCCAGCGGAATCTGCCCGCCCACCACATCGGTCACGGCCTGCCCGCCGCCCTTGTACGGCACGTGCACCATGCTGGTGGCCGCCAGGGTGTTGAGCAATTCGCCCGCCAGATGCTGAGAGGTGCCGGTGCCGGAGCTGGCGTAGCTCCACTGGCCCGGTTTGGCTTTCATGGCAGCCACCAGTTCGCCCAGGCTGCCGGCCGCACCCGCAGCTGGCCCCACCAGCACCATGGCGCCCCGGGCCATCACGGCCACGGCGGTCAGCTCGCGGCCCACCTCGGGCTGGCGCGGGCCGGACAGCTGCGGTCCGGGAACGGAGACCAGGGTCAGGCCATCGGCAGGCGCCTTGGCCGCCGCCTGCAGGCTGATCGCGCCCGAGGCGCCGGGCCGGTTCTCCACCACCACGCTGACACCGGCCCTGGCCTCCAGTTGCCGGGCCACATGGCGGGTCAGTACATCCAGGCTGCCGCCCGGCGCAAAGCCCACGATCCAGGTGATGGGCTTGCCCTGCGGCGCGTGCGCCGGGGGCTCGGCCGCGCGGGCCGTGGGCAGTGCAAGGGCCAGCAGGGCTGCGGCGGCCAGGGGGCGCAGCGCATGGCGGCGGGTGGTCGGCAGGCGGCCGCTGGCCTGCGGGGCGGGCATGGGTGCGGAGGTCATTGGTCTGGGGCGCCGGGCGCGGTGTTGGGGTGTGCCTTGCAGCTTTCGTTGAAGCGCTGGACCATGGTCAGCATGGGGTTGAGCACCCAGGTGTTGAAGATCAGCACGTCATGCTCCTCCTTGGGATCGCGCACGATGTTGAACAGGTAGGGTGACTCCAGCTTGCCCTTGCTCTCGTTGACCTCGGGCTCCCAGTAGAAATGCAGCTTCCAGTCGCGCCACTTCGCGGCCCGCAACTGGTCCTTGATGTAGAAGAGAAAGCCCTCGCGCGCGGACCGGGGCTCGCCCAGCAGGAAGGCCATCTGGTCCAGGCCGTCGATGGGCCGATCCTGCGGCAAGGCGGCACCCGCCACCGCCGCCAGGGTGGAGAAGATGTCGGTCACGTGCATGATTTCATTGCTGATGCGTCCGGCCTGGATGCGGCCCGGCCAGCGTGCGATGAAGGGCACGCGCAGGCTGCCCTCCATGGCCGTGTGGTAGGTGCCGCGCCAGGGGCCGGCCGTGCCGCGGTAGGGCTGGCGGAACTCGGGGCCGTTGTCGCTGCAGAAGATGAACAGGGTGTCCTCGCGCAGGCCGAGCCGGTCGATCTCGTCCGAGATCTGGCCCACGCGGTGGTCCATCTCCACCATGGAGTCGGCAAAGTCGCCCTGGCCGGTGCGGCCCGCGAAATCCGCATGCGGCAGCGTGGGAAAGTGCAGGTGCACCAGGGGCAGGTACAGGAAGAAGCGGCGGTCCCGGGCGTGGTTGCGGCGCATGAAGTCCAGCGAGCGCTCCACGAGCTCGGCATCGATGTTGCGCCGCGATTCCAGGTCATAGACCTTGACGTCGTCCGAGGGCCCGCCCGCGCGGCCTTCCATGATGTGGGGCAGGGGCGCCACCAGGGGGTCGTAGCCCGTGGTCGCGGTGAACTGGCTTTCGTCCGTGGTGCGGGGAATGCCGTACCACTCGTCGAAACCCCGGTCCGAGGGATAACGGCCCGGAATGTCCCCAAGATGCCATTTGCCGAAATGCGCCGTGGCATATCCCTGGGCCGACAGCAGCTGGGCCAGCGTGGTCTCGCCGCGCGTCAGGCCCTGTGGCAGCCCGGCCGGCACCGATTGCAGGGCACCCGTGCGGATGGGGTGGCGCCCCGTCATCAGGGCCGAGCGCGTGGGCACGCAGTCGCTTTCCACATTGAAGTTCTGCAGCAGCAGCCCCTCGCAGGCCAGCTGGTCGATGCGCGGAGTGGGCGCGCCGCGCAGCGCACCGCCGCCGTAGCAGCCCAGCTCGCCCCAGCCCAGGTTGTCCGCGACGATGAGCACGATGTTTGGTGGGTTCATGATGTGGCTCAAAAAGTTTCCATGCCAAAACTCTAGCCACAAGCCCTGTCTTGGTGATAACCAAACCGGCGAGAATCGATGCATATCTGGAATGGCTTTGCTCGGCGAGGTAGCAAGCTTTCTCGTTTTTCTTCGTTGACAAGGAATGGCATGACGGGATTTGCCTATAACGAGCTGGCCTGCTTTCTGGCCGTGGCCGAGCATGGCCATTTCGGGCGTGCGGCCGCTGCCCTGCAACTGACCCAACCGGCCGTCTCCAAGATCGTGCGCCGCGTGGAGCAGGGCGTGGGAGCGGCGCTGTTCACGCGCGGAACGCATGGCGTGGCGCTGACCAGCAGCGGCCAGCTGTTCATGGAGCCTGCGCGCCAACTGGTGCTGCGGCATGAGGAGACGCTGCGCGCCGCCAGCGACATCCAGGCCCAGCATGTGGGCCTGATCCGCCTGGGCTTCACGCAAGCCACCTCGGAAAGCCGCGCCACCCGGGCTGTGGCCGAGCTGCTGCGCCGCCGCCCCGGCCTGCGCGTGCGGCTGACCGTGGGCAAGTCCGACGACCTGGAGCGCGCGCTGCTCGACGGCAGCCTGGACCTGGCCGTGGTGCCGTCCTACCCGGGCCATGCCACGCGCTGTGCCCAGGTGGTCATTGGCGAGGACGAGCTATGGGTCGCCGCGCGTCCGCGCCACCCGCTGTTCCAGCTGGCGCTGGAGCAGGGGCTGAGGTTCGGGCATTTGCAGGGCTACTCCTGGGCCTTGCCGGCACCGGGCGCCGCCGTGCGCAAGGTGGTGGATGAGGCCTTCGCGGCCCAGGGCCTGGGCGCGCCCACCGTGGCCCTGGAGATCCAGCACAACACCGAGGCCACCATCGACATCGTGGGCCAGACCGACCTGCTGTGCTACGTGCCCAGCCATGTGCTGCGCAGCAATCCCGAGCGCCTGCAGTCCCTGCCCATCCCCGAGCTGCGCACGCGCCGCAACTGGCTGCTCATCAGTCACCCCAAGGCCCATTGGTCGCCGCTGATGTCCGCGCTGCGGGACCTGACGCTGGGGTAGCGGGCCTTGCCTCTTCGAGCGGGGCAGGTCCGCACCCGCTTCAGGCGGCCGGCATGGCGCGGCTCCCATCCTTTCCGACAAATCTGCGCAGCGGGACGAGCGGCGCATCGTCGTGCGTGCGGCTTCCCATGGCGGCTGTATGGACGCCTGCGACCGGACGGCGAAGAGCCGCAATGCATGGGCGGGCGCTATTGCAGCTGACCAAGGGTTTCTACCAAGTTCGATTGCCTGAGGATGAATCTAGCATTGCATTCATGGATTCTTGGATCCAATGTTACAAATATGCAAACCAACCTACCTCTTCACCTGATCCGTGGCCAATGCTTTGTCGGTGGCCAATGGACAACTGCGCGCGATGGCACGTATTTCCCCGTGCAAGATCCTGCAACGGGCCAGGAGATTGCCCTTGTCTCCCGCGCCGGACGGGCAGAAGCGTTGCGGGCGATACGCGCAGCCGACGCCGCACTGGGCGCATGGAAGCAGACCCCGGCCCGCCAGCGCGCGGCGGTGCTGCTGGCCTGGGCGGACCTGGTTGGCCACGAGCTCGAGCCGCTGGCCCGGATCCTGACGGCCGAGCAGGGCAAGCCGCTGGCCGAGGCGCGGGCCGAGCTGGGCTCGACCATCGCCTACCTGCGCTGGTTCGCTGAGGAGGCGCGCCGCATCGACGGCCAGATCCTGCAGTCTCCATCCTCCGACCAGCACTACCTTGTCATGCGCGAGCCCGTGGGTGTCTGTGCGGCGATCACGCCTTGGAACTTCCCCTCTTCGATGATTGCGCGCAAGGTGGCTCCCGCGCTGGCAGCCGGCTGCACCATGGTGCTCAAGCCTGCAGAGCAGACACCGCTGTCGGCGCTGGCGCTGGCCGTGCTGGCAGAGCAGGCCGGCGTACCTGCGGGGGTGTTCTCGGTGGTGGCCGGGGACGCGCGCGCCATCGGCGGGCAGATGTGTGCCAGCGCCGCCGTGCGCAAGCTCAGCTTCACGGGATCGACCGCCGTGGGCCGGCTGCTGATGGCGCAGTGCGCGCCCACGCTCAAGCGGCTGTCGCTGGAGTTGGGCGGCAACGCGCCCTTCATCGTGTTCGAGGGGTGTGATCTCGACGCCGCCGTGAGCAGCGCCATGGCCGCCAAGTTCCGCAACACGGGCCAGATGTGCACCTGTGCCAACCGCATCCTGGTACAGGACGGTGTCTATGACGAGTTCGCGCAGCGCCTGGTGGCTGCCGTGCGGCAATTGCGTGTCGGGCATGGCAGCGATGCACAGGCTACGCAAGGCCCGCTGATCGACGGCAGGGCTGTTGCCAAGGTGGACGAGCTGCTGGCTGATGCACTGGCCCGGGGGGCGCAACTGCTGTGCGGCGGCGGCCGCCATGCGCTGGGCGGCAATTTCTACACGCCGACGGTGTTGGGTGGCTGCACGCCGGACATGCGGCTGGCGCGCGAGGAGATCTTCGGGCCCGTGGCGCCGCTGTATCGCTTCGGCACCGAGCAGGAGGCGCTGGCGCTGGCCAACGATACCGAGTACGGCTTGGCTGCCTACTTCTTCACGGCAGACATGCACCAACTGCCCCGCGTGTTGGGGGGGCTGGAGTACGGCATGGTCGGCGTGAATACGCACTTGGTCTCCAACGAGGCTGCGCCCTTTGGGGGCGTGAAGCAATCCGGCCTGGGGCGCGAGGGCGCGCGCGAAGGCATAGGCGAGTACCTGGAGACGAAGTTCTCCAACCTTCAGATCTGAGTCGCGGTGTTCGGGATGCAGCGGCCGTTGTCAGCAACTCAAGGGTGATGTGAATGAATGGGTGCAAGGATTTCGATGGGGCCGTGCCCTATCCCCCGCCGCGGACGCCGATGCCGGTGCCGGTGCGCAATGCGGTGGCATCAACCACCCGCTGGCGGCCCGGGCTGGCCTGCGCATGCGGCTGGTCGTCGGCTATTGATTCTTCCGTGAGGTAAATGATGAAAACACAAAGCAACAGCACCACGCTGTCCCGGCGTGACGGCCAATACCATCTGCATGGCTTCACCAATGCGGTCAAGAACCGCGACGAGGGCGCCAAGATCATGACCCATGGCGAAGGCATCTATGTCTTCGACGAGCAGGGGGAAAGGTACATGGAGGCGCTTTCCGGCCTGTGGAGCGTGGCCCTGGGCTTCAGCGAGCCGCGCCTGGTGGAGGCGGCGCACCGCCAGATGCAGGTGCTGCCCTTCTATCACTCCTTCGTGCAGCGTTCGCACCAGCCGCTGATCGAGCTGGCGGCCAGGCTTGTGGAGATGGCGCCGGCGCCCATGAGCAAGGCGTTCTTCACGAACTCGGGCTCGGAAGCCAACGACACCGCGATCAAGCTGATCTGGTACCGCTCCAATGCCCTGGGTCAGCCCCGGCGCAAGAAAATCATCGCCCGCCAGCGCGCCTACCACGGCGTGACGCTGGGGGCTGCCAGCCTGACCGGCCTGCCCCACGTGCACGGCGGCTTCGATCTGCCGCTACCGGGCTTCCTGCACCTGACGGCGCCGCATTACTACCGCGAGGGCCGCCCCGGCGAGAGCGAGGAGCAGTTCTCCCGGCGCCTGGCAGACGAGCTGGAGGCCCTGATTCAGCGCGAAGGCGCGGACACCATCGCCGCCATGTTCGCCGAGCCCTTGATCGGCGCCGGTGGCGTCATCGTGCCACCGGCCGGCTACTGGGAGCGCATCCAGGCGGTGCTGCGCCGCCACGGCATCCTGCTGGTGGCCGACGAGGTCATCTGCGGCTTCGGCCGCACGGGCCGCATGTTCGGCTCGCAGTACTTCGGCATCACGCCAGACATGGTGGTGCTGTCCAAGCAACTGTCCTCGTCCTACCTGCCGATCTCGGCGCTGCTGGTCAACGAGGCGGTCTT
The DNA here is from genome assembly GCA_031286585.1 of Delftia acidovorans. GTDB lineage: Bacteria > Pseudomonadota > Gammaproteobacteria > Burkholderiales > Burkholderiaceae_C > Comamonas > Comamonas acidovorans_A. The sequence goes on from JAITUC010000006.1 coordinate 65,321, forward strand.
CGCGCCCATTGCCGAGGAGAGCAACCGGCGCGGCACCCTGGGCCACGGCCTGACGGCCAGCGGTCACCCCGTGGCGGCTGCCGTGGCTCTGGAGAACATCGCCATCATCGAGGAGCGCGGCCTGGTGGAGCGCGCCCGCATGCTGGGCGAGCGCATGCATGCCCGGCTGGCGCGGCTGGCCGACCATGCACTGGTGGGCGAGGTGCGCGGTGTGGGCCTGATCGCTGCCATCGAGCTGGTGGGATCCAAGGCCGACAAGTCGCCCTGGCAGGCGCCGGGCCGGCTGGGCACGCTGATGGCCGAGGCGCTGGCGCGGCGCCGCGTGATCTCGCGCAACATCGGCGATGCGATCGCCCTGTGCCCGCCGCTGATCATCACCGAGGAGCAGCTCGACGACCTGCTGTCGCGCGTGGAGGATGCGGTGGACGAGGTGGCGGCGACGGTGGGTGCCGCCAAGGCACAGTCGCTTTGAAGGAGGCCGTCATGCACATAGAAGCACGCCTGGCGCAGCTGGGCATCGAGTTGCCGCTGACCGATGTGGGCGAAAAATACTACGGCACGCGATACGGGCGCATGAAGCCGCACTACGAGTACGGCAAGCTGCTGCTGCTGTCGGGCCAGACGGCGGGACTGGACGCCGAGGGCCGGGCGCGGTTTGCGGGGCGCGTGGGCCGCTCCATTTCGGTGGAGGATGCGCGCCAGGCGGCCCGGCTGACGGGCATCCACTGCGTGGCGGCCATCAAGAACGCCGTGGGGGACCTGGACCGCGTGGTCGGCATTGCGCGCGTACTCAACTTCGTGGCCTGCGACATCGATTTCACCGAGCCGCATCTGGTCTCCAGCGCCATGACCGATCTGCTGATCGATGTCTTCGGCGAGGAGATCGCCGTGGCGCCGCGCGCCACCATCGGCGTGACCTCGCTGGCCGATGACTACTGTTTCGAAACCTGGGTGACCGTGGAGGTCGCCTGAACCCCATCAACGCAAGCAAGAAGAAAAAGGAAGCACCATGTCTGGAGTCCTCGAACTCAACGGCCTGTCCCTCTCGGCGGAGGAGGAGGCCTATCGCTTTGTCGAGAACGGCATACGCCTGGGGCGCTACCGCGCCGGCGAGCGCCTGGTGGCCGAGGAGATCGCTGCCGAGATCGGCACCAGCCGGATGCCCGTGCGCGAAGCCTTCCGCCGCCTGTCGGAGCAAGGCCTGCTGCGCATACGCCAGAACCGCGGCGCCATCGTGCGCGGGCTCAACGCCGAGGAGATGCGCGAGGTCTTCGAGATCCGAGCCTGCCTGGAAGGGCTGGCCGCCCGCATGGCGCAGGCCCGCCTCACGCCTGACGCCCTGGGCCGGCTCGAGTACCTGCTCGAGCAGATGGAGCAGGCCCAGTCCGACTGTTCGCTGTGGGTGACGCGCCACCGCGAATTCCACGATTACCTGACCCACTTGGCCGGCATGCCGCGCCTGTCCCAGCAGCTCCTGGGCCTGCACTCGGCCATTGAGCCCTACATGCGGATCTGGCTGGAGCATGCCGACAAGCCCATGACGTCGCGCGATGACCACTCGGGCATTTTGCTGGCCCTGCGCCAGGGTGACGCCAAGCGGGTGGAGGAGGTGGTGCGCGAGCACGTGTGCGCCACCATTCCGGCCCTGGTGGATTTCGTGCGGTCCTAGTTTCAGCGGGCGCCGGCGGCAAGGCAGGCCGCAGGTCGTCCGGATTCGATGTCCTGCTGCCTGCATCCCGCATTCCGCATTCCGCAGTTGCGCGGCATGTGGTGGATCCGTTCAACCTTTTTTCAGGGGGAAAGCGATGTTCAAGAAGTTTTTTGCAATGGTGGCCTGCTGTGTGGCACTGCCTCACGTGACCGGCGCGCTCGCCCAGGAGGCCGTGGGCGTGGGGTTCACGGCCACGCTCAGCGGCGATTTTGCCTCCTATGGAGTCGATGTCCGCAAGGGCTTCGAACTGGGCGTGGAGACGGTGAATGCCCAGGGCGGGCCGCGCCTCGCGGTCAAGGTCGTGGATGACCGCGGGCTGCCCAACGACGGCGTGCTGGCGGCCGGGCGCCTTTGCGACGACAACCAGGTCAGTGCAGTCGTGGGCTATACCTTCAGCTCGGTGGCGCTGGCGGCCGCGCCCATCCTGAAGAAATGCAAGATGCCCGTGGTGGCCACGGCCGTGACCAGCCCGGACCTCACGGGCGTGAGCAGGTATTTCCGGCGGGTCATTCTTACCGACTCCAGCCAGGGCTCGCTCATGGGCGGCTATGTAGCGCAGAAGATGAAGGTCCCCAGCGTCTATGTGCTCTACCAGCAAGATGATTACGGCCTGGGTGTGAGCCGGGCCTTCAAGGCCGCCTATACCAAGGGCGGCGGCAAGCTGGCCGGCGAGGGCAGCTACAACCTCGGCACCAAGGACTTCCGGACCATCCTGGCGCGCCTGAAGGCCTCCCAGCCCGATGCCATCTTCATCGGCGGCTTCTACACCGAGGCGGCCATGATCGCCATGCAGGCCCGCGACCTGGGCATCAAGGTCCGGCTGATAGGCACCGATGGATCGCTGTCGCCACAACTGGCGACGCTGGGTGGCGATGCCGTGGAGGGCATGACCCTGTACGGCATGTTCGACGCGCTGTCCTCGCCCACGCCGCAGGCGGCTGAGTTCGTCAAGGCCTATGCCGCAAAGTACCGCCAGCAGCCCAGCGCCTGGGCTGCACTGGGCTATGACACGGCCCTGGCCGTCAAGGCCGGTGCCGTGGCCGCGCAAGCCAAGGGGCCCGTCAACCGCGAGACGCTGAACACGGCTTTGTCGGCGGTTCAAGGACTGCCAGGCGCCACGGGAGCCATCGGCTTCCAGCCCGATGGCGACCGGTCGGGCGCGCTCTACTACTTCACCTTGCGCAACGGCCGCCTCGTGCTGGCCGATCCCCAGTAGCAGCCATCGGGCGGGCCCAGCTGCGCGGCCCGCCTCACGGAGACAACCATGCTTTATCTCACTCAGCTCCTGGCCAATGGCCTGGTGCTAGGGGCTGTCTACGCCCTCGCGGCGGTGGCCTATACGCTGGTCTACGGCGTCGTCAAGCAGGTGAACTTCGCCTTTGGCGAACTGTTCATGCTCGGCGCCTTCCTGACCCTGTCGCTGATGCTGCCCGAGGTGAACTTGCTCGGCCATGCGGTGGTCATGCCGGGCCTGGGCTTTGTGCCGGCGGTCATCCTTGCCGTGCTGGGGGTGTCCCTGCTGGGCGCGTTGATCGATCGCATCGCCTACCGTCCCCTGCGCAATGCGCCCAGGCTGGCACCGCTGATCACCTCCATCGCCGTGTCGGTGCTGCTGCAAAGCATGGCGCAGACCCTGTGGGGCGCAGGTTCGCTGCGCTTTCCCGAGACGCCGCTGTCGGGCCTGCCTCCCGTGCAGCTCGGCGCGCTGACGCTCAGCGCCTCCGACTTGCTGGTCATGGGCGCGGCGCTGGTGGGCATGACGGGGCTGCAGCTTTTCGTCACCCGCACGCCGTTGGGCCGCGCCATGCGTGCCGCTGCCCAGGATGCGACGGCAGCCTACTTGGTCGGCATTCCCGTCAACCGCATCATCGGCGTGGCCTTCGTGCTGGGTTCCGGCTTCGCGGCCGTGGCCGGCATCCTGTATGCGCAGACCTTCCAGTTCGCCAGTCCGACCATGGGCTTCACGCCGGGCCTGAAGGCACTGACGGCGGCCGTGCTCGGCGGCATCGGCTCGATTCCCGGCGCCGCCATCGGCGGGCTGTTGCTGGGCGTGGTGGAGTCGCTGTGCGCGGGCCTGCTGCCCGATGGCGCCATCTACCAGGATGCGCTGAGCTTCATCCTCCTGGTGGTGCTGCTGCTGGTACGCCCCCAGGGGCTGCTGGGCCGCAAGGAGATGAATACGCATGCCCAGGGCAGTCTGATTACCTCGGGCGGGCGGGCCCGCCTGCGCAGGCTGTCGGCGCCGCTGCGCGCCATCGATGCCCTGTTCTCGGCACGCTTCATCGACGGCACGCCCTTCAAGCTGCTGGCGCTGGCCGTGGCCGTGGGTGCAGGCCTGCTGCTGGGCTCGGACTACTGGTTGAGCATTCTGGCCATGGTGCTGGTCTACGGCATGCTCGCTAGCGGGCTGAACATCGTGGTCGGCTTCGCGGGACTGCTGGACCTGGGCTTCGTGGCCTTCTGGGCGGTGGGCTCGTACTTCACCTCCATCCTGTTCATCGGCGTGGCCCAGCAGCAGCTGGGACTGGACCCCGATTCCCTGGGCTGGCTGATGTATGCCAACTTGCTGGTGGGTGGCTTGCTGGCTGCAGCCTGCGGTGCCTTGCTCGGGTACCCCACACTGCGCGTGCGCGGCGATTATCTGGCCATCATGACGCTGGGCTTCGGCGAGATCATCCGCGTGGTATCGACCAATTGGGTGTCGCTGACCAATGGGCCCATGGGCATACGCGGCATTCCATCGCCCTCGCTGTTCGGCCATGACCTGGGCGATGCGCGCTCGCTGTACTTCTTCGCGCTGGCGCTCGCTGCGGTGCTGGTGTTCGCCATCGGCCGCGTGACGCGCTCCTTCGTGGGGCGCGCCTGGGTGGCCCTGCGCGAGGACGAGGACGCGGCCGCCGCCATGGGCGTCTCGGGCGTGCGCTACAAGCTGATGGCCTATGCCTGCAGCGGCTTCGTGGGCGGTGTGGTGGGCGTTTTCTACGCCCATATGCAGCGCTATATCAGCCCGGCCAGCTTCACGCTGTTCGAGAACATCCTGATCCTGATGCTCATCGTGCTGGGCGGCCTGGGCACCCTGGTGGGGCCCTTCATCGGCGCGGCCATCTGGATCGTATTCCTGCAGCTGTCGCTGCAGATTCCGTTCGTGAGCAGCTACCCGGAGTCTCGCTACATCCTGCTGGGGGCGCTGCTGATCGCCCTGATGCTGTTCCGGCCCAGCGGCATTGCGGCCAAGGCGCGCATGCGCCTGGTCATGGGGTAGAAAATGATGAGAGCAATGACAGCAGATCTACTGCACCTGGGCCTGCAAGGCACTTCCATGAAGAACCATCCACAGACCCTGCCGGCGCATGCGGACGACGAACCAGCGGTTTCCCTGCGCGTGCGCGGGCTGACGGTGCGCTTCGGCGGGCTCACGGCCGTCAAGGACCTGGACCTCGATGTGCAGGGCCATGGCGTGCATGCGCTGATCGGCCCCAACGGGGCGGGCAAGAGCACCGCCGTCAATGCCATCTCGGGCTTTGTTCGCGCCAGCGGCGAGGTCCGCATCGCGGGCCGGTCCTCGCCGGCCTGGAGTGCCCACGCGGCTGCGCGCGCGGGCCTGGCACGGACCTTTCAGAACATCCGGCTGTTCGGCCTGATGACGGTGCTGGAAACCGTGCTGGTCGGCAGCCATGCCCGGTTCGGCGGCGGCTTGCTGCCCGCCTTGCTGCGTACCCGCGCCGCCCGGCGCCTGGAGCAGGAGGCCGTGGAGGAAGCGCGGCGCCTGATCCGCTTCGTCGGCCTGCCCGAGGGCGCGGCGGAGATGGTGGCCAGCGCGCTGCCCTACGGCCACCAGCGCCGCGTCGAGATTGCACGCGCGCTGATCTCGCGTCCGGCCGTTCTGCTGCTGGACGAGCCCATGGCGGGCATGAACGTCAGCGAGAAGGCCGAGCTCGAGGCGTTGATCCACGAGGTATGCCGCAGCGGAGTCGCCATCTTGCTGATCGAGCATGACATGGACGTGGTGCGTCGCCTGGCCAGCCAGGTCACCGTGCTGTGCAATGGGCGCAAGCTGGCCGAGGGCCTGGCCGACGAGGTGCTGGGCCGACCCGAAGTGCGTGCCGCCTATCTGGGCAAGGGGAAATCATGACCACCGCGCAACTGCTGGAAATCTCCGAACTGTCCGTCTCCTACGGCGGTATCCGCGCCGTCAAGGGCATCTCGCTGGGTGTGGGCGATGGCGAAATCGTCAGCCTCATCGGCAGCAATGGCGCGGGCAAGACCACCACGCTGCGCGCCATCTCGGGCCTGATGGGCTGCGACGCGGGCAGCATCCGCTTCGCCGGCAGCGATATCGGTGCGATGACGCCCGATGCGCGCGTGCGCGCCGGCATCGCCCACGTGCCCGAGGGGCGCCATGTGTTCCCCGCTCTGACCATCGAGGAAAATGTGCAGCTCGGCGCCTATGTGCGGCGCGACCGGGCTGCCATCGCCGCTGACCTGGATCGCATGTACGAGCTGTTTCCCCGGCTGCGCGAGAGGCGACGGCAACTGGCGGGAACCCTGTCGGGCGGCGAGCAGCAGATGCTGGCCATTGCGCGCGCCATGATGTCGCGGCCCAGGCTGCTGATCCTGGACGAGCCCACCATGGGCCTGTCGCCCAAGATGATCGAGCTGGTGCTGGACACCATCGCCACCATCCGCGCGGACCGCACGCCCATCCTGCTCGTGGAGCAGAACACGGTGGAGGCCATACAGATGGCCGATCAGGTCTACGCCCTGCGCGTGGGCGAGATCGTGCTGCGCGACACCGGTGCCAACATGAGCGAAGCCACGCTCAAGGACCTGTACCTAGGCTGATTTTTCGGCCCGGCATCCCCCATTCCCTCACCCGCTGAACCGGCGACGACGGCATCGCCTGGCGGAGCTTTGCCCGCACGGATGCCGGCTCGCTACCCCCGGACCCATGGGCGCGATGGCATGGGTTCTTTGTCCACGAAAGGAGATAGCCATGAAAAAGACAGCCATGAAGAAGTTGAACTGGTATTCGATCGTTGCCCGCGTCGGCTTGCCGGCGCTTGCTGCGGCGCCCTGGGCCGCGCAGGCGCAGTCCAGTGTGAAGATCTACGGCGCCATCGACCAGGGCATCGACCATGTCAGCAACAGCGGCGGCAGTTCGTTGACGCGCCTGCGCGACGGCACCTACGACGGCATGTTCGGCAGCCGCTGGGGCCTGGAGGGCGAAGACGCACTGGGCGGCGGCCTCAAGACCGTGTTCAAGCTGGAGGCGGGCTTCAGTGCCGAGAACGGCCAGTCGCGCCAGGGCGGGCGGATGTTCGGGCGCCAGGCCTATGTGGGAATGTCGGACGCGCAATGGGGCACGCTGACCCTGGGGCGGCAGTACGACTCGGTGGTGGACTATCTGCAGCCGGTCACGGCCATCGGCCAGTTCGGGGGCCCCTTCATGCGCGGTGGCGACATAGACAACGTGGCCAACACTTTCCGCGTGGACAATGCCATCAAGTACGCCAGCGCCCCCATCGGCGGGCTGAAGTTCGGCGCCATGGCCTCGTTCGCGGAAGGCGCGCAGACAGGCTCGGCCAGCCCAAGCGGCCGAGGCATGTGGGGCGCAGGCGCCCGCTATGCCGAGGGCGGCCTCCAGCTGGCCGCAGCCTACTTCCATGCCAAGTCGCCTGCGCTGCTGTTCACCGATGGCAACATGGGACCCAATACCACAGGCGCGGCCATCGGCGCCGCCGGACCCTTCAGCTATGTGGGGCAGCCGCGCACGCAGAAGGTCTTCGGGCTGGGGGGCAGCTATGCGTTCGGCCGGGCCGGCGTGGGCGCGAACTTCTCCTCCAGCCGCTTTGATGGTGCCAACGGCACCAACAGCACGGTGCGCTTCAACAACTACGAGCTGTGGGCCAAGTACAGCCCCACGCCCAGCACGCTGCTGGGTGCGGCGTATGTCTTCACCGATGGCAAGGTCGGCTACAGCGGCGAGACGCCCAAATACCACCAGCTCGGCCTGATGGCCAGCTATTCGCTGTCCAAGCGCACCACGCTGTATTCGGCCCTGGCCTACCAGCGCGCTGCGGGCTCGGCCACGCGGGCGGATATCTTCGAGTTCGCGGTCGGCAGTGCGTCCACCACCAACAAGCAGTCGCTTTTGCGGCTGGGCCTGGTGCATCTGTTCTGAGGTGCCGGGCGCTCAATCCGGCGCCAGCCTTCGCTGCGGGTCGGGCGCGGGCCGCAGCTGGCTGCTCAGCAGCCATCCCAAGCCCGTGTTGACACCGCTGATGGCCGGAGGAGCGACGGGCCCGCTTCAGAGGGCCATGTCGGCCGTGCCCAATGCGGGCGTGGAACTGGCGTCACCATCGTCTTTCACATAGCGCAGCGGCACGCGCTTGACGTTGCACAGCAGCTCGTAGGCGATGGTGCCGGCGGCGCGGGCCACCAGGTTCACATCGACACGCGGCCCCCACAGTTCCACGGCGCTGCCGATGCCGGCCAAGGGCAGGTCGGTGAGGTCCACCGTGAGCATGTCCATGGAGACGCGGCCGATCAACTGCGCGGCTTGCCCGTCCACGGCCACCGGCGTGCCGTCCGGCGCCGTGCGCGGATAGCCGTCGGCGTAGCCCATGGCCACCAGACCGACACGCGTGGGCCGCCGCGCCACATGGCGGGCTCCGTAGCCCAGCGGCTCGCCGGGCTGCAGCGTGCGCACGGCAAAGACCTGGCTGTGCAGGCCCATCACGGGGCGCAGCCCGGCAGAGAATGCGGGCAGGGGATTCGCTCCGTACAGTGCGATGCCCACGCGGCCCCAGTCGCGCCGCGCATCGGGCCAGGCCAGCAGGCCGGCTGAATTGCACAGGCTGCGGTCGCCGGGCAGGCTGGCCGTGGCTTGGTCGAAGCGCTGAATCTGCCGCGCCGTCATCGGCTGGCCGGGTTCGTCGGCGCGCGCGAAATGCGTCATCAGCGTGATCTCGCCCACGGCGGTGCAGGCACGCAGCCGTCCATGGGCAGATGCCGCCTGCTGCGGCGCAAAGCCCGCGCGCGCCATGCCCGAATCGATCTTGAGCCAGGCGTGCAGACCGTGCAGGCTGCGCAGGCCGCGCGCATGGGATGCCTGCTCCATCATGCGCAACTGGGATTCCTGGTGCACGGCAAACCACAGGCCGTGCGCCTGGGCGGCCAGCAGCTCGTCTGTGTCGAACAGTCCTTCCAGCACCAGGATCGGTGCCTGGATGCCGGCCGCTCGCAGCGGAAGTGCCTCTTCAAGGAAGGCGACGGCATAGCCGTCGGCCAGTCCATCCAGGGCCTGGGCGCAGCGCACGGCGCCATGTCCGTAGGCATTGGCCTTGAGCACTGCCAGACTGCGGCCGCCATGCAGGCGTCGGGCCAGCCGGTAGTTGCTGCGCAGGGCCTCCAGGTCGATTTGAGCGAAGCTGGGGCGGGCCATGGTTCAGGCAGAAAGTGGGGTAACGGGGTCACGCTCCGGTTTCGTGGCGCGATGTTCGTAGCGGTCCAGGGCTAGGCCGTCCGTGCTGATCTCGGGGCTGCGGCCGGTGATCAGGTCGGCGATCAGGCGGCCCGAGCCGCAGGCCATGGTCCAGCCCAGCGTGCCGTGGCCGGTGTTCAGGAACAGGTTGGCATAGCGCGTGGCGCCAATGATGGGCGTGCCGTCCGGCGTCATGGGCCGCAGCCCGGTCCAGAAGCTGGCGCGTGCCACATCGCCGCCCGGGAACAGGTCGTTGACCACCAGCTCCAGCGTGGCGCGCCGGCGCGGGTCCAGGCGCAGGTCGAAGCCGCCCAGCTCGGCCATGCCGCCCACGCGGATGCGGTCGTCAAAGCGGGTGACGGCAATCTTGTACGTCTCGTCCAGCACGGTGGACTGCGGCGCCAGCGCCGGGTTGCCCAGCGGCACGGTGAGCGAATAGCCCTTGACGGGATAGACGGGCAGGTCCAGCCCCAGGGGCTCCAGCGCCTGGCGCGAGTAGCTGCCGAAGGCCATCACATAGCGGTCGGCGGTCAGCAGTTCGCCATTCACGCGCACGCCGGCAATGCGGCCGCCTTCGACCACCAGGCCATCCACGTTCTGGTTGAAGCGGAACTCCACGCCCAGGCCGGTGGCGACGCGGGCCAGCTCGTTGGTGAAGCGGTGGCAGTCGCCGGTCTCGTCCTTGGGCAGGCGCAGGCCACCCGTCAGCCGGTCGCGCGCCTGGGCCAGGGCGGGCTCCACCTGGGCCAGCTGGTCGCGGTCCAGCAGTTCGTAGGGCACGGCGCATTCGCGCAGCACGGCCACATCGCGCTCCACGGCGTCCAGCTGGGCCTGCGTGCGGAACAGTTGCAAGGTGCCGCCGGTACGCTGTTCGTAGGCAATGCCGGTGTCGGCACGCAGCTGCTGCAGGCAGCTGCGGCTGTACTCGGCCACGCGCATCATGCGTTCCTTGTTGACGGCGTAGCGCTCGGCGGAGCAGTTGCGCAGCATCTGCGCCATCCAGCGCAGCTGGAACAGGCTGCCGTCCAAGCGCACGGCCAGCGGCGCATGCTCCTGCATCATCCACTTCATGGCCTTGAGCGGAATGCCGGGCGCCGCCCAGGGCGTGGAGTAGCCGGGCGAGACCTGGCCCGCGTTGGCGAAGCTGGTTTCGGACGCGGGCGCATCCTGCCGGTCCAGCACCGTGACCTCGGCACCGGCGCGCGCCAGGTAGTAGGCACTGGTCACGCCGATGACACCGCCGCCAAGAACAAGGACTTTCATACGATTCACCGCCAGGTCAACAAGATGAAATCAAAGTCTATGGATGAATGGGCAGTGGAAACCACTGAAATGTTGCTACTCTCCAGTGATTGTTCAGCCCCAGGAATCGCTGCCATGGCCGCCAAAAGTGAAAACCGCGTGCTCGACCGCACCGACCGCAAGATCCTCGACATCCTGCAGCGCGACGGCCGCATCTCCATGACCGAGCTGGCCGAGCAGGTCAGCCTCTCGGCCACGCCCTGCTCGGAGCGCGTGCGCCGCCTGGAGCGCGATGGCGTGATCACGGGCTACCACGCCCACCTCTCGCCCGAGGCGCTGGGCAAGACGCTGCTGGTGTTCGTGGAGATCAAGCTCTCGTCCAAGTCGGGCGAGGTCTTCGACAAGGTGCGCCAGGAACTGCTGCACGTGCCCGACGTGCTGGAGTGCTTCCTGGTCTCAGGCAGTTTCGACTACCTGGTCAAGGCCCGCCTGGGCGGCATGCGCGAGTACCGCCGCCTGCTGGGCGACATCCTCAAGAAGCTCCCCGTGCCCGCCGAGTCGCACAGCTACGTGGTGATGGAGGAGGTCAAGGAGACGCTGGCGCTGCCGGTGGATCGGTGAGGGGGACTGATGCCCCTCAAAGACCGAAATCTGTGCGCAGGCGATTGATCTGGTGCATGCGTTCATGCAAGACGGTCACTATGCCTATGTCTCCATTGGAGAGCCGTCGCCAGTAGATGAAGTGCTTTTCGTGACGCAGAAAGAAACCGTCTACACCGAACTCCGCAGGTATGGGGCGGGATGGGATGCTGCCTGCTTCGATCCTGGCGAAGGCGTCAAACAATCCATTGATATAGCGATCTGCCTGCTTGACCCCCCAGCGGGCCTGCGTATGGCGGTAGATCTCGTCGAGTCGCCACGCCGCAGCCTCTTGTATGCGGACAGCCGCCATGCGCTCAGGACCGATTGCGTGCGATGACATCAGCCGCCGTCAAGGTCTGATAGGAAGACTCCGGCGCATTGAATGCATGCACCAATTCAGCCTTGAGACGTTCCAGTCGCTCCTGCTCCACTCGCTCCATGTCGCGGCGGATCAGATCGCGAACGTATTCGCTGGCGTTCTCGTAGGCACTGTCTTCGCCAACGCTGGCGGCCAAGAAGTCGCCCAATGTCTCCGTCAGATTGACTGTTACGGTGGTCATGGAAGCGGTGCGTGGCATGGGCGTACTTTCAAACGGTTTCGGATGGCTGCGAACTCTCAATGTAGTCAAAAAGCAATTCGCTGACAAAACACTGGCCTGCCAGCAGCCCCATGCAGCAGTCTTGGTCTCGATACGTTGTCTAGCTACCCCTGTCACCCCGCGCCGCAGCGCCTCCAACGCCCATCCTCTGCCGCGTATCGTCATCCAGCAGGCTGCGCACCTCCGCGAACAGCGGGTCGGCGCCTGTGTACTTCTTGCCATAGCCCAGATTGAACGCGTAATCAAAATCCGGCGGATTGATCCCCTGGTTGTGCTGCAGGATGGTCTCCAGCTTGTCCAGGGCCTTGACGGCGCGGGCCTCGGGGGTGGCGGCGTCTTCGTACTCCTGCCACAGGGCCATGATGGCGTCGCGGTGCCCGGGCTGCAGCGAGCGGGTCAGGTGCAGCAGGTCGGCCTTTTCCTGCGCGCTCTTGTCGGGGTGCTGGTTCTTTTCCACAGCGGGGATGTCGCCGTGGATGGCCTCGCCCAGGTCGTGGATCACGCACAGCTTGAGCAGCTTGAGCATGTCCAGCTGTGCGAACTGGTCCTCGAAGGCGATGGCCATCAGGCACAGGCGCCAGCTGTGCTCTGCCGTGCTTTCGGTGCGGCCGGTGGAGGTGTGGGCGCTGCGCAGCACGCTCTTGAGCTTTTCCGCCTCGCGCAGGAAGTCCAGGCGGCCCTTGATGTTGTTGATATCCATGGCGGATATTCTCGTCGGGTTTCACCTGGGCCGAGCGGGTCCGGGCTCAGTCGATCAGGTGCCCCTGCGCATCCCAGAACGGGTGCGGGCCGTCAAACTGGCCGCTGGCCACGGCATGGCTGACCAACCGGCCGCCGGGCGGCAGGGCGTGCAGCATGAAGCCGGGCGGCTCCAGCGTCCAGGCCGATGCGGCGTCGGGCGCCAGGTCCAGGCAGACCTGGTGGGCGGGCGCGGGCGAGGTCATGGCCACCGTGCCGCCAAAGGCGACCTGGATGCTGCGGTGCAGGTGGCCGCAGATGACGCGCTGCACGTTGGGGTGGCGGCGCACCAGGTCTTCCAGCGCCTGTGCACCCTGCAGCAGGCCGATCTTGTCCATGTGGCCTATCAGGGTCTCGAAGGGCGGGTGGTGCATGGCGATGACCACGGGGCGGCCTTCGCTGGCGGTGAGCTGCAGTTCCAGCCACTGCAGGCGTTCCTCGCACAGCGCGCCCTCGCTGTGGCCGGGCACCACGGTGTCCAGCGCGATCAGCCGCAGGCCGCCAATGTCCACTGCGTACTGGATGAAGCCTTCGCTGCGCAGCCAAGCGTGCTCGGGAAAGGCGGCGCGCAGCCCGTCGCGGTCATCGTGGTTGCCGGGCAGCAGGTAGATGGGAAGCTCGCCCAGCGGCGCCAGCAGGCTGCGCAGGTGGGCGTATTCGGCGGGCCGGCCGAAGTCGGTCAGGTCGCCGGTGATCACCAGGGCATGCGGCCGCTGGGGCAGGGCGAGCACGCTTTGCACGCTGCTTTCCAGGTACCGGGCGGTGTCGATGCGGCGGTAGGTCAGGCGACCGGGTTCGCGGATATGCAGGTCGGTGAGCTGGGCCAGGAAGGTGGTCATGGAGGGGCGCAGGGTTTCAGGCGTTGTCATAGTTGGGCATCCATTGGTGGGGGGCGATGCGCAGGGCCACGCGGTCGCCCGATTGCGCGGCGTGGTCGCGGGCCACGTCGGCCATCAGCGGCGTGTGGCCCGCCAGTTCCAGCGTGAGCTGCAGGCGATCGCCCAGGAAGACACGGCGCGCCACCGATGCGGGCACGGCGCCCGGCGTGCCGGGGGCGCAGACCTCGATGTCCTCTGGGCGCAGCAGCAGCCGGGCGGCGCCCGTGCACGAGGCGGGGCAGGGCAATTCCATGCCGGCCAGCGCCAGCCGGTTGCTGCGCGCATCGTCTTCGCTGCGCTCGACCTGGTTCACGCGCCCCAGGAAGGTGGCGACAAAGGGATGGGCCGGTCGGCGGTACAGGCTTTCACCATCTCCCACCTGCAGGATGCGGCCGGCCTGCATCACGGCCATGCGGTCGGCAATGGCCATGGCTTCCTGCTGGTCGTGCGTGACGTGCACGGCGGTGATGCGCAGCTGGCGCAGCAGCTGGGCCAGTTCGTCGCGCAGGGTTTCCTTGAGCTTGGCGTCCAGCGCGGTCAGCGGCTCATCCAGCAGCAGCACGCGCGGGCGCGAGGCCACGGCGCGGGCCAGGGCCACGCGCTGGCGCTGGCCGCCCGACAGCTCGGCCGGGCGCTTGTGCTCTAGGCCGTTGAGGCGCACCAGGTCCACCAGCTCGCCCACCACGCGGCGCTGCTCCTGCTCGGACACGCCGCGTATGCGCAGGCCGTAGCCAATGTTGGCCTGCACGCTCATCTGAGGGAACAGCGCGTAGTGCTGGAACACCATGCCGACCTGGCGCTTTTCTATGGGCACCCGGGTGACGTCGGTGTCGCCGAAGGCGATGCGGCTGCCCGCGTCCGGCATCTCCAGCCCCGCGATGATGCGCAGCAGCGTGGTCTTGCCGCAGCCCGAGGGGCCGAGCAGGGCCAGCACCTCGCCGGGCTCCACGCGCAGATCGGTGGCCTGCAGGCCGCGGGTGCCGTCGGCATAGGTCTTGGCGCATTGCCTGATGTCGATGGCGACGCTGTTACTTTCCATAATGCTTCTCGATGAAATGCCCCAGCGCCTGCAGCAGCCACATCACGGGCAGGATGACGATGAGAAAGATGAGGGTGTAGGCCGATCCCACCTCGATGCGCATGGACGCATAGCTGTCGGCCAGGCCCACGGGCAGGGTGCGCGTCAGCGGCGTGTGCAGCATCCAGGTGAGGTTGAACTCGCCCATGGACAGGGTGAACACCATCAGGCTGGCGGCCACGATGGCGGGCAGCACGGCGGGCACCAGCACGCCCAGGAAGCGCTGCGCGAACGAGGCGCCCAGGCTGCGCGCTGCCTCCTCCAGCGCCACCAGTTCCTGGCGGCGCAGTGCCGAGCCCACCATGCGCACCATGAAGGGCAGGGTGAACACCACATGGCCCACCAGGATGAAGGCAAAGCTCTGGCGAAAGGCGGCCACGCTGCCGTAGGCCAGCAACAGGGCCAAGGCGCTGGCCAGGCCCGGAATGGCCACGGGCAGGGTCAGCAGCTCCTCGAAATGCCGGGCCCAGCGCGAGCGGCTGCGCGCCAGCGCATAGGCGCAGGGCACGCCCAGCAGCAAGGTGGCGGCCACGCAGGCGCAGGCCAGCAGCAGCGACATCAGCACGGTGTTGCCGTAGCCGGCCCAGACCTCGGCCAGCCAGCGCGTGGTCAGCCCGCTGGCCAGGCCCTGGCTGTAGTTCTGCACCAGCCCGGCCAGCACGGACAGCAGCATGGGCGCCAGCATGAACAGGGTGACGGTGGCGGTCACCAGCCACATCAGCGGCGGCATTTTTTGCGCAGTTCTCTGCATGGTCAGACTCCCGAGGCGGCCGGGCCCGCCCAGCGCCGCGACAGCCACAGCACCAGCCAGGTGATCAGCCCCAGGCTGATCGACAGGCTGGCAGCCAGGGCGAAGTTGGCGTAGTTGGTGAACTCGTTGTAGATGGTGATGGGCAGCACCTCGAACTTGCTCGACAGCGTGAATGCCGTGCCGAAGGCGCCCACCGAGGTGGCGAACACAATGGCGCCGCAGGCCAGCGTGGTGGGCAGCAGTTGCGGCCACCACACATCGCGCGCCACGCTCCAGCCATTGCCGCCCAGCGAGCGCGCGGCCTCTTCCAGGTGCGGGTCCAGCGCCTCGGCCGCCGCCGTGTAGGAGGCAATGGCGCGTGGCAGCGAGAAATACAGGTAGCCCAGGAACAGGCCCGGCAGCCCGTAGGCGAAGGTGAGCCGCTCGCCACCCAGGGCGACCGACAGATCGGCCAGCGCGCCCTGGCGCCCGCCCAGCAGGATGATGAAAAAGCCGATGATCACGCCCGGAAACGACAGCGGCAGCGTCAGCAGCGACAGCAGCAGGCCGCGCCCCGTGAAGCGGTGGCGCGCCAGCGCAATGCCCATCACCGCGCCGATCAGCAGCGTGGCAAGGGTCACGGCCAGCGACAGGGCCAGCGTCTGCAGCAGGCTTTGCAGGTACAGCGCGTCGGTCAGCGTGGCGAAGTAGGTGCGCCAGCCTTCACGCGCCGGCAGCGCCAGCAGCAGGCCGGCCGGCAGCAGCCAGAACGCCGCGAAGAAGGCCACGGCCGGCGCGCTGCAGGCCAGCAGCAGCGCGCGGGCGCGCCAGTCGCCCGGCGCCTTGGAGGGAGTTCCCACGGTGCAGTCCGCCCGGCTCAACGCACTTCACGCAGGTAGCGCGTGGAGAAGCCCTTTTGCACGTCGGCCATCTTCTGGTAGTCCACCGAGGTGGCGCGTGCGTACTCGCTGGCGGGCAGGAAATGGCCGGCCACCTCCTTGGGCAGGGCCACGTCGCGCACCGGGCGCAGGTAGGCGTTGGCCCAGATGGACTGGCCCTTGTCGGACAGCACATAGTCCAGCACCTTCTTGCCGTTGTCCGTGTGCGGCGCCTTGTTCACCAGGCTCATCACATAGGGCATGACCACGGTGCCTTCCTTGGGGATCACGAAGTCCACATCGGCCTTGTCCTTGTAGCGGGCGCGGTAGGCGTTGAAGTCGTAGTCCAGCAGGATGCCGATCTCGCCCGACAGCAGGCGCGCATACGAGGTCTGCTTGGGCACGATGGGTTCGTTCTTCTGCAGCTTCTTGAAGTAGTCGATGGCCGGCTGGAAGTTGTCCAGCGTGCCGCCCATGGCCTGGTTCACGGCCACGGCGCCCACATAGCCCACGAAGGCCGAGGCCGGGTCCAGGTAGCCGACCAGGCCCTTGTACTCGGGCTTGAGCAGATCGGCCCAGGACTGCGGCACGGGCTTGCCGCCCAGCGCCGCCTTGTTGACCATGAAGCCCAGCGTGCCCGAGTGGATGGTCACCCACTCGCCCTTGGGGTCCTTGAGGCCGGCGGGAACCTGGTCCCAGTTGGCGGGCTTGTAGGCGGCGACCACGCCGTCCTTCTGCGCCTGGATGGCGAAGGTCACGCCCAGGTAGGTCACATCGGCCACGGGGCTGGCCTTTTCCGCCACCAGCTGGGCCAGCGACTGGCCCGAGTTCTTGTTGTCGGGCGGCACGGTGATGCCGGTATCGGCCTTGATGGCCTTGATCTGCGTGCCCCAGTCGGCCCATTCGGGCGGGCAGTTGTAGCAGATGGCGCTCTGGGCCAGGGCCGTTCCGCAGACGGCGGTGGTGGCGGCCAGAAGGGCAAGGCGCTTGAAGGAGAAGGCAGTCAGTTTCATGGTGCGTACTCGAAGAGGTTGGGAGCGTGGGGGAGGGAAGGGCGCGGCCTTGGCTTGCGCGGGCCGCTGTTGTTCGTTTCAGAGCCGGCAGGACTCGCCGCTGCGCCAGCCATGCGGCAGGCACAGGCTGTCCTGCGCGGCCAGGGTTTTCCTGCACGCCAGCGCATCGCACAGCAGGCGCACGCAGGCCGAGCCGATGTCGTGGTTGGGCTGGGAAATCGAGGCCAGCGAAGGCGTGAGATCGCCCGCCATGGCAATCCCGTCAAAGCCGACCACACTCAGGTCCGCGGGCACGCGGAACCCGGCCAGCGATGCCGCGCGGATGGTGCGTATCGCCAGCAGATCGTTGCTGCAGACAATGGCCGTGGGCGGGGCCTGCTCGCTCAGGTGCTGCTGCAGCATCTGCACGGCCGTGGCGGCAAAGGGCACCTCCCAGACCGGCAGCGGCGCCAGGCCCGCCGCCTGCATGCCCAGCGCATAGCCGCGGCAGCGCTGCTGGGCTCGGTCGGATGCCTGCAACTGGCCCGTGACCATGCCGATGCGGCTGTGGCCGGCCGCGGCCAGGCGCTGAACCAGCGACTTCACGGCGCCCGTGTTGTCCACGCCCACGCAGGCATGTTCGTCCGTGTGGTGATAGGCCAGCACATAGGGCTTGCCGGCCTGGCGCACACGTGCCAGCGCCGCCGAATCGCCAGGGTTGGAGACCACCAGCACCAGCGCATCCACCCCGCTGGCCAGCAGCCGCGTGGTGGCCGCGTCTTCACCGGCGTGGTCGTATTCGGTGGTACACGGCGAAATCGCATAGCCGCGCAGCGCCGCCTGCGAGGCTATGCCCTGCAGGCACTCGGCAAACACCGGATTGGTCAGCGTGGGCAGCACCACGCCGAGCACCTTGCTGCTGCGCGTGCGCAGCGTGCGGGCGCTGGCATTGGCCACATAGCCCACTTCCTGCGCCACGCGCAGCACCGTGCTGCGCGTTTGCGCATTGACCACCTCCGGCGAGTTGAAAACCCGCGAAACAGTGGCGACGGACAGGCCCGCGCGGCGTGCGACCTCGGTGATGCTCATGGATGTAAACGATTTCTTGAAAACGTTTACATTGCACCCGCTGTGTGTGACGGGGCGGTGACGGAGGCTTGAAGCTTTTGTGGCAGCTCAGGCGCTGCCCGGGTAGTCCCTGACCACCTCCATGAACGCTGCCAGGATGGGAGACGTGTCGTCCCGCCGGTGGACGCAGCTCAGCTCGATGTCCTTGAGGAAGCGCGAGCGCAGCGGGCGGAAGACGACGCCCGGCAATCTCAGCATGGATCCCGATTCGGGCGTGATGCACAGCCCCAGGCCTGCGCTGACCAGGGCGATGGAAGTGGTGACGTCCTCCACCTCCTGCATGACCTCGATCTGCACTTTTTCGCGGCGAAACGCGGCTATCACCTCCTGCGCCAGTCCCGCCAGCGGCGTGTTCGGGTACAGGATCATGGGCTGGCGCTCCAGGTCGCGGATGTAAATCCCGGCGCGCGTGCTGAGCGGATGGCTTTCATGCATGCCCACGTACATGGGCTCGCGCAGCACCAGGCGCACGGCCAGGTCGGGCTCGGCAGGGGGCAGCCGGTGAAAGCCCACCTGGATCCGGTGTTCCCGCAAGGCCTGGATCTGCTCGCCCTTGGTCAGGTTGTGAAGCCGGATGCGGACCTCGGGCCGCTGCGTGTGAAAGCTCCCGATCAGGCGCGGGATGACGCTCAGCACCCCCGAGCCGAAGATGCCGACGTCCAGATCACCCAGCAGCCCCCTTCCTGCCCGCAGGGCACGTTCGCGGGCCAGCCGGGCCAGCTCCAGGATGTTCGGAACATCGCGCAAAAGGGAGTGCGCAGCCTCGGTCAGCTCTATGCCCCGTGATGTGCGCACGAACAGTTCCACGCCGAGGTCCTCTTCCATCTGGCGCATCTGCCGCGACAGGGGCGGCTGCGCCATGTGCAGCCGCTGGGCCGCACGGCTGACGCTTTGCTCCTGTGCCAGGGCGAGGAAGTAACGCATATGCCGCAGATCCATGGCCATTCCCTTTTTTTGGAGATACCTGAATGGTATGGCTGATCGCTGATTCGGTATTGGACAGTATGGGGAGGGCTCTCGAGAATGGTTTGCACAACCCCTGCCATCGCAGCCACGACGCATTCAGGAGGAGAAAGACCATGCATGCACTCATCACGCGGATCGCGCGGATCATCGGTGTCTGGGCCTGCGCGCTGGTACCGCTGTGCGGCGCGGCGCAGGCCTTTCCGGACAGGCCTGTCACCCTGGTCCTGGCCTACTCCGCGGGCAGCGTCTCCGATGTGCTCGCGCGCAGCGTGGCCCAGCAGTTGAGCGCCCGTGGAAGCAGCCGGTGCTGGTGGACAACCGGCCCGGGGGCAACCAGATCATCGCGGCCAGCCTGGTGGCCAAGGCAGCCGCCGATGGCTACACCCTGCTGCTGTGCGACGACGGCGTCTTCACGCTCAACCCGCATCTGTTCCGCAAGCTGCCCTATTCGCTGGAAGACTTCGCTCCGGTCGTGGATCTTGCGCAGTTGCAGATGGTGCTGTCCAGCGCGAGGCAGTTGCCCGCTGCCAGCATCGCTGAACTGGTGGCCCTGGCCAGGGCCAGGCCGGGCACGCTGAACTATGGCTCGTTCGGCACGGGGAACATCGTGCATCTGGCCATGGATGCGTTTTCCCGGATGGCCGCCATCGAGCTGGTGCATGTGCCCTACAAGGGCTATCCCGACGCCATCCGCGATGTTCTGGCCAACCAGGTCCAACTGGTGCTGGGCGGCATTGGCGGGCCGGCACTGCAGTACCTGAAAAGTGGTGCCATGAGGCCGCTGGCCGTCACGGGACCATCGCGCAGTCCCTTGCTGCCGGATGTGCCCACCCTGTCCGAAGCAGGCTTTGCGCGGCTCGACCCGCAAGTCAATTTCATCCTCATGGCACCTGCGGGCACGCCGCCAGCCGTGGTGCGCAAAATCAATGCAGCCGCCGCTGCCATCGTCGGGCAGGAGATTGCGGCCACGGTGCTTGCGCCCAACGGCATGAGACCGCTGGGCGCAAGCCCGGACGCCCTGGCGGCCTCGCTCAGGCAGGGCAGGGCCGCATATGCCGAACTCGTGAAATCGTCCGGCGTCAGGCTGGACTAGAAAATGGAGAAAGTTGCCATGATCATCGAAAAGCAGAGCGACGTGACGGCCGCCGTGCTGGAGCAATTGCAGCAGTCAAGCGATCCCCGCTTCAAGGAGATCATGACCGCCGCAGTCACCCATCTGCACGGCTTCATACGGGACGCGCGCCTGTCGGAGGCAGAGTTCCACCAGGCCTGCGCCCTCATCGCCCGGCTGGGGCAACTGACCACGGCCTCGCACAACGAGGTGGTGCTCATTGCCGGCTCGCTGGGCGTCTCCGCCCTGGTCTGTCTGCTCAACAACGGGGACAACGGCCAGACGGAAACCACGGCCAACCTGATGGGGCCGTTCTGGCGCATGGATTCTCCGCCCACGGAAAACGGCGGCTCCATCGTCCGCTCTCCCACTCCGGGCATGCCCGTGTTCGTGAGCGCCTGGGTGCGCGACCGGCAGGGCCGGCCCGTGCCGGATGCCGAAGTCGATGTATGGCATGCCTCGTCCGAGGGCTTCTATGAGAACCAGGACCCGGAGCAGGCCGACATGAACCTGCGCGGCAAGTTCAGGACCGATGCCGCAGGGCGCATCGCCTTTCGCACCATCAAGCCCGTGGGCTATCCCATCCCCTTGAGCGGCCCGGTGGGGGCGCTGCTGCGCGCGCAGGGCCGGCACAACATGCGCCCGGCCCATATCCATTTCCTGATCCACAAGGCCGGATTCAAGACGCAGTTTGCCCAGGTGTATTCCAGTGACGATCCGCACCTGGAGACCGATGTGCAGTTCGGCGTGACGCGGGCGCTGATCGGACAGTACGTTCTTCACTCGGGCGAGACCCCTCCGGCCGACGACGTGCATGGCGCCTGGTACACGCTGGACCACCATTTCGTGATCGAGCCCGGAGAGGCTCGGCTGCCCAAGCCCCCGATCACCGGCAAGGCCGGCGGGGAGCGCCCGACGCTCACCGTGCTGGAGCGCTGCACAGACACTCACTGAGGAAAGCCCGGAAATGATCGATGCCACCGAACGCCAGGACGCGGCCCATGCGCTGCTGCAGGCAGAACAGAGTCGCCAGCCCATCCCCCAGGTCAGCCGGACCTGGCCGGCCATGGAGATAGCCGATGCCTACGCCGTGCAGCAACTGTGGGCGCAGGCCAAGGTCAAGGCTGGCGCGCGCATCGTGGGCCACAAGATCGGCCTGACCTCGCGCGCCATGCAGATGGCTTCCGGCATGAATGAGCCGGACTACGGCGTGCTGCTGGACCACATGGTCCATGCGGATGGCGCCCGGATATGCGCTTCGCAATTCCACCGGCCCCGCCTGGAAGTGGAGCTTGCCTTTGTCCTGGGCAAGTCCTTGGGCGGCACCCAGCCGGGCGGCAGGCCGGTGACGGTCTACGACGTGCTGGACGCCACGGCCTATGTGACGCCTGCGCTTGAGATCATCGACTACCGCACCGAGGTGCCGCGCAGCATCTGCGACACCATCGCGGACAACGCCGCAGCCGCCGCCATGGTCACGGGAGGGCGCATCGTGCGCCCCATGGACATCGATCTGCGCTGGGTGGCCGCCACCCTGTCCAAGAACGGCGTGATCGAGGAGTCAGGTGTCTCGGCTGCCGTCATGGGCCATCCCGCCCTGGGCATCGTCTGGCTGGCCAACAAGCTCGCGGGCCATGGCATCGCGCTGGAGGCCGGGCACATCCTCCTGGCGGGCTCCTTCACCCGGCCCACGGCTGTCACGGCCGGTGACACCATCCATGCGGACTTTGGTCCGCTGGGCTCCATCGGGGTGTCGTTCACGGAGTAGGAAATGCTTCACGACCTCTCCGTGGCGGCTTTCCAGGTCCTGCCGCAATTGCTCGAGTGGCATCTATCATTGCATCCTGAAATATCTGCCTGTTCGTGACGCCAAGCAAAAGCGGGTGGGCTTGCCAGGCTGGATGCCCCCAAGGAAAGACATGTGAACCCTCCTGAAAAGCTGCTGACCGACCTGTACTGGTCTTTCGCGGAGCCCTTGCCCGGCAACGCACAGTTGATGGAGGCCGCGCTGCGCGAATACCATGAAGGCATTGAATGCGGGATTGATGAGCGGCAATTGCAAAGCCGCCTGCCACTGTCGGGCCTGGACATCATCTTCAAGTACCACCAACGCAGCGCCGATGGGCAGTGGCTGGAGCTCCCTGCGGTGGTGCAGATACGCCGCGCAATCGCGCCGATGCCGGCAGAGTTGCTTTTGGAACTGCATTTCGCGGTGGCAGACCTTGTGTCCGAACAGGATCACCACTTCTTTGAAGGACTATGGCTGTGTGAGCAGCAAGGCAGCGATGGCCTGCCTGTCTACGAGCTTTACCTCGGCAGTTAGGTTTCCGGTTGCCCGTAGCGGGCGCCCTGCGCGAACAAGCCCGGAACCTACAGCTCCCCTTCAGGGTCAGGCATAGGATTTGTAGCGATTGGAAACCGCATGCATCCCAGCATGCGGGCGTCCATCATAAAAACACAACTCCAAGCCTCCTATGTCTTCATTCGATACCCAGCTGCTGCTCATCGCCCTGATGAGCGTGCTCGTCCTCGTCGCGCTGATCGTCTCGCGCATCCGTCTTCATCCTCTGCTGGCGCTGCTGTTGGTTTCCATCGGCGTGGGCTTTGCCACGGGCATGGCGCCGGGCGAGATCGTCAAGAACCTCACCAACGGGGCCGGCAAGACGCTGGGCGCGGTGGGCGTGGTCATTGCGCTGGGCGCCATGCTGGGCAAGATCCTGGCGGACTCCGGCACCACGGAGCGGCTGGCCAGCGCCATCCTGCAGCGCACCTCCGAACGCATGATTCCCTGGGCCATGACCCTGGTGGCCTTCGTGATCGGCATTCCCATGTTCTTCGAGGTGGGGCTGGTGGTCATGCTGCCGCTGATCTTCAGCGTGGCGCGCAAGCTGGAGAGCAATGAGCGCTTCAAGGGATCAGCCTATGTCTATGTGGGCGTGCCCGTGATCTCGGCGCTGGCCGCCATGCATGGCATGGTGCCGCCGCACCCGGGACCGCTCACCGCCATCGCTACCCTGCACACCACCGTGGGGCCGACCATGCTGTACGGCTTCCTGGCCGTGATTCCGGCCATGGTGCTGGGCGGGCCGCTGTATGGTGCCTTCATCACGCCGCGCATGAGCACGCGCCCGGATGCGGCGCTGCTGGAGCAGTTCACGTCGGGCAAGAAGCAGGGCGGGGAGGGCAGTGCTCCCAGCATCGGCATGGGCGTGCTGTGCGCCTTGCTGCCCGCGCTGCTGATGCTGGTGCATGCGCTGGCCGAAGTACTGCTGCCCAAGGATTCGGGCCTGCTGCATGCGGCCGCCTTCCTGGGCAATCCGCTGGTGGCCATGCTGCTGGGCGTGCTGTTCGCCTCCATCACCCTGGGCTACCTGCGCGGCGCCGATGCCGAGAAGCTGCGCGACGCGCTCGGCCAGAGCCTCAAGCCCATCGCCGGCATCATGCTCATCATCGCGGGCGGCGGCGCCTTCCAGCAGATCCTGACCAGCGCCAAGGTGGGCGATGCCATCGTCCACATGACCCAGCAGTTCGCCCTGCCTCCGCTGGTGCTGGGCTGGATGATTGCCATGCTGCTATCGGTGTCCACCGGCTCGGCCACCGTGGGCATCGTCGGCGCTGCGGGCCTGCTGGCGCCGCTGGCGGCGTCCGATCCTTCGCTGAACGTGCCGCTGCTGGCGCTGGCCATCGGCTGCGGCTCGCTGTTCTTCAACTACGCCAACCACGCGGGCTTCTGGATGGTGAAGGAGTCCTTCGGCATGAGCATGGGCGAGGCCACCAAGACGATTACCGTGGTGCAGTCCATCGTGTCCTTCGTGGGCCTGCTTATGGTGCTGCTGTTCAATCTGCTGCCCAAGCTGGGATAGGGGAGGCGCAGCAAGGCAGCTGAGCGACTGTGTTTAATTACAGTAAACTGCCTGCCTCCAATCACCGCTCACAGGATTTGTGCAATGAAGCAAACCGCCAACGGCCCCTTCGATATCCAGCTGGCACCCCAGCCTTTGAGCAGCGTGGCCGAGAGCACGGGCCTGGGCCGGCTGTCCCTGGACAAGACATTCCATGGTGATCTGCAGGCCACCAGCCAGGGCGAGATGCTGTCGTTTCGCAGCAGCGTGCAAGGCTCGGCCGGCTATGTGGCCATGGAAACCGTGCGCGGCACGCTGCAGGGGCGCAGCGGCAGTTTCGTGCTGCAGCACAGCTCCACCATGGAGCGCGGCACGCCCACGCAATCCATCACCGTGGTGCCTGACTCCGGCACCGACGACCTTGCCGGGATTTCCGGGCGCATGGTGATCACCATTGCCGGCGGTGGTGCGCACTCCTACCGGTTCGAATACGAATTGCCACAGGCCTGAAGGGGCATGCGCCCTCTGTAACCCGCGCTGCCGGGGCGCGTTGCCGACAATTGGCCTATACTGTCCGGTGGCGCTGTTCCTGTTGTTTGCCTCTTCAGCGTCCGTCTGACGCCCTTGCAGCCCCAGGTTCGTTCTGGGTCAGCCGCACTCTGCGACGAAGCCTGCGACTGTCACTCCCAACGGCGAGCACCACGCGGATCCAACACCCCTCCCGGGTCCGCATTTTTCCTGCGGCTTGCAGGTCCATTTTCCCTTTTTCGATAAGCCGCCGCCTGGCGGCAGCGGCCATCTTTGCGCTGGCCCAGGGCCGCAGCCAGGCGCTGCATCAGCCGCTGGGCTGAACTGCGGCGACGCAACCCTTTCAACATGTACTCACAGGAGTCCCATTGGCTAAAGAAGAACTGATCGAAATGCAAGGCCGGGTAGACGAAGTGCTGCCTGATTCCCGCTTCCGCGTAACGCTGGAAAACGGCCACCAACTCATCGCCTATACCGGCGGAAAAATGCGCAAGCACCGCATCCGCGTGCTGGCCGGCGACAAGGTGACGCTTGAAATGTCGCCCTACGACCTGAACAAGGGCCGTCTCACGTTCCGCCATATCGAGCAACGCTCGGGCGCCGCACCGGGCCCGCGCCCTGCGCAGCGCCGCTGAAGCCCGCCGGCCCGCTCCTGTTGCAGAGTGGGCATCCGGGGCGCAGGCAGGACCGGGCTCTGTGCCTGGTTGCCTGGTCGGCAGCCCCAGGTAGCTTCCCAAGCAGCCCCGACGGCCCGACCGCCTGGAGGGCACCGGACGGATCAGGCGAGTCCGTCTGCTTATTTGGACATGGAGTCCTTGCCCATGGAATCCTTCTTCATTCCATCCTTGGACATGCCGTCCTTGTGCATGCCATCTTTGTGCATGCCGCCCTTGGACATCGAGTCCTTCTTCATCCCGTCCTTGGCCATGGAGTCTTTCTTCATGCCGTCCTTGGCCATGGAGTCCTTCTTCATTCCATCCTTGGACATCGAATCCTTGGACATGGCTCCGTTGGACATGCCGTCCTTCGCCATCTCATCCGCAGCGAATGCCGTGGTGGCGCCGGCCAGGGCGAGGCAGGTGGCGAGCAGGGTGGTGGTGAGCTTGGTCATTTGAGTCTTCCTTTGGATTAGCGGTTTGAGGGATTGCAAATCGGCCGGCTTTGGATGGGTCCGGCCTCGCACCTTCGTTGGCGGCCCAGCGGCTTGGGAGGCCGCTCAGCTGCCTCCGAACCAGTTGTAGCCCTGGTCTTCCCAGTAGCCGCCGGAGTAGGTGTTGGTGACGAACATGGCCTGGATGTGCTTCGGGTTCTTGTAGCCCAGCTTGGTGGGCATGCGCAGCTTCATCGGAAAGCCATATTTGGGCGGCAGGGGCTGCCCGTCGTAAGTCAATGCCATCAGCGTCTGCGGATGCAGGGCCGTGGCCATGTCGATGCTGGTGAAGTAGTCGTCCACGCACTTGAAGCCGACGTACTTGGCGCTGGTGTCTGCGCCTATGTGGCGCAGGAAATCGGCAAAGCGCACGCCGCCCCAGCGGCCTATGGCGCTCCAGCCTTCCACGCAGATGTGGCGCGTGATCTGTTCTTCCTGCGGCATGGCGCGCAGCTCGGCCAGGGTCCAGGCATGGCGGTCGGCGACCATGCCGGTCACTTCCAGGCGCCAGCTGGCCTCGTCCACCTCGCGCACCTCGTCCTCGCCGTAATAGGCATTGAAGGGGAAGGGGCGCGTGATCTCGGCTGCGGAATAGGTGGGCGCCAGCCGCGAGGGACTGAAGAGCAGGCCCTGCATGCGGTCGTTGAAGCGTGATACCTGGCTGAGCGCGGCCTCGACGTGGCTGTCATCACTGATGCTGCAGCCCGTGAGCAGGGACAGGCCGCCCAGCGTCAGCGAGCGTTGCAAAAAGGCGCGGCGTGCGGGCTGGTCCAGCCTGCGGGCGATCAGCGAGCGTGCCTCGCGCACCACGGCCGCGCCATCGACGCCGGGCAGGGAAGGGGCTTCGAAGATTTTCATGGTGACTTGGGCGCACGGCCGTGGATCATGGTCAGGAAGGTCCGGGGCACCAGGGCGACCATTGCCAGGTGCACGACCACGAAGGCCACCAGCGCGGACATGCCGAAGAAGTGCACGCGCCTTGCGGATTCATAGCCGCCCAGCAGCTCGCGCAGCAGCGGGAACTGCACCGACTTCCAGAGCACCAGGCCCGACAGCACGATCACCACCAGGTCCAGCACCACGAACAGGTAGGCCAGCTTTTGCACATGGTTGTAGCGGGCCGGGTCGGCGTGCGAGAGCCGGCCCTTGAGGGCGGCCAGCAGGTCCTGGCGCACGCCCTGCACGCTGACGGGAAAGAACTTGCGGGCCCAGCGCCCGCTGGCGATGTTGAGCAGCAGGTACACCAGGCCGTTGAACACCAGCAGCCACATGGCCGCGAAATGCCATTGCAGCGCCCCGCCCAGCCAGCCGCCCAGCGTGATGGAGCCCGGAAAGCTGAAATCAAAGAACGGGGCCGCGTTGTAGATGCGCCAGCCGCTGGTCACCAGGATGACCACGGCCAGCGCATTGAGCCAATGCGTGAGGCGCAGCCACAGCGGGTGGATGCGCTGGCCATCCTTGGGCTGTGCCGGTTGGGGGGTGATGAGGGCGGTGTTCATGGGTCCCATTGTTGGAGGGACCCTGTAGCGGATGTATCACGCAAACTTCAATTAATCGTGATAACTCCCAAGGCCTGTTCAGCCCGCCTGGGCGCACCCGGCCAGATAGTCCGCCAGCGTGCGCGCCGCAGGCGACAGCCGGCTGCCGTCCCTGAAGCAGATGGCGAACTGGCGCCGCGCCCAGGCATCGGTGAGCGGCACCATGTGCATGCCTTGCACGCCCTGGCCGGAGCCCGCCATGCCCAGGATCTCCCTGGGCATGATGGCCACGCCCAGGCCGGCGCGCACGCAGCGGATCGTGGCGTCGAAGGAACTGACCACGGCGCGGTAATTGAGGGGCCGGCCGATGATGGCCGCCGCCCGCGCCAGCATGGTGTAGACGGCCGTTGGGGCGGGCAGGCCCACATGCTCGCAGTCCAGCGTTTCGCTGAAGCTGCAGCTGTCGCGCAAGGCCAGCGGGTGCCCGGCCGGCACGGCCACGGCCAGGGTGTCGCAGCGGTAGGGCAGGGTCTGCAGGCCCTCCAGATCGGCTGCGTTCCAGCACACGCCCACCAGGGCCAGTCCTTCGCGGATGGATCGGATGATTTCGCTGCTGGTCAGCTCCTCGATGTCCACGCGGATCTGCGCGTGCTCCGGCTTTTGCAGAAAGGCCGCAATGTCATCGGGCAGGGACTCGGCAATCGACGATACCGAGGCCAGTATCCGCACCTGCCCCTTCACGCCATGCTGGTAGGCCGCCATGTCGCGGGCCGCGCGGTCGGCGCTGGCCAGCATGGCGCGTGCATGCTCCAGCAGCATCAGCCCGGCCGCTGTGGGCACCACGCCCCGGCGGTGGCGCTCCAGCAGCGGGGCCTGCACCTGCTCTTCCAGCAGCGCCATGCGCTTGCTGATGGCCGATGAGCCGATGTGCTGCTGCTCGCCCGCGCGGGCGATGTTGCCCAGGTCGCAGGCCGCGACAAAGAGCCGCAGGGTGGTCAGGTCCAGATCTTTCATGGCGGTTATGGATTTCCATTCGGGAAACTCTGAGGCGAAAAATTATCGCTTCTGCACGCTGGTGGGAATGTCTAAAGTGCCATTCAAGACAAACCACCCCACGCGAACCTTCCCATGCCAGAACACATCCGTGCCCCGCAGTCCGCCGTCATCCGTGAGGTCGGCCTGCGCGATGGCCTGCAAAGCATCCGGACCGTGTTGTCCACCGAGCGCAAGAAGCAATGGATACGCGATGCCTTCGCTGCCGGCCAGCGCGAGATCGAAGTCGGCTCCTTCGTCCCCGCGCGCCTGCTGCCCCAACTGGCCGACACGGCCGAGCTGGTGGCCTATGCCCGAACGCTGCCGGGCCTGTTCGTCTCCGTGCTGGTGCCCAATCTGCGCGGTGCCGAAAGCGCCCTTGCCAGCGGGGCCGACCTGATGCTGGTGCCGCTGTCGGCCAGCCATGCCCACAGCCTGGCCAACCTGCGCAAGACGCCCGATGAGGTCGTGGCCGAGGTGGCCCGCATGCGTGCCGCACGCGATGCCGCGGGTTCGAAGATGCTGATCGAAGGCGGCATAGGCACGGCCTTCGGCTGCACGCTGCAGGGCAGGGTGGAGCCGGCCGAGGTGCTGCGCTGCATGCAGGCCCTGCTGGACGCGGGGGCCGACCGCGTCAGCATGGCCGACACCGTGGGCCACGGCGGGCCGGGCCAGGTGCAATCGCTGTTCGAGCAGGCGCGGCGCATTGCGGGCGAACGCTTTTGGTGCGGCCACTTCCACGACACGCGCGGCCTGGCCCTGGCCAATGTGCATGCGGCCCTGCAAACCGGCGTCACGCGCTTTGACGCCACCCTGGCCGGCATTGGCGGCTGCCCCCATGCGCCCGGCGCCAGCGGCAATGCCTCCACCGAAGACCTGGCCTTCATGCTGGACACCATGGACATCGACACGGGCCTGGACATCGAGGCCCTGCTGCGCCTGCGCGCCAAGGTGGCCGCCTGGCTGCCGGGCGAAAGCCTGCATGGCGTGCTGTGGCGTGCAGGCCTGCCGCGCAGCGAGGCCGCAGCGGCAACCACCGCAGCTGCATGAACCCCTTACCTTCCCACGAGCACACCTGTATGGCCAACGAACCCCTGCTGCCCCTGTCCGGCATCCGCGTCATCGAATTCACCCACATGGTCATGGGCCCCACCTGCGGCATGATCCTGGCCGACCTGGGCGCCGAAGTCATCAAGGTCGAGCCACCGGGCGGCGACAAAACGCGCACGCTGCCCGGCCTGGGCATCGGCTTTTTCCGCAGCTTCAACCGCAACAAGAAAAGCGTGGTGCTGGACATCACCACCGAAGCGGGCCGCGCCACCGCTGCCGAGCTGGCCGCTGGCAGCGACGTGGTGCTGGAGAACTTCCGCCCCGGCCTCATGCAGTCCCTGGGCCTGGACCACGCCACGCTGTCGCAGCGCGCGCCCGGCCTCATCTACGTCAGCCACAAGGGCTTTCTGCCCGGCCCCTACGAAAAGCGCCTGGCGCTGGACGAGGTGGTGCAGATGATGGGCGGCCTGTCGTACATGACGGGCCCCGTGGGCCGGCCGCTGCGCGCGGGCACCAGCGTCAACGACATCATGGGCGGCATGTTCGGCGCCATCGGCGTGCTCGCTGCCCTGCGCGAGCGCGAGCGCACCGGGCGCGGCCAGGAGGTGCAAAGCGCGCTGTTCGAGAACTGCGTCTTCCTGTCCTCCCAGCACATGCAGCAGTACCTGATGACGGGCGAGGCACTGCCGCCCATGCCCTCGCG
The DNA here is from genome assembly GCA_031286585.1 of Delftia acidovorans. Taxonomy (GTDB): domain Bacteria; phylum Pseudomonadota; class Gammaproteobacteria; order Burkholderiales; family Burkholderiaceae_C; genus Comamonas; species Comamonas acidovorans_A. The sequence goes on from JAITUC010000006.1 coordinate 95,280, forward strand.
CGTATCGGCCTGGAGCGTCTACGACGTGTTCACCCTGGCCGGTGGCGAGCAGCTGTTCATCGGCGCCGTCAGCGACAAGCAGTTCGCCACCCTGTGCCGCGTGCTGGACCGCGCCGACCTGCTCCAGCGCCCCGAATACGCCGACAACGCCGCCCGCGTGGCCGTGCGCCCCCAACTGCTTGCCGAGCTGGGCACCATCCTGGCCAGCTACGAATCGGCCCGGCTCGCGCCGCAGCTGGAGGCCGCAGGCATTCCCTACGCGCCCATCACGCGGCCCGAGCAACTGGTGGATGACCCGCACCTGCGCCAAAGCGGCGGCCTGGCTCCCATGCAGACGGAAGACGGCGGCCAGACCGACGTGGTGCTGCTGCCCCTGCTCATGAACGGCCACCGCCCCGGCGTGCGCATGCCGCTGGCCGGGATTGGCGAGCACACCGAAGAAGTCCTCGGAGCCCTTGAAGCACGGACCTGACCGCATTCCCAGGCGCCGGAGGCCATAGAAAAACCTGCCCCGGCGCGCAAGAGACGACACAACAAAGGAGACAAGCCCATGACCTCGCTCTACCCCACCCGCCGCACCCTGCTGGGCCTGGCCGGCGCCTCGCTGGGCGCCGCCGCGCTCGGCGTGCGTGCCCAAAATGGCACGCCGCTGCGCGTCATCCTGCCCGTGGGGGCGGGCTCGGGCGCCGACACCATCGTGCGCTCGGCCCAGACCGCGCTGGTGCGCTCGCTGGGCGGCCAGCCCGTGGTCATGGAAAACCTGCCGGGCGCGGGCGGCATCAGCGGCACGCAGACGCTGGTCAAGGCGCCGGCCGATGGCAACACCATCGCCTTCATCTCCAACAACCACGCCGTCAACCCCAGCGTCTTCAAGAAGCTGCCCTACGACAGCCTGGCCGACATCACGCCGCTGTCCATCGTCGGCGGCTCGCCCTTCGTGCTGGTCGTCCACCCCAAGGTGGCGGCGCGCAATGCGCGCGAACTGCAGGCGCTCATGAAGACGCGGCCCGGCGACCTCAATTACGCCTCATCGGGCAACGGCACCATCTTCCACCTCGCGGCCGAAGTCTTTCTGGACGCGGCCGGCGCCACGGCGCGCCACATTCCCTACAAGGGCGTGGGCCAGATGGTGGTGGACCTGCTCAGCGGGCAGGTGGACTTTGGCGTGATCGCCGTGGGCACGGCGCAGGCCCACCTGAAATCCGGCGCGCTGCGTGCCATCGGCATCATGGGCCGCGAGCGTGTGGCATCGCTGCCCGACGTGCCCACCGTGGCCGAGCAAGGCTTTCCCGGCGTGGACATCGCCGGCTGGGTGGCAGCCATAGGCCCCAAGGGCATGCCGCCCGCCCAGGTGCGCCGCCTGCACGACGGCATCGCCACAGCCTTTGCCGACCCCGAGGTCAAGGCCGGCTTTGCGCGGCGTGACGAATACACCGTGCTCAACAGCCCCGAGGCCGCAGCCCAGTTCCTGCGCTCCGAACAGGAACGCTTTGCGCGCCTGGTCAAGAAGGCCAATGTCACGCTGGAGTAAAACCTGGCCCTCTGACCGCTAAGGACAACGCCGGGGTTGGGATCAGCGGGGTGGAGTGGGTGCTGTTGCCGCTGGATCTGCAGCCAGTTGGCCGGACGACATCACCGCCTCCAGCCCGCTTCTGGGGAAGACCGGGCTGTAGTTCACCTGGATCTCGGAGAGCTTGTCATTCACCCGCGTCGTCATGAAATAGCGCGGCATGCCAAACCCCACTTTCATCACCAGACCGCGCAGCTCGGAGAGGGCGCCGACCTTCACATCGGGATCGACCAGCACGGCAATGCGAACCGTACTTTTGGCATCGGGGGCTGCGGTCAGCTTCCTGGAGAGCGCTTCTTTTAATTGAATGGTGCTGAGTGGTCGGCCATCCATATGGTATTTGATTGTACTGCCTTTTGAATTTTGCATTTCAATAACAGTCAAATCGGCTGAAATGGCAGATGTCGTTAGAAGAAATCCGAGAGATAGAAAAATACTGTTTTTCATGATTTCACTCCCCGATATAACGCCTGTAGGCTACTGTGGGTTCATGTTCAAATTGGTTGGGAGTGGGGTAGACCGCATCATCATGGGCGCTGATGTTGGATAGGCTGCTTGAAATTTGAACAATGAAGCCTGTATGTCCGGAGAAACTGGTTCCCCCTCCTGTCAGGCTATAGGCGGCCACATCGCCCGCCTGCCTCGGCTCGAAGCTGGTCAGGACTCTCCAGTTGGGTATTTCTGTATTCTTGTCGGCCCACTCTGCGGCCAAGGGTGGTCTGCGCTGTCCTCGAATGGAAACATATGCATTAATACCGGTTTCTTGAAGCACGTCATAGACGAATTTGTTGCACTTGTTTGAATTTTCCGGGAAATCTCCCTTCTTTGTCGCAAACGCCCAAAGAACACTGCCGTTGTAGCCTGCTGCTATGTTTTGAATCGATGCCCTTTTTCGTTTGTTTTCTACGCCGTCCTCTTTGTGGCCTTGTAGTGTCTTGCCTTCCAAGCGATATACCTCAGGCTTCGTCTGTAAACTTTTCAGTGTTCTTCCACCCGGTGAAACTAGGCCATCTGGTGACTTGATGCCCATGGAATACTGAAATATGCGAATGGCTTGGTACAGTGCGGGGCTGGGTATGCCATCTTCAGGTAATCTGGAAATTGTTCTCACGCGCGAGAAATGTCTATTTATCATAGCCTGAATGATCTTGACTTCATTGGTTTTGTTGGCGCCACCATTGCCCACGCTTGCGGAAATGCTTGACATTCATGGTCTCCATTTGTCTGTTGTCTGGCAAAAAGAACCGCCTGTTGAATGGCGGAGCAAGTGTCGGATAGTAGCAGCATCGAGTACAGCATCTTCACCAAGAGCCTTGCTGACAGAGAGCCAATGGTTGACATTCCCTCTTTCAAGGTCTATCTGCGGTTGATTTGCTCCTGCGCATCATTGCCGACATGGTGAGGTTTTATTACAAAATAAAACAATTGCGTTCGCGAAAAGATAATTCTCAGGGTGGCTTTCTCTATGAATCTAGCTGTCCTTCCTCCAATCAGTGGTGTAGAGCAACAGAGCGTGGCCAATGTTGCCCGCCATTGATGGAGCAATAGACGCTATCCGGGGAAGTTCTGCTGCGATGCCGCCAGGAATCTACGTATTCCCCCCACTTCTCCCAATTTCCCCCCAGATTGGTCGCAAGAATTCCTGTGCAACTCCAGGAAAAGACCATGATTGATTTCTCGCAAACCAACGCTTCACGCGTTCGCCCGGCCCTGGTGCTGGCTATGGCAGCCTTCGCGGCGGCCTGCAGCTATGCGCAGGGCCACGGGGGACACGGCAATCCGCCGTCGCCGCCGCCCGAGGCCTATACCGCCTGCCAGGGCAAAGCCGAGGGCGACAGCGTGACCCTGACCATGCCCGATGGCAAGACGCTGGCCGGCACCTGCCGCAGCCTGAACGGGCAACTCGTGGCCATGCCGGCTGGCGGGCCCGGCGCGGGCGGGCCGCCGCCCGGTCCTCAGCAGTGATCGCGTGGCCCGGCACGCCACGCTGCCGGGCTGTCTGCAACCTCCCACGGGCCTGCGCACAGGCCCTCATGAAAAAGCCATCCCCATGAACCATCCTCAAGATGCCCACGACCTGGGCCTTCAGCACGATCTGCAAGTCATGGCGCGCCGCCTGTTCGACCGGCGCCGCATGCTGGGCCTGATGGCCTCTGGCGGCGCTGCAGCGCTCCTGTCCGCCTGTGGCGGCGGTGGTGATTCCAGTGATTCGACAGGAACCGGCACGGGCACCGGAACCGGGACAGGAACGGGCACAGGAACCGGAACCACGACCGGCACCTGCATGGTCGATCCCACGGAAACCGAAGGCCCTTACCCCGCCGACGGCTCCAACGGCTCGCGCGGCAGCCTGGTCAACGTGCTGTCGCAAAGCGGCGTGGTGCGCAGCGACTTGCGCAGCAGCTTTGGCGGCATGAGCGGCACGGCCGCGGGCCTGCCGCTGACGCTCAAGATCAGCCTGGTCAACGTCAGCACCAACTGCAGCCCGCTGGAAGGCTATGCCATCTACCTGTGGCACTGCACCCGCGAGGGCGAGTATTCGCTGTACTCCACCGACCTGCTCAACCAGAACTTCCTGCGCGGCGTGCAGGCGACAGACAGCAATGGCGAATGCACCTTCGTCACCATCTTCCCGGGCTGCTATGACGGGCGTTGGCCGCACATGCACTTCGAGGTGTTCCGCAGCCTCAACACGGCCGGCAGCTACACCAACAAGCTGCTGACATCGCAAATGGCCATGCCCAAGGACGTGGCCAGCGCCGTCTATGCCGGTGTCAGCGGCTACAGCGCCAGTGTCTCCAACCTGTCGCGGGTCAGCGTGACATCGGACAATGTCTTCGGCGACAACACCAGCGAGCAGATCGCCTGGCAGACGCCCACCTTCACCGGAGACACCACCAATGGCCATACCGCCACGATATCCATCGGCATTGCCGTCTGACGCAGGCACTGAATGAGCCTCCGCCTCCCGCGCCTGAAGCTGCAGCACAAGGCCTTCTTCGCCCTGGCCGTGCTGCTGGTGGTCCTGCTGCTGGTGTTTCTCGGGTTCTCGCGCCTGGGGCTGCAGCGGGGCCTTGGGCCCTACATGGCCGAGGTGGAGCTGACCGGCATGGACGGGCTGGCCGAGCGGCTGGTGCAGCACCACGAGCAAAACGGCGGCTGGGACGCGGCGCGCGCTAACCCCGGTTTCTGGCGCGACATGGTGCGCCCGGGTGCGGGCATGGGCCGGGGCTTTCCTCCGGGCGAGCCCGGGTCACGGCCCCCCATGCCGATGTCGGAGCCGGGACTTGGTTTTGAGGGCAGCTCCGGTCCCGGGCCGCGCCCGGAGTTTCCACCGCCGCCCGGGCCGGAATGTGCAAATCACTCCGACCATGCAGATCGCCCAGGCCCGCCGCCAGACCGCCCGTTCGGCGGCCCGTGGGCGCGCGTGGGCCTGCTGGATGCCCAGGGCCAGCTCATCTCCGGCATGGCGCCGCAGCCCGGTGCGGCGCACCGCGTTCTGCACGCAGCCAATGGGCAGGCCATTGGCGAGATCGTGCTGTCCCCCGTGCAGACCGGGCAGGGCATGCAGCGCGACCTGGACCGCGCTTTCCTCGCGCAGCAGATGGGTTTTGTGGCCTGGACCGGGCTGGCCGGCCTGCTGCTGGCGCTGCTGCTGTCGGCCTGGCTCACGCGGCGCTGGCTGGAGCCGCTGACCGCCTTTGTCGACGGCCTGCGCGGCATTGCGGCCGGGCGGCTGGACACGCGCGTGGCCATCAAGGGCGATGCGGAGCTGGCCCGCCTTGCGGAAACCTTCAACGACATGGCCGTGCAACTGGCCACCATGGAGGCCTCGCGCCAGCGCTGGCTGGCCGACGTGGCGCATGAGCTGCGCACACCGCTGTCCACCATGCGCGCCGAGGTCGAGGCCGTGCAGGACGGCGTGCTGCCCATGGACGACCGCATGGCGCTGCGCCTGCACCGGCAGATCATGCGGCTGATACGGCTGGTCAGCGACCTGCGCGTGAGCCTGGACGACCCGCAGGCCCTGCACGGCTCGGGCCATGTGCCCGTGCATGCGCTCACCCTGCTGGGCGAGGCGCTGGACGGCGCGCGCCCCGGTTTCGAGCAGGTCGGCATAGGCCTGGACCGCTCCACCGTGGACCAGCTGGCCGCGCACGTTCCGCCGCCGCTGGTGCTGGGCGACCCGCACCGGCTGCACCAGGTGTTTGCCAACCTGCTGGAAAACAGCCTGCGCTACACGGCAGCGGGCGGGCGGCTGCAGGTGTCCGCCGAAATCGTCCAGGTGCAGGGCCTCAGCATGCTGCAACTGCGCTGGGACGACACGCTGCCGGGCGTGGCCAGCCAGCACCTGCCGCGCCTGTTCGACCGCCTCTATCGCGTGGACGCCTCCCGCGTGCGCGAAGGCGACGGCCTGGGCGGCTCGGGCCTGGGGCTGGCCATCTGCCGCACCATCGTCCAGGCCCATGGCGGCAGCATCGAGGCCGCCGCCTCGCCGCTGGGCGGCCTGCGCATCACGCTGTGGCTGCCCTTGCTGGAAAATCCCGCGCCATGAAGCCTGCCCGCATCCTCCTGGTCGAAGACGAGACCGACATGGCCGCCATCGTCATCGACTACTTGCGCCATGCAGGCTACGAAGTCGAGCACATCCGCCACGGGCGCGATGCGCTGGACCGCATGCTGCGCTCCCCGCCTGACCTCACCTTGCTGGACATCATGCTGCCGGGGCTGGACGGCCTGGACATCCTGCGCCAGTTCTGCCCCCACAGCGTCAGCCCCGTCATCCTGCTCACCGCGCGCGTCGAGGAAATGGACCGCCTGCTGGGCCTGGAGCTGGGCGCCGACGACTACATCTGCAAACCCTTCGCCCCGCGCGAAGTCGTGGCCCGCGTCAAGGCCGTGCTGCGCCGCAGTGCCGGCCCCGGCCCTGCCCAGCAATGCCTGACGCTGCTGCCGGAGCAGGGCCGCGCCATGCTCAACGGCAGCGCCCTGCCGCTGACCAAGCGCGAGCTGACCTTGCTGCAGGCCCTCATGCGCCAGCCTGGTCGCCTCTACTCGCGCGCACAACTGCTGGAGCTGGCCTGCGCCGACACGCTGGACGTGAACGAACGCGCCATCGACAGCCACATCAAGAACCTGCGCAAAAAGCTCAAGGCGGCGGACGACCGCCATGAGTGGATTCGCTCCGTCTATGGCGTGGGCTTTGCGTTCGAGCCCGATGGCGGGGCGCAGACGCGGGTGGATTGCTAGGGCTACCTGCCAGCCGTATCCATCGGCCCGCGCCGGCCGTGTTCAACGCGCCACCCCAGGCCTCACCACGGTGAACACATGCCCGGCCTCTTCGGCAGCCACCTTGGCCGCCTCGCTGCGGCGCACCTCCGCCTGGTCCTCGTACTCGCAGTTCATCACCCGGGCTTCGCTGCCGGCGTACTCCGCCAGCGACTCAGCGCTGTTGCGGATGGTCACCAGCGCCTGCGCCACCACGTCCAGCCGCTGATGGCCTTCGGGGATCTCCAGCCAGGCCAGCGCCAGCTGGGCCAGGGCGGAGACCTCGGCACAGCCTTGCTGCACGAAGCGGTCCATTTCGTGCAGTGCTGTTGCGAGCTTCTGGGCGTGGGTGTTTTCGGGGGGAGGGGATGGGGGGATGTGCTTCATGGGTTGCTGCTCCTGTGTCGAAGCGCCGTGCTGCGGCGAGGACGGTCCGTAGCGATTCGTGGCTGCAGGCTAGAAAACTACGCAACTCGTAGTATCGAGAATACAGCATAACTACGAGTCTCGTAGCTTTTGGAAAGCACGAGATGTCAGACGCAGATGAACAATGGGGCGCGAGGCTCAAGCAGGCTCGGCTTGCAGCAGGCCTGTCCCAAAAAATGCTGGGAATTGAAGCGGGAATCGATCCGTTTGTGGCAAGTGCGCGAATCAATCGCTATGAGCTGGGGAAGCACAAGCCCGACTTGTTGACTGTGCGCAAGCTGGCGGAAGTACTCAAGGTTCCGATGGCGTTTTTCTATTCGGATACGGATGATGAGGTGGCGGAGTTGTTGCTCAGGTATGGGCAGGCGAGCAGGGCGGTGCGCAAGAGGGTGAGCGAGGTGTTGATGGGGTAGGGCGTTTGGGTGACGTGGACGGCTTGGCGATCGTTTGCAGACCTTCAGAATTAAGTTTTAAGGGGCGGCGAAAGTATATATGCGGATTCACAAATTGGAAGTCTTACTAAAAAATAAGGGCCGAAATGGACGCTGATTCGGAAATTGATAAATATATTCCTCAATGGGATATTGAATTGACCGGAAAACTGATCACTGCTGTATTTGGTGTGGTCCAGTGGAAGAAGGCGCATCCAAGCGTAAGGTCTATGACGGACAGACCTGCGTTCTGCCGCTACCACTACCACGAAGCGCTGGACATGATGAATGAATATATCGAAACCAATCTGAAGGAGGCGGGCTTGTGGGGTGTTTACGATGACTATGATGAGTTCAGTTACCTGATGCTAAAGATCAGAGCGAATATTGTTGCCTTCGTCCAGAGCCTACACGCCGTGGCGGATACCTGCTCCCATATGCTCTATTACTCTCTAGCGCTGGATAAGCTCCCCAGTCCACTAAAGGAGCGAGACATATGTGTCAAGGAAGTCCTCAAGCTCCTTGAGCAGCAACGCGATGCCGGACATCCTGAGTACGATAATCTCTGTAGGCTGTTCCGCGAGATCACAGCTGGGGCTGGCTATAAGTACCTTAATGCGCTGACCAATACGTCAAAGCATCGTAGTATCATCCGTCCAGAATTGAACGAGGATGTCACTGGTAGGCGGGAAGATAAGTGGATTCTATTTTTGGAATCGTTCTGGTATGCAGGAGATTTTTTTGAAAAAGTCAATGCTCGCGAATTCATGCAAAAAGAGCATGACCGCATCCAACCTCTGACCGTGAACATTGGAGTGGAAATGAACGAGGTCTTGAAAAAGCTCCAATCTTTGAAGTAAATAATTCAGGCCATTAAAGAAATTCTTTAAAAAGCCTATATTGCAACAGTTTTATTGCTTCACATGACTGTTTGACCTTAGCTAGCCTATAAGGCTCAGGTCAGGAAACTTGCCAATCGTCCGCTAGTGGACGTAACCCACCAACCGTCTAAATCCTCACCCAAACAACCCCCCCTCATCCAACAACTCAAACGCCACCTCCGGCGTCTTCTCCATCCCCCGCCGAATCGCCGCAGGAATCGCCTGCCGCGTCTTGCTGCACAGCCCGCGCATGGGCAAGACCTCGATCTGTATGCCGCGCACGGTGCGCACTTCGCTGGCGCCGGGCTCGATGCGCACGCGGATGCCGAGCTGCTCATACATGCGCTGCTCCACATGGCGCAGGTCCTGCAGGCTGGTGATCTGTTCGAGCCGCTGCAGCAGGCGTTTTTCCTCTTCCCTGGTGAGCCGCAGGATGCGCTGGTCGGCCATGGAGTCGGAGAGCAGGGCATCGTGCTCGCAGATGCAGGCGCCCGGAGGGCAGGGGACTCGGATCGGAATCTGAACGGGAAAGCTCATCGATGCCCAAGGAAGATCCGCCCCGGCTGGGGCGGTGCAGGCCATGCTAGTTCAAGGCTGCAGCGGGGCCAAGGGGAAAGTCCTGGGCGCGCCCGCTGCCTGCGCCTGCTGCCTCTTCCCCCTCCCGTATGTCCGCGCAGGTTGCCCCGCAGCGAATCAAGAAAGGGCAATCAGTTGCTGGGCCGACACCCGGCCTCGCAAAGCAACCGCCCGGCAGGGTGAACAAGAGTGCGCGTTGCTCAGATCTGCAGACGTTCAAAGCCGCAACAGCGAAATCACACGGGCTGACGCGCCCGCCTCACGACTTCTGACTCCTCCCATAAAGATTCTCCAACCCCGCCCACACCCTGCGCGTGAGCGGCTTGCTCTGGGCTGCAGGCCGCCGGTAGAGCCGCACGTTGATGGGCACGTCCTTGTCGGGCCCGGCCGCGCGGGCCAGGCGGCCCTCGGTCAGGTCGGTCTTGACCAGGGTGAGCGGCAGCCAGGCCAGGCCCAGGCCCTGGTGGACCATGGCGTGCAGGGAGTCGGCCAGGTCGGCCTCGTAGACGGTGCGCAGGCGCGTGGTGTCGCACAGCTCGTGCAGGTGGCTGCGCAGGATCTTGCCCAGGGACATGCTTTGCGCGTAGTCCAGGTAGGGCACCAGCGGGCCGCCGCCGTGGGCGGGCAGGGCGTACTTGGGCAGTTGCGGGACCAGGGGGATGCTGACGGGGATCAGCGTGTCCTGGCCCACGGGCAGCCAGGCCAGGTGGTGGCCCTGAAGGCTGCCTTCGATGGCGGGCTGGGCGTGGCACATGAGCAGGTCCACCTTGCCTTGCAGCAGCATTTCCACGCCGTAGTCCAGGCTGGTAGTGACCACTTTCCAGCACAGCTGGGGCATGGCCTGGTTGAGGGCGGTGATGATGCCCGGCAGGACGGTGTGCGACAGCGTGCGGCCGGCCGCGATGGTGATGGTTTCATCGCGCGTGCGGAGGGGGCGCTGCAGCAGGCCGTGGGTCTGCTCCAGGATGCCCAGCACTTCATGGGCCGAGGCCAGCAGCGTCTTGCCGGCGGCCGTGAGCGTGGTGGACTGGTGGCCGCGCTCGACCAGGGGCGTGCCCGCCCATTCCTCCAGCGCGCGGATGCGGCGGCCAAAGGCAGGGTGGGTGATGTGGCGGCGCTCGGCGGCCTTGTAGAGGCTGCCGGTGTCGGCCAGGGCCTGCAGGTCCTGCAGCAGTTTGAGGTTGAGTTCGTGCATGGGTAGGGTGGGTACGGGGCTGTGCTGATCCAGCACAGCGCCGCCGCAATCGGCACAGCACCAAGGCGGGGCCTGCCTAGCATGGCGGCATGCGAGAGAAGCCCTGTTATGCCTGAAGTTTGCCTCAGGAAGATGCAAAGCCATTTCATTGGCGGTGCGCAGCACACGGTGCGGGATCTGCCGATCCAGCACAGGGAGGTGGTGCGCAACGGCGGCGAGCGGCCGCTGGACATGAATGGCAGCTACGCCGTGGGCCAGATGTACGCCATGGAGTACCGGCTGGCGCGTCCGCGCAGCCCCCTGCCGGTGCTGCTGTGGCATGGCGGCGGCATGACGGGTGCGCAGTGGGAGTCCACGCCCGATGGGCGCCAGGGCTGGCTGTGGCGCCTGCTGGAGGCGGGCCATGACGTGGTGGTCTGCGATGCCGTGGAGCGCGGCCGCGCGGGCTGGGCGATGTTCCCCGAGATCTATGCCGAGGCGCCCGTGTTCCGCAGTGCCGAGGAGGCGTGGCAGCTGTTTCGCATAGGCCATGGCGCGCCTTCGGGCGGCGGTGTTGGCGAGCCCTTCGTTGGCCAGCGGTTTCCACATGAGAATTTTGGCGCCCTGGTGCGGCAGATGGTGCCGCGCTGGCTGGGGCATGAGGCCATGGCCATGGCGGCCTATGACGCGCTGCTGGAGCAGTTCGGCCCCTGTGTGGTGATAGGCCACAGCCAGGGCGGTGGCTTTGCCGCGCATGCGGCCATCCGCAAGCCGCACCTGGTGCGCGCCGTGGTGGGGGTGGAGCCTACGGGCATGCCGGTGGTGCAGCAGGAGCAACAGGGGCAGCAGGGTCAGCAGGGTCAGCAGGGGGCGGATGCCTTCGCGCCTGCCTCGGCCATCCCCCATCTGGCGGTGTGGGGCGACCATTTCGCGCACAGCCCGCAGTGGCAGAAGTACCGCGCGCAGACCGATGTGTATTGGCAGCTGCTGCGCCGCCTGGGCGGCCGTGCCGAGGTGCTGGACCTGCCGGCCGCAGGCATCACCGGCAATTCGCATTTCTGCATGCTGGACACCAATGGCGACGAGGTGCTGGGCCGGGTGCTGGCCTGGCTGGAGCGCCTGGGCCGATGACTTGCCAGTGACTGGCCGGTGCTGGTCCCGAAGAATTTCAACGAGGAGAAAAATCTCATGCAACGCCGCAATTTCATGATCCGCAGCCTGTCTGCAACCACGGCGGCCCTGGCCCTGGGCGCCCTGGCGCCCGCGCAGTCGGCCCTGGCGGCCGATGCCGGCTGGCCCACGGCCGAGCCCATCCGCCTGATCGTGCCGTTCCCGCCCGGCGGCACGGCCGATGTGGTGAACCGCCTGTTCGCGCAGCAGCTGGGCAAGGTGCTGGGCGCGTCGGTGATCGTGGAGAACAAGGCCGGTGCCGGTGGCTCGTTGGGCACGCGCTTCGTGGCCGATGCCAAGCCGGACGGCTATACGCTGCTGGGCGCCACGTCCAGCACGCACGGCACGAATCCGGCCGTCTACACCAAGCTGCCCTATGACGCGGTGAAGGATTTCACGCCCATCACCCAGGTGATCACGGTGCCGGGCGTGCTCAGCGTGCATCCCTCGGTCAAGGCGGCGAATCTGAAGGAGCTGATCGCGCTGGCCAAGGCGCAGCCGGGCCATCTGTCGTATGCGTCCTCGGGCGCGGGCGGCCTGGGCCATCTGGCCATGGAGCTGTTCAAGTCCAAGGCCGGCGTGCAGATCATGCATGTGCCTTACCGCGGTGCAGGCCCGGCCTTCACCGATCTGATCGGCGGCCAGGTGTCCATGCTGTGGGAGCCGCTGCCGGCTTCGCTGCCGCACATCAAGTCCGGCAAGATCCGCCCTCTGGCCGTGGCCACGGCCCAGCGCAGCAGCGAGCTGCCCGATGTGCCGACCTTTGCCGAGTCCGGCGTGCCCGGCTACGCCGTGCAGGCATGGAACGGCCTGCTGGCGCCCAAGGGCCTGCCCAAGGACATCCGCGACAAGCTGCACAAGGCCAGCGTGCAGGCCCTGGCCGATCCGCAACTGCGCCAGCGCCTGGCGGAGCTGGGCGGCACGGTGGTGGCCAATACGCCGGAGCAGTTCGGCGCGGTGATCCTCAAGGATGTGACCACCTGGAAGCAGGTGGCCTCTTCGTCGCAGATCAGCCTGGATTGACGGGCAGCGCACGGGAGTGGAACGGCTGCCGCCCGGCCGTGATCAGGTCCTGCGGCGCACCCGGGTCGCGGCCACCAGTGCCATGAAGCCGGCCAGAAGCATCAGGCCCCATTCCGACAGGGTGGGAATGGCGGCTGAATTGGCTGGCAGCGGTATCGCCATGGGTGCGAACGGATCATCGATGCGGCCCGGGGTGGTGGTGTCGTTGTCGCCAGGGCCGTCATCCTTGACTTTGTAGCTGACGGTCCTGCGGTCCGTGCTCAGGCTGGCCTGGGGCGCATCGAACCAGGAAGGCGCTGCTCCCGTGCTGGCCGGGCCGAACTTCATGAGCCGGGTATTGGCGGGCAAGGGCGTGGGGTAGGTGATGGAGACTGACAGCTCATCACCGGCGCAGCCGGCCGTGGTGAACATCAGTGCACCCACGGGAAAGCTGGCTTGGGCCGGTGCTCCCTTGGGAATATCGGTGCCCCCGACGATACGGCTGCCCAGCAATTGGCAGCCTGGCTGGCCGCCGCCGATGACCACGTTGGCCGAGCCGCTGCCTCCCGGCACGGGAAGGGGTGCGATCGGCTGCAGTTTGCCTGGCGCAATCAGAATCGGCGGGCTTGCCGTGCCAGGACCTACGCCATTGATTGCGAACACGGAAACGGCGTAGACCACGTCATTGGCCAGGCCCCTGATGTCGCAGGAGCCGGCATCGGAGGCGGCCACACAGCTGCCGACGCCTGTGGCCGGTGCCTGGGCCGTTGCGGTGACGGTGTACCCCGTCAGGGGCGATCCACCGTCCGACGCAGGGGCCTCCCATTGCATGCGCAGGCTGGAGTCACCGGGCTTCACGCCCGTGTTGGTCGGTGCGGAAGGTGCCTGGAGTGCATCGGGCGTGAACGACAACGTGATGAGGCCGGGCGCGCCGCTGCCGCCCATGCTCACGATGTTCTTGGTGCCCACGCCGCCACCGCCGCCTGCACCGGGCGCCTGGCCAGGGAAGCCCGTGCTCTGGTCGGGCAGTTCCGTGCCTCCATTGCCGCCCAGGCCTTCTCCCTGGCCACCGGCCATGCCGGATGCATTGCTGCCGTTCGCCGAAGCCTTGGCCGATCCTCCCCCTCCACCGCCGCTGGTGTTCTCTCCTCCTGCAGCTCCGTTGCCGCCTGCGAACCGCACGGCACCAACGGCAGTGCACGAACCCACCGTGCCCCCTGCACCCCCTGCAGGACTTGCGCCGCCTGATCCGCCTTCGGCCTTCATGCCTGCGATGCCGGTGCCGTCCACCTGGGAGGCCGAGCCTGCATACCCGCCTTGTCCATTGAGGTAGCCGGCACTACCCTGGTCGCCTGGCCTTATCTGCAACTGCGAGCCAGGGGTCACGGAGAACGTGGCTTTGCAGTACGAGCCACCACCACCGCCACCGCCGCTGATGGTGGGCTGGGCTCCTCCATACCGGGTTCCTGCACCGCCTCCGCCGGCTCCCCAGGCTTCTATGGTCAGGGAGTGGACCCTGGCGGGAACGGTGCAGTTTCCTGCGCTGTTGACCCCGGGAATGCAGTCGGCTGCGAAGGTGTGCAGGGACACCAGGGTTCCGAGCGCACCGATCAGTGGGCGCAAGCGCGAGGCAGAGGGAATGCGGGACATCGGAAAATTCACATGTAAGTCGAAGCAAGGGCGCAACTGTAGAGTTCGGACCCTGCCTGAAGCTGAGCGAATCTGAGTTCTTGCCGGTTCATGCGGATCGGCCCGGAAAAATCCATGGACATCAACCTCATCCGCAACTTCGTAGAGATCGTGGACGCGCGCAGCCTCAGCGCTGCGGCGCGCAAGCGCGACATCACGCGCTCCAAGGTGAGCAAGGAGCTCAAGGCGCTGGAGACGGCGCTGGGCGTGACCCTGCTGCACCGCACGACGCGCAGCTTCCTGCTGACGGCGGCGGGCGAGGTGCTGTACGAGCATGGACGCAGCATCATCCAGGAGGTGGAGGCGGCGCAGGGCGCCATCGATGCGCTGCAGCAGGTGGTGACGGGCTCGGTGCGGCTGAGCATTCCCACGGGCCTGGGCGAGCTGTACCTGGCCGACATGCTGTTGGCTTTCCAGAAGCGCCACCCGCAGGTGCGCATCCGCGTGCTGTTCTCCAACCGCGTGACCGATCCCATGAGCGCCCAGGTCGATGTGGCCGTGCGCGTGGCGCGCGACGTGCAGGAGCATCTGGTGGCGCGCGATCTGGGGCCGGTGGGCTTCGGCCTGTATGCGAGCAGCGCCTATGCCAAGGCGCGGCCGTTCCACGACCCTGCCGAGATTCCCCACGGCGTGCTGCTGACGCCGCCCGGCGATGGCAAGACCTATGCCGTCTCGGTGAAAAAGGGGCAGCAGGAGATTGCGCTCAAGTGCGAGCCCTGCATCACCAGCGAGCACTTCCCCTTTCTCAAGCAGTCCATGCTCAGGGGCAGCGGCGTGGCAACCTTGCCCAACTACATGGTGGCGGACGAGCTGCGATCGGGCGCGGTGCAGCGCGTGTGCCCGGACTGGACGGTGTCCGGCCTGGGCGACCGGCTGTACATCATCACGGCCGAGGACCGGCGGCCCTCGCATGCGGTCAAGGTGATGACGGAGTTCCTCAGGGCCAGCCTGCTGCGCTTCGTGGAGCAGGCCGGCGTGTCAGGCCCCTAGCTCTTCAGGCCCTTGGTTCTTCAGTTCTCCAGTGCAATCGCGTTGTCCGCGATCACCTTGCGCCACATCTGGCCGTCGGCGGCCAGGAAGTCGTCGAGCTGGGCCTGGGTCTGGGGCTTTCTGGCGGCCAGGGTCTGGTTGCCCAGGGCACTGGCGAACTCTGGGTTGAGCATCACCTTGTTGACAGCCGCCTGCAGCGTGTTGCGCGCGTCGGCCGGCGTGCCTGCCGGCACGGCAATGCCGAACCAGGTGGAGGCCCTGAAGCCCGGCACGCCCGATTCGGCAATGGTGGGCGTCTGCGGCAGGAACTGCGAGCGCTCCGGCCCGGTGGTGGCAATGGCCACCAGCTTGCCGGCCTTGATGTGGGGCAGGGAGGTGCCGGCCACGTCCACCATGAGCTGGGTGTCGTTGGCCATGAGGGCGGTCAGGGCCGGGGCGCTGCCGTTGAAGGGAATGTGGGTGGCGGCCACGTCCAGGCGGGACTTGATCAGCTCGGTGGTCAGCTGCAGCGGGTTGCCCAGGCCGACCGAGCTGTAGTTGAGCTTGCCGGGATGCGCCTTGGAGTAGGCCTTGAGGTCGGCCACACTCTTGATGCCGGTCTGGCTGTTGGTGACCAGTACCAGCGGGGCCTCGGCCAGGATGTTGGTGAGCTTCAGTTCCCGGTCGGGGTTGTAGCTCAGTTTTTTGTAGAGCAGGGGGTTGAGCACCATGCTGGCATTGCTGGCCAGCAGCAGGGTGTAGCCATCGGCCGGCGAGCGCGCCACGGCCGAGGCGGCAATCATGGTGTTGGCGCCCGGCCGATTCTCCACGACCACGGACTGCTTGAGCTCCGTGGACAGGTGGGTGGCCAGGGTGCGGGCCAGCACATCGACCGAGCCGCCCGGCGCATAGGGGGCGATGAGCTTGATGGGCTTGCTGGGGTAGTCGGACTGGGCGAATCCGGGTGCGGCGGCTGCGGTGGCCGCAGCGGCAAGCAGCAGGGCGATGGCCTTGTTCATGCGTTGTCTCCTTCTCTTTCGGTGTTGGCGGGTTCAGACCTTGCGCTGCGTCGCGCCCCAGTGGGCGTCGCGCAGCTTTCTTTTTGCGATCTTGCCGTTGTCGTCGCGGGGCAGGCGCTGGAAGACGAAGCTGCGCGGCAGCTTGTAGGCCGCCAGCCGGCCGCGCAGCCATTCTTTCAGTTCGGCCTCGGGCAGTGTGCCTGACCGGCCGGGCTCCACCAGGGCCAGCAGCCGCTCGCCGTACTCGGCATCGGGCACGCCGATGACGGCGCAGTCTGCTATGCCGGGGTGCTTGAGCAACTCGTTCTCTATCTCGGCCGGGTAGATGTTCACGCCGCCGGAGATCACCATGTCCGAGTCGCGGTCGCAGACGTAGAGAAAGCCTTCTTCGTCCAGGTAGCCCATGTCGCCCAGGGTGATCAGGCCGTCCCGGTCCATCTTGCGGCGGGCCTCTTCGTTGCCCTTGTAGGTGAAGTCGGCATAGGCGGGCTGGCGCACGTAGATCAGGCCGACCTCGCCCGTGGGCAGGGCCTGGCCCTGCCTGTCGAGGATGCGGACTTCGGCGTCCTGCAGCGGCAGGCCGGCGCTGCCGGGATGGGTGAGCGCGTCGGCCGAGCCGATGAAGGTGACCAGGCCCGATTCGCTGGAGGCATAGGTCTCGTTGATGATGGGCCCCAGCCATTCGATCATGGCCTTCTTGACCTCGGGCGCGCAGGGCGAGCCGGTGGAGGCGATGAAGCGCAGCGAGGAGGTGTCGTAGCGCTCGCGCACCTCGCGCGGCAGCCTGAGCAGGCGCACGTACATGATGGGCACCATGTAGGCCGTGTCGATGCGGTGCTCCTGCACCAGCTGCAGGAATCGCTCGGGATCGAAGCGCTGCTCCAGCACCACCAGCTCGCTGAGGAGGAGCGCATTCTGGAAGTACAGGCTGGGCGCGCTGTGATAGATGGGCGCCGTCAGCAAGGTGCGCGCGCCGGGCTGCAGGCCGTAGGCGGTGGCGATCAGCGCCTGGTTCACGGCCATGCGCCGGGGCAGTTCCTCCACCGGGAACGCCTTGCGCAGCACGCCCTTGGGGCGGCCCGTGGTGCCCGATGTGTAGGCCATGTGGCCGCGCGGCGCGACCACCGGGCCATCGTAGGGCGCCTGGGTTGCCAGCCAGGTTTCATAGTCCTGGGCCGGCTCGCGCGCGCCCGCCACGCGCCGGGGCAGGTCCGCATAGAGTTCGGCCTTGAGGCCGTCCAGCAGGTCCTGGCTGGTGATGAGGGCGCGGGCACCGCTGTCGGCCAGGATGTAGTCGATCTCCGTGGCCGTGAAATGCCAGTTGATGGGGCAGTAGTAGATGCCCGCGATGCGGCAGGCATGGACCACGTCGGCGTATTCGATGCCGTTGCGCAGGAAGACGGCGAGCACGTCGCCCTCGGCCAGGCCCAGGCTGCGCAGGCCCTGGGCCAGCTGGCGGCCGCGCTGCTGCTGGGCGGCGCCGGTCAGCGTGTGCTGTTCGAAGACCAGGGTGGATTGGGGCGTGGCGGCAGTGCTCATGTGGGCGAGGCCTCCTGCCCGGCATCCTTGACGTGGGGCTGGTTGGCCGCCTTGGCCATCTGCCGGGCGCGCGCCCAGTCGGCATCGTCCCAGGCCTGGTATTCGGTGAAGTAGGCGCCGTTGGCCAGGGCGTCGCCGCCGTCCAGGGTGATGGTCTGGCCGTTGAGCCAGGTGTTGGCGGGGGCCAGGATGAAGGCGGCCATGTTGCCGATGTCCTCGTCCGTGCCCAGGCGGCGCGTGGGGTTGTCCAGGCGCCGCCGGTCGGCAGAGTCCTCGTTGCCGTCGATCTTGGGGCGCAGGCGCTGGCTGGCGCCCTGGGTGGGGATCACGCCCGGCGCAATCGCGTTGAGCCGTATGCGCTTGGGCCCCCATTCCACGGCCAGCGATTTGGTCATGGCGTCCAGCCCGGCCTTGGACATGGCCGAGGGCACGACAAAGGGCGAGCCCGTGTCCACCCAGGTGACCACGATGGACAGCACCGAGCCCGGCAGCCCCTCGGCGATCCAGCGGCGGCCCACGGCCTGGGTGACGTAGAAGGTACCCCTAAAGACGATGTCCGAGATGGCGTGAAAGCCGTTGATGCTCAGGTCTTCGGTGCGGCTGATGAAATTGCCGGCGGCATTGTTGACCAGGCCGGTCAGGGGGCCGTGCTCTGCCCAGATGCGGTCGATGACGGCGTGCACGGCCTCGGGCTGGCGGATGTCGAGCTCATGCGCAAAGGCCTGGGCGCCCGTGTCGTTGTGCAGCAGCTCGCAGGCCTGCTGCACCACGGAGCGCCGCCGGCCGCACAGGTGCAGCTCGGCGCCCAGCTCCGCCAGCTTGGCCGCCATGGCCAGGCCCAGTCCCGTACCGCCCCCCGTGACCAGGACGCGCTGGCCCTGGAATAGATTCGCTTCGAACATGCTTGTCTCCTTTGGAGCCCACTCTAGGGAGACAGAGGCGGCTGGCAAAGGAGGGTGGTGGAACGCGGTTGGTTCCGTGGTGGAAACAATGGGCGGGGTTCAGCACCGGTTCTGGCTGCTGCAGGCGGCCCGCACGGCCGCCTGCAGCCTACGGCGCAGCCCTGTGCCCCGCCTTGCCCGCTGCGCTGCGCAGGTCGGCCACCTGGGCGGCGGTCACGTCGGCCGGCTGGCCGCCCAGGGCGGCGCGGGTGTAGTTGGCCAGGGCGGCGACTTCGCCATCGGTCAGCTCCTGCATGAAGCCGGGCATGCCTGGCAGGGGCGTGGGGCCCTGCTGGGTGGCCGGGTGCTTGGGCAGGCCGACCAGGATGGCCAGGACCAGGTTGCGGGCGTCGGCCTGGCGCACGGTGCTGTTGCCCTTGAGCGGGGGCATGGTGAGGCTGCGGCCCAGGCCCTCGCTGCCGTGGCAGCTGGCGCACAGCGCCATGTAGTGGCCCCGGCCCGCGTCCAGCGTTCCCGCGCCGTTGCCGGTGCCGGAATCCGGGGGCGCGGCTGCCGGCAGCGGCTGGGGTGCGGGCGGGTTGTCGCCCAGCAGGAAGGTGGACAGCGCGGCCATGTCCTCGCCCGTGAAGTGGCGGGTGCTGTTGGCGATGACCTCGTGCATTTCATCGAAGGCGCTGCCGTGGGCCGAAAAGCCCGTCTGCAGGAACTGGGCCATGCCCTCGCGCGTCCAGCCGCGCGCGGCCAGGGCTTCGGCGGTGATGCCGGGGGCCGTGAACAGCGACAGCGTGCCGCCCTGCAGCCAGCGGTCCTTCTGCATCTGGCCGAACATGCCGCGCGGCGTGTGGCATTCGGCGCAGTGGCCCATGACATTGCCCAGGTACTGGCCGCGCAGCCAGGCCGGGCTCTGGCCCTGCGAGCCCACGGGCAGGGGCGCGCTGGACAGGAACAGCGTCTTCCAGCCGAACATCAGCACGCGCAGGTTGAAGGGGAAGGGCAGGGCGGGCTTGGTGTTGGGCTGGGCCACGGGCCGGATGTTCATCAGGTAGCCGTAGATCAGGTCCGAGTCTTCGCGGCTCATCAGGTGGTAGGAGGTGTAGGGCATGGCCGGGTAGAGCTGTCGCCCACCCGGTGCCGTGCCGCGCGTGACGGCGGCGTGGAATTCCTCGGCCGTCCAGCGGCCTATGCCGTGGTCCGGGTCGGGGGTGATGTTGGTGCCGTACAGGGTGCCGAAGGGCGTGGGCAGTGGCTTGCCGCCCGCAAAGGGCTGGCCCTCCCGGGCGCCGCCCATGCCGCCTACCCCGTCATGGCAGGCCATGCAGTCGGCGGCGCGCGCCAGGTACAGGCCCTGCGCCAGCTGCTGCGGGCTGCGATGCACGGCCTGCGGCTCGCGCTGGGGCACATGGGGCCGGTTGCCCCAGACGGCGGCAATGGCAAACAGCACGGCCAGCAGCAGGACGATCAGCAGCAGGCCGCGCCAGCGGCGCCTGGGCCTGCGCGGCGGCGCGGGGCGGGCGCCGCTGTAGTCGGCGGGCGCAGCGCCGCCGGGGGTGGCTGCGCTGGAGTCTGCGGCGGACATGGCGCTCATCCTTTCAAGGTCAGCCCCGGCGTGTTCAGGACCAGGTCCTTCACGGCCGCGTAGTAGCGTACATAGCCGGTGCAGCGGCACAGGTGAGGCTGCAGGGCCTCGCCCACCACCTGTTCCACATCGGCCGCGCGGATGGGCGCCTTGGCCAGGCGCTCTACCAGCACCGTGGCCGCGATGACGAAGCCCGGCGTGCAGTAGCCGCACTGGAAGCTGAAATGCTCCAGGTACTTTTGCTGCACGGGGCTGATGGCGATGACCTTGCGCGGCTGGCCCGAGGCGCCAGAGGCGCCGGAGGCGGATGAGGGCGAGGTGTCCGCGCCGCCCGGGTCGGCGATGCCTTCGATGGTGCGGATCTTGCGTCCCTGGAAGTAGTGGGCGCCGGTGATGCAGGTGCGCATCTCGCGGCTGCCCTCGGGCCCGTCCACGATGACGGTGCAGGCCCGGCATTCGCCGATGCCGCAGCCCAGGCGCGAGCCGGTGAGGTTCAGGTACTCGTGCAGGAAGTCGATCATGGGCATGCCTTCGGGCACGTCCATGGGGCCGACGCTCTGGCCGTTGACGGTCAGCGACAAGGGGCGCGGGACAAGGCTCATGGTGCGAGTGCCTCCCTGATCTTTTGCGGGGTCACGGGCAGGTCGTGGAATCGCTTGCCTATGGCGTGGTGCAGTCCGTTGACGATGGCGGCGACGATGGGAATCATCACCACCTCGGCAATGCCCTTGGGCGGATCGGTGTCCGACAGCGGTGCCAGCAGCTCGGCCGTCTGCTTCCAGACCGCCACCTCGCTGCCGCGCGGCAGGTGGTAGCGGTGGAAGTTCCAGTTGCCGTCGCCGGGACCGCCTTCGTACAGCGGCATGGTTTCGTACAGCGCATGGCCTATGCCCATGGCAATGCCGCCTTCCAGCTGGCCGTGCACCAGCTCGGGCACGATGGGCCGCCCGCACTCCATGATGGAGTGGTGGCCCAGCAGCTCGACCGCGCCCGTGCCCGTGTCCACGGCCAGCTCGACCAGGGCCGCATTGGCGCTGTAGTAGGTGACCCCTGCGTTGTTGCGCTGCATGGGGGGATAGAACAGGTTGCGCCGCGAGATCATGCGGTAGCCGGCGGCGCTGCGCCGCGCGGTGACAGAGGCCTCGACGGGCGTGGCCGCCTGCGGCGTGTCGGTGGTGTCAGGGGCCGGCGTGACGGCGCCAGCATCGGGCGCGCTGCCCAGGCGCACGGCCAGCGCGTCCAGCGGCCGGCGCGCGCTGGTGCTCAGGATGTCGAAATCCGCCTCGGCCCACTGCCAGCGGTTGAAGGTATGGCCCACGGCGCCCGTGACCAGCTGCATGGCGTGGGCCTTCTGGGCCAGTGCCTGCAGGGACAGGGGCTGCATGCCGTTGGCGGTGAGCATGCCGTTGACCCAGCGCGCGTCCTCGCGGCGCACCACGTAGGGCGCCTTCTGGCCGCCGCCCGTGCCCTGGCTCCAGATGGCCACGGCGGCCGGCCACAGGCCATGCTCGAAGACCACGCGCGCCGTCTCGCTGGTGGCGTGGCTGTAGTAGTAGGCGGAGTTGCTGGCGCTGGCGGGCGAAGCGTAGACCGGCGTCCACAGTGGCCGGGTGGCAAAGCGGTCCTGGTCGGCCTGGGCCATGGTGTAGTTGTCGCCCTCCGCCTTGAGCGGCAGCTCCGGCCAGTCCAGGCAGGCGGTCTGCAACTCGTCGGCGGGCTTGCCGAACCATTGCACGCACAGCTGGGCCTGCGAGGTGCCCATGCCCGTGCCGATCTCGGTGCCCGAGTGATGCAGCAGCACGCGGCCCTGGGGCGATATCTCGATGCGCGCAAACGCCGCCTCGCCACCCGTGCCGAAGTCCTTTTGCACGCAGGCAAAGCCCACGCCGTAGCGCTGGCCGGGGTGACTGGCCTCGTAGGCGGCCTTGCGCTTGGCGCGCTCGGTCCACAGCGGATGGCGGCGGGCGCGCTCCAGCACTTCGTCGGCGCGCAGGGCGCCTGCGGCAATGGCGCCCTGCGTGTTCTTGGCGCCCGAGGTCAGCACGTTGCGCAGGCGCAGTTCGATGGGGTCGATCTGCAGCAGCTCGGCGATTTCGTCCACCATCATCTCGGTGGCCGCCATGCTCTGCAGCGTGCCGTAGCCGCGGGCCGAGCCTGCGTCCAGTGCGCGGCTGGCCAGGGCCACGGCGGTGATGTCGTTCTTGGGGAAGTAGTAGATGGACTGCGCCGCCGTGCCGCCCACCATGGCCACCGAGGGCGAGAAGTTGGCGCGCCCGCCGCCATTGGCCGTCATGCTGGCCACCAGGCTCTGGAACAGGCCGGTCTTTTTGTCGATGGCGATGGTGTAGTCGATCTCGAAGGCATGGCGCTTGAGCGAGGACTGGAACTGCTCGAAACGGTCATTGGCCAGGCGCACGGGCTTTCCATCCGCATACAGCGCGCAGACCAGGCCGTAGTAGGGCATGGGCGCGTGGTCCTTGGAGCCGTAGCCCACCGTGTAGCAGGGGTGGACGAAGAGGTTCTTGAGCGGATATTTGCTGGCCTGCACCATCTGCGCGGCCCATTCGACCACCTCGTGCGGCGACTGCGTGGCCAGCACCATGTGCAGGCTTTGCGTGGCCGCGTCATACCAGCAGTTGGCGTTGTCGGGCTCCAGCGCGGCCGTGTCCACCGATTGCGTGGCGTAGTGGCGCTGCAGCACCAGCCAGTCGGCAGGCGGCGTGGCCAGCTCCTGGGCGATCTGCTCGGCCGCGCGCAGGCCGCGTGCCGTGACCGCGTCGGCCTTGGAGATCTGTGGCCAGACCAGCGGCTTGCGTTCGGCAGGGAACAGGGGGGCATCGCGCAGGCTGGAGAACACGTCGTCGTCAAAGGCCGTGGCGCCGCCCTGGCGCACGTAGCGGAACACGCCCCAGGGCGGACGGTCCAGCGCGCCCGTGACGCGGCCATAGCGGATGACGCCGGCCGTGGCCTGCAGCCTTTCCTTGGCAAAGCGAAAGCGAGCGAAGTCGTGGTAGATGAGGATGGCCACGGCCTGGCCCAGGTAGGCGGGGGTCTTTCCCGGGGGCAGCAGCATGTCGTCGCCATAGAACTCGGGAAAGGCCAGGCCGTCGCGCGCCAGGTCCTCGGCCGTGACCACGCGGTCGGGCGCCAGCTCGCCGTCCAGGGACGACAGGTCCAGGCCGTCGAACAGCCGGTCGGCCAGCGTGGTGCGCACGATGAAGGCATGGGACTGCTGCGGGGGCCAGTGCGGCATGTCGCGTGCGCGGATGTCGCGGGCGAAGACCTTGGCGCCCATGACCTTGGAGCGGCCATCGAGCCGAAAGCGCGGCAGCTGGGTGGCGGGCTCGCGGGGCACGCCGCCGAGCACGCGCTCCTCGAACAGGGCTGCATAGGCCTGGCTGGCCAGCGGCGCCACCCAGACGCTGACGCTTGCGATGCTGGCAGCCTGCAGAAAGCCGCGCCGCGACAAGGGAGCCGTGCCGGTCTGGCTGCCGGCGCCGGAGTGTTGTTCTGGGCGCATGGCGCTCTTCTCCTGTGGGGTTGCAGCCACTGTAGGAGGGCGCATGCTGCGCGGCCTGTCAGCAAAAGCTGCTTCTGGCGTCAGCGCGGCGGCTGCGGCGGCGCCGTGCCAGTGTCAAAAGCAGGAGCAGTCCAGGCCCGCCCGTCCACAAAAGCGGCAGGGTGGCGGCCCTGTCAATCGGACACCGGCGCGAGATGGCCTGCACAGGAGCTCCCGATGGGGCCGCGCATAGCCCGGCAAGGCGAGGGCGTGTCCACATTCAGGCATAGTTGAGGGTTATGCAGAAAGTGGCGAGGACCCGGACATTGCCGGAGCTTCTTATTACTTTCGTTTTTTATAGTTTGCGTTTTTATGCGCGCAATCTATATTGCTCCCACTTCCCAACAATGCGCAGCGGCGTCCCCAGGCCGTCCTGCGCCGTGGCGTTTTTTCATGATCGAGATTCGGGATCTTTCCCTGACCTACAAGGGCCCTACCGGGCCCGTCCATGCCTTGCGGGGCATCAACCTGCAGATTCAAGCGGGCGAGGTGTTCGGCATCATCGGCCGCAGCGGCGCGGGCAAAAGCTCGCTGGTGCGCTGCCTGAACCTGCTCAACCGCCCGACCTCCGGCCAGGTGCTGGTGGGCGGCCGTGACCTGATGCAGCTCAGCGATGCCGAGCTGCGCACGGCGCGCCGCGACATCGGCATGGTGTTCCAGCATTTCAACCTGCTGTCCTCGCGCACGGTGTTCGACAACGCCGCGCTGCCGCTGGAGATGGCGGGCATGTCGGCCGACGACATCAAGAAGCGCGTGGACCCGCTGCTGGACCTGGTGGGCCTGAGCGCGCTGCGCGACCGCTATCCGGCGCAGATCTCGGGCGGGCAAAAGCAGCGCGTGGGCATTGCGCGCGCGCTGGCCAGCCATCCCAAGGTGCTGCTGTCGGACGAGGCCACCTCGGCACTGGACCCCGAGACCACGCGCTCCATCCTGGACCTGCTGCGCAAGGTCAACCGCGAGCTGGGCCTGACCGTGGTGCTGATCACCCACCAGATGCAGGTGATCAAGCAGATCGCCGACCGCGTGGCCGTGATCGACGGCGGCGAGATCGCCGAGCTGGGCCCCGTGATCGATGTGTTCACGCGCCCGCAGCAGGCCATCACGCGCAGCCTGATCGATGAGATCGTGCCCCAGCAATTGCCCGAGTCGGTGACCACGCGGGTGAACGCCCTGGCAGCGCAACTGGCACCGGGCCAGCAGGGCCGGCTGCTGCGCCTGTCGTATGCGGGCGAGAGCGCCTACCAGCCCATCCTGTCGCACCTGATCCGCGAGCTGGGGCTGGACCTGTCCATCCTGCATGGCCAGATCGACGAGATCCAGGAGCAGACCTTCGGCTCGCTGGCCGTCTTCGCCAGCGGCGACGCGGCAAAGATCGATGCCGCCGTGGACCATCTGCGCGCCACCGGCGTGCAGGTCCAGATCGTTTCCACCAGGGATTGAGCGATGTTTGAGAATTTTTCGGAAATGATGCTGGAGCTGTTCGTCAGCTCGCTGTGGGAGACCATCATCATGGTCGGCGTGTCGGGACTCGTGGGCGGCCTGATCGGCATTCCCCTGGGCGTGTTCCTGCGCCTCACCGACCATGGCGGCGTGCTGCAGAACGGCCCCGCCAACAAGATCGTGGGCTGGATCGTCAATGCCCTGCGCTCCACGCCCTTCATCATCCTGCTGGTGGCCATCATCCCGCTGACGCGGCTGATCACGGGCTCGTCCATCGGCACCTGGGCGGCCGTGGTGCCGCTGACCATTGCGGCAGCCCCGTTCGTGGCGCGTCTGGTGGAGACGGCGCTGCGCGAAGTGGACAACGGCTTGGTGGAAGCGGCCCAGTCCATGGGCGCCACCACGGGCCAGATCGTCTGGAAGATCCTGCTGCCCGAGGCGCTGCCCGGCATCGTGGCGGGCCTGACCATCAGCTTCGTGAGCCTGACCGGCTACTCGGCCATGGCCGGTGCCATCGGCGGCGGCGGCCTGGGCGACCTGGGCATCCGCTACGGCTACCAGCGCTTTTTGCCCGACGTGATGCTGGCCGTGGTCGTCATCCTGATCTTCTTCGTGCAGGCCATCCAGAGCCTGGGCGATTGGGCGGTGCGCAGGCTGAGCCACCGCTGATCCAACGGTGGAAGTGGCCGAAGTGGCCGCGGCGGCAGGGAGCCGCGAGATTTTCCGAAAGAGGGATTCCATGAAGAAACGCGCCTTGCTCCAGTCACTGGCCCTGGCTGCCGTCCTGCCCCTGGCAGGGCTGCCTGCGCTGGCGGCCGACGGCTCTGTCACCATCGGCGTGACCTCGGGCCCGCATGCCCAGATCGCCGAAGTGGCCAGGAAGGTGGCCGAGAAGAGCGGCCTCAAGGTGAAGCTGGTCGAGTTCGGCGACTTCATCCAGCCCAACGCGGCCCTGTCCCAGGGCGAGCTGGATGCCAACATCTACCAGCACCAGCCCTTCATGGACGCCCAGAACAAGGACCGTGGCTACAAGCTCGTGCCCGTGGCCCGTGCGGTCAACCAGCAGATGGGCGTGTACTCCAGGAAGATCAAAAGCCTGGCCGACCTCAAGAGCGGTGCGCGCGTGGGCATTCCCAACGACCCCACCAACGGCTCGCGCGCGCTGATGGTGCTGGCCGCGCAGAAGCTGATCGAGTTGAAGACCGGCGCGGGCGCCCGTGCCTCGGTGCTGGACATCACGGCCAATCCGAAGAAGCTGCGCTTCGTGGAGCTGGAGGCAGCCCAGCTGGCGCGCTCGCTGGACGACCTGGACGCCGCTGCCGTCAACAGCAGCTACGCCGTGGCCGCAGGCCTGTCTCCGCAAAAGGATTCGCTGGCGCTGGAAGCCACGGACACGCCCTATGTCACCGTGCTGATCGCCACGCGCGCCGGCCACGAGAAGGACGCCGGCCTGCAGGCCTTCGTCAAGGCCTACCAGTCGCCCGAGGTGCGCCAGTTCATCGACACGCAGTTCAAGGGCGCCTACACGGCGGCCTGGTAAGACCATGGACGCCCTCGCATCCCACCAGGTTTCCGACGCGGACTTCGTGGCCGCCATCGGCGTGCAATGGGAGCACCGTCCGCTGGCGCCCGAGCCCGGCCTGGCCGCGCTGCTGGCACAGGCGCAGCTGGACGATGGCGGCAAGGCCACCGTGGTCCAGGCCGTGGGCATGCTGGTGGTCGACGAATGCGTGGCCCATGGCTACCACAGCATGGACCTGGTCGTGCTGCACCCGGACACGCCGGGCCTGGACCAGGCGCTGGACCGCTTCGACAAGCCCCACACCCATGCCGATGACGAGGTGCGCTACATCCTCGAAGGCGAAGGCCTGTTCGGCTTTTTCGATGCCCACGGCGAAGAGCGCTTGCTGCGCGTGCAGCCCGGGGACTACCTGCGCATACCGGCGGGCGTGGAGCACCGCTTCACGCTGACGGCCAAGCGGCGCATCAAGGCCCTGCGCCTGTTCGCCGACACGGCAGGCTGGGTGGCGCAATATACCCAGCGGCCCGCCGCTGCCATGGAGGTGCCCGCATGAGCCTGCCTGTCCCGACACTGTTCCAGACACTTGACGAGGCGCTGTTCACGCGCGCCCAGGGCCTGCTGGATGAGGAATGGCTGGCCAAGGATGGCGACCTCGCTCCCGTGCTGCCCGTGGTGCTGGCGCGCGGCGTGGGCCAGGACTGGCACAAGGCCGGCACTTTCCGGCACCATCTGGCGGGCGTGGCCCGCTCACTGGCCCTGTGGCGCCAGCCGCGCGACGTGCGCCTGCTGGGCCTGCTGCACAGCGTCTACGGCAACGCCTTCGTGGACCTGGCCAAGTTCGACGCGGGCAGCGAGCGTGGCCGCCTGCGCGAGCTGGTGGGCGAGGGCGCCGAGCATCTGGTCTACCTGTTCTGCACCATGAGCCGCACGCAGTTCATGCAGAAGATCCTGGCGGGCGACATTGCGCAGGACGGCTCCATGGCGCTGGATTCCGCAGGCGGCGGCCAGCGCCTGAGCGCCTATGAAGTGGCCGCCTTCACCATCGTCAGCATGGCCGATGCCATGGAGCAGTGGTTCAGCTGGCAGGAAGACATCTACTCGCAGTTTCCGCAGGTGCGAAACCAGAGGCAGCAGGGCGTGCACTGGGCAGCATCGCTGTGGCCCGGTCCCATGCGGCCGGCCAGCCGCATGCTCAGCCAGATCAGCGACCTGGGCCGTGCGCTGCAGCACCCGGCGCTGCGCGCCCAGCTTCCGCTGCCGCCGGTGTTCGACCATTGCAGCCGGCAGCTGCCGCCCGGTGACGAGGCCGCTGCCGTGTCGTTGTACTGGTCGGTGATCCAGCTGGACCAGCCGCTGGTGGACCTGGACGCCGCCACGGCCGTGCTGGAAAGCGCCGTGCGCCTGAACCCCTGGGTGGGCGAGCCGCAGATGGTGCTGGCCCAGCTCTATCTGTCGGCCGGCCGTACAGAAGACGCCGCCCGCGCGGCCACCAGCGCGCTGCAATGCTTCAGCAGCTGGGGCAATGCCTGGGACAAGCGCGTGCAGTGGGATGCCTGGATCGCCTGGACGCGCATCCTGCTGCAGTCGGCGCAGCAGGGGACCTGGCCTGAACGGCTGGACAAGCTCAACAACCTGGCCCTGAAGGGCTGAGAGGCAAAAAAGCCTGGCGCGAGAGCCAGGCTTTTTTGTTGCAGGAGGGCGCCCGCGCCTTATTTGGCCGGCGCCGTTTCGGCCTTGGCGGCCGGCGTAGCGCTGGGGGGCGCGGCGCCATCCTCGATCGCCTCGGGGTGCATGGGCCGGCGCGCATAGCGCTGGGCCAGCACGGCGCAGACCATGAGCTGCAGCTGGTGGAAGATCATCAGCGGCAGCACGATGGCACCCACGGCGCTGGACTCGAACAGCACCTTGGCCATGGGCACGCCGCTGACCAGGCTCTTCTTGGAGCCGCAGAACACCAGGGTGATCTCGTCCTCCTTGGAAAAGCCCAGGCGGCGCGCCGTCCACGACGTGATGACCAGCACCAGGGCCAGCAGGATGGACGACAGCAGCAGCAGGCCCAGCAGCGCGGGCAGGGGGGTCTGCTGCCACAGGCCGCTGATCACGGCGGCGCTGAAGGCCGTGTACACCACCAGCAGGATGGAGCCCTGGTCCACGAACTTCACGCGCTTGGCATGGCGTGAGATGAAGCCGCCGATCACGGGCCGCAGCAGGTGGCCCAGCACAAAGGGCAGCAGCAGCTGCAGCGCAATCTTGCCGATGGCCTGCAGCGCGTCGCCGCCCTCGGCGCTCTTGTGCAGCAGCATGCTGACCAGGATGGGAGTGATCACGATGCCCATCAGCGTTGAGGCCGAGGCGCTGCACACGGCCGCGGGCATGTTGCCGCGTGCCATGGCCGTGAAGGCGATGGCCGACTGCACCGTGGCCGGCAGCGTGCACAGGAAGAGCACGCCCATGTACATCTCGGGCGTGACCAGCGGCTCCAGCACGGGGCGCAGCGCCCAGCCCAGCACCGGGAACAGCACGAAGGTGGCGGCAAAGATGGTCAGGTGCAGGCGCCAGTGGCCGATGCCGGCAAAGATGGCCTCGCGCGAGAGCTTGGCGCCGTGCAGGAAGAACAGCAGGCTGACCATGAGCGTGGTCGCCACCTCCAGCCATTGCGAGACGGTGCCCGAGGCGGGCAGGAAGCTGGCCAGTGCCACGGTGGACAGCAGCATCAGCGTGAAATTGTCGGGGGCGAAGCGGGGGCGTGCCATGGGAAAACTCTCTCCAGCTAACTATCGGTTCGTGCAGCCAGGCTGCAAGGCCCCGATTGGACGCCGTGGCCATTGAAAAGAGAAATGGATTTATCTGATGGTTTTATAATTTTTCCGTATGAATATCAGCCTGCGCCAGCTGCGCGCCTTCCTGGCCGTGGCCGAAAGCCGCAACTTCAGCCGTGCCGGCGAGCTGATGGCGCTGACCCAGCCCGCCGTCAGCCGCAACGTCACCGAACTGGAGCAGGCCCTGGGCGTGCAGCTTTTGCACCGCACCACGCGCGAGGTGGAGCTGACCGACGCCGGCCGCCTGCTGCAGGGCCATGCCACGCGCGTGCTGGATGCGCTGGATGAATGCCTGCTCGAAGTCAGCGGCCTGGCCACCCAGCGCCTGGGCAAGGTGCGCGTGGCCAGCAGCCCCACGCTGTCGGCCCACCTGATGCCGCGCTGCATTGCGCGCTGCCGCGAGCAGGCGCCGGGCATCGAGCTGCTGCTGCTGGACCGCATCCAGAGCGACGTGCTGCAAAGCGTGCGCAGCGGCGAGGTGGACTTCGGCGTGGTCATCGACCCGCAGGGCCGCGACGACCTGCACTGCGAAACCATACTCAGCGAACCGTTCTGCCTGGTCTGCCCGGCCAGCCACCGGCTGGCACGCAGGCGCCAGGTGGCCTGGAGCGACCTGGCCGGCCAGCCGCTGGTGCTGCTGGACCATGCCTCGGGCAGCCGCCGCCTGATCGATGCCGCACTGCAGGCCCACGACGCCGAGGCCGCCGTGGTCCAGGAAGTCGGCCACACCACCACCATCTTCTGCATGCTCCAGGCGGGCCTGGGCCTGAGCGTGGTGCCGGAACTGGCCGTGCCGCAGGAATGGCGCACTCCCGCGAGTGGCGCCACCCCCGACGCCCTCGCCAGCCGCCCCCTGCTGCCGCGCGTGCAGCGCGACATCATGCTCGTGCGCCGCCGCCAACGCGAGCTGTCGCCCGTGGCGCAGAGCGTGTGGGATTTGATCAGGGGGGAGGCGGGGCAGCTGTGAGGCTGTGGTGGGCGAAGATCAATCCATGTGCCAGTTCAGGCACTGCAAGTCGGGCACACGAGAAAACTCCCGGATATTGCGGGTGACCAGCGCTGCCTGATGGCGCAATGCAGTTGCTGCGATCAAGGTGTCGTGCGGTCCTATCGGCGTGCCCTTGGCCTCCAGCGCTGCGCGGATGCGGGCGGCATGAGCCGCGCATTCGCTGTCGAATGCCAGCAGCTGCATGGGGCGCAGCAACTGCACCAATGCTTCAAGGCGAGGCGCGGAGGCGGCTGGTGGCAAGCGTTGCAGTCCATAACGCAGCTCGTACTCCACGTTGGCCGGTACGCCGATGTCGATGGGGCGCAAAGCCTGCAGGCGAGGCACTACCTGCGGGTCTCCGCGAAAGTAATAGCTGATGGTGTTGCTGTCGAGGATCAGCATGGCCGCATGTCAATAGCCGACTCGGGGCACATCGGCGGCAACTGGAGCGTTATGTTCGTTCGCAAGAGGGAAATCGGCGAAGCGACCTGCCAGCTCAATGCAATCCTGAGGCCATTCATGCGCTGCGTACTTGCGAATGATCTCTGCGACCCAGCGGCTCTTGGACATGCCATTGGCTCTGGCCGCCTCTTCCACCAGAGCTTGGGTGGTGTCGTCCAAATAGAGTGTGATTTGCGACATGGCAGCTACTCCTTGAGCGGGGGAACGGGTTCAAAAAGTATATGTGCAAACATAATTGCCCAGTTCAAGACCCAGTTCCCCTACGAGGCTGGCGCATCACACAACATCCCCACAAGCCGCCGCATACGGCCTGATCGCCTCACGCACACGGTCCAGCACCAGCGCGTGGGGCGAGGGCGCCAGCCGCCCGGCGCGCACGGCCTGGTATTGGGCGGGGAGGAACTGGCTGAGCATGTTCTCGGGCAGGGCGCGGGCGGACAGGTTGTCCAGCAGCCGGGCCACGGCGGCGTTCACCGTGGGGTCGGCCCAGTAGTAGCGGATGCGGTCGCTGTAGCTGTAGATGCGCAGCAGCCTTTGGGCGCCGGGATCGGGCTGCTCGCCGCGGTAGTAGCGTTCCCAGTTGGCGGGGCGGCCCAGCATGGCGGACTCCAGCACGGCGGGCAGGTGGGAGCGCTGGTGCGCGTCGATGAGCTGCTCTTCGATGGCAGCCAGCGCGAACAGCACCTCGCGCAGCGCAAAGGTGGCGCCGGGGCCGACCTTGAGGATGGCAAAGCCGTCCTGCACCAGCTGGCGCAGGGCCTCGGGCCGCTGGTAGTCGGTGGAGTGGGCCTCGAACACCAGTTGCGGGTGCTGGCGCAGCAACTGCTTGAGGTCGGCCGCTGCACTGGGCGCGTAGTCCACCACGCGCGTGTGATCGAACTCCACGCCAGGCTGGACCACCATGGCAATGATGCGCGGCCAGACCGGTTCCAGCCCCTGTTGCGCGAAGACTTCACGGTGCACCTGCAGCGTGCGCTGGGCGTCGGCGCGGGCAGTGATTTGCACATGCTCCAGCGCATGCGCGGCGCCGCCGGGCACGGGCACTTCGGTGCCGATCACGTAGACAGGGCCAGGCGCCGGGCAGGTGCTGCCGCGCTCGGCCGCCTGGCAGAGCAGGGCAGCGCGGCGGGCCACGGTTTCGTCGTCCACCGCCTGGGGGTCGTCTGCGCAGGCCATGCTGGCGTCCAGGTGCAGCTTCACGAAGCCGGCCGCCGCATAGGCGTGTACCAGGTCCTGCGCCAGGTCCATGGCCTCGCAGGCAGGCAGATGCGTCCACGCCGTGGGGCCCAGGTGGTCGCCGCCCAGCAGCACGCGGTCTGGCGGCAGGCCGACGCGGTGGGCGATGGCCAGCACGAAGCGGCGGAAGTCGGCGGGCTGCATGCCGGTGTAGCCGCCGAACTGGTTGACCTGGTTGGCGGTGGCTTCCACCAGCAGCGGCGTGCCATCGTCCAGCGCCTGGTGCATGGCAGCCTCGATGACCAGGGGATGGGCCGAGCAGATGGAGTAGATGCCGAGTGCGCTGCCGGTTCCGCGCGCATCGCCTGCGGCTGCTTGCGCTTGGCTCGAGCGTGACTGCGCCAGGCGGCTGAAGTGGGTGAGATGGCTGAGATGGTTGAGGTGGGCGGGCATGGCTTCAGCCCTCCATCACCGCATGCCGCGGGTGCTGCGGTTGGCGTGCCAGTAGCGCGTCGAGCTCGGCAAAGCCGGAGGTCCCCTCCATCGGCCCCCTGCTGGAGACAGCCAGCGCGCCGGCCGCATTGGCGTAGCGCAGCGATTGCAGCGCGGATTTGCCCATGCGCCGGCAGGCGATGAAGGTGGCGCCAAAGCAGTCGCCCGCGCCCGTGGGGTCGGCCACGTCCACGGGGAGGGCCTCCAGGTCGATGCGCTGGTCGGCGCTGAAGTAGCTGCAGCCGTCGGCGCCGCGCTTGACCACGATTTCGCGCACGCCGCGCGCAAAGATCTCGGCGATGGCGCCGGCCTCGTCGGCCGAGCGGGCCAGCTGAGTGACCTCATGGCCGCTGGGCAGGAAGATATCGGTGAACTCCAGGATGTAGGCCAGGGCTTCGCGCATTTCGGGGATGCGCAGCATCTCCTTGCGCACATTCGGATCGAAGGACACGGTGCCGCCCTGGGCCTTGACGATCTCGATGGCCTTCTTCATGGCATCGATGATGCGAAACGAGAACAGCGACGAACCCATGACATGGAAGTGCGCGCAGTCCTTGAGCACGGCATGGTTGACCTGCTCGGGCTGCAGCTGTGCCGAGGCGCTGTTGGTGATGTTGAAGATGAAGTCGCGCTCGCCGCTGTCGCGGTAGGTGACGAAGGCGCTGCCCGTGACGGCACCCTTGCACACGGCGATGGCGCTGGTGTCCACGCCGTCGCGGCGCAGGCGGTCGATGTTGAGCCAGCCGAAATCGTCATCGCCCACGCAGCCGATGATGGCGGCCGGCTGGCCCAGCCGGGCCACCTGGTCGATGAAGATGGCGGGCGCCCCGCTGGCATAGGGTCCGGCCAGCGGTCCCGGCGCGCGAAAGCTCTGGCCTTTTCGCTCGGCCATGATTTCGACGAGGATCTCGCCCATGGTCATGATGGATTGCATGCTCTCCCTCCCTTTGGTATCAAACCCCGGGCGCCCTTGGCGGCACAGCAGGCCCATGCGTCAGCGCCTGCGCCTGCTGTGCACATCGATGCACACGGCCACCAGGATCACACTGCCCTTGACGATGAGCTGGTAGAAGTAGGGCACGCTCATCAGGTTCATGCCGTTGTTGATGACGCCGATCATCAGCGCCCCTATCAAGGTGCCCGCAACGCTGCCGTGGCCACCGGCCAGGCGCGTGCCGCCCAGCACGGCGGCGGCAATGGCGTCCAGCTCCCAGCCCATGGCCGCGTTGGGCTGGGCCGAGTACAGGCGCGAGGTGAGCAGCAGGCCGCCCACGGCCGCCATCAGCCCCGACAGCATGAAGATGGCGATCTTCAGCCGCCCCACGCGTATGCCCGCATAGGTGGCCGCCTCGGCATTGCCGCCTGCCAGATAGGTCTTGCGGCCAAAGACGGTACGGGTCAGCACGAAGTGGTTGGCGGCCAGCAGTGCGGCCAGGATCCAGATGGGCACGGGCATGCCCAGCCATTCGCCGTTGCCGATCCACAGAAAGGCCTCGTCGTCCACCGGCGCCGGCATGCCGCCCGAGACGATATAGGCCAGCCCCCGGAAGATGCCCATGGTCGCCACCGTCACGATGAAGGACGGCAGATGCAGCAGCGCCGACAGCGAGCCGTTGAGCGCGCCCAGCAGCAGGCCGCACAGCAGCACGGCAGGCAGCACCAGGGCGGGCGCCAGGCCCTGGCCCAGCATCAGGCCGGCCACGCTGCCGGCCAGGGCGACCACTGATCCCACCGAGAGGTCGATCTCGCCCAGCAGCAGCACATAGGTCATGCCGAAGGCCACGATGGCGATGATGGACACCTGCAGCAGCACGTTGCGCAGGTTGCCGCCCGTGAGAAAGGCCGGCGACAGCAGGGAGAACAGCAGCACCAGGGCGGCCAGGCCCATGAGGGTGCCGGCGTGGCGCCGCAGCGATCGCCAGCCACCTCGCAAGCCGTCTCGCCATGTTTCCTGGATGTCCGGGATGCTTTCGGCGGCGTCGGAAGCGTCGGAGGCCTTGGGGTAGCCAGACGCCGTGATGCTCAGTTCGGAAGGGGTCATGGCAGTCCTGCTCCGGTGGCGTGCGCCATCACGGTCTCCTGGCGCAGATGGAGGGTGTCCAGGCTCTGGACCAGGCGCTTGTTGCGCATGACCAGCAGGCGGTCGCTCATGGCCAGCGCCTCGGGCAGCTCCGACGACACCAGGATGACGGCCGTGCCGGCCGCTGCCAGCTCGCGGATCAGGGCATAGATCTCGAACTTCGCGCCCACGTCGATGCCGCGCGTGGGCTCGTCCAGCACCAGCAGCCGGGGGCGCATGGCCAGCCACTTGGCGAACACGATCTTTTGCTGGTTGCCGCCCGACAGCTGGCGCACGGGCTGGTGCAGGCCGGCGACGCGTATCTTCAGCCGCTGCACGCAGGCGCGGGCCAGCGCTTGCTCGGCCGCCTCGTCGGTCAGCAGCGCGCCGCCCCGTCCGCTGTGCACCTGCACCATGCAGATGTTGTGCTGCACGGAATGGTCCAGCACCAGGCCTTGCTCCTTGCGGTTCTCGGTCACGAAGGCCATGCCCTGGCCAATGGCGTCGGCCGGCGAGCGCAGGCGCAGCGGCCGGCCGTGCATGATGATGCTGCCCGTGCAGCGGTGCATGCCGAACAGCGCATTCATGACATCGGACCGGCCCGAGCCGACCAGCCCGAAAAACCCCACGATCTCGCCAGCGTGGACCTCGAAGTCAATGCCTTCGAAGCGCCCGGCCAGGCCCAGGCCGCGCACCTGGAACAGGGCGCGCGTGCTGCGGTCAGGGGCGGGGCCGCGCCGCGGATAGATGTCCTGCATCTGACGCCCCACCATGAGCGCGATCAGCGCCCCGATGTCGGTTTCGTCCCGCGCCAGGGTGCAGATGGAGCTGCCATCGCGCATGACGGTGATCTCGTCGGAGATGCGCATGATTTCGTCCATGCGGTGCGAGACGTAGATGATGGCGCGCCCCTCAGCCTTGAGGCGGGCGATGAGGGTGAAGAGAATCTGCGCCTCGCTGTCGCTGAGCGAGGAGGTGGGCTCGTCCATGATGACGATGCGCGAGGGCTGGCACAGCGCCTTGGCGATCTCCACCAGCTGGCGCTGGGCCAGCGACAGGTCGGCCACCTGCGCGTCAGGGTCCAGGTCCATGCCCAGGCGGGCCAGCAGCGCGGCGGCGTCGCGGCGCAGTGCGCGGCGGTCCACGCAGCCGGCCCGCTGCGGGAGCCGCGCGGCGAACAGGTTGTCCGCCACGCTGAGGTTGGGCGCCAGGCTCAGCTCCTGGTGAACGATGGCGATGCCGTGGCGCTGCGCATCGGCGGGGCTGGCCAGCTCGGTGCCGGCACCATCGATCAGCAGCTGGCCGCCATCGGGCCGGTGCACGCCGGCCAGGATCTTGAGCAGGGTGGATTTGCCGGCCCCGTTCTCGCCCAGCAGCGTGTGCACCGTGCCTGCGCACAGGCGGAAGGACACGCTTTTGAGCGCCTGCACGGCGCCGAAGGACTTGGCCAGCGCCCGGGCTTGCAGCAGTGGGGGCGGCATTGCGGCGCCATCCCGGGGATGGCCGGGGCAGGGCTTCGCAGATGGGCCTGGCATGGCTTGCTCCGCAGTTCCGTATCTGGCTATCTGGCGGCAGCCGTGTACACGCCGGGCAGCACGGGGTGGAATTTTTCCACCGGTTTGCCCGACAGCAGCTGCGCGGCAATGGCCACGGACTGCCGGCCCAACTGGTCGGGATACTGGCGGATCACACCCACGAAGGCCGGCTCCCGGTCCACGGCCGCGCGGGCCTCGGCCATGCCGTCAAAGCCGACGATCTTGACCTGCTCCAGCTTTTTTGCGCCCCTGACGCTGGCCAGCGCAGCCAGGGCCGCATCGTCGCCAAATCCGAAGATGCCCGCGAGATCGGGGTGGGCCTGCAGCATGTTCTGCGAGGCGGCCAGGGCCTCGGCCCGCGTGATGCCCGGCTGCACGGAGACGATCTTCATGCCGGGGAAAGTGGCGATGGCGGCCTTGAAACCCTCCACGCGATCGACCACGGACTGGATGGACGGGTAGTGCAGCACGCCGATCTGGCCCTTGCCGCCCGTGGCGCGGCCCATGAGCTGCCCAGCCAGCACGCCGCCGGCGCGGTTGTCGGTGGCCACGTGCGATGCGACCTCGACCCCGCTGGCCGCAATGTCCACGGTGATCACGGGAATGCGGGCGGCGTCCGCCTTGAGCACGGCGGCCTTCACGCCCCGGGAATCGACGGGGGACAGGATGATGGCATCCACCTTCTTGCTGACGAAGTCCTCCACGTCCGAGATCTGCTTGCCCAGGTCCTGGTTGGCAATGCTCAGGTCCAGCTTCAGCCCCTGCTGCGCGGCTTCCTGCCGCATGGCCTGGGCCAGCTCCAGGTAGAACGGATGCTGCTGCGTGAGCAGGGACACGCCGAGGGTGCGGGCGGGGCCGGGCCCCGGCTGTGCAAGCGCCGGGCTGGCCGGCAGGCCGAATGTGAATGCGCCGGCCAGCATGCGCCGGAGAAACGTGTTGCGGTCCATGGCTGTCTCCCTCCCTCTGTCGTTGTGGAAAAACTCAGGTTCTGGCGAACTCGATGCGGCCCTCGGCCTTGCGGGTGGCCTGCAGCCGGTGGTGCGCCAGCAGATCGAAGGCGCCGGGCTCCATGTCCTGGTGGGCGCACAGGCCGTCGATCTGGGCGATGTCGCAGACCGGGTGCCCGCCCGTGGTGCTGTCCAGGTCCAGGGCCAGCGCCACGGCCTTGGTGCTGTGCTCCACGGCTGCCGCGTACAGCCGTGCGGCGCCCGCGTCGCGGCACAGCAGGCGGTTGCGGTCGTCGATGCCGCAGATCTCGAACAGGCAGATGTCCAGCGGCCGGGCCCGCAGACCCGCTTCTGCCCCGGGGCCGATGAGGCCGGGCTCGTCGCCGGCCAGCGCGCCGCCCGTGACGTGGATGGCGCAATCGAGAAACTGCCGCGCCGTCGCCACCATGGCCAGGTCGTTCAGCGTCAGCGCAATGCCCTGGCGGCTGGCCAGCAGCGGCAGCACGCGGTGGATGATGCGGCCGCTGCCAAGGAAGACCGAGGCGTCGTCCTCGATCCAGCCCAGCGCGCCCTGGGCCACCTGGGCCTGCGCCCGGCCTTGCGCGGCGGCAGGGGCGCCGGGCATCTCGGCGGCCGTCTTGAGCAGGGCCGGGTTGTAGCGCGCCTTGCCGAAGGCGCGCACCACATAGCCTTGCTGCTCAAGGTAGTGCAGATCGTTGCGGATGGTGACGGTGGAGACGCCGAAGAGCACGCTCAGCGCCTCCACCCGCACCTCGTCGGTCTTGCGCGCCAGCTCCACGATCTGCAGCCTGCGCTTGAGTGAACTGTTGCCTTGGTCCTGCATGGATTCTTTCGATTAGAAAGTTTTTTATTTCGTATCGAAAGTTTCCCTGCGTGCAAACGCCGCGTCAAGCGCTCCCCGGGTATTCACCGGGGCGCACGCTTCGCAGAGGGCTACCGGCTCGCCACGCCCAGGTTCACGACCACCGGCCGCTGCAACTGCGCCGTCCAGGCCCGGTAGGTCCGGTGGGCCAGGGCGTTCAGCACGGGAATGCGCAGGTCCAGGTGGCGCAGGATCTCGCTCTCGGTCTGCGCCGCGGGGCCGCGTGCGCACAGCAGCTCGTCATGGCCTTCGGCGCACCAGGCGGCCACGCTGGCGGCGGTCACTTCCATGTGGCCCTGGAAGGCCCAGTGCCGGCCGTGGCGAAAGCCCTTGTTCAGGCAGTGGCTGCCGTACATGGTGCGCACGGCGCCGCGCGGGATCTCGAAGGTGTCGTAGTGCCAGTGAAAGATCGTCGCCTCGCGCGGCAGGTCCATGACCTGCTGGGCGGCGGCCGTCACCCAGATGCGGCTCCAGCCAATGTTGGGGCAGGGGTTGCGCCAGACCCTCGCGCCCATGGCACGCGCCAGCATCTGCGCGCCAAAGCAGTGGCCGAGCACGGGGATGTCGCTGTGCAGCGCATCGGCCAGCAGGGCCTGTTCATCCTCCATCCACGGCAGGCCCTCGTTCACGCTGTGGTTGCTGCCCAGCACCACGATGCCGCTGTAGTCGGCGGCATGCAAAGGGGCCTTGCCGTCAAGAGCGGGTTGCAGCAGGCGGTAGGGGATGCACTGCTGCTCCAGGTGTTCACGCAGAACGCCGGGGCCCTGGGCGGATTCGTGCTGGAGGATGGCGACAGGTCTCATGGTATGGGGCCGCCTCTGGCAGGCCCTGTGGTTGCGAGACCTTCACTGTAGGAACGGCCGTCTCAAGGGCGGGTTGAGTTTGCCGGGATGCCCGTCAAGACGGCATCAAGGCTGCGCCGGGGCAGCACCCCGGATGTCGCCGCCGTCCCTCTCAAGCCGTGGATGCGCCGGCCTTGGGCCGGGTCCATTTCAGCTCGCTGACCAGCACGCCGCCCACGATCAGCGCGGCACCCAGAATCGCCAGCCCCGGCAGCCGGTCGCCGGCCATGCGTCCTACGATGCCGGCCCAGACCGGCTCGCTGGCATAGATCACGGTGGCGCGCGTGGGCGACAGGGACTTCTGGGCCCAGTTCATGGTCAGCTGGATCAGGATGCTGGCGCAGGCCATGGCCACCGCGGCGGACAGCCAGACCCAGGAGAAATCGGGCACGGATTCGCCGGCCACGGGCATGGCCAGCAGCGCCATGGTGCCGGCCGCCAGCAACTGCACCGTGGTCACGCGCCGCGCATCGACCTTGCCCGCGAAATGCCCGATCAGCAGCACCTCGGCTGCAATGGCCAGCGTGCTCAGCATGGTTGCCATCTCGCCCACGTTCAACTCCATGCCGCCAGACTCCGGCCCCGCCACCAGCATCAGTCCCGTGAAGGCCAGGCCTATGCCTATCCAGCTCATCAGGCGCGGCGGCTTGCCCATCACCAGCCATTGCAGCAGCGGCACCAGCGGCACATACAGCGCCGTCAGAAACGCCGACTTGCTGCTGCTGATGGTCTGCAGCCCGAAGGTCTG
Source organism: Delftia acidovorans (assembly GCA_031286585.1). Classification (GTDB taxonomy): domain Bacteria; phylum Pseudomonadota; class Gammaproteobacteria; order Burkholderiales; family Burkholderiaceae_C; genus Comamonas; species Comamonas acidovorans_A. The sequence goes on from JAITUC010000006.1 coordinate 134,944, forward strand.
CAGGCCATAGCCCAGGAAGATGCTGGCGCCGATGGCGATGCCCGCCGCCAGCTCGGTGCGCGTGAGCCCGGCCATGACCTTGCGGAACACCAGCAGCCCGATCAAACCCGCCGTGACGAAGCGCAGGCCCACAAAGAACAGCGGCCCGCTGTACTGCATGGCCAGGTGGACCACGAGAAAGGTGCCGCCCCAGACCATGGTGACGGCGATCAGGGCCAGCTCCTGCCGGCTCAACAGCGGCGTGCGCGAACTGTGAGAAGATGACGTGTGCAACATATTGCGCACATCATATGAGAAATATATTGCACAGCGCTGGCGAGCGCTCCGATGTCCTGGCTTTCGTCAGCGAAAACCTGCGCCGCCTGCGCCAGCGTGCAGGCCTGAGCCAGGCGGCCCTGGCCGAGGCCGCAGGCCTGAGCCGGCGCATGGTCGTGCAGCTGGAAGGGGGCGACACCAACATCAGCCTGTCCAGCCTGGACCGTCTGGCCGACGCGCTGGGCGCCAGCTTCATCGAAATCGTCAGCGACCCGGCCGCGCAGCGCCTGCGCATGGACGCCATGGCCTGGCGCGGCACCCGGCCCGAAAGCCAGGCCATGCTGCTGGGCAGCGTGCCCGCCACGCGCGAGGCCCAGCTGTGGTCCTGGTCCCTGGGCCCCGGCGAACGCTACCAGGCCGAGCCCGACCCGGAAGGCTGGCACGAGATGATCGTGGTGATCGAGGGCCGCCTGCTGGTGGACCTGAGCGAAGGCCCCATGACCATCGAGGCCGGCGACTACGCCATCTACGGCAGCGCCCAGGACTACGCCTATGTGAACCTGCACGAAGGCGTGACGCGCTTCATCCGGAATGTGATTTCCTGAGGAGCGATCGAGTCCGATCCATAAGGGTTTCTTATGCTTGCAGCCCTGAACTTGTTGTTGGAACTGCGCGCAAGCATCTGACATCATGGCCATCCATAAGCAGAGCAATGGAGACAAGCCATGGATGCCAAAGTGCAGCCCCCCGGGCTGGAAGGCGCAGCCCAGCGCAACCGCCGCCATATGCAGGAGCGCCTGGACGAGGTGCGGCAGCTGGAGCAGCGCGCCGTGCAGCGTTCGGCGCGCGCGGCGCGGCAGTTCCATGCCCAGGGCAAGCTGCTGCCGCGCGAGCGGCTGGCACACCTGCTTGATGCCGACAGGCCTTTCCATGAACTGATGTCCCTGGCCGGCTATTGCAGCCTGGAGGACCCGGACCCCGCCACCAGCGTGCCCGGCAGCGCCTTGATCACGGGCATAGGCCATGTCTCGGGCGTGCGCTGCATGGTGGCCGTCAATGATGCGGGCATCAGCGCGGGCGCCATGCAGTCGCTCACGGGGCAAAAGCTCATGCGGGCGCAGGAGATCGCTCTCGCGCAAAAGCTCCCGCTGATCCAGCTGGTGGAGAGCGCGGGCGGCAATCTTCGCAAGTACCGGGTGGAGCGCTTCCTGGTGGGCGGCGGCATGTTCTACAACCTGGCGCGGCTGTCGGCGGCAGGGCTGCCCGTGGTGTCGCTGATCCATGGCTCCTCGGCGGCCGGCGGCGCCTACCTGCCGGGGCTGTCCGACTATGTGGTCATGGTGCGCGGCCAGGCCCGCGCCTACCTGGCAGGGCCCTCGCTGCTCAAGGCAGCCACGGGCGAGGAGGCCAGCGACGAGGAACTGGGCGGCGCCGACATGCATGCCGCCACCTCGGGCCTGGCCGACTACCTGGCCGACAACGACCTGGACGGCATCATGCGGGTGCGCGAGATCATGGCCCGCATAGGCTGGACCGATGCGCCAGCCCCCGCCTGGCGGCTCCCGCGCCACGACGCCGAGGAGCTGCTGCAGATCATGCCGGCCGACACGCGCACGCCGGTGGACATGCGCGAGGTCATCGCGCGGCTGGTGGACGGCTCGGACTTCCATGCCTTCAAGGAGGCCTTCGGCGCCCAGACGGTCTGCGGCTACGCGGCCATCGAAGGGCACGAGCTGGGCCTGCTCACCAACAACGGCCCGCTGGACAGCGACGGCGCCAACAAGGCCGCGCAGTTCATACAGCTGTGCGCCCAGCTGGGCCGGCCCCTGGTCTTCCTGCAGAACATCACGGGCTTCATGGTGGGGCGCGGCCATGAGGAGGCCGGAATGATCAAGCATGGCGCCAAGCTGATCCAGGCCTTGTCGAATGCGCCCGTGCCGCGCTTCACGGTGATGTGCGGCGCCTCCTATGGAGCGGGCAACTACGGCATGTGCGGGCGCGCCTTCCGGCCCGACCTGCTGTTTTCCTGGCCCAACGCGCGCACGGCCGTGATGGGCGGCGAGCAGGCGGCCATGACCATGCGCATGGTGGCCGAAGCCGCCGTACGGCGCGCGGGCGCCGAGCCCGACGCGCAGGCCCTGGATGCGCAGGACCGGGACATCGTCCAGGCCTTCGACTCGCAGTCGGGTGCCATCCACACCAGCAGCCTGCTGATGGACGACGGCGTGATCGACCCGCGCGAGACACGCGCCTGGCTGGCCATGGCACTGGCCACCGCGGCCAGCGCCCGCCTGCGCGACCTGCATCCCGTGCAGTTCGGCGTGGCCCGCCTTTAGGGCCGCCCTGCCATCCATCTTTGCCCGGTAGCGCGGCGCCCATCCCGCGCGGGCCCGGCTTCGCAAGTTCACAGCCCACCAAGGAGAGCACAGCATGATGACTTCCGACCATATCGCCCTGCAGGACAGCGTGCGCAGGCTGATCGCCAGGGAGATCGAGCCCCATGTCGAGGAATGGGAGGCGGCCGAGATCTTCCCCGCCCACGAGGTGTTCAAGAAGCTGGGCGCGGCGGGCCTGCTGGGCGTGAACAAGCCCGTGGAGTACGGCGGCATGGGGCTGGACTACAGCTACGAGATCGCTTTCTGCGAGGCCATAGGCAGCATCAGCAGCGGCGGCGTGGGCATGGCCATCGCGGTGCAGACGGACATGGCCACGCCGGCGCTCACGCACTTCGGCTCGGACGCATTGCGCGAGCAGTTCCTCAAGCCCACGGTGGCGGGCGACATGGTGGTCTGCCTGGGCGTGTCCGAGTCGGGCGCGGGCTCGGACGTGGCCTCGCTCAAGACCACGGCGCGCAAGGACGGGGACGACTATGTCATCAACGGCTCCAAGATGTGGATCACCAACGCCACCCAGGCCGACTGGATGTGCCTGCTGGCCAATACCGGCGAAGGCGACGTGCACCGCAACAAGTCGCTGATCTGCGTGCCGCTGCGCGAGAACGGCAGGCTGCGCCCCGGCATCAGCATGCAGAAGATCCGCAAGGTGGGCATGTGGGCCTCGGACACGGCCCAGGTCTTCTTCGACGATGTGCGCGTGCCCCAGCGCTACCGCATCGGCGAGGAGGGCAAGGGCTTCACCTACCAGATGCGCCAGTTCCAGGAGGAACGCCTGAGCGGCGCCACGCGGCGCGTGACGGCGCTGGACAAGGTGATCGACGACACCATCGAGTACACGCGCCAGCGCCAAGCCTTCGGGCGCTCCATCCTCGACAACCAGTCCGTGCACTTCCGGCTGGCCGAGCTCAGGACCGAGGTGGAACTGCTGCGCTCGCTGATCTACCGCGCGGCCCAGGTCCACATGGGCGGCGGCGACATGACGCAGCTGGCCTCCATGGCCAAGCTCAAGGCCGGGCGCCTGTGCCGCGAGGTCACGGACTCCTGCCTGCAGTACTGGGGCGGCATGGGCTTCACCTGGGACAACAGCGTCTCGCGCGCCTGGCGCGACCTGCGGCTGATCTCCATCGGCGGCGGCGCCGACGAAATCATGCTGACCATCATCTGCAAGCACATGGGGACGCTGCCCCGGCGCGCCGATTGAGCAGGGAGCCGGACATGCGCTTCGACACCCTGCTGATCGCCAACCGCGGAGAGATCGCGCTGCGCATCATGCGCACGGCGTGGCGCATGGGCCTGCGCTGCGTGGCCGTGTATTCCGATGCCGATGCGCACAGCCCCCATGTGCGCCTTGCCGACCTGGCCGTGCACATAGGCCCTGCGCCTGCCGACCAGAGCTACCGCGACGGTGCGGCGCTGATCGCGGCCTGCCGTCGCGCGGGCGCCCAGGCCATCCATCCGGGCTATGGTTTCCTGTCCGAGAACGCGGACTTCGCGCAGGCCGTGGCCGATGCGGGGCTGGTGTTCGTGGGGCCCTCGCCGGGCGTGATCGACCTGATGGGCAACAAGGCCCGGGCCAAGCAGGCCATGGAGGCCGCAGGCGTGCCCACGGTGCCCGGGGCGGCGGCCCATGGCGATGCGCGCCAGGTGCTGGATGCCGCGCGGCGCATCGGCTTTCCCGTGATCCTGAAGGCTGCGGCGGGCGGTGGCGGCCGGGGCATGCGCGTGGTGCGCCGCGAAGATGAACTGGAGGCGCTGCTGCGCCAGGCGCGGTCGGAGGCGGCCAGCGCCTTCGGCTCGGACGAGATCATCCTGGAGCGCGCCATAGAGAACGGCCGCCATATCGAAGTGCAGGTGCTGTGCGACGAGCATGGCCGCTGCCTGCACCTGGGCGAGCGCGACTGCTCGACCCAGCGGCGCTTCCAGAAGCTGATCGAGGAGGCGCCGTCGCCCGCCGTGGACGAGGCGCTGCGCCAGGCCATGGGCGAGGTGGCGCGCAAGGCCTGCGAGGCCATCGGCTACACGGGCGCAGGCACGCTGGAGTTCCTGCTGGATGCGCAGCGGCGCTTCTACTTCATGGAGATGAACACGCGCCTGCAGGTGGAGCATGGCGTGACCGAGCTGGTCACGGGGCTGGACCTGGTGGAGCAGCAGATCCGCATCGCCCAGGGCCAGCCGCTGGCGCTGGCACAGCAGGACGTGCGCCTGCGCGGCCATGCCATCGAGCTGCGCCTGTGTGCCGAGGATCCCTGGCAGGGCTACCTGCCCCAGGTCGGCACGGTGGGCCTGTGGCGCGCGCCGCCCGAGGTGCGTGCCGACACCTGCCTGGAGGATGGCGCCGAAATCGGGCCCTTCTATGACTCCATGGTGGCCAAGCTCATGGCCTGGGGCGACAGCCGCGAGGCCTGCCTGGCAAGCCTGCGCCAGGCCTGCGAACGCACGGCGCTGCTGGGCGTGCGCAGCAACCTGGGCTTTCTGCGCCGATGCCTGGCGCATCCGCAGTTCGCTGCAGGCGAGGTGACCACGGACTTCCTGGGGCGCCAGGACCTGGGGCAGGACCCCTGGCGGCGCACACCCTCGCCCCATGCGCGTGCGGCGGCCGCGCTTTTGCTGGGCGGCGGCATCGGCCTGGCGGCAGGCGCAATCACTGGGGACCGGATCGCGGGCCGGATCACAGACCAGATCACGGACCGGTTGCCGGGCCGGTCGCTGTGGCTGCGCGATGCCAGCCACCCGGCGTCGCCATCCCCGGCGCAGGGCTACACGCTGAGCCACACCGGGGGCGGGGTGCAACTGGCCTGTGAGGATGGCCCGCCGCCCATGGCGCGCGGTGCCACCGATCCTGCGCCTGCGCCCGCTTCTGTCTCCGTCTCCTGGCAGCTGGGCAATCTGCGCTGGGAGCCCCAGACGGGCCTGCTGGGGCTGGAGGTCGACGGCCTGTACCGGCCGCTGCACTGCCACCAGGACGCCAGCGGGCAGCTCTGGGTGCAGGACGGTGCGGACAGCTTCGTGTTCGAGCGCCTGCTGCGCTTCGAGGCCGGCCACGGCAGTGCGGGCGGGGGAGGGGCGTTGCGCGCGCCCATGAGCGGTCGTGTCATCGCCGTGCTGGTGGAAGAGGGCCAGCGGGTGGAGCGGGGCGACACCCTGCTGGTGATCGAGTCCATGAAGATGGAAATGCCGCTGGCCGCGCCCGGCGCGGGCCGCATCGCGGCGCTGGGCGTGCGCCCGGGCATGCAGCTGGGCGCCGGCCAGGTGCTGCTGCAGGTGTGTGCCGATGAAGACAAGGAGCTGTCATGAACCCCTCCACCCTCCCGGACCCGCCCGCGCAGCACACGGTGCTCATCGGCGGAGCATCGGGCTTCTGGGGCGACTCCCAGATGGCCGTGCCCCAGCTCTTGCAGCAGCCGGGCCTGCAGTACCTGGTGTTCGACTACCTGGCCGAGACCACCATGTCCATCCTGCAGCGCGCACGGCTGCGCTCGCCCGAACTGGGCTATGCCACCGACTTCGTGACGGCGGCGGTCGGGCCGCATCTGAGGGCCATCCGCGACAAGGGCGTGCGCCTGGTCTCCAATGCGGGGGGGCTGCATCCCGCTGGCTGCCGCGATGCCATCCTGGCGCTGGCGCGCGAGCAGGGCGTGCAGGTCAAGGTCGCCATCGTCACGGGCGACGATGTGCTGGACCGACAGCAGGACTTCGAGCCCTGGCAGCAGGATCCCCTGCCCGCGCAGCTGCCGCCGCTGATGTCGGCCAGCGCCTATCTGGGCGCCGGGCCCATCGCCCGTGCGCTCGATGGGGGCGCCGACATCGTCGTCACGGGCCGCTGCGTGGACAGTGCGGCGCTGCTGGGCATTGCCATCCACGAGTTCGGCTGGCGCATGGACGACTACGACCGCCTGGCCCAGGCCAGCCTGGCCGGCCACCTGGTCGAGTGCGGCGCCCAGGCCACGGGCGGCCTGTTCACCGACTGGGAGGCCGTGCCCGACTGGGCCGACATCGGCTATCCGCTGGTGCGCATGCAGGCCGATGGCGGTTTCGAGCTGTTCCAGCCCGCAGGGCGCGGCGGCCTGGTCACGCGCCAGACCGTGGGCGAGCAACTGCTCTACGAGATAGGCGACCCCTGCGCCTATGCGCTGCCCGACGTGGTATGCGACTTCTCGCAGGTGCGCATCGAGGACCTGCCTGGCCATGGTGGCGAGGGCGGGCGCGTGCGCGTGGGCGGCGCACGGGGGCGCGCGCCAGGGCCGGGCTACAAGGTCACGGCCACCTACCAGCAGGGCTGGCAGATAGCCCTCATGATGGCCATCCGCGGCCAGCGGGCCATGGACAAGGCCCGCCGCACGGCCGAGGCGCTGCTGGCGCGAACCCGTGCGCAGATGCATGCGGCGGGCTTTGCCGACTATGGCGAAACGCTGGTGGAACTGCTGGGCGCCGAGTCCATGTACGGCCCCCACCGCCGCGTGGCCGACAGCCGCGAGATCGTGTTGCGCATTGCCGCGCGGCATGCGGACCGGCGCGCCCTGGGCTTTCTGCAAAAGGAAGCTTCCTCGGCCGGTACCTCCATGGGACCGGGCACGCGCAGCCACTTCGGCGGCCGGTCCGAGGTGCAGAGCGTGATCCGCACCGCCTCCTTCCTGCTGCCCAAGGCGGCCGTGGCCGTGCAATGGCAGGCGGCGGCTGATGCCTTGCCGGTCCCGGTTCCGGTTCCGGTTCCGGCGGATGGGGCGGATGGGGCGGCGTCCGCCATCGCTGAGGAGGCCGCCGTGGCGGAAGCTCCCGCCGCGATGCCTGCCGGCGAGGACACCGTGCGCCTGCCGCTGGGCTGGATCGCCCATGGCCGCAGCGGCGACAAGGGGGACGACGCCAACATCGGCCTCATGGCGCGTGCTCCGCAATGGCTGCCCGTGCTGCGCGATCAGGTCAGCGCCGAGCGCGTGCAGGCCTACTTCGCCCACCTGGCCAGCGGGCCGGTCACACGCTACGAACTGCCGGGCCTGGGCGCATTGAACTTCGTGCTGCGCCAGGCGCTGGGTGGCGGCGGCTCCTGCAGCCTGCGCTCCGACCCGCTGGGCAAGTGCTATGCCCAGATGCTGCTCGACATGGAAATCGACTGCCCGCGCGTCCTGGCTCCCCAGGGCCCGCCCGTGGCCGCCCGCGCGCCCGGCGCATCACTGTGAAGGAGAGCGATCATGCAGACGCAGGAACTGGAAACCCCGGAGGGCTGCGGCCCGAGCACGTCCAGACCCATGTCCATGCCCATGCCCTGGTCCCGCCGCGCCTGGCTGCGTGGCGGCTGTGCCGCGGGCCTGGTGGCCGCGCTGCCACCGCTGGCCCTGGCGCAGGGTAGCCGGCTGGACAAGCCCGTGCGCATCGTCGTGGCCTACGGTGCGGGAGGTGCCTCGGACAGCATTGCGCGCTATGTGGGCGAGGCCATCGCCCAGCGCGGCGGCAAGCCCGCCATCGTGGAGAACCGGCCCGGCGCGGACGGCAACATCGCGGCCGAGTACGTGCTGCGCGCGCCCGGCGATGCCTACAACCTGCTGGTGTCGGGATCGTCCACGCATGCGGCCAACGCCACCATCTACCGCAAGCTGGGCTACAGCCCGCAGGGCGACTTCACGCCGCTGGCCACCATGGCGACCACGCCCTATGCCATGCTGGTCAACCCCCGGCGCATTGCCCAGGCCACGGCGGCCGACTTCCTGGCCTGGGCGCGCAGGGAGGGAACGCAGCTGTCCTTCGCCAGCGCCAATGTGGGCGGGCGCATCGCGGGCGAGCGCTTCAAGCAGCTCACCCGGATCAATGCCGTCAGCGTTCCCTACAAAAGCAGCGCCCAGGCCATGACCGACCTGATCGGCGGGCAGTTCGACTACTACTTCTGCGACATGCTCACGGCCTTGCCCCAGGTCAAGGCCGGCACGGTGCATGCGCTGGCGCTGTCCAGCGCCCAGCGCATACCCAGCCTGCCCGATGTGCCCACCGTGGCCGAACTGGGCTACCCCGACTTCGACGTGAGCTCCTGGATCGCCGTCTGGAGCGCCAGGGCCGCCACGCCGCCCGCCGTCTCGGCCCTGCTGTCGCAATGGGTGGGCGAAGCCCTGTCCAGCGCGGCGGGCAGGGACTTCCTGGTCGGCAAGGGCCTGGTGCCCACGCCCGTGTCGCCCGAGCACCTGGTCTTCCTGCAGGAGCGCGATACCCGGCTGTGGGGGCGGATCATCACCGAGGCGGGCATGACCGCACCCTGAGAACGTGTTGACGATCCCCTCGCGGTGCCGCATGGCTGCGCCATGCCCTCCCGGTTGCGCCCCAAAAACCGCGTCTGCGGCGTTGCAAATCCTCGCCGGGCCACCAGCCCGACTGCGGTTTGCGCCTTGCAGCCCCGATTTTTGGTGCGCAACGGCACTCGCGCTGAGATCGTCAACACGTTCTGAAGCCGGGGCGATGCGCCATGGCGACTCAACGCGGAGCGATCAGATGAAGCACTTTTCTTGCGCTGTCGTCCAGCGCGTCGGCCCGCCAGTACAGGTGAAACCGCATGGGGGCGAGGGCGGGCAGGCGGACCTGGGGGTCGAGCACGCGCACATCCGGGGCCAGCATCTCCACCGTGCGGGCCGTGATGCCCAGGCCCGCGCGTACGGCGGCACGCACGCCGGCCAGGGTGGAAGTCTGGAAGGCCGCATGCCAGCCTATGCCCGCCTCGTCCAGGGCCTGCACCATGCTGCTGCGAAACGGGCAGGCGTTGTCCATGAGGATCAGCGGCACGGAGCTGCCGCCCTGGTGGTGGTAGCGCGCACCGGCGATCCAGGCCACGGGCGAGGTACGCAGCACCAGTTGCTCGAAGCCCGCATGGGCGGCAATGTCCACCAGCAGGTCCACGTCGCCCCGGCGCAGCGCCGAGGCCAGCCAGCGGCTGCGCCCCACCTGGATGTCGATGCTGAGCTTGGGAAAGGTCTCGGCGCACAGCTCCAGGTAGGCGGGCAGCAGCGCGTCCAGCGCGTCGGCGCAGACGCCTATGCGCACCGGGTGGGAGAAGGTCTCCTCGGTGATGGCGCGGTAGGCCTCGTCGTTGAGGCTGACCATGCGCCGCGCGTATTCCAGCAGCCGCGCGCCCTCGGTCGTGAGGCGCTTGCGCCGGCCCACGCGCTCGAACAGCGCGCACCCCAGCAGGGTTTCCAGCTTTTGCATCTGCTGCGAGACCGCCGCCTGGGTGCGGTAGACCTTCTCGGCCGCATTGGTGAAGCTCTCGCGTTCCGCCACGGCCACGAAGGTGCGCAGCAGGCTGATGTCGAGGTTGCGGGCCGTCATCGCGTGACCGGTCCCTGCCATGTGGTCGGGTGCACCTTGTCTCCTTGCCGGCCTTCAAAGGCCTTCTTTCCTGTCTGAACGCCGCATTCCATCGGAGGAAACCATGTCCGACGCCATCCTAGACCAGGCCGCGCCCGCCTGCGTGCTCAGCGCCATCGACGGGCCGGTCTGCTCCATCCACCTGAACCGGGCAGAGGCCCGCAACCCGCTGGGCCCGGACACGGTGCAGGCCCTGTCCCTGGCCGTGCGCGAGGCCTCGCAGGCGCCCGGCGTGCGCGCCATCGTGTTCACGGCCGCCGGGCCTGCCTTCAGCGCCGGGGGCAACCTGGGCAACCTCCAGGACCGGCTGGATGCGCCGGCCGGTCGCGATGGCCGCGACCCCATCGCGGCCGGCAACCGCCGCTACGGGGACTTCCTCACCGAGCTGTCCCGCGTGCCCCAGGTCACCCTGGCCTGTGTGCAGGGGCCGGCCATGGGCGGAGGCGCGGGCCTGGCCTGTGCGGTGGACATCGCCATAGGCTCGCCACTGGCCCGATTCGGGTTTCCCGAGGCGTCCATCGGCCTGGTGCCCGGGCAGATCCTGCCCTTCGTGGCCGCGCGCCTGGGCCTGCAGATGGCGCGCCGCCTGGTGCTGACGGCCGAGCGCATCGATGCCGCCGAGGCCCATCGCATCGGCCTGCTCGACTACCTGGCCGAATCGCCGCAGGAACTCATGCCCCTGGTCCAGCGCGTGTTGCGTTCCATCCTGGCCACCGCGCCCCAGGCCTCGGCCGCCACCAAGCGCCTGCTGGGCGGGCTGCCCGTGGCGCCGCTGCCGGCCAGCGAGGCGCTGCAAGGCTACCTGGACGCGGCAGCCGACCTGTTTGCACGGCAGATGCGCTCGGAAGCGCCCGAAGGCGTGGCTGCCGCACGCGAGCGCCGGCCGGCCAGCTGGAACCAGGCGGCCGGCTTGAAGCTGGGCATTTGAAACACTCAAGGAGACTTGCGATGGCTGCCATGGACGGACTCAAGGTGATCGATCTCTCGCGCGTGCTCGGCGGGCCGCTGTGCGCGCAAATCCTCGGCGACCACGGCGCCGACGTGCTCAAGATCGAAGGCCCCGACGGCGACGAGACACGGACCTGGGGCCCGCCCTTCGATGCGGCCGGCATGGCCTCCTACTTCGCGGGCATCAACCGCAACAAGCGCACGGTCTGCCTGGACCTGTCGCGGGCCGAAGGGCGCGAAGTCGTGATGCGGCTGCTGGAAGATGCCGACGTGCTGATCGAAAACTTCAAGGTCGGCACGCTGGAACGCTGGGGCATGGGCTATGGCGAGGTGCTGCGCCAGCGCTTTCCACGCCTGGTCCACTGCCGCGTGACGGGTTTCGGCGCCACCGGCCCGCTGGGCGGCCTGCCGGGCTACGACGCGGCCGTGCAGGCGCTCAGCGGCCTCATGAGCATCAATGGAGACCCCGATGGCGTGGCCACGCGCATGGGCGTGCCCATCGTGGACGTGACCACGGGCCTGAACGCCGTCATCGGCATCCTGATGGCGCTGCACGAGCGCGAGCGCAGCGGCCTGGGCCAGTCGGTGGAATCGGCCCTGTACGACAGCGCCATCTTCTCGCTGTACCCGCACTCCATCAACACCTTGTTCACGGGCCGCGCACCCCAGCGCTCGGGCAACGGCCATCCCAACATCGCGCCCTACGACACCTATGCCACGGCCACCGACCCCATCTACCTGGCCGTGGGCAACAACGGCCAGTTCCAGCGCCTGTGCGAAGCCGTGGGCCATGGCCGCCTGTCCGGCGACCCACGCTATGCCACCAATGCCCAGCGGGCCGTGCACCGCTTCGAACTCAAGCGCGACCTGGAAGCCGCCTTTGCCCGCTTCGATGCGCAGGCGCTGTTCGAGAAGCTGGTCGCCACGGGCGTGCCCTGCGGCGTGATCCACAACGTGGTCGAGGCCCTGGACCATCCCCACACCGCCCATCGCGGCATGGTGGCGGAGGTGGACGGCTTCCGTTCCGTGGCCTCGCCCGTCAAGCTGGACCGCACCCCGGCCAGCTACCGCCTGCGGCCGCAGGAAATAGGGCGCAGCAGTGTGCAGGTGCTGCAGGAGGCCGGTTTCACGGCCGGGCAGATCGGCCAGTTGCTGGACAGCGGGGTGCTGCGGCAGTCGGCAAGCCCTGAGCCCGCTCGGGCTGGTGGTTGAAAAATTGCACGAGGTCCGAAACGGTATGTACACGCCCGTAGCAGGGGTTGGCCTGGGTGCCATCCAGGCAGCGGCCCGTGCGGCGGGCGATGGCTGGGGCAAGCGCCATGTCGAGGGTGTCGTCGTCGATTTCCAGTTCCTTGCCGAGCCGGTCCGATGCACGTACGGGAAAGCCCGCCCGGATGCCATGCAGTTCATGCTGGATCTGTTCGTAGACGGCGCGCACCACCAGCGGGTCCGTGCTGCGCAGTTCAAAGGAGCGCGCAAAGCCGCAGATCGACTCTCCCTCACGCATGGCGGCAATGGCCTGCAGCCTGGCCTTGTGGCGGCGGCTCGTCCACACCACGCAACCCGCCACCACTGTGATCACCAGGACGGTGCCGAACGGATGCCGCACCATGGCCGCCCCCATGCCGCAGACAAGGGCGGCAATGAAGACTCCACATGCCATGCGCTGCCAAAGGTGCGGTGGAGGCTGTTCAGGCGGTGGCAGCGGCTGCCGCCGGGAGGATGGGCGCATGCCGGCCAATCTAGCTTAGGGAGTTGTGTGGAATCAAGTCCCAGAGGGGCAGTCCATGAAATTGGATTCCCTGGATATCTGAATGTATTCACGCCTCCGGCCAACCCAATCGGATCCTGATTGACATAACTCCCCACCACCGGATCGTAATGCGGATGCCGGTTGTAATACAGCCCCGTCTCCCTGTCATGGTGCTGCCCCGGCAGCCGGATCGCCTGGTGGATGCCCTGCGGGTTGTACTCCTGCAGCATATTGCCCCAGGGGTCCAGCTTGGCAGCCCAGGCCACCTGGCCGGTCTGGTCGGTCAGGGCCATGGGCGTGCCCAGGTGGTCGCAGTGGTAGTGGTGGATGGCGATGCGGGCGTGCTGTTCTTTTTCCTGTGCCCTCAACTTGGCCTGCATGCCGCTGAGCATGCGGGCGGTGCCCTCGGCCTGTTCGCCCAGGATCGCCTGGGCGCTGGGCGGCAGTCCGTGGTCCAGGGTATGGCGCAGGTGCCGGGCGGCTTCTTGCTGCATGTCGCGCGGCATGGCGCTGAGCATAAGATCGCCCCATCTAGCACATCAAATTGGTTTATTTTTTATTTCAAATATGAAAAAAATTATTGACGAAATGATGCCAGCAAAAAAACCAAATATCAGATAATAAAAATCCAGAAGATCAATTTCTAAAGATAAATTGAAGAATAATTTCTTAATTGTGATGGCTGCAAGTGCTCCAATAGTTGCCGAGATACAGAAATAGAAAAATATTCCGTATTTTCTTTTTAAATATACAAGAAATAACTGAAATAAAAAATTGATCGGCAAAGAAATTAAAAAAACGAATAAGAAAAAATAAAAATAAACCGATTTATAATCTTTGTCCGTCATTAATATCGCAAAGAGAAATCCAATAACTGCAGATGAAACGATGCTTGGCTGTAGTAATTTAATCATTTGCAGCTTTTCGCATATTCGAAGACATTTTTATCAACTTGGCCCCAAAGTGTGTCTGCAAGTGCACTGTTTATCCCACCCATAGGACCAACACCTTCCCCGAACGTATGCACTGTCACCTCAGTTGCGCTTTCTGAGACCCAACGGCGTACTATTCCTGGGTAGAGTAGGTGTGAATTTTCCGTAACGTTAACAACCATTGTACGATCTGAATTAACTACATGGCTCACGGGACCGACAGGAATTGCGAAACTGCGCTGGCCGTTTTGTATAGGCTCCCCTTTTGCACCTGGAGCTGGATAACGCATTAGTCCTTCGGATACGTTTTTAAGAGTGCAGCCACTGGTACTCTTCTTGCAAGAATTCCTCGTGTTGTAACTGTGAAAATCGTTATTGCCTTCATCAAAAAGCATTACTCCGTTACTGTCTTCGCCTAGCAATCCGGGGTGGCTCTTTCTATTGTTACTTAAATAGCCCCGTTGTGCCATTGTTCCTGGCTCAAGGCCAAGCGGGTCGGCCAAATTAACAGGCGAATTTCTAACATACCCGTAGGGGTTAGTTCCACCCATCAACCCAATCGGATCCTGATTCACATAACTCCCCAGCACCGGATCGTAATACCGATGCCGGTTGTAATACAGCCCCGTTTCCCTGTCATGGTGCTGCCCCGGCAGCCGGATCGCCTGGTGGAT
>JAITUC010000042.1 GCA_031286585.1 Delftia acidovorans
TTGAGGCGAACGGCTTCCTCGACGGCGATTTCGTCGAAGGGGTTCATGCTCATCTTGACGTTGGCGATGTCCACGCCCGTGCCGTCCGACTTCACGCGGACCTTCACGTTGTAGTCCACCACGCGCTTGACCGGGACCAAAACCTTCATTGCAGCGGCTCCTGATTGATTGATAGATTGACGTTTACGTAAACCGAAATCATTGTATGCGGCGCTGCAGCAGCTGCGGCAGGTTTCCCTGACGGCCCAGGACCGCATGCGCGCTCACAAAAAAGAACGATCGTGCCATTTTAAGCACGACCGTCGAGATTTACTGCAGGGGAACGGCCTGAACTCAGGGTATGCACCTAGGAATAATCCTAGCTGGTTTTTTCGGCCGCCTGGGTCGCCGCGCCCCCGCGTTCGGTGATCTGCACCACCTGCTTGGGAACCGGCAGGGTCACGCCTGCCGCACGCAGGCCGCGCAGCACGGCAAGGTTGACCTCGGAGCGCACATTGCCCTGGCCGTTTTGCGGGTCGTTGATGTAGTAGCCGAGGCTGAACTGCAGGCCCTGCTCCACAAAGTCGACCAGCGCCACCGAAGGCGCGGGCGTCTTGAGCACGCGCGGCTGGGCGGCTGCGGCATCGAGCAGGATGCGGCGCACCTGCTCCACATCGCTGTCCATGCCCACGATGATGTTGGTGGACAGGCTGAACTTGACATCGAATCCAGTGAGGTTTTCCACGCGCTGCGTGATCAGCGTCTCGTTGGGCACGATGGACTCGCGGCCGTTGAGCGCGCGGATGATGGTGTAGCGCGTGCGGATGTCGGTGATGCGGCCCTCGAAGCCGTCCACGCGCACGTTGTCGCCGATGCGCAGCGCGCGCTCGATCAGCACCAGAAAGCCGCTGACGTAGTTGGAGGCGATCTTCTGCATGCCGAAACCCAGGCCCACGCCGATGGCGCCACCCATGACGGACAGCGCCGTCAGGTCCACCCCCACCATGGACAGCGACACCAGCAGGCCCACCAGGATCAGCACGCTGCGCGTGATGTTCATGGCCACCTTGCGCATGGACAGGTCGCTGACCCACTGGTTGATGACCTTTTGCTCGAACAGCGTGGACAGCCAGAGCACGGCCACCATCATCAGGCCCGCCGACAGGGTGCCCTCGATCAGGTTGAGCAGGCTGACCGGCGTCTTGCCGATGTTGAACTGCAGGGCCTCCAGCTCCTGCATGACCTGCGGCAGCAGGCCGATGCTGTGCAGCACGGCCGCGCCCCAGGCCAGCCAGGAAAAGATGCGCTCGATCAGGCGCACCACGGTGGAATGGGGAAAGGTCCGGCTGAGCACCCGCGCCACGAAGCGGATCACCGACAGGGACACCAGCAGCGACACGGCCACCCGCAGCCAGAACACCGTGGAAAAGCGCGCCAGGATCTCCTGGCTGGTGAAGACCAGCACCAGCGCCAGCAGCGGGAACAGGGCGCCGTCGAGCGCATGGCGGCCTATCCAGACGGAGGGCTTTCCATCGTTCAGATGGCCGTAGCGCGCGTGCAGGCTGCGCATGGCGCCGTAGGCCAGCAGCAGGCAGGCAATGAGAACGGAGAACTCCAGCCAGGCGCTGGAGCTTTGGAAGTCGTTGATGAGCTTGTCGAAGATGTCCATGGAGCAGGGCCGTTCCGCCGCAAGGGCGCAGGCCGCCATCATCGCGCAGATTCACGACGGCCCGGGCGGACCGGCGCCTACATGCGGGTCGGTCAGCGGCCCGTCTTCCAGGCCGGTTCGCGCTTGGCGGCGAAGGCCTGGGCGCCCTCCTGGGCGTCGGCGTCCATCATGTTGGCGGCCATGGTCTGGCCGGCCAATTGGTAGGCAGCCTCGATGCCCATCTCGCGCTGGCGGTAGACCAGGGCCTTGCCCATGGCCACGGCCGCGCGGGGCTTGCTGACGATGGACTGCACGAAGTGCTCGACGGCATCGTCCAGCGCCTGCTCGGCCACCACGCGGTTGACCAGGCCCTGGTCCAGCGCCTGCCGGGCGTCGATGAAGTCGCCCGTGAGCAGCATCTCCATGGCCTGCTTGGCCGGCACGTTGCGCACCAGCGGCACGCTGGGCGTGGCACAGAACAGGCCGTAGTGGATGCCGCTGGTGGCAAAGCGCGCCTGGTCGCCCGCCACGGCCAGGTCGCACTGGGCCACGAGCTGGCAGCCTGCCGCCGTGGCAATGCCGTGCACCCGCGCGATCACGGGAACGGGCAGCCGGTGGATGGACAGCATCATGCGGCTGCACTGGGCGAACAGCTTCTGGTAGTAGTCCAGCTGCGGGTGGGCCGCCATGTCCTTGAGGTTGTGCCCCGCGCAAAAGGCCTTGCCGGCCGCAGCGAGCACCACCACGCGCACGGACTCATCGCGCGCCACGTCGTCCAGCGCCTGCTGCAGCTGCGTGAGCATCTGCTCGCCCAGGGCATTGAAGCGCTGCGGATCGTTGAGCGTGAGGCGCACGACGCCGCGCGCGTCGCGCTGCACGTCGAGCAGGGGGCTGGCTTCAGAAGGATGGGTGCTCGCGTTCATGGTGCTCCAGATCCGGTTCAGAGGTCGGCCAGCACGCGCACGTGCGCTTCCACGCTGCGCGCAAGCGGGCCCATCACATAGCCGCCTTCCAGGCAGGAGACGATGCGCCCCTTGGAAAAGCGCCGCGCGATGTCCTTGATGCGCGAGGTGATCCAGGTGAAGTCCTGCTCGGTCATGCCCAGCTGGCCCATGTCGTCCTCGCGGTGGGCGTCGAAGCCGGCGCTGATGAAGATCAGCTCGGGCTTGAAGGCCTCCAGGCGCGGAATCCACATCATCTCGACGATTTCGCGGATGTCCATGCCCTTGGTATAGGCGGCCACCGGCACGTTGACCATGTTGGCGGCCGGATGCTGGTCGCCGCTGAAGGGGTAGAACGGGTGCTGGAAGATGCCGCACATGAGCACGCGGTCGTCGCCGGAGAGGATGTCCTCGGTGCCGTTGCCGTGGTGCACGTCGAAATCGATCACCGCCACGCGCTTGAGGTGGTGGCGGCTGAGCGCGTACTTCACGCCCACGGCCACGTTGTTGAAGAAGCAAAAGCCCATGGCCTGGTGGCGCGTGGCATGGTGGCCCGGAGGGCGCACGGCGCAAAAGGCGTTCTCCAACTCGCCGGCCATCACCGCATCGGTGGCCGCCAGCGCGGCACCGGCCGCATGCAGGGCGGCCGAGAAGGTATAGCTGTTGATGGAGGTGTCGGTATCGATCTGGGAGTACTCGGGGCCGCCGGCCTGCTGCTCCTCGACCAGGCGCTGGGTCAGACCCTGCAGCGCAGCCACATGCATGCGGTCATGGGCCAGCTCGATGTCGGCCAGAGAGGCCTGGGGGGCCTCGTGCCGCTCCAGCGCATCGGCCACGCCGGTGACCAGCAGCCGGTCCTCGATGGCGTCGAGCCGGGCCGGGCATTCCGGGTGCCCCGGCCCCATCTCATGCCGCCAGCACTCCCTATGGGTGAAATAACCCGTCTTGCCCACAGTGATGTCTCCGCGATGTTTTTTTTAGGATAACGTCGCGCCATGCAAGCAACACACAAGATCAAGGCGCTTCTGGATCAGCTTAACACGGTGGTTGTAGGGAAACCGGCTCAGGTCCGCGACAGTGTGGCCTGCCTGCTGGCCGGGGGACACCTGCTGCTGGAAGACGTTCCCGGCGTGGGCAAGACCACGCTGGCGCATGCGCTGGCACACAGCTTCGGGCTGCAGTTCTCGCGCGTGCAGTTCACGGCCGACCTCATGCCCAGCGACCTCACTGGCGTGTCCATCTACGAGCGCGCCAGCGAGACCTTCGTCTTCCACCCCGGCCCCGTTTTCGCCCAGGTGCTGCTGGCCGACGAGATCAACCGCGCCAGCCCCAAGACGCAGAGCGCCCTGCTCGAAGCCATGGAGGAGCGCCAGGTCTCGGCCGAGGGCCGCACGCACCGCCTGCCCGATCCCTTCTTCGTGATCGCCACCCAGAACCCGCAGGAACAGCTGGGCACCTTCCCCCTGCCCGAAAGCCAGCTGGACCGCTTTCTGATGCGCATCAGCCTGGGCTATCCCGACCGCGCGGCCGAGCGCTCCCTGCTGTCCGGCAATGGCCGCCGCGCCCAGGCCGACGCGCTGGCCCCGCTGCTGACCACGCAGGAGCTGCAGCAACTGCAGGCGTCCGTGCTGCAGGTGCATGCCAGCGATGCCCTGCTCGACTATGTGCAGGACCTGCTGGAAGCCACGCGCTCGGGCCAATGGTTCGTTCAGGGTCTGTCGCCACGCGCCGGCATTGCGCTGCTGCGTGCGGCCCGGGCCGTGGCCCTGATGGAAGGGCGCGACTACGTGGCCCCCGACGATGTGCAGGCCATCCTCCCGCAGACGGCGGCCCACCGCCTGGTGCCCATAGGCTCGTCAGGCCGGGGCGCCGTGGAGCAGGTGCGCGCCATGCTGGACGCCGTGGCGCTGCGCTGATGCCGGCCGCTCCCGCGTCTTCGCCCGGCGCCGCCCAGCCGGGGGCGCCGCTGCGCCAGCGCTGGTCTCCCGCGCGGCGCGTACGCCAGTGGTGGCATGCCCGCCTGCCGCGAACGGACAGCCTGAAGCTGACCCAGCGCAATGTCTACATCATGCCGTCGCGTGCGGGCTGGGCCCTGGCGCTGACGCTGTGCGTGCTGCTGGTGGCCGCCATCAACTACCAGCTCAACCTGGGCTATCTGCTGACCTTTCTGCTGGCCGGCAGCGCGGCAGCGGGCATGGTGGTCGGCCACGGCAATCTGCGCGGCCTGGCGCTGCACCTGCTGCCGCCAGCCGGCAGCTTTGCCGGCCAGCCCTGCCGCTTCGACGTGGTGCTGCACAACGCACGCCGCAGCACGCGCTGGGGCATCGGCCTGGCCGTGCAGGGCGATGCGGCGGCCGCCGACTGGACCTGGATCGATGTACCGGCGCAGGGCAGCACCACGGCGCAATTGGCTTTCACGCCTGTGCGCAGGGGCCTGCAATCGCTGCCCACGATCACGGCGGCCACGCGCTACCCGCTGGGCACCTTCCGCGTCTGGGCGCTGTGGCGCGCGCAGACCCAGGCCTGGATCTACCCGGCGCCCGAACACAATCCCCCGCCCCTGCCTGCGGCCAGTGCCGATGCCGGCGGCCGCAGCGCGGCCTCCACGCGCCACGGCGACGAGTTCGACGGCGTGCGTGCCTACCGGCGCGGCGATGCGCTCAAGCTGGTGGTCTGGAAAAAGGCCGCCCAGGCCTTTGCCACGGGCAGCGACCAGCTGGTGAGCCGCGACCGCCCGCTGTCCCAGCAGCACCGCCTGTGGCTGGACGCCAAGGCCACCGGACTGGCCGACCCCGAGGCCCGCCTCAGCCGCCTGACCGCCTGGGTGCTGGTCGCGCGCCAGCAGGACCTGACCTGGGGCCTGCGCCTGCCCGACGGCCGCGAGATCGCACCCGACCAGGGCGCGGCCCACGCCACGCTCTGCCTGGAAGCCCTGGCGGCCTGCCCATGAATCGCACGCCCATGCCCTCCTCCTTCCAAGCCATGGCGCACCCTGCGGCCACCTGGCGCCAGCGCCTGGCCGCCCTGCCGCGCGATGCGCGCGACACCCTGTTCCTGCTGGCCGTGGTCGCCTGGGTGCTGATGCCCCAGGCCGCCCACACGCCCTGGTGGACCATGGTCTTCGTGGCCGGCCTGCTGCTGTGGCGCGGCCTGCTGGCCTGGCGCGGCCAGCCCCTGCCCGGCCGCTGGCTGCTGGGCGGATTGCTGCTGCTGGCCGTGGGCGCCACCTGGGTGTCGCACGGCACCTTTGTCGGGCGCGATGCGGGCGTGACCCTGATCGTGCTGCTGCTGGCGCTCAAGACGCTGGAGCTGCGCGCCCGGCGCGATGCCATGGTGGTGTTCTTCCTGGGCTTCTTCGCGCTGCTGGCCAACTTCTTCTACTCGCAGTCCCTGTTGCTGGCCCTGGCCATGGTGCTGGGCCTGCTGGGCCTGCTCACGGCCCTGGTCAATGCCCACATGACGGCCGGCCGCCCGCCGCTGACCCAGGCGCTGCGCACGGCGGCCCTGCTGGCGCTGTGGGGCACGCCGGTGATGGTGGCGCTGTTCCTGTTTTTCCCGCGCATGGCGCCGCTGTGGGGTGTGCCGGGCAACGACCTGGCCGGCCGCAGCGGCCTGTCGGAGAACATGCGCGTGGGCTCCATGGCGTCCCTGGTGCTGGACGAAAACGTGGCCCTGCGCCTGCGCTTCGATACGCCCGACGGTGCTCCTCCGCCTGCCAACACCCTGTATTTCCGGGGGCCCGTTCTGTCGCGCTTTGACGGACAGGAATGGCAGATGGACACGGAGGCCGTTCTGGAGGACGCGCAGCTGCGCGTCTCCGGCGAGGGCGTGCGCTACCAGATGACCATCGAGCCCAGCCGCCGCCCCTGGCTGCCCCTGCTGGACGCTGCTGCCAGGGCTCCCGAGCTGCCTCCGGGCATGGGCAGCGCCCGCATGACGCCCCAGCTGCAATGGCTGACCTGGCGCCCCATCACCGATGTGGTGCGCATCAGCGCGCAAAGCCATGTGCAGTTCAGCTACGGGCCGCTGCAGCCCACCCGCGCACTGCGCCGCTATACCCAGCTGCCCGAGGGCAGCAACCCGCGCACGCTGGAGCTGGGCCGGCAGATGCGCGCCGACCCGCAACTGGCCGGCGCCCCGCCCCGCGCCTGGGTACAGGCTGCCCTGGCGCGCCTGCGCACGGGCGGCTACACCTACACGCTGGAGCCCGGCGTGGTGGACAGCGTGCACACGGCCGATGACTTCTGGTTCGACAGCAAAGAGGGATTCTGCGAGCACATCGCCTCGGCCTTCGCCGTGCTGATGCGCGGCATGGGCGTGCCTGCCCGCATCGTCACCGGCTACCAGGGCGGCGAGCGCAACCCCGTTGATGGCTACTGGACCGTGCGCAATGCCGACGCCCATGCCTGGACCGAGGTCTGGCTGGAGGACGAGGGCTGGGTGCGCATCGACCCCACGGGCGCCGTGGCCCCGTCGCGCGTGGGCGAGTTCCAGCGCCTGCGCGCGCCGCAGGGCGCCATTGCCGGCGCCATGGGCAACTTCGTGGGCGTGGGCATGCTGCAGCAGATGCGCGCCGTGTGGGAGGCCGTCAACAATGGCTGGAACCAGTGGGTGCTCAACTACACGCAAAGCCGCCAGCTGGACCTGCTCAAGAACCTGGGCGTGCAGTCGCCCTCCTGGGTGGACATGCTGCGCCTGCTGGGTGCGCTGGCCGGCGTGGCCGCGCTGGTCTGGCTGGCCTGGATGGCCCGCGCCCAGCGCAACAGCCGCGATGAATGGCTGCGCCTGATGGACAGGACCCGCGCCCGGCTGCGCCGCATCGGTCTGGATGCCGACGCCAGCCTGCCCCCGCGCGCGCTGGCAGCCCGGGTCATGGACCGCTGGGGCCAGGACGATGCCACGGCCGCCAAGGCCCTGCACGACTGGCTTCTGGGCATGGAGCGCCAGCGCTACGCACGCGCCCCCCGATCCTCACCGCGGTCAGCACCCCGGTCCGAACCCGACACCCCCGGCCTGCCCGCCCTGCGACGCCAATGGCGGGCGATGCCCTGGCCACGCAATCCGCAGCCACGGCCACAAGCCGCCGCTGCCGCCCCCACGACAAGCACATCATGACCAAGCAACGACTGATCCCTTCCGCCCTGCTGCTGCTTGCCGCCGCCGCCCTGCCCTGCGGCGCGCTGGCCGGCAAGCCGGCACCCGCCCAGACCGGCGCCGCCAAGTCCACGGCCAAACCTTCCACGAAACAGCGCACGGCCGCGGCTGCCGCCGCCACGGCGGCAGGCAGCGCCGTGGCCAGGACCGTGCAGGGCAGCACGCCCTACGGCGAACGGCCTGACGCCATGCAAATGGCTGCCGACATGGCGATGCGCCATGACCTGCCGGTGGACTGGGTGCGCGACACCATCGCCCAGGCGCGCTTTCTGCCGCAGGTGCCCCGCCTGATGACGCCAGCAGCCCAGGGCACGGCCAAGAACTGGGGCGTCTACCGCAGCCGCTTTGTCGAGCCCGTGCGCATCCGCGCCGGAATCCGCTTCTGGCAGGCCAATGCCGCCGCGCTGGCGCGTGCCGAAAAGCAGTACGGCGTGCCGGCCGAAATCATCGTCGGCATCATCGGCGTGGAGACCATCTACGGCCAGCAGATGGGCAATTTCCGCGTGATCGACGCGGTGGCCACGCTGAGCTTCGACTTCCCCGCAGCACACCCCCGCGCGCAGGCACGCACCGAGTATTTCCGCGGCGAACTGGAGCAGTTCCTGCGCTTCACGCACCGCGCAGGAACGGACCCGTTCTCGCTGCGCGGCAGCTACGCGGGCGCCATGGGCATGGGCCAGTTCATGCCCAGCAGCTGGGTGAAGTGGGCGGTGGACTTCGACGGGGACGACCGAATCGACCTGTTCGGCAGCGCGGCCGACGCCATCGGCTCGGTGGCCAACTACTTTGTCGCGCATGGCTGGAAAAGCGGCATGCCCACCCACTACCCCGTGATCATGCAGGCCGAGGGCGCCGACCTGGCCGCCCTGCTGGCGCCCGACATCCTGCCCCAGTTCACGGCCGCCGAGATGGCCGCGCGCGGCGTGCAGCTGCCGGGCAGCGGCGCTGCGCATCAAGGGCCTCTGGCCCTGGTCAAGCTGGAAAACGGCGCGCAAGGCCAGCCGCTGTACATCGCGGGCACGGAGAACTTCTATGCCATCACGCGCTACAACTGGTCCAGCTACTACGCGCTGTCCGTGATCGAACTGGGCCAGGAAGTCGCTGCGGCCATGGGCCGCTGATCCGGGCCATCCGGACCGCCGGGGCCGTCAGGGCCGCCGCATGCGGCACATCGCAGGCTGCTCGGCGCGCGCCGCCTCGATTTCCCGCACCACGCGGAAGCCGTAGCCCGAGCCCTCCACATCGAAGGGCACACCGGGCGCGCCCTGCCTGTCCATGACACCGACCACCAGCGCCTGCTGGAACTGGTGGTCGGCCGCGCGCATGCGGCCCTTGCGCCCGGCCAGCGCCACCTCGGCGCCTTCCAGGGCCTGCGCAACGGCCACCGTATCGGTGCTGCCCGCACGCGCCATGGACTGGGCCAGGGCCTCGATCATCAGCTGCATGCGCATGTGCACATAGTCATCGGCAGGCCTGGGAAAGCGCTCGCGGAATGCCTTGTAGAAGGCCTGGCTGTCGGGGCCCGGCACGTTGGGCAGCCAGTCGGCCACGGCCAGCACCTTGCCCACGCCGGCCTCGCCCAGGGCGGCGGGCGCGCCCAGCGCATTGCCGTAGAAGGTGTAGAAGCGGCCGTCAAAACCCGCCTCCCGCGCGGCCTTGACCAGCAGCATAAGATCGTTGCCCCAGTTGCCCGTGATCACGGCCTGGGCGCCGCTGGCCTTGATCTTGGCGGCATAGGGCGCAAAGTCCTTGACGCGCCCCACGGGATGCAGCTCGTCGCCGACGATGGCCACATCGGGCCGCTGTGCGGCCAGTTGGCGCCTTGCCTCGCGCAGCACGGCCTGGCCAAAGCTGTAGTCCTGGCCGATCAGGTAGGCGCTGCGCACGGCTGCGTCCTCTCGCAGCACCTGCATCAGCGCGGCCATGCGCATGTCGGCATGGGCGTCGAAGCGAAAGTGCCAGAAGCTGCAGCGCTCGTTGGTGAGCGCGGGATCGACGGCCGAGTAGTTCAGGTACAGCACGCGCCGGGCCGGATCGCGCTCGTTGTGCCTGGCAATGGCATCGACCAGCACGGCCGCCACGGCCGAAGAATTGCCCTGCATGACCACGCGCGCACCGCCGTCGATGGCAGCGCGCAGCGCGGACAGCGCCTCCTCGTTCTGGCCCTTGCTGTCATGGCGCTCGATGGCCAGCGGCCGGGCAGCGCCCTGCGCAGGCGGCAGTGGCACGCCGCCGCGCGCATTCACGCGCTCGGTGGCCCACAGCAGATTGCGGAACACGGCCTCGCCCGTGTTGGCAAAGGGTCCGGACAGGCTTTCGATCAGCGCCAGCCGTATAGGCTCGCCGCGCGGCGGGGGCACGGGCTGTCCGCGTTCGTTTGCGGCCAGGGCAGCCAGCGCGGGCGCCGCAAATAGCGCCATGGCACCGCTTTTCAAGACCTTGCGGCGCAATTTATTCATGGCTTTTTCCTCTTGAAATGCGTTCAACACCGCTTAACTAGGCTCCATGCGGCGACAACTTCGATGAAGCCGCGCAGTTTATAGGAGCCACTTCACCATGATCTTCTCGCCTGTTCTCCGCCGCAACGCCTTCGCCCCCCAAGCCGCCGATCTGGCCCTGCAGCGCTTCCTGCAAGGCACCCTGGGCAACGCAGCCCCTTTGCCCTCGTCGGTGCAGGTGCAGCGCGATGAAAAGGCCACGACGCTGCAGCTGGATGTGCCCGGCCTGTCCCGTGAGCAACTGCAGCTGAGCATCGAAGGCGCCGTGGTCCGCCTGTCCAGCGTCGAGGGTGCGCCCCGCCAGGTGCAGCGCGCCTGGGAGCTGGACCATGAGATCGACACGGCCGCCAGCAGCGCAAAGCTGGAAAACGGCGTGCTCACGCTGTCCCTGGCCCGCCTGGAGCCGCAGAGCAAGGCCACCACGCTGAGCATCCAGTAAATCCGGTCAGCGAGTTGGTGCACCCCGGGCTGCCAACCACCCTTTCTTCCATCCTCTTAGCAAGGTGACAGCCCGTTTCCAGAGCCCGGCACATGCCGGGCTTTTTTTGTGCTGCGCAGGCTGCTCATCGAGGTGGCCCGCCGCACAGCGCGGCGAAGGCAGAGGCGGCCTAAGGAATCAGGCCAGCGAATCGAGCGGCCAGCGCGGCTTGACGTCGAAGGCGTAGTGCCTGTTGGCCACTTCCCGGCCCGCCTGCAGGCGCATGGCGGCGGCCATGGCGATCATGGCGCCGTTGTCGGTGCACAGGTGCAGTTCGGGATAGTGCACGCGCAGCTTGCGCTTGGCGCAGGCCGCATCCAGCTGCGAGCGCAGCAGCCGGTTGGCCCCCACGCCGCCGGCCACGACCACGCGCTTCATGCCGGTCTGCTGCAGCGCGGCCAGGGTCTTCTTGACCAGCACCTCGACGATGGCGGCCTGCGTGCTGGCGGCCAGGTCGGCCTTGCGCGCCTCCAGGTCATCGCCCAGCCTCTTCGCCTGGGTCAGCACGGCCGTCTTCAGGCCGGCGAAGGAGAAGTCCAGGTCGCCCGAATGCAGCAGCGGCCGGGGCAGCTTGAAGGCCTGGGCGTCTCCGCCCTCGGCCAGGCGCGAGAGCACGGGGCCGCCCGGATAGGGCAGGCCCATGAGCTTGGCCGATTTGTCGAAGGCCTCGCCCGCCGCGTCATCAATGGTCTCACCCAGGATGGCGTAGCTGCCCACGCCGTCCACGCGCATCAGCTGCGTATGGCCGCCAGAGACCAGCAGGGCCACGAAGGGAAATTCGGGGGGATCGGCGCTCAGGAAGGGCGACAGCAGATGGCCTTCCAGGTGGTGCACGCCCAGCACGGGCTTGTTCAATGCCGCAGCCATGGCGCAGGCCACGCCCGCGCCCACCAGCAGGGCGCCGGCCAGGCCGGGGCCGCGCGTGAAGGCGATCACATCGACCTGGTCCAGCGAGCGGCCGGACTCGCCCAGCACGTTTTCGGTCAGCGGCAGTACGCGGCGGATATGGTCGCGGCTGGCCAGCTCGGGCACCACGCCGCCGTAGGCGCGGTGCATATCGATCTGGCTGTGCAGCGCATGGGACAGCAGCGTGGGCACGCCCGCGCCATCGGGGGCCTCGACCAGGGCCACGCCGGTTTCATCGCAGGAGGATTCGATCCCCAGAATCAGCAAACTCATGGGGCTGAAGTGTAGAACCTGCGGGCGCGGCGCACGGCCGCAGCCATCAATGGCCCCTGGCAGGCGGGCAGTTGCACGGCTGGCGGGCCGCTACAGGTTGTCTATGTAGGAAGAGCGCGAGAACTGCACGGGCTCGAAGCCGTCGGAGGTCCAGATCTCGCTGGCGATCAGCGCCTGGGCATCCATGGGACGGGCGAAGTAAAAGCCCTGCAGCTCGTCACAGCCCAGCGCCTGCAGCACTTCGCGCTGCTGCTGGTCGGTCACGCCTTCGGCCACCACGCGCAGCTCCAGCGCATGGGCCAGGCGGACGATGGCATCGACCACCGCCCTCGCATCGCTCTTGAGGGCCACGTCGCGCACAAAGCTGCGGTCGATCTTCACCTCGTCGGCGCACAGCTGGCGCAGCAGGGCCAGGCTGGAGTAGCCGGTGCCGAAGTCGTCGATGGAGATCTGCACGCCCATGCCCGTGAGTTCGGCAATCACGGCCATGGTGGTCTTGTCATCCTCCATGGCCACGGACTCGGTGATCTCGAAGACCAGTTGCTCGGGCCGGATGCGGTGCCTTGCGATCGCCTCTGCGATGAATTGCGCCAGCCGCGTCTGAAAGAGCTGGTAGCCCGAGATATTGATGGACACCCGCATGAAGCGCCGCTCGCGCGCCCACTGCGCGGTCTGGCGGCAGGCCTCGTCGATGACCCAGTCGCCGATCTCGCTGATCAGGCCGAATCGCTCGGCCAGCGGGATGAACACGCGGGGACTGATCAGGCCGAATTGCGGGTGGTTCCAGCGCGCCAGCGCCTCCACGCTGCGGATGCGGCCCGTGCGGGTATCGATCTTGGGCTGGTAGAACAGCACCAGCTGCTGGCTGGCCACGGCACGGCGCAGGGCCTGCTGCAGATCGAACTGCGCGGCCACGCCCTGGCGCATGCTTTCCTTGAAGATAGCGTAGGTGTTCCCGCCGGCGCGCTTGGCCGTGTACATGGCGGCATCGGCCGCCGCCATGAGCTTTTCCTTCTTGCCATGGTCGGGATAGATGGCCACGCCGATGGAGCTGCTGATGGAGACCGCTTTTCCTGGCAGGTCGAACGGCTGGCTCAAGGCCTTCTGCACCCGGCCCGCCATGGCCACGGCGTCGTCCACCGAAGCCAGGCAGCCCAGCAGCAGCACGAACTCGTCGCCTCCCACGCGCGCCAGCGTGTCCGATTTGCGTGTCATATGGCCCAGACGCACGGCCACCTGGCACAGCAGCGCGTCGCCTGCGGCATGGCCTTCCACATCGTTGATGGGCTTGAATCCATCCAGGTCGATGTACAGCAGGCCCACGCGCACCGGCCCGCAGGGCCCCGGCTGCTCCACCGAGCTGTCGGCGCGCGCAATCGTGCGGCCCAGCCGGTATTCGAACAGCGCCCGGTTGGCCGTACCGGTCAACGGGTCCCTGAAGGCAATGCGCTTGAGCTTCACATTGGCGCGCAGCAATTTCTCATTGCTTTGCTTGAGCGACTGCGTCAGGCGCTGCGCCTTGCAGCGCATGCGGATGTAGAGCACCGAGCACAACAGCAGGAACGCCACGAACGCACCGGCCCCCCACGGGCCGAGGGCGTCCCATCCGGCGAACCAGACGCCCTCATCGGCGAATTGCGCCGACGCGACGGCAACCTGGGCCGTCGCAAGGACCTGGCCCTGCGTCATGCAAAGCAGCAGCGAGGCCAGCCAGCGCGCAGGTTTCGGGCTGCACCAGCGCTCGGGTGCCCACCGGGACACCCCCTCGGTCATGAACAGCCAATGCATGGGGAAAAACCGATCTTCTCGTGATATTTCAAGCTCATGCCGATTCAGCCTCGCTGGCGCATTGCGCAGCCCGATGCCGTGGTCCGCGTTGCCATGTGCGCCGGATGAACGGGGCTTGTCTTTAAAAGCCGCCCCATTCGCCCTGCAAACATTTGACACGCCTACACGTCAATTTGTGTATCGAAAATTTCAAATCATTAAAAAAATTCTATCAAATCATCGATCCCGTGCCCATGCAAGCACAGCGCGGCGCCCCGGCATGGGAATTGCATCCAGGCCCCTTGCACCAAGGCAAACTGCATCAAGGCAGGCAGACAGGACCAGGCTCCCCATGAAAACCGCTCTCAACTTTCTTGTGGCCGCGCGGCAGTGCGAAATCGGCGAGCTGGAGCAACTGCAGCGCACCAGCGCCCTGGTGGATCTGCTCAGCCGCCTCATCCATGCGCTGCAAAAGGAGCGCGGCCTGTCCAACGTCTTTCTGGCCAGCGCAGGCGCGCGCGGCGGCCCGGCCAGGCTGGCCCAGATGGCCGAGTGCGACCGCATGGCCGCTGCGGCGCGCGACGGCTTCGAGCTGCTGGACATGCAGCCCCGGGGCGCGGGACTCACCGGCCACCCCGGTCATGGCGCGCGGCTGTTCAGCCGCATCGCCCATGTGCTGCAGTGCCTGGACGCCTTGCCCGCGCTGCGAGAGCGCGTAGCCAGCCGCACGCTGTCGCCGGAGGCGGCCACGGCCCTCTATATCGACCTGGTGGCCGGCCTGCTGGCCGTGGTCTTCGAGGCGGCGGACAGCGCGCCCGAGCCCGGCATCTCGCGCCTGCTGGTGGCCTTGTTCAATTTCATGCAGGGCAAGGAGTTCGCGGGCCAGGAACGCGCCACGGGCGTGGCTGCGTTCGGTGCGGGCGTGAGCGATGCGCCGCGCCAGCAGCACTGGCTGCACCTGATCGCCTCGCAGGAGCGCTGCTTTCAGGTCTTTGCGGAGTTCGCGCCGCCCCATTCCCTGGCCCTGTGGCAAGAAAGCAGCGCGGCCGACGCCACGCTGGCCGTGATCGAGCGGCTGCGCCGCGTGGGCTGCACGGCCACGGCGGGCGCGCCCTTGTCCGTGGAGATGGCCGAGCCCTGGTTCGACAGCTGCTCGCAGCGCATGGACGCGCTGCAGACCGTCGAGGCCCGCCTGACGGCCGAGCTGCAGCAGCAATGCCAGCACCGCATTGCCGATGCCCGCGCCGCCCTGCAGACGCTGCTGCAGGCGCCGCAGGCATTGGCGACCGCGCCGGTCTCCGCCCCGCTGGCGCTGGGCGAGCTGCAGCGCCCGGCCGCGCGGCTGGGGCCGCAGCTGGACCGTTCCGTGATGGACCTGGTGCAGGACCAGTCGCAGCGCCTGCAGGCCATGCAGGCCGAGCTGGAGACCGTGCGGGCCACGCTCACGGAGCGCAAGCTGCTGGAACGCGCCAAGGGCCTGCTGATGGCGCGGCGCCAGCTCAGCGAAGGCGAGGCCCACAAGCTGCTGCGCCAGACCGCCATGAACCAGAACCGCCGCCTGGCCGATGTGGCGCAGGCAGTGCTTTCCATGGCCGATCTCCTGCCGCCCGCGCCTTGAACGCTAGGCCGGTGCGGGCCATGCTGCAGTGCAGCACCGACTTGGTGCCATGGAACGCACCAGAAGGTGGCCCAGCGAGGACTGCAAGGCCGATGGACGGCATGGCCCCCTGTGCACACGGCCTGGCACGCTTTCTGCATTGACTCTGGCAACTCCCGGCCAAAGGCGGCCGGGACCCCGGTCTTGATTCAAGGCCCCAGGACAACGGCGTCACTCTCCCCGCGCAGCGCGGCTGGAGAGGACGCCGTTTTGCTTGGGACAGGCCCGTTTGCAAGTGTTCCATTCCCGACGATCGAAGGAGTTCCGCCATGGCGTCAAGCCCCAAGCCCACCACAGGCCCTCTCACCGCCGGCCCTGCCCTGCCCCGGCGCGACTTTCTGCGCCAGGCCGGCACGCTGGCAGGCGGTGCGGCGCTCTACACCCAGCTGGGCCACCATGGCGCCTGGGCGGCCGGCTCGGATGCGCCAGAGAAGAAAGAGGTGCGCATCGGCTTCATCCCTCTGACCGACTGCGCCAGCGTGGTCATGGCCTCGGTGCTGGGGATCGACCAGAAGTACGGCGTCAAGATCATTCCCTCCAAGGAAGCCAGCTGGGCCAGCGTGCGCGACAAGCTGGTCAACGGCGAGCTGGACTTTGCCCACGTGCTCTACGGCCTGGTCTACGGCGTGCACCTGGGCGTGGGCGGCGCCAGGAAGGACATGGCCGTGCTGATGACGCTCAACCACAACGGCCAGGCCATATCGCTGTCCAGGAAGCTGGCCGACAAGGGGGCCGTCAATGGCGCGGGCCTGGCCAGGCTGATGGCCAGCGAAAAGCGCGAATACACCTTTGCCCAGACCTTTCCCACGGGCACGCACGCCATGTGGCTGTACTACTGGCTGGCGGCCAACGGCATCCACCCGCTCAAGGATGCCAAGGTCATCACCGTGCCGCCGCCGCAGATGGTGGCCAATATGCGCGTGGGCAACATGGACGGCTTTTGCGTGGGCGAGCCCTGGAACCACCGCGCCATCATGGACGGCATCGGCGTCACGGCCGCCACCACCCAGTCCATCTGGCAGGACCATCCCGAAAAGGTGCTGGGCACCACGGCCGAGTTCGCACGCCAGAACCCCAACACGGCACGTGCCGTGACGGCGGCCATCATCGAGGCCGGCCGCTGG
The DNA here is from genome assembly GCA_031286585.1 of Delftia acidovorans. GTDB lineage: Bacteria > Pseudomonadota > Gammaproteobacteria > Burkholderiales > Burkholderiaceae_C > Comamonas > Comamonas acidovorans_A. The sequence goes on from JAITUC010000042.1 coordinate 16,426, forward strand.
ATCGACGAGAGCCTGGCCAACAAGACCCGCATGGCCGAGACCATCGCCGGCAAGGCCTATGTGAACACGGGCGTGGACGCCATCAACCAGCGCATCCTGGGCCGCTACCAGGACGGCATGGGCAAGACCTGGGACGACCCCAACCACATGAAGTTCTACGGCGACGGCAGCGTGGGCTATCCCTACCTGTCCGACGGCATGTGGTTCCTGACCCAGCACAAGCGCTGGGGCCTGCTCAAGGACCACCCCGACTACCTGGGCGTGGCCCGGTCCGTCAACCGCCTGGACATCTACCAGCAGGCCGCCACCGCCGCCAAGGCCCCGCTGCCCAAGGCGGAGATGCGCAGCAGCAAGCTCATGGACGGCACGGTCTGGGACGGCAAGGACCCGCGCAAGTACGCGGACAGCTTTGCCATCAAGGCCTGAGAGATTCCCTTTGAAGCCCCACACCACAGAGGAACACACCATGGTCAGCGCCGTCTTCCACTTCCCGGCCGAATCCGCCGCCGCCCCGGCGGCCACGCCTGCACCGGTTTCCACCTCCGCGGCCATCCAGGCCACGCCCAAGGCACCCGCCGCTGCGCGCGACTGGGCGGCCCTGTCTCGCGCCTTCTGGCTGGCCGTGCTGCCGCCGCTGTGCGGCCTGGGTCTGCTGGTGGGCGTGTGGTCCCTGGTGGCTGCAGGCTCGGGCCAGAGCATTCCTGGGCCCCTGGCGACCTGGCACCAGGCGGTCGAGATTTTCAGCGACCCGTTCTACCGCAATGGCCCCAATGACCAGGGCGTGGGCTGGAATGTGCTGGCCTCGCTGCAGCGCGTGGCCGTGGGCTTCGGCCTGGCGGCGCTGGTCGGCATTCCGGCCGGCTTCGTGATCGGGCGCTTCAACTTCCTGTCGCGCATGTTCAACCCGCTGATCAGCCTGCTGCGCCCGGTGTCGCCGCTGGCCTGGCTGCCCATCGGCCTGCTGGTCTTCAAGGGCGCCAACCCGGCGGCCATCTGGACCATCTTCATCTGCTCGATCTGGCCCATGCTCATCAACACCGCCGTGGGCGTGCAGCGCGTGCCCCAGGACTACATGAACGTGGCGCGCGTGCTCAACCTCAGCGAATGGAAGATCGCCACCACCATCCTGTTCCCGGCCGTGCTGCCCTACATGCTGACCGGCGTGCGCCTGGCCGTGGGCACGGCCTGGCTGGTCATCGTCGCGGCCGAGATGCTCACCGGCGGCGTGGGCATCGGCTTCTGGGTCTGGGACGAGTGGAACAACCTCAACGTCAAGAACATCATCATCGCGATCTTCGTGATCGGCATCGTGGGCCTGCTGCTGGAGATGGCCCTGGTCAAGCTGGCAACGGCATTTACTTTCGAAGAGGTGAAGGCATGAATGCATCGTCCAAGTTCATCGAGGTCCAGGGCGTGGCGCAGAGCTTCAAGACCGCCAAGGGTCTGTTTCCGGCGCTGCGCAATATCGACCTGACCATTGCGCGGGGGGAATTCGTCTCGCTGATCGGCCACTCGGGCTGCGGCAAGTCCACCCTGCTGAACCTGATCGCGGGCCTGACCACTCCGACCACGGGCGTGCTGCTGTGCGCCAACAAGGAGATCAAGGGCCCCGGGCCCGAGCGCGCCGTGGTCTTCCAGAACCACTCGCTGCTGCCCTGGCTGACCTGCGAGGGCAACATCCACCTGGCCGTGGAGCGCGTCTATGGCCGCACGGAAAGCCGCGCCCAGCTCAAGGCCCGCACCCTGGCCGCGCTGGAGCTGGTGGGCCTGGCCCATGCCGCGCACAAGCGGCCCGGTGAAATCTCGGGCGGCATGAAGCAGCGCGTGGGCATTGCGCGCGCGCTGTCGATGGAGCCGCAGGTGCTGCTGATGGACGAGCCCTTCGGTGCGCTCGATGCGCTCACGCGCGCCAAGCTGCAGGACGAGCTGCTGGAGATCGTGGCGCGCACGCAGAGCACCGTGGTCATGGTCACCCACGATGTGGACGAGGCCGTGCTGCTGTCCGACAAGATCGTGATGATGACCAACGGCCCGGCAGCCACCATCGGCGAGGTGCTGGAAGTCGGCATCGCCCGGCCGCGCAACCGCGTGGCGCTGGCCGAGGACGACCGCTACCGCGAGTGCCGCAAGGCGGTGATCGACTTCCTCTACACGCGCCAGGGGCATGTGGAAAAGGCGGCCTGAACCTTCGCCGGTCCTGCCGCCTTCAAGGCCCTGCACATTGCGGGCTGGCCGAGCCCCGGTTCAGTGCCGGCCCGAGATGTAGTGCTCCAGCTGCTCGATGATGAACTTCTGCTCGGAGATGATGTCCTTGACCAGGTCTCCGATGGAGATCAGGCCCAGCAGCTTGCCGCCCTCGTCCACCACGGGAAGGTGGCGCAGCCGGTTCTCGGTCATCACCGCCATGCATTCCTGCGTGGTCTGGGTGGGGCCGACGAAGAGCACGTCGCGCGTCATCACGTCGCGCACCAGGGTGGCGCCCGAGGTGCGCCCCAGCAGCGCGATCTTGCGCGCGTAGTCGCGCTCGGTGACGATGCCCGCGATCTCGCTGCCCTCCATCACGAGCAGGGCGCCAATGCCCTTGTCGGCCATGAGCCGCAGCGCGTCGAGCACGGAATCGGTAGGCGCGATGCTGTACACCGCGCCGCTGGCCTTGGACTTGAGAATGTCTGCAACTGCTGTCATGGGTGCCTTTCAGTCGTTCGCCAATTCGGTTCTAGTGTCATCCGAACTGCGCCCAAAAAGCAACAGGGCCAGCGCGTGTATGCACACGCACCGGCCCTGCCCGTTACCCGAGTCAAAACCTAACCGTTAACCCGGCAATCGAGCTGCTCACACCCCAAGGAACTGGCGCGACGCACACCAGGGACGCCAAGCAAGGGCCGCCCCGCAGCAAGGGCGTCGTTCCCCTCCCGCAAAGCGAGAGAGGGGGAAGCCGCAAAGCGGCTCAGGGGGTGCTTCATCATTTCAGCGGCGGCCGCCAAAAAGGCTGCCGCCGATCTTCAGCAGATCGCCCAGGCCCACCTGCCCATCGCCATCCTGGTCCAGCAGGCTCCCCAGAAGACCACCCTGCTGCTGGGCCTGCGCATGCTCGCGGCCCAGCACCTGGCCCAGGCCGCCGGCATCCATGCCGCCTGCGCTCACGCGCTGTGCAAGAAAGGACATGACGATGGGGGCCAGCAGCTGCAGCAGCTGGGCCGCGCCGCCGCTGCCCAGGCCCGTGGCCTGGCCCAGTCCGTCCTGCGCACGCTGCTGGTTGCCGCCCAGGATGTGGCCCAGGATGGCCGCGCCATCGAGCCCGCCACCTGCATTGCCACCCGCGCCTGCGCCGCCGCCCAGCAGCGAGCCCAGCAGGCCGCCGAGGTCCATGCCGCCACCGCTGGCCGCGCCATGGTCGCGCTGCAGCGCGCCGAAGAGATTGGCCGCGCCCTGCGGCTCGGCCGCATTGCGGCCCAGCGAGGCCAGCAGCACGGGCAGGGCCGCGCCCACGGCGCTTTCGGTCTGAGCGGGGCTGGCGCCGATCTGGTCTGCCATCTGCTGCATGGGCGCGCCCTGCAGTTGGGCCATCAGTTCGTCGGCCAGGGAAGAGCTGGAGTTCATGGTCGTTCCTTCATCCGGTCGCCCGGTCAACACAAAACCACATGGTATGCGCAAGCCTGCGCAGTGCACATGACGGAGCTGCGTCCAAGTGTCAACGATGTTTTCCAGCGGCCGGGCGGCCCCGCAGGGGTCAGGTCGTGGTCAGCACCCTCTGCGGCTGCGCGCGCGCCTGCCGCATCTGTGGCGGGCTCTGCACCGGGCTGCGTGCCTGGCTCTGTGCCTGGGCCTTCATGGACCGGCGCAGGGCCACGGCATCGGCCGCTGCGGCAGGCGAGCGGCCCGTGGCGTCCAGCCGGAAGACCTGCACGGTTTCCGACACGGTCTGCGCCTGGGCCTGCAAGGCCATGGCCGATGCCGCGTTCTGCTCCACCAGGGCCGCGTTCTGCTGCGTGATGCTGTCCAGATGCGACACGGCCGCGTTGACCTGGGAGATGCCGCTGAGCTGCTCGCTGGAAGCACTGTGGATCTCGCCGATCAGCAGGCTCACGCGCCGCACCAGATCCAGCGATTCGATCATGGTCTTCTGCGCCACTTCGGTCCTCTGGTTGCCGTCCAGCACCTTGGCGGCGGAGTCGTCGATGAGTTCGCGGATCTCCTTGGCCGCTGCCAGCGTGCGCTGCGAGAGGCTGCGCACCTCGGCCGCCACGACCGCAAAGCCCCGCCCCTGGTCGCCTGCGCGCGCGGCCTCCACGGCAGCGTTCAGCGCCAGGATATTGGTCTGGAAGGCGATGGAGTCGATGAGCTGCGTGATCTCGCCGATGCGCCCCGAAGCGGCCTGGATCTGCTTCATGGTGGCAGCCACGCCATCGACGGCACCGCTGCTGCGCTCGGCCACCTCGCTGGCCTGGGCGGCCAGGTCCGTGGCCTGGCGGGCCGAGTCGGCCGTGTGCTTGACGGTGCCCGTGATCTCCTCCATGGAGGCCGCCGTCTGCTGCAGGTTGCCCGCCTGGGTTTCGGTGCGTGCGGACAGGTCCTGGTTGCCCTGCGCGATTTCACGGCTGGAGATCTGCATCTTGTCGCTTTCCTCGCGCGCATCGCGCACGATGGACAGCAGGTTCACGTTGAGCTGGCTCAGCGCCTTCTGCAGATCGCCCACCACGTCCTTGCGCGTGATGCGTATGGTCTGCGTCAGATCGCCGGCCGCCAGGCGGTTGGCCTGCAGCACCATCTGCGCCAGCGGCGCCACGGTCAGCCGGTAGGCCCAGGCCCCGGCAAGGCCCGTGAAGATGCAGACCGCCAGCCAGGCCAGCGCGGACCACGCGTCCAGCGTATGCCCGCCCGCCAGCGCCGCGCCAAAGGCCGCCGCCACCACCATGCAGAAGATCAGTGCCAGCTTGCCGGCCAGGCCCAGGCTCAATGCGCTGGCCAGGCGGCCGCCCAGGTTGTTGCGCAGCAGGTGGCCGGCACGCAGCACATGGACCTGGCGCCCGGCGTCCTTCTCGGCGCGCATGGTGGCGTAGAGGCGCTCGGCCGCATCGGTCTGCTCGCGCGTGGCCTCGGTGCGCACCGACATGTAGCCCGAGGGCCTGTCGCCGTCCATCAGCGGGGTGACATTGGCCATGACCCAGTAGAAGTCGCCGTTCTTGCGCCGGTTCTTCACGGGGGCGGACCAGGGCAGGCCCGCCGATATGGTCTCCCACATGTCGCGGAAGGCTTCCTCGGGCATGTCGGGGTGGCGGATCATGTTGTGGGGCTGGCCCAGCAGGTCTTCGCGCTCGTAGCCGCTGACCTCGATGAACATCGGGTTGCAGTAGAGGATGCGGCCCTTCAGGTCCGTGGTGGACACCAGGGTCTGGCCCTTGGGAAATGCGTATTCACGCGTGCTGACTGGCAGATTCACTCTCATAGGCATGGTCCCTTGAAGAAGAAAAATCTTTCACGTCATCGCGGCCCTGGCTTACTCCGGGGCCGGGTGGCTTGTTGTACCCCCCATTCGTCTCATTTGAAACAAATCAACACAAAACCTCCATTCGATTCAGACATCTGATAGGTCCGTCTCGATAGCGTGCGCACCGCTTTGATGCATGCAGGGCACCAGCCTGGATCGTCAGCATGAGCACGCGTGTTCGGCGCAGGGCCCCGGACCAGGGCCGCCCGTGCTGGCACGCAGCTTGCTATATCCCGGGCGTGGCCATGGATGGCCGCAGGGCCAGGCGCAACGACGCGCCACGGCCCGGGACAAAGGCGTCACCTCGCGCGCAGCCATCGGCCGCGCAGCGCGGGGACGCCTTTTTTGTTTTCCGAACCGCAACGGGGGCACGATGAAAAAATCCAGGCTGGTGATGGTGGGCAACGGCATGGCCGGCGTGCGCACGCTGGAGGAGCTGCTCAAGATCGCGCCCGACCGCTACGAGATCACGGTATTCGGGGCCGAGCCCCACCCCCACTACAACCGCATCATGCTGTCGCCCGTGCTGGCGGGCGAGCAGCAGCTGGACGAGATCATCCTCAACGACTGGTCCTGGTATGCGCAGCACGGCATCACCCTGCATGCGGGCTGCCGCGTGCACGCAGTGGACCGGGCGCGCCGCGTGGTGCATGCCGTGGACGCGGCTGGCCAGCCGGTGAGCGCCGAGTACGACCGGCTGATCCTGGCCACGGGTTCGCGCCCCTTCATGCTGCCCGTGCCCGGGCGCGAGCTGGAAGGCGTGCTGGGCTACCGCGACATTGCCGACACCCGGGCCATGATCGCGGCGGCCGCCAGCCACCGCCATGCCGTGGTCATCGGCGGCGGTCTGCTGGGCCTGGAGGCCGCCAACGGACTCATGAAGCGCGGCATGGACGTCACCGTGGTGCATGCGGGCGAACGCCTGCTGGACCGCCAGTTGGACGAGACCGCCGGCGCCTTGCTGCAGGCCTCGCTGGCCGCGCGCGGCATGCGCTTTCTGATGCAAGCCCAGACCCGGGCGCTGACGGGCGACGGCCAGGGGCGCGTGGCCTGCGTGCACCTGCAGGACGGGCGCGAGGCACCGGCCTCGCTGGTGGTCATGGCCGTGGGCATCCGGCCCGAGACCACGCTGGCCGAGCAGATGCGCCTGCACGTGCAGCGCGGCATCGTGGTCAGCGACACGCTGCAGACCGTGACCGACCCGCGCATCTACGCCGTGGGCGAGTGCGCGGCGCACCGGGGCGTGGCCTACGGGCTGGTGGCGCCGCTGTTCGAGCAGGGCAAGGTGCTGGCCAACCACTTGGCCGAGATCGGCATCGGCCGCTATCCGGGGTCGCAGACCTCGGCCAAGCTCAAGGTCACGGGCATCCATCTGTTCAGCGCGGGCGACTTCCGCGGTGACGAGGGCACGGAGGAAATCGTGCTCAGCGACCCCGGCGCGGGCGTGTACCGCAAGCTTGTGCTGCGCGGAGACCGACTGGTCGGCGCCTGCCTGTATGGCGACACCGAGGACGGCGGCTGGTACTTCCGCCTGCTGCGCGACGGCGTGGCCGTGCAGGAGATGCGCGACCGCCTCATGTTCGGCGAAAACCAAGCAGGCCAAGCCATCCAGACCAGCCAGGCCGACCCGGCCGGCGGCGCGTGATGGCGCCCGCCCCGTGCCCTGCCCCACCCCCATCCACCCCAGGCCCACCATGCAAGAAACCCGATCCACCTGCCCCTACTGCGGCGTAGGCTGCGGCGTCCTCATCGAAAGCGATGGCGCGCGCATCACGGGCGTGCGCGGCGATCCGGCGCACCCCGCCAACCACGGCCGCCTGTGCACCAAGGGCAGCACCCTGCACCTGACGGCCTCGCCCGCCCTGGCACGGCAGACGCGGCTGCTGCAGCCCGCGCTGCGTTCAACGCGCGGCGCCGCGCCCCAGGATGTGGGCTGGGATGCCGCACTGGACCTGGCCGCCGGCAGGCTGGCCTCCATCGTGCAGGAGCACGGCCCCGACGCCGTGGGCCTGTATGTGAGCGGCCAGTTGCTGACCGAGGACTACTACGTCTTCAACAAGCTGGCCAAGGGCCTGATCGGCACCAACAACATCGACACCAATTCGCGCCTGTGCATGAGCAGCGCCGTGGCCGGCTACAAGCTCACGCTGGGCGCCGACGCGCCACCGGCCTGCTACGAGGATGTGGACCATGCGGACTGCCTCTTCATCGTGGGCAGCAACGCGGCCTGGGCGCATCCCGTGCTCACGCGGCGCATCGAGCAGGCGCGTGCCGCGCGGCCGCAGATGAAGATCATCGTGGCCGACCCGCGCCGCACCGACACGGCCGGCATGGCCGACCTCTTCCTGCCGCTGCGTCCCGGCAGCGACACCCTGCTGTTCCACGGCATGCTGCACATCATGGAGCTGGAAGGCTGGCTGGACCAGGGCTACATCGCACGCCACACCAGCGGCTTCGCCGACCTTCAGGCCCTGGTGCGCGAAGCCACGCCCGAGCGCGTGGCCGAGGTTTGCGGCCTGCCCCGGCACGACCTGTTCCAGGCAGCGCAATGGTTTGCGCTGGGCGGGGATGCACGCGACAACGCCGCCCGTGGCGCCACGCTGAGCCTGTACTGCCAGGGCCTGAACCAGAGCAGCAACGGCACGGCCAAGAACGCCGCGCTGATCGGCCTGCACCTGGCCACGGGCCAGATCGGGCGCGCGGGCGCGGGGCCGTTCTCGCTCACGGGCCAGCCCAATGCCATGGGCGGGCGCGAGGTGGGCGGGCTGGCCAACCTGCTGTCGGCCCACCGCGACCTGGCCAACCCGGCCCACCGCGCCGAAGTGGCCGCGCTGTGGGGCGTGGACGCCGTGCCATCGCGGCCCGGCAAGACCGCCGTGGAGATGTTCGAGGCCGCCGCCGAGGGCGAGATCCGCGCGCTGTGGATCGCCTGCACCAACCCTGCGCAAAGCATGCCCGACCAGGCCCTGGTGCGGCGCGCGCTGCAGCGGGCCGAATTCGTCATCGTGCAGGAGGCCTTTGCCACCACCGCCACCTGCGCCTACGCCGACCTGCTGCTGCCCGCCACCACCTGGGGCGAGAAGATCGGCACGGTGACCAACAGCGAAAGGCGCATCTCGCGCGTGCGCCCCGCCGTGGCCGCACCCGGCGCCGCGCGCCATGACTGGCGCATTGCCGTGGACTGCGCGCAGCGCATGGAGGCACGGCTGCGCCCGGGCCTGCCCAGCCTCTTCCCCTACGACACCGAGGACGCCGCTGCCGGCGCCCAGGCCATCTGGAACGAGCACCGCGAGAGCACGCGCGGGCGCGACCTGGACATCACCGGCCTGTCCTGGGATCTGCTGGACGCGCAAGGCCCCCAGCAATGGCCGCTGCCCGAAGGCGCAGCGCATGGCCGCGCCCGGCTCTACGAAGACGGCCTCTTTCCCACGCCCGATGGCCGCGCCCGCTTTGCGCTGCTGCCCTGGCAGCCGCTGGCCGAGCCGCCCGATGCGCACTACCCCTTCAGCCTCACCACGGGCCGGCTGCGCGACCAGTGGCACGGCATGAGCCGCACGGGCCAGCTGGGTCGCCTGTTCGGCCACGCGGCCGAGCCCAGCCTGCAGATGCATCCACAGAACATGGCCGAGCGCAGCCTGCGCGCGGGCGACCTGGTGCAGATGAGCAGCCGGCGCGGCACCTTGCTGGTGCCGGTGCAGCCCGACGGCACGCTCACGCCCTCCCAGCTTTTCATGGCCATGCACTGGGGCGGCGAATACCTGGGCGGCACTGGAATGGGCGGTACGCCGACAGGTGGCATCAACGCGCTGACCACCCCGGCTTTCTGCCCTGGCTCCAGGCAGCCCGAACTCAAGCACACGGCCGTGAAGCTGCAAAAGGCCGAACTGCCCTGGACCCTGCTGGCCATGGCATGGCTGCCCGAGGACCGGGTGCTGGCCGTGCGCGAGCAGTTGTCCGCCCTCATGCCGCACTTCGGCTTTGCCAGCTGCGTGCCCTTCGGCAATGCCGTCCCGCTGCAGGACGCCGAACGGGCCCGGCACGGCGTGCTGCTGCGCGCCGCCGCACAGGAGGCGCCGGGCGAGGCCGTCCTCGCACGGATCGAATCCCTGCTGGGCCTGGATGCCGCAGACACCCTGCGCTACAGCGACCGCCGCCGCCAGCACAACCGCGCGCTGCGGCTGGACCGCCGCAGCCTGTCCACCACGGTCGAGGCCCTGCTGCTGGCGGGCGACACGCGCGCGGGCAGCTGGCTGACCACCCTGCTGCAGGACCAGGTGCCGGCACAGGACTATGGCCGCCTGCTGCTCATGCCCTCGGGCTCGGCACCGCTGGCCATCCCGCCGCGTGCGCGCCAGGTCTGCAGCTGCTTCGATGTGGACGAGACCGCCATCGACGGCGTGCTGGCCCGCTGCGAGGGCAGCGACGACGTGCGCCTTGCCGCGCTGCAAGGCCAGCTGCGCTGCGGCACCAACTGCGGCTCCTGCCTGCCCGAACTCAAGCGTCTGGTGCGCCATATCCCCATCGTGCCCAGCGCGTAGGCGGCATGAAAGCGACGATTGAACGACGGGTTTGCATATATAGCGAAAAGTAATGAAACCTGCGGGAAAATATGCCCCCACAGGATTCACCCCTCCCACGATCACAACGCCATGGGCATCAGCCAATACATCAAGGAAATAGGCCGCGGCGCACGCGGAGCCAAGGCGCTGGAACGCACGCAGGCCGCCGACCTGTTCGGCCAGGTGCTGGACGGCGGCGTCAGCGACCTGGAAATCGGGGCGTTTTGCATCGCCATGCGCATCAAGGGCGAGACCGTCGAGGAGATGAGCGGCTTCCTGGACGCCGTGCATGCGCGCGCCGCCCGCTTTCCCGCCTCGGCCGGCGGCCGCCCCGTGATCGTTCTGCCCAGCTACAACGGCGCGCGCCGCCTGCCCGTGCTCACCCCCCTGCTGGCCCTGCTGCTGGCACGCGAAGGCCTGCCCGTGCTGCTGCACGGCATGCGCACCGAGGCGCGCCGCATCCTGGCCAGCGATGTGCTGCAGGCCCTGGGCATTGCGCCGCTGCCATCCCCCCAGGCCCTGGCCGGCGGCCAGGTGGCCCATATCCCTACCGAACATCTGCACCCGGGCCTGGCGCGCCTGCTGTCCGTGCGCGAGGTCATCGGCCTGCGCAACCCGGGCCACAGCGTGGTCAAGCTGCTGGCGCCCTGCGACGGCCCCTGCCTGCTGGTGACGGCCTACACGCATCCCGAGTACCTGCCCATGCTGCACGGCACCTTCGGAACGCTGGGCATGAATGTCCTGCTCTCGCGCGGGCTGGAAGGCGAGGTCGCGGCCGACCCGCGCCGGCTGCCGCGCTACGACGGCTTCGTGGCAGGCGCCCACCAGTTGCTGGCCGAGCAGCAAAGCGGCACCGCCTCCGACGTGCCGGGCCTGCCCGCCGGGATCGATGTGGACACCACAGCACGCTACACCGAAGACGTGCTCGCGGGCCGGCTGCCCGTGCCGCCCGCGCTCACACGCCAGGTGGAACACATCGTCCACCTTGCCGATCAAATTCGCTGAATACCCCAGAAAAACGGAGCCCCGCCATGACGACCCCGTCCCACACCCCCGCGAACACCGCCCGGCGCGGCACCTGCACCCTGGTCGGCGCCGGCCCCGGCGACCCGGAGCTGCTGACCATCAAGGCCCTCAAGGCGATACAGGCTGCCACCGTGCTGCTGGTCGATGACCTGGTCAGCGACGCCATCGTGGCCCATGCCGCGCCCACGGCGCGCATCGTCTACGTGGGCAAGCGCGGCGGCTGCAAGAGCACGCCCCAGGCCTTCATCGAAAAGCTCATGCTGAGCGCCGTGCAGGACGGCGAGACCGTGGTGCGCCTGAAGGGCGGCGACCCCTTCATCTTCGGGCGCGGCGGTGAGGAGGTGGAGCACCTGCGCGAAGCAGGCGTCGAGGTCCAGGTCATCAACGGCATCACCGCTGGCCTGGCCGGACTCACCAGCCTGGGCGCCCCGCTCACGCACCGCGACCGGGCGCACGGCGTGGTCTTCATCACGGGCCACGCCAAGCCCGGCGACAGCGGCACCGACTGGCGCCAGCTGGCCGCCACCGCGCGCGATGCGCGGCTCACCCTGGTGATCTACATGGGCGTGAGCAGCGTGGAGCACATCCGCGCCGAGCTGCTGAACGGCCTGCCCGCGGCCACGCCCGTGGCCGTGATCCAGCACGCCAGCCTGCCCCAACAGCGCCATGCGCTGACCACGCTGGGTGCGCTGGTGGAGTGCATTGCCGACACGGGCCTGGGCAGCCCCAGCGTCATCGTCGTTGGCGATGTGGTCCGTGGCGTGCGGGCAATGGCCGAACCTCAGACACCGCTCGCCGCTGCGGTTGCAGCCGCCTGAGCGTCAGATTGCCGCAATCAAAAATCTATCGATCCATCAAAATCATTAGTTTTCATTAAAAATCCCCTGCTGGCTGCCGAAACGGCGTTTAGACCGTTTTGGCAGACCGTCAGCACCGCCAGGCGGCGGTAGCGCCATCGGGGGATTCCATGAAAACACCAGGCCTTACTTTCACTTCCACAGCTGCGCAGCCACGGCGCTCCGCATGGCGGCGCATGTGGTCGCCGCTGCTGGCCAGCTGCGCGCTTGGCATGGCCCTGCTCATGCCCGGCCTGGCTGGCGCCGCCGACATGGTGCTGGCCACGCGCGTCACGGCCGGTGCAAAACCCTGGCTCACGTCCACGCACCGCCAGTGGCTGCAGGCGCGCGGGCCGCTGACCGTGGGCATTTCCCTGCCCGACCATCCTCCCCTGGAAATGATCGATGGCGAGCGCTTCCAGGGCATCACGGCCGACCACCTGGGCCTGCTGTTTCCCACGCCGGTGCGCTTCAAGACCTATGGATCGCGCGTGGCCGTGCTCGATGCGCTGCGGCGAGGCGAGATCGACCTGGCCTGCGAGGGCACCGAGCTGGAGGCCGAACGCGCCGACCTGGCCCTGAGCGTGCCCTACCTGCCCAGCCAGCCCGTGCTGGTGTCGCTCTCGCATGCGCCCTTCGACGCCGGGAGCCGGGGCGCGCGGCTGGCCATGACGCCCGACCAGCTGTTGCGCTCCCAGGTTGCGGCCGCCTACCCCCTCAGCGAGCTGCTGACCTATGAAACACCCCGCCGCGCGCTGGAGGCGCTGAGCCTGGGCGAGATCGACGGCTTCGTCGGCGACACGGTCACGGTGCACTACCTGATCCAGGCCAACTACCTGCTCAACCTGCGCGTGCAGGGCTTTGCCCCGATAGAAGGCCGGGGCTTCGGCATGCTGGTGCGGCATGACGATGCGCAGTTGAAGGCCTATCTGGACCAGGCCCTGCCCACCATCACCTTGCAGCATGGCGACGACATTCTGCACAGCTGGAGCGGCAGCCGCCGTCCGCTGCTGGGAAGCGACCGCGTGGCCCTGACACCCTCTGAAAAGCGGTGGCTGGATGCCCATCCCCGCATTCCCGTGGTGCTCAACAGCTCGCAGGGATCGCTGGGACAGCTGGATGCCGACCGCCAGGCCGAGGGCATAGGACCCGACTACCTGGACCTGATCAGCCACCGCGCCGGCCTGCAGTTCGACTACATGACCGCACGCAACTATGCCGAACTCGATGCCATTCTGGGCTCGGGCAAGGCCCTGCTCACCCCCGTCTACACCTCGCCGCCGATTGCATCGCCCGATATCAAGCTGCTGCCGCCCTACCTGCGCAGCGCGGTGGTGGTGATGGGCCGGCCCGAGGCAAATGCGGGCACGCAGCGCGACAAGCGCATACACCACATTCAGGGCCTGGAGGGCAAGCGCGTGGCCATGGTGGCCGGCTTCTTCCTGGAGGACACGGTGCGCCGCGAGCATCCACGCATACGGCTGCAGCTGTATCCCGACCTGGCCCAGGCCCTGGCCAGCGTGGCTGCCGGCGACAGCGATGCCTTCGTCGGCAACGACTACGCAGCGCGCTATGCCAACGCCCAGCAATTGGGCAACCAGTTGCAGCTCACCGGCATCCTGGAGGACTACACCCGCCCCGTGAGCCTGGCCGTGCATGCCGCCGAGCCCGAGCTTCTGAGCATTCTGGAGAAGGCCCAGCTGTCCATCTCGCCCGAGGAAATGGCCGAAATCGTGCGCCTTTGGGCGCCACGCGATAGCGGCAGCGGCACGCGCTTCTGGCGCGAGCACCGCCAGCGCCTGCTGTTGCTGCTGGCAGCGCTGGCGCTGGCCACGGCCACCTCCCTGGTCTGGGGCTTTTGCCTGAGCCGCCAGATGCGCAGGACACGCCGTGCCGAGCGCCGTGCCGAGGCCGCCAACCGGGCCAAGAGCCTGTTCCTGTCCACCACCAGCCACGAGATACGCACGCCGCTGAGCGCCATCATCGGCCTGCTGGAACTGGCGCAGGACCGAGAAAGGCTAGGCCTGCCCCACCGCGATACGCTGGCCGCGGCCCACAAGGCTTGCCAGGGCATGCTGCTGCTGCTGGGCAACGTGCTGGACCTGCACCGCATCGAGTCGGGCCACATCGACTCCACGCCCCAGCCCGTGGCGCTGCGGCCGCTGATCGAGGACATGGCCCCGCTGCTGCAGGGCCTGGCGCACGGCAAGCGGCTGTCGCTGCGCACCGAAGTGGGCAGGGGCGTGGACCACAGCGTGACGGCCGACCCGCTGCACCTCAAGCAGGTGCTGTTCAACCTGCTGAGCAATGCCATCAAGTTCACCGAACGCGGCAGCGTCACCCTGCGCGCGCAAGGCACCAGCCGCCATGACCGCCTGCTGCTGCAGATGGAGGTCGAGGACACCGGCATCGGCATTGCGCCCCAGGACCAGGCCCGGCTCTTCCAGCCCTTTTCGCAGGTGCCGGGAGCCCATCAGGCCCAGGCCTTCGGCAGCGGCCTGGGCCTGAGCATCACGCGCCGCCTGCTGGAGCACATGGGGGGGACCATCACCCTGGAGAGCGTGCCGGGCCGGGGCTCGCGCTTCACGGTCAGGTTGAGCCTGCCGCTGGTGGAGCCGGACGACAGGCCTTCGGCCGAGGAGGTATTGCCCCGGGTCATGCCCGCACCCCTGGAGCTGCGTGCGAAGGCCGATACGGGCACCGAGCCCCTGCCCGGAGTCCCAGCCGAGCCCGGACTCAGAATCCTGGCCGTGGAAGACTATCTGTTCAATCGCGAGCTGCTCAAGAGCCAGCTCACCGCGCTGGGCCACGGCATCTCGCTGGCCGGCGATGGGCAGGAGGCCTGGGCGCGTTGCCTGGTCGAGTCCTTCGATCTCATCATCACCGACGGCCGCATGCCGATCATGGACGGCTTCGAGTTCATCCGGCGCCTGCGCCGGCGGGAAGCCGAGAACCAGCTGCGCCGCTGCCGCGTGATTGCGCTGACCGCCAGTCCCGAGGCCTCCGAGGCCCTGCGCTACCTGCGGGCCGGAGCCGACGAGGTGCTGTCCAAGCCGGCTTCCATGGAAGACCTCCAGCGCGTCATCGAGCAGGTGCTGGACGAGCTGCAGGACAGGGCGCACGACACCTGCAAGACACCGCCCGCCGCCCCCTCGGCGCTCAGCCCGGCCTGACCGAGCTGCTGGCCGTCACGCGGCTTTGCTCGAAGCGCTGGGCCAGCTCGCGGCGCAGGTCCTTGCGGATCAGCGCGGCCTGCCAGCGGCGCTTTTCCTCGTCGGTGGACGGCACCAGCGTGGGCACGGGCGCGGGCTGCTTGTTCTCGTCCACGGCCACCATGGTGAAAAAGCAGCTGTTGACATGGCGCACCACCTGGGTGCGGATGTCCTCGGCCACCACCTTGATGCCGATCTCCATCGACGACTTGCCCGTGTGGTTGACGCTGGCCAGGAAGGTCACCAGCTCGCCCACGTGGATGGGCTGCAGGAACATCACCTGGTCCACGCTCAGCGTGACCACATAGCGGCCCGCGTAGCGGCTGGCACAGGCATAGGCCACCTGGTCGAGCTGCTTGAGAACGGCGCCGCCATGGACGTTGCCCGAAAAGTTCGCCATGTCGGGCGACATGAGCACGGTCATGCTCAGCTGGTGCGATGGGAAATTCATCGCTGGATTTTAGGTCCCCCCTGAGTCGCTGCGCGCCTTCCCCCAGAGGGGGACGACACCCTCGGTGCGGGGCGGCCCTTCCTCGGTGTCCCTGGCTTCAGGACACGCCAGTTTCACAGGGCACGCGAAGGGCTGGCACAAGTGCGCGAGAATGGGCGCCCTTTTGCCCCCCGAGTGACGTTTTTGTGACCTCTTCCCTCTCTTTCGACGCCATCGTCATCGGCGCCGGCGCGGCCGGCCTGTTCTGCGCGGCCCAGGCCGGACAGCGTGGCCTGTCGGTGCTGCTCCTGGACCACGCGGAGAAGGTGGCCGAGAAGATCCGCATCTCGGGCGGCGGCCGCTGCAACTTCACCAACCGCGACCTGGACGTGCGCGCGCCGCACAAGCACTTCGTGGGCGGCAACCCGCAGTTCTGCCGCTCGGCCCTGTCGCGCTACACGCCGGCCGACTTCATCGCGCTGATGGACAGGCACGGCATTGCCCACCACGAAAAGCACAAGGGACAGCTGTTCGCCGACCGCTCGGCCGAGGACATCATCGCCATGCTGCTGGCCGAATGCCAGGCCGGCGGCGTGCAGCGCTGGCAGCCCTGCAAGGTCGAATCCGTCACGCATGCGGACGGCCAGTACCGCCTGCAGACCAGCCGTGGCGCCGTGCAGGCGCCCAGCCTGGTCATCGCCACGGGCGGGCTGTCCATCCCCAAGATCGGCGCCACCGACTTCGGCTACCGCCTGGCCCAGCAGTTCGGCCTGCCCCTGGTCGAGCGCATGCCAGGCCTGGTGCCGCTGACCTTCGACGGCGACGCCTGGGCCCCTTATGCCCAGCTCGCCGGCCTGGCCCTGCCAGTCGAGATCAGCACAGGTAGCAAGAAAGAGCGCATGGCCTTCATGGAAGACCTGCTGTTCACGCACCGCGGCCTGTCGGGCCCGGCCGTGCTGCAGATCTCGAGCTACTGGAAGCCCGGCACGCCCCTGTGCATCAACCTCGCCCCCGAGGTGGACCTGCAGGACGAATTGCTCAAGGCCAAGTCGCGCTCGCGCAAGCTCATCGCCAATGAGCTGGCCCAATGGCTGCCCTCGCGCCTGGCCGATGCCTGGGTGCAACAGGACCCCGCATGGCAGCGCCCCATCGCCGAGGCCTCGGACAAGGCCCTGAACCAGTTGGCCGAGCGCCTGTCGCGCTGGGAGATCGTGCCCACCGGCACCGAGGGCTACAAGAAGGCCGAAGTGACGCTGGGTGGCGTGGACACGCGTGCGCTTTCGCAACAGACCATGGAATGCAAGGCCCAGCCCGGCCTGTACTGCATCGGCGAAGTGGTGGACATCACCGGCTGGCTGGGCGGATACAACTTCCAATGGGCCTGGGCCAGTGGCCACGCCTGCGCGCAGGCCCTGCCTTCCGCCTGATTTGTCAGATCGCTTTCGTCTCGCGTATAATCGCCCGCTTTGCTGGCAATTGCCCCGTCGGCCAATACTAGTTAACTATTGACGGGGACCAACCGCTGAACATGGCTCTCAGGCCCGATCTTCCCGAGAACCCGCTGTCAGCACAGATATCTGGAAATCTAGCTAATGACCACCATCCGCGTAAAAGAAAACGAGCCCTATGAAGTTGCCCTGCGCCGCTTCAAGCGCACCATCGAAAAGCTCGGCCTGCTGACCGACCTGCGCGCTCGCGAGTTCTACGAGAAGCCCACTGCCGAACGCAAGCGCAAGAAGGCTGCCGCCGTCAAGCGTCACTACAAGCGCGTTCGCAGCATGCAGCTGCCCAAGAAGCTGTACTGATCAGCTCTTGACCAGCCGGCTCTCGTCAGCCGCAAAACCCGCGCTCGGGACGCCAGGCGCGGGTTTTTTGTTTTTGTTTTTTGGTTTTTGTTTCCCGACGCCACTACCTCAGGAGAAATGCCATGAGCCTCAAGGCCCAGATCACCGAAGACATGAAGACCGCCATGCGCGCCAAGGACAGCGAGCGCCTGGGCACCATCCGCCTGCTGCTGGCCGCGATGAAGCAAAAGGAAGTCGATGAGCGCGTCGAGCTCGACGATGCCGCCGTCATCGCCATCGTGGACAAGCTGATCAAGCAGCGCAAGGACAGCATTGCCGCCTTCGAGGGCGCGGGCCGCCAGGACCTGGCCGACAAGGAAAAGGCCGAAACGGCCGTGCTGACCGCCTACCTGCCCGCACGCATGTCGGCCGAGGAAGTGGCCACCGCCGTGAAGGCCATCGTGGCCGAGCTGGGAGCCTCCGGCCCCGGCGACATGGGCAAGGTCATGGGCGCGGTCAAGGCGCAGCTGGCCGGCAAGGCCGACATGGGCCAGGTGTCCGCCGCGGTGAAGGCCGCCCTGGCAGGCTGAGCCATGGATGGCCGCCGCCTCCTTTCAGGGCGCGGCGGCCATCCACTCCTGCCTGAAATGTTCCTGCAGGAATTCCACGCACACGCGCACCTTGGCCGACAACTGCAGCCGCGTCGGGTAGACGGCCCAGACATTGGCCTCCTGCCGCCATTCGGGCAGCAGCTGCACCAGGCGCCCGGCCTGCAGATGGGCGCCCACATCCCATAGCGAGCGCAGCGCAATGCCGCGCCCGTCCACGGCCCACTGCACCACCATCTCGCCGTTGTTGGCCGACAGCGGCCCCGTGACCTTCACCGATTGCTCGGCCGCGCCCGCGCGCAGCCGCCACACGCCAAACGCCTGGTCGCGCTCCTTGATGGCCAGGCAGTCGTGCGCCGACAGCTCGGCCGGCGTGCGCGGCATGCCACGGCGCGCCAGGTAGGCAGGCGCCGCGCACAGCACGCGGTGGTTGTCGGCCAGCCGCCGCGCAATCAGGTGGGGCGCAATCTCGTCGCCCACGCGCACATCCAGATCGAAGCCCTCGCCCGCCACATCCACCAGCCGGTCGAACACATCCAGCCGCACCTGCAGCCCCGGATGGCGCTCCACCAGCCGGGACAGCGCCGGCGCGATCACATGCCGCCCGAAGCCGAAGCTGCTGCTCACCCGCAGCAGGCCGCGCGGCTCGCTGCGCGTGATGGCCACCTCCTGCATCAGCTGGTCCATGTCGTCGAGGATGCGCTGCGCCCAGTGGAATACGCGCTCGCCCTCCTCGGTCACGGCCACGCGGCGCGTGGTGCGGTGCAGCAGCTTCACGCCCAGCTCCTGCTCCAGCAGGCGGATGCGCTTGCTCACATAGGCCGGCGAGGCGCCCAATTCCTCGGCCGCAGCGGCAAAGCCGGATTTGCGGGCCACCACGGTGAAGACGCGCAGGTCTTCGGGAGCCGGTTGTTTATTCACGATCTGTAAACAATGGAACCACAGTTGGCCGATTGTATTTAGCCCTGGCGCAGCCAACAATGCCATGCATGCGGCCGGGCCGTCAGCGGCGCCGCTCGTATTCATCCATTCGATCCAAGGACAGACACCATGCAAGACACATTCAAGATCGCCGTCATCGCCGGTGACGGCATTGGCAAGGAAGTCATGCCCGAAGGCCTGCGCACGCTGGAGGCCGCCGCCAGCAGCTTTGCGATCCAGCTCGAATTCCACCATTTCGACTGGGCGCACTGCGACTACTACCTGGCCCACGGAAAAATGATGCCCGACGACTGGAAGGCGCAGCTGTCCGGCATGGACGCCATCTTCTTCGGCGCCGTGGGCTGGCCTGCCACCGTGCCTGACCATGTCTCGCTGTGGGGCTCCCTGCTCAAGTTCCGCCGCGAGTTCGACCAGTACATCAACCTGCGCCCCGTGCGCCTGTTCGAAGGCGTGCCCTGCCCGCTGGCCGGCCGCAAGCCCGGCGACATCGACTACTACGTGGTGCGCGAGAACACCGAGGGCGAATACACCTCGCTGGGCGGCATCATGTACGAGGGCACGGACCGCGAAATCGTGATCCAGGAATCCGTCTACTCGCGCAAGGGTGCCGAGCGCCTGCTCAAGTACGCCTTCGACCTGGCCCGCAGCCGCGAGCGCAAGCACGTCACCCTGGCCACCAAGAGCAACGGCATCGCCATCAGCATGCCCTGGTGGGACCAGCGCGCCGAGGACGTGGCCAAGGCCTACCCGGACGTCACGCTGGACAAGCAGCACATCGACATCCTGACCGCGCGCTTCGTGCTGCAGCCGGGCCGCTTCGACGTGGTGGCCGCCACCAACCTGTTCGGCGACATCCTCAGCGACCTGGGACCGGCCACCACGGGCACCATCGGCCTGGCCCCCTCGGCCAACCTCAATCCCGACCGCACGTTCCCCAGCCTGTTCGAGCCCGTGCACGGCTCGGCGCCCGACATCTACGGCAAGAACATCGCCAACCCCATCGCCATGGTCTGGTCGGCTGCGCTGATGCTGGACTTCCTGACCCACGGCCAGGGCGCGGGCCGCGCGGCGCACGACGCCATCGTCTCGGCCATCGAGGAAGTCATCAAGAACGGCCCGCGCACGCCCGACCTGGGCGGCACGGCCAGCACCACCGAAGTGGGCCAGGCCATCGCTGCGCAGCTCGGCCGGAAGTAGGCTTCAGGGCTGCTGCGCCGGCTCCGGCCGGCGCACGGACCTGAGCAGGCCGGTTGCTCCGCCACCGCAGAAAAAGCGGTCGCCGCCGTCGGACTCCAGCCCCGACACGCCGGTGCCGGCCGGCATCTCCAGACGCTGCAGCACGGCGCCGCTGTCCGGGTCCAGGCGCCGCAGATCGCTCTGGCCCTCTTCCCAGGTGCCGTGCCACAGTTCGCCGTCCACCCAGGTGACGCCGGTGACGAAGCGGTTGGACTCCAGGGTGCGCAGCACGGCCCCCGTGTCGGGATCGATCTGGTGGATCTTGCGGCCGTGGTACTGGCCCACCCACAGCGAACCCTCGGCCCAGGCCATTCCCGAATCGCCGGCATCGCCGCCGCCCCCGGGTGCGGGAATGGTGGCCAGCACCTGGCCGGTGGACGGATCGATCTTCTGGATACGGTCATTGGCGATCTGGAACAGATGCCTGCCGTCGAAGGCCGTGCCGGCATCGCCCGGCACGGGGATGCTGCGCACGATCCGGCCGCTGTCGGGGTCCAGCGCCTGCAATCGGTCGCCGGTGGCGAACCACACCTGGCTGCCGTCGTAGGACACCCCGTGCACGCAATCGATGCCGGGAAAGGGACCGTACTCTCGGATGATTTCTGCGGCTTGTGCCTTCATGCTGGACTCCTGTTGGTTGGGTCGGTCCATGCTAGCCAGCCGGCAGCACGGCGGGGAGTAACAAAGTCGTCGTGAATCCCGGCGCAGGCCGGGCCACCCAGCGGCGCGCACGGCCCCGGCCCACAGGCTGCGCCAGCGCGTCGCGCTCCAGGACCTCCAGCGTCCTTTGGATGCTGCGCTGGCTCGCGCCCAGCGCCAGGGCCAGCGCCGAACTGGCCCAGGCTTCGCCATCCGACAGCAGCGCCAGCACCGGCCCGCACAGCACGCCCTGCGCGCCTTCCATGGGCCGCTCCAACACAGTCACCCGGGCCTGCCGGGGCGACAGCACAAATCCCTGGGGCGTGGCGTGAATTTCGGCCAACGGCCGCAGCAGGCGGCGCAGCCTGCCCATCTCGACACGCAGCCGCGCACGGTAGGACTCGTCGATCTGCCGTGCACGGAACACCGCTGCCACCAGCGCATCGCGCGGCACATCGCCGGGCCAGGCCTCGGCCAGCGCACGCGCCAGGGCAAACAGCACCGGGCGCCCCGCCAGCGGGACCGCCACCGGCCCGGCGCGCACGGCATGGCGGCAGGCATCGATCACCAGCGCGTCCGAGGCAAGCAGGGCCCCGACCTCCTCCAGAGACAGCAGTGTCCTCGCCTGCCGCCCGGCACGCTCGCGCTCCAGCAGCATCGCCGCAGGCGCGCGCAGGGCCGCGTTGGCGTTCCCCACCTCGGAAACCAAGGCCGCGATGCCGGCCGCGCCGGCTGCCTGTGCGGCGTCGCCCAGCGCCCTGTGCGCCGCGCGGATATCCAATCGGCGCATGGCGATACCCGCCAGGGCCAGGGCGTGCACAGCCTGCAACGCAGCGGGCAGCAGCACGGGCCGCAGGGCATCGAGCAGGCTGGCCGCCTCGCCCAGCCGCCCCAGCAGCAGGCAGCGGCGCACTTCCAGATAGCGCGCATGCGCGGCGTTCACGGGGTCGCCGTGCGCCTGCAGCACCGCCTGCGCCGCACCGAGCCTGCGCGCAGGCCAGGCCAGATCGCGCAGGGCCAGCGCAACCTCGGCCTCGGCCACCACGCAGCGGGCACGGGCCACGGCCTCATGGGCGCCGAAAGACCGGGCGGCGCTGCGCAGCAAGGCCCGGGCACGCGCCAGATCGCCCAGTTGCGCCATGGCGATGCCGCGCAGTGCCAGCGCGGGCGCATCGTCGCGCAGCGCCACCCGGTTCAGCGCGCCAAGGGGGTCGCCAACTGCGAGCGCGCGGGCCGCCGCCGTGATCAGAGAATCCATGCCAATCCCATCCATCGTGTGCGGCACGGCTGTGCCTCGAATTCCTCTCAGGCCAACGCACGGTCACGGCCCGGTCACCGATGGGCGCTAGGCTGGGCCGCCAAGCCCCCTGCCAAACGGCTCTTCCAAAGGCTCTTCCAAACACTCTTCCAAACGCTTTGCCGCGCCCACTTACCCGCCATGATGCTCCGCCGCCATCTTCTGCTGTCCGCCGCTGGCGGCTCGCTGCTGCCCTCCATCCTGCACGCCCAGGTGGTACCTGCCGCCATCACGCGCGACGCGGCGCGGCCGCTGCTGCCCTCGGGCCTGCAAAGCGGCGATGTGCTGGCTGACCGCGCCATCGTCTGGGCGCGCGCCAGCCGCGATGCGCGCATGTGGCTGGAATGGTCCACCACCTCCGGCTTTGCCAACCCCACGCGTGTGCGCGGACCGGATCTGCTGATGGACAGCAGCGACGGCACGGGCCGCATCGACCTGCAGGGCCTGCCTGCGGGCCAGGACATCTTCTACCGCGTGGTGCTGGAGGACTTTGCCAGCGCCAATGTGCGCTCGCCCGCCGTGCAGGGGCACTTTCGCACGCCGCTGGCAGCGCACATGCCCGCCACGCGCCCGCTGCGCCTGGTGTGGAGCGGCGACACCGCAGGCCAGGGCTTCGGCATCAACGAGGCCTTTGGCGGCATGCGCATCTACGAGGCCATGCGCAAGACCGACCCCGACGTCTTCCTGCACAGCGGCGACACCATCTACGCCGACGGCCCCATCGCCGCAGAGATGAAGCTGCGCGACGGCACGACATGGAAGAACCTGGTCACGCCCGAGGTCGCCAAGGTGGCCGAGACGCTGGACGAATTCCGGGGCCGCCACCGCTACAACCTCATGGACGCCAACGTGCGCGCCCTGGGCAGCGAGGTGGCCCAGATCTGGCAGTGGGACGACCACGAGGTCACCAACAACTACTCGGACAGCAAGAGCGTGGCCCACGACGCACGCTACACCGAAAAGAACGTGCAACTGCTGACGGCGCGCGGCCAGCGCGCCTTCATGGAATACGCGCCCATGCGCCCCTTCGGCGCGGCCATGCACCAGCGCCTGTACCGCCGCCTGCCCCAGGGCCCGCTGGCCGACATCTTCGTGATCGACATGCGCAGCCACCGCGGCCCCAACAGCCACAACCTGCAGGCGGCCGAAGGCCCGGACACCGACATGCTGGGCCGCCCGCAGGTGCAGTGGCTGCTGGACGGCCTCAAGCGCAGCCGCGCCACCTGGAAGCTGATCGCCAGCGACATGCCCATCAGCCTCTTCGTGCCCGATGGCAAGGATGCCGAGGGACGCGCCCAGTGGGAGGCCGTGGCCAATGGCGAGCATGGCGCACCCAAGGGCCGCGAGCTTGAGATGGCGCGCCTGCTCAAGGGCATCAAGGACGCCGGCATCCAGAACGTGGTCTGGCTCACGGCCGACGTGCACTACACGGCGGCCCACCATTTCAGCCCCGAGCGCGCCAGCTTCCAGGACTTCGACCCGTTCTGGGAATTCGTCTCCGGCCCGCTGAACGCAGGCGGCTTCGGCCCCAACGAGATGGACAAGACCTTTGGCGGCGAAGTCGTGTTCCAGAAAAGCGCGGGCCACGCCAACTCGGCACCCAGCGAAGGCTTCCAGTTCTTCGGCCAGCTCGACATAGACCACCGCAGCCAGGCGCTGACCGTGGTGCTCAAGGACCTGGACGGCAAAGCGCTGTACACGAAGACGCTGGAGCCGCAGCGCAGCTGAACCCGCCGCGTGGAGATCACGGCATTGCCCCCGCCGCAGGCCCCTGGCCGGCGAACAGGGCAAGATGGCCGGCTGCGGCATTCGGGCCGCTCAGACACAGCACGGAATCTCCATGAAGCACTACGACTACATCGTCATCGGCGGCGGCAGCGGCGGCATTGCATCGGCCAACCGCGCGGCCATGCACGGGCGCCACTGCGCGCTGATCGAAGCCGGCGAGATCGGCGGCACCTGCGTCAACGTGGGCTGCGTACCCAAGAAGGTCATGTGGCATGCGGCCCAGATCGGCGAGGCCATGCACCGCTACGGCCCCGACTACGGCTGGGATGCCACCGTCAACCGCCTGGACTGGCAGCGCCTGCTGGACAGCCGCAGCGCCTACATCGACCGCATCCATGCCTCGTATGAAAGCGGCCTGGCACGCAACAAGGTCGAGCTGATCCAGGGCTTTGGCCGCTTCGTGGATGCGCGCACCGTGGAGGTGGGCGGCCAGCGGCTCAGTGCCGATCACATCCTCATCGCCACGGGCACGCGCCCGGCACGGCCCGACATTCCGGGTGCCGAGCTGGGCATCGACTCCGACGGCTTCTTCGCCCTCAAGGCCCTGCCCGCGCGCACGGCCGTGGTGGGTGCCGGCTATATCGCCGTGGAGATTGCCGGCGTGCTGCACGCGCTGGGCTCGCAGACCCATCTGTTCCTGCGGCAGGACTCGGCGCTGCGCAGCTTTGACCCGCTGCTGAGCCAGACCCTAATGGAGATCATGGAGGCCGAAGGCCCTGCCGTGCACCGCCAGGCCATCCCGAAGGCCGTGGTCCGCAACGCCGACGGCAGCCTGGACCTGCAGCTGCAGGACGGCAGCAGCCACACCGTGGACTGCGTGGTCTGGGCCGTGGGCCGCAGGCCCGACACCTCGGGCCTGAACCTGGAGGCCGCGGGCGTGGCGCTGCAGGACAGCGGCCACATCGCGGTGGACAAGTTCCAGGACACCAATGTGCCCGGCATCCACGCCGTGGGCGACATCACGGGCCGCATCGAACTCACGCCCGTGGCCGTGGCCGCAGGCCGGCGCCTGTCCGAGCGCCTGTTCAACGGCAGGACCGGCGAGCACCTGGACTACGACAACGTGCCCACCGTGGTCTTCAGCCACCCGCCCATCGGCACCGTGGGCCTGACCGAGCCGCAGGCGCGCGAGCGCTTTGGCGACGATCAGGTCAAGGTCTACCAATCGGCCTTCACGGCCATGTACACGGCGGTCACGCGCCACCGCCAGCCCTCACGCATGAAGCTGGTCTGCGTGGGCCCCGAGGAACGCATCGTGGGCATACACGGCATCGGCCTGGGGATGGACGAGATGCTGCAGGGCTTTGCCGTGGCGCTCAAGATGGGCGCCACCAAGCGGGACTTCGACGACACCGTGGCCATCCACCCCACGGCGGCCGAAGAGTTCGTGACCATGCGCTGAAGGGCCTCTGCGGCCCCGTGCCCTCAGCGGTTGACCACGGCCTTGGGCAAGGTCAGGGTCAGCAGGCTGCCGGCCACCAGGCAGGCCGCGAACAGCAGCAGGCCCGTGCTCGACGAGTGCGTGAGGTCCTTGAGCCAGCCCAGCACATAGGTGGCCGCGAAACCGCCCAGGTTGGCGATGGAGGCGATCAGCGCAATGCCGGCCGCCGCGGCCGGCCCCGTGAGGAAGGTGGCGGGCAGGCACCAGAACACCGGAAAGGCCGCCATGATGCCCGCCGTCGCCAGCGAGAACAGCAGCACGGTGGCGAACACATGGCCGGTGTACAGCGTGCTCAGCGCCATGGCGGCCGCGCCCGCCAGCGCGGGCAGCACGATGTGCCAGCGCCGCTCGCGGCGGCGGTCGGAGCTGATGCCGCACAGCAGCAGCGCGGCAATGGCAAAGGCATTGGGAATGGCCGTGAGCAGGCCGATGTCCGCCGTGCTCTTGACGCCCGCCTCGCGGATGATGGTGGGCAGCCAGAAGCTGATGGCATAGGTGGACATCATCAGGCTCAGGTCGATCATGCCCAGCAGCCAGACCCGGCCGCTGGACAGCGCCGCCCACAGCGAATGGTGGGACTCGGCCAGCCTGTCGCTGTCCAGGTTGCCGCGCAGCAGGCCCTTTTCGCGCGGCGACAGCCACTTGGCCGACTCGATGCCGTTGGGCAGGTAGACGAAGACCAGCAGGCCCAGCAGCACCGAGGGAATCGCCTCCAGAAAGAACAGCCACTGCCAGCCCGCGTAGCCGCGCACGCCGGCAAAGGCCGTCATGATCCAGCCCGACAGCGGCGCCCCGACCAGGCTGGCCAGCGGCAGGCCGATCAGGAACAGCGCCATGATCTTGCTGCGCATGCGTGTGGGATACCAGTAGGTCAGGTACAGCATCACGCCGGGGAAGAAGCCCGCCTCCGCCACGCCCAGCAGAAAGCGCAGCACATAGAACTGCATGGGCGTGCTCACGAACATGGTCGCCCCCGAGATCAATCCCCAGGTGATCATGATCCGCGCTATCCACAGCCGCGCGCCCATGCGCGCCAGCACCAGGTTGCTGGGCACCTCGAAGAGGATGTAGCCCACGAAGAACAGGCCTGCGCCCAGGCCGTAGACCGTCTCGCTGAAGCCCAGGTCCTGCTGCATCTGCAGCTTGGCCAGCCCCACGTTGATGCGGTCCAGATAGGCGGCCAGGTAGCACAGGCAGAAGAAGGGCACGAGCCGCCATGTCACGCGCCCGTACAGCTGCCGCCGCGCCTTCTCCTGCTCTTTCTCCTGCTCGCGCAGCCGGACCGCCTCCCCCTGCATACCGTCAATGCCTGCATTGCTGTGAACTGACATTTCAGCTCCTTGCTGTGTTGACCATTGCCACCGTCCATGGCCGTGCGGTGCACGGGCCATGCCCTGCGCCGCCGTACTGGCGCACCGCATCCGGATCCGGTGGAAGCATCTGAAGCAGTGAAATTTCAAGCGCCTACGCTCAATGCTACGCACGATAGCCAAAAACAAAGCAAGTAGTTTCCCGATAGCCAAATCACATATTGAAATCACAAAATCCCTGTACACAAGGGAAACAACGGGCATCTCTTCACAAAAGCCTTGGTGTTCCTGTGTTGGCAATCCGACTCAATTCGAGTGCACACACTTCATAGACCCCACAGCCACGGCCTGAAATCCGTGATCCAAACCGAGGAGAGACCCCATGCCCAGACTGCCTTCGAAGACAGGACACGCCCTTGCCCTGGCCACCCCGGCGCTTGCCCTGCTCCATGCCATCGCCCCGCTGCAGGCGAACGCCCAGGTCACGCTGCAAGGCCAGATTGATGCCTTTGCGGGGTTCTCGCGCCCGCTGGGTGCGGACAAGGGCACGGGCGTGCTCACGCCAGGCGGCATGCAGACCAATTTCTGGGCCCTGCGGGGAACGGAGGCGCTGGGCGGCGGGCTGAAGGCCGTGTTCGCACTGGAGGCCTTCTACCGCGCGGACAGCGGCTCGGAGGGGCGCTTTGCCAATGACGCCTTCTTTGCGCGCAGCGCCTATGTGGGGTTGAGCAGCGGCCTGGGCACGCTGCAGCTGGGCCGCAACACCACACCCTACTGGCTGGCCACCATTGCCTTCAACCCCTATGCAGGCTCCTTCTCGTTCTCACCTGCGGTGCTGCAGAGCTTCGGGCCCAACGGCACGGCCGCCGCGCCGCTGCGCGGAGACTCGGGCTGGAGCGACAGCCTGCTCTACACCAGCCCGTCCTGGAGCGGCTTCACGGCGCGGCTGCAGTATTCGTTCGAGCCCCCGGCCGGCACACCGACGTCGCAGCGCCGCGATGCGGACAAGTACGGCGCCAGCCTCAGCTATGCAGGCGGTGCCTTCGCCGCGGCCATCGCCTACCAGAGCGTGGCCTATGCCAATGCCGCTGCCAGCGGCTTCGACCGCCAGGGCGCCTGGCTGCTGGGCGCCTCCTACGACCTGGGCGTGGCCAGGCTGTTCGCCCAGCACCAGCGGCTGGTCGATCGCGTGGCCGGCTCGGACCGCCGCAGGAACAGCGGACAACTGGGCCTGTCCATCCCCGCCGGCCCGGGTGCCGTGCTGGCCTCCTACGGCCACGCGCGCACCTCGGGCGCCGAAAAGGCCAGGCGCAATACCTGGGCCATGGGCTACGACTACCCGCTGTCCAAGCGCACGGACATCTATCTCAACTACCTGCACGACCGCATCACCGGATCAGGCGCCGGCAGCGGCCAGACCTGGGGACTGGGCCTGCGCCACTACTTCTGAGATGGCGCCTGCACCGCGCGCAGCACCGTCTCCACCATGTGGTCGCCCCAGCGCTGCAGCTCGGCCTGCTGCAGCAGGTCCTTGTCGAAGAAGGCGCTCAGCGTGTGGCGGTTGGACAGGTAGAAGTAGCCCAGGCCCATGACGGTGATGTAGAGATCGTCGATGTGCACATCGGGCCGGAACAGCCCCTGGCCGATGCCCGATTCCACGGCCTTGCGCAGCAAGGTGATGGCGTTGGGAAAGAAGTCGCGTATGCCCGAGGCCTTCTTCAGGTGCTTGCCCTTGAGCAGGTTCTCGGTGTTGAGCAGGAAGATCAGCTCCGGGTGCTCCTGGTAGTAGCGCCACATGAAGCGCACCACGGCCTCCAGCGCAGCGCGCGGATCGTCGAAATCCGGGGCCAGCTGGGCCTCGGCCTCCACCAGCTTGCGGTAGGCGTTCTCCAGCACCGCCGCGAACAGCCGGTCCTTGCTGCCGTAGTGGTAGTAGAGAAGGCTCTCGTAGCACTTGGCCTGCTTGCCTATGCGCTGCACGCTGGCGCCGTCGTAGCCGCTGCGGGCGAACTCGATCTCGGCCGCCAGCAGGATGGCCTCCTTGGTGGTCTTGCCGGCCTTGCCAGCCTTCGCGGGCTTCCTGCGTCCGGGGGCCGCTGTGGTCGCTGTAGTCGCCGTGACCGGCACTGCAGCCGCCGTGGCAACGGCCTTGCGCCGAGGTTTGGGTGTTGCGGAAACGTCCTTGGAATCGGTGGTCTTGGTCACGGCTTCAGGGGAGTTGGGTATCCGGTTCGGCGTTGCGGCGGATTCTAGGTGCAAACGCTCAATTGAATTTGAGTGAATACTCAAACAAAATTGATTGAACACTCAACGGAGGCACCCCATGGCAAGCTATGTACTCGACACCTGGTATCCCCTGACCTGGTCCAGAAACGTGGGCCGCGAACTGTCGGCCCACCGCATCGTCGAACGCGACGTGGTGCTCTACCGCACCGAGGCCGGCGCCGTCGTGGCCATGGAGGACGCCTGTCCCCACCGCCTGCTGCCCCTGTCCATGGGCAAGCTCAAGGGCGATGCCATCGAATGCGGCTACCACGGCCTGACCTTCGACTGCAGCGGCCGCTGCACGCGTGTGCCGGGCCAGGACATGATCCCGGGCAACGCCCTGGTGACCACCTATCCGGTCAGGGAGAACATGGGCCTGGTCTGGATCTGGATGGGCGACCCCGCCCGCGCCGCCAGCGTGCCCGTGTTCGACCTGCCCCAATACCACGACCCGGCCTGGAGCGCGGTCGAGGGCGATGCGCTGCGCATCCAGGCCAACTACCTGAACCTGGCCGACAACCTCTGCGACCCGGCCCATGTGAGCTTTGTGCACCTGAGCACGCTGGGCAACGCGGCCAGCGAGGACATCCCCGTGCACCACGAGGAACTGGATGGCCGCATCGTCACCTGGCGCTGGATCGTCGATGCGCCGCCGATTCCGCTGTTCGCCAAATACGGCAATTTCAGCGGCAACGTGGACCGCTGGCACTACTACCACTACCACGCGCCCAGCATCGCCATCATCGACTTCGGCAGTGCAGCCACCGGCACCGGCGCCCCGCAAGGCCGGCGCGACGACTGCATGCAGATCTATGCCTGCCACTTCATGACGCCCGTGGACCAGCACACATCCATCGACCACTGGCTGCACGTCAAGAACTTCACGGCAGATGCCGACACCAACGCCGCCCTCTCGGCCGACTTCCGCGTGGCCTTCGCCGAGGACAAGGCCATCCTCGAAGCCATAGAGCGCAATGAAAAGCGCTTCGCCGAGCGCAAGACCATCAAGATCGCCATCGACGCCGCCCCCCGGCGCATGCGCCGCATGGTGGACCGCATGATCGAGGGCGCGCCCACGGGCGGCTGAGGAGCGGGCCATGCACGACACCCACCCTGCCCCACCTGCTCACCCCAGCCTGCCGCCCATAGGCTGCAACGGCCGTGGTGTGCAGCGCTCCTCGCGCCACCAGCCGATAGGCCTGCAGGAACTGCCCATACGCGAGCAGTTCCGCCTGGTCAGCGAAACCGGCGCCTTCGACTGCTTCGACCGCCTGCCGCTGCGCGCGCAAATGGCCGAATACGAGGCCGCCATCGCCGAGTTCAACCTGCCCGTGCACACGGCCAGCTGGTTCTACCGGCTGGGCGAGGACGAGGCCCTGCTGGCCGACAACCTGCGCATCTGCCAGGCCATCGGCGCGCGCTGCCACAACATCATGACCTTCAAGCACCACCGCGACGGCCATGTGCTGGACGATGCCGAGATCACCGACCACTACCTGCGCGTCTACGACGACGCCATGTCGCTGGGCGTGGAGCCCAGCTTCGAGCTGCACGTCAACATGTGGACCGAGGATTTCCTGCGCGTGCGCAGCGTGGCGGAACGTGTGCAGGCGCATGGCGTGCCCTTTCTCTTCACGCTGGACTACAGCCATGTGAACTTCAAGATCGGCAACCCGGCAGAGCAGGAACTGTCGGGCGTGCGCGAGCGGGTCGAGAGCGGCGAACTGGTGCTGGACCCCTTCGAGCCCGGCTCGCTGTGCGAGCAGTGGCTGGACATGGGCATCGTGCGCTGGGCGCAGTTGCGCGCGGCCGGCCCCAACCAGCCCCCGAACCTGTGGCACCGCAACGAGGATGGCAGCCACGGCCGGGGCATCCAGTACCCCATGCTGCGCCCGGCCCGCGGCGAATGGCACTCGCCCTGGCACGCCTACCTGCTCGAACCGTCCAAGGAGGCCATCCGCAAGGTGCTGGCCTACCACCATGCGCACCCGCACAGCCCGCTGCGCCACCTCACCACCGAATTCATCAACCTGCCCGACTACGGACTGGGGGCCGGATACGACCTGCTGGCGCAGAACGTGGCGGCCGCGCGCTTCATACGGCAGACCTGGGACGACATCTGCGCCCGCCCCGCGGCCCGGCCCTCTTGCGGAGGTGCAGCATGAACCCCGCACAAACTCCCCAAGGCCATGCCGTCATCATCGGCGCCGGGCATGCCGGCGGCACCCTGGCCGCCCTGCTGCGCCAGTACGGCCATCCGGGCCCCATCACCCTGGTCGGCGGCGAAGACCTGCCGCCCTACCAGCGCCCGCCGCTGTCCAAGGCCTGGCTGCAGCAGACCATGGGCCCGGACGATCTGCTGCTGCGGCCTGCCAGCGCCTATGCGGACCAGGCCATCGCCCTGCGCCTGGGCGTGCGCGCCATGGCCATAGAGCCGGGCTCGCGGCAGGTGGCGCTGAACGACGGGTCGGTGCTGCACTACGACCACCTGGTCATTGCCACAGGCGCGGCACCGCGCTGGCTGGCCCTGCCCGGGGGTGAGCGGCCCGGCGTCACCTACCTGCGCACCATGGAAGACGCGCAGGCGCTGCGGGGCCATCTGCGGACCGCCCGCCGCCTGGCCATCATCGGCGGCGGCTATGTGGGGCTCGAAGTCGCATCCACGGCCCGCAAGCTGGGCGTGCAGGTCCGGGTCATCGAACGCGAAGGCCGGCTGCTGACCCGCAGCGCCTCGCCGCAGATCGCCGCACACCTGCAGCACCTGCATGCGGGCCAGGGCGTGGACTTCCATTTCAACGCCTCGGTCGCCGCCATCCAGGGCGACAGCCCCGCCGGCATCACGGGCCTGGGAATGACCGACGGCGCCCATCTGGACTGCGATGCCGTGCTCATCGGCGTGGGCGCTGCGCCCAGCGTGGAACTGGCGCAGTCCCTGGGCCTGGACTGCGCGGGCGGCATTGCCGTGGATGGCGAGGGCCGCACCGCCCTGCCCGGCATCTACGCCATAGGCGATGCCACGCGCCGCCCGCTGGCCGGCCACCCCGGGCTGCACCGGCTCGAAAGCGTGCCCAGCGCGCTTGAACAGGCACGCCGCGCGGCCTGCGCCATCACCGGCCGCGCCCTGCCGGCCCCTGAAACGCCCTGGTTCTGGTCCGATCAGTACGACAGCAAGCTGCAGATCGCCGGCCTGCCCGGCCACGGCGACCAGACCGTGCTGCGCGGCGACCCGGCCAGCGGCAGGTTTGCCGTCCTGCACATGCAAGGCGGCGTGCTCTGCGCGGCAGAGTGCGTGAACTCACCGGGAGAGTTCATGGCCGCACGCAAGGCCATTGCCGCCACGTACTGAAGCCGCCCGGTCCCCACAGAACACGCCCCACCATGACCACCATCACCTTCATAGAACACAGCGGCCGCGCGCACACCGTCCAGGCCACGGACGGCCACAGCCTCATGCGCACCGCCGTCTCCAACGGCGTGCCCGGCATCGATGCCGAATGCGGCGGCGCCTGCGCCTGCGCCACCTGCCATGTCTACATCCGCCCCGAATGGCTGGACCGCGTGGGCCCGGCGCAGGGCAACGAAAAGGAAATGCTGGACTTCGCCCTCGACGTGCGCGGCGACTCCCGGCTGGCCTGCCAGATCACGGTATCGCCGCAGCTGGACGGACTGGTGGTGGGCATGCCGGTGGCGCAGAGCTGAGGGCTGTGCAGATGGGGTGACCACCCTGGACAGCCCGCCCTGCAATCGCGCACTACCCATGTCACCAAACGCAAGGCCATGGGTTCCGGAACGCGTCAAGCGGTACCGCAAGCCATTGCCTGGAATCGAGAGGGGGAAGGGCTATCGCAGCCCACTACATTGGACAATCAAATATCTCAAATGAACCTGAGATCGTGGTCGGTGAATAGCACCTTGTATACCGGAGCAGAATCATCGTCTGAATTTATCAGCGTGAAATCCATATTCATCAAAAGAACGCTCTTTTCCAGAATGACAAATCCAGCCGATACTATCTTCTCAATTATTTGATTCAACAAATGATCGCCCCCTGCCACTGAAATCACCTGCCTGCCTGATTTATCAAAATTTTTCAGAATGGCCACATAATTTCCAACCCAGGAAATCAAAATCTCATAACCACCAATACTGCCATTGATGTCAAGGCGATAGCACACATCATCGTTCACATCTGAGTAGTCTTGTGCCTCAGTGATATGCTCAATCGATTCTTTCAGAGCACTGGCTTCACGAGATGGAATAGACAATTCAAAGTAATTTGGCTCACGCAATGAACCATATTTCAACAAAACCTGTACCGCAATATCCTGGATAATCTCACTCATTGATTCTACTCTCCTGAAGGGTGACTTTCTTCATTCCACCCGTTCTATCCAGCAAAATAAGATCACGATAATATCCAGAATCTTCGTCAGGCAAATAAATATCAATCTTGAAATTTCTTGCCATAAAAGCAAAGGTTGAATTATCGACCACCATATCCTCTTCAAGATATACAGTGACCAATTTCATCCCCTGAAATTCATGAGAATCTTCAATCAGCAAAACAATTTTTGCCTTTTTCTCCAATAGCTGCTCGACTGAATCTATTGCACAAACATCACCAGGAGAAAGTTCCAAGGAATTCGCAAGGTAGCCCAGCAACTCTGAAGCCTCATGAAAACCGTCTACAAGAAAATTATTCCAGATCATGAATTGAACCTCATCCAGATGGATTTTAAAATCATCTTCGGCCAACAAAATCCAAAACATTCCTACAGGTTCAACTCCTTTTCAAACAGAGATATTGCTTTCAGCGCCAGACCCTCTGGTGCATCTTGGCAAATCAGCAATACAAACCTCACGCAATTGAGCCCGGGAAATGCGCCATGAGCAAAGAATTCAACGGCATCCAGAAGCAAGTCATCAATGATCTCTTCCGCGTCAGAACAGCCCCCCAGGTCGCAAAGAATTCACACCCAATCTCCAGCAGCCTCGCTATTGCAATATTGAATCCAGGGTCCTCGCCCTTCCCCGTCACAACGAAACAGCCCAGCGGAAACGGACTGGACTGCAGTCTGCCCGCATCGCAGGTTTTCGACACTACAAGCACGTTCTTCATTGGCGTATTTACATGTCTGACTGGACCCACTTCACCTCTGATGGATGAATGGAAAAATTTTCCATCAGTGTGTTGATGGCAAAAACCGTCTCAACGCCTCTGTCCACATAGATCACTGTGCCTTTGGCCGGTGAATTCACGTAGAAATGAAAGAGGATGGTACCAACAGCCTTATCCAAGGCATAGCAATAATGGCAGACATCCAGATCGTCAACATCTCTCACAAAATGCAGTCCGTGCTTTCTGGATAGCTCCGAAGGCCCATCCGACAAGAGGATGACCGGCTTTGATTCACCGCTGGGCCATGGATTCTCGTCAGCCATTGCTGCGTTTCCTTATCTGTCCTGTTGCAATTGCTCGCCGTGGCGTGCTGTAGCCAACGGCTTGTCCACCACTGCCCGCAAACACTCCACCAGCAATCTCGTCGTCGCCGTCATGGGCTGGCCGCGCAGGGTGATCAGGCCCACGGGGGGCAGGTCCATGGGCACGGGCAGGTCCAGCACGGCCACCAGCCCCTGCTGCGCGAAATGCTGCGCCACGCCGCGCGCCATGAAGGCCACGGCGCCGCGCTGGTGCAGGAAGCTGATCTGCGACAGGAATGAGGCGGACTCCACCAGGTCGGCCGGCGGATGCAGGCCGTGGGCGAAGAACTGCTGCTCCAGCTTCACGCGCAGCGATGCCCAGGGCGGGGGCATGACGCAGGGCATGTCGGCCAGCGCCTGCCAGCCGGCGTGCTGCGCCAGCAGCGCATGGCCGGGGCGCACGACGGCGACCATGGGCTCGTCGTACAGGGCTTCGGTCTCCAGGTCGGGCGAGGCATAGCCGGGTTCGAGCCGGCCCACGAACAGGTCCAGCTCGCCCATGCGCAGCTTGGGCAGCAGCCGCGTGAGATCGCCCTCCTCGACCAGCACCGTGGTCTGGGCCGATCGCGCCTTCAACTGCTCGACGGCCCGGGCCAGCAGCACGGGCGTGGCCACCACCATGGCGCCCACGCTGGTGCGGCCGCGCGTGCCGCTGGCCTCGGCCGCCATTTCGTCGCGCGTGCGCTCGAAGCCCGCCAGCACCGAGCGCGCGAAGCGCACCATGCTGACGCCGGCCGCCGTGGGCTCGGTGCCGCGCGTGGAGCGCTCGAACAGCGTCATGTCCAGCATGCGCTCGATCTCGGCCAGGGTCTTGGAGACGGCGGGCTGGGTCACGGCCAGGAACTCGGCGGCGCGGCCCAGGTGGCGGAACTGGTCCAGCGCCACCAGCAGCTGCAGGTGGCGCAGCTTGAGGTTGGAGCGCAGCACGCGGTCGATCTTGCTCATGGGGTGTTCATAGCTTTGAGGTTATGAAGCCAGTCTATCTTTTCATTGGATCGTCATGATCAGGCGCTGAACAATCGCGCCAGTCAGCCCAAGGCCCGGATCACAGGGCTGCAAAAAGCCAATACAGGAGACAAGCGATGAACACCCCACGCACACGCCATGCAAGCCGGCGCGAATTCGTGCTCGCCACCCTCGGCGCCGGCGCACTGGCCGCCACCGGCCCCCTCTTCGCCCAGAACTGGCCCGAGCGCCCCATCACCTTCATCTGCCCCTGGCCTGCGGGCGGCACGGCCGACCAGTCCATGCGCGCGCTGTGCACGGTGGCCGGCAAGCTGCTGGGCCAGCCGATCGCGGTGGAGAACCGTGCGGGCGCCTCGGGAATGATCGGCGCCAAGGCCCTGGCCTCGGCCAGGGCGGACGGCTACACCATCGGCCAGATTCCCATCTCGGTCACGCGCTTCTCGCAGCTGGGCAGCCTGCAGGCCGATCCGCGCAAGGACTACACCTACATCGCGCGCACCTCGGGCCAGACCTTCGGCATTGCCGTGCCTGCCAATTCGCCCTTCAAGACGCTCAAGGACTTCGTGGCCACCGCCAAGGCCCGGCCCGGCCAGGTGACCTATGCCCATGCGGGCGTGGGTGGCGCCACGCATGTGGGCATGGAGGAGTTCGCGGGCGTGGCCGGCATCCAGCTCAACCATGTGCCCTACAAGGGTGGCGCCGAGGCGCTGCAGGGCGTGCTGGGCGGCCATGTGGATGCGCTGGCCGACTCCAGCTCCTGGGCGCCCCATGTGGAAGCCGGCAAGCTGCGCCTGCTAGCGACCTGGGGCGAGCAGCGCACGGCGCGCTTCAAGGACGTGCCCACGCTGCGCGACTGCGGCTACGACGTGGTGGTCG
This sequence comes from Delftia acidovorans, assembly GCA_031286585.1. Lineage (GTDB taxonomy): Bacteria > Pseudomonadota > Gammaproteobacteria > Burkholderiales > Burkholderiaceae_C > Comamonas > Comamonas acidovorans_A. The sequence continues at coordinate 52,610 of JAITUC010000042.1, forward strand.
ATGCGCCCAACGGCATCGGCGCGCCGCGTGGCCTGGACCCGGCCATCGCCGCGAAGCTGCGCGAGGCCTTCCGCACGGCCGTGGCCAGCCCCGAGTTCAAGTCCGTGGCCGAGAAGCTGGATGCGCCGCTGCTCTACCTGGACGGACCGGACTACGAGAAATACGTGAACACGGTCTACCAGAAGGAAACCGTGCTCATCGACAAGCTCAAGCTGCGCGAATTGATGAGGAGTTGACCCCCTGAGGCGCTTCGCGCCTTCCCCCAGGGGACGGCACCCTCACTGCGGGGCGGCCCTTGCTCGGTGCCCCTGGCTTGGGGCATGCCGCTTTCACCTGCGTCTACCTGATGAAAGAACGCTCTCTTTTGACCTGGGGCTTGGCCCCTCCCGCAAATATCCGTCCATGAAAGCCCCGCATGTCCCGCACCGATAGCCCCCTGCTGCACCTGCATCCCAACGACAACGTGCTGGTCGCCAGGACCGCCCTGTCGCTGGGCCAGGAGATTCCCGAACTGGGCGTGCGCGCCCGCGCCCAGGTGCCTGCGGGCCACAAGATCGCCGCGCGCCGCATCGCCGAGGGCGAGCAGGTGAAGAAGTACGACACCGTGATCGGCGTGGCCACGCGCGGGCTGGAGGCCGGCGACTATGTGCACAGCCACAACCTGCGCATCGTGGACTGCTACCGCGACCCGGCCTTCGGCGCCGATGTGCGGCCCGTGGACTATGTGCCCGAGGCGCAGCGCGCCAGCTTCCAGGGCTTTGTGCGCGCCGGCGGCGGCGTGGGCACGCGCAACTTCATCGGCATCCTGTCGTCGGTGAACTGTTCGGCCACGGTGATCAAGCGCATTGCCGCGCATTTCACGGCCGAGCGCATGGCGGCCTTTCCGAACGTGGACGGCGTGGTGGCCTTCGCCCAGACCAGCGGCTGCGGCATGTCCTCGCCCAGCGAGCATTTCGACGTGCTGCGCCGCACGCTGGCCGGCTATGCGCGCCACCCCAACCTGGCCGGCGTGCTCATCGTGGGCCTGGGCTGCGAGCGCAACCAGGTCGATGCCCTGGTGGAGTCGCAGGGCCTGAGCGAAGGCCGGCTCATGCGCACCCTGGTGATGCAGGAGGTCGGCGGCACGCGCGTGACCATCGAGGCCGGCATCCGCGCCATCGAGGAGATGCTGCCCGAGGCCGACGCCGCGCGGCGCAGCACGGTCAGCGCCAGCCATCTCAAGATCGGGCTGGAGTGCGGCGGCTCGGACGGCTTCTCGGGCATCACGGCCAACCCCGCCCTGGGCGCGGCCATGGACATCCTGGTGCGCCACGGCGGCACGGCCATCCTGTCGGAGACGCCCGAGATCCATGGCGTGGAATTCATGCTCACGCGCCGCGCCATCACGCCGGCCGTGGGCCAGAAGCTGCTGGACCGCCTGGCCTGGTGGGAGCGCTACGCGGCCGGCCAGAACGCGCAGTTCAACGGCGTGGTCGGCCACGGCAACCAGGCCGGCGGCCTGGCCAACATCTTCGAGAAATCGCTGGGCTCGGCCATGAAGGGCGGCACCACGCCGCTGCGCGCCGTCTACGAATACGCCGAGCCCATCACCGAGCCGGGCTTCGTCTTCATGGACTCGCCGGGCTACGACCCCGTGGCCTCCACGGGCCAGATTGCCAGCGGCGCGCACCTGATCTGCTTCACCACGGGGCGCGGCTCCATGTTCGGCAGCAAGCCCGCGCCCACCATCAAGCTGGCCAGCAACACGCCCATGTATCGGCGCCTGGAGGAGGACATGGACATCAACTGCGGCCTGATCGTCGATGGCGAATGCGGCGTGCCCGAGATGGGGCAGCGCATCTTCGCGCAGATCCTGCGCCACGCCAGCGGCGAGCCCACCAAGAGCGAGGCCCTGGGCCTGGGCGACCATGAGTTCGTGCCCTGGCACCTGGGCATCGTGAGCTGAGATGCCCCCTCCACCCCCTGCATCCACCGATTCCATGCCACTGACCCTGACCCGCCCCGAGCTGCTGCGCAGCGCCAACTTCATCGCCGGCCAATGGACGAATGCGACTGCGACTGCGACTGCGACGGCCACGCCCGCCGCACCCGCCCCGCGCCTGGCCGTGACCGACCCCGCAACGGGCGCACTGATCACCGAGGTGCCCGACTCCGGCGCCGCCGAGGCCCGCGCCGCGCTGGACGCCGCGCATGCCGCCTTCCCCGCCTGGCGCAAGACGCCCGCCAAACAGCGCGCCGCCATCATCAAGCGCTGGAACGACCTGGTGCTGGCCCACCAGGACGACCTGGGCCGCCTCATCAGCCGCGAGCAGGGCAAGCCCCTGGCCGAGGGCAAGGGCGAGGTCGTCTACGCGGCCAGCTACATCGAATGGTTCGCCGAAGAGGCCACGCGCATGAATGGCGAGATCATTCCCGCGCCCGTGCCGGGCCGGCGCATGTTTGCGCTGCGCGAGCCCGTGGGCGTGGTGGCCGCCATCACGCCCTGGAACTTTCCGGCCGCCATGATCGCCCGCAAGATCGCGCCCGCGCTGGCCGCCGGCTGCACCGTGGTCTGCAAGCCCGCAGAAGACACGCCGCTGACCTCGCTGGCCCTGGTGCTGCTGGCCCAGGAGGCGGGCGTGCCGGCCGGCGTGCTCAACATCGTCACGGCCTCGCGCGAGAAGACGCCCGAGGTGGTGGATGTCTGGCTGGACGATGCGCGCGTGCGCAAGATCACCTTCACGGGCTCCACGCCCGTGGGCAAGCACCTGGCGCGGCGCAGCGCCGACACGCTCAAGAAGCTCTCGCTGGAGCTGGGCGGCAATGCGCCCTTCATCGTCTTCGAGGACGCCGACATCGATGCCGCCGTCGAAGGCTTCATGGCCGCCAAGTTCCGCAATGGCGGCCAGACCTGCGTGTGCCCCAACCGCGTCTTCGTGCACCGCAGCGTGCACGACGCGTTCGCGCAGAAGCTGGCCGCGCGCGTGGCCGCGCTGCATGTGGGCCCGGCCACCGACCCGGCCTCGCAGATCGGCCCCATGATCAATGCGCGTGCCGTGGAAAAGATCGAGCGCCATGTGCAGGATGCCGTGGCGCGCGGCGCCAGGGTGCTCACGGGCGGCAGGCGCCTGGATGCCCTGGGCGCCAACTACTACGCGCCCACCGTGCTCACGGGCGCCGACGCCAGCATGGCCTGCGCCTGCGAGGAAACCTTCGGCCCCGTGGCACCGCTCACCGTCTTCGACAGCGAGCAGGAAGTCATCGCCGCCGCCAATGACACGCCCTTCGGCCTGGCCGCCTACTTCTACAGCAACGACGCACGCCGCATCTGGCGCATGGCCGATGCATTGGAGACCGGCATCGTCGGCATCAACGAAGGCGCACTGGCCGCCGAGGCAGCGCCCTTCGGCGGCGTCAAGGAATCGGGCTACGGCCGCGAGGGCTCCACCCACGGCCTGGAGGACTACCTGCACACCAAGTACGTCTGCCAGGGTCTGCTGGACTGAGCCCGCCTGCCCCTCCACCCGCCGAAATCACCGAACACATGCCCGCACACAACCCCTTCAAATCCGCCCTGGCCGCAGGCCAGCCCCGCATCGGCCTGTGGCTGTCCATGGCCGACCCCTACCTGGCCGAGGCCGCCGCCACCTGCGGCTATGACTGGCTGCTGATCGACGGCGAGCACGCGCCCAACGACGTGCGCAGCACCCTGGCCGCGCTGCAGGCCGTGGCCCCGCACCCGGCCCAGGCCGTGGTGCGCGTGGTCGAAGGCAGCACGGCCCTGGTCAAGCAGATGCTGGACATAGGGGCCACCACCTTGCTCGTGCCCATGGTAGACACGGCCGAACAGGCGCGCGCCGTGGTATCCGCCACGCGCTACCCGCCGCTGGGCGTGCGCGGCGTGGGCAGCGCCGTGGGCCGCGCATCGCAGTGGAGCGCACGCGCCGACTACCTGAACGTGGCCGACGACGAGGTCTGCCTGCTGGTGCAGGCCGAGACCGTGGCCGCGCTGCACAACCTGGCGGACATCTGTGCGGTGGACGGCGTGCACGGCGTCTTCATCGGCCCCGCCGACCTGGCCGCCTCCATGGGCCACCGCGGCAACCCCGGCCACCCCGAGGTGCAGGCCGCCATCGAGGGCGCCATGAAGACCATCATCGCCAGCGGCAAGGCGGCCGGCACCCTGACCTCGGACCCGGCGCTGGCCCGGCGCTACCTGGACCTGGGCTGCAGCTTCGTGGCCGTGGGCGTGGATGTGCTGCTGTTTGCCAACGCGGCGCGCAGGCTGCGGGGGCAGTTCGAGGATTCGCCGGTGGCCGCGCCTGCACAGCAGGCAGGCGCGGTGTATTGAATCAAGCCGCCACCAGCCAGGCCAGCAGCCCGGCGGCCGCCGCAGCGACCGCCACGCGCCGCGCGAACTGCGGCGCATAGGTCAGCAGCAGGCCCAGGGCCAGGGCCGCCAAGGTCAGCAGGCCCAGCCAGGCGGCCACTGCCACCGAGACATTCCAGCGCAGCAGGCAGGGCGCCAGCGACACGGCCAGCAGCGCATGGCCGGCCAGCCGCCAGGCCTGGAGACGTGCGGGCGCCAGGCCTTCGGTGCCCAACTGGTCCTGGTGCCGGTCCATGGACGCGGCGATGACGGCAAAGCCTGCAAAGGCCAGAAACAGGGTGGCAAGAATCATCATGAAGCGCGCTCCAGCGTGGGGGCTTGGCTGGCGGCGCGGGCTTGCGCACGCGACATGGCGGCAGTCGCCGGCTTGCCGCGCAGCAGCCACCAGGCCACCACGCCGTGGATGGCGGCCAGGCCCAGCATCAGCAGCTCGAAGCTGGCGATGCTCCACTGCCCGTTGGCCATGGTGTGCACCAGCGATGCACCGCCCGTCAGCACGTTGAGCAGGGGCAGCAGCGCATACAGCATGGCCGCCAGCGCCATCTGCTGCAGCCAGGCATTGCGGTGCGAGACGAGCAGCGGATGCAGCAGGCACAGCAGCCAGATCAGGAAGAAGCCGTTGATTTCCCAGTCGGCACGCCCTTCCATGGGCACGGGCAGCAGCCGGTTGAGCCAGAAGAAGCCGGCCACGGCCACCGACAGGCCTGCGATGGAGCCCACGTTGAGCACCTCCACCAGACGGTGGCCGAAGGGCGTGCGGCCCAGCTTGCGGCGCTCGGGCATGCGCTTGACCACCCACAGCACCATGCCGGACGCGGCCATGAAGGTTCCGACCACGCCACTGAGCAGCAGCAGCCAGCGCATGGCCGGCCCGGCAAAGCGGCCCAGGTGCATGCCGGTGATCACGTTGCCGGTGGCGCGCACCCAGGAGATGGCGGGCGCCTCGGGGCTGGCCTGCAACTGGCCTGTCACGCCGTCGAAGCGCAGGGTCTCGGACTGGCCCCGGTTGATGAGGCTCATGCCGCCGCCTTCGCGCAGCTCGACCAACGCGCGCGAGGTGCCGGGCGCGTTGACGGTGATGCTGCCCACGCCGTGCTCGGGCCAGCGGCGCGCGCCCTCGGCCATCATGGGCGCGATATCGGCCAGCGCGGCAGCCTGGCGCTCCTGCCTGCCGCCGCGCGCGCCCGGGCCCTGGTTGGCCGCCTGACCGCGCGCACCCCGCACATCGGCGAAATAGGCATTGGTATCGCCGTTGTAGGCCGCCTGTATGCCCCAGGGCATGAGGATGAACATCAGCAGCACCAGGCCGCTGAAAGTGATGACGATGTGGAACGGCAGGGCCAGCACGGCCGTGGCGTTGTGCGCGTCCAGCCAGGAGCGCTGGCCCTTGCGCGGGCGGAAGGTGAAGAAGTCCGTGAAGATCTTCTTGTGCGTGATCACGCCCGTGATGATGGCCACGAACATCAGCATGGTGGCAAAGCCCACGATCCAGCGGCCCCAGATGCGCGGCATGGCGTGCAGTTCGAAGTGGAAGCGGTAGAAGAAGTTGCCGGCGCGTGTCTCGCGCGGCTCCAGCCTCTCGCCCGTGGCGGCGTCGATCTCGGCGCGCCTGGTGCCTGCGCGGCCCGTGGCGGCGCCGGGCTCTCGCCAGGATGCGGCCACCGCCACCTGGCGCGGGCCGGGCAGGCCCAGCGTCCAGGTCGTGGCCTCCGGTGCGATGCGCTGCATGGCGTTCAGTGCGCGCTGCGCGGTGTCGGCGTCCTGCACCGAGCCGTGCAGCTCGGGCCGCATCCAGTCGTTGATCTCGTCGCGGAAATAGCTCAGGGTGCCCGTGAAGAACACCGCGTAAAGCAGCCAGCCCAGCAGCAGGCCGCTCCAGGTGTGCAGCCAGGACATGGACTGGCGCAGTCCCTCGGGTTTGCCGTCCGTCCTCATGCGGCGGCTCCGTTCGACAGCACCCAGGCCAGAAGTCCCAGGCCCGCGCCCGGCAGGCCGATCACGGCCCAGGCGCGCCAGGCGCTGGCGCAGCCGAAGGCCCACATGGCCGCCACGGCGTAGATGATGAAGGCCAGCAGGGTCGAGCCCAGCGCCGCATCGGCCCGTTCCACGCCCAGCCAGACCATGGCGCGCGCGCCCGTGGCGGCGCAGGCGGCCGACAGCAGATAGCCGCCGCCGATCGCCGCCAAGGCGCGCGAGGCCACGGCCACGCGGTAGCGCAGCAAGGATGGAGAGGACCCTCCCGGGGTCGAGGCTTGCATGGGGATGACCTTTCTTGCGGATCGTTGCCTGTCATGGACGCCGCGGACACCGCGCGCAGGCCCGGACGGACAAAGGCGCCACAACAGTTCAAGGTCTGTGCGGCGCCGGGCGTTGGCCGCGCGCCTGGAGCACGCCGCCTTTCAAAGAGCGGGAATGATAATGATTTTTATTACCCGAGTCATCTAAAGAAATGCAAAGCCGGCCGACCGCTGCCGGCTCCGCTTTCCAGTTCCGCTCTCTTGCCCCGCTCTCTAGCTCCGCTTGGTCCCCGCCAGCCAGCGCCCGCCGAACTGGTTGATCACCATGCCCGCCAGCACGGCCAGGGTGCCCATCCATTGCATGGGCGTGGGCCGCTCGCCCAGCAGCAACATGGCCGAGACCAGGCCCACCACGGGCACCATCAGCGACAGCGGCGCCACCGTGCCGGCCGCATAGCGCTGCAGCAGCCGCGTCCACAGACCATAGCCCAGCAGCGTGGCCAGCAGCGCCAGGTACAGGATGGAGGCCACGGCGGTCAGGTCGATCCCCGCCAGTTGCTGCACGACCGAACCCGCGCCATCGGTCCAGACGGCCAGGGCCATCAGCGGCGCAATGGGAAAGATGCTGCTCCAGACGATGAAGGGGAAAGGCTCGTAGGGGCCGCTGCGCGCCGCATAGCGCGTGATCATGTTGGACACGGCCCACATGCAGGCTGCGCCCACGGTCAGCAAAAAGCCCGCCAGGGTCATGGCGTTGTCGCCCTCGCCATGGGCGCTGCCAATGGCAACCAGCCCGCCCAACGACACCACCAGTCCCAGCCAGTGCCAGATGCGCGCGGGCTCGCCCAGCAGGAAGGCCGCCAGCAGCAGCGTGACGAAGGCCTGCGTCTGCAGCACCACCGAGGCCATGCCGGCCGGCATGCCCAGCTTCAGGCCCAGGAACAGCATGCCGAACTGGCCCACGCCCTGCACCAGACCATAGGCGGCCAGAAAGCGCCAGCCCACCGAGCTGGGCGGACGCACGAACAGCAAAAAGGGCAGCGACGCCACCACGAATCGCAGCGCGCTCAGCAGCATGGGCGACAGCGTCAGCAATCCGAACTTCATGGCCACGAAGTTGGTGCCCCAGATCAGAATGACCAGCAGCGCACGCGCCCAGTCGCCACGGCTCAGGTGCTGCGCGGTCATGCCCTGCCCTCGGTGCAGCGGGGCCTGCAATGGTCAGGGACAGCGGCCGGCAGCACCGGCAAGGAACAGGAAGAAGGCATGGAGGGCAATGGGCAAAAAGAAAAGGGGCGGATCACATCCGCCCCCGGCGTTTGTACCACCGCAGCCCCTGCGCTGCCGGGCGGCCGTGGCTCGGCCCTGCGCTTCAGTCCGCCGTGTAGTCGATGGGGTCGTGGGCATGCTGGCGCCCCAGAGCACCGGCCATGGCCAGCATGAAGGCCAGGCCGCGCCGCACATCGGGCTCGCGCGCCATGCGCATCAGGCCGATCAGGGAGGGCGTCTCTTCCATGGCCTGCACCTGGGCCGCCGCCATGCGTGCGGCATTGCCCGCGGCCCAGGCCCCGCCCACGCCATCCTCGAAGGCCTTGGCGACCTTCTCGACCATGTAGTCGTCTGCCATGTCCACCAGGTCCGCCGTGGCCGACAGCAGATCGACCACGCGGTTCAGGCGCCGGCCGGCCAGCAGCGGCTCCAGCTTGCCCATCAGCTCGGCCGGGCCTTGCAGCGCGGCATCGTCCTGCAGCAGGCCGCCGGCCGCGGGCTGCGCCACGGGAATGTCGGAAGCGATGTTCATCTCGGTGCTCCTTGTATTCGTGCTTCGGAGAAAGGCAGGGATGCCGCGCCTCAGACCAGGGCGCGGGCCACGGCCCAGTACATGCCGCGGTTGAAGCCCTTGCGCATCATCGAGCCGACCTTGGTCGGCGGCGTGGGCTTGACGTCGACCTGGTAGTCGTACCAAAGCGGCATGCCCCCGTCCAGGCCCATCTGGGCGATGGCCACCACGCGCCCGTCGTAGGCATCGCTGGTGCGGCCGAAGCGGATCTGCGAGGCGATGTTGTTCACCACCACGGGCGACTGGTTGTGGCAGGCGCCGCCGGCCTTGCTCACGGGCAGGTCCACCGTATCGCCCAGCACATAGACATGGCTCTGGCCCAGCACCTGCATGGTTTCGTGGTCGGTGGGCAGCCAGCCCTCGCCATCCTGCGCCTGCGACAGGCCGCAGTCGCGCACGGCCTGCACGGCGCGTATGGGCGGCGTGGCCATGAGGATGTCGAAATCCTCGGCCTGGCCCTCTTCCGAATACGCGACCCTGGCCTCGGGGTCCACGCGCGCCAGCGTGAAGCCGCGCTGGTGGCGAATGCCGCGCTGCTCGAACACCGTGGGCAGGATCTCGCAGGTGTCCTTCTGCAGGAACAGGCAGTTGCGCAGCAGCTGCGAGACCGTGGGATAGGTGTAGACGATCTCCACCTTGTCGCGCACGCCGCGACGGCGCAGCAGGTCGTCCAGCATCAGCGTGGTCTCGATGGGCGCGATGCCGCACTGGTGCGGCACATTGGGCGTCTTGGGAAAGGTGACGGTGACGAAGATGCGGCCCCTTTCTATGCGCGCCAGCTTGTCGGCCAGCTGCCGCGCGGGCGCATGCTGGTAGAAGTGGTCGCCGGCCTCGGCCAGGCCTTCGATGCGCTCGGGCGAGGGCACGCAGCCCGTGGAGATCACCAGATGGTCGTAGCCGAAGCGCTTGCCGCTCCTGCAGTGCACGGCCTGCAGCGCAAAGTCGAAGCGCTCCACCTCTTCCACCTGGAAGTCGATCTCGGGCCGCAGCAGGCCGCGCTGCCTGCGCCGCAGCTCGTCGCGGAAAAAGGCATTGAAGGCCACGTACATGAAGGCCGGCTTGTAGTAGTGCCAGGGCGAGTTCGACAGCATGGTGATGCGCACCTTGCCTGTGACCACCTCCGGATACAGCTTGCCGACCAGGTGGTTGGCGGTCATGGTGCCGCCAATGCCACCGCCGATGATCAATATGTGATGCGCCATCCCTGCTACTCCTTGTGCTTTCGCCTCAGTGGAACAACCGCTGGCGCCGCCTGGCCCCAGCCCCGGAAAACGCGCCTCAGTCAGGCTTGAGCGACCGCCACACTCCGTCCCAGAGCGCATCGAACAAGGGCTCTATGGCCGTGTCGATGATGCCGTCCAGCCGCAGGCAGATCATGCGGATCGCGCTGCCGTACATCAGGCTGGCCGCCACCATGGGCTCCATCTGGCGGATCTCGCCATCGGCCATGCCCGCGAACACGAAGCCGCGCATGCGCACAAAGGCCGAGGCCGAGCAGATGGCCTGCTCATCGGGCAGAAACTCGCGGTGCCGCGCATTGACCACGAAGCCCATGGCCTCGGGCTCGGCCTCTGCCAGCCCGAACAGCATGCGCAGCACCTCGCGGCAGCGCTCGGTACTGCCCGCGTGCCGCTCCTCGATATCGTCGAGCAGCACATTCATGCGCGCCAGCAAATGCCGGTACAGCTCGCGCGCAATGCCTTCCTTGTCGGCAAAGTGGTTGTAGAAAAAACCGATGGACACGCCGGCCTCGGCACACAACTCCTGTATCGAGGTATTGAAGAAGCCCCGCTCCACGAACAACCTGAGCGCCACGCGCAGCGTCTGCACATGGCGCGATCCCGCATGCGGAAAGAAGGTCCAAGCCTCGTCTTGCATGGGAACCGATAGTAGAACGAATCTTCATTCTATTTTTCACGATCACTTGCAAACCACAGCAGGGTTTTCCAGAAAGGACGGCACCCGCGCATCAGTCTCAATGCCTGGCCCATTCCCGGCCATTGCCCCGCAGGACCGTAGAATCCGCGCGCAGCCATTGGAGACCGAGACAATGACCGGCTGCATACGAATCCGATCCAAAGGCTTTTTGCAAATGCAACTTCCCATCCACGTCATCGACGCATTCACATCCGAACGATTCAAGGGGAATCAGGCCGCCGTTGTTCCCCTGGATGCATGGCTTGCCGATTCCACGCTGCAGGCCATTGCCGCAGAGAACAATCTGTCGGAAACCTCGTTCCTGGTCTGGAGTGCCGATCGCGCCGCCTTCGAGATCCGCTGGTTCTCCCCGCTCACGGAAATCGCGTTCTGCGGCCATGCCACGCTGGCAAGCGCCTTCGTGCTGTTCGAGGCCGACCCCGCGCTGCGCAGCATCACGTTCTGGGCCGCTGCCGTGGGCAATGTCACCGCCACGCAGGAGGATGGCGGACGCATCGTCATGACCTTCCCGCGCCGCGATGCCAAGCCGCTGGACGAGGCGCCTGCCGCGCTGCGCGAAGGCCTCACGCCCGCGCCCGCCGCCTATCTGGTGAACCAGCAGGCCTACGTGGCAGTCTACGCCGCCGAGGCCGATGTGCTGGCAGTCAAGCCGGATCTGGAACGCCTCAAGTCGCTGGGGCCGCTGGATGTGGTGGTGACGGCGCCTGCCGACGCTGGCGCCTCATATGACTTCGTGAGCCGCTACTTCTGGCCCGCCAACGGCGGCGAGGAAGATCCCGTCACCGGCTCCATCCATGCGGCGCTTGCCCCTTACTGGGCGGGCAGGCTGGGCAAGAACCGCCTGGTCGGCCACCAGGCCTCGCGGCGCACGGGCACGCTGTTTTGCGAAGTGACCGATGCCAGCGTGGAGGTGGCCGGCCACTGTGCGCGTTACCTGACCGGGACGATCACTGTCTGATCGCGGGGGAAAGTCCGGCGCCGCCCACGACTCCCCCATTTCGCTCCGGCACGCAGGTACCATCCGCGCATGAGTACCCACTACGAATCCCTGTCGCAAGCCGACGCCTACCGCGACGCCTTCGACGTGGAGCCGCCCGCTGCCAGCGAGCGCAACATGACACCGCGCAAGTCCGGCTTTTTCATCCGCAGCGTCGCCGTGGCTGCAGAGGCAGCCGCTGGACAGGCAGAACCTGCTGTTCCCGACGCACCGCCTGCAGCACCCGGCACTCCCGCACGCGAGCTGGTCGCAGCACAGTGGGGCCTGGTGCCGCACTGGGTGAAGTCGGCTTCGGACGGCCGGCTGCGCGCCCTCAAGCTGGTGAATGCGCGCTCCGAAACCGTGTCCACGGCCCAGGCCTTCCGCGATGCGTGGCTCAACGGCCAGCGCTGCATCGTGCCCATGGCGGCCTTTTTCGAGGATGACTTTCGCAACGGCAAGGCCCTGCCCACGCGCATCTCGCGCATCGACGGCAAGCCCATGGGCGTGGCCGGCGTGTGGGCGCAGTGGACGGGCCCGGACGGCGAGGTGCTGCGGAGCTACGCCCTGCTCACCGTCAACGCCAACAGCCATGCGCTGCTGCACCGCTACCAGCAGCCCGGCGCCGAAAAGCGCATGCCGGCGATCCTCAACGAGGGCGCCTACGACGCCTGGCTGAACGCGCGCGTGGAGAAGGCGCGCGAGTTCATGCGCCAGTACCCGTCCAACTGGCTCACGGCCAATCCCGTGGAACGCAAGGCCGACAAGCGGCCACCGGGCCTGATGGGCTGATGGACTGATGGGCTGGGACAATAGCCCTTGTCCCGTGCGCTACGGCGCCTTGGGCAGCGCGTTGATGGAGCGCAGGATGTCGCGCGTGACGGCCTGGCGCTTGGGCAGGTCGGCCAGCCGGTGGGGCGTGTCCATGTTCATGGCGAAGAACACGGGGCCGGCAGGCCACTCCACCCAGCCCACCCACCAGCCGACCTGGCCAGTCCAGCCGGTTTTGGCGCGCAGTATCCAGTCCGGGCCTGCCTCGTTGATCATCACGTCCTTCACCAGCCGCTGGTGCTCCACCGGCAGGGGCAGCCGATTGCGGTACAGCCGCTGCAGGAAGGCCACCTGCTCCAGCGCCGAGATGGCCAGGTCGCCCTCCACCCAGAAAGGCGCCTCGCCCGTGGCCAGCGCATTGCCGTAGTCGATCTTGCGCATGTAGGCAGCCTCACGCGCACTGCCAAGCTCCCTGGCAAAGCCTTCGTACACCCACAGGGTGGAGTTGCGCATGGCCGAGCGCAGGTCCTGATCGGCATTCCAGGCCGGCAACTGGCGCTTCACGCCATCCCAGGGAATGCGCTGGAATTCGTCCCGCAGCAGCCCAGCATCCAGCGCGAACAGGCTGTGCGGGATCTTGAAGGTGGAGGCTGGCGAGTAGCGCTGCGCCGCGCGCGCCCGGTTGTGGACGTGGAGGGTTTCAGGGTCGCTTCGGGCGTCGATCACGACCATGCTGCCCTCAACGTGGTGGTCGGCAAAGATGCCCGCCCATTCGCTCTTGTCCTGCAGCGCGGCAGCCGCCAGCGCCGCCGGTGAAAGACAGGCCGACAGACCGGCGACCACACCGGTGGACAACGCGCAAAGCATCAGATTTCTTCGATTCATGCAGGCAGTTTAAGAGCAGCACCACCGCACGGTGATGGTGCACCGCCCGCCAGACCGCCCTGTTTTGACTCGCTGTTTTCCCGTTTTGGTGTTCCGGCTGCATTGCGCGGCGGCCCATGGCCCTGCATGCGCTGGCACGACTTGTGCAAAGCCGCTGCAGGCTGGCAATGGCAGCCACGACCACAACAAACAAGGGAGTCATTCCATGCAAAGGTGCGCACGGGCATTGAGAACATTGGTGGCGGGAGGATGGACGGCGGCCCTGGGCGTGGCGCAGGCGGCAGAGCCGGTGATCACCCGGCCATCGCTGGTGGCCGTGGATTCCATCAGCGCCGTGGACACGGTATGGCTGATGACGGCCACGGTGCTGGTGCTGCTGATGACGCTGCCCGGCATTGCGCTGTTCTATGCGGGAATGGTGCGCCGCAAGAACGTGCTCAACACCATGGCCAGCGTGGTGGCGATTGCCTGCCTGGTGAGCATTCTGTGGTTTGCACTCGGCTATTCGCTGGCGTTCGCGCCCGGCAATGCGTGGATCGGCGGTGACTCGCGCGCCTGGTTCGCGGGGCTGGATTTCAACGCCGCCAAGGCACTGGTGGCCGTGAGCCATCTGGCTCCGCATGTGCCCGAGGCGGCCTATGCCATGTTCCAGCTGGCCTTCGCGGTGATCACCGCGGCGCTGCTGGTGGGCGCCTGGGTGGAACGCATGCGCTTTGGCGCCATGCTGATCTTCGTGGGGCTGTGGAGCCTGCTGGTCTATGCGCCGGTGGCGCACTGGGTGTGGGAGCCGGGCGGCTGGCTGGCGCGCATGGGCGCGCTGGACTTTGCCGGGGGCACCGTGGTGCATGTGAACGCGGGCGTGGCCGGGCTGGTCTGCGCCTGGTTCCTGCGGCCGCGCCGCGGCTACGGGCAGGAGCCTTTCGAGCCCTACAACCTGGCCCTGACCATGATGGGCGCAGCCCTGCTGTGGATGGGCTGGTTCGGCTTCAACGCAGGCTCATCGCTGGCCGGGGACAGCCGGGCAGCCCTGGCGCTGGCCGTCACCCACATTGCCGCCAGCGCGGGCGCGCTGGCCTGGTCCCTGGCCGAGTACGTGGTGCGCGGCAAGGCCACGCTGCTGGGGCTGTGCTCGGGCCTGGTGGGCGGGCTGGTGGCGATCACGCCGGCGGCCGGCTTCGTGACGCCGCTGTCGGCGCTGTGCATCGGCCTGATCGCCGGCATTGCCTGCTACTGGGGCGCCACCGGCCTCAAGCGGTTGCTGGGCGCGGACGATTCGCTGGATGTGTTTGGCGTGCACGGCGTGGGCGGCATCGTGGGCTCGCTGCTCACGGGCCTGTTTGCCAGCCCGCAGATCGGCGGCGTGCAGGGCAGCGTGCTCACCCAGGCCGTGAGCGTGCTGGCCGTGGCCTTGTTCACGCTGGTGGCCACGGCCGTGCTGCTGTGGCTGCTGGACATGCTGATCGGCCTGCGCGTGGACGAGGAAAGCGAGCTGCAGGGACTGGACCTGGCGCTGCACCGCGAGCGCCTGGGCGGATGAGCGGCTGCAAGGCTGAACGTCCGAGCGATTCAAGCGGACCGAGGATCTTCCAACTGAAGGAGTGACCAAGACATGCCCGAAAGCGAACTCCTGGCCATCGCCGCGCACCTGCATGTGCTGCTGCGCAGAAGCTGCGGCCGCGTGACCGATACCGAATGGCTGGCGGCCAATGCCGAGTACGCCGCCGAAATCATCCGCTTCGCCCGGGAGCAGGAAGGGGCGCGCAGCACGCCCGAACTGGTGGACTGGACCCATCGCTTCGAAGCCGCCTGGAATGCCGCGCTGGCCGGGCCCGCCGAGCGCTCGCCGCTCATGCAGCGCGCCGGCGAGCTGATGCGCCAGCGCGCGGAAAACCGCAAGTACATCGGCACGCTGCGCTAGCGTCGTCCTTGATCAGGCAGGCGGCGCGGGCACGGAGTGCAGCAGCACGGGCGCGTCGCCATCGCCGTTGACGCTTTCCAGCTGCACGCCAAAGCCCCACAGGCGCGCAGCGTGCTTGAGCACTTCCAGCGTATCGTCGGACAGGGGCCGGCCCTGGTAGCGCGTGTGGCGCAGGGTCAGGCAGCGGTCGCCACGCAAGTTCACGTTCCAGACCTGGATATTGGGCTCGCGCGCGCCCAGGTCGTATTGCTGGGACAGGGTCTGGCGCAGGGTGCGGTAGCCGTCGTCGTCGTGGATGGCGCTGACCAGCAGCTCGCGCTCGCTGGCATCGTCATGGATGGAGAACAGGCGCATGTCGCGCATCAGCTGCGGGCTCAGGTACTGGCCGACAAAGCTCTCGTCCTTGAAGTTCTGCATGGCATGGTGCAGCGCCGGCAGCCAGGGCGTGCCTGCCAGGTCGGGGAACCAGCGGCGGTCTTCCTCGGTCGGGTCCTGGCAGATGCGCCGGATGTCGCGGTACATGGCAAAGCCCAGCGCATAGGGATTGATGCCGCTATAGGCGCGGTGGCCGGCGGGCGGCTGGTAGATCACGTTGGTGTGGGAGGACAGCCACTCGATCATCACGCCGTCGGTCAGCCAGCCTTCGTCGTACAGGGTGTTGAGCAGGGTGTAGTGCCAGAACGTGGCCCAGCCCTCGTTCATCACCTGGGTCTGGCGCTGCGGGTAGAAGTACTGGGCGATCTTGCGCACGATGCGCACGATCTCGCGCTGCCAGGGCTCCAGCAAGGGGGCGTTCTTCTCGATGAAGTACAGCAGGTTTTCCTCGGGCTCCTTGGGAAAGCGCTCGCTGTGCTGCGCCGCGCTGTCCTTGCCCGGGCGGGCCGGCAGGGTGCGCCACAGCTCGTTGACCTGCTGCTGGGCGTAGGCCTCGCGCTGCTCGCGCTCGGCCCGCTCTCGCGCCAGGCTCTTCTTGGAGGGGCGGCGGTAGCGGTCCACGCCCAGGTTGGACAGGGCGTGGCAGGAGTCCAGCCACTGCTCCACGGTCGTGAGGCCGTGGCGCTCCTCGCACTGGGAGATGAAGTCCCGCGCATAGACCAGGTAGTCGATGATGCTGCCCGCATCCGTCCACATGCCGAACAGGTAGTTGTTCTTGAAGAAGCTGTTGTGCCCGTAGGCCGCGTGGGCGATCACCAGGGCCTGCATGGCCGTGGTGTTCTCCTCCATCAGGTAGCTGATGCAGGGATTGGAGTTGATGACGATCTCGTAGGCCAGACCCATGTGGCCGCGCCGGTAGCGCCGCTCGGTCGCCATGTACTCCTTGCCATAGCTCCAGTGGCGGTAGCCCACGGGCATGCCCACGCTGGCGTAGGCGTCCATCATCTGTTCGGCAGAGATGACTTCCAGCTGGTTGGGATAGGTGTCCAGGCCATAGCGCTCGGCCGTGGCCGCAATGGCTGCGTGGTAGCACTCGATGAGCTCGAAGGTCCAGTCGCTGGGATCGGGCAGGGGGTGCTCCGGGCGCTTGCCGGCCGGCAGCGGCGCGGACGGCACGCCGCGCGGCGCCCGCTCGTTCGCCAGTGACGATTTCCAGTGCGGCGTGGCATGGCGGGGCGCCAGCACGGGGTATTGAGAGAGGTTCATACCGATACCCCCTCTTTCTTGAACAGGTCGCGGAACACGGGATAGATCTCGCTGGCATCCGACACCTTGCGCATGGCGAAGTGCGAGAACAGCGGCAGCACCTGGCTGTACTCCTGCCACAGGCTCTGCTCTTCCTGCACCACCTGCACATAGGCGAAGTAGCGCACCAGCGGCAGGATCTTCTCGACCAGCAGGTTGCGGCAGTTGGAGCCGTCGTCGCCGAAGTTGTCGCCGTCGCTGGCCTGGGCCACGTAGATGTTCCAGTCGCCCGACGGGTAGCGCGCACGGATGATCTGGTCCAGCAGCACCAGCGCACTGCTGACCACGGTGCCGCCGCTTTCCTGCGAGTGGAAGAACTCGTCCTCGCTGACCTCGGCCGCCTGCGTGTGGTGGCGGATGAAGACGATGTCGATCTTCTCGTAGTGCCGCGTCAGAAACAGGTACAGCAGGATGAAGAAGCGCTTGGCCAGGTCCTTGCGATCCTGGTCCATGGAGCCGGACACATCCATCACGCAGAACATCACGGCCTGGCTGATGGGCGCGGGCACGCGCGTGCGGTTGCGAAACCGCAGGTCGATGGGGTCGAGAAAGGCCACCGTGCCCATGCGCAGCTTCAGGGCATCGATGCGCTGCTGCAGCTCGACCGCCGCCTCGCTGGTGCCGTCGTCCTGCGCCAGCAGTGCCTCGAGCTGCGCCTCCAGGGCCATGAGCTCGCGGTGCGGCGCCTTGGTCAGCGCAATGCGCCGGCCCAGGGCGCCGCGCATGGTACGCAGCAGGGCCAGGTTGTGCGGCGTGCCGTCGTGGCTGTAGCCGGCGCGACGCATCTTGTACTGCAGGGTGTTGCCGATGTGGGTTCGCAGCAGGCGCGGCAGGGCCAGGTCTTCAAAGAACAGTTCCATGAACTCTTCCTTGGTCAGGGTGAAGGTGAAGTCGTCCTCGCCCTCGCCGCTGTCGCTGGCCTGGGAGCCGCCGCCGCCTGCCCCGCCCTGCGGCCGCGCGATGCGGTCGCCGCGCACATGCTCGGTGTTGCCCGGGTGCACGGTGTCATGGATGCCGCCCTGGCCGTGGTGGAACACGGGCTCGCGGATGTCCTTGCGTGGAATGGCCACGCTCTCGGACTCCTCCATGTGGCGGATGCCGCGCTTGTTCACGGCGCGACGCACCGCCTCGGTGATCTGCTCCTTGTAGCGCCGCACGAAGCGCTCGCGGTTGCCCACCGACTTGTTCTTGCCGGCCAGCCTGCGATCGATGATTTGCAATGCCATCTGTTCCCCCCAGCCTGGATGCGCCGCAAGGCGGCGCCCCACCCGTCAGTTGCTCTTGCGAACGCGCAGGTACCACTCGCACAGCAGGCGCACCTGCTTGGACGTGTAGCCCTTGGCCTCCATCCGGGTGACGAAGTCCTCGTGCTTGCGCGCGTCCTCGGCACTGGCCTTGGCATTGAAGCTGATCACGGGCAGCAGCTCCTCGGTGTTGGAGAACATCTTCTTCTCGATCACCACGCGCAGCTTCTCGTAGCTGGTCCAGCTGGGGTTCTTGCCCTGGTTGTTGGCCCGCGCGCGCAGCACGAAGTTGACGATCTCGTTGCGGAAGTCCTTGGCATTGGCAATGCCTGCGGGCTTCTCCACCTTCTCCATCTCGGCGTTGAGCGCGTTGCGGTCGAAGGCCTCGCCGGTATCGTTGTCGCGGTACTCGCTGTCCTGTATCCAGTAGTCGGCGTAGGTGACGTAGCGGTCGAAGATGTTCTGGCCGTACTCGCTGTAGCTCTCCAGATAGGCGGTCTGGATTTCCTTGCCGATGAACTCGGCATAGTGCGGCGACAGGTACTCCTTGATGTAGCTGGTGTACTTGGTCTCCAGCTCGGCCGGGAACTGCTCGCGCTCGATCTGCTGCTCCAGCACATACATCAGGTGGACCGGGTTGGCTGCCACCTCGGTGCTGTCGTAGTTGAAGACCTTGGACAGGATCTTGAACGCGAAGCGCGTGGAGATGCCCGACATGCCTTCGTCCACGCCCGCATAGTCGCGGTACTCCTGGAAGCTCTTGGCGCGCGGGTCCGTGTCCTTGAGGCTTTCGCCGTCATAGACCTGCATCTTGCTGAAGATGCTGGAGTTCTCGGGCTCCTTCAGGCGCGTGAGCACGGCGAACTGGGCCATCATCTTGAGCGTGCCGGGCGCGCACACGGCGCTGGCCAGCGAAGACTCGCGGATCAGCTTCTCGTAGATGCGCACTTCCTCGGAGACACGCAGGCAATAGGGCACCTTGACGATGTAGACCCGGTCCAGGAAAGCCTCGTTGTTGCGGTTGTTGCGAAAGGCCTTCCACTCGCTCTCGTTGCTGTGGGCCAGCACCATGCCGTCGAATGGAATGGCACCAAAGCCCTCCGTTCCCTTGTAGTTGCTCTCCTGCGTGGCCGTCAGCAGCGGGTGCAGCACCTTGATGGGCGCCTTGAACATTTCCACGAACTCCAGCAGGCCCTGGTTGGCCAGGCACAGGCCGCCCGAGTAGCTGTAGGCGTCGGTATCGTCCTGGGCAAAATTCTCCAGCTTGCGGATGTCCACCTTGCCCACCAGGCTGGAGATGTCCTGGTTGTTCTCGTCACCGGGCTCGGTCTTGGCAATGCCCACCTGCCTGGAGATGCTGGGGTAGCGCTTGACCACGCGGAACTGGCGGATGTCGCCGCCCAGCTCCTCCAGGCGCTTGACGGCCCAGGGCGACAGCACATGGTTGAGGCAGCGCCGGGGGATGCCGAACTGCTCCTCCAGCAGCGGCCCGTCCTCCACGGGGTCGAACAGGCCCAGCGGCGACTCGTTCACGGGCGAGCCCTTGAGGGCATAGAACGGCACTTTCTGCATCAGGTATTTGAGGCGCTCGGCGATGGAGCTCTTGCCGCCGCCCACGGGGCCCAGCAGATAGAGGATCTGCTTGCGCTCTTCCAGGCCCTGGGCCGCATGGCGGAAGAAGCTCACCACCTGCTCGATGGAGTCCTCCATGCCGTAGAACTCGGCGAAGGCCGGATAGCGCCGGATGACCTTGTTGGCAAACAGCCGCGACTGTCGTGGATCATTGCGCGTATCCACCATTTCAGGTTCGCCGATGGCTGCCAGCATGCGCTGGGCAGCGCCCTCGTAGGCCATGGGATCGCGCTGGCACAGGGCGAGAAATTCGTCCAGCGACATCTCTTCTTCGCGAAGGCGAACGTAACGTGCAGCCGAGTTGCTGATGACATCCATACGACCTCTCCCGGCGGCACCCGAGGGCGAACAGTGCCGCGAAGTTGCAAGGCATTCGCTACCGTGTGGAACTGTTGTAGCACCTTGCATCGGCTTTGAATAGCACCTACGTCCCACATGCCTGCATCGCTGGCGAGGTCACAATGTCAGGTTCCTGGACTACCCCGTTTTTTGCATGGCGGGAACAGTGAAGTCGGCCAGCCGGGTCTGCAGCAAGGCCCGTGAATACAGCGCCTGGCGCTCCCACTTTTGATGAATGATAGTCCGCACTCACACAGCGGCTCAGGCCCGAATTCAGAACCCATGTCTCTTGCCGAGAACCCTATCCACCCCGTTGATCGCCCCTGCGGCAACCTGCCTGCGGGCACGCTGATGCCGCTGTTGTGGGCACTGGCCCTTCTGCTTGCCCTGCTGCTGCCGGGCCTTGCCAAGGCCGCACCGGCAGCAGGCCCTTTGGGGGCCTTGCAGGGCACATTGGCGGGCGGATCGGCCTCGAACCAGGACCGCCGCAATGCCATTCAGGCCCAGTTGGACGCCGCCGCATCGGCCACCAAGGAGGCCGATGCGCTGGCGCAGGAACTGGACCGCCTGCGCGCCCGGGCACGCACGCCCGTGCCTGCCCTGCCCGCCCCGCTGAGCGACGAGCAACTGGGCGGCCTGTTCGAGCGCTGGAAGGAACGCATTCCCAGCAACGCCAGCCAGGAAGTGCTGGAGCGGCTGCTGGCCGATGAGCGCGATGCCATCGCCGCACTCAAGGTGGGCATCGAGAAATCCGCAGCCGACCAGGCCAACCTGGTCTCACAACCGGGCCCGGGACGCCTCGATCTGTCCATCCTGCAGCAGCGCGCCCAGGAAAACGCGGAGCCCGTGACCGCCGAGCCCGGCGAGGCCACGGACCTCACCCAGGCCCGCCAGACACGGCGCAGCGCAGAGCACCGCCGCGCCCTGCTGGAGCTGGCGCTGCGCCAGGAAGAGCAGTCCACCATCGAAGCCCGCCAGCGCCTGCTGGCCGCCCAGCTGCAGGCCCAGCGCCGCGAGCTGCTGGAGCGCATGCCGCGCGCCGCCTGGCTGACCCAGCGCATTGCCGAGCGCAGCCGCCAGCAGCTGGAGCAGCAGGTGCAGGAGATGGAGCTGGCCGCCCAGCACGCCTCCACCGCCGATCCCGCCGTCCGCGACCTGGCCCAGCGCAACGCCGCGCTGGCCGCGCAGATCCTCAAGAACTCCAATGAGCTGGCGCAGGAGCGCAAGACCCTGGCCAACGACGAATATGTCCGCGACCAATTGAGCGCCACGCTGCGCGACACACAGGCACGTCTGCGCCTGGGCGGTGGCAGCGCTGCCGTGGGCCAGTGGCTGTGGCAGCAGCGGGTGGAGCTATCGTCGGGCAGCACCTTGCAGGCCCGGCACCGCGCCGTGCAGCGCCAGCTGGCCGAGCTGCGGCTGACGCTGTTCAACTCCAGCAAATGGCGCCAGAACCCAGGCGCCGACACGGCCGCACAGCCCCCCGCCGACGCTGCGGATGCAGGCAGCGCGGCGGCACCGGAGCCGGCCGCCAGCCCCGCCATTCCCGGCAATGCCGCGAATGCCTCCATCTCCGCACAGCAGACCGCCCTGCTCGCCCGGCAGGTGGCGCTCACCGATCAACTGCAGCCCGTATTGCTGCGCCGCATTGCCGTGCTGGAGCAGACCGATGAAGCGCTGCGCGCCGCCCTGCGCAGCGGCAACGAACTGCGCCAGGTGCTGGACAAGGAACTGCTGTGGTTCCCCAGCCATCGCCCCATGGACCGCACCTGGCTCAGCGAGTGGCAGGCACTGGAGCAGGACATCGAGGGCAGCAGCTCGCCCTGGAAAACCGCGCGCGCCCTGGCCGCCAGCATCTGGAACGACCCCTGGGCCTTTGGCGCCGTCGGCCTGATCGTGGCCCTGCTGCTGGGCCTGCGCCGCTACGCGCTGCGCCAGCTGCAGTCCATCGCCGTGCGCGTGGGCGACTTCATGCGCGACCACTTCGGGTTGAGCCTGCTCGCGCTGGGCTGGAGCCTGCTCTACACCCTGCCCTGGAGCTTCGCGGCCGCGGCGCTGGGCAGCCTGCTGCAAGGTCCCGAAACCGTGGGCACGGCGCTGGAGCCACTGGGCGCCACCCTGGTCCAGCTCAGCGATTTCATCTTCGTGGCCACCTTGCTCAACGCCCTGTTCTGCCCGGGCGGGCTGGCACTGGCCCACTTCGGCTGGCCGGCCGGGCGCGTGCAGATGCTGCGCCAGATGGTGCGCCGCGCCGCCTGGCTGATCGTGCCCGCCGAGCTGCTGGGAGGCCTGGCCTTCTACAGCCACGACAACCACGCCATCAGTACCTGGGGGCGCATCTCCATCCTCATGCTCTCGCTGGGCCTGGCATGGATGGCCTGGCTGTACTTCCGCCGCGTCATGCAGCAAAAGCGCCCGGGCCTGCACTGGGGCCAGATCGTCAGCGTGGTGCTGATGCTCATGCTCAGCGCGCTGGCCGTGGGCATCGTGCTCGGCTATGTCTACACGGCCACCGAATTCATCCAGGCCCTGATGGCCAGCTTCGTGTTCCTGGGCGCGGTCGAGGTCGTGGTCAACCTGCTGCGGCGCTGGCTGCTGCTGGGCGAACGGCGCCTGGCACTGAACCGCCTGCGCGAAGCCGCCAGGCTGGCGCAGAGCGGCGCGGGGGTCGATACCGGCAAGGCCCCCACCGACGAAGCCACCCAGATGGCACTGGTCACCGTGGGCGCCCAGGCGCACAGGCTGCTGGGCCTGCTGCAGCAGGTGCTGGTCGTGCTGACCCTGGTCTACGCCTGGCTGCCCGTGCTGCCCGCGCTGCTGCGCTCCGAGGGCGTGGTGCTCTGGTACACCACCAACACCGGCGCCGACGGCATCGCGCATGCCGCCCCCGTGAGCCTGATGGACGCTCTGCTGGGCGTGATGATCCTGCTGCTCACCTTCAGCTTCGCACGCAACCTGCCAGGCCTGCTGGAAGTGACGCTGTCGGCCTCCAACCGCATCAGCAGCTCCGCGCGCTACACCCTGGCCACGCTGGCGCGCTACGCCATCACCATTGCCGGCACGGTCAGCGCCTTCACGCTGCTGGGCCTGCGCTGGGGCCAGCTGCAGTGGATGGTGGCGGCGCTCACCGTGGGCCTGGGCTTTGGCCTGCAGGAGATCTTCGCCAACTTCGTCTCGGGCCTGATCCTGCTGGTGGAGCGGCCCTTCCGCGTGGGCGATGTCATCACCATCGACACCCTCACCGGCACCGTCACGCGCATCCGCACGCGGGCCACCACGGTGCTGGACTTCGACAACAAGGAAATCGTCATCCCCAACAAGACCTTCATCACCGGCCAGGTGACGAACTGGACCTTGAGCGACGACGTGACCCGCCTGGTGATCGACGTGCCCGTGGCCCACGGCAATGACCCCGCCCAGGTGCGCGACATGCTGCTGGGCATTGCCAGGGAACACCCGCAGGTGCTGCGCGAGCCCGAGCCCAACTGCTGGTTCATGGCGCTGGAAGGCAACGGCCAGCGGTTCGAGCTGCGCGCCTACGTGGGCAAGGTCGAAGACCGCCTGCCCGTGCGCCACGACCTCAACCGCCGCATCAACGACCGCCTCAAGGCCGCAGGCATTGCCGTGGCCTTCCCGCAGCTGGACCTGCATGTGCGCAACCTGCCGGCCCAGGCAGCGGGGCAGCCGGCGCAGCAGACACCACCCCAGCCGGCTGCATGAGCCATTGAAACCCGCCACTCTCGAGCAATCGAGTGGCGGGCCATGGGCGCCATGGCATTCCTTACTCCAATCACCGTGATTCATAAATCCTAGGATCATTCTGGAAATTTTCTTCCCCCTTCAATTCCCTCCCCAATTGAAGATCAATCCGCACACAATCGGCATCTCACAACGATGTCTGCGGACGCTTCAAATCCTGGGAGGGGCAATGGCGGAAAGAAGATATACCAGTGCAGGAATGGACGGCTGGCTCAATGTCAGGCGCGAGCCTTCGGGGATCATCATTGCGTTGCCCGAGCATATTGCCACCGAATTGGAGTCCTCCTCGAATGGGCGAGACCACTTCATCGTCAAGGAGGGGGTGGAAAGAGGGAACAGGTTTTCCGTAAAAACCGGACACTTGAAAATACAGCAGCCTTCATACAGGCCAGCAGCAAATATTCAATTCAGCCCGAGCCGGAAAATCCTGACTTACCCAGGGGGACGTACAAGTGCCTTCACTGATGGAAACAACCCCATAAAATCCGGAACATATCCCATACAAATACCAGACTTCCCGCACCCTAGCGATCAGAGGTATTTAAGTCAAACTATCTACGCCAAGAACTGGTTCTATCTCGGTCGTGGCCCGGCTATTCCAGGAAAGGATGACAGATACCTGCACCCTGGGATGATCAGCCAGGGCTGCATTACCGTCTCGCCAGCCGACTGGACGAAACTTTATCAATATCTTATTCTGTGCCGAAACGGGGATGGAATAACTGTTGGCACAGTCTGCGTCATACGCTAGTTATTCAGATCACCATCTATTCCCAGTACATGGACCAGAATATTCAATCAGGAAGTTCATCAAATGAAAGAAATGTGGCTCACAATTTTGCTGTTAACAGCATCAACAATAGCTACCGGCTGTTTTCATCAAGCAGAGCAGGATCGGCAATTTCTACCCCAAGAAAAAGTCAGCGACCCCGAATTCGTTACGACTTGGCTGCAAGCCAACAAAAATGTCGATCAAACCGACGCAAAACGCTTCTTCCAGCTTGGCATGAAAGACAAGGCGCGGGCTGCCTGGTCCCCCGCCGCAAAATCCTTCGGGGCAAGCATGCTGCTCTATCCGGGCCCAGAGGCCTTGCACGAGTACATTGAGGCCCATCTGAGGGGGCTCGCCATGGTGCGGCAACGGGAGGGCAACATACAGGAAAAGCTGGAGGCCGATATGGCGGGAGCCCTTCGCCTCTATCGTTCCGCACTTGCGGCCGATACAGTTCTGCGAACGCTGTCTGCAGCGGAGCGGGCGGAAATCCAGGCCCATGCCGACTGCCTGCAGGCCTATGCAGGGTCTGGCCGTCCCGACATGGACTGCCAGCCGCTGCACTGGTACTACAACGCGGCCCGATGAGCGCAGGGTCAGAACACTTCCCAGTTCTCATCAGCGCGCTCGGCCGCAGCGCGGGGGCCAGGCACCCGCGCTGCCATGGATATCGATCTGCTGTCGCCCCGCATCGCGGCCTGGGCCCCGGACTGGCGAGGCGACCTTTCGGCACCTGAAGGCAGACCACGCACGCCGGATGCCGCAGCGGGCTTCGCGACCGGGGCCGGATCGGCCGGCGAGGACAGCCCGTCCAGCTTGAACAGACTGACCAGATCGACCAGTCGGGCAGCCTGCGCGTTCAGGCTCGCGGCAGCCGCCGCCGACTCCTCCACCAGGGCCGCGTTCTGCTGCGTGACCTGGTCAAGCTGTACGACGGCGTCGCCCACCTGAGCCACACCATCGGCCTGCTCGGCCGTGGCCGCGCCTATCTCGCCGATCAGGTCGGCAACGCGCTGCGCCTGCTGGACGATGTCCTTCATCGCGGAGCCCGCCTCGCCCACCAGGCCCGAGCCCTCGTCCACCTTGGACACGCTCTCGCCTATCAGGGCCTTGATCTCCTTGGCCGCCCCCGCGCTGCGCTGGGCCAGGCTGCGCACTTCGGATGCCACCACGGCAAAGCCACGCCCTTGCTCGCCCGCCCGCGCTGCCTCCACGGCGGCATTGAGCGCCAGGATGTTGGTCTGGAAGGCAATGGAGTCGATTACGCCGATGATGTCTTCGATCTTCCGGGAACTCGCGGTGATCTGCTCCATGGTGGCCACAACGCGGCCCACGATCTTGCCGCCGCCAGCGGCCGCCTGGCTCGACGATGCGGCCAGCTGGGTGGCGGTACGCACCGTATCGGCATTGAGCTTGACGGTGGCGTTCATCTCCTCCATGGAGGCAGCGGTCTGCTCCAGGTTGCTGGCCTGCTCTTCCGTGCGCTGGCTCAGGTCCGCATTGCCCGAGGCGATCTGGCTGGCGCCGGTCGCAATGGATTCGCTGCTTTGCCGCACATCGGCGACCACGCGCGCCAAGCCGGCGCGCATGTCCTCCATGGCGCGCAGCAGGCTGGAGGCATCTCTGGGCGCCAGTTGCACCCGCACGGACAAGTCGCCCTGTGCGATCTGTCGCGCCACCTCGGCGGCATAGGACGGCTCGCCGCCCAGTTGCTGCTTGACCGTCCTGGTGATCATCCAGGCCACCAGACCGCCCAGCGCGGCGGCCAGCAGCGTCAGCACCAGCATGGCCACGCCGTCTTCTGCCACGCTGCGCAGGGAGCCGTCCACCGACGCCTGCGTCTGTGCCTTCTGGTAATCGACCAGCGCCTCGACCGCATCGAAATAGGTCGCCTGCAAGGAGCGCAGGCGTCCCATGATCAGATCCCTGGCCGCATCGCCCTGGTTGCCGATGCCCAGGTCACCGGCCTGGCGCATGGTCTCCACGAAAGGCTGGCGCGCCTGCCGTATGTCGGCAAAGAGCCGGCGCGCCTGCTCGGTCTGCAGGCGCTGGTCCAGTTCCTTCATGACAAGGCTGTTCCTGGCAACCACCTCGTCCAGCCGGCCGCTCTCCTCCGTCATCTGCGTCGGGTCGGTGATCAGCGCCAGATTGCGCACCACCCGCGCCGAGACATTGGCGTTGTCCTTGAGCAATTGCAGCCGGGCCAGATTGCCCATGCGGTCCTCGGCCAGCACGCGCAACTGCTCGCCCTGTTCATGCAACTTCATCCAGCCGAAGGCCGCCACACATACGCAAACCACGATCACCGCGAAAAAACCCATGCCCAGCATGGTTCCCAACTTCACACGCCTCAGAAAACCCACGTCGCTCTCCCTCGAACCACCTACGCAAACCGGCCAGACTGCTGGCGCGGAAGAAACACATTCAGGAACAAATTTGACAATTTGAATCATCTGTGCCGCCTTCCAAAACCCTGCACATCCAGTAGGACAGGGCCTTGCCGGCATGCGGGCACCGGGCTGCCAGCGTTCAGCGTTCAGCGGTCGGAAGCCAGGGGCGCGTAGATATCCCGCAGCAGGTGTTCCAGCTGAGACAGCACCATGGCGCTGGCCCGGCTGCGAACGGCCTGCGGCTTCGTGGCCGTGAGCACGTCGCGGTAGAGGTACCCGACGTCGAGGGGGCGGATCACCATGGAGCGCCGTGGCCGCAGCATGCGCAGGCTGATCCACGGCAGCACACTGGCGCCCAGCCCCGCGCGCACCGCCCCGATCTGGGTCGCGGTGGAGTTCACCTCGCCTGCCACCTGGTAGCCGGTGTCCAGCAGCGCAAAGGCCCGGTCCAGCGCGCTGCGCGTGGCATTGGGCAGGCTGGGCAGCAGCAGCGGATGCCGGGCCAGATCCTGCAGCGACATGGGCTTGCCATCCGCCTCGGGCGCCAGGGAACGGGCGCAGCCAAAGAAGAAAGGCTCGCGTACCAGGGGCCGGGTCTCCAGCTTCGCCGTGGCCTCCGACGCATAGAGCACCCCCATGTCGAAGCGGCCGCTGTGCACGCCCTCCACCAGATGGCCGCTCAGCCCTTCGTGGATGGACAGGATGACGGCCGGCCAGCGCTCACGGCAGGCGGCCAGCAGGGGAACGGCCAGCACCTGGGCGATGCTGCCCGCAATGGCCACCGATACCGAACCGGCCACCTGCGATTCCTCGACCTGAACGCAGGCCCGCGCATCGGCCACCTGCCGCAGTATGGCTTGCGCCTGGCCGTACAGCAGCCGGCCGGTGGCCGTGGGCTGTACGCCCAGCGCGCCGCGCACCAGCAGCGTGCTTTGCAGTTCCTGCTCCAGCAGCTTGAGCTGGTGGCTCACGGCCGATGGCACCACGTGCAGCACATCGCAGGCGCGGGTAATGCTCTGGGCATCGATCACGGCAATCAGGTATCTGAGCTGGCGCAATTCCATGTCATGTCCGAAGAGGGTTTCGATTGGGTTTCGATTTGCACGAAGGCGGGTTCTGAATTCCTCAGCCATGCGCTGCGAGCTGCTGCCTACATTGTGCTCACCGCCACTCCCGTACCCAAGCCCATGCCGTTCCACCCCCGATCCCTGCTGTACGTTCCTGCCACCTCCGCACGCATGCTGGCCAGCGCAGGGCGGCGCGGTGCCGATGCCCTCGTACTGGACCTGGAAGACGCCATTGCACCCGCGCAGAAGGAGCAGGCCCGCGCCATGCTGCAACCGGCCATCGCCAGCCTGCGCGGGCAGTGCCCCGTGCTGGTGCGCATCAACGCGGACACGGCATTGGCACAGGCCGATACCGAGGCCGCCTTGCAGGCGGGTTGCGATGGCCTGGTCATCCCCAAGGTGGAATCTGCCGCCGATGTGCAGCGCATCGCGGCGCTGGCCGATATCCACGGCAGCCCGCCGGTGCTGCTGCAGGCCATCGTGGAGACGCCCGCCGGGCTGCTGCGCCTGCAGGACATTGCCCGGGCCTCGCCCCGGCTGGTCTCCCTGGCCTTTGGCGGCGAGGATTTCGCCACCGCATTGGGCGTAGCGCCCACGCCCCAGGCCCTTGCCATGCCGGCACAGGCCGTGGTCATCGCGGCCGTGGCAGCCGGGCTGCATCCCGTGGGGCTGGCGGGCAGCATCGGCGGCTATGCCGATCTCGCACAGTTCGGCGAACTGGCCCGGCTCTCCCGCGCCCTGGGCATGCAGGGTGCCGCCTGCATCCACCCGGCCCAGTTGGCCGCCGTGCACGCAGCCTTCGGCGCCAGCGAAGAGGATCTGCGCCAGGCGCGCGACACCGTGCTGGCCTATGAACAGGCGCTGGCGCAGGGACAGGGCGCCGTGGCCGTTGGCGGCCGCATGGTCGATGCCCCCATTGCCGAGCGCGCACGCCAGCTGCTGCGCAGCGCCGGAGAAGCCGCATGAACGCCACGGACAACACAGGCGCCCTCCCCCTGCGCGGCATCCGCGTGCTCGACCTGTCGCGCCTGGCTGCAGGCAACATGCTCACGCTGCAACTGGCCGACTTCGGCGCCGAAGTCATCAAGGTCGAGGCGCCACGCGGCGACACCCTG
This sequence comes from Delftia acidovorans, assembly GCA_031286585.1. Classification (GTDB taxonomy): domain Bacteria; phylum Pseudomonadota; class Gammaproteobacteria; order Burkholderiales; family Burkholderiaceae_C; genus Comamonas; species Comamonas acidovorans_A. Next base: position 81,542 of record JAITUC010000042.1, read on the forward strand.
CGCGACTGGAAGAACGACGGCCAGCCGCTGTGGTGGCAGATCTACGCGCGCAACAAGAAAAGCATCTGCCTGGACCTGCATGACGGGGCCGATGTGCAAAGCCTGCTGCAACTGGCCGAATCGGCACAGGTCCTGGTGGAGAGCTTTCGCCACGGCGCCCTGGAAAAGTTCGGGCTGGGACCCGACGTGCTGCTGCAGCGCAATCCCCGGCTGGTGATCGTGCGCATCTCGGGCTGGGGCCAGACCGGCCCCTATGCGCAACGGCCCGGCTTCGGCACCCTGGTCGAGGCCTTCTCGGGCTTTGCCGAAAAGAACGGCTTTCCTGACAAGCCGCCTGCCTTGCCCAACCTCGGCCTGGCCGACATGATCGCGGGCCTGGCCGGCGTGGGCGCCACCATGTTCGCGCTGCGCGAGGTGGAAACCCATGGCGGCTGCGGCCAGGTGGTGGACCTGTCGCTGCTGGAACCCATGCTGGCCGTGCTGGGCCCCGACCCCGCCATCTTCCAGCGCACCGGCCTGCGGCCAAGGCGGCAGGGCAACCGCGCCGACATCGCCGCGCCGCGCAACGCCTACCAGTGCGCCGACGGGCGCTGGCTGGTGATGTCGGGCTCCACCCAGCGCATGGCCGAGCGGATTTTCGAGGCCATGGGCCGCAAGGACCTGTGCAGCGATCCCCGGTTCGCCACCAACGCGGCGCGGCTGCGGCATGCCGATGCGCTGGACGCGCTGATCGGCGGCTTTGTGGCACGGCGCAGCCTGCAGGACAACCTGCTGCACTTCGGCCAATGGGAGGTGACCGTGGGGCCGGTGCTCGACGTGGAGCAGTTGCTGGCCGACGAGCATGTGCGCGCCAGGGCCTGCATCACCTGCATAACCGATGCCGACGGCCAGCCCCTGCCCATGCACAGCGTCTTTCCGCGCCTGTCGCGCACCCCCGGGTCCATCCGCAGCCTGGGCCCTGCGCTGGGGGAGCACCAGCACCTGGTAGCACCGGGCGCCAGGAGCGATCACCCCGCCCCGACCGAATGACCCCTCAGCCCATACAACGAAGGAGACATACCATGGCCTATCTCAGGACCTTGCTCACCAGGCTCGCCACGGCGGCGGCCCTGGGCCACGCCGCCCTGCTCTCTTTGCCAGCGCACGCGGCCCCTGCGCAACTGGTCACCCTGGTGGTGCCTGCCGCGCCGGGCGGCTCCAACGACATCGTGGCGCGCGTCATGGAGCCGCTGCTGCGTGGCGAACTCGACCGGCCCGTGGTGGTCGAGAACCGGGGAGGCGGCGGGGGCAATGTCGGCGCGGCCTACGTGGCACGCGCCGAGGCCGACAGCAACATCTGGCTGCTGACCTCGGCCAGCATCGTCACCATGAATCCCGGCCTGTTCGCCAACCCGGGCTTCGACACGCTGCGCGACTTCGTGCCCGTGGCCGGCATCGCCAGCGTGCCCCATGTGCTGTTGGTCAACAAGGACTTTGCGCCCTCCACCCTGCCCGAGCTGCTGGCGGCGCTGCGCCGCGAACCCGGCAAGCACTTCTTCGGCTCGGCCGGCAACGGCACCTATTCGCACATCCTCATGGAGTTCCTCAAGCGCGCCGAGAAGGTGGACGTCTCCCATGTCCCCTTCCGAGGCGTGGCCCCGGCCATGACCGAACTGATGGCCGGGCGCATACAGATGCTGATCAGCACCCTGCCCTCGGCCATGCCCTATCTGAACAGCCGCGATGTCAAGGCCCTGGCCGTGTTCTCCGAACAGCGCAGCGAATTCCTGCCCGAACTGCCCCTGGCCCGCGAAACCGTTTCCGGCCTGGTGGGCGACCTGTGGATTGCGCTGTACGCGCCCAGAAACACGCCCCCCAGGGAGGTGGAACGCATGCGCCAGGCCGTGGACAAGGCCCAGGCAGCGCCCGGGCTGCGCGAGAAATTCCGCAAAATGGGGGCCAGCGTCTACGCCCCCACGGCCGAGGAACTGCGCCTGCAGACGGCAGCCGACCTGACGCGCTGGAACCAGCTGATCCGGCAGGCTGGCATCCAGGTCGACTAGGACGCATGCAAAAGACCACAGGAGATTCCATGAAACTGCTGAGATTCGGCCCCGAGGGCCAGGAAAAGCCCGGCCTGCTGGATGCCGAAGGCCAGATCCGCGACCTGTCCGCCCTGTTGGACGACTACACGCCCCGCCTGCTGGGCCGGGAGGCGCTGCGGGCCCTGGCCGCCATCGACGCCGCCAGGCTGCCCCTGGTGCAAGGCCCGGTGCGCATCGGCATGCCCTGGAGCGGCATGTCCAAGTTCGTCGCCATCGGCCTGAACTACCGCGACCATGCCGAGGAAGCCGGCATGCCCATTCCGAAGGAGCCCATCCTCTTCGCCAAATGGCCCAGCTGCGCCTGCGGCCCCGACGACGATATCCCCCTGCCCGAGGGCAGCACACGCATGGACTGGGAGGTGGAACTGGGCATCGTCATCGGCGAGCGCGCGCGCAACGTGTCCGTGGCCGATGCGCTGGAGCATGTGGCCGGCTACTGCCTTGCCAACGATGTGTCCGAGCGCGAATACCAGATCGAACGCAGCGGCGGCCAGTGGAGCAAGGGCAAGGGTTTCGACCGCTTCGGCCCCATCGGCCCCTGGCTGGTCACGCGCGACGAAGTGCCTGATCCGCAAGCCCTGCAGCTATGGCTGGATGTGAACGGGGAGCGCCGCCAGAGCGGCAGCACGCGCACCATGATCTTTGGCTGCGCCGAACTCATCAGCCACTGCAGCCGCGTGATGACGCTGGAGCCGGGCGACCTCATCATCACCGGCACGCCCCCGGGAGTCGGAATGGGCATGAAGCCGCCGCGCTATCTGAAGGCTGGCGATGTGATGGAGCTGGGGATCGAGGGGCTGGGCGTGCAAAGGCAGCGCGTGGTGTAGAGCCACAAAAAAGCGGCTTCGAAAAGCCGCTTCATTTTTCGAGCGGGACCAGCGCTCAGCTGCCCGCCACCTTCATGCGGTTGATCAGGATCGATCCCACGGTCTTGGCGCCGTAGTTGTAGGCATCTGCGCCCACGGCCTCGATGCCCTTGAGCATGTCCTTGAGGTTGCCGGCGATGGTGATCTCATGCACGGGGAAGGCGATTTCGCCGTTCTCCACCCAGAAGCCGCTGACGCCGCGCGAGTAGTCGCCGGTCACGTAGTTCACGCCCTGGCCCATGAGTTCGATCACGAACAGGCCCGTGCCCAGTTTCTTGAGCATGGCGGGCAGGTCGTCGCCGGCCTTGGTGCGGCGCGAGGTAAGGACCAGGTTGTGCGATCCGCCGGCATTGCCGGTGGTCTTCATGCCCAGCTTGCGTGCCGAGTAGCTGGACAGGAAGTAGCCCTCGACGCGGCCGGCATCCACCACCTTGCGGGCCTGCACGCGCACGCCTTCCTCGTCGAAGGGCGAGCTGCCCTTGCCACCGAGGATGAAGGGGTCTTCCGTGATGTCGATGTGCTTGGGGAAGACGGGCTTGCCCAGCGAGTCGAGCAGGAAGGTGCTGCGGCGGTACAGCGCGCCGCCGCTGACGGCCTGCACGAAGCTGCCCAGCAGGCCTGCCGCCAGCGTGGACTCGAACAGCACCGGGCATTCGGTGGTCGGGATCTTGCGGCTGCCCAGGCGGCTCAGGGCGCGCTGGGCCGCATAGCGGCCCACGGCCTCGGGCGAGGCCAGGTCTTTGGCGTTGCGCATGGAGCTGTACCAGGCGTCACGCTGCATCTCGCCATTGCGGCCGGGCAGAGAGGCGATGGGCGCCACCGACAGGCTGTGGCGCGAGCTGGCGTAGCCGCCACGGAAACCATTGGTGTGGGCGCTGAAGAAATGGCTTTGCTGGGCCGAGACGCCCGCGCCCTCGCTGTTGGTGATGCGCTTGTGCGTGCGCAGCGCCGCCTCTTCGCACTGCATCGCCAGTTCGGCCGCGGCCTCGCTGGTGAGGTCCCAGGGGTGGAACAGCTGCAGGTCGCGGTGGGTGCCGGGCTGGGCGATGTCGGCCGCATCGGGCAGGCCGGCCATGGGATCTTCGGCCGTGAAGCGTGCGATGTCGTAGGCGGCCTGCACGGTCTGCTGGATGGCGGCATCCGAGAAGTCCGAGGTGCTGGCGTTGCCACGGCGGTTGCCCAGGTAGACGGTCACGCCCAGCGACTTGTCGCGGTTGCGCTCCACTGTCTCCAAAGCCCCCTTGCGCACACTCACGCTCAGGCCGCAGCCCTCGGAAGCCTCGGCCCCGGCGTTGGTGGCGCCGAGCTTCTTGGCGTGGACCAGGGCACGGTCCACCAAGTCTTCAAAAAACGGTTGGCTGTAGCTGAAGCCGGAATCAGCCTGCGGTTTGGCGGTGCTTGCCGAGCGGGGACGGGGTTTTTTCATAGCGGCGGCTATGATAGCCGCCACTGCAGCGCTCTCCGCGCCGCCACTGCATTTGTCCCCTACCCCATGTCACGCAAACCCAAAAAAGGCTACTACGTCAAAGGTCACTTCGTTGCCGAAGGCAGCGAACTCGACCTGCAGCTCAAGGCCGAACTCAAAGGCACCCCCGACTCCAGCAAGACGGATCTCAAGCGCGAGTCCGACGCCTTGCAGGACCTCGGCAAGGACCTGCTGACGCTGCGCTCCGACCTGTTCAAGCGCCTGCAGTTGCCCGACCAGCTGTCCGATGCCCTGGCCGAAGCCAAGCGCATCACCAATTTCGAAGGCAAGCGCCGCCAGATGCAGTATGTCGGCAAGCTCATGCGCAAGCTGGACGAGGCCGAGATCGCCGCCGTGCGCGCGGCGCTGGACGAGCAGCACAACGGCTCGGCCGCCGAGAAGATGGCCCTGCACGCCGCCGAGCAATGGCGCGACCGCCTGATTGCCGAGGAATCGGCCCTGTCCATCTGGCTGGACCATTTCCCCGACACCGACACCCAGCAACTGCGCGCCCTGATCCGCCAGGCACGCAAGGACATGCCAGGCGCCCATGAGGCCAATGTGCAGGAATCCACCGGCCTGGCCCAGCGCAAGGGCCGCGCCTACCGCGATCTGTTCCAGCTGGTTCGCCAGCAGTTGGGCGGCACGGGCCGCGAGGCATCCGAGGACGGCGATGGCGAGGAATCCGACGATGAGTGAGACCGTCCATGACGCTGTGCGCATCGGCATCGTCTCCATCAGCGACCGTGCCAGCAGCGGCGTCTACGAGGACAAGGGCCTGCCGGCCCTGCAGGACTGGCTCACCCGCGCGCTGCGCAACCCCATCACGTTCGAGCCGCGCCTGATCCCCGACGAGCAGGCCGGCATCAGCGCCACGCTGATCGAACTGGTCGATGCAGGCTGCTCCCTGGTGCTGACCACGGGCGGCACCGGCCCCGCCCCGCGCGATGTCACGCCCGAAGCCACCCTGGCCGTGGCCGACAAGGAAATGCCGGGCTTTGGCGAGCAGATGCGCCAGATCAGCCTGGCCTTCGTGCCCACGGCGATCCTGTCGCGCCAGGTGGCGGTGATCCGTGGCAAGAGCCTGATCATCAACCTTCCGGGCCAGCCCAAGGCGATTGCCGAAACCCTGGAAGGCCTGAAGAACCCCGATGGCTCGCAAAAGGTCAACGGCATCTTCGCGGCCGTGCCCTACTGCGTGGACCTGATCGGCGGGCCCTATCTGGAAACGGATGACAGCGTGTGCAAGGCCTTCCGTCCCAAGAGCGCCGTGCGCACCGCGCGGCCTGCGGCCTGAGCGCGACCTCTTCTGAAAGCGAGAAGCAGCCTTCGGGCTGCTTTTATTTTTTCAGCGCCTTGGACCAGCGTTGAATGCGGGCCCGCAATTGCCGCTTTCCGTCATCGCCCAAAGGCATGTCGTGCACCAGTTTCACCGCCGCATCGATCTGTACATGGCCATGCTCGATCAGTGCCATGCAAAACACCCGGTCCTTGTCGCGCCCAGCCTGGGCCTTGGAGAGAAAGAGGTCCAGCACATCAAGGCAATAGCCGACGCGATCGTTGGTGTTGCCGTTCTGGATACGGTGCAGCCGGTTTTGCCAGCCCGAGGCAAGCACCGCAGTGTCCGGGCCCACGCCCTGCGCGTAATAGCCATTGGATTCGTGAAAGCGAGAGCCTTCGCCAATGGCTCCATCGATCCGGTCGGCCAGATCCGGGGCATTGAGCGGGTAAATGTCCGCCTCTGCGGACATCCTGAAGATCAGCTCGGGATAGGGAATGGAGCCCAGAATCGCCTGGCTTCCCACGATGATGAATTCATACTCATTCGTCACATCGCTGCTGGCTCGGATGATGTGCTCAAGATCCTCTCGGTTCATAGGCTGCTCCCGTGTCTCCCAATGCCACGCCTCGCTTGAGATCCCCCACCTGGGCCAGCACCTGCTGGCGCACCTGCTCAGGCAATACCGATGTCAGTGGCGAGGCCTGGCGCAGCTCCTGAGCCCTTCGCGTGCGGGCCAGGATGGTGCGCCAGCGGCCATTTTGCAAGACATCCTGCCACTGCCGCCACAGGCTGGCGGAATGCGAATCTCCCTGGCTCAACCAACGCTCCAACGTGGCCTGTGCCTGCTGCAGCAGTGCCGGGTCAGATCGCACCAGGCGCACGGCTTCTTCATGCAAGGCCAGGCTTTGCAGATCCTGCACCTCATGGCGCGCATCCTGCGCCCGCACCAGAACCTGCACAACGGGCCTGGCACGGCGCGAACGGGCTGCGGCAGTTCCTGCGGGTGCCGGTTGCAGGGCGTCACCAGCCAGCAAGGCCAGTTCTCCGCCGATGCCCAGTTCCGACATGACCCGCAGGTACGTGCCCATGGATGGGCCCGGATCTCCGGACTCGACGGCAGCTAGCGTGCTGCGGGAGATACCTACGCGCAAGGCCATCTCAACCGTGCCCAGCCCTTGCTCCTTGCGCAGGCGCTTGAGCCGGTCACCGAACTGCAAAAGCAGTTGGCGCTGGACAAGGGTGGACTTTTCTGGCGTTTTCATTTGTCCATTATTTTATGCAAAATACTATTTTTTGATCATATTTTTGGACAGATCCATTTCAGATCAATGTCTTCGCTTTCCCAAGTCAAAGAACGGAAAAGCAGGTCCTGAAGCGCGCACAAGCCATGGCCCGGATGCGCCGCGCATGGGGATCAATCAACGGGCCGGCCACTTGCAAAGATGAGCGGCTGCACTGTCGCACCGGGGCCACCAAGCCCGTGCTTGCCCCAATGCGGCAGGCCCCTCTCCCTGCCAGCATGGAATCACCCCGGCCCCTGCGCAACAGCAGCGGGCTTTTTCCATCCAAAGCAAGGAGACTTCATGCAGCAACGCCCCAAGACATCGCTGATGACACCGCTGGCCCTGGCACTGTGCGCCGCCGCACTGGCAACGCCGGCCCTGGCGCAGCAGGACAAGGTTCGGATCGGCTTCATCACCGACATGTCCAGTCTCTATGCCGATGTCGAGGGCAAGAACGGCGCCGTGGCCATTCAGATGGCCATTGACGACTACGGCGGCAAGCTGCTGGGCAAGCCCATCGAACTGCTGACGGCAGACCACCAGAACAAGGCCGACATTGCCGCCAGCAAGGCGCGCGAGTGGATAGACACGCAGGGCATCAGCCTGGTGTTCGGCGGCACGAATTCGGCCACGGCCCTGTCCATGGCCAAGGTGGCGCAGGAGAAAAAGCGCGTCTTCATCGACAACGGCGCGGGCAGCTCGGCGCTGACCAACGAGCAGTGCAGCCCCTACACCGTGCACTACGCCTTCGACACCGTGGCCCTGGCCAAGGGCACGGGCGCGGCCGTGGTGGAGGCCGGCGGCAAGAGCTGGTACTTCGTGACCGCCGACTATGCCTTCGGCCATGCGCTGGAGGCGGACACCACCAAGATCATCGAGGCGCGCGGCGGCAAGGTGCTGGGCTCGGTCAAGACGCCGCTGAATGCCAGCGACTTCTCCAGCTTCATGCTGCAGGCGCAGAACTCCAAGGCCCAGATCCTGGGCCTGGCCAATGCGGGCGGCGACACCATCAACTCCATCAAGGCCGCGCGCGAGTTCGGCGTGACCAAGGACATGAAGCTGGCCGGCCTGCTGGTGTTCTTCACCGACGTGCACAGCCTGGGCCTGAAGAACACCCAGGGCATGCAGTTCACCACCAGCTGGTACTGGGACATGAACGATGCCTCGCGCAAGTTCGCCGACGCCTTCATGGCCAAGACCCAGCGCCGCCCCAGCGAGATCCAGGCGGCCGACTACTCGGCCACCATGAACTGGCTCAAGGCCGTGGAGAAGGCCGGCACGCTGGACGCCGACAAGGTCATGGCCACCTGGCGCGGCATGAAGATGGACGACTTCTTCGGCAGCGGCTACCTGCGCGAGGACGGCCGCTACGTGCACGACATGTACCTGATGGAAGTGAAATCCCCCGCCGAATCCAAGGGCACCTGGGACTACTACAAGCTGGTCAAGAAGCTGCCCGCCGAACAGGTCTGGACAACGAAGGCAGAGAGCAAGTGCCAATACTGGCGCTGAACTGGCGCTGAACTGGCGCTGAGCCGGGGAGCGGCCTGGCCGCTCCCTTCGCTCGCTTTTCTCCATTGAATCTCCATGCCTTGGTCAATGCCGGGACATCGAACCGCGCCAGACTGGTAAGTTCGAGCATCTGGCGCGGCGCTGGGCAGGGACTGTTTCCTCTGCGGCCGACCGCGCAGCAGGGGAAGAATGAAGTTCAACCGCAAATGGACGGTGGGCGCCGTGATCGGCGCCTGCCTGATCGCCGGCGTGGCGCTGTGGAAAGCCAATGCCAAGCCCGCCACCAAGTACGCAACCGCCGCCGTCACGGTCGGCGACCTGGAACAGACCGTGCTGGCCGTGGGCCGGCTGCATGCCAAGGAGCTGGTCTCGGTGGGTGCCCAGGTGTCGGGCCAGGTCAAGCGCCTGAATGTCGAGCTGGGCCAGCAGGTCAAGGCCGGCGACCTGATCGCCGAAGTCGATGCCCAGCCCCAGCGCATCAAGCTGCGCAATGCCGAGGCCTCGGTCACCGCGCTGCAGGCGCAGCTGGCCGCGCGGCGCGCGGCCCTCGTCCAGGCCCGGCTCACCTTCCAGCGACAGCAGGAACTGCTGCTGGCCGACGCCACCTCGCGCGCCGACCACGAGGCCGCCAAGGCAGCGCTGGACACGGCACAGGCCGATGTCGGCGCCCTGCAGGCGCAGATAGAGCAGGCACGCACCCAGGTCGAGACCGAGCGCATCAACCTGGGCTACACCCGCATCGTCGCGCCCATGGACGGCACCATCGTGGCCGTGGTCACCAAGCAGGGCCAGACCCTGAACTCCTTCCAGACCACGCCCACCATCGTCATGCTGGCCAAGCTCGACGTGATGACCGTGCGCGCCGAGATCGCCGAGGCGGACGTGGACAAGATCCAGCTCGGCCAGACCGCATGGTTCACCACGCTGGGCAGCAACCGCCAGAAACACATGGCGAAGATAGAGCGCATCGAGCCTGCCCCCACCTCCATCGTCAATGACGCGGGCGGCGGCGCCTCGCCCGCCGCGGCCACGCCTGCCGCCAAGGCCATCTACTACAACGCCCAGTTCGACGTGCCCAACCCGGACGGCAAGCTGCGCCCCTCCATGACCGCCCAGGTCACCGTGCGCGTGGCCCAGGCCGACAAGGCCGTGCTGGTGCCGGCCGCCGCGCTGGGAGCCCGGGGCGCGGACGACAGCTACACCGTGCGCGTGCGCGACAGCGATGGCAAGGTCTCGGAGCGCAAGGTGCGCATCGGCCTGCGCACCAATGCCCAGGCCCAGGTGCTGTCGGGCCTGGAGGCCGGCGAGCAGGTGGTGATCGGCGAGGCGGGCCCGAACAACGCCCCAGCCGCCGACCCCATGGGAATGTGAGCATGGACCAGCCATTGCTGCAGATGCGGGGACTGCGCAGGGAGTTCCCCGCCGGTGACACCATGGTCGCCGTGCTCAAGGACATAGACCTGACCATCGAGGCCGGCGAGATGGTGGCCATCGTGGGCGCCTCGGGCTCGGGCAAGTCCACGCTGATGAACATCCTCGGCTGCCTGGACCATCCGACCTCGGGCAGCTACCGCATCGCCGGCCGCGAGACCGGCGAGCTGGGCCCCGACGCACTGGCCGCGCTGCGGCGCGAGCATTTCGGCTTCATCTTCCAGCGCTACCACCTGCTGGCCGACCTTACGGCCCAGGGCAATGTGGAGCTGCCCTCGGTCTACGCCGGCACGGCGCCCACGGACCGCCATGCGCGCTCGGCCGCCCTGCTCGAACGCCTGGGCCTGGCCGACCGCATGCAGCACCGGCCGGGCCAGCTGTCGGGCGGGCAGCAGCAGCGCGTGTCCATCGCCCGCGCGCTGATGAACGGCGGCGCCGTCATCCTGGCCGACGAGCCCACGGGCGCGCTGGACAAGGCCAGCGGCGAGCAGGTCATGCGCATCCTGCAGGAGCTGCATGCCGACGGCCACACCATCATCCTGGTCACGCACGACATGGCCGTGGCGGCCCACGCCTCGCGCGTGATCGAGATCAGCGACGGCGCCATCATCGCGGACCGGCGCAGCACCCCGCATGAAGTCAAGCCCCCGCTGGAGGCCACAGCCGCCCCGCGCGCCGCCTCCTGGCGCATGTTCGGCGACCGCTTCGGCGAAGCGCTGCGCATGGCGCTGCGGGCCATGAACGCGCACCGCCTGCGCACCTTCCTGACCATGCTGGGCATCATCATCGGCATCTCCGCCGTGGTCTCGGTGGTGGCGCTGGGGCGCGGTGCGCAGCAGCAGGTGATGAACCAGATCAGCGAGCTGGGCACGAACACGCTGGACATCTTCCCGGGCAAGGACTTCGGCGACACGCGCGCCGCCGCCATCGAGACCCTGGTCGCCGCCGATGCCCAGGCCCTGGCCGAGCAGCCCTACGTGGACAGCGCCACGCCCAACGTATCGGTCAGCGTCACGGCGCTGTACCGCGAGAACGCGGCCATGGCCCAGGTGACGGGCGTGGGCTTCGAGCACTTCCGGGTGAAGGGCCTGCGCCTGGCGTCCGGGCGGTTCTTCGACCAGCGCGACGTGGACCTGCACGCCCAGGTCGCGGTCATCGACCAGAAGGCCGCCACCGCGCTCTTCCCCGGCAACCCCAGCCCGCTGGGCGAGGTGGTGATGCTGGGCGAGATGCCCGTGGAGATCGTGGGCGTGCTGCGCCCCGCGCAGAACAGCTTCGGCGGCTCCACGCCCACCTTCTTCGTGCCCTACACGGCGGCCGCCACGCGCCTGGTCGGCAAATACCACCTGGACAGCATCACGCTGCGCATCAAGGACGAGGTGCCGGCCGAGATCGCTCTGAAGGCGGCCACCAGCCTGCTCACGGAACGCCACGGCACCAAGGACTTCTTCGTCTGGAACTCCGACCAGATCCGCCAGGCCATCACGCGCACCAGCACCACGCTGACGCTGCTGGTTTCGGCCATCGCCATGATCGCGCTGCTGGTGGGCGGCATCGGCGTGATGAACATCATGCTGGTGTCGGTGACCGAGCGCACGCGCGAGATCGGCGTGCGCATGGCCATCGGCGCGCGCCAGTCGGACATCCTCCAGCAGTTCCTGATCGAGGCCGTTCTGGTCTGCATCGTGGGCGGCATCCTGGGTGTATCCCTGGCGCTGGGCCTGGGCCTGGCCGTGAGCCTGTCGGGCACAAGCTTCCAGCTGTCGTTCTCGGCCGCCTCCATCGTGCTGGCCGTCGCCTGCTCCTCGCTCATAGGCATCACCTTCGGCTTCCTGCCCGCGCGCAGCGCGGCGCGCCTGGACCCCGTCCAGGCCCTCTCCAGAGATTGACATGCATATGCTGAAGACCAGCGCGCTGGCATGCGCCGTGGCCCTTGCGGGCTGCGGCGCCATCACGCGCACTCCCTACGAAGCGCCCCAGGTGGCGCTGCCCGCGCAGTTCGAACATGCGCAGGCATCGTCACCGGCAGCCACGCCCATGACCGATGCCTGGTGGCGCGGCTTCGGCGATCCACGGCTCGATGCCTGGATTGACCTGGCACTGGCGCGCAACCCTGACATGGCCACGGCCGGCATCCGCGTGCGCCGCGCCGCGCTGCAGGCGCAACTGGCCGGCAACGCCCTGCTGCCCCAGCCCAGCGCCAGCGCCGGCACGGGCGCCAGCCGCCCGCTGTCGGGCAGCCAGCGCAGCACCCTGGAAAACGCCAGCGCCACACTGGGCGTGGCCTGGGAACTGGACCTGTTCGACCGGCTGGGCGCGCAGCGCGATGCCGCCGTCTTCGAAGCTCAGGCCAGCGCCCAGGACAAGGATGCCGTGGCGCTCTCCCTGACCGCCACCACGGCCAGCCTGTACTGGCAGCTCGCCCTGGCCAACGAACGCCTGGAACTGGCCCGCCAAAGCCTGGACTACGCGCGCCGCACGGACGAGCTGGTGCAGGCCCAGTACCGCAGCGGCGCCGTTTCCGGTCTGGAGCTGCGCGAGGCGCGGCAGGCGCTGGCCGCGCAGCAGGCCTTGCTGAGCCAGTACACCCAGGCCCGCGCCGAGCTGCGCCAGGCACTGGCCGAATTGCTGCAGGGCGCAGAGCCGCCCGGCGGCGAGCCCCAGGCGCTGCCCACCTCCGCACTGCCCGCCGTGCAGGCTGGCCTGCCCGCCGAACTGCTGGGCCGGCGCCCCGACCTGCGCGCCGCCGAACTGCGGCTGCGCGGCAGCCTGGCCAGCAGCGACGCCATGGCCGCCAGCTACTACCCCCGGCTGTCCCTGACCGGCAGCCTGGGCACCTCCAGCAGCACCCTGCTCGATGTGCTGGCCAATCCCGTGGCGGCCCTGGGCGCCAACCTGACCCTGCCCTTTCTCAATGTGCGCGAGATGCGGCTGAACACCGCCATTGCACGCAGCCAGTACGAAGAGGCGGTGGTCAACTTCCGTAAAACGCTGTACGCCGCGCTGGCCGAAACGGAAAAAGCCCTGTCGGGCCGCACCGAGCTGGCCCGCCAGGAAGAGGCCCAGCAGCGCGCCACGCAGGAGTCCGTGGAGATCACCCGGCTGTACGAAGCGCGCTACCGCGCCGGCCAGGTGCCGCTGCGAACCTGGCTGGATGCGCAGGAGCGCCGCCGCAGCGCACAGCTGGCCCTGTCCGCGCTGCACCTAGAGCAGCTGCAAAACCGGATCACCCTCTACAAGGCGCTGGGAGGTGGGTGGCCTGCCCCCTGAAGCTGCCCTGGGTCAGAACGAATGCGCCATGCCCACGTAGAAACCCGTCTGGCTGCCGCCCGGCGCCGGGTTGTTGTTCGTGGTCTCCACCGAGAAATTCGCATTGCCGCCATTGCGCACATTGCCCACGCTGACGTACAGCAGCGTGCGTTTGGACAGTGCGTAGTCGGCCCCGGCCATGAACAGGTTGGCGCTGCCGCCTCCCTTGTTGACCGTGGTGCGGTAGGCCGCCCCGATCAGCGTCAGCGGGCCTGACACGTTGTAGCGTGCGCCCATCCAGACCTGCCGCGCCTTGTCGGGTACGCCGGCCGCGCTGTCGGGCGCGGACAGTTGCTCATAACCCGCGAACAGCTTGAGCGCGGTCAGCGTCACCGTGCCGCCCAGGGTCAGGTTGCGCGAGGTGGTGTAGAGATCGCTGAAGCGGCCATTGGCATCGCGGGCCACATCGTAGATGGCGCGCAGCGCGAACGTGGGCGCGGTATAGGACACGGACAGCGCATCCTTGCGCAGCCGCGATGCGCCCTGCGGCTGCTCGCCCAGGCCGGTCAGCGCCAGCACGCGCAGGCCGCCCCAGCTCGGCGTTTCGTAGGAAATCATGTTGTCATGTCCGCCCCAGTTGCGCCCCCGCACCAGCGTGGCCGAGCCGATGAACTGCTGGCCCGTGGGGTCCAGCGCCCAGTGCGCATCCGAGATCGACAGGTCCTTGCCCAGCTTCAGCGTGCCCCAGCCGCTGCGCAGGCCCACGAAGCTGCGGCGGTTGAAGAAGCCTGCGCCGTTGAACCTGGCATCGTCGATGCTGAAGCCAGACTCCAGCGTGAACAGCGCATGCAGCCCTCCGCCCAGATCCTCCTCCCCCTTGAAACCCAGCATGCTCGTGCCCCACTGGTTGCCCACGGCCCGCCACAGGCTGCCGCTGCCCCTCGTGGCCGGGTCGTACACATTGGTCTGGTAGTCCACTCCCGCGACCACACGTCCATAGAGCGTGACCGAACTCTGGGCCTGGGCAGGCGCGGCCAGGCCCAGCATGAGCGCCGAGCCCAGCCAATAAATGGTTTTTGCCTTCATGTTCTCCCCCCTTCTCTGGATTGCCAGTTGGCGAAAGCCCTCGCCGCAATGGCGCGGACATACTGAAATCCTTGCGTGGCGCGGCGGAAAACGCTGCGGCCAGGCGCCAGCCTGTTCTTGCTCTTGCGCCAAGCGTTGCAACGCAAGGCCGGCAGCAGCTGGTCAGCGGATTCTCAGTGAAGGGGTATGGCTGGACATAAACGATTCAGCGACGGACTGATCCTCTGCCGTCATGAGCGGCTAGGTGTTTTCCCACAAAAAAGCCGCCGTGCAGGACACGGCGGCTGCAGAGCCATGTGATCAACGCGCCGTCGTATCGCTGCTGGCCGCCACGATGGGGATATAGAACTCCCCGCCCGCGCGGTTGAATTCCTCGGCCTTGGCCTGCATTCCGGCGGCAATGCCTTCCTGCTCGGCCACGCCCTTGGCGGCCGCGAATTCGCGCACTTCCTGGGTGATCTTCATGGAGCAGAACTTGGGGCCGCACATGGAGCAGAAGTGCGCGGTCTTGGCCGGTTCGGCGGGGAGGGTCTCGTCGTGGAAGGCGCGGGCGGTCTCCGGGTCGAGGGCCAGGTTGAACTGGTCCTCCCAGCGGAACTCGAAGCGGGCGTCGGAGAGGGCGTCGTCCCAGGCCTGGGCGCCGGGGTGGCCCTTGGCGAGGTCGGCGGCGTGGGCGGCGATCTTGTAGGTGATGACGCCGGTCTTGACGTCGTCCCGGTCGGGCAGGCCGAGGTGTTCCTTGGGGGTGACGTAGCAGAGCATCGCGGTGCCCCACCAGGCGATCATCGCGGCGCCGATGCCGGAGGTGATGTGGTCGTAGCCGGGTGCGACGTCGGTGGTCAGCGGGCCGAGGGTGTAGAACGGGGCCTCGTCGCAGATCTCCTTCTGCAGGTCCATGTTCTCGCGGATCTTGTGCATCGGGACGTGCCCGGGGCCCTCGATCATCACCTGGACGTCCTTGGCCCGGGCGATCCGGCCGAGTTCGCCCAGCGTGGTGAGTTCGGCGAACTGGGCCTCGTCGTTGGCGTCGGCGATCGAGCCGGGGCGCAGGCCGTCGCCGAGCGAGAAGGTGACGTCGTAGGCGCGCAGCAGGTCGCAGAGTTCCTCGAAGTGCGTGTAGAGGAAGTTCTCCTGGTGGTGCGCCAGGCACCAGGCGGCCATGATCGAGCCGCCGCGCGAGACGATGCCGGTCTTGCGGCGGGCGGTCAGCGGGACGTACCGCAGCAGGACGCCGGCGTGCACGGTCAGGTAGTCGACGCCCTGCTCGCACTGTTCGAGCACGGTGTCGCGGTAGACCTCCCAGCTGAGTTCCTCGGCCCGGCCGTCGACCTTCTCCAGCGCCTGGTAGAGCGGGACGGTGCCGATCGGGACGGGGGAGTTGCGCAGGATCCACTCGCGGGTGGTGTGGATGTTGCGGCCGGTGGAGAGGTCCATCACGGTGTCGGCGCCCCAGCGGGTGGCCCAGGTCATCTTCTCCACCTCCTCCTCGATCGAGGAGGTGACGGCGGAGTTGCCGATGTTGGCGTTGATCTTCACCAGGAAGTCGGTGCCGATGATGGACGGTTCGCTCTCGGGGTGGTTCACGTTGACCGGGATGACGGCCCGTCCGCGGGCCACCTGCTCGCGGACGAACTCCGGCTCCAGGCCCTCCCGGAGCGCGACGAACTCCATCTCGGGCGTGATCAACCCGCGCTTGGCGTAAGCGAGTTGGGTGACGGCGACGCCGTCGCGGGCGCGCAGCGGGCGGCGCGGGCGGCCGGGGAAGACGGCGTCCAGGGTGCGCAGGTCGCCGCCGCGCGGGGCGGTGTGCCGGATGCCGTCGTCCTCGGGCCGGGCCGCGCGGCCCTCGTACTCCTCGACGTCGCCGCGCTGGCGGATCCAGGGGTCGCGCAGCGGGGCCAGGCCGCGCCGGACGTCGGTGGGCTGGGCGGGGTCGGTGTACGGGCCGGAGGTGTCGTACAGCGGGACGGTCTTCCCGTCGGTGAGGTGGACCTCGCGGTAGGGGACCCGCAGGTCGGGGCGGCTGCCCTGGCGGTGGGCCTTGCGCCAGGCCGGGGTCGGGTACCCGGTGGCGGTCGGCTGCTGGGCAGACGTGTCTTCGGCGAACGTGGTCATGCGACCTTCAACTCCCTACGCCGGCATTACCCGGTCAGGTTCCTGCGGTCGGCGCAGCAGGTGGTACGCGGGCCCGCGTACCGTCAGCGCCCTCTCAGCCCGGTGCTCCGAGCTCCCGTTCCGCGCAGGCGTTTGCGCCTGCGTCCGCTGCTCACCGTAGGGCACCGGGCGCGGACGGTCCAGGGCGCGTCCCCGGTGCGGGGAGTGCGCCCGGCCTGTGCGGGCGGGGTGCGGGGTGGAAGAATCGCCGGGGTGATCGGACTGGTGGGGCGGGTGACGGGGCGGATCGGCGCGGGCCTGGTCGGCGAGGTGATGGTGAGCGTTCCCGAACGGCTGGGCAGCGAGGCGTTCCTGGCGTACCGGGCCGTTCCGGGTGATCCGCTGGAGCCGGGCTCCATGGTGGTCGTGGTCGATTACCAGCCACCGCGCACGGTGTACGTCGAGCCCTTCTGACTACACCTCAGCGGGGCTTTGCAAACCCTTTGCAACTGTTTCGAGACAGTGACAGTTCCCACGGGTGCGGGGCCTTCCGCCCTGCCGCCGGGCGGCGGAGAATGCCGCTGCCACCGGATTCCGCGCCCACAACTGCACCACCCTGCGCAGCCACGGACCGGTGTGCCACGAAGGGGGAGTTCCCGATGCTCATCGGCATCGCCGGGGGAGTCGTCGCCGGCATCGTTCTGCTGATCCTGCTGTTCAAGTTGATGTGGCGGGTGGCGGAACCGAACGAGGCGCTGGTCATCTCGGGTTCCAAGCACGGCGAGGGCCTCGGCTTCCGCGTGGTCACCGGACGGGGGACCTTCGTGGTGCCCGGTGTCCAGGCGGTCCGCCGGCTGTCGCTGGACCTCAACGAGGCCGCGCTGGACGTCGAGTGCGTGACCTCGCAGGGCATTCCGGTGCACGTCAAGGGCGTGGTCATCTTCAAGGTCGGCGACGACCCGTCGTCCATCGCCAACGCCGCCCGCCGCTTCCTGGACCAGCAGAAGATGATGGGCCAGCGGGTGCACAACGTGTTCGCCGGCCACCTGCGCTCCATCGTCGGCGGGCTGACCGTCGAGGACATGATCCGCGACCGCGAGCGGCTCACCGGGGAGACCCGCTCCGCCTCGGGGATCGAGATGGAGAAGCTCGGCCTGATCATCGACTCGCTGCAGATCCAGGAGATCCTGGACCCGACCGGCTACATCACCAACCTGGCCGCGCCGCACGCCGCCGCCGTCCAGCGGGACGCCCGGATCGCGGCCGCCGAGGCCGACCGCCGGGCCACCGAGGCCGAGCAGGAGGCGTTCGCCCGCAAGGCCGAGGCAACGCGCAACTCGGGTATCCAGCAGGCCGGTTACCAGGCCGAGATGGACACCGCCGCGGCCCGCGCGCTGCAGGCCGGCCCGCTCGCCCAGGCCGCCGCCCGGCAGGAGGTCGTGGTCCAGGAGACCAAGGTCGCCGAGCTGGAGGCGCACCGCAAGGAGCAGCAGCTCCAGGCCGACGTCCGCAAGCCCGCCGACGCCCGCGCGTACGAGACCCGCACCAAGGCCGAGGCCGACCGCGACGCCCGGATCTCCGCCGCCGAGGCGCTCTCCCGGGAGACCGACCTGAAGACCGCCGCCGAGGCCAACCGGGTCAAGGTCGCCGCGGCCGCCGAGGCCGAGGCCACCAAGGCCCGCGGCCTGGCCGCCGCCGAGGCCACCCGCGCCACCGGTGAGGCGCAGGCCGCCGCCGAGGCCGCCAAGGGCCTGGCCGAGGCGGAGGCCGCCCGCGCCAAGGGCCTCGCCGAGGCCGAGGCCACCCGGGCCCAGGGCCTGGCCGAGGCCGAGGGCATCAAGGCCCGCGCCGCGGCCCTCGCCGAGAACCAGGAAGCCGTCGTCGCCCAGCAGTTGGCCGAGAACTGGCCCGCCATCGTCCGGGCCGGCGCGGACGCCTTCGGCAACGTCGAGCACATGGTGCTGCTGAACGGCGCCGAGGGCATGTCCGAGATGTTCGCCAAGGCGCTCACCATGGGCGGCACCGGCCTCGGCCTGGCCCGCCAGCTGCTCACCTCGATGAACACCAGCGCCCCCGCCGAGACCCCGGCGGAGCCCGCCGCCCCGGCCGCCCCGACCACCCAGGTCATCCCGGTGCAGGCCGACAACGGCAACTGACGCACCGTCAGCAGATAGGCAAGCAGGCAGCACCCGGCCCGTACGGCAGCACCACCGCCGTACG
>JAITUC010000045.1 GCA_031286585.1 Delftia acidovorans
AGCGCTTGTACTGCCACTGGTATTGCGGGAAGGCCAGGTCCACGCAGCCTTCCACGCCTTCGTTGAGCGCACGGCAGGCCACCGACAGGTCCGCATCCGCCAAACCTTCCGGCGCCGGCATCAGGTGGATGCGATAACCCTCTCCCCGCGGCAGGCGCTCGGCGAACGCGAACAGCACAGTGGCGCCAGTGCGGGCCGCCAGGCGCGGCAGCAGCACCATGGTCAGGGCGTTCTGCCCGAAGAAAGGCGCGACCTCGCCCTCGCCGGCGCGCGGCTTCTGGTCAGGCAGGATGCCCACCGTGCCACCGGCCGCCAGCCGCTTGTACAGCGTGCGCACGCCCGCACCTTCGGCACGCACCTGCTCCGGCGCCAGCGCGCCACGCGCCTTGCGCAGCAGGCCCTCGATCGCCGCGATGCGTGGCGGGCGGTACAGGATGGCCATCGGCGTCTTGCGGCACAGCCAGTAATTGAGCAGCTCCCAGCAGCCCAAGTGCGGCGCGGCGATGATCACGCCCTTGCCCGAAGCCAGCGCGGCGTCGAACAGCGCCTCGCCACGTACTTCGCGCACCAGGTCGAGCGCGCGCTCGGCGTCGTTGCCCCAGATCTTGGCGATCTCGGTGGCGGAGCGGCCGCTGTCCTCCATCACCTGGCGAAGCAGGACAGCATGCTCGCGCTCGTCCAGATGGGGTCGGGCAAGCTTCAGGTTGACCGAGGTGATGTGCGCCGCGCGAACGCGCAGCGCCAGCGAGAGGCGTCCGATGCCCGCGCCGATGGTGTGCAGCGTGCGCAGTCGCAGCTTTCCGAACAGGCGCAGAAGGAGGTAGAGGAGATAGATGTCGAATCGCATGGGCGAGGGAGTGTAACCGCCCAAGAGGCGGGTTCACGGGTCAACCACATGCCGCCTGTTCTCGTTCTGACGCCCAAGACTATCGCCCCGCCGGCCCTGGCCCTAATCTTTCGCCCCCTCCTGCCGTTACCTATTCGATGATCGCCCTGATCCAGCGCGTCCAGTCCGCCCGTGTCGATGTCGAAAACACTACCGTGGGAGCCATTGGGCCCGGCCTGCTGGCCCTGGTCGCGGTACAGCCCGGCGACGACGAGTCGCGCACGAAGCGCATGCTGGAACGCCTGCTGGGGTATCGCGTGTTCGCCGATGAGCAGGGCCGCATGAACCGCTCCCTGGCCGACACTGGCGGCGAGCTGTTACTGGTCAGCCAGTTCACCCTGGCCGCCGACACCCGTTCGGGCATGCGCCCCAGCTTCACCCGTGCAGCGACGCCGGACGAGGGCCGCCGCTGGTTCGACCGACTGGTCGAGCTGGCGCGGGCAGCGCACCCCAGGGTGGAAATCGGGCGCTTTGGCGCCCATATGCAGGTGCACCTGGTCAACGACGGCCCGGTCACCTTCTGGCTGGAGACCCCATGATCGCCACCACCCTCGGCGCGTCTGGACCATCTTCGACAAAATCATCGGAAAATGCCCATTTGGCGCGATTTTTGCGTGGTGGCCTTTCGTTTTTTCTTCCTTGAAAACTGGTCAAAAAAGCATCACATGGGTATACTGATCGGTTCCTGCATACGCGGCGGTAGGTATGAATAGCAAAGCTCCTGAGCAACAGTCTGAAATCAAGGCGCTCATCTCCAAGGGTCTGGAGCAGGGCTACCTGACTTACGCCGAGATCAACGACCACCTGCCCGACGACATCGTCGATCCGGAGCAGATCGAAGACATCATGGCGGTGCTCAAGGGCGTCGGCATCGAAGTGCACGACGCCGCCCCGGACTCCGACCCGCTGTCGGACAACGCCCCGGGCGCGTCCACCGACGACGAAGCCGCCGCCGAAGAAGCCGTGGCGCTGCTGTCGGCCGTCGACTCCGAAGTGTGCCGCACCACCGATCCCGTCCGCATGTACATGCGTGAGATGGGCACGGTCGAGCTGCTGACCCGCGAGGGCGAAATCGCGATCGCCAAGCGCATCGAGGAAGGCCTGGGCCAGGTGCAGACCGCGCTGGCCAGCTTCCCGCTGACCATCGAGCTGCTGCTCGAGGAATACGACCAGCATCTGGACGGCAAGCGCCGCCTGAGCGAAATCCTGGCGGGCTTCGCCGACCTGGAAGAAGCCGCCGACGCCGCCCAGGCTGCCATGGCCGATGCCGAAGTCGACGACTCCGACGCCGAGGGCGACGAAGAAGAAGGCGAAGAAGGCGCCGAAGAAGAAGAAGCCGGCCCCACCGGTCCGGACCCGGAAGAGGTCAAGCGCCGCATGGAACTGCTGCGCGACTACTACGGCAAGTTCCAGAAGGCGGCCCCCAAGGCCACCGACATCAGCGACAAGAAGGTCACCAAGCTGCGCGACCAGATGGCTGAGGAGTTCCTCAAGCTCAAGCTGCCGTCCGCGCTGATCGACGGCTTCGTGCGCAAGCTGCGCGACGTGGTCAACGACATCCGCCACCACGAGCGCGTGCTGATGGACATCTTCGTCAAGCACGTGAAGATGCCCAAGGCCGAGTTCCTCAAGACCTTCCCCAGCAACGAGGGCAACCTCGAGTGGGCGAACGAGCTGGGTCGCAAGCGCCAGAAGTGGTCGCCGAACATCAAGCCGCACAAGGAAACGATCGACGCCGAGCAGGAGAAGCTCGCCGCCATCGAGCGCAAGCTGTTCCTGCCGCTGACCGACATCAAGGAGATCAACCGCACGATGTCGATTGGCGAGGCCAAGGCCCGCCGCGCCAAGAAGGAAATGGTCGAGGCGAACCTGCGCCTGGTGATCTCGATCGCCAAGAAGTACACCAACCGCGGCCTGCAGTTCCTCGACCTGATCCAGGAGGGCAACATCGGCCTGATGAAGGCGGTGGACAAGTTCGAGTACCGCCGCGGCTACAAGTTCTCCACCTACGCCACGTGGTGGATCCGCCAGGCCATCACCCGCTCGATCGCCGACCAGGCGCGCACCATCCGCATCCCGGTGCACATGATCGAGACGATCAACAAGCTGAACCGCATCTCGCGCGAGATTCTGCAGCAAACGGGCATGGAAGCGCATCCGGCCGATCTCGCCGCGCGCATGGGCATGACCGAGGAGAAGGTGCGTGGCATCCTCAAGATCGCCAAGCAACCGGTCTCGCTCGAAAGCCCGGTGGGCGACGACGGCGACGCGACGCTCGGCGACATGATCGAGGACGCAGGTTCGGCTTCGCCGGCCGACGCGGCGATCCACGCGAACATGCGCGCTGCGATCGACGAGGCGCTCAAGGCGCTCTCGCCGCGCGAAGCGAAGGTGCTACGCATGCGTTACGGCATCGACACCACGTCCGATCACACGCTCGAAGAAGTGGGCAAGCAGTTCGACGTCACGCGCGAACGCATCCGCCAGATCGAAGCCAAGGCCCTGCGCAAGCTCAAGCACCCGAGCCGCTCGGACAAGCTGCGCAGCTTCATCGACTCGCTGTAAGGCGCTGTGGTTTCCGGCCCCAGGGCCGCCAACCACCCCCTCGAAAGCCCCGCACTCCCCTGCGGGGCTTTTTTGTTTGTGGCGGGCCATCTGCCGGACTGAGTGATGGTGGCGCGATAGACTCCCGCCTTTGTCTGCACGGGCAACAGCATGGCTATCGAAATCGAACGCAAATACCTGGTGGCCGACCCTGGCATCTTGGCAGGCCTGACCGGCGTGCGCATGGCGCAGGGATACATCGCCGACAACGGCATGTGGGTGCGGGTGCGCATCGCCGGGGACACCGGGTTTCTCACGCTCAAGGGCCCGTCGCGCGGCATGAGCCGGGCCGAATTCGAGTACCGGATCCCGCTGGCCGATGCCGAGACGCTGCTGGCCCGGCACTGCGCACATGGCGCCATCGACAAGGTTCGCTACATCGTGCCGGTGGACGGCTTCGACTTCGAGGTCGATGTGTTCGAAGGCCCCCTGGCCGGCCTGGTCACGGCCGAGATCGAACTGGCGAGCGAGGATATCCAGCCGCCATCGCCCGCCTGGCTGGGCGCGGAGGTCACATCCGACCTGCGCTACAGCCATGCGCAGCTGGCCAAGACCCGGCAGTTGCCTTCGCCGGCCGTGCTGCCGGGTTGAAGCAGGACGGCCCTGTTGCCGCGGCGGTTCAGCCGCCGGCGCGGTCCAGGGTCATGGCCTGCACCTGCAGCCCGGAGCCCTCGCGCAGCGGCTGCAGACCGCCCACAGGCAGGAACCCATGCGCCCGGTACAGCCGCATGGCGGGAGAGTCTGCTGCTGCGGTCACGCCCAGCCGCACACGCCGCATGCCCATCTCCCAGGCCCAGGCGATGGCCTGCGCCAGCAGCGCCTGGCCCGCGCCCCGGCCACGCACGGCAGGATCGACCCACATCTGGAAGAGGTCGGCCACGCCGGGCTCGGCGGCGCACAGCTTGCACCAGACCAGGCCGCAGGCCTGCTCGCCGTTGACAGCGAAGAGTACCCTGTCCCCGGCAGTGGCGGCCTGCAGCCGCGCAGCCCAGTCCGCGTCAGCCCTCGCAGCCTCTGCCTCCCAGGTGCTGCCGAAGGCGTCGGGGGCATCGCGCAGGGCACGCAGGCGGATGTCCCGGTACTGCGGCCATTCATGGGCGTCAACGGGGCGGATGGAGATCATGGTGCTTTCTGCGGCAGACAAAGGGGTTGGGAAAGAGAACTTCAGCCCCGGCCATGCCGGGCTCCAAGCACCGCCAGCATGCGGAAGAACGCGGCACCGATCTCCTCCTCGCAGACGCAGGCGTATCCCAGCAGCAGTCCGCGCCGCTTGTGGGGGCCCGCGTAATAGCGCGACAGCGGCTTGACGAAGATGCCCGCCTGCCGGAGATCCTCGGCAAGCAGCACATCGTCGTCCTGGCCGGGCAATTGCATCACGAAATGCAGGCCTGCGCCGCTTTCCACCCAGGGCAGGTGGTCGGCACCCAGGTAGCGCTCGATCAGGGACAGCAGCATGCGGCGGCGCTTGCCGTAGAGCAGGCGCATCTTGCGGATGTGGGCGGCGTAGTGGCCTTCGGTGATCAACTCGGCAATCACCTGCTGGGGCAGCTGGTGCCCCTCGCGGTACAGCTCGGAATGGATGCGCCGCAGCGGCTCGGCCAGGGCCGGTGGCAGCACCATGTAGCCCATGCGCAGCCCCGGATAGAGGGTTTTGCTGAAGGTGCCTATATAGATCACGGGCGCACCTTCCTCCATGCCCTGCATGCTGGGCACGGGGCTGCCGGAGAAGCGGAATTCGCTGTCGTAGTCGTCCTCCACGATCCAGGCGCCCACGCGGCGCGCATAGGCAATCAGCGCCCGGCGCCGGGCCATGCTCATGACGGCGCCCAAGGGATATTGGTGCGAGGGCGTGACGAAAATCAGCCGGGGCGCAGGCAGGCCTTCGGGCAGTTGCATACCCTCTTCGTCCACGGGCACGCTGTGCAGGTGCAGCCCGTGCTGCATGCGCAGCACGTTGGCAATGCCCCAGTAGCCGGGCTCCTCCATCCACACGCAGTCGCCGGGATCGGCAAGGCTGCGCACCACCAGGTCGATGGCCTGGTGCACGCCTTCGGTGATCAGCACCTGACCCGGCCCGCAGTCCACCGAGCGCGCCACGCGCAGGTGCTCGGCCAGGGCCTGCTTGAGCGCGTCCACGCCGCCTCGCGTGCCGTAGGTCAGCAGCTGCGGCCCGGCGTGGCGCAGCAGGCGGTTGTGGATGCGCGCATAGGTGGCGCGCGGAAATTCGGTCACGTCGGGCACGCCGGGCATGAAGGCGCCCCATTGCTGCTCGGAGGCCTGGGCCGTTTTCAGCAGGGCCTGCGCCTGCGCAGACAGGCCGCCGCCGGGCGCAGGCGCCGCCGCGGTGGCGCGGCGTGCGGGCGCGCGCCCGCCGCTCAGCAGCAAGGCCGCAGGCAGGGTGTCCACCACATGCGTGCCCCGCCCCACCTGGCTGCGCACATAGCCCTCCACCTGCAGCTGCTCATAGGCGTGGTTGACGGTGTTGCGCGACACGCCCAGCTCGCGCGCCAGGTCACGCGAGGCAGGCAGACGGCTGCGCGGCAACAGGGCCCCGCTGTCTATGGCCTGGCGGATGGCCAGGTACAGGCCCCGGTTGAGATGGGTGCGGTCGCCGCCCAGCCCGCGCCAGTCCATCTGGAGGATGAGATCCGCGCACACGGAGGGTTTTGCCATGCCTGCCTTGGTGGAGTTTGGGAGGGAGCTGAAGGTGGAGGCGCACCAATTGGCACCACCATCTTTTCAAAAGATGGCTCCAGCCATGGAACCAATGACCACTATAACTGGAAGCCTTGCATCCCCATCAACGGAGAACCCTCTCATGTCCAGCGCCGCCGCCTCTTCCCCCAACCTGCAACTCCAGAACCGGCGCAGCGCCGCCATGCCGCGCGGCGTGGGCGTGATGTGCGGCTTCCATGCCGTGCAGGCCGACAACGCCCTGCTGACGGATGCCGAGGGCAGGCAATACATCGATTTCGCGGCCGGCATTGCCGTGCTCAACACGGGCCACCGCCATCCGCGCGTGGTCCAGGCCGTGCAGCAGCAACTGGAGCGCTTCACGCACACGGCCTTCCAGATCGTTCCCTACGAAAGCGCCATTGCGCTGGCCGAGCGCATCAATGCGCTGGCGCCCATCGACGGCCCCGCCAAGACCGCCTTCTTCACCACGGGCGCCGAGGCCGTGGAAAACGCCATCAAGATCGCGCGCCATGCCACGGGCCGCTCGGCCGTGATCGCCTTCCAGGGCGCCTTCCACGGCCGCACCCAGCTGGGCATGGCGCTGACCGGCAAGGTGGCGCCCTACAAGCAGGGCTTCGGCCCCATGCCGGGCGAAGTCTTCCATGCGCCCTTCCCCGGCGATGTGCAGGGCGTCAGCGTGCAGCAGTCGCTGGACGCCATCGCCATGCTGCTCAAGACCTCGGTGGACCCGCAGCGCGTGGCCGCCATCATCGTGGAACCCGTCCAGGGCGAAGGAGGCTTCCACCCCGTGCCTGCCGCCCTGTTCACCGGCCTGCGCCAGCTGTGCGACCAGCACGGCATGCTGCTGATCGCCGACGAGGTGCAGACCGGCTTCGCACGCACGGGCAAGCTGTTCGCCATGGAGCACTACGGCGTGCAGCCCGACCTGATCACCATGGCCAAGAGCCTGGGCGGCGGCCTGCCGATCTCCGGCGTGGTGGGCCGCGCGGCCGTCATGGACGCACCCCACCCCGGCGGCCTGGGCGGCACCTATGCCGCCAACCCGCTGGCCGTGGCCGCGGCCCATGCCGTGCTCGACGTGATCGATGAAGAACGGCTGTGCGAACGCGCCCAGGCGCTGGGCAGCCAGCTGCGCGCGCGCCTGCAGGCCCAGCAGGCGCAGGATGCCGGCATTGCCGACGTGCGCGGCCTGGGCTCGATGCTGGCCGTGGAGTTCCGCCTCCCCGGCAGCGGCGAGCCCGACGCGCAGCGTGTGGCCGCCGTCGTCCGGCACGCGCAGGAGCAGGGCCTGCTGCTGCTGACCTGCGGCCTGTACGGCAACGCCATCCGCTTTCTCTATCCGCTGACGATTCCGCAGCCGCTGTTCGCCAGGGCCCTGGACATCATCGACAGCGCCATCACCCAGAGCGCGTCCCAGCCAGTCGCCGCCTGACCCCCATCCCAGCCACACCCTGCTGCACCATGAGTCTTTCACTGCAACGCCCCGATCTGTTCCGCCAGGCCTGCCTGCTCGCCGAGGGCTGGCGAGCCGTGGGCTCCGGCCCCGCCATCGACGTCTTCAACCCCGCCACCGGCGAGCGCCTGGGCCAGGTGCCGGCCCTGCAGGCCGGCGAGACCGAAGCCGCCATTGCCGCCGCACAGCGCGCCCTTCCCGCCTGGGCCGCGCTGACGGGCAAGCAGCGCGCCGGCATTCTGCGCCGCTGGTTCGAGCTGATGCTGGCACACCAGGACGATCTGGCGCGGCTGATGACCCTGGAGCAGGGCAAGCCCCTGGCCGAGGCACGCGGCGAGATCGCCTACGCGGCCTCCTTCATCGAATGGTTTGCCGAGGAAGGCAAGCGCGTGGACGGAGAACTGCTGCAGTCGCCCACGGCCGGCCAGCAACTGCTGACGCTGCGCGAGCCCATTGGCGTGTGCGCCGCCATCACGCCCTGGAACTTCCCGGCCGCCATGATCACGCGCAAGGCCGGCCCGGCGCTGGCCGCCGGTTGCACCATGCTGGTCAAGCCGGCCGAAAGCACGCCCTTCACCGCTCTGGCCCTGGGCGTGCTGGCCGAGGAGGCCGGCATTCCCGCTGGCGTCTTCCAGGTGCTGACCGGCCACCCGCAGGACATCGGCCAGGCGCTGACCCGAAGCTCCGTGGTGCGCAAGCTCAGCTTCACGGGCTCCACGGCCACCGGGCGGCTGCTGATGCGCCAGTGCAGCGACACGGTCAAGAAGCTGTCGCTGGAGCTGGGCGGCAATGCGCCGCTGATCGTGTTTGACGATGCCGATATCGACCAGGCCGTGGCCGGCATCCTGGCCTCCAAGTTCCGCAACGCGGGCCAGACCTGCGTATGCGCCAACCGCATCTATGTGCACGACCGCATCCATGACGAACTGGCCCGGCGACTGGCACTGGCCATGGCGCAATTCAAGGTCGGCAACGGCCTGGAGCCCGGCGTGACGCATGGTCCGCTGATCAACGAGGCCGCCGTGCAGAAGGTGGAAAGCCATGTGGCCGATGCGCTGTCCAAGGGCGCACGCCTGCTGGCCGGCGGCAGGCGTGCGGTGCCTGGCCAGCTGTTCTTCGAGCCCACGCTGCTGGCCGATGTGAACGACAGCATGCGGGTGTGCGAGGAGGAGACCTTCGGCCCGCTGGCGCCGCTGTTCCGTTTCCACGACGAGGACGAAGTGGTGCGCCGCGCCAACGACACCATCTACGGCCTGGCCGCCTATCTGTTCACCAGCGACAACCGCCGCATCTGGCGCGTATCGCGTGCGCTGGAGTACGGCATGGTGGGCATCAACACCGGCCTGATCTCCAACGAGGTGGCCCCCTTCGGCGGCGTCAAGCAGTCCGGCCTGGGCCGCGAGGGCTCGCGCCACGGCATCGAGGAGTACCTGGAAACCAAGTACCTGTGCCTGCAGACAGCATGAGCACGGCATGAGGACGGCCTGAAGTCCGCAGTGCCCCCGGCAGGGAAGACAGCATGGGCCCTTGACGGCAGCCTGGCTAGACTGGGCGCCATCAATGGCCTATCCGATTTGCACCATGGACGCTTCTTCCGCCCGCCCCACCTCCCCCACCGAGCCGCTGCGCATCGCCGTCATGGGCGCAGGCGCCGTGGGCTGCTATTTCGGCGCCCTGCTGGCGCGCGCCGGTCACCAGGTCACGCTGATTGGCCGTCCCGCCCATGTGCAGGCCGTGCAGCAGCATGGCCTGCGGCTGGAGACGGCGGCGCTGGACGTGCAGGTGCCCATGCAGGCATCGACCGAGGCCAGCGCCGTGCGCGATGCCGATGTGGTGATGTTCTGCGTCAAGTCCACGGCCACCGAGGAGGCGGCCCGCGAGATGCAGCCGCACCTGGCGCCGGGCGCCCTGGTGCTGACCATGCAAAACGGCGTGGACAACGACGAGCGCGTGCGCGCCGTGCTGGGCCCGTCCGTGGCCGTGGCGGCCGCCGTGGTCTATGTGGCCACGGCCATGGCCGGCCCCGGCCATGTGCGCCACTTCGGGCGTGGCGAGCTGGTCATCGCGCCGTCTGCACTCAGCGAACAGGTGGCCCGGCAGTTTGGCGCGGCGGGCATTGCCGTGCAGGTATCGCCCGATGTGCGCGGCGCGCTGTGGGCCAAGCTGGTGATCAACTGCGCCTACAACGCGCTGTCGGCACTGTGCCAGCTGCCCTACGGCCCCCTGGTGCAGGCGCCCGGCGTGGCGGACGTGGTGGACGACGTGGTAGCCGAATGCCTGGCCGTGGCCAGGGCCGACGGCGTGACCCTGCCCGGCGACGTGCCCGCTGCCGTGCGGGGCCTGCCGGCCACCATGCCGGGCCAGTTCTCGTCCACCGCCCAGGACGTGGCGCTGGGCAAGCCCAGCGAAATCGACCACCTGAACGGCTACGTGGTGCGGCGCGGCGAGGCCCTGGGCGTGCCCACGCCGCTGAACCGCACGCTGCAGGTGCTGGTCAGGCTGGCCCCGTCACGCGTGCAGGCCAGCCAGGCGCCCCGGAACCCGCCTCAGAACTCGTAGTTGGCGGAAATCCACAGGCGGCGGCCTTCCTGGCTGTTCGCATAGCGGTTGCCAAAGAGCAGGGCTCCCTGTACCTGGCCGGGCACGTTGTAGGGCTGGTAGTCCACAAAATCCTTGTTGAACAGGTTGTAGACCGCCGCGTTGATGGTGAACTGCTTGCTCACGCGGTAGCTGCCTCCCAGGTGGAACTGCGTGTAGGGCTTGTAGTTGCCCAGCGCGGCCTTGGCGGCCTGGGTGCTGGCGCTGGTGCCGGGGTCGCGGAAGCGCTCGCTGCGGTATTCGGCACGCAGCCACAGGTTCCACTGCGCACCCGGCTCCCAGTTCAGGCGGGCGTTGAGCGCATGCCTGGGCGTGTCGCTCAGCGGGTTGCCACGGTTGGGGCCGCTCTTTTGCTCACTCTTGGTGAAGGTGTAGTTGGCGCTGGCATTCCAGCCCTGGGCCAGCGGCATGCGCGCACTCAGCTCCAGCCCGCGCGTGACGGCCTCGTCCACGTTGATCTGCTGGCCGAAGGTATCCACCAGGGGCCAGTTGCCGAAGCTCACGCAGCCGGGGCGGTTGGGCGCTGCCGCGAAGTCGCAGTTGATCAGGCCCGGGCCGCTGGTGATCTTGTCCTTGAACTCGTTGTTGAACACCGTGGCGCTGCCTGCAAAGCCCGTGGGGCTGTCGAAGTAGACGCCCAGTTCGGTGGTGCGGCTGGTTTCGGGCTTGAGGTTGGGGCTGCCCACCAGCGGCAGGCGGCCCTGCTGGCCAAAGCCGTTGATGCCAGGCGCCAGCTGTTCCACGCGCGGCGTCTTGTAGCCGTTGCTGACGCCGCCCTTCACGGTCCACTGCGGCGCGGCATTCCACACACCGTAGATGCGCGGGCTGAGCTTGCCGCCGAAGAGGCTGTGGCGGTCATAGCGCGCGCCCAGCGTGAGCTTGAAGGCGTCGGTCAGGCTCCATTCATCCTCGGCAAACAGGGCCTTCTGGGTGAAGGCGAACTTCTCCGGCGCCACGCCGTCCTTCATCTCGGCATCCCACCACTGGCCGCCCAGCGTGGTCAGGTGGGCGCCCCAGGGCAGGACCAGCTTGCTGTCCAGCACCTTGCTTTCCACCTCCAGCGTGCGCGCGGCGCCCGGTGTCGCACCCGGCGTCCCCGGGGGAATGGTGCGGCCCATGGTTTCTGTGCGGTTGACCATGAAGCTGGTGTCCCAGGTACCGAAGCCGAAGCGGCCCGTGTGCGCCAGCGTGAGCTGGTCGCGGTTGTACTTCTGCTCGGGGCCGTAGCCCCCCGTGCCCAGCGTGCCCAACTGGCCCTGCGAGTTGTCATAGGTCTGGCGGCCCGAGTCCAGGTCCAGCGTGATGTCGTGGTACCTGTTGGGCGTGAGCGCCAGGCGCAGGCCCAGGTTGTTGATCTCGGACTTGACCGGGTTGGCTCCCATGACGGCCACGGCGGGCTGGCCGTTGGCGCCCGCATAGGTGATGTCCGAGGCGGCCCTGCGCTGCGTGCTGCCGCGGATCGACAGGCCCAGCAGGTCCTGCTTGATGGGGCCGCTCAGGTAGAACTTGCCGGATTTGATGTCGCCGAACTCCGACTCTTGCTGCAGCGTGTAGTCGGCGCTGACGCTGCCCGTCCAGGTCTTGCCGACCTTGCGCGTGATGATGTTGATCACGCCGCCCATGGCGTCGGAGCCGTAGAGCGTGGACATGGGCCCGCGGATGACCTCGATGCGCTCGATGGCGCCGATGGGCGGCATGAAGCTGGTCTGCGTCTCGCCAAAGCCGTTGGGCGTGACGTTGCCGGCCGAGTTCTGGCGGCGGCCGTCGATGAGCACCAGCGTGTAGTCGCTGGGCATGCCGCGGATGCTGATGTTCAGGCCGCCGGTCTTGCCTGCGGGGGCGCCCACGTCGATGCCTTCCACGCTTTCCAGCGCGTCGGTCAGGCTGCCGAAGCGGCCCTTGGCCAGTTCCTCACGCGGGATGACGGTGATGGAGGCCGGTGCCTCCTTGATGTCCTGCTCGAAACCCGAGGCGGAGACCACGACTTCGCGCAGCTCCGTGGCGGGCGCGGCATTGCCTGTTGCCGTCTGTGCAGAGACGGCGCCCGAAGCGCAGACGGCAGCCACCACAAGGGCCAGATGGGAAGGACGCGACGGAAGAATTCCGCGCAGATCGCGATACGACATGCAAACACTCCAGAAACGGACAACGGGCCGGGAGGCCCGTGAAACTCGCTTTGAAATGTGTGGTTATGCGATGGATGGGGATATGTAACGAAATTATATGAACATTGAGAATCATTTCCATTCTCATGCCCACAATAGGATTTATCTGTCGCGCCGATGCTACGTTCCTAGGAGCAGACCGCGCCCGCACTTGCGCTTGCGCAAGCTGATTTCAGTACACATCGCGCCGGTATCGGCCACTGCGCACCAGCAGCTCCATCTGCGCCTCGCCCAGCACGGCATGCAGCGCCTGGTCCACGCCCTGGGCCATGCCCTGCAGGCTGCCGCACACGTAGATGGCTGCGCCCCGCTCCACCCATTGGCGCAAGACATCGCCGGACTGCGCCAGCAGGTCCTGCACATAGGCGCGCGGCGCGCCTTCGCTGCGGTCGCGCGAGAAGGCCAGGTCCAGGCGCTGCAGCACGCCGCCATCGCACCATGCCTGAAGCTCGTCGGCGTACAGCCGGTCGTGCGCCGCATTGCGCTCGCCGAACAGCAGCCAGTTGGGACCCAGGCCCGCCGCGGCACGCGCGCGCAGGTGGCTGCGCAGGCCAGCCAGGCCCGTGCCGTTGCCGATCAGCACCAGCGGGCGCCGCAGGTTGTCTTCCAGCCGGAAATTGCGGTGCGCACGCAATCGCAGGGGGATGGCCGCGCCCAAGGGCGCCCCCTGCGTGAGCCAGCCCGAGGCCAGGCCCGGCGAGCCATCCTCGCGCCGCGCCTGGCGCACCAGCAGGTGCACGCAGCCGTCCTGGGCGATGGAGGCTATGGAGTACTCGCGCGGATGCTGCGGGTCCGCAGGAATGCAGACCTGCGCCAGGTCGCCGGACTCCCACGGCGCCGGCTCCGTTGCAGGGGGCTGCAGCTCGATGTGGAACACCGGCTCGCCTGCGCTGCCCGGGTTCATGTGCCGGCGCGCGGCCAGCGTCCATTCGCTGAAGACCGGCTGCTCCCATGCCGGCATGTCGCCCAGGCTGCTGATCTGGGCCAGCTGGTGCTGCCAGGCGGTCAGCGCCTGCGGCGCGCCGTTGTCCATTTCGATGCGCTCGAACCAGGGCCTGGCGCCACCGGCAAGCAGCCAGCCGTCCAGCGCGCGGCCAAAGCCGCAGAACTGCGCGTACTGCCGGTCGCCCAGCGCCAGCAGACCGTATTGCAGATGGGCCAGCGGCCGTGCATCGGCCATGGCCTGCTCCAGGAACAGCGCTGCGTTGTCGGGCGGGTCGCCTTCGCCATAGGTGCTGGCGATGAACAGCGCCCTTTGCGTGCGCGCCAGCAGGCCTGCGTCCACAGCGTCCAGGGCGCACAGGTGCACGCTTTCTCCGGCCGTGTGCAGCAGCCGGGCGGTCTCGCGCGCCAGTTCCTCGGCCTGGCCGGTCTGGCTGGCATAGGCCACGAGCAGGGGCAACGCACCCTCGCGGGCGCTGGTCAGCGCAGCCGCTTCCTGCAGGGTCCGCATGCGCTGGCGGCGCTCGCGCCACCAGATGGCGGCGCACATGGCCGCATAGAGCAGGACCAGCACGGCGGCTGCGAGTACGCGCAGCGCGGGTTCGGACAGAGGCATGGCGGGACCGGGAATCTACACGGCGGAAAAGGGGTAGGAAACGCTCACGGCAGCAGCGCGGCAAAAGCCGTTGTCATGGCCATGGCAGGGCCTTGCGCAGTGCGCTCGCACAGCAGCGCCGCCACGCCGCGCTGCTCGGCAAAGTCCAGGCCCTCGCGCGGTCCCAGCACGGTGAGCACGGTGGCCAGGGCGTCGGCCTGCATGCACTCGGCATGCAGCACGGTGACGCTGGTCAGGCCATGCGCCACGGGCTCGCCACTGCGCGGATCGATGGTGTGGGAGTAGCGGCGCCCGCCCTGCTCGAAGGCATGCCAGTGATCGCCCGAGGTGGCGATGGCCATGTCGCGCAGCGGCAGCGCCAGCGGCGTGGACTGGCCCGCCATGCCGGCCACGGCCACGCGCCAGGGCTGGTGGCCGGGGCGCTGACCGCAGGCACGCAGCTCTCCCCCCACCTCGACG
This sequence comes from Delftia acidovorans, assembly GCA_031286585.1. GTDB lineage: Bacteria > Pseudomonadota > Gammaproteobacteria > Burkholderiales > Burkholderiaceae_C > Comamonas > Comamonas acidovorans_A. The sequence goes on from JAITUC010000045.1 coordinate 14,421, forward strand.
AGGAAATCGGTATGGCCGAGCGCCTGCAGGCGCTCGGCGACCAGGTCCACCGAATAGCCTTTGGCAATGCCGCTGAAGTCCACATGCACGGCGCCGGGCTGCAGCGCGCGGCGGCCTTCCTGGTCCAGCGCGATGCGCTGGTAGCCCACGCGCTCGCGCACCCGCCGCAGCGCATAGGCGTCGGGGATGCCGGCGCCCTGCGCCTTTTCCGCATGCGGGCCGAAGCCCCACAGATCGACCAGCGGACCCACGGTAGGGTCCCAGGCGCCGCCGCTGGCCTGTGCCCAATCGAGCGCACAGGCCAGCACGGTGAAGAATTCAGGCGGCAGTGCATGCCAGCTTCCGGGCTCGGCGCGGTTGAAGCGCGAGATGTCGGAGCTGGCTTCCCAGTTGCTCATCTGGCGCACGACCAGGGCCAGCGCCGCCTCTATGGCCTGGCGCGCCTGATCGAGCGGGCGGAAGTCCGGGTTGTGCAGGCGCACGCTCCAGGTCGTGCCCATGGCCTCGCCGGTGAGTGTTTGCAGCGCGGCGGGGTCTGCCCGCCGAACGGCCTGCGGCGCGTAGCCGGAGAGGGCAAAGGACGCCGCGCCCTTGGACACAGGCGCGGCAAGGCCCCGGCCTGCGCCGCCCTGCAACAGGGCGGGCGCGAAGCTCACGCGCACGGGTGCGGGTGCGGGCGGGGCCCCGGGTGGGGACGCAAGGCTCAGGGCAGCACCTCGAACGTGCCCACGTAGGAAAGGCGGCGCTCCTTGGCCTGGGGCAGCGATGTCTTGCTGTCCTGGGCGTCGGCATCCACCCAGTACATGCCGGCGGTGGGCCAGGTCACGCTGAACTCGCCCTTGGCGTCGGTCGTGGCCTTGATCTCGCCCTTGTTGTCGCGGTAGCGCGTGGCGCCGGGCACCAGCACGACTTCCAGGTTGGCGGCGGGCTTGCCGTCCACATGGAAGGCGAAGGTGGCCTTCTCGCCCTTGACCAGGTCGTTGGGGTGGGTCACGGGCACCAGCTCCAGGCCCTTGCCGGAAGGCTTGATGGCGCTGGGCTTGCCCACGGTCACGAAGGTCTCGATGCGGCCCACGGACTGGGTCACCTTCAGGTCCTGCGCGTCGGCGGGCACATCCGCGGCGAACTTCTCGGGCGCGCCGCGCCAGCGTCGGTTCTGGCCCGTGGCCTTGTCCTTCCAGGAGGCAAACAGGCCGTCATTGACGATGGCCAGGCGGTAGGTGCCGCTTTGCTGCAGGTCCAGGTCGAACACGCTGCGCAGCTTGCCGCGATGGGCATTCTGCGGAGCGACGGCCGAGCCGTCCGGCGCCGAGACGACGAGGTTGTCCAGGCCCAGCGGCACGTGGTTGAAAAAGAACAGGTCGTTGGAGACGGCGGCATCCACCGTGATCCACTCGGCCTTGGACAGCACCGTGGTCGAGGGCAGCAGCCACAGGTTGTGCGCCTGTGCGGCCTGGAAGGCGCCGCAGGCAATGGCGAGGCTGGCAGCCAGACGGACGGCAAAGCGGGTCTTGGAAGTCATGAAGGTTTCCTCTCTTCGTTGGGGTTTGTGGGGACTCAAGGCTTGAGCTCGACGCTGATCTCGCCCAGCTCGCTGCTGCCCTTGGCGCTCAGTTGCTCGGCCTTGGCGGCGGGCCACTTGAAGGGCACGGTGACCACTTCGCGGCCGCCGACTTCGCGCGCGGCCTCGACCACGAGCTTGTATTCGCCGGGCGGCAGCTTGGCGAAGGGGTTGGCGCCTTCGGTGAAGCTCAGCTGGTGCTTGCCCACGGGACGCGTGGGGCTGGTCACTCCATCGATCGGCATGGTCAGGTCACGGCCCGTGCGGCGCCACCACTGGCGCATGTCCTTGAGCCACTTCGTGCCTTCGGCATTGCGCATCTTCACGTCGTACCAGACCGACAGCGTGGAGGCCACCGAGGCATCGGCGCGCTCGATCCACACGGCCACGTAGGGGCGGTGGTATTCGGCGACATCCAGGCGCGGAATTTCCACGCCCACGTTCAGGCCGGCAGCAAAGACCGGGGCCGCGCCCAGGCAGGCGCCAAGCGCCATGGTGTAGCGCAGAGAGAAGTGCGGATTCATTGGCAAGGCTCTTTCGGTTCTCAGTGGATCAACAGGAGGGCCAGCAGCATGGGAATCACCAGCCCCATGCCGACCATGGGCCAGGTGAAGGGGCGGTTGCCCGCATGCATCTTCAGGATGAACAGGCCCGTGACGGTGAACACCAGGCAGGCTGCGGCAAAGATGTCGATGAACCAGCTCCAGGCGGCGCCCGTGTTGCGGCCCTTGTGCAGGTCGTTCAGGTAGGCGATCCAGCCCCGGTCGGTGCGCTCGTATTCCGCCTCGCCATCGGCCAGGGCAACGCGCACCCAGGCATCGCCGCCGGGGCGTGGCAGGGACACGTACAGTTCGTCGGCCGTCCATTCGGCCTCGCGGCCCTCGGCCTCAAGTCCCCACTGGCCGCGCACCCAGTCCGCAAACTGTGCAGGCACGGGCGCCCGGTCACGCGGCTGGCTGGCCTGCTGCTGGACCAGTTGCACTCGCAGCGCATCGGGCAATGCCGCCTCGCCACGCACGATGCGCGGCCTGGACTCGATCTGCCCCGCATGGTTGAGCGTGAACCCCGTGACGGCGAACAGCAGCATGCCGATCAGGCACAGCGCGGAGCTGACCCAGTGCCACTCGTGCAGTGTCTTGAGCCAGTAGGAGCGGCGCCGAGGGTCCGGTTTGGGGGATGTCATCGCAAAAGAAAAAGGCGGCAGCGCCACGCGGCGTCCACCATCACGGATGGCTACCACGGGAGCGCAGGAAAGGAAGGGCCCGGGGATTCTACCGCTCACAAATAAGAATTGATCGCATTTACACAAGCTTTACCGGCTTAATCGCCATCTGTGTCACGGCGCTCCATTCCCGCTCCTTGCACCGGGGGCACGCGTGCCTCCGCACATCCTGGGACAGCAATGCCAGCGTCGGTTGGCCTGCATCTGAAGCATCTGTCACCCATGCCGCCAGACAGCCTGCGTTATGTCAGCTAGCTGATGCATATGCTTACATAATCTGCCTTTCTGATTCATTTGCGCCCACAATGGCGCGCGAACCCGATTGGAGACTGCATGCGCCTTCCGAGCTTTTCGCAAACCGCCGCCGACGCCCCCCCTGCCGCTGAAGGCACGCGCCCGAGCCGCCGCCAGATGCTGGCTCAGGGCGCTGCCCTGGCCATGCTGTGCTCTCCGTTGGCCCATGCCGCGCCGCCCACTGCCGCGCCTGCGGGTCATGCGCCGCGCGCCGCAGGGGCAGGCGCCGCGCGCGTGGCGACCAGCCTGCGCATCGTCATTCCGGCCAATGCCGGCGGCGGCTGGGACCAGACCGGCCGCGCATTGGGCGCGGCCCTGGTGGCCAGCGGCGCGGCCGAGCGCGTGGAGTATGAAAACGTGGGCGGCAAGGGAGGCACCATCGGCCTGGCCCAGTTTGCCGAGCGCCATGGCAAGGACCCCGACGCCTTGCTGATCGGCGGCATGGTGATGGTCGGTGCGGTAGCCCTGCAAAAGCCGGCCGTCAACATGTCGCATGTGCAGCCGATTGCCCGCCTGACCAGCGACTACCTGGTCGTGGCCGTGCCGGCCGATTCCCCCATCCGCAATGCCAAGGACTTGGTGGCGGCGCTGCGCAGCGACCTGGCCCACCAGTCCTTTGCGGGCGGCTCGGCAGGCGGCGTGGACCACATGTTCGCCGGCCTGCTCACGCGCGCGGCCAAGGCAGCGCCCGAGCAACTGGTCTACAAGCCGTTTCCAGGCGGCGCCCAGGTGGTGGAGGCCCTGCTCAAGGGCGATGCGCGCATGGGCGTGTCCGGCTACAGCGAGTTCAGCGAGGCGCTGGCCAGCGGCAAGCTGCGCGCCATCGGCGTGTCCTCGCGCCGCAGCCTGTTCGGGCTGCCCTCGTTCCGCGAGCAGGGGCTGGATGCGGACATGGCCAACTGGCGCGCCGTATTCACCGGCAAGCAGGTCAGCGCCGCACGTGCCCAGGCCCTGCTGGGCGCCGTGGAGCAGGCCACGCAGCACGAGAGCTGGCAGCGTGCCCTGCGCCAGAACCGCTGGGAGCCTTCCTGGCAGGCGGGCCGCGATTTCAGCGGCTTTCTGGAGCTGGAGCACACCACGGCCAGCGTGATGACCTATCTGCTCAAACTCAAGAGCTGAGAAACCTCCGCGCAGCGGGCAGGCCACGTGGCGGGCCTGCAACACTGGCTTGGTCATACGCGTATTCCTCTAGCGTGGGGCATTGCCGCTGTGGGTTTTGAGCTACCAAACTTGTAGCAGAATGGATCCAGAGCTATAGTTCCCCGGGACTTGGCTCGGCGCGCGTCCCACCCGGACGTACCCGCCGGCTCACCCACACCATTGCGCAAGGAGAAGCGTCATGAGCTCCAAGGAAAACGCCGCCATCAACCAGCTGTTCGAGAAACTCGAATGCCGCTACGCGTTGCGCGTGCTGTGGGCGCTGCGTGACGGCCATCCTCAGACCTTTCGACTGCTGCAAGACAGCGTGGGCGGCATCACGCCCAACACGCTGAACACCCGCATCAAGGAGCTGCGCGAGTGCGGGCTGCTGGAGCATGGCTCCGACGGCTACACCGTGACGCTGGCCGGCCAGGACCTGCTCAAGCGCCTGTCCGATGTGCAGGCCTTTGCCAACCGCTGGGTGGCCGCGCGCGCCAAGAAGTGATGTCAGGCCGGGCGCGGCACCAGGCGCCACGGCCTCTTCCCGCGCAGGGCATCCGGCCCGCCGGGCCGTCTCCCCTCCCCCTACCGTTTCTCTCTCAAGGAATACCACCATGGCTTTCACCACCACCGCATCCGGCCTGCAATATGAAGACACCGTCGTGGGCGACGGCGCCGAAGCCCAGCGCGGCCGCAGCGTGACCGTGCACTACACGGGCTGGCTCTACAACAACGGCGTGCAGGGCGCCAAGTTCGACTCCAGCAAGGACCGCAACGATCCCTTCGTCTTCCCCCTGGGCGGCGGCATGGTGATCAAGGGCTGGGACGAAGGCGTGCAAGGCATGAAGGTGGGCGGCCAGCGCACCCTGATCATCCCGGCCGAGCTGGGCTATGGCGCCCGTGGCGCCGGCGGCGTGATTCCCCCCAACGCCACGCTGAAGTTCGACGTGGAGCTGCTGGCCGTCTGATCCGGCTCCCACGGGTTCATGCAAGGGCAAGGCGCGAAGGCGCCCTGCCCTTTTTCATTGCCGGGCCGCATCAAGATGAAAAGTCCCCTCGGGAGGCGTGGGGGCCATTGCCTCGACTACCTCATTCAGGGTGCCTTGCCGAACAGCGCCTCATGCAGCGGCAGGTAGTTGGCGGGGCTGGCCGCCTCGCGCAGGCGCGGCGCCAGTGCCACCAGCTGGTCGTAGCCCATGGCCGCTTCCACGGCAAGGTTGAGCCGGAACCCCTTCAGGCCCAGGTCCGCCGTGATGGCCACGGCCAGCGGATAGGCGTTGCGATAGCGCACGGCCAGCGAAGGCTCGGACTGCGCGGGGGTATCGCCAGCGGAATCGGTGGACGAAGCCACTGTAGCAGGCGCGACAGGGACCGAAGGCACCGCAACGGCCACCACGCCCAGCCGGGGCTCGGCCGCGTCGCGCGGTGCCAGCCATTCGCGCTCCACCAGCGCCAGGATCTCGTCCTGCGTCACGCCCATTCCGGCGACGGACTCCAGCACCTGCGCCAGGCTGCGTTGCCCGTCAAACAGCAGAAAGGCCGAGCGCAGCCGGGGCGAGAGATCGGCATGGCGTTCCTTGAATGCCTGTTGGCCGGCGGACGTTTTCACAAAATGCATGGCGGACGGGATTCTCTGCAAGGGATCGGATCGGACACGGCTCGCAGCGTGTCATGAGCCTCCGGCTCCCAAAAGCGGGTTTTCCAGCACGCGCGGGCTTCAATGGGGCCGACAATGATCCAGATCTGCCACAAGCGCAAAAACGGGCAGAAAAATGGCCATCCTCCCGCCCGGCAGCCTCTGCCCGTCAGGACGCTTTCGCGGGCATGGAACGCGCCGGTTCCCGGCGGCGCGGGTCCAGGCAGCTGACCAGCCAGGTCACCAGCAGGCCGGCCGGCACGCCGAAGACGCCCGACGAAATCGGCTGTATGCCCCACCATAGGCGGGCGTGCAGCGCTTCGGGCAGCACGGGCTGCAGGGCCGGCACATGCGAGACCATGTAGTACAGCGTGACGCCCAGCCCGGCCAGCATGCCGGCCACGGCGCCCCGGCGCGTGGTGCCACGCCAGAAGATGCCCAGCACCATGGCCGGCACGAAGGCCGAGGCGGCCAGCGAGAACGATGCCGTGACCATGGGAAGGATGTCCGAGGAACGGCGCGAGGCCACGAAGGCGGCCGACAGCGCCATCACCAGCAGCGCGAACTTGGACAGGATCACGCGCTGCTCGGGCGAGGCGCGGCGGCGGCGCTCGCGAAAGTACAGGTCGCGCACCAGCGCGTTGCTGATGGTCAGCAGCAGTCCATCGGCCGTGGACAGCGCCGCAGCCAGGCCGCCGGCCGCCACCAGGCCCGAGACCACGTAGGGCATGCCGCCCAGCTCGGGCGTGGCCAGCATGATGAGATCGGCGCCCATGCGGATCTCGCCGAACTGCAGGACGCCGTCGCCGTTGACATCCTCCACGGCCAGCAAGGAGGCATCCACCCGGGCCCACTGCGCCATCCAGTTGGGCAGCTCGTCAAAGCGGATGCCCACGAGGTTGTTCATGACCTCGAACTTGACCAGCACGGCCAGGGCCGGCGCGCTCATGTACAGCACGCCGATGAAGAACAGCGTCCAGCCCACCGAGGCCCGCGCCCCCGACACCGAGGGCGCCGTGTAGTAGCGCGTGAGCAGGTGCGGCAGGCCGGCCGTGCCGGCCATGAGGCAGAACATCAGCGCCAGGAAATTGCGCCGGCTGTCCTCGTAGATCTGCTGCTCCTGGGGCGATCCATCGGGGTTGCCGGCGAATGGCAGGCTGTGCAGCGGAATTCCGCCCAGCGGCTTCTCGCGCTCGCGCATTTCCTGCAGCTGGCGTGTCCACAACGCGCGCGCGGCGGCTTCGTCGCGCGGCATGGCGGCCAGTTCGCGGCTGGCGGCCATGATGGCGCCGATATCGCCGCTGCGCGTGCGCAGATCGCGTATGCGCTCGGCCAGCGCCTGGCGCTCGGCGGCCAGCACGTGCGGCACGTCCTTGAGCTTGTCCTCCAGCACCTCGGCGCGCAGGCGGTAGGCGGCGATCACCTCCTGCTCGGCCGGCGAGTCCAGCAGGCGCTGCTCCATCTCCGCGATCTGGCTGAGCTGGGCCGTGTAGGCCAGCGGCGCCACGGGATTGCCCATCTGCCGGTAGGCCAGCCAGGACACGGGGATCAGGAAGGCCAGCAGGATCACCACATACTGCGCGACCTGGGTCCAGGTGATGGCGCGCATTCCGCCCAGGAAGGAGCACAGCAGTACGCCGCCCAGGCCCAGCATGATGCCGATCTCGAACTGCACGCCCGTCAGCCGCGAGGCGATCAGCCCCACGCCGTAGATCTGCGCCACCACATAGGTGAACGAGCAGATCACGGCCGCCAGCGCCGCGATCACGCGCGGCCAGCGCCCGCCGTAGCGCTGCTGGAAGAAATCGGGAATGGTGTAGAGCTTCATCGCCCGCAGGTGCGGCGCGATCAGCATGGCGACCAGGCAAAAGCCGCCCGTCCAGCCCAGCAGGTAGGCCAGCCCGCCGGCCTGGCCAGGTACACCGGCAAAGCCCTGCAGGTACAGCGCCCCCGACAGGCTGATGAAAGAGGCCGCGCTGACCCAGTCCGCCGCAGCCGCCATGCCGTTGTAGAAGGGCGGGATGCGCCGGCCTGCGACGTAGTACTCCTCAGGGTCGCTGGTGCGCAGGTACACACCGATGGCCGCATAGACCATGACGGTGAAGAACAGGAAGATGGGGCCTATCCAGTGGCGGGACAGGCCTTGCTGCTCGGCCCAGAACATGAGGGCCAGAAAGCCCAGCACGCCGAGCGTGTACAGCGCCACGATGCGGTGCAGCCGCCAGTGGGAGGAGCGGGAGGCCGCCGTCAGCGGTGCGCGCTCAGCCATGGCCGGGAGGCGATGGCGGTGCGGACGGTTGCGTATCGGCCGATGGGGAAGCGGGAGCCGGTGCCGTCGCAAAAGCGGCCTGGGCCTCGCGGCGCTCGAAATGGTCCATGGACAGACAATAGACGATGACGATGGCCAGGAACATCAGGACTGCCCCCTGGGCCGCGAACCAGTAGGCCAGAGGCCAGTCGGGCATCAGCGCCTGCAGGTCGCGCGCGTAGTAGCAGGCGCCAAAGGAGACGGCAACCCAGACCGCGAACAGCACGGCCTTGAGCCACAGATGGCGGATGTCGTGCAGGTCGGGGGCGAAGGTCTCGCCTTCGGACGGCCCCCCGACCGCGTCGTCATGCAAGTGCGCTTTCGGCGTATGCATGGCGACGCTGCCAGCCCTTACTGCGCCAGGCGCTGCCAGGTGGCGACCACGCTGTCGGGGTTCAGCGAGATGGAGGCAATGCCTTCGTCAGCCAGCCATTGGGCGAAGTCCGGGTGGTCCGAAGGGCCCTGGCCGCAGATGCCCACGTACTTGCCCTGGTCCAGGCAGGCCTTGATGGCGCGCGACAGCATCTTGCGCACGGCGGGGTCGCGCTCGTCAAAGTCGGCTGCCAGCAGCTCCAGGCCGGAGTCGCGGTCCAGGCCCAGCGTCAGCTGGGTCAGGTCGTTGGAGCCGATGGAGAAGCCGTCGAAGAACTCGAGGAATTCGTCGGCCAGCAGGGCGTTGGACGGCAGTTCGCACATCATGATGACCTTCAGGCCGTTCTCGCCGCGCTTCAGGCCGTTGGTGGCCAGCAGGTCGACGACCTGGGAAGCTTCGCCGAGGGTACGCACGAAGGGCACCATCAGCTCGACGTTGGTCAGGCCCATCTCGTTGCGCACCTTCTTCATCGCGCGGCATTCGAGCTCGAAGCAGTCGCGGAAGGATTCGCTGATGTAGCGCGAGGCGCCACGGAAGCCGAGCATCGGGTTCTCTTCTTCCGGCTCGTAGAGCTTGCCGCCGATCAGGTTGGCGTATTCGTTGGACTTGAAGTCCGACAGACGCACGATGACCTTCTTCGGCCAGAACGCGGCGGCCAGGGTGCTGACACCCTCGACCAGCTTCTCGACGTAGAAGCCGACCGGATCGTCGTAACCGGCGATGCGCTTCTCGACGCTTTCCTTGATGTCCGCCGGCAGGCTGGCGAAGTTCAGCAGCGCCTTGGGGTGCACGCCGATCATGCGGTTGATGATGAATTCCAGGCGGGCCAGGCC
>JAITUC010000040.1 GCA_031286585.1 Delftia acidovorans
CAGCCCGCCAACGGCTGGCAGGTGAGCAATGCCAGCTTCAGCACCACGCCACCTGCGGCTGTTCCGCAAGGCGTGACTTTTCCCTCCGGACTGCTCTCGCTGAATCTCAGCAGCGGCAATGCGGGCAGCGATGCAACTGTGACCCTGAACTTCAGCACGCCGGTGCCTGCAGGCGCGGTGTACATGAAGTACGGCTCCAGCCCTGACGGTTTCAACTGCCAGGGCGCCGCATGTGCTCAGCCACACTGGTACGAACTGCCTGCCGGCCGTGCGGTGCTGGCATCGGACCGGCTGAGCGCCACGTTGACGCTGACCGACGGCGGGCTCGGCGACAACGACGGCACCGCCAACCAGTTCATCCAGGATCCGGGTGGCTTCGCCCTGCTGGCTGCAACAACTCCCGCCAATACTGCCGCGATTCCCACCCTGTCCGAATGGGGCATCATCGCGCTGTCATCCCTTCTGGCCATGTTCGGCATCGCAAGAATGCGCCGCCGCCAGGGCTGAAACACAAGCCACCTTCGGGTGGCTTTTTTTCTTTCATCGGTCGCGCGGCCAGCGACCGGACTTACCGCCCTCTGCTTTCCCTCGGTGCATCTCCGCTGGTTCCATGGCAAAAAACCCAGAACGCGGCACCAACGCAAAATCATCGCCGCCAGCTGAGTCAATGCCTACCTTGTGTCGCTACTGGAAAGACTCATTTCAACCCCATTGAAATGATCGCAATGTAAATGCGATCTCAATATCAATTAAAACGCCCTGCCCAAAACAATAAAAATAAAACAATTCCTTGCAAAACAAAATCGACCTTCATACACTCCAGTCTCCACTTTCACGGAGGAGATCGCAATGAATGGAATTCGTCATGACGTCAATCAAGGTGGCGTCATCTGGAATGAAACGCTGATCTGGTATTCCAAGGCCGTGAGGCATCTCTACTCCCTTCCCATTACCGACAGAAACAGCTGGAGATATCTCGCCGCCATTCACGGCATCAACAAGAGTGGCTGGATCAGTGCCGGCGTACTCTCGGCAAAGGACCCGTGGCCGCCCACCTCCGAGACAGAGGAGATGTGGGACCAATGCCAGCATGGCACCTGGTACTTCCTTCCATGGCACCGCGGCTATCTCGCGGCATTCGAAGCCATTGTGGCGAAGACCGTCAAGGAGCTTGGCGGCCCTGCGGACTGGGCGCTGCCCTATTGGAACTATCTGAATTCAGCCAATTCGGCCGCACGCAACATACCCCAGGCATTCCTGGAAGAAAAGCTGCCTGATGGTTCTCCCAATTTCCTGTCCAAGGCCAGGCGCAACGGGTCAAAACGCCTGGGGCCAACGCCTGACATTCCCCGCGACATCACGCTCGGCTGCCAGGACTACCACCGCTTCACCAGCGCTCCCGGCACCTTGGAATACGGCGGTGGCATCACCGCCTTTTCCCATGACGGCAGCGACACTGGCGCCATTGAATCCAATCCGCACAATCTGGTTCACATCATGGTCGGCGGACTCAAGGAGCCCTATGGATTCATGTCAGACCCCGACTATGCGGCCCTGGACCCGATTTTCTGGGTACACCATTGCAATGTCGACCGGCTTTGGGCAGCCTGGCTGACCCAGCCCGGCAACATCCAGGACAACAGCGCCGCCTGGAGCAACGGCCCTGCCGGCCGTGGCTTCGTCATGCCGGACGCCGAAGGAAAACTGGCTTCCTACGATCCGGGTGAAACCCTCCCGGGTGGCGTGCTCGCCCCTGACTATGACAATCTGACCAGCGGCACGGGCGCTGCCATGCTGACGGCCAGCACAGCAAGCCTCACACCGGAGGGGATCAACATGCCCGCAAAATTCTCGAAAGTCCCGCCGCCCGCGCCGCGTGTACTGGGCTCCAATGCGGAAAGGGTCATCGTGGGACGCACACCGAGGCTGACCACCGTATCGATCACGGACCCTGGCGCAGCAAAGATCGAGTTGCTGCAGGCAGGGGCCGCGCTGCCGCAGCCACAGCGCTACTTTCTTCACTTGGAAGGCATTCGCGGCAATGCGCCCAGCGGCGTGCTGACGGTATCCATCGGTGCGCCCGGGGCGGCGGCACGGCATGCCGACACCGTGGCCCTGTTCGGATTGGCCAAAGCCTCGGCCAGCGACGGACCGCATGGAGGCAACGGACTGGGTGCAACCATCGACATCACCGATGCCACGCAGGCCATCCTGGACGCAGGTGGCAGCCTTGATCAATTGAACGTGGCCATCGAGCAGCCCGAAGGCGACCCCGGGCGCGAAATCACCGTGGACCGCGTGAGCGTGGTCGCGCAGGACGCCACCCGGTAAGGCCGTCTGTATGGACGCGCTGCTGAGAGACCTGCGGACCACGCCTGCGCCGGCCCTGATGGCCGTGTCGGGTGCAGGCTTCATCAGCCTGGCCATCAGCCCGCCAGCCACGCCCGGCCTGTCGCTGTGCGGCTCGCTGTCCTCAGTCACGCTGGCCGACCTGTCGCCGCTGGTCATGGACGGGCACACGCTCAGCATCCTGGGCGTGGCGTGGCTGGCCATGATCATGGCCATGATGCCGCTGCTGGCACTGCGGCAGGTACGCCATGCCATGCGTTCCAGCGTGGCCCGCCGGCGCCAGTGGGCGGCGGTCCTGCTGCTGTCGGGCTATGCCCTGGTCTGGATGGCGGCAGGGCTGGTCATGGTGCCGATGGCGGCCCTGTTGCATGCGGCCGCGCATCCCGCGCTCATTCTTCCCTGCATTGCCTTGGCAGTCCTGTGGAGTGCATCGCCAGCGGGAACGCGCGCCCACAATGCCTGCCACAGGCTATACCCCGTGGCCGCCAGCGGCCCCACGGCCAACCGGGACAGCCTGCGGCATGGACTGCGAACCGGCGTGTCATGTGCCACGGCATGCTGGCCGTGGATGTTGGCGCCCTTCGCCTTTCCCGCCGCGTGGCATCTTCCGGTCATGGCTGTTGCAGCCGTTCTGCTTTTTGTCGAGCGCACCGGCCCATCGCTGCGGCCTGCCTGGCGCCTGCCCTATGCGCTGCGGCGCCTTCTGCACAGCAAGCCACGCGCTTCCTTGGGCCGAACGACAAGATACTGAACCTTGAGGAGGGTGAGCCTCACCCCCGCCCAGCCAGCTCCGCCACCCCTCTCACCAGCGCACGCCCTGCTGGCGTCGCCTTGCCGTAGTGCTCCAGCAATGCCTGCACATCGGCGTCGGGCGGGGTGGAGCGCAGGGAGAGCAGCACGTAGCCGATATCGACGCCAGCGAGGTGCAGTTGCTTCAGCGCCGTGGCGTCGGGGACAAGGTCGCCGGACTCGAAGTGCTTCAGGGTCTGTTTGTCCAGCCCGGCCTTGTGGGCCAGTTCGGCTTCGGTGAGTTTCAGGCGCCGGCGTTCCTGCTGCAGGCGGGCTGCGAGGGTCGGTTCGGAGCGCTCGTGGTGGATGGCGCTCGGGTCAAACAAACGTTGACCTGTCAGCAGGTAGGCAACATCAACGCCTTGCTCCGCCACAGCCATGAGGTAACCCGCATCAGGCTTTCTGACGCCCTTCTCATAGTTGAGTTGGGACATCTTTGACACTCCCGCGATAGCGCCAAACGCCTCCTGGCTAAGGCCAAGCCTATTTCTTTCCTCCGTCAGGCGCGCAGAGAAGTCAAACATCTTTTATATAAACTATTGACGATCAAATTTTTGTTTGATAGCCTATGAATGCGTTGTCACTACAAGCGCCAAATACTACCTGACCCCTCAGGCGGCTCCTTTGCTGCGCCTGTACGTTGCACGAAGGAGGTCCATGAAGCACGCCGCTGCAAAACCATCGCGCAAGAAGACCGCCAAGGCGGACCGCGCGCTGTTCCTGCAGGCCGCTGAAGCACTCAAGCAGGCCGCGATGACCGACGAGATGCACCGGCACAGCGGGGAATCCGACCGCCTGCTGCGCATCGCCAGCGATGTGGCACGCCACGCGGCGCAGCCCGGCTCGACGTGCGATCTGCAGAACACGGCGTTTGACGTGGCCGCCTGCATCAATTCGGCGCGGCTGGTGCCCGGCGATGCGGAGTCCGGCCCACGCACTCGCCTGCTGGCAGCAGCGGCCCAGGCGCTGGCGCAGATATCAGAGACGCCGGTGGACGGGATCGTGTTTCCGCGCAGCACGCTGTACGAATTGCAAGCCAGGCTGGACACCGGCGCAACGCCATCGCAGTGGCGCGAACTGGCCCGCGAGGCCAACTACGAGGTCCAGCAGCTGGCGCAGGTGCTGATGCAAATGGGCGACCACCAGAACACGGAGAGCCATATCGTGGCGCACGGCATGGCGGCACGTATATCGCAGTTGTCGGAGATCGTTTACGTGGCGGCCGCCCTGCATGGCGAGCACCGCGATGAATGGGGTTCGCAGACCCTTCGTGACGTGCGCGATGTCTTTGAAGGCGGCATGGGCCGCATCTGCGGCGATCCCCCGGACGGCGCATGACCGATCATGGCCGATGCGCCCTGGCCGCTCGGCTACCATCAGTGCCCCCATCACTGATGCAGTCTCCCGAAAGGCCCCCATGCTGCTGTACGCCGATTCGCAATTCGCCTCTCCCTATGCCATGTCCGTGTTCGTTGCGCTGAAGGTCAAGGAGATTGACTTCGAATTGCGCACGCTGGACCTTTCGGCGGGCCAGAACACCGGGGCGGACTATGTGGCGGCATCGCTCACGGCGCGCGTTCCCACGCTGGTGGATGGTGACTTCAGCCTGTCGGAGTCTTCGGCGATTTCCGAGTACCTGCAGGATCGCTTTGGCGGCGCCCCGCTCTACCCCCAGGATGTGCAGGCGCGTGCCCGCGTTCGCCAGGTCCAGGCCTGGCTGCGCAGCGATCTGATGGCCTTGCGCTCGGAGCGCAGCACCGAGGTGGTGTTCTACCGCCCCACGCCCGCGACGCTGTCGGATGCGGGCCAGGCTGCGGCGCGCAAGCTGTTCTCGGTGGCCGGTGCCTTCATCCGCTCGGAAGACGATCACATCGCAGGCGCATGGTCGATTGCCGATGTGGATCTGGCGCTGATGCTCAACCGCCTGGTGCTCAACGGCGATGCCGTGCCCGCGCCGCTGGCCGCCTACGCGCGCCGCCAGTGGCAACACCCGGACATCCAGCAATGGCTGGCCCTGCCCCGCCCGCCCCTGGCAGGCTGAGCCGGACGGATACGGCAGGCCATGGACAGCCTTCTCTACATGGGCGTGCGGATCACGCCCGCTTCACTTCCCAGCGAGACCTCGCCAGGCGCCTGGCTGCCGCGCGCCACCTTGCTGGAGGTGGCCAGCGGCAAGGCCCTGGAGGTCATCACCGATGACCAGCCCTGCGACACGCAGCCAGAGGCCGATGCCCGAGCGCTGCGCCTGGGCAAGCGCCATGTGATGAAGGTGCTGCACCAAGGCTGAGGGTCCTGCCCGCGCCCCTCAATCCATCTTCACGGCCACCAGCTTCCAGCCCATCAGGCCTTCGCGCCTGAAGACGAAGCCGCCCGGCTCGCCGCGCGGGTGCACGAAGACCTTGGACCAGCCCTGGTACTCCACGGAGTAGTCCTTGCGCGGCGGCCCGCCCTGCGTGTCCACGCCCACGCCTGCGGCGGCCACGTCCGTGGGTTTGCCGGGCTTGCCTTTTTCCAGCATGAGCATGACGCCGTCGGGCGAGACCAGCGCCTCGGTGAACTGGCTGACCAGGCCCTGGGCCAGTTGCTGGCCAAAGCCGGCAAGGGGGTTGGAGGCGCTGTTGCCCGAGCCGCCCATCTGGGACTGCAGCCTGGCCATCATCTGGCCCTTGATGCTTTCGCGCAGCGCGGGAAAGTCCACGTAGCCGGACAGGGCCTGCGCATCCCGCCGCTCCACGGCCTTGCCGATCTGGTGCAGGGCGATGTAGGGCGATGCGTAGAGCAGTCCGGCCGCAGCCACGCAGAAGGCGGCCAGCGCGCCGGCCAGGGTTTTGGGTTTCATGGATCTCTTTCGTGAAGGCGGGCCAGGGGCCTCGCGCAGGCGCGGATGAACGCGCAGAAACCGCGCAAAACCGCGCACAAACTGCGCATACAGGCGGATTCTAGGCGGGCCGTTCGGCACCGCAGCCTCGGCCGCCGCCGTCACCGGCCGCATTTTTCATGTCGAAACAATGCGCAGAGAACCCCTATCAGGCCAGGGCCAATGCCTGAAAAACTGGTATTGCCTGGCCCATTCGATTCATACTATAGTTTGTAACAAAAAGTTTGCAAATCAATACAACATGGATCGCCATTGGCCCCTGGGCCTGCAGGCAAGCCAGCATTGCCGTTTCCGTATACCTGTGTGCTTTTGTGCAGACCGGGCATTCTGGTGTGAATGAAATCTCGTTTTCACTACGAGGCTCGTTGTGAGGAATGTGAGCGATCACGGGGCGGCATGAGAACGCAAGTACCCACAAACCATCCGCAATTCATGCAAAGGACGCAGTATGAATAATTTCAAGTTATCGACTCGCCTGACCGCCCTGATTGGTTTTCTCTCACTGCTCATGATCGTGATCGGTGCCTTTGGGCTATATGGAATCAGCGAGTCCAATCGCCGATTCAAGGTGGTCTATGAAGAGCGCCTGGTCGCACTGGGCCACTTGCTGGAAGTGCAGCGCCTGCTGCTGCGCAACCGCAATGCGGTGTCAGGCGCCGTTGCCGTGCACCTGCCCGAATACACGCAGCAAAAGCAGCAGGAGATACAGACCAACATCGACGACGTGAACAGGTTCTGGACCGCGTTCCGCCAGACCCGGATGACCGAGGAAGAGGCGCAGATGGCCACCCGCTTCGAGGAAGTGCGCGGCGCCTTTTTGCAGGGCTTTCTGAAGCCGGCGCAACAGGCGCTGAAGGCGGATGACATACCGCTGGCCCGGCAACTGCTGATCGACAAGGACGAGGCACTGTACGCGCCGCTGCGCGACGTGATCGTGCAGTTGACCGGCTTGCAGACCCGGGTCGCCAAGGAGGAGTACGAGGCCGCGCAGTCGCTCTACCAGATGATCTTTGCCGTGGCCGTGGGCTCCATCATCGCGGGCGTGCTGCTGGGGGTGCTGCTGGGCTGGTCCATCATCCGCAACATGGCGCGGTCTCTGCGCCTGGCCATTCACACGGCCGACGCCGTGGCGGCGGGCGACTTGACGCGGCACATCGACGTGCGCGGCAAGGACGAGGTGTCCATGCTGCTGCGCGCCCTGCAGACCATGCAGGAGGGGCTGCGCGGCGTGGTGCGCCAGGTGCACCAGGGATCGGTCAGCGTGGCGGCCGCCAGCGGGCAGATCGCGCAGGCCAACCAGGACCTGTCCTCACGCACGGAAAGCCAGGCCAGCGCCCTGCAGCAAACGGCTGCCTCCATGGAGCAGCTCAGTTCCACCGTGCGCCAGAACGCCGACAACGCGCAGATGGCCAACCAGCTGGCGCTGGGCGCCTCCACCGTGGCCGAGCAGGGCGGCGAGGTCGTGCGGCAGGTGGTGGACACCATGCGCGGCATCAGTGATTCCAGCCGGCAGATCGCCGACATCATCAATGTGATCGACGGCATCGCCTTCCAGACCAACATCCTCGCGTTGAACGCGGCCGTGGAAGCGGCGCGCGCGGGCGAGCAGGGCCGGGGCTTTGCCGTGGTGGCCACCGAGGTGCGCGGCCTGGCCAGCCGCAGTGCCGAGGCCGCCAAGCAGATCAAGCAGCTGATCACCGACAGCGCCAGCCGCGTGCACAACGGCAGCGCGCTGGCCGACCAGGCCGGCACGACCATGGCCGAGGTGGTGGACGCCATCCGGCGCGTGACGGACCTGATGGGAGAGATCAGCGCGGCCAGTTCCGAACAAAGCTCGGGCGTGGCCCAGATCGGCCAGGCGGTCACGCAGATGGACCAGGCGACGCAGCAGAACTCGGCGCTTGTCGAAGAGATGGCCGCCGCCGCCTCCAGCCTGCGCGGCCAGGCCGGTGACCTGGTGCGCACGGTGGGGGCCTTCAAGCTGGACGCGGCACCCGGCCATCACCCGCATGCCGCCGTGGAGCTGCAGCGCCGCCAGCCCATGCTGGCAGCGGGCTGAGCGAGAGAGAGACAAAAAAAGAAAGCGCGAGGAGAAGCGAGAAGAAGAGCAAAGCAGCGGGAGGCCCTGGCCGCAGGGCCAGGGCCTCCCGCTCGATCAATGCAGGGTGGAGACCCTGGCCTCGCGGCTGCGATCCATCTTCACGCGGTACATGGCGGCGTCGGCCTTTTGCAGTGCGTCGTCGGCATCGATGGAGTCGGGGCGCAGACAGACCACGCCCACGCTGGCGCCCGCGTAATCCAGCGTCTTGCCATCGGGCAGTTCGAGCTGGAAGGCCGAGGCATCGGACAGGCGCTGCTGCAGTTCACGCGCCACGTCGTCGGCCTCGCTGCCGAACAAGGGACCCACGCCGATGAAGACGAACTCGTCGCCGCCAAAGCGCGCCAGCATGTCGGCGCTGCGCAGGTGGGCGGACAGGCGTTCGCCCATGGCGCGCAGCAGCGCGTCGCCGGCCTCGTGGCCATGCTGGTCGTTGACGTTCTTGAAGCGGTCCAGGTCGATGAAGCCGACCACCACGCATTCCTGGCTGCGCGCGCACCGGGCGATGAGCCGGCCCAGTTCATCGGTGAGGCAGCGCCGGTTGGGCAGGCCGGTCAGCGGGTCCAGCAAGGCCAGCGCAGCCAGCTCCCGGTTGGTCCGGTCCAGGCTGGCGATGAGCTGCTCGCGCTCCACGCGCTCGGCAATCAGGTTGGCGAACAGGCGCAGCATGCCTTCGGCCTCGCTGCTCAGGGCCTGCGAGGACTTGCTGGCCGCGCACAGCGTGCCGTAGAGCTGGCCGTCCGAAAAACGCACGGGCGCGCTGGCGTAGGTGCGGATGCCGAGTTCACGCGCGGCCTCGGAGTCGCCCCAGCAGGCGCCGACATCGGGGGTATACATGCGGCCTTCGTCCAGGGCGCGCTTGCACAGCGTGTCGCCCCAGGGAACGACCAGGCCTTCGGGAATCTGCATCTCGCTGGCGTTGCGCGCGTACAGCACGCGCTGCTGTCCCTGCTCCTCATCGACGGTGGTGAGATAGGTGGACTCCAGATGCGTGCTTTCTTCCAGCATCTGCAGCAGGGGACGCGTCAACTCTTCCAGCGAGTGCGCCTGGGTCACGGACCGGGACAGGCGCTGAACAAGGGATTCCATGCAATACCTCTCGAAATGACAACGGAAGCGCGCCGCCCGCGCATGAGGGCAGGAAGGGGCGCCAACCGCAGATTGTCACCCGGCCGCCGGGTTGCCGAGGCCATTGCACCCTCGATCTACAGGCTGATACCCACGGGCGGCGGCGCCGGTGTCAGTTGCCCGACACGGGCGGCCAGAAAACCTGCACGCGCAGGCCGCCCAGCGTGGGCGATCGGTCCAGCAGCAGGCGAGCGCCATGGCGCTCGGCAATGGTCTGCACGATGGCCAGGCCCAGGCCGCTGCCCTGCGATTGCGGGCCCGCAGAAGCCGAAGGCCCACGCACAAAGCGCCGCAGCACCTGCTCGCGCTCGCCTTCGGCAATGCCGGGGCCCGAGTCCTCGACCACCAGGGCACGGCCCTGCGCATCGCTGCGCCAGCCCACATCGACGCGGCCGCCCGGCGGCACGTACTTGATGGCGTTGTCCAGCAGGTTGCGCACCAGCATCTGCAGGGCCTGTGCATCGCCGGGCACGGAAAAGGACTGCTGCAGCTGGGGCGACTCGCTCACGCCCATGTCCAGGCCATGCTGCTGTGCGGCCACCGCCTGGTCCGCCAGGGCCTGCTCCACCACCTCGCGCAGATCCACGCCGGCAGGTGGCGCGCTGGCCGCATCCGGCGTCGTGCCCTGTGCCTCCTGCCTTGCCAGCGTCAGCAGTTGCTCCACCAAGCGCGTGGCGCGGTCTATGCCGGACGCCAGGCGCTGCACGGCCTCGTCATGCGCGGCCGCATCGGGCGCACGCTGCAAGGCCACCAGCTGCAGCTTGAGCGCGGCCAGCGGCGAGCGCAGCTCATGCGCCGCATCGGCCACGAACTCCTGCTGCGCCTCGAAGGCCTGGCCCACGCGCTGCAGCAGCGCATTGAGCTCGGCCACCAGCGGGCGAACCTCGTCGGGCAGCCCTTCGGCCGGCACGGGGGCCAGGTCCTGCGGGCGGCGCGTGGCCAGCTCGCGGCGCACGCGCTGCACGGGTGCGAGCGAGCTGCGCACCACCCACCACACGGCCAGCGCCAGCACGGGGGCCAGCAAGGCAATGGGCAGCAGGCTTTGCCAGGCGGCGTCACGCGCCAGGGTGCGGCGCACGCGCATGTCCTGCGCCACCTGGATCACCTGCGAGCGCGTCTGCAGCGAGAACACGCGGTACACCGTGCCGCGCGCGGGCACGTCGGCAAAGCCCAGCACGGCCATCTGCGGCAGCGCGGCGCCCAGGGCGGATTCAAAGATGCGCAGGCCTTCATTGGTCCAGACCTGGACGATGAATTCGTGGTTCTCATCCTCGGGCGGCGTGCCCTGGGGCCTGCCGCGCGCATCCACCGGCAGGCCGGCGCGCAGCGCAAAGGCGGTCTGCTGCATCTGGTAGTCGAACAGGGTGTCGGTCTGCAGCAGCGCATTGCGGTAGGCCAGCAGGCCCTGCAGCAGCGCCGTGAGCACGATGGCCGCGCCCAGGAACATGAGCAGCCGCGTGCCCAATGCGCCGGGCAGGCGGCTGCGCGCCCGGGCGATAAGGGAGGAAACAAGGGAGGAAGCCGGCGCCTTCATGGCTTGGGCACCATGTAGCCTACGCCGCGCACATTGAGGATCAGCCCCGCGCCCAGCTTCTTGCGCAGGCCGTGGATGTAGACCTCGATGGCGTTGCTGCTGACCTCGTCGCCCCAGCCGTAGAGCTTGTCCTCGATCTGCTGGCGCGACAGCGTGCTGCCCGGGCGTGCCAGCAGCGTCTCCAGCACCGCCCATTCGCGGCCCGAGAGCACCACGTCGCGGCCATCGACGCTGGCCTCGCGCGTGGCGGGGTTCAGCCGCACGCCCTCGCGCTCGTACAGCGGGTCGGAGCCGCCCGCGGCTCGCCGCGCCAGCGCGCGCAGCCGCGCGAGCAGCTCGTCCAGGTCATAGGGTTTGACCACGTAGTCATCGGCCCCCGCATCCAGCCCCGCAATGCGGTCGCGCACGGCATCGCGCGCCGTGGCCACCAGCACCGGCGTGCGGTCGCGGCGCCCGCGCAGGCGGCGCAGCACCTGCAGGCCATCCTGGCCCGGCAGGCCCAGGTCCAGCAGCACCATGTCATAGCCATGGCCGCCACCCGGGCCGGGGCACAGGGCCGCATCGGCCTGCAGGCCGTCACGGGCCCAGTCCACCGCATGGCCCTCGCCGCGCAGCAGGGTCTGCACGGCCTCGCCGATCATGGCGTCGTCTTCGACAAGCAATATCCGCATGGCATGAGGATAGCCCGCCGCGCGATGGCTACACCGCCGCCTCGATGCGCGGCATGGCCATGCGGGCTTTGGTCAAGGCCATGCCCAGGTTGGCGGTGCGGCGGCAGACGAAGACGGCCACGTAGTCGGGCATGAGCTTACCGCGCAGGAAGACGTGGATGAGGTTGTCGCTGTTGACGATGAGCTCCTGGAAGTAGTGGTGGCCGTCGTCCTTGAGGCCGCGCGACTTCTTGAACAGGCTCTCGATCATCGAGACATTGGGGCCGTTGAACAGGTCGGCCGTGGCAGCGGCCACCAGGTCGATGACTTCGCGCGGATGCGAGTCCACCGTGCGGATGGCCAGCAGCATGCCGGAGGCGGCATCCACGTAGCCGATGGCCAGGCACTCGGGCACGGACCCGGCCACCTCGCTCAAAACGTTATCCAGGCTCATTGAAGCTTTCCTTTTTTTGTGAATGGATGTGATCGGTCAGCCCATCTTCAGCAGCAGTGCCACTTCGTACGCGTAGAGCAGGTCCTCCTGGGCCTGGGACTGCACGTACTGGGCGTCGATGAGGCGCACGCGGCGCAGCGCCTCGTCGGCGGTGAGGCCCTCGCGCACCAGCCATGCGGCCAGCACCGTGCCCGTGCGGCCCAGGCCCGCCAGGCAGTGCACGGCCAGCACCTCGCCCGCGCGCAGCATGGCCGACATGCGCGCCAGCAGCATCTGGATCTGGGCCACCGTGGGTGATTCGTGGTCGCGCACGGGCAGGTGCAGGTTGCGCAGGCCGTGCCGCTGCAGCGGCTCTTGCGGCAGGTCGTTTTCGGTCAGCGTGATCAGCACGGTGACACCGCAGCCGCGCAGGGCCTTCAGGTCAAAGTCCATGGACTGCACCACGCCGGGCTGCGGCGCACCGGCCAGCCGGCCTGGCACCAGCCAGGCAAAACCGTTGGGGCCGCGGCTGGCGGGCACGGCCTGCGGGTCGGCGGCCAGCGGCTGCCAGTCCACCAGCACGGCAGGGTTGACGGCGCGCGGGCGGGCCGGTGCGGCGGGAGCCGGCACAGGACCGGGCGGTTCGGCGGGGGTCGGCGCGGGCGCAGATATTGGCGCAGATATTGGTGCAGGCACGTGTGCGGATACCGGTGCAGGCGAAGGTTCAGAGGCAGGCCCGGCGGCCGGTCCATCGGGCAGAAACTCGGAGATCGCGGCCAGGGCCGCTGCAGGCAGGGGCGGCGGCAGGGGCGCGCCCTCCTCCAGGTCTTCGGCCCGCGCATCGGGCGAGGCCACGGCACAGCTGCCGGTGCGCACGAACTGCTGGCCCGCCAGGGACAGCGGCGCGCGCAGAAAGGCTTCCATGGATTGCGCCTCGGCGATGCGGCCGCCCGCCAGCAGCAGCATGTCCTGGGCCACGGCCTGCGCGTGCTGCTGCTGGTGCGTGCTCATCAGCACGGCCGTGCGCTGCGCCACCTGGCGCAGCAGCTCCAGCAGCGCAAAGGCCTCGTAGCCCTCCAGCTCGGCCGTGGGCTCGTCCACCATCAGCAGCGCCGGCTCGGCCAGCGCCTCGCGCAGGATGGCCACGGCCCGCTGCTGCACGGGGGACAGCTGCAGCGCCGGCTGGTCGAACATCAGCGCAAGCTCGGGGAAGCCAAAGGCCTGCACCTGGGCGCGGCACCAGTCGCGCAACTCATGCGGCACCAGCTTGAGACGGGGGCGCGCCAGCTCCACGATGGCATCGAAGGTGCTGGCCATCATCAGCCTGGCCTGCTGCTGCACCAGGCGCGGCGCCTGCATGCCGCTGGTCCATGGCTGGCCCGCGTAGCGCGTGCTGCCCCAGCGGCGAAAACGGGGGTTGGCGGCATTGAGATCGGCCAGCGTGCGCAGCAGGGTGGATTTGCCCGATCCCGAAGGCCCCAGCAGAACGGTGACGCCACGGGCGGGCAGTGCGAAGTCCACCTCAGCCAGGATGACGCGCGCACCGAACGATGCGCCCAAACCCGCCACCTGCAAGCTGTAGTCCTGATTCAAAGCCATGCCTTTCCTGTGATGCGTTGCGCCCCCAGGGGCCGTATTCCGTGAATCAAGACGGCCAGCGCCCGCCTCGATGGGCCGGCAGTCTAAGCGGTTTCCCTTACATCAATCCGTCACAAAAAGAAACATTACTAACGCAAACGGGCGTCATTTCACACGATACAACCATCACATTGGCGTACGAATCCTTGGACCGCTGGCATTTTTCTCTGGGTTTCCCCAAAGCGATAGCCCCGGCGCATTCACGCCGGGGCCGTGCGATCAATCAAGTGTGTGGATGCTTCTGGTCCCTTACCTCCTTTCACTTACCCGAGACGTACGGGGACAAAGATCCTGTTGCCATCGCGCCAGATCAACACGGCCACGGTCTTGCCGGCCTTGGCCATGGCGGCGCGCACGGCCTCGATATCACCGGCAGGCGTGCCGTTGATGGACAGCAGCACATCGCCCTGGGTGATGCCGGCCTCGGCGGCCGGGCCTGCGGCGTCGGCCACGACCAGGCCGTCCTTCACGCCGATCTGCTGCTTTTCCTCGGGCTGCAGCGGGCGCAGCGCCAGGCCCAGCTTGCCGTTGCCGGCATCGGGCTTGTCCTTGGCCACCTTGGCGGCCTTGTCGCTGGCATCGCCCAGCACGGCATTCAGGGTACGGGCCTCGCCGTTGCGCCAGATCTCCAGCGCTACCTTCTGGCCCGGCAGCGCCTGGCCCACATAGGCCGGCAGATCGCCCGAGCCGATGATGGGCTGGCCATCGATCTTGCGCACCACGTCACCGGGCTCCAGGCCTGCCTTGGCGGCGGGGCCGCTCTTGTCGACGCTGGACACCAGGGCGCCTTCGGGACGGTCGAGCTTGAAGGAGTCGGCAAAGGCCTGGTTCACCTCCTGCACGGCCACGCCCAGCCGTGCATGCTGCACCTTGCCCGTGGCCACGATCTGCTGCTGCACGCGCGTGGCCACTTCGATGGGAATGGCGAAGGACACGCCCTGGTAGCCGCCCGAGCGCGAGTAGATCTGGCTGTTGATGCCCACCACCTCGCCGCGTGCGTTGAACAGCGGGCCGCCCGAGTTGCCGGGGTTGATGGCCACGTCGGTCTGCAGGAAGGGCACGAAGGAGTCGTCAGGCAGGGTGCGGCCCTTGGCGCTGACCACGCCGGCCGTCACGCTGCTCTCGAAACCGAAGGGCGAGCCGATGGCCAGCACCCAGTCGCCCACGCGCAGGTCGGCCGTCTTGCCCAGCGATACGGTGGGCAGGTTCTTCGCCTCGATGCGCAGCACGGCCACGTCGGTCTTGGGATCGGCGCCCAGCACCTTGGCGCTGAACTCGCGCCGGTCGGTCAGCTTGACGGTGACTTCCTTGGCGCCGCGCACCACATGGGCGTTGGTCAGGATCAGGCCGTCGCTGGAGACGATGAAGCCCGAGCCCTCGCCACGCATGGGCACATCGCGCTGCGGCTGGGGCTGGCCCATGCCCGGCATGCCCGGCATGCCGGGCACGCCGAAGCGGCGGAAGAATTCAAAGAACGGATCGTTGGGGTCCATGCCCTGCAGGCCCTGACCTTGGCCCTGGCCCTGCCGTGCGGCGGCCTCGTCGCCGTCCTCGCCCATGGCACGCGAGCTGCCGACCACGCTGATGTTGACCACGGCCGCGCCGTTGCGCGCCGTGATGTCGGCAAAGTTGGGAGCCACCACGGCACCGGCCGCAGAGGCGGGGGAAGCAGGCTGTGCTGCGGGCGCGAACAGCGACGTGGCCGCCCGCGCATCGCCATGCACCGCACCGACCAGACCGGCGCCCGTGGCGCCCAGGGCGCCGATGGCACCTGCGGCCACCAGGGCCAGCACCAGACGGCGGGGAGTGGACAGAATCTTGTTCATCGCAGACCTTTCCTCAAAAGCAGCGTTCCTTGCTGCGTTGAGGAGAAGTCTGAAGGGAGAGACTTAGGCGAGGCTTAGACCCCTCGCCGGCCCGCAGAAATCACATCAGAGCCCGTCAGATCAGCGCCAGCACCTTCTCCGGCGGCCGGCACAGCGCCGCGCCCCTGGGGGTGACGACGATGGGGCGGTTGAGCAGCACCGGGTGCGCGGCCACGGCGGCGATGAGCTGCTTATCGCTGACGGATGCATCGCCCAGGCCCAGCTCGGCGAAGACGGCTTCCTTGCTGCGCAGCAGGTCGCGCACGGGCACGCCCAGCTGCTGCACCAGGGCCTGGAGCCGGGCGGCGTCCAGCGGGTGGGCGATGTAGTCCACGATGGTGGGCTCGATGCCGTTGTCGCGCAGCAGTGCCAGCGCGCCGCGCGAGTTGCTGCAGCGGTTGTTGTGGTAGATGGTGATGTCGGTGCGGGGTGCGGTGGTGTTCATGGGCCGCAGTGTAGGGGCGCCCGGCGAGGGGCGCCCGGCTAGGGGCGCCCGGCCAGGGCCGGACGCCTGCGCCTATCTCACTGCCCTGCTGCGCGCTCGAACAGCGTGCGGGCCAGTTCGCGGTGGCGGGTGAGCACGCGCGGCAGGTCGGCCGTGAGCAGGTGGCCGTCCCGGACCACGACACGGCCGTTGATGACGCTGGTGGACACATCGGTGGGCGTGCAGAACACCAGCGCCGCCACCGGGTCATGGCCTGCGCCCGCGTAGCCCACGCCCGACATGTCGAAGGCCACGAAGTCGGCCGACATGCCCGGCGCCAGCGCGCCGATGTCATCGCGCCCCAGCACGCGCGCACCGCCCAGCGTGGCGATCTCCAGCGCCTCGCGCGCCCCCATGGCGGCCGGGCCGTGGCCCACGCGCTGCAGCAGCAGGGCCTGGCGCGCCTCGCCCAGCATGTGGGCGCCGTCGTTGGAGGCGCTGCCGTCCACGCCCAGGCCCACGGGCACGCCCGCATCGCGCATGGTGCGCACGGGTGCGATGCCCGAGGCCAGGCGCATGTTGGAGCACGGGCAATGCGCCACGCCCGTGCCGGTGCGCGCGAACAGCGCAATGCCCTCGGCATCGAGCTTGACGCAGTGGGCATGCCAGACATCGGGGCCGACCCAGCCCAGGCTCTCGGCGTACTGCGCGGGGGTGAGGCCGAATTTCTCGCGCGAGAAGGCCAGGTCGTTGTCGTTCTCGGCCAGGTGGGTGTGCAGGGACACGCCGTGCGCACGCGCCAGCACGGCAGACTCGCGCATCAGCTCGCGCGTGACCGAGAAAGGCGAGCACGGCGCCAGCACCACGCGCAGCATGGAGTGGCGCGCGCTGTCGTGGTATTGCTGGATCAGGCGCAGGCTGTCGCGCAGGATGGCCTCTTCCTCCTCCACCACGGCGTCGGGCGGCAGGCCGCCCTTGCTGCGGCCCAGGCTCATGGAGCCGCGCGCCGCATGAAAGCGCATGCCCATCTGCTGCGCGGCGGCAATGGAGTCGTCCAGGCGCGCGCCGTTGGGGTAGAGGTACAGGTGGTCGCTGGTGGTGGTGCAGCCGGACAGCATCAGCTCGGCCATGGCGGTCTGGGTGGAGACATGCACCATCTCCGGCGTGAGGTGGGACCACAGCATGTAGAGGTTGGTCAGCCACGAGAACAGCTCGGCATCCTGCGCGGCAGGCACGGCGCGCGTGAGGCTCTGGTACATGTGGTGGTGGGTGTTGACCAGGCCCGGCATGACCACGCGGCCACGCATGTCCAGCACCTGGGCCGTGCCCTCATCCGCCATGCGGCGGTACTGCGGCGGCAGCTCGGCCGTGGCGCCCACCCATTGCACGGCCGGGCCGTCGGCCACCAGGGCACCGTCGCGGATCTCGCGGCGCTGCGCATCCATGGTGACGAGTACATCGGCGTTCAGGGCGATCAGGGTCATGGCGTTCTCTTCAATGGCGTTGGAAATGCCGCCAGTCTAGGAAGGCCGGGCCATTGCCGATAGCGCTGAATTGCGCCCGCCGTGTCCACAAAAAGTGGACAGTGCAGAAGTTCAGCGGCCCTTGGCGAACAGGCGCGCCAGCGCCTCGCCGATGCTCTGCGCCATCAGCTCGCCCGCCGCGCTCAGCTGCCCACGGGCCCGTGCCGCCAGCACCAGGGTCTGCCGCTGCAGGTGCGCGTCGCGCAACGGCACGAAGACCAGGGCGTTGCGGCTGCGCTCTTCCATGACGTCCAGCGGGTTGAGCAGGGCAATGCCCTCGCCCAGCATGACCAGGCGCTGGATCAGCGCCATGGAGGTGGACTCGGCCACGGGCGTGACCTCGATGGCGTTGCGCGCGAAGGCCTCGTCCAGCAGGCTGCGGATGGACAGCGGCGGCGCGGGCAGGATGAGCGGGTGGCCCACGCATTCACTGAGCAGCACCGAGGACTGGCGGGCCAGCGCATGCCGGGGCGGGACGATGGCGCCGATCTGCCATTCGCTGGTGGCCAGCGCGCGCAGCACGGGGCGTTCCGGCAGGTCGTAGGCCAGGCCCAGGTCGGCGTCGCCGCCTTCCACGGCGGCGGCGATGTCGGCCACGGGCAGGTCGATGACGCGCACCGCGATGCCCGGATGGCGCTGGCGGAATTCATGCACCAGCGAGGGCAGCAGCGAACCGGCCAGGCCCGTGGTGGCAGCCACGGTGATATCGCCGCTGCGCGCGCCCTGCAGCTCGGCAATACGTTCGCGCAGCGCCGCATGCTCGCGCAGCGTGGCGCGCACGTGGGCCAGCACCATCTCGCCCGTGGGCGTGAGGCGCAATCGCTTGTGGATGCGTTCGAACAGGGGCGTGCCCAGCTCGGCCTCCAGGTCGAGGATCTGGCGGTTGACGGCCGTGGGAGCGACGTGCAGGTGCTCGGCCGCCTTGCGGATGGAGCCGCGGCGGACCACTTCGTCGAGATAGCGCAGGACTCTGGCGTGCATGGCGCGAGCGTAGCGGGCTTTGCCGGGCCGCGCTTTGCAGCACCCGGCAGTGCCGGTTCAGCGGGCCGTGCCCGGGCGCTCGGCGCGCAGCGTGCGGCTGAGCATGATCACGGGGATCAGCCCGACCAGCACCAGGGCCAGCGACGGCAGGGCCGCCTCGCCCAGGCGCTCGTCGCGCGCCAGCTGGTAGGCCACGACGGCCAGGGTGTCGCTGTTGAAGGGGCGCAGCACCATGGTGGCGGGCAGCTCCTTCATCACATCGACGAAGACCAGCAGCGCCGCCGCCGCCGTGGAGCGCCTGAGCAGCGGCCAGTGCACGCGCGCCAGCAGGCCCCAGGCGCCCGTGCCCAGCATGCGGGCCGAGTCGTCCAGGCTGGGCGCGATGCGCGCATAGCCGCTTTGCATGGACTGCAGGGCCACGGCGCAAAAGCGCACCAGGTAGGCCCAGACGATGCCCACGGCGGTGGCCGTGACCAGGCCTGCAAAGCCCCATTCGGGCCGCATCTGCTGGATCCAGCCCACGGGCAGCAGCAGGCCGACGACGACCACGGCGCCCGGCACCGCATAGCCCAGGCTGGCCAGCTGGACCACGCCGCGCGTGAAGGCAGACTCCTTGTGGCGGCGCACGGCAAAGGCCAGGGCCAGGGCGATGACCACGGCCAGCACCGAGGTGATGGCGCCCAGGCGCACGCTGTTGGCGGCCCAGTCGAGGAAGCGGTCCCAGGGCAGGACCGACCAGTCGGAGGCCAGGGGGCGCAGCATGAAGAACACGGGCGCGACAAAGCCCATGAGCACGGGCAGCAGGCACGCCAGCCAGGCCAGCGCGCTGCGCCAGCCGCGCAGGCGCAGCGGCTGGGCCTCGGCCGAGCTGGCGCGGCCCGTGCTGCCGGTCACAAAGCGCATGCGCCGCTGCGCGCGCAGCTCCAGCTGCAGCAGGAGCACGACCAGCACCAGCAAAAAGGTCGCCAGCTGCGCGGCGGCAATGCGGTTGTCCATGGACAGCCAGGCCTTGTAGATGCCCGTGGTGAAGGTGGGTATGCCGAAGTAGCTGACCACGCCGAAGTCGGCCAGCGTCTCCATCACCACCAGGGCCACGCCGGCGGCCACGGCCGGGCGCGCCAGCGGCAGCGCCACCGCCCAGATCCGGCGCGGCAGCGGCGCGCCCATGAGGCGCGCGGCCTCCATCAGGTGCGCGGCGCGCTCGCCCAGCGCGGTGCGCGCCAGCAGGTAGACGTAGGGATAGAGCGCGAAGATGAAGACCCAGACCGCGCCGCCCAGGCTGCGCACCTCGGGCAGCAGCCGGCCCTCCAGGCCATAGGTCTCGCGCAGCCAGGTCTGCAGCGGGCCGCTGAACTGCAGGAAGTCGGTATAGGCATAGGCCGTGACATAGGCCGGCATGGCCAGCGGCAGCAGCAGCAGCCATTCCAGCTGGCGCCGGCCGCGGAAGTCGAACAGCGTCACGGCCGCCGCCGTGCCCGTGCCCACGATGGCCGCGCCCAGCGCCACCAGCAGGCCCAGCCAGACCGTGGTCCACAGGTAGCCGGGCAGCACGGTGGCCGCCATCTCGCGCAGGATGGAGCCGGCCAGGGCATCGCCCTGCCCCACGGGCAGCCAGGAGCCGAGCACGGCCAGCACGGGCAGCATCAGGACCAGGGCCAGCAAGAGCAGGGGAAGGGAGCGAAGTACGGACGACAGACGGCGCAAGGCGGAGGTCTCGGCTAAAGGGTGAGGGGAGGATCTGGCTGCGGAACGGTCCGGGCGTCGCGGCTGCCTGCAGGCCGCCAGGCCCGTGCGCCGCGACCGGGCGCACCTCCGGTCTGCTGGAATCGGCGGACCGGGCATGCCCCTGGCTCGCCAATGCAAATGCGAATTCTATTCATTTGCGCGACTCTACAATCCCCGCATGTTTTTGACCGTCTCCCAACTCGAGGTGCGCTACCCGGGCCGCGACCGGCCCGCCGTGCAAGGCGTCACGCTGAACCTGGCCGCTGGCGACATCGGCGTGCTCATCGGCCCTTCGGGCTGCGGCAAGACCACGCTGCTGCGCGCGGTGGCCGGCCTGGAGCCGGTGAGCGGGGGCGAGATCCGCATCGACGGCCAGCTCGTGGGCAGCGCGGCCTTCTCGCTGCCGCCCGAGCGGCGGCGCATCGGCATGGTGTTCCAGGACTATGCGCTGTTCCCCCACCTGAGCGTGGGCCGCAACGTGGCCTTCGGCATCCACCATCTTCCCAAGCCACGCCAGGCCGAGCGCGTGGCCGAGGTGCTGGAGCTGGTGGGCCTGGCCGGCAGCGCCGCGCGCTTTCCGCATGAGCTCTCGGGCGGCCAGCAGCAGCGCGTGGCGCTGGCGCGCGCACTGGCGCCCAGCCCGCAGCTGATGCTGCTGGACGAGCCGTTCTCCAACCTCGACGTGGACCTGCGCGAGCGCCTGGCGCATGAGGTGCGCGGCATCCTCAAGGCCGCAGGCGCCACGGCCCTGTTCGTCACGCACGACCAGCTGGAGGCCTTTGCCATCGGCGACATGATCGGCGTGGTCCACCAGGGACAGTTGCAGCAGTGGGACGATGCCTATTCGCTGTACCACCGCCCTGCCACGCGCTTCGTGGCGGACTTCATCGGCCATGGCGTCTTCGTGCCGGCCACGCTGGCGCCTTCCGGGGCCGGCGGCGTGGTGGCGCGCACGGCGCTGGGCGATCTGGTCGATCCGGGCACCTGCCCGCTGCCCGCGCAGTTTCCGGGCGGCGAGTGCGATGTGCTGCTGCGCGCCGACGATGTGGTGCACGACGATGCCTCGTCCGTGCAGGCACGCATCCTGCGCAAGGCGTTTCGCGGCTCGGAGTTCCTCTACACGCTGGAGCTGGCCAGCGGCCACAGCGTGATGGCCCATGTGCCCAGCCACCACGACCATGCGGTGGGCGAGTGGGTGGGAATCCGGCTGGACATGAATCACGTGGTCGCCTTCCCGCGCGAAGCACGGGGCGCCCCGCAGTCCGCGGCAGCCTGAACCCGTGGCGGCGGCCGCGCCGTCCGGGCTTTGTCATTCGACGGTCACGGGTGAAACCCAGAATCAGTCACATCTTGTGACAATTCAAGGCCACCCATGTTTGCTCTGGACCCCTCCTCCACGCAGCACCCCGCAGCGGATCACGTGCCTGATCCGGCCCCCGTTCCCGCGCTGGCCCCGGCGCCCGCCGCGCCGCGTCTTGTGGCCCGCGCGGGCCAGCTCAGCCGGCCCACGGCACCGATCGCGCCCGAAGCCAGCAACGAGGATGTGCACCGGCTGTTCAGCGAGCAGCCCCTGCTCGAAACCCTGGCCGTGGTGGCCGATGACCGGCCGCTGGGCCTGATCAACCGCCAGCGCTTCATGGAACAGTACGCGCGGCCCTTCGCACGCGACGTGTTCGGCCGCCGCAGCTGCATGGTCTTCACCGACACCGCGCCCATGGTGGTGGCGGCCGGCCTGCCCATCGATCAGCTGGTGCAGCAGGCGCTGGCCAGCGGCAACCGCGTGCTCAAGGACGGCTTCATCACCGTGGAGGAAGGCCGCTACGCGGGCATAGGCACGGGCCACGCGCTGATGGCCGCCATGTCCGACATCGAGGCCGACAAGACGCGCCAGCTCATGGCCAGCATCGACTACGCCAGCCTGATCCAGCGCTCGCACCTGGTCGAGTCCGACCGCGTGCTCGCCAGCCAGCTGGCCGACCACGGCCTGCTCTGGGAGCCGCGCGATGTGGTGGGGGGCGACGCCTATTTCTTCCGCGCCACGCAGCAGGGCCTGCTGGGCTGCATGTTCGACTGCACGGGCCACGGCGTGCCGGGCGCCTTCATGACGCTGATTGCGCTGTCCTTTCTCGAACAGGCCGTGGCGCCGGCCGGCGCAGGCATCGACCCTGGCGCCCTGCTGGGCCAGATGAACCGCTACATCAAGCGCGTGCTGCAGCAGCGCCACCGCGACGCCCAGCCCGCCTGGGGCGCGCCGGCAGCGCCGGCCGCTGGCCTGCCCGCCGAAAAAACCTCCAGCGACGGCCTGGACGCCGCGCTGTTCCTGCAATCGCCCTGCGGCACGCAACTGCGCTTTGCCTCGGCCCGGCTGGACCTGCTGGTGGCGCCACCCGGCGTGCAGGAGGCGGCCCAGGTGCAGATCCATGCCGGCGACAAGCTGGGCGTAGGCTATGCGACCACGCCCGACGACGCGGCCTGGAGCACGCAGGTGCTGGAGGTCGCGCCCGGCTCGCTGCTGATGGTGGCCACCGACGGCGTCATCGACCAGTTGGGCGGCCCGCGCCAGATCGCCCACGGCAGAAAGCGCCTGGCGCGCTTCCTGCACGAGCAGCGCGACCGCCCCGCCGCCCAGGCCTGCGCCGAGTTCCGCCAGGCCTTTGCCCAGTGGCAGGGCACGCAGCGCCGCCGCGACGATGTGTCGCTGCTGGTCTGGCGCAACCAGCCCATGGCCCCGTCCGCCGGCCAGGAAGGACAGGCATGAGCCCCGGCGAGTTCGCGCACCTGCGCGCCCAGGCCGAGCACAACGGCCTGCTGCTGTACTACGCGGGCACCTTCAACCCCAACGTGATCCAGGCGGCGGCCGACACGCTCAAGTGCCGGCTGGCCAGCGAGGACGGATCGAGCAGCGCCAAGCGCAAGCTGTTTTCCACCTTCATCGAGATGGCGCAGAACGTGCTGCACTATGCGGCGCCGCTGCCCGCGCTGCAGACGGAGCCGGGCCACGGCAGCAGCGAGCCGGTGGCCCAGGGCGCCATCGGCGTGGGCCGCATCGATGCACCGGCCGGTGCCCCGGACGCAGGGGCCGATCAGGCGCAGGCGCGCTTCTGGATCGCCTGCAGCAACGCCGTGCGCCGCGAGCATGTGCCGCGCCTGGCCGCCAAGCTGGATGCCGTGCGCGCCATGAGCCACCCCGAAATCAAGGCCGCCTACAAGGCCCAGCTGCACAACACCGACCACAGCGCCAGCGATGACATCAGCCGCGGCGCGGGCCTGGGCTGGCTGACCATTGCGCGCGACGCCTCGGCGCCGCTGCAATACCACATCGCCACGGGAGAGGACGCCGCAGACACCGCGCCCCATGCCGTGTTCCACGTCAAGGCGCTGATCTGAGCGCCGGGCCCCCTTCCCGAACCCGAATGACGCCGCCATGCAAGCACTGAAATCCGAACGCACCTCCGTCACGCCCGAAGTGGTCTTCTCGCCCGCCGAGCAGCTTTTGCGCATCGAAGGCGAGTGCTATCCCGAGAACCCGCTGCCCTTCTTCAACCCCCTGCTGGCCATGCTGGGCCGGTACTTCGAGGCCAGCCGGCCCGCACGCTTCGTGGTCGAGGTGAAGCTGCAGTACATCAACAGCGCATCGACCATGGGACTGCGCTCGCTGTTCGAGCTGCTCGACCAGGCGGGCAAAAAGGGCACGGACATCCGCGTGGTCTGGGCCTTTGACGAAGAGGACGACGCCATCGAGGAACTGGGCGCCGACCTGGTGGAGGACTTCGCCAACCTGGTGCTGGAGCGCCAGCCCTGCAGCAGCTGAGGGCGGAGCCTGCCCGGTCCCGGCCTTCAGGCCAGCGGCTTGCCCATGAGCACCGTGGTCAGGCCGCAGTCCCATTCCTCGTCGGGATAGGTGTCCAGCGTGGCGTAGCCCTGCGCAGTGTAAAAGCCCAGGGCCTGGGTGTTGAAGCTGTCGGTCTCCAGGCGCGCCTGCGCATGGCCGTCGGCGCGCATGGCCTGCTCCGCATGGGCCAGGAGCGCGCGGCCCACGCCCCTGCCCTGCCAGGCCGGCAGCACATGCAGGGCGCCGATGAAGTCATCCACGCGGTCCACGAAACCGGCCACCACGCCATCGCACTCGGCCACCCGGAAAAGGTGGCCGCGCGACTGCACGTACTGCGCAGTACGGCCCGAGGCGCGGAACTGCGCATCCTTGTCCGCCGTCAGCTGGGGCCGCCAGGTGCTGTCGTAGGTGGCCCAGAGAACGGCGTTCAGGGCCGCAAGGTCATCAGGCCGCGAGGGCCGAAGCGTGAGGGTGTCTGTCATGTCGCTGGCAGCGTTCAGGCCTGGCGCAGCCGGTCCACCTCGGCATGCAGGTCCTGGGACCAGGCGCGGCGGTCCCGTCCGTCGGCCGTCTGCGGCTGCCCGTAGTGGACGACGGCCACCAGGTCGTCGGCGCACAGCGTGCGCCAGATGGAGCCCAGCAGGGTTTCATCGCCCTCGTAGCTGGGTGCGTGGCTGATCTGCCCGGTGGCACCGTCGATGAAGCGCAGGCCCACGGGCAGCACGGGCGCGCCGATCTGCACGGCCGCCTGCAGCAAATTGGCATGAAAGGGCAGCAGCTTGCGGCCGTCGCCCGTCGTGCCTTCGGGGAAGATGGCCAGGATTTCGCGGCGCTGCAGGGATTCCTCCATGCTCTGCACCATGCGCCGGGCATCGCGGCGCGAGGTGCGCTCGATGTACAGCGTGCCCGCCGCCGTGGCCAGCGTGCCGATCAGCGGCCAGCCCTTGACGTCGGACTTGGAGATGAAGCGGCAATGCCGCGCCGCATGCAGCACGGGAATGTCGAGCCAGGAGATATGGTTGCTGACCATGAGCACGGGGCCCTGGCGCGGCGGCTCGCCCCGGATGTCCAGGCGCACGCCCGCATGGGCCAGCAACTGCAGCGCCCAGGCCTGGACATGGGCGTGCTGGCGCTCCTCGGGCAGCTGCGGAAAGCGCAGGGCCACGATCCACAGCCCCTTGCACACATGGCCGAACAGGCGCGCTGCGCGCAGCGTGGCGCGCCCTCCCCTGCGCAGACGGCTCATGTTCAGCGGCGTTCGTAAGCGATACGGCCATCGACCAGCGTGCAGCGCACACGGGCCGGCAGCTCGTAGCCGCCGAAAGGCGTGCTCTTGCCCTGGCTGGCCAGTTCCTGGGGCTTGACCGTCCAGGCCGCCTGCGGATCGACGATGCACAGGTCGGCCACGCCGCCCTCGGCCAGACGGCCCAGCTGCTCCTGCAGCTCGCCCAGCGCCGAGCCCAGCACCTGCACGGGCGATGCCGTGATGGCGGCCAGCGCGCGGCTCAGGGGCACGCCGCTGTCCTGCGACCACTTGACGGCCAGCGACAGCAGCAGCTCCACGCCAGTGGCGCCGGGCTCGGCCTCGGCGAAGGGCAGGACCTTGGCGTCCTCATCGACGGGCGTGTGGTCGGAGACCAGGGCGTCGATGGTGCCGTCGGCCAGCGCGGCCGACAGCGCATCGCGGTCGCGCTGCTGGCGCAGCGGCGGCGTGACGCGCGCGCTGCTGTCGAAGTAGCCGATATCGGTATCGGTCAGGTGCAGCGAGTTGATGGACACGTCGGCCGTGACCTGCAGGCCTTCTGCCTTGGCGCGGCGCACCAGTTCCACGCCTGCGGCGCTCGACAGGCGGCACAGGTGCACGCGCGCCTGGGTGCCGCGCATCAGCTCGAAGATGGTGTGCAGGGCAATCGTCTCGGCCGCCACGGGCACGCCGGACAGGCCCATGCGCGTGGCCAGCGGGCCGCTGGCCGCCACGCCCTTGCCCAGGTACAGCTCCTGCGGGCGCAGCCACACGGTGTAGCCGTAGGTGGCCGCATACGCCAGCGCGCGCTGCAGGGTCTGGGTGCTGGCCATGGGCACTTCGGCCTGGCTGAAGCCGATGCAGCCGGACTCGGTCAGCTCGGCCATCTCGGTCAGCACCTCGCCCTTGAGGCCCAGCGTCAGCGCGCCCAGCGGGAACAGGCGAGACTGGTGCAGCTTCTCGGCGCGGAACTTGAGCATCTCCACCAGGCCCTGCTCGTCGAGCACGGGATCGGTGTCGGGCGGGCAGACCAGGCTGGTCACGCCACCGGCCACCGATGCAGCCATCTCGGACTGCAGCATGCCTTCGTGCTCGTGGCCGGGCTCGCGCAGGCGAACGGCCAGATCGACCAGGCCCGGCAGCACCCAGCAGCCGGCGGCATCGATCTCGCGCTCTGCGGCAAATCCCTCGGGCGCCTTGCCGATGGCCAGCACCTTGCCGCCGTCGATGGCCACGTCGGCCTGCTGGTCCAGGCCCCGTGCCGGGTCCATCACTCGGCCGTTGCGGATGAGTATCTTCATGGTTTGCTACCCCGTAGACCGCAGGCGGCGCATGGGCTGCGGCCTGCGGCGATCAAAAACATATGCGTGTGTGGAGGCTCAGGCTTCGTTGCCGGCCACTATCGACATGACGGCCATGCGCACGGCGATGCCAAACGAGACCTGCGACAGGATCACGGCCTGCGGGCCATCGACGACTTCGGAGTCGATCTCCACGCCGCGGTTGATGGGGCCCGGGTGCATGACGATGGCGTCCGGCTTGGCCAGACGCAGCTTCTCGGCCGTGAGGCCGAAGCTCTTGAAGTATTCCTGGCTGGACGGCAGCAGGGCGCCGCTCATGCGCTCGTTCTGCAGGCGCAGCATGATGATCACGTCACAGTCCCGGATGCCCTCTTCCAGCGTGTGGAAGACGCGCACGCCCATCTGCGCCAGGTCCGGCGGCACCAGGGTGCGCGGGCCGACGACGCGCACTTCGGCCGCGCCCAGCGTGGTCAGCGCATGGATGTCGGAGCGCGCCACGCGCGAATGCAGCACATCGCCCACGATGGCCACGCGCAGGTTGGCGAAGTCCTTCTTGTAGTGGCGGATGGTGTACATGTCCAGCAGCCCCTGCGTGGGGTGGGCGTGGCGGCCGTCGCCGGCATTGACCACGTGGACATGGGGCGCCACATGCTGGGCGATGAGATAGGGCGCACCCGACTCGCTGTGGCGCACGACGAAGATGTCGGCGGCCATGGCCGAGAGGTTGGCGATGGTGTCCAGCAGCGACTCGCCCTTGCTGGCCGAGCTGCGCGCGATATCCAGGTTGAACACGTCGGCCGACAGGCGCTTGGCCGCGATCTCGAACGTGGTGCGCGTGCGCGTGCTGTTCTCGAAGAACAGGTTGAACACGCTCTTGCCGCGCAGCAGCGGCACCTTCTTGACCTCGCGGTCATTGACGCTGACGAAGTTGGCCGCCGTGTCCAGGATGTGGGTCAGGATGTCCTTGGACAGTCCCTCGGTGGACAGCAGGTGGATCAGTTCGCCGTTCTTGTTGAGCTGGGGATTGCGCTTGTACAGCACGGTCAGGCCTCTTGGATGCGGAATTGGAAGACGCCGGCGTCATCGCGCGCCAGCGACAGCAGGCGGTCGGCCGGCAGCGCGATGCGCGCCGCGGCGAAGTCCGCCTGGAAGGGCAGTTCGCGCCCGCCACGGTCCACCAGGACCGCCAGGCGCACGCAGGCCGGGCGGCCGTAGTCATAGAGTTCGTTGAGCACGGCGCGCACGGTGCGGCCGGTGTAGAGCACGTCGTCCAGCACCAGGATGTCGGCGCCGTTGACGTCAAAGTCGATCTGCGTCTGGGCGCTGGTGGCCATGCCGCGCTGCGCGAAGTCGTCGCGGTGCAGGGCCGAGGACAGCACGCTGGGATTGCCGGGCAGGTTCAGGTCCTTGTGCAGCCGCTCCACCAGCCAGGCGCCGCCCGAGGTGATGCCCGCCAGGCGGGTTTCCGGCCCCATGAGGCTGCGCACGCCGCGCAGCAGTTCGCGGTACAGGGCCTCGGCGTCCAGCACCAGGCTGCCGGCTCCCGCAATGGTTTCACTCATGGAAGACTCCTCAAAAACTGTTCAAGAATGATGCAGGCCGAGGCCGCATCGGCATCCCTTGCGCCACCGGCCAGGGCCTCGGTGGTGCTGTAGCGCTCGTCCACCTCGAAGACGGGCAGGCCGAAGCGGCTCTTGAGCTGGCGGCCGAATTTCTTCGCCCGCGCCGTGTTCTCGTGCGCGTTGCCGTCGGGGTGGTAGGGCACGCCGATGACCAGCGCGTCGGGCTGCCACTCCTTGATGCGCTCGCCGGCCTGGGCCAGGCGGGCCTCGCCGGCCTCGGCGCGGATGGTGGGCAGCGGGTTGGCCGAGCGCAGCATGCGCGTGCCCACGGCGCAGCCCGTGCGCTTGGCCCCGAAGTCGAAGGCCACGAAACTCTGGAAATGGGAGGGAACGGTGGGCGGCACGGCCGTGCCGGCTGCGGCTGCTGCCTGGGACTCGGGAGCGGGCAGGCTCATGCGCGCCCCGCTTCGGGCGAGAGCATCCAGCGCTGCAGGCCCAGCAGGGCCAGGGCGCGGTCATAGCGGTCATCGACCGGGGTATCGAAGATGACGTTGGCGTCGGCGCCCACCGTGAGCCAGGCGTTCTCGGCCAGCTCCGACTCCAGCTGGCCCTCGCCCCAGGAGGCATACCCCAGGGTGACCAGCAGGCGCTTGGGGCCTGCGCCGTCGGACAGGGCTTCGAGCACGTCCTTGGAGGTGGTCATCTCCAGGCCACCGGGGATGGTCATGGTCGAGGCATAGGCGGACTCGTCGTCGGGCGCGCCTTCGATGACCATGGGATCGTGCAGCACAAAGCCGCGATCGGTCTGGACGGGCCCGCCGTTGAAGACACGGTTGCCGCGAAGGTCCTCGCGGCCCAGGGCCAGATCCACCTTTTCCAGCAAGCCTTCCAGCGTAAGCTGCGAGGGCTTGTTGATAATCAGACCGAGCGCACCGCGCTCGCTGTGTTCGCACAGGTAGATCACACTGCGCGAGAACGCTTCGTCTTCCAGGCCAGGCATGGCAATCAGGAAGTGGTGCGTCAGATTGATAGGCGCAGTTTCAGCAGACATAACCACGGATTTTACCGGCGATCCATGCCACCTTCTTACCCTGTGGGCTTGGTCTGGCTGCGGCGCGATCTGCGCCTGGCCGACCATGCCGCCCTCTACCACGCGCTGCGCCAATGTCGGCAGGTGCATTGCGTGTTCGTGTTCGACGACGACATCCTCGCCCCCCTGCCCCGTGCAGACCGGCGCGTGGAGTTCATCTGCCAGAGCCTGGCCGGCCTGGACGATGCGCTGCGAGAGGCCTCGGGACGCGCCGACACCGGCCTCATCGTGCGCCGTGGCCAGCCCGCAGAACAGATCCCGGACCTGGCACGGCAGCTCGGCGCCCAGGCCGTGTTCTGCAACTGGGACGACGAGCCCGACGCCCTGTCCCGCGATGCCCGCGTGCGCCAGGTCCTGGCCGCCGAGGGCGTGGCCCTGCACAGCTTCAAGGACCACATGGTCTTTGCGCGCGACGAGGTGCTGACCCAGGCCGGCGCGCCGTTCTCGGTGTTCACCCCGTACAAGAACGCCTGGCTGCGCCAGATCACGCCCTTCTTCCTGTCCGCCTATCCCAGCGAGCGCGACCTGCCCGAGCGCCTGGCCCCCCGCCCCGAAGGCGAGCGCCGCCCCGTGCCCACGGCCGCCGAGCTGGGCTTTGAGGCCGGCACGCTGGACGGCCTGCGCCTGCCCACGGGCTGCGCTGGCGCCGAGGAACTGCTGGCCGACTTCCTGCCGCGCCTGCCGCGCTACAAGCAGGCGCGCGACTTTCCCGCCGTCAAGGGCCCCAGCTACCTGAGCGTGCACCTGCGCTTCGGCACCGTCTCCATCCGCCGCCTGGCACGGCTGGCCTGGGAGCAGACGCAGAGCCAGCCCCATGATGCCGAGGGCGCCGCCACCTGGCTATCCGAGCTGATCTGGCGCGACTTCTATTTCCAGATCCTGGCCCACCATCCGCACGTGGTGCACGCCAGCTTCAAGCCCGCCTACGACGCCATCGTGTGGGATACCGGCCCCGAGGCCGATGCGCTGTACGCCGCCTGGTGCGAGGGCCGCACCGGCTATCCGCTGGTCGATGCCGCCATGCGCCAGCTCAACACCACGGGCTACATGCACAACCGGCTGCGCATGGTGGCGGCCAGCTTCCTGGTCAAGGATCTGGGCATAGACTGGCGCCGGGGCGAAGCCTGGTTTGCGCGCCAGCTCAACGACTTCGACCTGGCGGCCAACAACGGCGGCTGGCAATGGGCGGCCTCCACGGGCTGCGACGCCCAGCCCTGGTTCCGCATCTTCAACCCCATCACGCAAAGCCAGAAGTTCGATGCCGATGCGCGCTTCATCGAGCGCTACGTGCCCGAGCTGGCCCGCCTGCCTGCCGCACTGCGCCACGCCCCCTGGCAGGCCCGGCCGCTGGAACTGGCCGAGGCCGGCGTGGTGCTGGGCACGGACTACCCCCGTCCCGTGGTGGACCACGCAGCCGCGCGCGAGCGCACGCTGGCCCGCTATGGCGTGGTCAAGCAGGCCAGCTGAAAACTCTGATGGAATAAAAAAAGAGCAGCGGATGCTGCTCTTTTTCGTTCAGGCCGCCGGCGCTCAGGCCTCTTCGCCCAGGGGCTCGGTGTCCGCCTGCAGCGAATGCGGTGCGGCCTGGATGCCGCCCACACGCCCGCCCTGCAGGGAGTAGTGCTGGATCAGGCCCAGCAGTTCCTCGTCCGAGTAGGGCTTGCCCAGGTAGTGGTTGGCGCCCAGCTGGCGCGCCATATCGCGGTGCTTCTGGGCAATGCGCGAGGTGATCATGACCACGGGCAGGTCGCGCATGGCTTCGTCGGCGCGGATGTTGCGCAGCAGGTCGAAGCCGTCCATGCGCGGCATCTCGATGTCGGACAGCACCAGGGTCGGGCGTTCCTCGGCCAGGCGCTCCATGGCCTGCAGGCCGTCGGCCGCCAGGGCCACGCGGTAGCCTTCGCGCTGCAGCAGGCGCTGGGTGACGCGGCGCACGGTGATGGAGTCGTCCACCACCAGCACCAGCGGCACCGAGGCCGGTCCTGCGCTGGCCAGCACGGTTTCGCCATCGCCCTGGCCTGCGGCGCGCTCGGCATCCTCGGTGCGCGCACGCACCTCGTCGCCATAGACGTTGGCCAGCGCCACGGGGTTGTAGATCTGCACCACGGCGCCCGAGGCCAGCACCGACATGCCGGTCAGTCCGGGCAGACGGGCCAGCTGCGGGCCGAGGTTCTTGATCACCACTTCCTGGTTGCCCAGCACTTCGTCCACGTGCAGCGCAATGCGCTGTGCTGCGCTGCGAAGGATGACCACGGGCCGGGTGCGGCCCACGGTTTCCTCGCTGCGCAGCGAGGACTGCCACAGCGCGCCGGCCCAGTAGAAGGGCAGGGTCTCGCTGCCATCCTCGAAGCTGTGGCTGGCATAGGCCTGCTGCAGCAGCTCCAGCGGCGCGCGGCGCACGATTTCCACCAGGCTGGCGGGCACGCCGACCAGCAACTGGCCCGCGCGCAGCATGACCACCTGGGTGACGGCGGTCGTCAGCGGCAGCACGAGGCGGAAGGCACTGCCCCGGCCCGCCTCGCTGTGGGTTTCGATGCGGCCGCCCAGCGCGTTGACTTCGGAGCGCACCACGTCCATGCCGATGCCGCGCCCGGCCACGCCGGTCACCTCGGTGGCCGTGGTGAAGCCGGGCTCGAAGATCAGGCGGCCGGCATCCTGCTCCGTCAGCGTCTGGTCCTCGGGCCACAGGCCCTGGGCCACGGCCTTGTCGCGGATGCGCTGCAGGTTCAGGCCGGCGCCATCGTCCTCCACCGACAGCGCCACGTCGTTGCGCTCCTGGCTCAGGATGATTTCAATGGTGCCCATGGCGGGCTTGCCTGCGGCGGCGCGCTGCTCGGGCGACTCGATGCCGTGGGCCACGCAGTTGCGCAGCAAGTGCTCGAAAGCCGGCATCATGCGGTCCAGCATGCCCCGGTCCATTTCAATGGTGCCACCCAGGATGTTCAGCCGCACCTGCTTGCCCATCTCCTTGGAGGTCTGGCGGACCACGGCGTACAGGCGCTCGGCCAGGGAGTCGAACTCCACCATGCGCGTGCGCAGCAGGTCGCGCTGCAGCTCGCGGGCCTGGCGGCCCTGGGCGACCAGATCGTCCTCGGCGCCGGCCATGTCGCGCTGCAGGTTGCGCTGCACGGTGGCCACGTCGTTGACCGACTCGGCCATCATGCGGGTGAGTTCCTGCACGCGCGTGAAGCGGTCGAACTCCAGCGGGTCGAAGCCCACGGCCGAGTCCTTGGACAGGGCCAGGCGCGACTGCATCTGGCTCTCGGCCTGGACCTCGATGTCGCGCAGCTGCATGCGCAGGCGCTCCAGGTTGCCGGCCAGCTCCTCCAGCGAGCCGCGGGCCTGGGCCAGGCGCGCATCGACACGCGAGCGCGCGATCAGCACTTCGCCGGCCTGGCTGATCAGGCGGTCCAGCAGTTGGGCGCGCACGCGCACCGTCTGCTGGGCACCGGCGCGCAGCGGTGCGGTGACCGGCGCCGGCACGGGCGCCGCAGCCGCCTGTGATCCAGCGGCCTCCGCTGCGTCGGGCGCCGCGGCCGCTGCAGGCTCGGCGCGGGAGATTTCATCGCCCAGGTCCAGCGGCGTTTCCTGCGCCTGCTCACCGGCCACGCGCAGCACGTCGAAGCCGGCCTGCAGCGCGTCGAAGTTGCCCAGCAAGGGCTCGATCTGCTCGGCCGTCGGAGATTCGCCATCGACGCGCTCCACGGCAGATTCAAGGCGGTGGGCCATCTCGCCCAGGCGCATGGCGCCCGCCAGCCGGGCACTGCCCTTGAGCGTGTGCAGGGCGCGCAGTGTTTCGTGGCGCGCCTCGTCCAGCGAGGGCCGGCCATGCCAGCGGCGCAGCGCGGCGCCCAGGCGGGGCAGCAGTTCGACCGCCTCTTCCTCGAAGATGGGGAACAGATCGGGATCGACCTCGTCCAGCGCATCGATGTCATCGTCCAGGTCGCTGCCCACGGCCACGGCATGGGCGATGGCCTCGTCGATGCGGCGCTGCAGCTCGGCTTCGTGGCGCGCATCGTTGATCAGGGGACGCATGGAGTAGGCCAGGGGCGCTACCGACTGTGTCTGCGCCTGGGCACCGGCGTCGAGCACGGCGTCCGTGCCATCGCTGGCATCCTGAGGCTCCAACTGCTCCGGTTGCTCCAGCGGCAGCAGCGCGTCCAGGCGGCTGTCCGGCGCGTCTGCCGCTTCGATGTCCAGCGCCAGCAGGGCCTGCAGGGCTTCTTCCACGCCCGGCTGGGGCGTCTTGAGGAAACCGGCGGCGAACTGGTGCAGCAGGCGCTGCACTTCGTCGGAGGCCGCCACGCAGGCGGCAATCTGGTCGGGCGTGCCACAGCGCTGCGGCTGCAGATGGGTCAGCGTATGTTCCAGCAGGCGCGCCAGGTCCGACAAGGCCTTGAAGCCCACGGTGGCCGAACTTCCGGCCAGCGAATGCGCAAAGGCGACGGCGTCGTCGGGCACGGGCTCGCCGGGCTCGGCCGCCCATTGCTGCAGCGTGAGGTCCAGGCGGCGCGACCATTCGTCGGCCTCGTTGAGGTAGACGTTGTACAGCGGCGCGCTGATGCGCAGGCCATCCACGACCTTGAAGCCATCGGCGTCGATGCCGGACAGATCCTCGTCGCCGGATTTTTCGGCCTGCGGGGTTTCTGCCTCGGGCGCCTCGGGCGCCTTGACCGACTCGACTGCGTCGGATGCTTCAACCGCTTCAACCGCTTCTGGTGCTTCAACCGCTTCAACCGCCTCAATCGTTTCTGGCACCGCGATCATCTCGATCGCTTCGGCGGGTGCCGCTGCCGGGGTCATGCCCAGATCCAGGTCCAGCCCCTCGAAAGGAGCCAGGGGCACGGCGGCTTGCGGTGCTTCAGTTTCAGTTCCAGCTTCGGCTTCGAGGGCGGTGGCCTCGGGCAGCGAGGGCGGGTCGCCCGCGACGACGGCCAGGGCTTCCTGCTCGCTGTCGCGCATGGCGGCCTCGAAGGCCGCAAAGTCCAGTTCCTCGACGGCGTCGGTGGCCAGTTCGGCAGGCGCTTCGGCGGCGTGCGGCGTCGCCGTTGTCTCCAGGGATTCCTGCGGCGCGGCGGCCGAAGGCTGGGGATCCGGCTCCAGCAGGTCGAAGTCCAGCGCAAAGTCCAGCTCGCCAGAGGGCTGGACGGGCATGGCCTGCTCGGGCGCATCCAGGTGTTCTGCCTGCGGCTCCTGGGCCACGGGCGCGAACTCCTCGATTGCGGCGGTAGCGGGTGCGGGCTCGAGTTCGGGCTCGGGCTGCGTGAGGGGGTCGGCACGCGGTGTGCGCGGCACCAGCGCCACGTCGGCGCGCAGGCCCTCCAGGCGCATGGCATCGGCCGCAGCGCGGAAAGGCGTGGCCTGCCAGGCATCGGCCTGGTGGCGCTCTATGGCCGAGGCCCAGGCGCCAAAGGCGCGCAGCGCATCGCTGGCCAGCTCCTGCATGGGCTGGGGCATGGCCTTTTGCTCGGCCAGCCAGGCGTTGAGCATTTGCTCCATGGCCCAGCCGGCTTCGCCGAATTCATCCAGGCCCACCATGCGCGAACTGCCCTTGAGCGTATGGAAGGCGCGGCGCAGCGTGGTCTGCTCGCTGAGGTTGCCCGGCTCGTCGGCCAGGGCGCGCAGGGCCTGCAGGCCGTTGTCCACCACCTCGCGGGCCTCTTCCAGGAAGATGCCCAGCAATTCGTCGTCCGAGTCTTCCTCCGAGACCGACAGGCCGGTCGGCGGGGGCACGGGCACGGACGCGGATGCAGACACGGATTCAGAGACGGTTTCAGGCGCAGATTCGGCTGCGGGATCTGTCTCGGCCAGGGACTGGTCCAGTTGGAAGACCGGCTCGGCCGGTGCTTCGAGGGCCTTGGCGAATTGCGCCAGTTCCGCAGCGTCGGCCAGCGCGTCCTGCTCGGCGGCAGCGGGCTGCGCCAGCGGCTCGGCCACGATGTCCACGGGACCCGGGGGTGGCGGGGGCGGCGTGGAGGGCGCGGCAGATTCCGGCTCGGCGATGGCGTCCTGCGGCACGGGCAGCGGCTGGGCCACGGCAACGGCTTCGCGCTGCGGCGGCACGGCGGCGGTGTCCAGGGCGGGCAGTTGCTCGGGCGCCTTGCCCGCGTCATCGGCCCGGTGGCCGCGTCGGCCCATGAGAATGCGCAGGCCGCCTTCGGCCTCGTCATAGACGAAAAGCTTGCGCGCCATGCTGCGCTGGTAGCTCAGCATGTCGATCAGAAAGCCCATGGCGCCCAGGCTGTTGCCCAGTTTCTCGAACACCTGGGGGCGTTGCGCGTCGTCGATTTCACCCAGCACCAGCCGTTCCACGGTCTCGCGCATGCGCTGCATGGCCTGCGTGGCCTGGTCCAGGCCCAGCACGGACAGCACGCCGCGCATCTGCGCCATCTGGCCAGAGACGGGGGCCAGCACGGTGGCATCGGCAGGAT
Organism: Delftia acidovorans; assembly: GCA_031286585.1. Classification (GTDB taxonomy): domain Bacteria; phylum Pseudomonadota; class Gammaproteobacteria; order Burkholderiales; family Burkholderiaceae_C; genus Comamonas; species Comamonas acidovorans_A. The sequence goes on from JAITUC010000040.1 coordinate 35,475, forward strand.
TGCGGAAATACTGGTCCAGGTGCCGCTCGGCCTCAGCCAGCGTGGCACGCAACTCGCCCACGACCGAGCCCATGGTCTGGTGGTCGCTGGCCTGGCGGTACAGCTCCTCCATCCAGGGCTCCAGCGGACGCGCGGGCGCGCCCTGCAGGGATTCCTCCAGGCGCTGGACCAGGTTGGCGGACTGCTCGGCCAGTTCCTCGTCACCCATGTCCATGGTGGCAAAGGCCGCCTGCAGGTAGAGCACGGAGGTGGCCACTTCCATGGCCAGTTCGGCCGGTGGTGGTTCGCCGATGCGGGCCACGGTCTCGGCCACCTTGATCAGCATGCGCGCCAGCCCATGGCTGGCCGGGTGCAGCTTGACCAGGGATTCGGCCACCTGGGCGAACTGGTCCACCACGATCTTGGTGCGGGCACGGTCGCCGCCTGCAAGGGCGGACCAGGTCTCGGCGGCGGTGGTGATGCGCTTGCGCGCCTGCACCAGCACGGCAGGGTCGTAGCGGCCGAAGCGCGTTTGCTGGTAGTCCACCTGGGGCTGGTCCTGCATGCTGTAGGCCTGGCGCACGGCCTGCAGGGCCGCGCCACCCTGTTCGGCCGGGCGCGCCTGGGCACAGAAGAACAGCAGGTCCTGCAGCAGGCGCGCAGGCGGCGTGCGGTCGCCCTTGGCCATGGCTGCGTACTGCAGGAGCACGCGCGAGGCCATGCGCTTCACATAGAGATCGACAACGATCAGGCCGCGCGACTGCGCGTCGAAGAAGCCCGCCGCCACCTTCCAGAAGCTGCGTGCGGTGACATCCTCGGTCTGGCCCACGGCAAAGCGCAGGCACAGGTCGCGCATCTGGGCGGCGGCCTCGCGGTCGTCGCTCTTGACCATGCGCAGCACCACGCCGTCGAGCAGGGCCCGGGCATCGGGGCCGTAGGCCAGCGGCTCAGGCTGGCGCGCCCACTCGGGCTCGCGCGCGCGGCGCTCGGCAGGCCACAGGTCGGCCGGATGCACCTTGTCATTGCCGGCCAGCGCCTGGGTATCACGGTATTGGGGAAACAGGGCCACGGCCGAGACGGTCTTGCCGGCCAGCACGGTTTCCAGGTATTCGATGAGCGCGAAGCTGGCGCGCTCCAGCGTGGCGGCGGCCTGGTCGGTGCACAGCTCGGGGCGCTGCACGAAGCGCTGCACGGCGCTTTCCATGCCGCGCAGCACCAGGGCCGGAGAGCCCAGTCCCACCATTTCGAGGGCGCCGCAGGCCTGGTGCAGTTGCTGGCGGGCGATGCGCAGGGCCGAGGTATCGAGCTCCTCAAGGTCCGAGGCGCGTGCCGCATCGGCATCGCGCACGAAACGGGCCACTGCCTTGCTCGCCCCTTCCAGCGACTTGCGCAGCTCATCGAGCACCCAGGCCAGCGGGCCCAGGTCCTGTTCGGTGTGCGCGGCCTGCGCCGCGCCCGTTTGCGATTCGTCAACCACTGACATGGACAGTTCCCCAAGCCCCTAGGGCCTGTGCATAGCTATATTGGACCGGGTCAGGCAATCTTGAAACGCGCCACCGACTGGCGCAGTTCCTCGGCCATGTGCGAGAGTTCGCGCACCTGTTGTGCCGTGGTGCGCGTGCCTTCGCCCGTCTGCTCGGTCACCGCGAAAATGTGCTGGATGTTCTCGGCCACGTCGTTGGCCAGAACGGCTTCGCGCGAGGTGGACGAGGAGATCAGCTCGATCAGCTCGGCCAGATGGCGCGACACGGAGTCGATCTCGGTCAGCGCGGTGCCGGCGGAGTCGGACAGGCGGGCCCCCTCGACCACACCCTGGGTGGAGCGCTCCATGGCGGCCACGGCATCCTGGGTGTCGGTCTGAATCGCCTTCACCAGCGCCGCGATCTGGCGCGTCGCGTCGGCCGAGCGTTCGGCCAGGCGCTGCACTTCTTCGGCCACCACCGAGACGCCGCGACCGGCTTCACCGGCCGATGCGGCCTGGATGGCGGCGTTCAGCGCCAGCACGTTGGTCTGCTCGGTAATGTCGGAAATCAGCTCGGTGATTTCGCCGATCTCCTGCGAGGATTCGCCCAGCCGCTTGATGCGCTTGGAGGTTTCCTGGATCTGGTCGCGGATGGAGTTCATGCCGCCGATGGCGTTCTGCACGGCCTTCAGGCCCAGGTCCGCAGCTTCCAGCGACTGGCGCGCCACCTGGGCAGATTCCTGCGCCTGGGTGGAGACCTCGTTGATGCGGCCGGCCATGTCCAGCACGGAGCGGCCGGTTTCGCGGATCTCGCGCAGCTGTTCGGTCGATGCGGCCAGCAGCTCGGTGGAGTTGGCATCCACCTCGGCCGTGGTCTGCGCCACGCGCGTTGCCGTGTTCTGCACGCTGCCCACCAGGGCGCGCAACTCTTCCACCGTGTAGTTCACCGAGTCGGCGATGGCGCCGGTGATGTCCTCGGTCACGGTGGCTTCCTGCGTCAGATCGCCCTCGGCCACCGACTGCAATTCGTTCATCAAGCGCAAAATGGCGGCCTGGTTGGCGTCGTTGATGCGCTTGGCTTCATGCTCCTGCACGCGCGACTCTTCCTGGCGGCGTTCGGCAGCTTCCTGGCGCAGGCGGCTGTCGAGCAGCTGCACGCGGGACAGGCCCACGCCGCACAGCAGCACCAGCACGGTGGCCAGGGCCAGCAGGCCCATGGGCAGCGAGCCGATGCCGGCGCCGCTTTGCAGCTTGGTCTGCAGGTCTTCCAGATGGCGGCGCAGCGGTTCGCTGTCAGCGTTGATGGCGGTCTGTGCCTCGCGGGCGGAGACCAGGCCCTGCAGGTTGCCCAGAATGGCGCTGGCCTCGGTGCGGGTCTCTTCGTAGAGCTTGATCAGTGCCTCGATCTGCTCGCGGGTCTGGGCGTCGCGCGTGGGAGGCAGGCGCAGTTCGCTGCTGCCGCCCAGCAGGCTTTCGGAGATTTCCTTGAACGAGTTCAAGTCCTTGCCCAGCAGGAACACGGCCTCGGGGCTCACGCCTTCGGCGGTCTGGAATTCGTTGGCCGACTTGCCGATACGCTGGGTCAACATCACCAGCTGGCCTGCGGCCGAGATCTCGGCGGGGCTGGCGCCCTGCTGCAGCTTGAGCGAGGAGATGGTTTCGGCGATCTCCAGCAGGTCCGAGGACTGGCGGTTGATGGTGCGCAGCGCGTCGCCGACCTGGGTCAGGATCTGCTTTTGATCCATCACCACCTTGGCGCTTTGCTCGGCGCGCTCCATCAGCGGCATGATCTGGCCCAGCTCGTCGGCATAGGCGCCGCCCAGCGGGCGCACGCCCATGGAGTCATCGCCCGAGGTGATGGCGCGCACGTTGCGGGCCAGCACGCCTGCACTGTCTTGCACGTCCGCAAACGAAGGCGCCGCGCCGGTCAGCGCCTGCGACACCGACTTGGCAAGGCGCTGCGACTGCATCAGGGCCTGGCCGGTGGCGGCCAGCTGCTGTGCCGAGCCGTCGGCCTGGCGCAGAGCCCATGCCGCTGCCAGCACCAGGGCCAGCACGGAAACGCCCAGCAGCGTGGACAGCGTGCGCTGGTGGCGCGCGGCAGGCGCACGGCCCAGCAGCGGCAGGACCACCATGTCGTGGTCCTGGGCTGCACCGGCGTCGCCCCCAATGGCGTCGGGCGCGCCCTGTACGGTCATGGACGCATCGAGTGCGTACATGTCCTGGGAGACGGTGTCTCCGAGCATGCTGTTGTCCGCGCCCGAGCCGGAGTCGGCCGGCTTGCGTTGGAAGCGATTTGCAAGACGTTGCAAGAATGACATGGGACGACCTTCAGAAACTCAGGCGCGAATGCTCAGAAACTCGGAGGTTTGGGACAGGCGCTGCAGTTGCAGTTCCTGCCAGCGGTGGCCCGCTTCATCGATATGCACGGGGCCGAAAAAGGCGGGAGATTGCTCGGGCGCAGGCTCGGTGCGCACAAAGGCGTCGGCGCTGCGCAGGCCCTGCAGGCGGTCCACCAGCAGGGAGGCGTTCACTTCCAGCGCGGCATTGAAGGCCAGCAGGCTGGACTCGGCCAGCGCCGGTTCGCTGCGCGCCACGCCGTGGCCCAGCAGGCTGGCCAGGTCGATCACCCCGGCCAGGGTGCCGCGCAGGTTGGCAATGCCCAGGAACCAGGGCTTCGTATAGGGCACGGGCTGTACGCCGGCCCAGGGAAAGATCTCGCCGGACTGGCCCAGCGGCATCAGGTAGTTGCGCCCGCCGGCCTGTACGGCCAGCCAGGCCGCCACCTTGACGCCTTCGCTGCGTGCGGCCTGGAGTCGGCCGGCCAGACGGGATTGCAGATCGCGCAGTGCTTCACGGTTCGCCATGGCCAGCGCACCGCGTCAGTTCAGCGCCGCGATCTTGGCCTGCAGCTCGCCTGCATCCACCGGCTTGGTGATGTAGTCACGCGCGCCCTGGCGCATGCCCCAGACCCGGTCGGTTTCCTGGTTCTTGCTGGTGCACATGATGATGGGCAGGTCCGCGTACAGCGGGTCGCGCGTGATGGCGCGTGTCAGCTGAAAGCCGTTCTGGCCGGGCATGACCACGTCCATCAGGATCAGGTCGGGCCGGTCTTCGGCCAGGCTGCGCAGGGCTTCCTCGCCGTTCTCGGCCGTACGTACCTGCAGTCCCTGCTTTTGCAGCATGTCGGACAGAAACATCAGTTCGGTCTTGGAATCGTCCACGACCAGGACTTTGCGGATGGGCATCAAAGTGCTCCTATGGTTTGCTTGCCGAACTGCTCCACGGCCTGCAGCAGCTGGTCTTTGGTGAAGGGTTTCGTGAGGTAGTCCTGGCAGCCCACCATGCGCCCGCGCGCCTTGTCGAATACGCCGTCCTTGGACGAGAGCATGACCACGGGCGTATCGGCGAAGCGCGCATTGCGCTTGATGATGGCGCAGGTCTGGTAGCCGTCCAGCTTGGGCATGAGGATGTCGCAGAAGATCAGCTGGGGCTGGTAGTCGTTGACCTTGGACAGCGCGTCGAAGCCGTCGTCGGCCAGGAGCACTTCGTGCCCGCCCTGCTTGAGGAAGATTTCTGCGCTGCGGCGGATGGTATTGCTGTCATCCACCACGAGTACGCGCAAGGGTGCGCCCGATGTCGTCACTGAGAAACCTCCCGGAAATGTATGAGTCGGCGCGGGTGGTCCCGCGCTCAGATTTCGACCATCTCAAAGTCTTCTTTACGTGCACCGCATTCGGGACAGGTCCAATTCATGGGCACGTCATCCCAACGCGTCTGGGGCGCGATGCCATGCTCGGGGCAGCCTTGCGCCTCGTCATAGATCCACCCGCAGATCAAGCACATCCAAGTTTTAGGGTCGGTCACAGCTTAAAGGGCCTTCACATAGAATGCAACGATTGTATCTAGTCATAACCACCCGCCACGGCCTTCGCTGGCGGGGTGCACACTGGGCTGAGCCATGGCATTGAACCCCTCCAACTCCCCCAGTCCCGACACCGAATTGGTGGACGAAACCGCTCCCGTCTGCGTGCTGGTCTTCAACGCCAGCGACCCCAGCGGAGCGGGTGGCCTGTCGGCCGACATCGCCACCATCGCCTCGGTCGGCGGTCATCCGCTGCCCGTGGTCACGGGTGCCTACGCACGCGATTCGGCCAAGATCTTCGAGCATTTCCCCTTTGACGACGAGGCCGTGGCAGAGCAGGCGCGCGCCGTGCTGGAGGACATTCCCGTGTCCGCCATCAAGGTCGGCTTCGTGGGCAGCCCGGGCAACCTGGCGGCGATCGCCGAGATAGCTTCCGACTATCCCGACATCCCCATCGTCTGCTACATGCCGGACCTGTCGTGGTGGGAGGAAGACCCGCTCGACCAGTACATGGACGCCTTCAAGGAGCTTGTGCTGCCGCAAACCTCGGTGTTGGTTGGAAGCCACAGTACGCTGTCCCGCTGGCTGCTGCCCGACTGGAGCAACAGCCGCAGCCCCACGGCGCGCGACATCGCCATGGCGGCCGAGGCACTGGAAGTGCCCTACGTGCTGGTCACCGGCATCCCCCTGCCCGACCAGTTCGTGGACAACGTGCTGGCCACGGCGCAGTCCGTGCTGGGCAACAGCAAGTACGAGATGTTCGACGCCACGTTCACCGGCTCGGGCGACACCCTGTCGGCCGCGCTGGCGGCCCTGGTGGCCAGCGGCAACGACCTGGGGCTGGCCACGCAGGAGGCGCTGGAGTATTTGGACCGCAGCCTGGACAGCGGCTTTCGCCCCGGCATGGGCCACTTCATCCCGGACCGCATGTTCTGGGCCCAGCCCGAGCCCGAGGACGAAGACGCCGAGGCGGACACCGGGCCATCTGCCGCCCTCGAACCCGACACCAAGCCCATCGAGGGCTTTGTGATGCCCCCCCATGACACAAAGCATTGAAATGAGCCACCCCTGAGCGGCTGCGCCGCTTCCCCTCTCTCGCTGCGCGGGAGGGGGCGACACCCTCGCGGCGGGGCAGCCCTTGCTCGGTGTCCCGCGCTTGGAGCTCACCAGTTTCGCCAAGGCTCACTGCACTATGACCACTGACCTGAATATTCCCCTTTTCGAACGCGCCAAGGCCGTGATACCCGGCGGCGTGAATTCACCCGTGCGCGCCTTCAACGCCGTGGGCGGCACGCCGCGCTTCGTGCGCCGTGCGCAGGGCGCGCATTTCTGGGACGAGAATGCCCAGCAGTTCACCGACTACATCGGCTCCTGGGGTCCGATGATCCTGGGCCACGGCCACCCCGAGGTGATGGCCGCCGTGCAGGCCGCCGCGCTGGAAGGCTTCTCCTTCGGCGCGCCCACGGAGCGCGAGGTCGTGCTGGCCGAGAAGATCCTCTCGCTCATGCCCTCCATGGACATGGTGCGCATGGTCAGCTCGGGCACCGAGGCCGGCATGAGCGCGCTGCGCCTGGCGCGCGGCTTCACGGGCCGCAACAAGATCATCAAGTTCAACGGCTGCTACCACGGCCATGCCGACGCCCTGCTGGTCAAGGCCGGCTCGGGCCTGGCGACCTTTGGCGCCTCCTCCTCGGCCGGCGTGCCGCAGGACGTGGTCAAGGACACCGTGGTGCTGGAATACAACGACGTCGGCCAGCTCGAGGAGGCCTTCGCCCAGTTCGGCGACCAGATCGCCTGCGTGATCATGGAGCCCATTGCGGGCAACATGAACTTCGTGCGCGCCAGCGTGCCCTTCACGCGCCGCATCCGCGAACTCACGCGCGAGCATGGCGCGCTGATGGTCTACGACGAGGTGATGACCGGCTTTCGCGTGGCCCTGGGCAGCGCCCAGAGCCTGTACGCCCAGCAGATCGAAGGCTTTGCGCCCGACATCACCGTGCTGGGCAAGGTCATCGGCGGCGGCATGCCCATGGCGGCCTTCGGCGCGCGCCGCGAGATCATGGAAAAGCTCTCGCCCCTGGGCCCGGTCTACCAGGCCGGCACCCTGTCGGGCAACCCCATTGCCACGGCCTGCGGCCTCAAGACGCTGGAGCTGATCAGCGAGCCGGGCTTCCACGACGCCCTGCACGCCAGGACCGGCCGCCTGATGGCCGGCTTCAAGGCCGAGGCCGATGCCGCCGGCGTGCCCTTCAGCGTGGACCACCAGGGCGGCCTGTTCGGCTTTTACCTGCTGCCCGAGCTGCCCAGCACCTGGGCCGAGGTCATGAAGACCGATGGCGCACGCTTCAACCGCTTCTTCCACGGCATGCTGGAGCGCGGACACTACTTTGCGCCCGCGCTGTACGAGGCCGGCTTCGTGAGCGCCGCGCACACGGACGCGGACATCGACAAAACCATCGAAGCCGCGCGCGAAGTGTTCAAGACGCTCTGACGCTGGCGTACCTGCCGATCGAGCCCGCCCTTGCGGGCTCTTTTCACGTCAGGGCCGAAGAAAAGCCTGGCGCGCCTGCTCGACCTCATCGCGCACGGCACAGCCCTGGGCATGGTCGTTGACCAGGCCCATGGCCTGCATGAACGAATACACGGTGGTCGGCCCCACGAACTTCCAGCCGCGCTTTTTCAGCTCCTTGGACAGGGCCCGCGATTCTGCGGTTTCGGACACGGGGCCCGCGCCCTGCACGGGTGCAGGCGCATGGCGCCAGAAGAAGGCCGACAGCGAGCCTTCCGCCGCCACCATCTCCAGCGCGCGCTGCGCGTTGTTGATCACGGCCTCGATCTTGCCGCGGTGGCGCACGATGCCCGCATCGCCCAGCAGCCGCTGCACATCGTCTTCGGTGAAGCGCGCGACCTGGTGGAAGTCGAAGCCCGCAAAGGCCGCGCGGAAGTTCTCGCGCTTGTTGAGGATGGTCAGCCAGCTCAGGCCGGACTGGAAGCCTTCGAGGCTGAGTTTCTCGAACAGGCGCCGGTCGTCGGTGACGGGAAAGCCCCATTCACGGTCGTGGTAGGCCAGGTAGTTGTCCGTGGCGGCGCACCAGTGGCAGCGCGGCCGGCCGTCAGGGGCGGTGAACAGGCGGGACATGGTCAGGATTTCCCGGGCTCGGGAGATGGGAGGGACAGCAGCCAGGCCGCCATCTGCAGGGATTGCGCCGTGTCGAGGTGCGGGTGGCGCGGCATGATGGCGCGGCCCCATTCGCCGGCCCCGCCCTCTCGGATCTTGCGCGCCAGGTAGTCGGCGGCATCTTCGCGGCTCCGGTAGCGCTCGGCGATCTGCTGGAAGGACGGGCCCACGTAGTGGCGCACCAGGCCGTGGCAGCGCAGGCAGTCATTGCCCTCGACCAGGGCCTTGCCGGCAAGCAGCCGGGGGCCTGCATCTGTACCGGCGCCTGCATCGGCCGTCACGGCAGCCGCCGGCAGGCCCGCAGCGGGCGCAACAGCCGGCCCGCGCATGATGCGCCAGCCGATGTTGAAGACCCCCAGCGCCACCAGCAGCATGAAGACCACGAGCGCCCAGCCCAGCCAGCGGGGCCGCCGGGGGGCATCGTCTTCGTCGTCTGCGTCGGGAGGCAGTTGGCCGGCCATCAGTGGCGGAAGTGGCGCACGCCGGTGAAGACCATGGCGACGCCGCGCTCGTTGGCGGCGTCAATGACTTCCTGGTCGCGCATGGAGCCACCGGGCTGGGCCACGCAGGTGGCGCCTGCGTCAACGACCACGTCCAGGCCGTCGCGGAAGGGGAAGAAGGCATCGCTGGCCACGACCGTGCCCTGCAGGCTCAGCTTGGCGGCCTCGGCCTTGATGGAGGCGATGCGTGCCGAGTCCAGGCGGCTCATCTGGCCTGCGCCCACGCCCATGGTCATGCCGTTCTTGCAGAACACGATGGCATTGCTCTTGACGTACTTGGCGACCTTCCAGGCGAACAGCAGGTCCTGCAGTTCCTCGGGGGTGGGCTGCTTGACGGTGACGACCTTGAGGTCGGCCAGGGCCAGCTCATGGTTGTCGGCGGTCTGCAGCAGCAGGCCCGAGCCGACGCGCTTGGCGTCCATGGCGTTGCGGCCCTGGTCCCAGGCGCGCTCGCCGCCGGCCGGCAAGGCGATCTTCATCAGGCGCACATTGGCCTTGGGCTTGAAGATTTCCAGCGCCTCGGCCGTGAAGTCGGGGGCCATCAGCACCTCGACGAATTGCTTGACCACGGCCTCGGCCGCTGCCTTGTCCACCGTGCGGTTGAAGGCGATGATGCCGCCGAAGGCGCTGGTGGGATCGGTCTGGAAGGCCTTGGCATAGGACTCGTGCGCGTCCTTGCCCACGGCCACGCCGCAGGGGTTGGCGTGCTTGACGATCACGCAGGCGGGCTGCTCGAAGCTCTTGACGCATTCCCAGGCGGCGTCGGCGTCGGCGATGTTGTTGTACGACAGCTCCTTGCCCTGCAGCTGCTCGCCCGTGACCAGGGAGCCGGGAGCGGGATACAGGTCGCGGTACAGGGCGGCCTGCTGGTGGCTGTTTTCACCGTAGCGCAGGTCCTGCACCTTGGTGAAGTGGCCGTTGCTCTGGCCGGGGAAGGGGCTGCGCTCGGGCACGTAGGTTTCGGTGAGCTTCTCGTCCTCGAACTTCACGCTGGACAGGTAGTCGCTGATGGCGCCGTCGTACTGGGCGATGCGGTTGAAGGCGGCCACGGACAGCGCAAAGCGCAGCTTGTCGGACAGCTTTCCGCTGGCCTTGAGTTCACCCAGCACGGCCGCGTACTGGCCGGCGTCGGTGATCACGCCCACGTCGGCCCAGTTCTTGGCGGCAGAGCGCACCATGGCGGGGCCGCCGATGTCGATGTTCTCGATGGCGTCGGCCAGCGTGCAGCCGGCCTTGGCCACGGTGGCCTCGAAGGGGTAGAGGTTCACCACCAGCAGGTCGATGGTGTCGATGCCGTGTTCCTTGAGGGCCGCCATGTGGGCGGGCAGCTCGCGGCGCGCCAGCAGGCCGCCGTGGACCTTGGGGTGCAGCGTCTTGACGCGGCCGTCCAGCATTTCGGGGAACTGGGTGACTTCGGCCACCTCGGTCACGGGCAGGCCGGCCTCGGCCAGCAGCTTGGCGGTGCCGCCGGTGGACAGCAGCTTGATGCCCAGGGCGTGCAGGCCTTGGGCGAATTCGACGATACCGGTCTTGTCAGAGACGGAGAGCAGGGCGTTCATGGGCGTCAGTGCAGGGAGTTTGAAGAAATGGAGATTCGTGCCGCTCAGAGCATGTCGTGCTCGAGCAGCTTCTTGCGCAGCGTGTTGCGGTTCAGGCCCAGCCAGTCGGCAGCACGCGACTGGTTGTTGTCGGCCTGGGTCATCACCACTTCCAGCAGCGGCTTTTCGACCAGGTGGATCAGCATGTCGTACATGCCGTTGGGCTTTTCGCCGTCGAGATCGCGGAAGTACCCCTCCAGGCTTTCACGCACGCATTGTTCGATGTTCTGGTTGCTCATACTGTCATTCCTGCGGGCTCTCCGAATTCGGCGCTTGTGGCGCCGGCATCGATGGCGGCCGGTATCCGGTCCATCCGTGCGCCCAGGGCGTCCAGATAGTCGGCCACGGCCTGCCATTGCACCGCGCAGTCCTCGATGGTGTTGATGTGTTGTCTGAATGCTTCGCCGCCGGGCAGGCTGCGCAGGTACCAGGCGATGTGCTTGCGCGCGCTGCGCACGCCGGTGCCCTCGCCGTACAGGCTGTAGTGGTCCTGTAGGTGGTCCAGCAGCAGCCGGCGCAGCTCGGCCACCAGCGGCGGGGCCATGTGCTCGCCCGTGGCCATGAAGTGCGCGATCTCGCGGAAGATCCAGGGCCTGCCCTGGGCGGCACGGCCGATCATCACGGCGTCGGCGCCCGTCCAGGCGAGCACGTCGCGCGCCTTCTCGGGGCTGGTGATGTCGCCATTGGCCACCACGGGCACGCGCACCGCCGCCTTGACGGCAGCAATGGTGTCGTACTCGGCAAAGCCCTTGTAACCCTGCTCGCGCGTGCGGCCGTGCACGGTGAGCATCTGTATGCCCACCTCCTCGAAGCGGCGGGCCAGTACCACGGCGTTCCTGTGCGCGTCGCACCAGCCGGTGCGCATCTTCAGCGTGACGGGCACGCCGTGCGGGGCGCAGGCCTCGACCACGGCCTGGGCAATCTCCACGGCCAGGGCCTCGTTCTGCATCAGGGCCGAGCCGGCCCATTTGTTGCAGACCTTCTTGGCCGGGCAGCCCATGTTGATGTCGATGATCTGGGCGCCGCGGTCCAGGTTGTAGCGCGCGGCCTCGGCCATCATCTCGGCGTCCGTGCCCGCGATCTGCACCGCGATGGGGCCGGGCTCGCCTTCATGGTTGGCGCGGCGCGAGGTCTTGAGGCTGTTCCACAGGTCCTTGCGCGATGTCACCATCTCGCTGACCGCGTAGCCCGCGCCCAGGGCCTTGCACAGCTGGCGGAACGGCCGATCCGTCACCCCGGCCATGGGGGCGACGAACAGGCGATTGGCCAGGGCATGGGGGCCTATGGACAGGGGTGGGGAGGACATCGGAAAAGCCGGAGAAAACGCGCGCGCCGAGCACAAAACGGGCGGCAACAAAGGACCAAGATTGTACCTGCCCAAATTTTCAGCAGGGCTAAAACCGGGCCGTTAAGACGGCCAAGCAGCGAAAACAAGACAGTGCGCAGTTTTCATGGTGTGGGCACGAAGGTGCGCACCTGACCCGGAACGGCCTGCAACCCGTAGGCACCGAGCCGGCCCTGCCACCAGCGGCGGTTGAATTGCACGTCGGGAGAGACCTGGTCGTCGGGCATGGGGCGCAGGCCGACCTTCTGCAGCCCGGTGTTCTGCGACCCGGCTGCCTGCTGCCCAGCTGTCTGCAGCCCAGCCTCCAGTCCCAGGTCCAGCGCCTCGCCATCGGCCAGCGGGCCGCGCACCACGGCCATGGCCTTGCGCCCGTCCGTCACCCAGGGGGCAAGCACCAGGGCGGAGCTGGGCCGGGGAGCATCCAGGCTCACGCAGCCTTCCAGACGTGGCTCCAGGCCCAGCGGCTCCAGCTCGCGCTGCAGCTGCTCCAGCCTGTCGCCCACGGCCGGGTCCGGCAGGGTGCAGCCCTTGGCCTGCAGCGCCTTGCCCCAGGCCGAGGGCGGTACGGCTTCCTGGGTGGGCGGCGCCTGGGCAGCGGCCTGTGCCACCACGGTGGTGTCCTTGCCTGGCGATGGCTGCAACGCAGCGCAGCCGGCCAGGCCGGCTGCTGCCATTCCCAATGCCGCCCATCCCGCCCATCCTGCAATCCGCCCTGTCTGCATGACGCCCCCTGTACTTGTGGTTCCGGAACAGGTCCCACGATAGCTTCAGGCCGACAAGGCGTCAGCCAGCGCAGACCTACACTTGGCACACCTATGGAAGTCTGGATGCATCAACTGCTGGGCTGGCTGGCGCTGCCGCAGTTCGGCCTCAGCACCGTGTTCATCGTGGCCCTGATTTCGGCCACGCTGCTGCCGCTGGGCTCCGAGCCTGCGGTGGTGGGCCTGCTGCAGCTCAACCCCGATCTCTTCTGGCAAACGGTTTTCGTGGCCACGGCCGGCAACACCCTGGGCGGCGCCATCAGTTGGTGGATGGGCCTGGGCGCCCACAAGGCCTGGCGCGCGGCCCGCGAGCGGCGGCGCGCCGGACTGCCCGAGGATCTGCGGGCCAAGCCGCCCCGCGCCCTGTCCCGCCACGAGCGCCGCGCCCGCGTGTGGCTGCGTCGCCTGGGCGCCAAGGCCTGCCTGCTGAGCTGGCTGCCCGTGGTGGGCGATCCGCTGTGCGCCGTGGCCGGCTGGCTGCGGCTGCCGTTCTGGCCCTGCGTGTTCTACATGGCCATCGGCAAGTTCCTGCGCTATGTGGTGATGACGGTGGTGCTGCTGCAGTTGCTGCCGGCCTCCTGGGTGGGCTGAGGCCGAAGCCCTCCCCCGAAGCCATCCCCTTTTTCGCGAACTACGCCTGCGGCTCGCGCGCCCAGGGAGCCAGTGCGAAATGCGCGGCCAGGAAATCGATCAGTGCCTGCACGCGCGCCGGCCTGGCACGGCCCGGCGGCGTGACGATGTGCAGCGCGATGGAGGGCACCTGCCAGTCGTCCATGCAGGTCTGCAGCGCGCCCGACTGCAAATCTTCCCAGGCCAGGAACTCGGGCTGCAAGGCCAGGCCCAGGCCTGCGCGCAGGGCCGGCGCCAGGCCTTCGGCATTGTTGACGCGCATGGCCGTGGGCACGACCTGGGCGAACTCGCCCCGGTGCCCGTGCACGAAGCGCCAGGCCTCGCCCAGCCGGCTGTGCACATACCGAAGGGCCCTGTGTTCCGCCAGTTCGCGCGGGTGGGCCGGCCGGCCATGGCGATCGAAGTAGTCGGGTGATCCCACCAGCAGCAGGCGCACCGTGCACAGGCGCCGCGCCAGCAGGCTGGAGTCGGGCAGGGAGGAGATGCGCAGCGCGATGTCGAAGCCCTGTGCCACCACGTCGATCAGCTCGTCGCTGAAGTGCAGGTCCAGCGTGACTTCCGGGTGCTCGGCCATGAAGGCGGGCACGGCCGGCGCCAGGTGCGAGATGCCGAAGGACATGGGCGCCGCGATGCGGATGGGGCCGCGCAGGCTTTTGGACTGCTCGCTGATCTCGGCCTCCACGGCCTCGCCCTCGGCCAGGATGCGCGCGGCGCGCTCCAGCGAGGCCTGGCCGCTGGCCGTCAGCGACATGCGCCGCGAGGTGCGGTGGAACAGGCTGGTCTTGAGCCGCGTCTCCAGCCGCGTGATGGCCTTGGAGATGGTGGGCTGGGAGACGCCCAGGTCGGCGGCGGCCTTGGCAAAGGAGCCCGTTTCGGCGACCTTGGCGAAGACGGCCCAGGCTTCGAGGTCAGGAAGTCTTGGCATGAAAGTTTTGGAATAGATGAGTTTGCATATTTTCTATTCTCTTATTGATTGGCAAAACTTAAAGTTCATCCATCGCAACACACAACGCAGCAGGAGAACACCATGATCGAACGCCGTCCCTTCCAAGCCCTTGGCGGTGCCAACCACGGTTGGCTGGATGCCAAGCATCACTTTTCCTTCGCCGGCTACCACGATCCGGCCCGCATGGGCTGGGGCGCGCTGCGGGTGTGGAATGACGACACCATCGCCGCCGGCACGGGCTTCCCGCCCCATGCCCACGCCAACATGGAAATCATCACCTACGTCCGTGAAGGCGCCATCACCCACCAGGACAGCCTGGGCAACAAGGGCCGCACCGAAGCGGGCGATGTGCAGGTGATGAGCGCGGGCACCGGCATCCGCCACTCGGAATACAACCAGGAAAAGGACACGACGCGGATCTTCCAGATCTGGATCATGCCCGACGAGCGCGGCCAGCAGCCCCCGTCCTGGGGTGCCAAGCCCTTCCCCAAGGGCGAGCGCTCGGGCAGCTTCGTGGCCCTGGCCAGCGGCCTGCCCGGTGACGAGGACGCCCTGCCCATCCGCACCGCCGCCCGGGTGCTGGGCGCCACGCTGAAGGCCGGCGAGAGCACGGAGTACCGCATCGGCCGTGACCGCCTGGGCTACCTGGTGCCGGCCAGCGGCTCGGTGCAGATCGACGGCGTGACGCTCGAGGAGCGCGACGGCGCCGCCATCAGCGACGTGGACAGTTTCCGTGTGACGGCCCTGGCCGATACCGAGCTGGTGCTGGTCGATACGGCACGCTGAAGCTCCCGGTCCTGCCCCTCCTTCGGCCGGGGCAGGACCGGAGCCCGGTGCGCAAACGTTCAAAAACCGCGCAAATCATCTATCGATTGTTGAGAACGGTTCCTACCATTCGCCGCTCTCCGGCAGGCCTGTCCGGCCCGCCCGCCTTTCTCCCCAAGTTTCCCTTCCCACCCAACCGCCTCCAGGAGATCACCATGACCGACCGCAAGTACCTCGAAGTCCTGACGCCCGCCAACAGCCAGATCATCTTCATCGACCAGCAGCCGCAGATGGCCTTCGGCGTGCAGTCCATCGACCGCCAGGTGCTCAAGAACAACGTGGTGGGCCTGGCCAAGGCGGCCAAGGCCTTCGACATTCCCGCCACCATCACCACGGTGGAGACAGGCAGCTTCTCCGGCCATACCTATCCCGAACTGCTGGCCGTGTTCCCCGAGCACAAGCTGCTGGAGCGCAGCTCCATGAATTCCTGGGACGACCAGAACGTGCGGGACGCACTGGCCAGGAACGCCGCCCAGGGCCGCAAGAAGATCGTGGTCTCCGGCCTGTGGACCGAGGTGTGCAACACCACCTTCGCCCTGTCGGCGCTGCATGACACGGACTACGAGATCTACATGGTGGCCGACGCCTCGGGCGGCACGTCGCTGGACGCCCACAACTACGCCATGGACCGCATGGTGCAGGCCGGCGTGGTGCCCGTGACCTGGCAGCAGGTGCTGCTGGAATGGCAGCGCGACTGGGCCCGCCGCGAGACCTACGACGCGGTGATGGACATCGTGCGCGAGCATTCCGGCGCCTACGGCATGGGCGTGGACTATGCCTACACCATGGTGCACAAGGCCGCCGAGCGCGTGCAGCACGGCGAGACCGTGGGCCCCAACCCCGCCAAGGTCTGAGCGCCAGCGCCGCCGCCGGCCCCGTCCACGGAGTGACACCATGAAGCTCTACGCACTTTCCCTTGGGGCCGGCCTGCTGGTCGGCGTGGTCTACAGCCTGCTGCAGGTGCGCTCGCCCGCACCGCCGCTGGTGGCCCTGGTCGGGCTGCTGGGCATCCTGGCCGGCGAGCAGATCGTGCCCGTGGGCCGGCATCTGCTGCAGGGCATGGACCTGCGCAGCGCCTGCAGCAGGACACAGGCCACCGAGCATGTGCTGGGCCAGTTGCCTGGCCGCAAGAACACCGATGCCGATCGGCACCACGGCTGATCCCTCCACCCTCTCCAAGAAAACTGCACCATGACCACGCGCAGAAAAGTCCTGGGCTCCGCCGCCACCCTCGCCATGGGTGGACTGCTGGGTTGCACCACCAACGCTCGCCAAGGAGCCTCCATGTCCGATTCCACGCCGGAAGTCATCTTCCACAACGGCCGCTTCACCACGCTGAACAAGTCCCAGCCCACCGCCTCCGCCGTGGCGGTGAAGGACGGCCGGTTCATCGCCGTGGGTTCGGACGCCGAGGTGCTGGCCCTGGCCGGCAGCGGCACGCGCCGTATCGATCTGCAGCGCCGCAGCGTGCTGCCCGGCCTGTTCGACAACCACACGCACGTGATACGTGGCGGCCTGAACTTCAACCTGGAGCTGCGCTGGGACGGCGTGCGCTCGCTGGCCGACGCCCTGGACATGCTCAAGCGCCAGGTGGCCATCACGCCTGCGCCGCAGTGGGTGCGCGTGGTCGGCGGTTTCACCGAGCACCAGTTCGTGGAAAAGCGCCTGCCCACCATCGACGAGATCAACGCCATCGCGCCCGATACGCCGGTCTTCCTGCTGCACCTGTATGACCGCGCCCTGCTCAACGCCGCCGCGCTGCGTGCCGTGGGCTACACCCGCGACACGCCCCAGCCCGCAGGCGGCGAGATCACGCGCGACGCCAACGGCAACCCCACGGGCCTGCTGCTGGCCAAGCCCAACGCCACCATCCTCTACAGCACGCTGGCCAAGGGCCCCAAGCTGCCGCTGGACTACCAGATCAATTCCACGCGCCACTTCATGCGCGAACTCAACCGCCTGGGCGTGACCGGCGTGATCGATGCGGGCGGGGGCTTTCAGAACTACCCCGACGACTACGACGTGATCCAGAAGCTCAGCGACGCCAACCAGATCACCGTGCGCCTGGCCTACAACCTGTTCACGCAAAAGCCCAAGGAGGAGAAGGCCGACTTCCTCAACTGGACGCAGAGCGTGAAGTACAAGCAGGGCAACGACTATTTCCGCCACAACGGCGCGGGCGAGATGCTGGTGTACTCGGCCGCCGACTTCGAGGACTTCCGCCAGCCGCGCCCCGACATGCCGCCCAGCATGGAGGGCGACCTGGAGGAAGTGGTGCGCGTGCTGGTGCAGAACCAATGGCCATGGCGCCTGCACGCCACCTACGACGAGACCATCTCGCGCGCGCTGGACGTTTTCGAGAAGGTGCACCGCGACACGCCCATCGACGGCCTGAACTGGTTCTTCGACCATGCCGAGACCATTTCGGACAAGTCCATCGACCGCATTGCCGCGCTGGGCGGCGGCGTGGCCGTGCAGCACCGCATGGCCTACCAGGGCGAATATTTCACCGAACGCTACGGCGCCCGCGCCACCGAGGCCACGCCGCCCGTCAAGAAGATCCTGGAGCGCGGCGTGAAGACCTCGGCCGGCACGGACGCCACGCGCGTGGCCTCCTACAACCCCTGGGTGTCGCTGTCGTGGATGGTCACGGGCAAGACCGTGGGCGGCCTGCAGATGTACCCCGAGCGCAACCTGCTGGACCGCGAGACCGCACTGCGCATGTGGACCGAGAACGTGGCCTGGTTCTCCAACGAGGAAGGCCTGCGCGGCCGCATCCAGGTGGGCCAGCTGGCCGACATGATGGTGCCCAGCAAGGACTATTTCGCCGTGCCCGAGGACGAGATCTCCTTCCTCACCTCCGAGCTCACCGTGGTGGGCGGGCGCGTGGTCTATGGCGCAGGCCCCTTCCAGCAGCATGACGACAACCCGCTGCCGCCGGCCATGCCCGACTGGTCGCCGGTGCGGCGCTTTGGCGGCTACGGCGCCTGGGGCGAGCCCGAGGGCGCGGGCAGGAACTCGCTCAACCCCGCACGCTACCGCAGCCTGGCGGCGGCCTGCGGCTGCGGCACCAGCTGCGGCATGCACGGCCACAGCCATGCCGACGCCTGGGCCTCGAACGTGCCGACCTCCGACCCCCGAAGCTTCTTCGGCGCGCTGGGCTGCTCCTGCTGGATGGCCTGAGGACCACAGGCAATGACGCAAGCCAGCACCCTCTCCGGCCGCCTTGCGGCCACCGCACGCCCGGTGTTCGGCAGCCAGGCCGTGCGCCTGGTGGCCTACCTGGGCCTGTGCGCCGCCTATCTGCAGGGCGGCCTGGTCAAGCTCACCGACTTTCCCGGTGCGCTGGGCGAGATGGCCCACTTCGGCCTGTCGCCGGCACCGCTGTTCGCGGTCCTGGTGATCGCGCTGGAGCTGGGCGCCTCGGCCATGATCATCACCGGCCGGCTGCGCTGGCTGGGCGCCCTGGCGCTGGCCGCATTCACGCTGCTGGCCACCTTCGTCGCGCTGCGCTTCTGGGAGCTTCCCGCAGGGCAGGAGCGCTTCATGGCGGCCAATTCCTTCTTCGAGCATCTGGGCCTGGTCGGCGGCTTCCTGTTCGTCGCCTGGCATGACCTGGGAGAGCGCCATGACCGCTGATTCGACCCGGCCCGCAGCCACTGCCTCCGGCAGCTTCGCGCCGCTGCGCCAGCCCGTGTTCGCGGTGCTGTGGGCGGCCACGGTGCTGGGCAACATCGGCAGCTTCATGCGCGATGTGGCCAGCTCCTGGATGGTGACCGAGCTGTCGGCCAGCCCGGCCGCCGTGGCGCTGATCCAGACGGCGGCCACGCTGCCCATCTTCCTGCTGGCGATTCCGGCCGGCGTGCTGTCCGACATCCTGGACCGCCGGCGCTTTCTGATCGGCATCCAGATCCTGCTGGCCGCCGTCAGCGCCAGCCTGCTGCTGCTGGCCCGCACCAACACGCTGACGGTGGAGTACCTGGTGGCGCTGACCTTCGTGGGCGGCATAGGCGCGGCGCTGATGGGTCCGACCTGGCAGTCCATCGTGCCCGAGCTGGTGCCGCGCAGCGACCTCAAGAACGCGGTGGCGCTGAACTCGCTGGGCATCAACATCGCACGCGCACTGGGCCCTGCGGCCGGCGGCCTGCTGCTGGCCAGCTTCGGCGCGGCGGCGGCCTACGGCGCGGACGTGGCCAGCTATGTGTTCGTGATCGCTGCGCTGATCTGGTGGAAGCGCCCCAAGGCCGAGGCCTCGGCCCTGAACGAGCAGTTCTTCGGCGCCTTCCGCGCAGGCATCCGCTATGCGCGCTCCAGCCGCGAGCTGCATGTGGTGCTGCTGCGCGCCGCCGTGTTCTTCCTGTTCGCCAGCTCGGTCTGGGCCCTGCTGCCGCTGGTGGCGCGGCGCATGCTGGGCGGCTCGGCAGGCTTTTACGGCGTGATGCTGGGCGCCGTGGGCGCAGGCGCCATCCTGGGCGCCCTGCTGCTGCCGCGCCTGCGCCAGAAGCTCGATGCCGACGGCCTGGTGCTGCTGTCCTCCGTGCTCGGCGCCGCCGTGATGGCTGCGCTGTCCACCGCGCCCCCGCAATGGGCCGCCGTGCTGCTGATGCTGGTGCTGGGCCTGGGCTGGATCATTGCGCTGACCACGCTCAACGGCGTGGCCCAGGCGGTGCTGCCCAACTGGGTGCGCGGCCGCGGGCTGGCCATCTACCTGATGGTGTTCAACGGCGCCATGGCGGGCGGCAGCCTGGCCTGGGGGCTGTTCGCGCAAGGCGTGGGCATTCCCACGGCGCTGCTGATCGGCGCGGCGGGCCTGGTGGCGATCTCGCTGGTGTTCCACCGCATCAAGCTGCCCACGGGCGAGGCGGACCTGCAGGCCTCCAACCACTGGCCCGAGCCGCTGCTGGCCGAACCCGTGGCCCATGACCGCGGCCCGGTGATGATCCAGGTGGAATACCAGGTGCGCCGCCAGGACCTGCCGGCCTTCATCGAGGCCATGCAGCATGTGGCACGCGAACGCCGCCGCGATGGCGCCTATGCCTGGGGCATCGCCGAGCACACGGGCGAGCCGGGCCGCGTGATCGAGTGGTTCCTGGTGGAGTCCTGGGCCGAGCATCTGCGCCAGCACCAGCGCGTATCCAGGGCCGATGCCGATCTGCAGGCCCAGGCACTGCGCTTTCACATAGCCCCCGAGCGGCCCGTGGTCCACCACTTCCTGGCGCTGGATGCCGCCAGCGCAGCGAGCGGGTCTGCGCAGCCAGACCCGCATGGGCACCCGCACACGCACTGAATCGGTGCGGCGGTAAAAGCCCGGCGCCGGCAATGTCATCCGGAGCTGCTATGGTCGCCAGCCTGATGACAACCACCCCGGCCGCGCACGCGGCCGGGGCCATTGCGAACAGCGTGACCAGCGACCCCTACAAGCCCTTCTCACCCTCGCAGCGAGCTGCCGCTTTCGCCACCCCGGCCCCGGGACCTGCGCAAAGGGATTCACTGGGCTGCTCGCTGGACCGGCTGGAGCTGGACCAGGAGCTGTCGGGCACCGACGTGCATTTCCTTCGCAAGCGCAAGAGCACGGCCGCGCCGTCCCAGGTGGCCACGCCGGCCAGCGCGCGGGGCTACCTGATCGGCATCTCGCTGCAACCGGGCCACCGGCGCCGCATCTTCCATGAGGGCCGCGCCCGCATGCATGATTTCGGCACGGGCTCGGTCTATGTGCGCGACTTCGCGGAGGACTACCGCGCCGACCTGGACACGGCCTTCGACTTCGTGCTCATGGAGTTGCCGCGCCACGCCTTCGAGCACGCCACCGCCCAGCGGCCGGGCGCCCGCATCCGTGGCCTGGCCTGCGTCACCGGCATGGCCGATCCCTTGCTGCTGCACCTGGCACAGGCCCTGTCCACCGCCTTGCACCGGCCACAGGAGGCCAGCCCCCTGTTCCTGGACCAGATGGGCACGGTGATGACCACGCATCTGCTGGACCGCTATGGAGGCGCCCTGGCGGGCGCGCGTGAAGCAGGCCGCACGCTGTCGCGGCTGCACGAGGCGCGTGCCAAGGAGATGCTGCGCAGCCGGCTGGACGGCACGGTGTCCATCGGCGACATCGCCGATGCCTGCCATCTGTCGCGCAGCTATTTCATCCGCGCCTTCCGCGAGACCACGGGCCAGACGCCGCTGCAGTGGCTGCAGGCGCAGCGCATGTCGGTGGCGCGGGGCCTGCTGCTGGAGTCGCAGCTGACGCTGGCCGAGATCGCGACGGCCTGCGGCTTTGCCGACCAGAGCCATTTCACGCGCGTCTTCACCCAGGCCGAGGGCCGCCCGCCCGGGCACTGGCGCCGCCAGATCGGCACGCCGCCGGCCAGGCCGGCGGCATAGTCCGTCCCCGGTCGCCGGTCAGGACGGGGCAGGCAAGGCCGGGACGAGCCTGCTTTCAGCGGATATCCAGCCGCTCCAGCGCCCGCACCAGGTCGGCCAGCGTGCGCACCTGCATCTTGCGCATGGCCTGCGCACGGCGCACCTTCACCGTGATTTCGCTCACGCCCAGGTCCGCCGCGATCTGCTTGTTCAGCAGGCCGCGCACCACGCCCACCACCACCTCCTGCTCGCCGGGCGACAGCGATTGCCAGCAGGCACGCAGCGCCTGTTCGCCTGCATCCA
This sequence comes from Delftia acidovorans, assembly GCA_031286585.1. Classification (GTDB taxonomy): domain Bacteria; phylum Pseudomonadota; class Gammaproteobacteria; order Burkholderiales; family Burkholderiaceae_C; genus Comamonas; species Comamonas acidovorans_A. The sequence goes on from JAITUC010000040.1 coordinate 57,218, forward strand.
GCGCGCGGCGCTGGCGGTCCAGGGCAATGCCCTGCTGGATGGCGTCCAGCAGGTCCTGGTCGCGGAAGGGCTTGGTCAGGAACTCGATGGCGCCGGTCTTCATCGCCTCCACGCTCATGGGAATGTCGCCATGGCCGGTGATGAAGATGGTGGGCAGCTTCAGGCCCATCTCCAGCATCTGGCGCCGGAAATCCATGCCGCTTTGGCCCGGCATGCGGATGTCCAGCACCAGGCAGGCCGGGCCTTGCGGCGGGTGCGCGGACCAGTCGCCCAGAAAGTCGCGCGTGGCGCCAAAGGCGCGCGCGCACAGACCCACCGAGGCCAGCAGGTCCTCGATGGCGGCGCGCACCGAGGCGTCGTCATCCACGATGTAGACCAGGGCTTGGGCTTCGCGCCCGGTGCCGGTTTCGGCCGTGGAGGGTTCAGCCATGGCGCAATCCCGTGGAAGAGCCGTCGCCCGTGGCCGGGGCGCAGGCAATGGTGATGTGAAAGACCGTGCCGCCATGCCCGTCCTCGCGGTCCGTGGCCCAGATGCGGCCGCCGTTGGCCTCGGCCATGTGGCGGCAGATGTTCAGGCCCAGGCCCATGCCGTCGGGCTTGGTGGTCCAGAAGGCATCGAACAGGTGGGTGCGGGCCAGCGGCGACAGGCCTTCGCCCGCATCGGCCACGGTCAGCACCAGCTGCTGGCCCAGGGCCTGGGTGGTGACGGTGATGCGCCGCTGCGCGGCCGGCGTGCCCTGCATGGCATCCATGGCGTTGAGCAGCAGGTTGGCCAGCACCTGCTGGATGTGCACGCGGTCGGCCCAGGCCGGCTGCAGCGCGGGCGCCAGTTGCAGGTCCAGGGCCACGCCGCGCCGGTCCAGCTCGGCGTCCGACAGGCGCGCCATCTCGCGCACGGCGTCGTTGAGGTCGAAGGACTGGCGGCTGGGCGCCTCGCCGCGCGCCATGCTGCGGATGCGGGCGATGACCTCGCTGGCGCGCTGCGCATCGCCCAGGATGCGCTCCAGCGCCTGGCCGGCCTTGGCCAGATTGGGCGGGTCCTGCGCCAGCCAGCGCTGGCATGCATTGCCGCTGGTGACGATGGCGGCCAGCGGCTGGTTGACCTCATGGGCAATGGAGGCCGTGAGCTGCCCCAGGCTGGTGGTCTGGGTGATGCGCAGCAGCTGGGTGCGCGCCGCATGGGCCGCGTTCTGGGCCGCCACCATCTTCAGGCCCAGGTAGGCCGTGATGGCGATGGCCAGGATGCTGATCACCGTGTTGATCAGGCCCGTGCGGTAGGCGCCCGCAGGCGTCAGGGCAAAGCTCAACAGGGTCAGTGCAATGCACAGGCCTGTCACGCCGATGACCACGCGCGGACTGAACCAGCGCACCGCCACCAGGATGATGGCCGTATGGAACACGGCGGCCGCCACCGCGTATTCGGTCAGCGTATCCAGAGCGAAGATCGCGGCCATGGCGCCGCCCATGGCCGCCAGGATCAGGGCCCGGTGCCAGTATGGGAAGCGGCGCATTTCGGTGGTCATGGCATGCAGGGTGGCGAGCAGTGCGGTGAAGGCGTGTCGATTGTGTCGCAAGATATTCCTCCTTCGCCGGTCGCCTGCCGCCTGCACTCAGAGCGCGGGCCTGCGTCCCACGCTCAGCTGCAGCTCCACCGTGGCCTTGGCCAGCTCGGTCTCTGCCTCCAGCGACCCCAGGTAGGCATCGTCGGCCGAGCGCTGGGCGGACAGCAGCTCCAGCAGCGAAGCCTCGCCATGCCGGTAGGACAGGCGTATGCCTTCGAGCACGCGCTGCGCATCGCGCAGCACGCCGTCGCGGTAGCGCTGCACGTTCTCGCGCGCGGCCGCCAGGCGAAAGCGCGCGGCGCGCACATCGGCCTCGGCCCGGTTCTGGGCCTGCTGCAGGGCCAGCATGGCCTGGGTCACGGCCGCCTCGGCCTGCAGCAGGTCACCCCGGTCCAGACGCGACAGCGGCAGCGGCACGCTGACCGATACCGACAGCGTGCGCGAGCGCCCGCTGCCATCAAACGGGTTGCCCTGGGCATCCGTGCCGCCTGCCGTGGCGGGCACGGCAGCCATGCCCACGGCCAGCGTGGGATTGACCCAGCGGTTGGCCCGGGCCAAACCCGCGTTGTCACGCGCATGCTCCAGCGCCGCCTGGGCGATGCGGACCTCGGCACGCGACTGCAGCGCCTGGCCGACCAGGGCATCGGCATCCTCCAGCCCGGCCCCCTCGGCCAGATCCATGAAGCCGCATTGCAGCGCATCGCTGGCAAAGACCTCGGACAGGCGACGCCCCAGCGGAATGGACAGCGCCAGCCGCGAGTTCTGGGCCTCGGCGCGCGCCTGCACCACTTCGGCCTGGAAGCGGTCGCGCTCCACGCGCGACTGCAGCCATTCCACGCCGCCGATGTCGCCGGCCTTGCGCCGCAGCTCGTTGGCCTGCACCACGTCGCTCAGCGCCTTCAGCGTCTGCTGCTTGCGCTCCAGCGCCAGCATGTCGCGGCAGGCCTGGGTGTAGTCCTGGGCGGCGTCGGAGAACAGCTGGCTGCGCACGCCTTCGAGGCCGGCCTCGGACAGGCGCACCTGGCTGCGCGCGGACTGTATGCGCGCGGCGCGCTTGCCGCCGGTCTCCAGTTCCATGCTGACCTCGTAGTTGCGCGTGGTCGGCCGGGGCTGGCCCGTGCGCACCTGCTCGCGCGAGGCGCCCAGCGTGAGGTTGGGGTCGGGGCGGATGCCGGCGATGCCGATGCCGGCACGCGCCGACTCCACGCCCTGCTCCTCCGAACGCAGTTGCGGACTGTGCTGCTCCACGGCGTTGAGGTAGTCGGAAAACCGCAGGCCCGCGGGCGCAGCGGTGGCTTGCTCGGACTGGGCCTGGGCTGCAGCGCCAAGGCACAGCAGCAGCAGGGCCAGAGCCTGCCTGGGAAAGAAAGGGATCGGTTGCATGGCGGCTCGCATCAATGGGGTAGGTTCGCTGCGGTGTGCTGGCCGCCCTCGTCCCCGATGGCATCCAGATCGCCGCTCTCACCGCGTTCGGCGGCCCGGCGCTGGCGGCGCTCGGCAGCGCGTGCGGCACGGGCCTCGATCACGTAGTAGAGGTTGGGCAGCAGCAGGAGGGTCAGCAAGGTGGCGCTGAACAGGCCGCAGACCACGACCGTGGCCAGCGGCCGCTGCACGTCGCTGCCCAGGCCTGTGGCCAGCATGGCCGGCGTGAGGCCGAAGGCTGCGACGGTGGCTGTCATCAGCACCGGCCGCATGCGGCTGGAGGCGCCTTCCAGCACGGCTTCGCGCAGTCCGAGCCCGTCCTCGCGGCGCAGCCGGTTGATCTGCGAGACCATGAGCACGCCCGAGAGCACGGCCACGCCGAACAGCGCGATGAAGCCCACGGCGCTGGAGACGTTGAGCGTCATGCCGCGCAGGTGCAGGCCCGCGAAGCCGCCGATCATGGCCAGCGGCACCACGCCCAGCACCAGCAGCGGCTGGCGCAGGTTGCCGAACTCGCCGAACAGCAGCACCAGCATGATGCCCAGCGTCAGCGGCAGGATCATCAGCAGCCGCGCCTCGGCACGCTGCAGGTTCTCGAACTGGCCGCCCCACTCGATGTGCAGCTTCTGGCGGTCATAGTCCAGGTGCTCGTCGATGGCGGTGTGCGCATCCTTGAGGAAGCCCGCCAGGTCCCGGCCACGCACATTGAGCTTGACCAGGATGTGCCGCTCCCCGCCCTCGCGCACGATGACGCTCTGGCCCACCGTGGTGGTGATGCGCGCCACGTCGGCCAGTTGCACCTGTGCGCCGTTGGCCGCCGACAGGCGCAGCGCGCCGATGGCCTCGGGGCTGCCGCGCGTGCCGGGCGTGAAGCGCACGGCCATGTCGTAGCTGCGCTCGCCCACGTACAGCTGGCCGATGGAGGCACCGCCCACGCCGGTGGAGATAAGCTGCGCCACGTCGGAGGCATTGATGCCGTAGCGCGCGGCCGCCGCGCGGTCCAGCGCGATGCGCAGGTTGGGCAGCGGCGGCTCCACGTCCACGGCCACATCGGCGGCGCCGGGCACCTTCTCCAGCACGGCCACCAGCGCATCGGCCACGCGCCGGTCTTCGGCCAGATCCTGGCCGAAGACCTTCACCGTGAGGTCGCTGTGCGCGCCCGACAGCTTGTCCTGCACGCCGTCGATCATGGGCTGCATGAAGCCCACGGAGTAGCCGGGCAGCTGGTCGAAGCGCGCGGCCATCTTGGCGATCAGCTGCTGCTTGGTCAGGCCCGATTTCCATTCGCCGTAGGGATGCAGGCCCACGCTGGCCTCGATGTGCGAGGGTGTCCAGTAGTCGGTGCCGTCATCGTTGCGCCCGGTCTGGGTGACGATGTAGGAGACCTCGGGGAACTCCAGCGCGGCGCTGCGCAGCGCGTCGGCCATCTCGCGCGCCTTGTCCAGCGTGATGCCGGGCGGCATCTGCACCTGCAGCCAGATGGAGCCTTCGTCCAGGTAGGGCAGGAAATCTCGGCCCATGGTGCCCGCGAGCACGACCAGGGCCAGCAGCGATGCCGCCACGGCGCCCGCCAGCCAGCGCACATGGCCCACGGCCGCTCCAAGGAAGCGGTCATAGCCCAAGCCCAGCCGGTGCAGCACGGGGTTGTGAAAGATCCTGCGCGGCCGGCGGAAGGCCAGCCAGGCCAGCGCAGGCGTGAGCAGCAGGGCCACGGCCAGCGCCCCCACCAGGGCGGCGCCCACGGCGCTGGCCATGGGAGAGAACAGCTTGTACTCGATGCGCTCGAAGGCGAACAGCGGCAGGTAGGCGGCAGCGATCACGCACATGCCGAAGAAAATGGGCCGCGCCACCTGCAGCGTGGCCGTGATGGCGTCCTTGGGCGTGAGCGGCCGGTTCTGGTCGGCCTCGCGGCGCCGCAGGATGTTCTCGACCACGACCACGGCGCCGTCCACCAGGATGCCGAAGTCGATGGCGCCCAGCGACAGCAGGTTGGCCGGAATCTTCGCGTGGTGCATGAAGATGAAGGCCAGCAGCAGCGCCATGGGAATGGTCAGCGCCACGATCAGCGCCGCACGCGGGCTGCCCAGGAACACCAGCAGCACCAGGGTCACGACGATCAGGCCTTCGGCCAGGGTCTTGCCCACGGTGTGGGTGGTGCGCTCGATCAGCGTGGTGCGGTCCAGGTAGGGCACGATCTTCACATCGGGCGGCAGCAGCTTGCCATTGAGCTCCTCCACGGCGGCGTGGATGCCCTCCAGCGCCTGCGAGGGGTTGGAGCCCTTGAGCAGCAGCACGATGCCCTGGATGGTGTCGGAGTTGTCGTCCTTGCCCAGGATGCCTCGCCGCTCCACGTTGCCGTAGGTCAGCCGCCCAAGGTCCTTGACCAGCACGGGCGTGCCGCTGTCCGTGGTCTTCACGACCACGTTGCCCATGTCGTCCAGCGAGCCCAGCAGGCCCACGCCGCGCACCACGTAGGAGACATCGCCCCGGTCGATGACGCTGCCGCCGCCGCTGGCGTTGTTGGAGTTGATGGCCTCGATCACCTGGGACAGCGCCAGCCCGTACTGCAGCAGCCGCGCCGGGTCCAGCTCCAGCATGAACTGCGTGGTCAGGCCGCCGAAGTTGGTCACGTCCACCACGGACTGCGCCTTCTTCAGGCGCGGGATCACCACCCACTGCTGCAGTTCGGACAGCTCGCGCAGGCTGCGCACCGGGCTTTCCAGCGTGTAGCGGTAGACCTCGCCCGTGGGCGAGCTGTAGGGGTCCAGCCCGGCGCGGGCGCCATAGGGCAGCGTGACCTCGTCGATGCGCTCCTTCAGGCGCTGGCGCGCCCAGTAGCCGTCCACGCCGTCCTCGAAGACCACGGTGATCAGGGACAGCGCGAACAGGCTGCGCGAGCGCAGCACGTGCATGCCGGGCGTGGCCAGCAGGGCGCGCTCCAGCGGAATGGTGATCTGCTGCTCGATCTCCTCGGCCGCGAGGCCGGGCACCTGGGTGACGATCTGCGAGGTCACGTCCGCAATGTCGGGATAGGCCTCCAGCGGCAGCTGCTTCCAGCTGAACACGCCATACAGGGCCGCGAAGCAAAAGACCAGCCAGACCACGCCGCGGCGGGAAAAGCCGATGTTGACGATGCGCTCGATCATTGCAGCAGCACTCCCCCGTTGACCACCACGCGCTCACCGGCCGCCAGGCCAGAGAGGATTTCGGCCTGGCCATCCTGCTGCGCGCCGACCTGCACGTCGCGCGGCTCGAAGCGCCATCCGCCCTTGTCCACGAAGACCCGCGTGCTGACCTGGCCCTGCAGCAGCGCGGAGGCGGGCACCATCACGGCCTGGCGCGCCGGGGCATCAAAGGCCACGCGTGCAAACATGCCGGGACGCAGCCGGCCTTCGGGGTTGTCCACGGCCACGCGAACCTTCACGCTACGCGTGGCGGTATCCACCAGCTCGCCCACGTACTGCACGCGGCCCTGCAATTGCAGGTCGGGATAGGCGGCCAGGGCGATGTGGGCCTGCTGGCCCACGTCCACATGGGCCAGGTCGCGCTCGCTCACGCTGGCGCTGAGCCAGACCTTGCGCAGGTCGGCCACGGTCATGACGGAGGCATTCACGTCGTTCCAGTACCCGCCCTGCGAACCCGCCATCTCCACCACGCGCCCGCTGATGGGCGACTTGACCACGTAGCTGCCGCGCGAGCCTTCCTGCACGGCCGCGCCCAACTGGGCCAGGTGGTCGGAGGACGCCCGTGCATCGGCACCGGCGGCAGCCAGCGCCTGCTGCGCCGCCTCGTAATCCTTGCGCGCCGCGATCTCGGCATCGAACAGCAGCTTCTGGCGGTCGTATTCCTGGCGCGCATGCAGCAGTGCGGCCTGGGCCTTGGCATGCTCGGCGCGCACACCGGAGATCTCGGAGGAGTCCATGGTGATCAGTGCGTCGCCGGCCTTCACCGCATCGCCCAGCTGGTGGTGCAGCCGCACCAGCCGGCCGGCCACGGGCGGCGTGATGCGCACCAGCTTCTCGGGCTCGGCCTCGATGGTGGCAGGCGCCGACAGGCGGGTCTGCAGCGGCTGCTGGGCGATCTCGGCCACCTGCAGGCGCTCGCGCAGCGGCGAGCCTTCGGGAACCACGATGAGGTTGCCTTCGCGGCGCACGGGGGCCGACTGCGGGGCGCCGGTGGCTGCATGCGTGGCTGCCGTGGGCTCGGCCGGCCCGTTGCAGGCGGCCATGGCCACGCTGATCAGCAGCCCGCCCACAGGCCATGCGGCCGCTATCAAGGGATGGCGCCGGGGCAGGCCCTGTGGTCGGACTGGTCGTTCAGAAGCGAGAAAACGGGTCATCCTGAGGTCTCCAGGTGCCACGGACCCGCGCAGACCTCTCGCCCCTTCAGGCGATCACAGGCCTCCGCCCGGGTCCGGGCAGATCAAGAAATGAAAGAAGGGAAAGACGGAAAGGGGCGGCGCGGCAGCGCCTGGCAGGATCGGGATCGGGATCTGAATCAGGATCGGGGTCCATGGGGTACTCCTTTGCGTGTGGGTGGCGCAGTCCCCGTACAGGCCGGGAGCCCTGTTTGCTGCAGTGCAATATGTGCCCGGAATTATCAAAGGCGAAAGTACCTGCGGCCAGCCTTTGTTGGGAAGGCTGGCCTGTTCATTGGTAGATGCCGAATATACCTTCGTATAGAAAATCGCCGGTGCAAGGCCCGAACGTCCGGGCCCCGAAAGCAAAAAGCCGCCAGCGCAGGGCGGGCGGCTTGCGGACGATGGCCTGCAGGAAAGCTCAGTCCACTTTCAGGCCGATGGCTTTCACCAGTTCGCCAAAGCGCTCGCGCTCGGTGGCGTGGTGATCGATGAAGGCCTTGCGGCTCAGGGGCGCGGGCGTGGCGCCCAGGGTGAGGATGACGTCGTTGACGTTCTTTTGCTCCAGCGCCTTGGCCACGGCCGTGCGCACGGCCTCGATCACCGGTTCGGGCGTGCCCGTAGGCGCATAGATGCCGAACAGCGTGTCGGCATCAAAGCCCGGCAGGCCGCTTTCGGCCAGCGTGGGCACGTTGGGGTACTGCGGCGAGCGGTGCGGGCTGCCGATGGCCAGCAGGCGCAGCTTGCCGGCCTCCACCTGCTTGAGGCCCGGACCCGGGTCGAACCAGAACTGCAGCTGGCCGCTGAGCACGTCGCTGAGTGCCGGGCCCGCGCCCTTGTAGGGGGCGTGCACGGCGTCGACACCGGCCATGCGCTTGAACATCTCGCCGGCCAGGTGCGGCGAGCTGCCCTGCCCTGGCGAGCCGTAGGACAGCTTGCCGGGGTTGGCCTTCAGGTGCTTGATGAACTCGGCCACATTGTTGGCGGGCACGGCGGGATTGGTCTCCAGGAACACATGCACGCGCGCCACGGCAGCCACGGGCGTCAAATCCTTCTCGGGATTGAAGGCCAGCTTGCTGTAGATCATGGGATTGATGGTGATGGCGCCGCCCGAACTGAGCAGCAGCGTGTAGCCATCCTTGGGCGCGCGCACGGTTTCGCTGATGCCGATGTTGCCGCCCGCGCCCGGCTTGTTGTCCACCACCACCGACTGGCCCAGCACCTGCGACATGGTGGGCGTGATGGCACGCGCCAGCACATCGGCCGCGCCACCGGGCGCGAAGTTCACGACCAGGCGCACGGGACGCTCGGGCCATTTGTCCGCAGCCTTCTGCGCCAGCGCGGGCGCCGAGGCAGCAGCGCCCAGCAGGGCCAGCAGGCCCAGGCGCCGCCAGCGGCTGAAGGGATTTGTCTTGTGCATGAGCTATGTCTCCTTGGGTTATGGGTTCTTGAAAACGGTGAGGGCCCCTGAAGCAGCAGCAGCGGCGCAGCGGCGCACCGGTCAATCCAGCCGTATGCCCGCCGACTCGATGACCTGGCCCCAGCGCCGGCTTTCGCTGCGCCAGTAGTCACGCATCTGCGCAGGCGTGCCGGGCAGTGGCTCCAGCGACAGCGCCTCGAAACGCGCCAGCACGGCAGGCGAGCGCAGCGCCTGCTGCAGCGCGGCGGACCAGGCCTGTACGGTAGCGTCGTCCGTGCCTGCGGGGGCCACCAGGCCCTGCCATGCATGGGCCTCGAAGTCCTTCACGCCCTGCTCGGCCAGCGTGGGCACTCCCGGGTGGCTCTTGAGACGCTCGGCGCTGGCCACGCCGATGACGTGCAGCTTGCCTGCCGCAATGTGCTGGGCCGCCGCCGCGCTGTCGGCCAGCATGAAGGGGATCTGGCCGCCGATCACGTCGATCAGGGCCGGCCCCGCGCCGCGATAGGGCACATGGGACATCTTCACACCCATGCGCTGCGACAGCAGTTCGGTGGCCAGGTGGTGGGGCGTGCCCAGGCCCGGGCTGCCGTAGCTGACAGGGCCTGGCTGGGCCTTCACCCACTGTGTGAACTCCTGCAGGTTGTGCACCGGCAGCTGGTTGCCGACCACGAGGAACAACGGGAAGCGCGCCAGCAGACCGATGGGCACGAAGTCCTTCTCGGCGTTGTAGGCCAGCTTGCGAAACAGGTGGGGGTTGGCTGCCAGCGTTGCGAAGTCGGCCGTGAAGACCAGGCTGCCCAGTTCGCGCGTGCGCGCCGCGTATACGGCGGCGATGTTGGTGCCGGCCCCGGGCTTGTTCATGACGACCACGGTGCGGCCCAGGGCCTTGCCCCAGGACTCGCCCACGACGCGCGCCACGGCGTCCGAGCCGCCGCCTGCGGCAAAGCCCACCACCCATTCGACGGGCTTGCCGGTCTGGGCGCGTGCCGTGCCCATGCCCAGCAGGGGCTGGGCGCCTATGGCCAGTGCGGCCTTGAGTGCTTGTCTGCGCAGCATCTTGTCTCCTTCCTGTAGTGGTGCGTTTTTCCTGGGGCACGTTCAGCGCGGTGCGACGGCGCCCGCGTTCTCGGACAGGCTCACCAGTGCGTGCAGCGTGCGCGTCACGGGAACGGCAATGCCCAGGCGGTCGGCCACCTGCAGCACGGCGCCATGGATGGCGCCCGTCTCGGTGGCACGGCCGGCCAGCAGGTCCTGCAGCATCGAGGGCTGGTGGCCCCGGTGGTGGTCCAGCGCATCGCGCACGGCCGCGCCCACGCGCTCGGCGCTGGCAGCCACGCCATGGGCATGGGCCACGGACAGCACCTCGGCCAGCACGCGCTGCAGCAAGGCCTCGCCTTGCGGGTTGGCCAGGCCGTCCACGGTCTGGCGCGTCAATGCACACACGCCGTTGAAGGCGGCATTGAAGGCCAGCTTCTCCCAGATGGCTTCCTGCACCTGCGGGTCGATGCGGCAGTGCATGCCCGCGCGGTCGAGGTCGTCCGCCAGCAGGTCGAAGACCGCGCTGCGCTGGCCGCTGCAAGGCATGAAGCGGATGCCGCCCTGCCCCAGAGAGCTGACCTCGCCCGGCGACATCACGCGCGCAGGCCAGGTGGTCACGCCCACGGCGATGCGTTCGTCCGGCACCATTTCACGCAACACGTCGGCATGGCCTATGCCGTTTTGCAGGCTCAGGAAATGCGTGTCCGGCGCTATGAGGTGGGCAATGCCCTGCAACGCAGCGCGCGTGTGGGCCGACTTGGTGAAGACCATCCACAGCGCAGGCCCGGCCGTGAGCTGTTCGGCCCGCGCCGCCTTGACCGGTGCCTGCAGCAGTCCCTCGTCGGTGTGGCAGCGTGCGCCATCGCGGCGCAGGGCCTGCAGCAGCTCGTCGTTCACATCGACCAGGGTCACGTCCAGGCCGACATGGGCCAATCGCGCGGCGAACAGGGTGCCCATGGCACCCGCGCCGAGGATGCCTATGCTTCTTGTGTTTTCCATTGCCGTGTCTCCTGCAGGGGGCTTCGCCTCAGGCGACCTCGACTTCGACCACGATGGGCCGGGGATGGGCCAGCGCACGGCTCAGCACGTCGGACAGCTCAGCGGCGTTCTCCACATGCACGCCGTCGCAGCCCTGGCCGCGGGCGAGCGCGACGAAGTCGATGTCGGGCAGCTCGGTGCCCTCGACCTTCTCGCCTTCGCGGTAGCCGAAGACATGGGCGAAGTCCTGCAGCGCCGCATAGCGGCGGTTCTTGAGGATGACGAAGCTGATGGGCAGGCGCAGCTGGGCCGCGCTCCACAGCGCCTGGATGGCGTACATGGCCGAGCCGTCGCCGATGACGGCGACCACCTTGGCCTCGGGCTTTGCCAGTGCCACGCCCACGGCGGCCGGCATGCTGTGGCCCAGGCCGCCGCTGCACATGGTGTAGAAGGTGCCCGAATGGAAGATGGGCAGGTAGGTCTGGATGGTGGAGCGCGAGCTGGGCGCCTCTTCCACCACGATGCTGCGGCGGTCGCGCACCTGTGCCAGCGTGTGCATGGCAAAGGCCACGGACATGCGCTCGCCTGCGGCGGGCGCGGCCGGCACGGGCGCTGCGGGCCTGGGCGCGGGGGCCTGGCGCGGTGAGGGCGCGGTGCGCTGCAGCAGCTCCTCCACGCCCATGCGCACATTGCCCACGGCGGCCGTTCCCACGGGGGCCCAGGCGGCAATGGCCGGGTCCTCGATCAACTGGTAGAGCGCCGTGCCTTCGGGGATGTGCGGGCCCTCGCCTTCCACGTGGTAGGTAAAGGCGGCCGCGCCCACGGCGAAGACCACGTCATGGCCGGACAGCAGTTGCACGATGCGCTCGCGCATGGCCGGCAGGAAGCCGGCGAACAGGGGATGGTCCTCGGGGAAGCTGCAGCGCCCGCTCATGGGGGCCACGAAGACGCGGGCCTGGTGGCGCTCGGCCAGCGCGACCACGGCATCCCAGCCCTGGGCCCGGTCCACGGCCGCACCCACGACCAGGGCCGGGGCGCGCGCAGCGTCCAGCGCCTGGCCGATGAGGTCCAGCGTGCGCGGATCGGGCCGCGTCTCGAAGCCCACATGGCGCAACGTGACGGGCTCGGCCGGCTTGTCCCAATCGTCGGCAGGAATGGACACCAGCACGGGGCCGCGCGGCTCCTGCATGGCGATGTAGTAGGCGCGCGCCAGCGCCTGGGGTACGTCTTCGGCGCGTGCGGGCTCGCAGCTCCACTTCACATAGGGCTTGGGCAGCTCGGCGGCCTGGCTGGAGTGCAGGAAGGGGTCGAACTGCAGCAGCGAGCGCGCCTGCTGGCCCGCCGTGATCACCATGGGCGTGCGGTTCTTGAAGGCCGTGAAGATGTTGGCCATGGCGTGGCCCACGCCCGCAGCCGAGTGCAGGTTCACGAAACTGGCATTGCGTGTGGCCTGGGCGTGGCCGTCGGCCATGCCCACGACCACGGTTTCCTGCAGGCCCAGCACGTAGGAGAAGTCTTCGGGATAGTCGCGGAACAGCGGCAGCTCGGTCGAGCCCGGGTTGCCGAAGATGCGCGTCATGCCCAGCTCGCGCAGCATGGCGATCACGGCATGGCGCACCGTGTAGGTGGCGGTGGAGGGGGATGCCTGGGCGGGCCGGCGGCTCGGTGTGGTGGGTGCTTGCAAGATGGGGTCTCCTGGGGAATGGGCCGGTGGGCCAGTGGGCCAGCGGGCCGGCCGCCCGGTGGGTGCCGCGCAGTGGCCATGGAAGTCGGTGCCCATGGTGCAGGCGCTTATGATTTCCAGCAATTGAATAAACCATCTAAGAGATATTCACCAAATGGATATCAAGAACCTGGACCTCAACCTGCTGCGCGTCTTTGACGCCGTGTACCGCCACTGCAGCGTCAGCCGCGCGGCCGAGGAGCTGGGCATGTCCCAGCCCGCCGCCAGCCAGGCCGTGACGCGGCTGCGCCTGCTGCTGGGCAATCCGCTGTTCGAGCGCGTGCATGCGGGCGTGCGGCCCACGCCGCGTGCCGAGCGCCTGGCGCTGGCCGTGCGCCAGGCGCTGGAGGTGCTGGAAGTGGCCATGTCCGAGGCCCAGAGCTTCGAGCCGCTGCAGGCGCGCCAGCGCTTTCGCATTCACCTGAGCGATATCGGCGAGGCGCGCTTTCTGCCGCCGCTGATGCAGGCCCTGCACCAGCGCGCGCCCCATGTGCAGCTGGAGACCCTGCCCATGCCGCTGGACGGCATTGCCGATGCGCTGGACCGGGGTGCACTCGACATCGCCATCGGCTTTCTGCCGGGCGGCACGCGGACCCGGCAGACCGTGCTGCTGTCCGACCATTACGGCGTGCTGCTGCGCAGCGGCCACCCCGCGCTGGCGCAGGTGCCCGAAGGCGCGCCGCTGGCGCTGGCCACGCTGCGCCAGCTGGATTTCGCGGCCGTGCGCTCGCATTCGGAGACGCTGCGCATTCTGCAGGCGCTGCGGCTCGATGAGCGCATCCGCCTGTCGGCCGCACATTTCATGGCCGTGCCCTCCATCGTGGGCAAGACCGACCTGGCGGTGATCATGCCGGCCGAGATCGCGGCCGGCTTCGTCGAGCGCGGCGGCTATGCGGTGCGCGATGCCGCTCTGCCCGATCACCGCTTCGACGTGTCACTGCACTGGAGCTGGCGCTTCGAGCAGGAACCGGCCAAGCGCTGGCTGCGCGAACTGGTCTGCGAGCTGTTCCAGCAGCCCCGCCACCGGCAGGCCGCCGCGCCCTGAAGGGCCGGCCGTCACGGCCCTGACTTGCGGGCTGCCAACACTGGGGAGCCGGCCCTGCCGACTCAGTTTCGTCTAAGAAACCGGCGCCAGACTGGTGCCTGCGCCGACAAAGGCCGCCGTCCGGTCCCATCGAAGATGGGCACCGGCCTGTTTCATCCACCCTCCAGGAAAGACTCACCATGCAACTCAAGGACAAGGTCGCCTTCATCACCGGCTCGGCCAGCGGCATCGGCAAGGAGATCGCCATGCTGTTCGCCAGCGAGGGCGCGCGCATCGTCATTGCCGACCTCAACAAGGAGGCAGCCGACGCCACGGCGGCCGAACTGCGCGCCACGGGGGCGCAGGCCATGGGTGTGGCCGTGGACGTGACGGATGAGGCGCAGGTCAACGCCTCGGTCGAGGAGGCCGCCCGGGCCTTCGGCGGCATCGACATCCTGGTCAGCAATGCCGGGATACAGATCGTGCACCCGGTGGAGGAATTCAGCTTTGCCGACTGGAAGAAGATGCTGGCCATCCACCTGGACGGCGCCTTCCTCACCACGCGCGCCTGCCTCAGGCACATGTATGCGCAGGGCCGCGGCGGCAGCGTGATCTACATGGGATCGGTGCACTCCAAGGAGGCCTCGATGCTCAAGGCGCCCTATGTCACGGCCAAGCACGGCCTGATCGGGCTGGCCAAGACCGTGGCCAAGGAAGGCGCCAGGCACGGCGTGCGCGCCAATGTGATCTGCCCGGGCTTCGTGCGCACGCCGCTGGTGGACAAGCAGATTCCCGAGCAGGCCCGCACGCTGGGCATCAGCGAGGACGAGGTCATCAAGAACGTGATGCTCAAGGAAACCGTGGACGGCGAGTTCACCACCACCGAGGACGTGGCGCGCGTGGCCCTGCTGTTCGCGGGCTTCCCCAGCAATGCGCTGACCGGCCAGTCGCTGGTGGTCAGCCACGGCTGGTTCATGCAGTAAGTCGCCAGTCGGCCCTTCTCTGGCCCTCAATCGGCCTTCAGGCCCAGCGCACGCGTCACGGCCGCATAGCGGTCGATGTCGGCCGCGATCAGCGCCTGGAATTGGCCCGGTGTCTGCCGCGCCAGGGTGTAGCCCTGGTCGCGTAAGCCAGCGCTGACGGCGGGATCGGCCAGCGCCTGCTCCAGCGTGTCATGCAATGCCTGCACCGTGGCCCGGGGCGTGGCGGCAGGTGCCAACAGGCCGTGCCACTGCTCCACCGCAAAGCCCGGCAGGCCGCGCTCGGCCACCGTGGGAACGCCGGCCAGCTGCGGCAGTCGCTGCGGCGCCGTGACGGCCAGGGCGCGCACGCGGCCTGCGGCGATCATGGCCGCAGCACTGCTGGCCGTGACCATGCCCGCCGCCACCTGCCCTGCCGCCACGGCCGTGATGGCCGGGCCGCAGCCCTTGTAGGGCACATGCTGGACAAAGCGCTTCGCCTCCCGGGCCAGCATCTCGCCGGCCAGGTGCTGTGGTGTGCCGTTGCCGCAGGAGGCGAACAGCAGCGGCCGGTCCTGGCGCGCCTGGGCCAGCGCATCCTCCAGCGTCTGCAGCGCGCTGTCGGCAGGCACGACCAGCACCGAGGCGATGTAGCCCGCGTTGAACACCGCCGTGAAGTCCTTGCGCGGATCGAAGTCCAGGCGTTCGTAGACACCGGGGTTGATGGCGAACGAGCTGTTGGCCATCAACAAGGTGCTGCCGTCCGCTGCGGCCTGGGCCACGGCATGGGCGCCGATGTTGCCGCTGGCGCCGGGCCGGTTCTCCACCACAACGGGCTGGCCCAGGCGCTGCTGCAGCTGCTCGCCCAGGCGCCGCGCCAGCAGGTCCGTGCCGCCGCCCGGCGGGAAGGTCACGACGATGGTGAGGGGCCGCTCGAAGCGCGTGCCGGCCTTGCCCGGCGCCGCCAGCCACAGCCCCGATGCGCCGGCCAGCAGCGCGCAGGCCGCCAGCGTCCAGAGTCCCCGCCCGCGCAAAGAAAATGCCATGGCCACGTCCTCAGGTGTCGAGGCCGATGTCCAGCACGCGTGCGCTGTGCGTGATCCAGCCCACGGCGATCTGGTCCACGCCGGTTTCGGCCACGGCGCGTGCCGTCTCGGGCGTGATGCGACCCGAGGCCTCGGTCACGGCGCGGCCGCGCGCCATGGAAACGGCCGTGCGCAGCGTGTCCAGGTCCATGTTGTCCAGCAGCACCACTTCCACGCCCAGCGACAGCGCCACCTCCAGCTGTTCCAGCGTGTCCACCTCCAGCTGGATCTGCACCATGTGGCCCACGCCTGCGCGCGCCCGGGCCAGGGCCTCGGCCACACCGCCGGCCAGCGCGATGTGGTTGTCCTTGATCAGCACGGCATCGTCCAGGCCGAAGCGGTGATTGCTGCCGCCGCCCACTCGCACGGCGTATTTCTGCAGCGCACGCAGGCCCGGCATGGTCTTGCGCGTGCAGGTCACGCGTGCGCCCGTGTCGGCAATGGCGTGCGCGATCGATGCCGTGGCCGTGGCCACGCCGCTCAGGTGGCACAGGTAGTTGAGCGCCACGCGCTCGGCCGTGAGGATGGCGCGCGCGCTGCCGTGGATGCGTGCGATCTCCTGGCCGGGCGCCAGCACGCTGCCATCGCGCAGCACCGGCTCGAAACGCGACTGCGCATCCAGCGCACGGAACGCCAGCCGCGCCATGTCCAGCCCGGCCAGCACGCCCTCCTGGCGCGCCACCAGGCGCAGTTCGGCCTGCGCGTCGGCAGGAACGATGGCATCCGTAGTCAGGTCGCCCGCACGGCCCAGGTCTTCCAGCAGGGCCGAGCGCACCAGCGGCTCCAGCATCAGGTCGGGCAGCGGCGGCACGGGCAGGCGGGCGCTGAGGGCATTGGCAGTATTAATGCTCATTTTGAGTATATATAGGTCAAAAAAATGTGGCGCGCGGCCTTGCGGGCTTGAGCGAGGAACTTATGCTAGATACGAGCATAAGTGCTGTCAAGCCATTGTCACAATCGGGCAAGTGCCGTGCGGCTCAGGGGGAACCGTCGATGCCCTTGGCCAGGGGCAGCTTGCTGCCGGAGATGGCGCGTTCCAGCAGCACATCGCTGCGAAAGCGGAACAGCTTGGCCGGCCGGCCCGCCGAACCCACCGTGAGCTGGCCGGTCTCCTCGACCAGATCCTGTTGCTCGATCAGGCGGCGGAAGTTCTGCTTGTGCAGTCCGCGTCCGGCCAGGGCCTCCACCGTCTGCTGCAACTGCAGCAGCGTGAACTCGGGCGGCATCAGCTCGAAGACCACGGGCCGGTACTTGATCTTGGCGCGCAGCCGCGCCATGCCCGTGGCCAGGATGCGGCGGTGATCGTGGTGCATGGCCTCGCCGGGCAGCATGGCGGCCGCGCCGTGAACGCGGTGGGCCGCCTCCTGCACCAGTCCGGCCTCGTACAGCAGTTCGTAGCGCTGCAGCACCATGTCCTCGTTCCAGGGCCCGCCGTCCAGGCCGAAGGCGATATCCGCGCGCTGGCGCCGCAGCGCACGCTGGGCGCCGCGCGCCTCGGCCATCCAGGCATGCAGGCGCGGAGCGATGTGGGAGCGCAGCAGGGCCGGCTCGCCGCCGCGCCAGTCTTCCCAGGGAAAGTAGCGGTACCAGTCCTGCCAGACGGCCTGCCCCGCGCTGCGGTCCGCGGATTCGCGCGTCAGCCCCAGGTAGCTGACCGAGATCACACGCGCCCCGCTGGCATCGGTGCGGTCGCCATCGGCAAAGGTGTAGAGCTGCTCCATGTAGCCCAGCGGGTGATGGGTCTGCTCCTCCACCCAGGCACGCAGGCCGGCCTGCAGCGAGCGGTGCCCCACCTCGAACGGCCCCGCCGGCAGCAGTTGCCCGTCCGCCGTGGTCAGCACGCGCGGCGTGCCCTGGGTCACGGCCGCCAGCACGGCAACGAGTTCGGCATGGATGGGAGAGGCTGCGGGACTGGTGGGGTGGGGCACGAAGGTGGGGGCGGTCGGTTGACGGGATGGGTGATTATGGTGGGTTGCAGGGGCCGGGCTGCCCGCGTTCAGCCCTGGCGGTCCAAGCTTGCGATGTACTGGTCCACCATGGCCTTGGCCTGTCCCAGGCTGCAGCCATGCTCGCTCTGGCAGGCCCTGATGGCCGCCATCTTCTGCAGGGGATCGGCGGCAAGGGTGCGCCAGTCGATCTTTGCGGGCTCTGGCGCAGGGCCGGGCCGCGTACCGCCCTCCCCCACAGAACGCACTTCCCAGCGCGCCAAGACGGGAAAGGAAAGGCCCACGGCGGGCAGCCGGTCCAGTTCGGCCGCCAGTTCGTCCTGTGAAATCAATGAAGCCACCTGGCGGACACGCGCCCGGGGCCCATCCCGCCAAGGCCTGATCTCCAAGGGGCGGCGGCAGAAATCCTGCAGATAGTCACCCAACTCCTGCGTCATGAAGCGCGCGGCCTGCGTGACATCGGCCCTCAACAGTTGCAAAGCCTCCGGCTGCGAGAAGTCATCCAGGTGATCGCTCAGGTCCGCAAAGGCCTGCAGAAATCCCGCACGCACAAAGTCATCGAAGCAGGCGTGCGAAACACTGCTGGCCTCGTCATCGTGCAACACCAGCGCCACGCCAACGCCATGCGTGTCCAGCGGCGTCAGGCACCAGGCGTCGCCGGCGCCCGACTGGGCGAATGGCAGAAAGCTCCGGCCGTTCTGTGCGCCAGGGTGAAGCCAGCCCTCGATGATTTCCCGGCTGGCTTCGGCGTCTATCCATTCGAAGTCCTGCCAACTCATGAACAAGGGCGGGTCCAGCAGGCAGCGCTGGCGCCAGGTATCCGCCCAATCCGGACCGTAGACGGTCTTTCCCGATGCCAGGAGGTCGCTCAACAGCGGCGGCAGCGCAATGCCGGCCTGGGTGGAGAGGCTGGCGTAGGTGGTCATGGGGTTCATCCCACGTCCATATGCAGCCTATGCCTGCCGCAATGCACGCACCGGAAAAGGCGGCCGGAAATCATGCCGTCCGTGGACATGCGCTCCAGCATCCACTGCGCATCGTTCCTGTAGCTGCCCTCGATGTCGGGCAGGATTTCAGCGAGGAAAGGCTCGACGGCCTGCCTGTCGGCGTGACCCAGGAAGACACAGGGTGCGTTGCAGTGCGTGAGCCACACGGGCTGCTGCCAGGCCCTGTAGCCGGGCGTGCGCTGCGCGATCTCCTGCAGCAGTTCCCTGGCGATGGCGGGTTCCGGGTCGGCCGGATCAGGCGACACGCCTTCGATATCGGTGTAACCCACACACTCGCCCGCGTATTTTTCGCAGGCCTGCCCGCTCGCAATGCACCAGGGACACAGGTAGTCCGGGTTCTGCCGGCTGTAGAAAGGTCCTTCGTACTTGAGGCTGCGGCTGTGTCCGCAGCAGGAGCACACCCCCTTTTCCTGCTCGAAGACGGTTTCGTAGGCACCGGGATGGAATCTGAAATGCGGGCGGTCCATTTCAAGGTCTCTCTTTCCCCAATGGAAAGGCGCCATTGTCCATGGCGGCTCAGCGCGTGGAAATGAAACGTTCCTGGCAAGAAAAAACCGCGCAAAGCGCGGTTTTTCCGAGAAGCGCGGGAGCTGCTCTAGCAGCCCCGCTGCAGCATGTGCCGCCTCAGACGTTGAACAGGAAGTTCATCACATCGCCATCCTTGACGACATATTCCTTGCCTTCGGCGCGCATCTTGCCCGCGTCCTTGGCGCCCTGCTCGCCCTTGAAGGCGATGAAGTCGTCGAAGGCGATGGTCTGGGCACGGATGAAGCCGCGCTCGAAGTCGCCGTGGATGACGCCTGCGGCCTGGGGGGCGGTGTCGCCGACCTTGATGGTCCAGGCGCGCACTTCCTTGACGCCGGCCGTGAAGTAGGTCTGCAGGCCCAGCAGGCCGAAGCCGGCGCGGATCAGGCGGTTCAGGCCGGGCTCTTCCAGGCCCAGTTCCTGCAGGAACATGTCGCGGTCTTCGTCGCTCATCTCGGCCATTTCGGCTTCGATCTTGGCGCAGATGGCCACGACGGGAGCGCCCTGCGCCTCGGCATAGGCCTTGAGGCTGTCGAGCAGCGGGTTGTTCTCGAAGCCGTCTTCGCTGACGTTGCCCACGAACATGGCGGGCTTGGCGGTGATCAGGCAGAACTGCTTGAGCAGGGGCGCGTCCTCCTTGGAGACGGGCACCGTGCGTGCGGGCTTGCCCTGGTCCAGGGCAGCCTGGATGGGGGTCAGCAGCGCAACCAGCTTGGCGGCTTCCTTGTCGTTGCCCGACTTGGCGGCCTTGCTGTAGCGGTTCAGCGCCTTCTCGACGGTGGCCAGGTCGGCCAGGCACAACTCGGTCTGGATGACCTCGATGTCGGCGATGGGGTCCACCTTGTTGGCGACGTGGATCACGTTCGGGTCTTCGAAGCAGCGCACCACGTTGACGATGGCGTCGGTCTCGCGGATGTGGGCCAGGAACTGGTTGCCCAGGCCTTCACCCTTGGAGGCGCCGGCCACCAGGCCCGCGATATCCACGAATTCGACGATGGCCGGAACGATGCGCTCGGGCGTGATGATGTCGGCCAGCTGCTGCAGGCGCGGATCGGGCACTTCCACCACGCCGGTGTTCGGCTCGATGGTGCAGAAGGGATAGTTCTCGGCGGCGATGCCGGCCTTCGTCAGCGCGTTGAAGAGAGTGGACTTGCCCACATTGGGCAGGCCCACGATGCCGCATTTGAGGCTCATGGCAGGGCTTTCTACAGGGATTCTGGGGACAAACCCCGTATTTTAGTCAACCGGGCATTTCCTGTCGTTTCAAGCGAACTGCCAGTCGCCGGCCACGGACTGGCCGACCACCAATTCAGCCCCGTCGTGCAGGCCTTCCAGCACGGCATTCATGCCGAAGGTGATGGCGCCGTCGACTCTATCGTCCTGCCGGTAGGTTCGAATGGCGTCGCCCACGGACGTGCCCTGCACGGCCGTGACGGGGTCGATGTCGGGAATGGGGCAGCGTGTGCAGGGCTTGGCCATGCGCAGCCGCAGGCCCCGGGCATCGAGCACGTCGAAGCCGTCGACCCGGTCCTCGTCATGGGCCTCCAGGCCCTCGATCACGATGTTGGGGCGAAAACGCCGTGCGTCCACCGGAGCGTGGCCTGCCGCCTGCAGTCGCTGGTTGAGTTCCTCGATGGCGGCCTGGCTCAGTACCAGCAGCGGATAGCCGTCCGCGAAGTGCACGGGTGCGGCCTCGCCCCCCGTCCAGCGCGCACTGGTGCGGCGCGGCGCCGCCGGGTCGAAGCGCACCAGCGAGCAGTCCGCGCCCAGCGACTGCGTCAGCCAGCGGGCGGCCTCGGGGCCCATGTCCCAGGCCTGCACCCAATCCGACCAGACGCGCGCCCGGCGCTCCGGCCCCGTGGCCTGCAGCGCGATGCGCAGCGGCGGCTGCCGGGGAAAGTGCAGCACCAGGTGCCCGGCGTCCAGCTCGGGGCGTATCCAAGCCATGCGCGGATGGTCACGCTGGGTCAGGAATTCGCCCTGCGCATCGACCACCATCCAGTGGCGGTCCCAGGCCAGGCCGGTGGCGCCGACCTGCGTCCTTTGCAGCGCAATGCCCGCGCAGGATTTGACGGGATAGACCCACAACTGGGCAATGCGGCCCTGCACGTCTCGTTCTTGGTCAAACATCGAATATCTCTTTTGGTGGGAATCTGGGGTGCCGGGGCACCCAGGGCGCGCATGGCATCACGCGATGGGCGGCAATATGCCAGATGGCGCCGCAGGCTGCGGCAGGTCACGCCAATGCCGGAGTTTGCGCCAGTTGGAATCCCCTGCATGGTCCGGACTCCTACAATGCCGGCCATGGCGCAAACCTTTGATGTATGTATACGCGGGGCCGGCATTGCAGGCCGGACCCTGGCTCTCCTGCTGGCCCGGGAACGGCTGCGCGTGGCCTTGGTGGTGGCCGCGCCGACCGGCAACGCGCCCGATGTGCGCGCCTACGCGCTCAATGCAAGCGCACGCGGCCTGCTGGACAGCCTGCGCTGCTGGCCCGATGACCAGCACGCCACGCCCGTGACGCAGATGGAGGTCTTTGGCGACCTGGACGGCCATGTGCTGTTCGACGCCGCCAGCCAGGATGTCGAGGCCCTGACCTGGATCGTCGATGTGCCCGCGCTGGAGCAGCGCCTGGCCGAGGCCGTGCGCTACCAGCCCATGGTCGAGGTGGTGGACCAGCCGGTGGCGGCGCCGCTGACGGCCATCTGCGAAGGGCGTGCCAGCCGCACGCGCAGCGAGTTCGGAGTGGACTTCGCCGTCACGCCCTATGCACAGCACGCCATCGCCACCCGGCTGCATTGCGAGCTGCCGCACGGACAGGTGGCGCGCCAGTGGTTCACGCCCGAAGGCATCCTGGCCCTGCTGCCGCTGGACGGCCCGCAAGGCCACAGCGTGGCCGTGGTCTGGTCCATCGCGCGCGAGCTGGCCGACGGCTGGCTGGCCGCCGACACACAGGATTTCACCGCGCGGCTGGAAGCTATCAGCCAGGGCGCGCTGGGGCGGCTGGAGCTGAGCGCGCCGCGCATGGCCTGGCCGCTGCAGCAGGCGGTGGCCGACCACTGGTGCGGCTCCATGCCCGACGGCGATGCGCGCTCGGCCCGCAGCTGGGTGCTGGTGGGCGATGCCGCCCACAATGTGCATCCGCTGGCAGGCCAGGGCCTGAACCTGGGCCTGGGCGATGTGCAGGCGCTGGCACGCGTGCTGCAGGAGCGCGGCTACTGGCGCAGCACCGGCGATCTGCGCCTGCTGCGCCGCTATGAACGCGAGCGCAAGGCCGCGCTGGCGCCCATGGGCCTGGCCATGGACGGGCTGCAGCAGCTGTTCAGCCGCTCCGAGGTGCCGGTGCAGATGCTGCGCAACTGGGGCATGAAGGGCTTCGAGCGCTTCGGCCCGCTCAAGGACTGGATGGCGCGCCAGGCCATGGGCCTGGACCCGCGCAGCGGCGCCTGAGAGCCCGGAGCGAAGCCGATCTCCCGTGCCGTTGAACCCTTTGCCTTTTTGCGACTCGTACCCCTGCTCCGTGGCGCCCCGCGTCGCGCAATCCCCCTCAACCACGGCGCGGCCGGCCTGAACGCGGCCCCGCCCACCCACCGCATTGTCATGAAACTCTTCGCCTGCCTGCTGACGGCCGCCAGCCTGACCTGGAGCCTCGGTGCCCACGCCCAGGACGCCAACCTGCGCAAGACGCTGGCCGAGCGCATTCCCCAGCTGGAAAAGATCGACGAAATCCGGCCCACGCCCATGACCGGCCTCTTCGAGGTGCGCATCGGCACGGACCTGTTCTATACGGACGCCAAGGGCAACTACCTGATCCAGGGCGAGCTGATCGACACCAAGGCACGCCGCAATCTCACCGAAGACCGCATGAACCAGCTGACGGCGGTGGACTTCAAGCAGCTGCCGCTCAAGGACGCCGTGACCATCGTCCACGGCAAGGGCGAGCGCAAGATGGCCGTGTTCGAAGACCCCAACTGCGGCTACTGCAAGCGCTTCGAGCGCGACCTGCAGACCGTGGACAACGTCACCATCTACCTGTTCCTGTACCCCATCCTGAGCCCCGACTCTGCCGAGAAGTCGCGCAACATCTGGTGCGCCAAGGACCAGGCCGGTGCATGGGCCGACCACATGCTGCGCGACAAGGCGCCGGCCGCCGCCCAGTGCGACACCTCGGCCGTGCAGCGCAACCTGGCCTTCGGCCGCAAGTACAAGATCACGGGCACGCCCACCGTCATCTTCACCAACAACACCCGCGTGCCTGGCGCCATCAGCGCCCAGGAAGTCGAGAAGAACCTGGCCGCAGCCGCAGCCGCAGCCGCGCGCTGACCGCCACCGGGCGGGCCCGGCGCCATGGACGCCAGGCCCGCCCGCCTGATCCCCCTTAGCCGGAGCTTCCCGGCTCCAGCCCGCCGCAGCGGGTCCGGGCAGCCTCCAGGCCACACCTGCAGGAGCCCGAATGACCTCTTCCCTCGCCGACACCACCACTGCCGCCGCCGCTGCCGCAGCGGACATCCACTACCGCGTGCAGGCCCTTGACGTGGACGCGCACCTGTTCAGCGTGCAACTGCACATCGCCCGCCCGGCCGCTGGCCAGACCCTGTCGCTGCCGGTCTGGATTCCCGGCAGCTATCTGGTGCGGGAGTTCTCCAAGAACCTCCAGGGCCTGTCTGCCGAGCAGGACGGCCGGCCCGTCGCGCTGGCACAGCAGGGAAAGAACCTCTGGCAGGCCGATTGCAACGCCAACCTGCCCCTGGTGCTCCACTACCAGTTCTGCGCCTATGACAGCTCGGTGCGCACGGCCTGGCTGGACCGCCGCCGCGGATTTTTCAACGGCACCAGCCTGTGCCTGCGCGTGCACGGCCAGGAAGATACGCCGCACACGCTGCAGCTGCTTGCGTCGGACGCCACGGCATCGTGGCAGGTGGCGACCGGTCTGGACGCCGTGGACACCGATGCGCGCGGCTGGGGCCTGTACCGCGCCGCCCACTACGACGAACTGGTGGACTGCCCCGTGGAGATGGGCAGCTTCTGGCGCGGCGACTTCGTGGCGGCGGGCGTTCCGCACAGCTTCATCGTCGCGGGCGCCGCGCCCAGCTTCGACGGCGCGCGCCTGATTGCCGACGCGCGCAAGATCTGCGAGACCGTGCTGGCCTTCTGGCACGGTACGGGCGAGCAGGCCACGCCCGCGCCCATGCAGCGCTATGTGTTCATGCTCAACGTGGTGGACGACGGCTACGGCGGTCTTGAGCACCGCAACTCCACGGCCCTGATCTGCGGCCGGCGCGACCTGCCGCGCGTGGGCGAGCGCAAGGCCGCCGAGGGCTACACCACCTTGCTGGGCCTGATCAGCCACGAATACTTCCACACCTGGAACGTCAAGCGCCTGCGCCCGGCCGAATTCGCGCGCTACGACTACGGGCAGGAGAACTACACCGAGCTGCTGTGGTTCTTCGAAGGCTTCACCAGCTATTACGACGACCTGCTGCTGCGCCGTGCCGGCCTGATCGACAACGCCCAGTACCTCAAGCTCATCACGCGCACCATCAACCAGGTGCTGCAGACGCCGGGCCGGCGCCTGCAGTCCGTGGCCCAGGCCAGCTATGACGCCTGGGTCAAGTACTACCGCCAGGACGAGAACACGCCCAACCAGACCGTCAGCTACTACACCAAGGGCTCGCTCGTCGCACTGGCACTGGACCTGCAACTGCGCCGCGAAGGCCGCAGCACGCTGGACGACGTGATGCGCGCGCTGTGGCAGCGCTGCCAGGGCGGCCCCATGCGCGAGGCCGACGTGCTGGCCGTGCTGCAGGAGCTGGGCGGGCGCAGCTTCGCGCCCGAGATCACGCAATGGGTGCACGGCACGGACGACCTGCCGCTGGCCGAACTGCTGGCCGCGCACGGCGTGCAGGCCAAGGCCGAACCGGCGCAGACCGCCCAGCGCCTGGGCCTGCGCGTGCAGGAAAGCCAGGGCATCACCATCAAGACCGTGCTGCGCGGCAGCCTGGCCG
This sequence comes from Delftia acidovorans, assembly GCA_031286585.1. Lineage (GTDB taxonomy): Bacteria > Pseudomonadota > Gammaproteobacteria > Burkholderiales > Burkholderiaceae_C > Comamonas > Comamonas acidovorans_A. The sequence continues at coordinate 82,269 of JAITUC010000040.1, forward strand.
AGCGCGCAGGCTTCATGGCGGGTGACGAATGGCTGGCCATCGAGCTGCCCACCGGCGCCGAGGATTCACGGCCCGCGCGCTGGCGCATCACCCGGCTGGACGATGTGGCGCTGTACGCAGGCACGGCCCTGGACATCGTCGCCTGGGTGGCCCGCGACCGGCAGATCCTGGCCTTCACCCTGCCTTGGGCCTCGGCCCTGCTGTCCGAGGCCGCCGCCGTGGTGGAGAAAACGGACAACGGCGATGCAAAAGCTGCCACATCCGGCCCCCTGGCGGCGCCCGCCCCCAGCAATCTCGGACTGGAAATCACGGACGAGGAGACCGCTGGGCGCTGGCTGGCCGGGCACACGGGCGGCGCCCAGGCGCCTGCCACGCCCTGATCGGCGCATGCCGCCCCGCGCCGCCAGCCGGTTATTCTTGAGGATCACGACGACAACCCCAGCAGGAGACTCCCTTGGCCTACGAAATGATTGAAGTTCGCGTCGAAGCCGACAAGGTCGGCATCATCACGCTCAACCGCCCCAAGCAGCTCAACGCGCTCAATGACCAGCTCATGGACGAGCTGGGCCAGGCCCTGCAGGCCTTCGATGCCGATGAAGCCATCGGCTGCATGATCATCACCGGCAGCGAGAAGGCCTTCGCGGCCGGCGCCGACATCGGCGCCATGGCCAAGTACAGCTTCGCCGATGCCTACAAGGGCGACTACATCACGCGCAACTGGGAAGCCATCCGCTCCATCCGCAAGCCCGTGATCGCCGCCGTCAGCGGCTTCGCACTGGGCGGCGGCTGCGAGCTGGCCATGATGTGCGACTTCATCATCGCCGCCGACAACGCGAAGTTCGGCCAGCCGGAAATCAAGCTGGGCGTGATCCCCGGCGCCGGCGGCACGCAGCGCCTGCCGCGCGCCGTGGGCAAGTCCAAGGCCATGGACATGGCCCTCACGGCCCGCATGATGGACGCCACCGAAGCCGAACGCGCCGGCCTGGTCAGCCGCGTCGTGCCCTTCGACAAGCTCATGGACGAGGCCCTGGGCGCCGCCATCATCATCAGCGGCTTCTCGCAGATCGCCGTCATGGCGGCCAAGGAATCGGTGAACCGCGCCTTCGAGGGCTCGCTGGCCGACGGCGTCATGTTCGAGCGCCGCCTGTTCCACGCGCTGTTCGCCACGCAGGACCAGAAGGAAGGCATGGACGCCTTCGTGAACAAGCGCCCCGCCCACTTCAAGCATCTCTGAACGGGCTGAAAGACGCGCTACAATGCGCGTCTTCCGGCAAGGCGCAGCAAGCCTCTCGCAAAGAAATTTCGAGAAATTTGCACAACTTGCCGGATCGGCCGAAAATTCTGCATATAATTTAGGTCTTACGGCGCTTTAGCTCAGTCGGTTAGAGCGATGGAATCATAATCCACAGGTCCGCGGTTCGAGTCCGTGAAGCGCCACCAAACAAAGAAAAGGGTCTACGTGCAAACGTAGACCCTTTTTCCGTTGGTGCCGTCCTCCGCCGGAGCGCGCCGTTTCCGGCACAGCCTCCGGCTGCTAGCTGCTGGGCTCCAACGCAATCCAGTGGTTGTCCAGCGCCATGCCGGGAACCGGCACCGTGCGCAGCACCTGGCCGCGCCGGCGCAATTGGGCCTGGCGTGCGCCGCCCATCCACAGCGCGGGCTCGGCAGGCAGGGGCCGGCCCTTGGCATCCAGCGAGACGCTTGCGTTGGCCACGCAGTACACGCCCGGCATGGCATCGCCACGCAGCCAGCGGCCGCTGGCCTGGCCGCTGTCGGGCACCTGCCACCAGGTGACGGTGTTCACGCGCGGGCAGCTGACGGCAAAGAGCTGGCCGTCGCAGCCTATGTCGCCTCCATAGCCGGCCAGGGGCTCGCGCCCTTCGGGCAGGGGCACGGCATGCAGACGGTGGCCATCGAACAGGGCCAGCACGGGCGCGGCGGCGCGCGCTTCGGTGTCGCGGTGCTCGGCCTGCAGCGCAATGCCCAGCCAGCGGCGTGCTGGCGCGTGGGCGACCTGCGGGCCCCAGGCCAGGTGGCGCAGGCTCAGGCGGTTGTCGTCCAGCTTCCACAGGCCGGCACGGACGCCGCCTTCGGCCGGCAACAGCCGTGCGATGGAGGAGTCCATGTGGTCCAGCTGCAGCTTGCGCCGGCCGGTTTCGGACTGCGTGGGAATGCCGCCGTTGGCGACCATCAGCGTGCCATCGGCATCCAGCAGCAACTGGTGCGGGTCCATGCCGCCCGTGCGCCATTCGGCGATCTTCTCCAAGGTGATGGCATCGCGCACGCCGATCAGGCCCTGGGCGTCTTCCAGATCGGTCTCGGTGGTGTAGAGATGGCGGCCGTCGGCGCTTTCGATGACATGGCCGTTGAAGAAGCGGTCGGGCTCGATCCACTGCCACTGCGCATCCCCGGCGGCCTGGCCAGGCCTCAGGCGCACCAGCCAGTCACCGGGGCGGCGGCTGGCGAAGACCACGGAGCCGTCGCGCAGCGCGGCCATGCCATGGGCGCGCGTGGGCACGTCCAGGGCCTGCAGCACCTGCAGCGGCCGGTCTGCCTGCGCACCGGCCTGCACGATGCCGACGCGCATCTGCTCGCCCTGCATCCAGGCCGCAGCCAGCGACCGTGCCGGTCCAGGCGGCCTGGATGCATGGGAGGTCGCCAGCGGCATGGCGGCCAGCAGCCCCATGCCCTGCAGCCAGCGGCGGCGATTCAGCGCCTGTTCAATCCCCGTCGGCATCCGAGAACCCGATGTTGACTTCCAGCGCAGGCGCCACCTCGCCTTCCATGAGGCGCTTGAGGCGCGACAGCGGCTTCGTGGCGGCATCAACGGCCTTGGCAGTGGGCTCGGTCAGGGCGCGCATGCCGGCATCGGCCTCGTTGACGGCCTTGAGCCAGCGGTCGGCCAGCGGGTTGAGGCCACGGCCGCGCAGGTAGGACTCGATGGGCACGATGTCCACGCCAGGCTGGGGCACCTTGCGGTCCACGCTCACGGCCAGCGTGCGCAGGCCCTGCCAGTGCGCGCGCCAGATCTCCAGCGTGCTGCCGCTGGCCAGGTGCTCCCAGGCGGGCGGTTTGCTGCCCGCACTGCCCGCACTGCGCAAAGGCTTTTCCATGTCCGCCCAGCGCAGGCGCTCCAGGCCGCCCACCCATTGGTTGATGAACTCGGCCATGGCTTCGGTGGTGGCATCGCCGTCCTCGGACCAGTCCTGGGCCTCGAGCCTGGCAAAGCCGTCACCCAGCGCGGCCATCTCGGCGCCAATTTCCTCGGCCACCAGCGTGGCATAGGCGCAGGCCGGCGTCTGCGGCTCCACGGGCTGGGTCCACAACAGGTTCTCCAGCGCCGGGTATCCCTTGGCGGGTGCGCCGATGCGCTCCATGGCGGCCAGATCGGCGGGGGCCGACTGTATGGCCTTCTTGAGCAGGGCCGGGCGCATGGGACGGAAGTCCACCAGGCGTGCCGAGCGGCGCTCCACCAGCGGACCCAGGGCCACGGCCGAGAGGCTGCTCCATTGCCGCGACGATTGCACATAGGCCTGGCGCGCCGTCTGCAGCGTGGCGGCAGCCGATCCCGCAGGGGCCGCAGGGGCCGCAGGTGCTGCGCAGTGCGCGCGCAGCGCCTGGTTCAGCGCCTGGGCGGATGCCTGCGCGGCCTTGGCCTGGGGCGAGAACCATTGGCCGTACAGCCCCTGCACGGCGTGGGCCGTGTTGTAGAAGGGAATGGCCATGTTGGCATCCACTTCCTGGGCATGGACCGGGGCGGCGGCCAGCAGCGCCAGCGCGGCGGCGCAAAGGAGTTGGCGAGGGGTCATGCGCATGTCTTGCATCAGAGGGACTCCACAAATTTGACCAGGGCTTCACGGTCTTCGGCGCTGAACTGGCGCACCTGCTCGCGCGCGGCTTCGGCCTCGCCGCCGTGCCAGAGAATGGCCTCCAGCACGCCGCGCGCACGGCCGTCGTGCAGCAGGCGCTGGTGGTTGTTGACATCGGGCAGCAGGCCTATGCCCCACAGCGGCGGCGTGCGCCACTGGCGGCCTGAGGCCTTGAAGTCGGGCCGGCCATCGGCCAGCGCATCGCCCATGTCGTGGAGCAGCAGGTCGGTGTAGGGCGCAATGGCCTGGCCCGACAGCGCCTTGCTGCTGAGTGCCGGCGACAGCGCGGGAAACAGTTCTCCGCCCGTCTTGTACGAAGGCCGGTGGCACTGCGCACACTGGGCTTGGTGGAACAGGGCCTCGCCACGGCGCACGGCCGGGTCGCCGGCGTTGCGCCGCGCAGGCGGCGCCAGCGTGGCCTGGTAGAAGATCACGTCGTCCAGCACGCGGTCCTCGATCTCCACGCCCTCGGTGCCGTTGCCGTTGGGCGCGGCCAGGCAGTCCTTCTGCGCGGGCGTGCAGGTCTGGTGCGGGAAGCGCCTCGACGTGATGCCGATATCGCCCAGGAAGGCCGAAGCCGTCTGGTGGGCAATGGAGGCCACATTGGCCTTCCAGCCGAAGCGACCCAGCATCATGCGTTCGCCGTAGGCATCCCAGACATAGTTGGGCTGGCCCTTGATGGGGCCGCCCAGGGCCGCCTGGGCGGCAGCGTTGGCCAGGATCTCGGACTCGGGGATGTGCTCCAGCAGGCCCAGGCCGATGACCTGGGGCGCAATGCGCGGGCTGGTCATCAGGTTGGCGGCCAGCGGGCCGTAGTTGAGCGCAGCCAGTTCGTAGACCGGCTTTTCCAGCGTGTAGGCCGTGCCGTCGGCAAAGCGGCCATGCACCTGTTCATAGCGGATGCGCAGCTGGCCCTCGCCCTTGACGCCCAGCACGCCCTCGGTATTGAACTGGTCGCCATAGACCGGGTCCGGCACCGGGCTGCCGTGCGGGCCTTCGCCCGGAATGGACAGCCGCATGAGCAGGCCCGCGAAGGGCTGGGGCTTGAGCGGGTTGTGGAAGTCGGGCGGCTGGGCGCGGCCGTCCTGCACATGGCAGCCGCCGCAGGAGCGCGCCAGGAAGTGCGGGCCCAGGCCATCGCGCGCCGTGGTGGAGGCCGGGGCCTGGACCCAGTTGCGCTTGAAGAAGGAGTTGCCGATCACGAAGCGCGTGCGCTCGGCATCCTCCAGGTTGGCGGCGGGCAGCGAGAAGGCGTTGCGGCCGGTGGCGTGGACCGTGGTCTGGCCGCCCGGGGGCAGGGGCTCGCCGGGTGCAGCGAACAAAAGGGCTGGATCGGGGGCTGGATCGGTAGCAGGCCGCGGTGCTGGCGCGCGCGCTGGCGCGGCAGCCACCGTGTCCTGCTGTTGGGCCGAGCAGCCCATCAGGACCAGGGAGGCAGCGACCAGCAGCAAGGGGGAGAGATTCATGGGTGGGGACGTCCCTGGAAAACCAGGGCCGCCGAACCCTTTCGGGGGCGGCGGCCTTGGCACATGGGCGCAGGAATGGATGGACGCTGGCGTGGATGCTGTTTTAGTTGGCCTTGGGGTCCACCAGGTTGAGCTGGGTGATGCCGACGGCATGGGCCGCCTCCACCAGATCCTTGCTCTGCTGGACCAGGCTGTCGATGGTGGCCTGGATCCTGGCGCGCGAAGCCGAGTCGCGCGCGCCCTGGATGGCCTGGTCGAACGGCGCGGGAATGGCCTGGGCCGCCTGCACCGATTGCGTGATCTGGCGCGTGGTCCTGTCGGCCAGCGCGCTGTCCTTGGAGGCCACCCAGTCCCTGATGCCAGGGCCTTGCAGCAGGCTGCCATCCAGGCGCTTGTAGCTGCCCAGCCAGACGTTGAGGATGCCCTGGGCATTGGTCACCGCATCGCGGTGCGTGTTGTCCGAGAAGCAGGAGTGCTCGTCTTCCTGGTCGCGGCTGGCCAGGGCCACCTCCAGGCGCTCGCCGGCCAGCTCGCCGCGCGACAGCGAACCCAGGCCCACGAAGATGCGGCGCAGCGCGTCGTCGGGCTTTTTCTCGAACTGGGCGCGGAAGTTCTTGGGCGAGCCGGGCTTCCACTGGTCGGCCACGGATTGCAGGTCCTCGATCAGCAGCGCGGTCACCACCTTCAGGTACTCGCGGCGGCGGTCGGCATTGGACTTCTTGCCATCGACATAGTCGGTGTACGGGCGCGCGCCCGGCCCCTTGTCGTTCAGGTCCTGGCCCCAGAGCATGAACTCGATGGCATGCCAGCCGGTGGAAACGTTCTCCTCGCCGTCATGCTCGTTGAGCTCGGCCAGGCGCTTCTTGGTGATGGCTTCCTTGCGGTTGTTGATGATGCCGGCGTTGGGGTTGCCTTCCACATAGTCCACATAGGACTCGTCCATGGGCCAGGCGTTGATCTGGCCTTCGGGGCCTTCATCGTTGTCGATGGGGCCCGCATAGAAGCGGAAGGCCTCGGTCTGGCCGTAGTACTCCCGCGCATCCAGCCAGGCCTTGCGCGCCTGGTCCAGGCCCTGCTCGCTGGGCGCTGCCAGAAAGGCTGCAATCGCTTTCTGCATGGTCTTGGCGGAGCTGATGGAGTCCGAGTAATTGGCGTGCACCAGGGTGCCGTAATGCTTGACCACCTCCGCAACGGAGAGGCTCTTCTTCACGGGCTGTTGAACGGTGCCGGCAGCTGCGGCCTGGCTCATCGGGGCGGCCGCGCCCAGGGCCAGGGCGGCTGCAATCAGGATGGGATGCATGGCAGAAAGAATCGGAGGTTGAAGACTCGGAATGCCAAAATGTAATGAGAATTGTTTTTATTGGCAAAACCTGCGAGATATCGCCGCACTGCGCAGCAAGGTCATAGACAGACCCGGGCAGAAATGGCGCGCGCCGGCAGCGCAATGGCCGCAGCGGGCACCAGCCTAGCACGGGCACCCTTGGCGTCCCGGCCAAAGACCCAGCGCCCAGGCATAGGCCCCGCAGCTTGCCTTGGCTGGCGACTTGCCTTACCATTGCGCCCGCTCGCATGGGCCGCCCTCTCCTCGCAGGGCCTGCCCACGGCCTCCAAGCCCTGATCGCCCGGCCGATTTCAGGGCTTTCGCTTTTTGCAGAAGCGGTCTTTTGGCGCTGCACCTTGCGCTCTGTCTTTTGCGCGCAGCCCCTGCCATGCTCCGGCATGCCGGCCGCCCAGCTTGTTTTCCCACCAGGATTTCCCGTGCCCATCGCCACTCCAGGATGCCGCACGCGCGCAGCGTGCCCGCACGCCGGCCCAGCCGGCGGCGCAGGCGTTTTGCGTGCTGCCACGCCCCAGCGAGAGCGCGCGCCGTCCTGGCTTTCAAGGATTTTCACGTGACCACCACTTCCTCCGGGGCGCTCGCAGCCCATGCTGCCGGCGCCAGCACAGACACGCATGCCACCCAGGTCAACGGCTACAGCTGGAAGGCCCTGGCCGGCTCGGCCGTCGGCTATGCCATGGACGGCTTCGACCTGCTGATCCTGGGCTTCATGCTGTCGGCCATCTCGGCCGACCTGCACCTCACGCCGGGCCAGGCCGGTTCGCTGGTGACCTGGACGCTGATCGGTGCCGTGTTCGGCGGCATCTTCTTCGGCCTGCTCAGCGACCGCTACGGGCGCATCCGCGTGCTGACCTGGACCATCATGCTGTTCGCAGTCTTCACGGGCCTGTGCGCCTTCGCCCAGGGCTACTGGGATCTTCTGGCCTACCGCACGATTGCGGGCATCGGCCTGGGCGGCGAGTTCGGCATCGGCATGGCACTGGCCGCCGAGGCCTGGCCCGCACGCCACCGCGCCCGCGTCTCGTCCTACGTGGCCCTGGGCTGGCAGATGGGCGTGCTGGGCGCGGCGCTGCTGACGCCGCTGCTGCTGCCCCTCATCGGCTGGCGCGGCATGTTCTTGGTGGGCGTGATACCGGCCGTGGTGGCCTGGGTGATCCGCAACAAGCTGCACGAGCCCGAAGTCTTCGTGAAGCGCCAGCAGTCCGCCACGCCCTCGGCCCGCGTGCCGGTGCTGCAAAGCCTGAAGCTGCTGGTGAAGGACCGCGCCACGGCCAAGGTCAGCCTGGGCGTGATCGTGCTGACCTCGGTCCAGAACTTCGGCTACTACGGCATCATGATCTGGATGCCCAGCTTCCTGTCCAAGCAACTGGGTTTCAGCCTGACCAAGTCCTCGATGTGGACCGCCATGACCGTGGTGGGCATGATGGCCGGCATCTGGGTCTTCGGCCAGCTGGCCGACCGCATCGGCCGCAAGCCCAGCTTCCTGATCTTCCAGCTGGGCTCGGTCATCATGGTCGTGCTCTATTCGCAGCTGGCCGACCCCACGGCCATGCTCTGGGCGGGGGCCCTCATGGGCCTGTTCGTCAACGGCATGATGGGCGGCTACGGCGCCGTGATGAGCGAGGCCTACCCCACCGAGGCGCGCGCCACCGCGCAGAACGTGCTGTTCAACATCGGCCGCGCCGTGGGCGGACTGGGCCCGGTGGTGATCGGTGCGCTGGCCATGAGCTATTCGTTCCAGGTGGCGATCGCCCTGCTGGCGGCCATCTATGTGCTGGACATGCTGGCCACGGCCTTCCTGATCCCAGAACTCAAGGGACGCGAGCTGTCCTGAGCGGCCCAGAACGCTGCCCCACAATGCAAAGAGCTGCCGATGGCAGCTCTTTTTTTGTCCGGCAACCGGCGTGGCCAGGCTCAGCCGCCTTCGCTGCACTCCAGGTTTTCGATACGGTCTGCCGCCTCGCGGATGTCTTCCTTGAACATCTGGTCTCCCAGCATCACGGAGACCTGGCCCTCAAAGCCGCGCAGCTTGACCAGCGCTGCCTCGTAGCCGCCGCTGCCCATGCGCTTGAGCCCGCACAGCGCATAGAGCTTGGCCACGGGAGATCGGCGCGGATCGTCGATCACCGACAGCAGGACGGCATTGGCCTCGGGCCGCCTGAGCATGGCTTCCAGGTGCCGCTCCGCCGGCGAGATCTGTCCCGCGAACCCGACCAGTCCCAGGTTGAACTGCGAGGCGTCCAGAGGCGCCGGGTCCAGCGGACGGGACATGGCCGGGGTGGACAGGAGCAGGCAGATCAGGGCGGCGGACAGGGTGGTCTTCATGGCAGAGGCAAGGCCGTGGATGGCCTGGTGAGGCAGTCGAAAAGCATCTTCGATGCAAAGCGTGGCGGCAGGTTCCCCCATCACCGCCATCGTCATCCGCCAAGCAGCCAGCCTGCGGCCAGCGTGCCGGCATAAAACAGCAGCAGGGTCACAGGCACCAGATGCCAGCCCCAGACCCTGAACCACCAGTGATTGAACCAGGTCACCAGCGCACCGATGACGGCGCAGATGGCCAGCGCATCCAGCCGCTGTTGAAAACTGTCGGCAACACCTTCGGACGCGAAGAAGATGAATGCCGCAATGAAGGAACACAGCAAGGCGGTGTAGACCGCCACTTTCTCTTGCCTGCGCAGTTTCAGAATGCTCATGGAGGGCCAGGGAGGTTTCGATGATTCGGTCGCCGGAAAATCCCGCGCGGCCAGAGCGCGCAGGTTTCACAGCGGCGCAATTCTTCGTATGCCGCCCTGAATGCGCCATCGGACCCGTCCGAATCTGCAGCCACCGCTGCGCATGCGCAACGCGCTGCCGCTCCTTCAACGCCCCATCCGCTCCATCCGCTCAGCCGGCCACGGCCAGCACCACGGCGGACTCCGGCACCGAAAGCCAGACCTTGCGCCCCGCGCGCAAGGTCCGGGACTCGCCCTCTGCGGGCTCGGCCGCGTAACCCACGCCGCTGCCACCCCAGGGCAGTTGGGCCACCACTTCACGCGGCCCCGCCCTGTCGGCCCGGGCCACGCGCTGCACCTGGGCGGGCCAGGCATTGGCCTGGGCCTGCACATCGGAATCGGAGCGTGGCGCCGACGGCAGCACCTGCACGGCCGTGGCCTTGCACAGCGCCATCACGGGCAGGCCGGGCGCAAGGCCCAGCAACTGGGCGCTTTCAGCGGTGATGCGCGCTGCAATGCACGACGCATCCCCGTCGCCATCGGGCCACAGCCAGACGCGGACCTGGGCACCCTGCACCTGCAGGGACGCGACCCGGCAAGGCCAGAGATTGCGCATGCTGGTGCGCAGGCCCAGGCCGGGAGTCAGCGCAGCAGCCGCGCCGGATGGCAGGCCAAAGCGCTGCAGCACCTGCGCACGCGCCTGCTCCAGCGCGTCGGCCATGGCCAGCAGGGCCTGCCCGGCCTCGGTGATGCGCGCGCCACCACCGCCGGCGCCTCCGACCGAGCGCTCCACCAGGGCACGGCCCGCCAGATTGGTCAGCACATCCAGCGCCTGCCAGGCCGCCTTGTAGCTGACACCCGCCTCGCGCGCGGCCTGCGAAATCGAATGCCCTGCCGCGATATGCCGCAGGATGGCGATGCGCCGGTCGGCCAGGTCATGGCCCAGAGCGGGCATCAGGTCTGAGGGAGAAGCGGGGGTTGCGGCAGTCATGCGCAGCATCATGCCCGCCAAGCGCTATTTCCCGCCAAGCAAAACGCCTGCACCCTGCATGCGCATTTTCAGATCGTTACACTGCGCTATTCACCAACGGAATAGCGAGAGACCCATGAACGTGAACCAGCCCCTGCGTGCCACCGCCTTCGCCGCCCTTGCCCTGGTCGGCTGGGCCGCCGCGCAGGCTGCCGAAGTATCGGTGGCCGTCGCCGCCAACTTCACGGCCCCCATGCAGAAGATCGCCGCCGAGTTCGAGAAGGACACCGGCCACAAGGCCCTGCTGTCCTTCGGCGCCACGGGCAAGTTCTATGCGCAGATCGTCAATGGCGCGCCCTTCCAGATCCTGCTGGCCGCCGACGACACCACACCCGAGAAGATCGCCAAGGAAGGCCGTGGCCTGCCCGATTCGCGCTTCACCTACGCCATCGGCCAGCTGGTGCTGTGGAGCCCCAAGCCCGGCTATGTGGACGACAAGGGCGAGGTCCTCAAGACCGGCGACTACAAGCACATCGCCGTGGCCAACCCCAAGCTGGCGCCCTACGGCACGGCAGCCATGGAGGTGCTGAACAAGCTGGGCATCACGGCCCAGGTGCAGCCGCGCATCGTCATGGGCGAGAACATTGCCCAGACCTACCAGTTCGCGGCCACGGGCAATGCCCAGCTGGGCTTCGTGGCCCTGTCGCAGGTGATGGAAAACGGCAAGCTGCGCGAAGGCTCGGCCTGGCAGGTGCCAGGCTCCATGCACGAGCCCATCCGCCAGGATGCCATCGTGCTCAACAACGGCAAGGACAACGAGGCTGCAACCGAGCTGATGAAGTACCTGCGCGCCGACAAGGCCCGTGCCATCATCCGCTCCTATGGCTATAGCTTCTGACACCTGTTGAGGCGCGCTTGCGCGCCTTCCCTCTCTCCTGGGGAGGGGTCGACCGGCACGGGCCCGTGCTCAGCGTCGCTGAGCCGGGCCGCGCCGGTTTCGTGCGTTGAGTGAGATCCAACAGCGCTGCGAACCACTGAATTCTTCCCGCATGATTCTTACCGCCGACGACTACGCCGCCATACGGCTGACGCTGAAACTTGCCAGCGTGACCACGGTGCTGCTGCTGACGCTGTGCACGCCGCTGGCCTGGTGGCTGGCCCATACGCGCTCGCGCTGGCGCGGCCCGATTGGCGCCGTGGTGGCGCTGCCCCTGGTGCTGCCGCCCACGGTGATCGGCTTTTACCTGCTGGTGACCATGGGCCCCAACGGCCCCGTGGGGCAGCTGACGCAGGCGCTGGGGCTGAGCACCCTGCCCTTCACCTTTACGGGCCTGGTCATCGGATCGCTGGTCTATTCCATGCCCTTCACGGTACAGCCGCTGCAGCGCGCCTTCGAATCGCTGGGCACCCGCCCCATGGAGGCTGCGGCCAGCCTGGGCGCGGGGCCGCTGGACCGTTTCTTCACCGTGGCGCTGCCGCTGGCGCGCCCGGGATTCATCACGGCGGCCGTGCTCACCTTCGCGCACACCGTGGGCGAATTCGGCGTGGTGCTGATGCTGGGCGGCAATATTCCCGGCGTGACGCGCGTGGTCTCGGTACAGATCTACGACCATGTGGAGGCCATGGAGTACGCCCACGCCCACTGGCTGGCGGGCGGCATGGTGGTGTTCTCCTTCCTGGTTCTTCTGGCCCTGCACCTGTTGCAGCCGCGTGAGGAGCGCCGCGCATGATGACCGCCGTCTCTCCCTCCCTGATGTCCGGCGCCGCGCACCCCGCCCCCTCATCGGAGATCATCGCCAACCTGGCGCTGGAGCGTGCCGACTTCCGCCTTGATGTGCAGCTGCAGTTGCCCGGGCGCGGCGTCACCGCCTTGTTCGGCCCCTCGGGCTGCGGCAAGACCACCTGCCTGCGCGCCCTGGCGGGACTGGAGCGCGCGCGGGGCCGCGTCGCCGTCAACGGCGAGGTCTGGCAGGACGATGCGGCCAGCCAATGGCTGCCCACGCACCGCCGTGCGCTGGGCTATGTGTTCCAGGAGGCCAGCCTGTTCCCGCACCTGACCGTGCGGCGCAACATCGACTACGGCATGCGGCGCACGTCGGCCGCACGGCGCAAGGTATCCCAGGACCAGGCCGTGTCCCTGCTGGGCATAGGCCACCTGATGGACCGCATGCCCGCCACCCTGTCGGGCGGCGAGCGCCAGCGCGTGGCCATTGCGCGGGCGCTGGCCACCAGCCCGCGGGTGCTGCTGATGGACGAGCCCCTGGCCGCGCTGGACGCCCAGCGCAAGGCCGAGGTCCTGCCCTATCTGGACCAGCTGCGCCGCGAACTCGACATTCCCGTCATCTACGTCAGCCACTCCATCGACGAGGTCGCTCGCCTGGCCCAGCACCTGGTGCTGCTCAAGGCCGGTGGCCTGGTCGCCGCCGGCGCCACCAGCGAGCTGCTGGCGCGGCTGGACCTGCCCCTGAGCATGGGCGACACGGCGGCCGCCATGGTCAGCGCACAGGTCCAGCAGCACGATCCCGATGCACACCTGAGCACGCTGACCTTCGATGGCGGACGCCTGCGCCTTGTCATGGCCTCCCCGCGCCCGGTCGGCGAAACCGTGCAGCTGCGCGTGCAGGCACGCGATGTGAGCCTGAGCCTGCAGCACCCGCAAGACAGCAGCATCCTCAACATCCTCCCGGCCACCGTGCAGGAGCTGCGCGAGGACGGCCCGGGCCAGGTCATGGTCTCGCTGCAGCTGGGTCCGTCCCGCCTGCTGGCGCGCATCACCCGGCATTCCGCGCAGCAGCTGGGCATTGCGCCGGGCATGCATGTCTTCGCCCAAATCAAGGGCATGGCATTGCTGGACTGAAGCTATGCGGCGGCGCCGATATCATGCGGAGGCCGCCTGCGCGGCCCACGCCATGAACGCCACCACCGAACACGCTCCCGCACCCGTCCCCGCCCCAGACACCGGCGCAGCGGAGGCTGCATGCGCAGCCCCGCCTGCCATTGCCGCACTGCGCACGCACGCGGTGGCACGCCACCGGATCGAGCACGGGGGTGGGGTCAGCATCCAGGCCGAGCCGCAGGTACTGGCCAGCGAAGTCCCCATCGCCCTGGTGTTCAACGGCATCTCGCATGCCGTGATGATGGGCACGCCCTCGGACCTGGAAGACTTTGCGCTGGGCTTTGCGCTCACCGAAGGCATTCTGGACAGCGCAGCCGACTGCTACGGCATCGAGGCGCGTGCCGTGGCTGCACAGGCCGCAGGCCTGCCTGCCGGCATGGACGGCATCGAGGTGCAGCTGGACGTGGCCTCGCGCTGCTTCGCCCGCCTCAAGGACCGGCGCCGCAGCATGAGCGGGCGCACGGGCTGCGGTGTCTGCGGCGTGGACAGCTTCGCCGCGCTGGACCTGTCCTTCGACCCGCTGCCCGCGCACGACTGGATCGCCCGCGTCGATGCCGACACCGTCTGCGCAGCCATCGCGGCACTGCCGCCGCTGCAGTTGCTCAACGCCGAAGCCGGCGCCGTGCATGCCGCAGGCTGGGCAGGGCTGGACGGGCAACTGACGGATGTGCTCGAAGACGTGGGCCGCCACAACGCGCTGGACAAGCTGGTCGGCCGCCTCTCGCGCACGGGCCGTCTGGGCGAGGCCGGCTTTGTCGTGCTCTCCAGCCGCGGCAGCCATGAACTGGTGCGCAAATGCGCCAAGGTGGGCATCGCCGCCCTGGCCACCATCTCCGCACCCACGGCCATGGGCGTGCAGATGGCCGAGCTGACCGGCCTGCGCTTCTGGGGCCTGTGCCGCCCGCCCAAGGCGGTGCTGTATGCGCCGGGCCGCATCTGACCCAATGCCCGAGTGCCGCGCCCGCGCAGCGGCAAGTTCGTAGAATCACGGGTTCAGCCCCTGGATGTACACCATGAACCGCTGCAAGCCCCATTTCTCTCCCGTCCGCCGCCTGTGCGCCGGCGCCCTGCTCGCCGGCCTGGCCTGCGCCAGCCTGGGCGTGGCCGCGCAGGGCCTGCCGTCCAACGAGACGCGCAATTTCCCGCCTCAGGCCCAGTTCGGCGAGCTGGTCGTGACCCAGTTCCCCGAGGTGGAGATCGACGGCAAGACCATTCGCACCAGTCCGGGCTTTCGCCTGTTCAGCCCTGAACGCACGCTGGTGCAGGCCATCAATTACCAGGGCAGCAAGCTCGTGGTGGGCTATGTGATCGAGCCGCAGACGCAGTGGCTGCACCAGGCCTGGATCCTGACCAAGGCCGAGGCCGACAAGCACTACAAGCCCAAGTCGATGCTGCAGCGCATCTTCAACTGAGCCCTGCGCGCACCACGGCAATCGCACAGCACGTACACGGCTACGCGGCCCGCGCCTTGCGGGGCGCAGCGGACCGGCCATGGGGCATGCCGCCCCTGGCCAAGCCATCTTCATTTTTTGCAGACCGCCGCTTGCAGTGCGGGGGCTGCCTGACGGAACCCCACCATGTCCAAGAAAGTCTTTATCAAAACCTTCGGCTGCCAGATGAACGAGTACGACTCGGACAAGATGGCCGATGTGCTGGGCGCAGCCCAGGGCTACGAATCCACCGATGACCCGGAGCAGGCCGATCTGATCCTGTTCAACACCTGCTCGGTGCGCGAGAAGGCGCAGGAGAAGGTGTTCAGCGACCTGGGCCGCTACAAGCACCTGAAGGAACGCGGCGTGCTCATCGGCGTGGGCGGCTGCGTGGCCAGCCAGGAGGGCGAGGAAATCATCAAGCGCGCACCCTATGTGGACGTGGTCTTCGGCCCGCAGACCCTGCACCGCCTGCCCGAGCTGCTCAATGCACGCGCCGCCAGGCACAAGCCCCAGGTCGATATCAGCTTTCCCGAGATCGAGAAATTCGACCACCTGCCGCCCGCGCGCGTGGAAGGCTCCTCGGCCTTCGTCTCCATCATGGAAGGCTGCTCCAAGTACTGCAGCTACTGCGTCGTGCCCTATACGCGCGGCGAGGAAGTCAGCCGCCCGTTCGAGGACGTGCTGATCGAGGTCGCCGGCCTGGCCGACCAGGGCGTGAAGGAAGTCACGCTGCTGGGCCAGAACGTCAACGCCTACCTGGGCAAGATGGGAGACACGGCCGAGATCGCCGACTTTGCCCTGCTGCTGGAGTACGTGTCCGAGATCCCCGGCATCGAGCGCATCCGCTACACCACCAGCCACCCCAACGAGTTCACGCCGCGCCTGATCGAGGCCTATGCCAAGCTGCCCAAGCTGGTCAGCCACCTGCATCTGCCCGTGCAGCACGGCAGCGACAGGATCCTCATAGCCATGAAGCGCGGCTACACGGCCATGGAATACAAGAGCACCATCCGCAAGCTGCGCGCCATCCGGCCCGAGATGGCCATGAGCAGCGATTTCATCGTGGGCTTCCCCGGCGAGACGGAGGAAGACTTCCAGAAGATGATGAAGCTCATCCACGACGTGCGCTTCGACAACAGCTTCAGCTTCATCTTCAGCCCCCGCCCCGGCACGCCGGCCGCCAACCTGCACGACGACACGCCGCACGAGGTCAAGCTGCGCCGCCTGCAGGAGCTGCAGGCCGTGATCAACAACAACATCAAGGACATCAGCGACGAGCGCGTGGGCACGGTGCAGCGCCTGCTGGTGGAAGGGCTGTCCAAGCGCGACGGCAGCGAACTCATGGGCCGCACCGAGTGCAACCGCGTGGTGAATTTCCCGGGCAACGAACGCCTGATCGGCCAGATGATCGATGTGAAGGTCACCGAGGCCCGCACCTTCACGCTGCGCGGCGAAGTCGTGACGCGCCACTGATCCCAACCCGGCCCCTGCGGCGCAGCGGCCTCCTGCGGAACCCAAGCCCGGCAATGCCGGGCTTTTCTGCATGTAACAGGACGTGAAAACAGCCTGGCCACTCTGGCAGGGTGCTGGCTGGCCCGCTAGCATCGCGGGGTCGCCGCCCTGAGGTCCGTCGGCCTGCATGGCTTTTCCAGCTTCGCTTGCTTGCTATTGATTCCATGAACACCTCCCAGCCCGCCACCGCCCAGGCCGTCCTTGAGGGCGAAGCCCTGCATGCCTTCATGGACCAGGCGCAAGACCTGCTGCAACAGGACGATGAAGCCAGCCCCATCGCCCCGGCCGAACGCCAGGCGGCCGTCATGGAGCTGCTCTCGCAGCAGCGTTTCGCCCCAGCCACGGTGAGCGAGCTGGAGCGCCTGCACGATCTCTGGCTGGACCTGGAACGGCCCGAAACCGCCAACGCCCTGCTGCGCGAACACCGTGCGGCCGCGCTGCAGCCCTTGCAGGGCGACGACCACCTGCTGGCCACGGCCAGCCTGGCGCTCAGCGACATCCAGAGCCGGCTGCGCTTCGACCGTGAAGGCGGCATGGCCCTGCTCGCGCCCGCTGCCGATCTCATGGGCCGGCTGCCGCATACCAGCGAGCCCTATCGCTACTGGAACGGCTGGCACTACCTGGCCCGCGAAGCCCAGGCCTGGGAGCTGGCCGAGCACGGCGTGGACCTGCAGCGCAAGCATGAACGCAGCGACCCGGATGGCGAGGCCTCCCCTGCGCGCCGCGACGCGCGCGCCTGCCTGCGCAAGGCCGAGCTGGCGCGCCTGCGCGGCGATGTGCCCGCCACCGTGCGCCAGGTGCAGGCCGCCACGGCGCTGCTGACCCAGGCCGATGCCGAGCAGAACGTGGACTTCGACGACTGGCTGCACCTTGCGCGCGAGGTGCTGCCGCTGGCCCCGCAAAGCGTCCCGGCCGTGCTCATGGCGGCGGAACAGCACCTGGCCCGCACCGAAAGCCCCGCCGCATCGCAGGCGGTGCGCACGCACCGCAAGGTCCATGCGGCCCGGCTGCAGGCCATGGCCTGCCATGCCATGGGCCAGCCAGAAGCCGCGCTGCAGCTGGCCGTGCTGGGCCGCTTCGGCCTGGTGGATGACTCCGACGATGCCTTCAGCGGCCTGGTGCTGCAGTGGCTGGAAGAAGCGGGCCGCCTGGCCGATGCGGCGGACCTGGCACTGGAAAGCGTGCTGCACAGCCGCCCCGGATCGGCCCGTCAGGGCTATGAACTGGCCTTGCGCAGGGTGGACAGCGACACCGCCCATGCACCGGCCTGGGCGCTGATCCTGGCCTGGGCGGGACTGGATTCCGACATGCAGGAGATCCTGGAGGACAGTCCGGCTGCTCCGCGCAGCCCCGACGACTACCTGGCCCTGGCGCGCACCCAGGCGCCCGGCCACCCGCTGCTGGACCTGATCGAAGGCTGGCGCCTGGCCAAGGACCGCCAATGGGAGCAGGCCCTGCCTCTGCTGGAGCGCGGCGTGACCGATCAGCCCCGGCACGCCAACTCCGAGCTGCTGCCCATGCTCTGGGCCGCGCGCTTCGCCGTGCTGCCCGCCGCGCAGGCGCTGCAGCGCCCCTTTGCGCAGGGCCATGGCGCCCACTGGTGCTATGCAGCGGGCGTGACCCTGGACGACGAGGACGACCTGGCAGCCATCATGGGCGAAGGCCGGCAGGTGCCGAACGACGCGTTGCGCGAACCGCTGGTGCAGCGTTATTACGAAGAGGGCCTGGCTCGCTTCGAAGCCTTCTGGGCCACCGGCCAGGGCCGGTACAAGGACGCGCACCTGCACGTCTACTCCATGCTCTGCAACAACCTGGCCATCAAGTACCGATCGCAGCAGCGCTATGACGAGGCGGCGGCCCTGCACCACAAGGGCCTGTCCAGCAGCCCCTTTGCAGAACACCATGACGGCCTGCTGTGGTGCGCCATCCGCCGTGACGACCGCCCCGGCATCGTCACGGCGGCCGAGCAGCTGTGGCATTTCACCCAGGACTACGGCTACAGCCGCCACTGCCCCACGGACTACTTCCCCAGCGCGGCGCTGGCGCTCTACCAGTTGGGCCGCGCGGGCGAGATCGGCATCTGGCTGGAGCGCCTGGACCAGTGGTTCGAGGAACTGGACGAGGACGACCAGCGCGCACAGCGGCGCGACTACCTGGCCGCGCTGATGTCCCTGCTCGACTTCTTCTCCGAAAACCATGGCGAACTGGTGCGGCCGCGCCTGGACGCCCTGCTGCCCGAAGTGCGCGCCCTGGGCGAGTGCTACACGCTGCGCCGCCTGGCCTGCGCCATGGAAAGCTGCGGCCCCATCGACCAGGCCGTGGCCCTGCACCGCGAGGCCATCTCCAAGCTCACGCCCGACGACGGCGAGGCCGAGCACAGGATGGCCCAGGACGGCCTCAAGCGCTGCCTCAAGCTCCGCTCGGACAGCAAGCCCTGGTGGAAGCTGTGGTGAACGCGGGCGCCGGGGCCAGTGCCGTCAGCGCCGCCAGCGCCTATAGGCCGCGCGACGTGGTCAATGCGCCGGCCATCAAGCAGCGCATCCGCGAGCGCAGCGCGGCACGCGGCGACAGCGAGGAGATCGCCGCCTGGCTGGCCAACCACTTCTACCGCCATGTGATCGGCAACCTCGACGCCGATCCGCCTGCCGTGCAGCCCGTGTCCACGCAGGCCGAGCTGCTGCGCCTGCACCGACGCGCCGAGCCTGCCGCCTGGGCACTGGAGCGCCTGCGCGAACATGCGGCCCGCCAGCCGCTGTCACCGGACAGGCCTGCGGCCGACGCGAGCGCACCGCTGTGGTGGGTGGAGCCCGACAGCGCACCCCTGCTGGCGCTGGAGAGCCGGCTGCTGGAGTTCCTGTCCACCCGGCGCGGCACCGCGCTGGAGGGCAAGCTGCAGCGCATCAACTGCCCGCAGGCCCTGGCGCGCTGGACGCTGGAGCACCTGGCCTTTGCCCGGAGAAGCGCCAGCGGCTGGGCCGAGCACCGTCCCGGTGCCGTGCGCCCGCTGCTGCGCGGCCAGCTTGGCGTGTTCGTCGAATTCGATGCCCAAAGCCCGGACCTGCGCGCCGAAATGGCCTATGAAAGCCAGATGATGCGCCACTGCCTGGGCCAGTTCAGCGAGCGCGGCGCACTGCGCGGCGGCTATGGCGAACACTACGCCGAAGCCTGCGAGCAGGGCCGGCTGCGGCTGTTCAGCTACCGCACGGGCACGGCCCAGCCGCGCATCACCGTCAGCGCCCAGGTGCGGGACGACGGGCGGCTGCGCATCGACCAGATCAAGGGCAAGCAGAACCGTCCGCCGATTGCGCGCTACCTGGCCGATGTGCTGGCCCTGCTCAACCACCTCGATACCGATGGCGAGGCGCCAGCGGACGCCCTGGCCATGGGCATCGTGCGCCGACCGGCACAGCTGCTGGCCACGGGCAGCGCGGCTGCCTGGTGCGCGGCTGGCGAGCTGCACACCGAAGCCGAGCAGCTGTGGCTGCTGCAGTCCCACCCGGTGCTGCTGGAGCAGATGGACATCCGCTCGCCCCTGATGCAATGGCTGGTGGCGGCACGCCGCGACACCGTGCCCGTGCCCGCCTTCGAGCGCATGCCGCGCAGCGCGGCCCTGCAGCAGTCACTGGAGCTGGCGCGCCGCAGGGCGGGATCGCCGGCAAGCGCAGGGGGCCGGCGATGAATGCCTTGACCTTGATGGCCCTGCTCGCGCTGGCCTGGTGGGCAGTCCGCGCCGGCCTGCGCCGCAGGCGCGCAGCGCGCCAGCGAGGCGACGTCGGCAGCTACCGCACCGGCAATGCGGCACTGGACTGGGCGCTGGCCCTGGCCCATCCCATGGCTTTTCACGCCATCCAGGGCGGCTTTGCGGACCGTCAGCTCAACGGCGCCGACTCCGCCCTGACCACCCAGCTGCGCCCCATGGTGCTGCACCACTTGGGCCTGCGCACCGACCTGGACGATGCCCAGATCGCACGCCAGTTGCCCGACGGCCTGCGCCAGCGCTGGTTCACGCTGGACCTGCAGCGCCTGCAGGCCGGTGACGATCCCCATGCCGCCATGGCCTTTGCCTGCGCGCGCGTGGCCTTCCATGTGCGCTGCGCCTGGCTGCTGGGCTGGGTGGACGAGGCCCTGCACCAGCAGATCCTGCACCTGAACGCATGCCGCGCGCGGGATTGCTTTGACAGCTGGCAGGCCTTCGGCGAGGCCTATGCGCGCGGCCGCAGCCAGTGGCTGGCCCGTGGCCGCGCCGACGTGCTGGGGCGCAGCGTGACGCCCGAGCAAGTGCAGCAATGGGTGGCCGATCCGCGCCACCCCTGGCATGCCATGCCCTGGCAGCAGCAGGCTGTCCGGTGACTGCCGCCAGGCGGGTGCGCCGCCTGCGCTGCCTGCGCGGCCCGGTGCTCAGCCTTCGCCATGCACCTTGGCGAAGGTGAGGATCACCTCCCGCACCACCCGGCGCTGCGGCGCGGGCAGCTTCAGAAAGGCATCAAAGGTCTCGCGTTCGAGATAGTCCACGCCCGGCTCACGGCATTCGAGCGGCGACGGCAGGGGAGGCGGGGACCGGTGGGCCGACTCGCCATAGCGCAACACATCGGGCTCGACCTCGAGCAAACCCGCCAGCAGCACCAGCTTGTCCTGCTCGGGAACGGACTCGCCATTGAGCCAGCGCGAGACCGCCTGGAACGAGATCGGCCGTCCCCAGTAACTGGAATTGAACAGCTTCAGAAGCACGCTGGGCCGGGGCTCCAGTCCCGCGGCCTCGATGGCCTGGCGCAGGCGCAGTGCGAATTCGAGCTTGTTACGCATGCCGAAACCCTGGATTTCCCTGGAATCTTGATTGAACCATCAGCCCGCCGCCCGGCCAGCGTTCAGGCGAAGATGCTGCGCGCCTCGGTGAAGCGCTTGGCGAAATAGGGGTTGTCCATGCGCACGCGCTGCACCGTGCCGCCGCTGGACGGTGCATGCACGAACTGGCCGTTGCCCACGAAGATGCCCATGTGCGAATAGCGCGCGCCCAGGGTGTTGAAGAACACGAAGTCGCCGCGCTGCAGGCTGCGGCTGCCCACGGGATTGCTGAACTGCGCCCACTGCGCCGTGGTGCGCGGCAGGCGGTTTTCGGTGATGCCGCCCACCGCCCACTGGATCAGGCCGCTGCAGTCGAAACCGCCTTCGGGCGAATTGCCGCCATAGGTATAGGGCGTGTTGACCACAAGCATGGTGCGCGCCAGCAGCGCCTCGCGCAATTCGCCGTCCAGATTGAGCGCCTGCGGCGAAGGCACGGGCGCCGGACCCGCGCCCTTGCGTGGAGCGGACGAGCAGCCAGCCAGCAGCACGGCGGCCGCCAGCAGGCCCCAGTCACGGCGGGAGAGCCGCGCCCCGGTCACCGGAGACACCGCAAGGGAAGTCGAAACACCAGCCTTCATGGCGCTGCATGTTCTCACAAAGCCCCCGCAGCCCAAAGAAAAGCCGCAGTCTGCGCTGCGGCTTGGCGGGAAAGAGCGCGCGGCCCGGCGGCTCAGGGGGTGCCCATCAGAACGGGAGCTTGGGCATGCCGCCGCCACCGCCCATCATTCCCTTCATGGCCTTCATGCCGCCCATGCGCTTCATCATCTTCATGAGGCTGCCACCCTTCATCTTCTTCATCATCTCCTGCATCTGCTCGAACTCCTTGAGCAGGCGGTTGACTTCCTGGACCTGCACGCCCGCGCCGTCGGCAATGCGCTTCTTGCGCGTGGCCTTGATGATCTCGGGCTTCTTGCGCTCCTTGGCGGTCATGGAGCAGATGATGCCCTCCTTGCGGCGGATCTCGCGCTCGGCCTTGTCCATGTCCACCTGGCCGGCCTTGGCCGTGAGCTGGGCCGGCAGCTTGTCCATGAGGTTGGACAGGCCGCCCATCTGCTTCATCTGCTGGATCTGGGCCAGGAAGTCGTTGAGGTCGAAACCGTCGCCGCTCTTGACCTTCTCGGCCAGCTTTTGCGCGGCCTCCATGTCCACGCCCTTGGTGACCTGCTCGACCAGGGCCACGATGTCGCCCATGCCCAGCACGCGCTGCGCGTGGCGGTCGGCATCGAAGACCTCCAGGCCGTCGATCTTCTCGGACACGCCGGCGAACTTGATGGGGGCGCCCGTGATCTGGCGCACCGACAGCGCCGCGCCTCCGCGCGAGTCGCCGTCGAGCTTGGTCAGCACGATGCCGGTCAGGGGCAGCGCTTCCTTGAAGGCCTTGGCCGTGTTGATCGCATCCTGGCCCTGCATGGCATCGACGACGAACAGGGTCTCGACCGGCTTGAGCGTGGCGTGCAGATCCTTGATCTCGGCCATCAACAGCTCGTCGATGGCCAGGCGGCCGGCCGTATCGACCAGCAGCACGTCAAAGAAGTGGCGCTTGGCGTAGTCCAGCGCGGCCACGGCGATGTCGTGGGGCTTCTGGTCGGGCGTGGAAGGGAACCACTCGGCACCGGCCTGCGCGGTCACGGTCTTGAGCTGCTCGATGGCGGCGGGGCGGTACACGTCGCCCGACACGGTGAGCACCTTCTTCTTGCGCCGCTCGATCAGGTGCTTGGCCAGCTTGGCCGTGGTCGTGGTCTTGCCGGCGCCCTGCAGGCCGGCCATCAGGATGACGGCTGGCGGCTGGGCGTTGAGGTTGATGTCGGCCACGCCCTCGCCCATGGTGGCGGCGAGTTCCTTGTTGACGATGGACACCAGCAGCTGGCCCGGCTGCAGCGAGCCCAGCACTTCCTGGCCCAGCGCCTTTTCCTTGACGCGCGCAACGAAGTCGCGCACCACGGGCAAGGCCACGTCGGCCTCGAGCAGGGCCATGCGCACTTCGCGCAGCATGTCCTGCACATTGGATTCGGTGATGCGGGCCTGGCCGCGCATCTCCTTGACGAGTCGCGAAAGTTTGTCGGTCAGTGCGGAGGCCATAAGCGGGGGGAGGAGCTGGAGTCGTCGGAAAGGAAAAAGGCGTGCCGCAACAAGCCGGCCGGGGCCCGGCGACGGGGCTGCCGGGCGGGGCCGGGTCGCGGCGCGGACCCTGCAGATCCCGGCGATTCTACCCGCTGCCCCTGGCGGGGTAAGTACCGGCCCTGCATGCCCCACGGCCGGCCCCGGCCGGCGGTAACATCACGTTGCCCATAGCTTGCGCCTATCACCCCGCAATGCGGGCCTGCCACCGCCTAGGAGTCTTCATGCCCGATACGCCGTATCGCCAATTCCTGGACCGTGTGCCCGACGGTTTTATTCTGTTTGACGAACAGGGCTGCCTGCTTGACGCCAACATCCAGGCCTGCTCCCGCCTGGGCCATGGCAAGGCGGCACTGCTCGGGATGCGCCTGGCGGACATCAGCCTGGACATGTCCGGACAGCCCTTGGCCGCGCTGTGGCGGGACATGGCCGTGGACAGCCAGGCCTGCATCGCCGGCCGATTGCTGTGCAGCGACGGCAGCAGTTTCCCGGCCGAAATCCACGTCTACTGCCAGTCCCTGTCGGGAAGGCGGATGTTCTTTGCCACCCTGGACGACATCAGCGAACGTGTGCGCCATGACGAAGAGATCTGCCAGCTCAACGCGCAACTGGAGCAGCGTGTCAGGGAGCGCACCCAGCTGTGGCAGGACTCGACGCGCCTGCTGGCGGCCGTCATGAGCGAGACGCCCGACCTGGTATTCGTCAAGGACCTGCAGGGCCGGTATGTCTTCGTCAACCCTGCAGCGGCGCGCTTCACCCAGCGCACGCCCGAGGACATCGTCGGAAAAACCGACCAGGAGCTCTTTCAGGACAGGAGCAACTTCAGCGACAGCGATCGCAGGATGCTGGACAGCAATGCCCCCGTGGTATCGGACGAGCATCTGCAGGTCGGAGGACAGCACCGCATCTTCCAGGCCATCAAGAGCCCCTACCGGGACGCCCGGGGCAACACCGTGGGCTTGCTGGGCATTGCGCGCGACATCACGCAGATGCGCCAGACCGAGGCGCAGCTGCAAAAAAGCTATGACGTTCTGCGCCAGGCCGAGCAGCTGGCCCGCATAGGCAGCTGGACGCTGGACCTGGAGACCGAGCGCTTCCAGGCCTCGGAGATGATGTATGTGATGAACGGCCTGGACCCCAAGGGCCCGCCGCTGACACGCCAGGCCATGCGCGACATGCTCAGCCCCCAGGATCTGGCCCGGCTCACCGCTGCCGTGCACCTGTGTGCAGCCACCGGCCAGTCCTACAGCATCGATGTGGTCCATCGGTGCCCCGACGGCCGGCAGTTCCCTGCCCGCATACTGGGCCGCGCCCACCGGGATGAACAGGGGCGCATCGTCGCCCTGAGCGGCACGCTGCAGGACCTTTCCGAGCACGAGGATGCCCGCGCCCGGCTGGAAGCCCTGGCCGACAACCTGCCCAGCGGTGCCATCTACCGGCTCGAAGGCGGCCTCAACCACCTGCGGCTCAGCTATATCAGCGCCGGCATCGAGAACCTGATCGGCGTGCCGGCCCACGCCATCATGGCCGACCGCCAGGTCTACCTGAATGCCATCCACCCCGAGGACCTGCCGCTCTACCAGCAGATGATGCAGAACTCGGTCGATACGCTGAGCGTCTTCGACTGCCGCTTCCGCGTGCTCAAGCCCGACGGAGAAATCCGCTGGCTGCGCTGCCGCTCGGCGCCCCGGCGCTGCAACGAGGGCATGGTCTGGGACGGCATCATGCTGGACATCACCCGCGAGCGCGAGGCCGAGCAGGCGCTGCGGCAGGCCAAGGAAGCCGCCGAAGCGGCCGAACGCGCCAAGTCGGACTTTCTGGCCACCATGAGCCACGAGATCCGCACGCCCATGAACACCGTCATCGGCATGACGCGCCTGGTGCAGCAGACCGCACTGACCTCGCGCCAGCGCGGCTATCTGGAGAAGGTGGAGCGCGCGGCCAACGCGCTGCTGGCCGTGATCAACGACATCCTCGACTTCTCCAAGATAGAGGCAGGCATGCTGGTGCTGGAGGAGGTGGACTTCGCGCTGGACGACGTGCTGGAGACCGTCTCGGCCTCCACCGCGTTGCGCGCCGAGGAAAAGGGGCTGGAGGTGGTCTATGCGCTGGACCCCGGCCTGCCGCAGCGCTTGCGCGGCGACCCCCTGCGCCTGGGCCAGGTGCTGACCAACCTGGTCGGCAACGCCATCAAGTTCACCGAGCATGGCGAGGTGGTGGTCTCCATCCACCTGTCGGCGCCGCCTGTGGATGTCGAGACCGATGCCGATGCCCTGCACACGGGCAGCCACCTGTGCGTGAGCGTGCGCGACACCGGCATCGGCCTGGATGCCTCGCGGGCCGAACGGCTGTTCCAGCCCTTCACCCAGGCCGACACCCAGACCACGCGGCGCCATGGCGGCACGGGACTGGGGCTGGCCATCTGCCACAGGCTGGTGCAGCTCATGGGCGGCAAGATAGGCGTCTCCAGCCAGCCCGGCCAGGGCAGCCGCTTTCACTTCACAGCCAGGGTCAGGCCAGCTGTGGAGACGCCGCACGACGGACACGACACTCTGGACAGCCCCGGCATTCTCATCGTCGATGACAACGCCAGCGCGCGCGCAGCCCTGGCCGCCATGGTGCGCAAACTGGGCATGCGCTGCGACACGGCCGAGGACGGCGCGCAGGCGCTGCACATGCTGCAGGAGGCCTGGCGCCAGAAATCGCCCTACGGCCTGGCTCTGCTGGACTGGCACATGCCCGGCATGGACGGACTGGAACTGGCGCGCCGCATGCGCAAGCAGCCGCACCTGGCCACGACCCCGGCGGCGCTCATGGTCACGGCCTTCGGGCGCGACGAAGTACAGCGCCATGCCGCACAGCTGGGCCTGCGGGGGCTGCTGATCAAGCCCTTGACCGCATCGGCGCTGCTGGCATCGATCCGAGAGACGCTGCAGGACCCCGAATCGCCCCAGCCCGCGGACCCGGCTGCCAGCCTGTCGCCACAGCAGCGCTACCCGGGCCTGCCAGGGCGCAGGGTGCTGGTAGTGGATGACAACGCCCTCAACCGCGAGGTGGCCACCGAGCTGCTGGAGCAGGCCGGCGTCTCGGTGCAAAC
Source organism: Delftia acidovorans (assembly GCA_031286585.1). Taxonomy (GTDB): domain Bacteria; phylum Pseudomonadota; class Gammaproteobacteria; order Burkholderiales; family Burkholderiaceae_C; genus Comamonas; species Comamonas acidovorans_A. The sequence continues at coordinate 108,522 of JAITUC010000040.1, forward strand.
GGCGGCGGACGGCCTGCAGGCGCTGCAGCGTCTGGACAGCCAGCCCTTCGACGCCGTGCTCATGGACGTGCACATGCCCGGCATGGACGGCCTCAGCGCCACGCGCGCCATCCGCGCGCGCAGCGCGCTGCGGCATCTTCCGGTGATTGCGCTGACGGCTCTGGCCTATGCCGAGGACAGCGCCCGGATCGCGGCTGCGGGCGTGAACGCCCATCTGACCAAACCCGTTGACGATGTGCTGCTCTACGAAACGCTGCAGCGCTGCCTGTCCGCGGAGCCCCCTCGTTCAACCGTGCCTGCGCCGATCCCGGCCCCCAAGTCCACTACGGCAACTCCGTCGATGCCAGCCCCAGCCTGGGACCCGGCGCGCCTGCGGCAAGGCCTTGCCGGCCAATCGCCGCGCATGCTGCAGGTGATCGAAGGCTTTGCCCACGACTTTGCCGACGCGCCGCAGAAGCTGCGCGAGGCCGTAAGACACGGGGACTGGGAGACCGTGGCGTCGCTGGCGCATACCTTCAAGGGCAGCCTGGGGTATCTGGGCGCGGACCTGCTGGTGCAATGGTCGGCCATGGCCGAGACCGGTGCGCACGCCGCCCGGAAAGAAGATGGCGATGGCGGCATCGCGGACGACAGGCCCAGCACCCGCATGGAATCCCTGGTCCAGGCACTGGCCGATGGATTGCAGGGCCTGCTGGCGGAAATTGCCGTGCTGTCCGGGCCGGGGGACTTGCCCACCCTGGCCACCGCCCCCATCGCGCCGACCAGCCCGCAGCGGCACCCGCTGAACGTGGACGAAGTAACGTCCACGCTGGCACGGCTGCGGCTGCAGATCGCCGACAGCGACTACGCCGCCCTGGCCGAACTCGAGCGGTTGCGCCCCCTGTTGGGCGAGCGCCATGGGCCCGTGCTGCAGCGGATACAGCGCTGCACCGAATACCTGGAGACCGAGGCCGCACTGCAGGAATTGGACCGGTTGGCGCACAGCCTGGGCCAGCCCACGCAGGCGGCCCCGGTCAGCACTGCACAGGGGAGCGGGCAGGGAGCGGCAGATGCTTGACGCCCTGACAGGTCCGGAGCAGCCCACGGTCCTCATCGTCGACGACGAGCGGTTGAACCGAAGCATGCTGGCCGAGCTGCTGAGCCCCGATTACCGCGTGCTGCTGGCCAAGGATGGTCCAGGCGCCCTGGTGATCGCCAACCGGGAGGCCCACCGCCTGCAATTGATCCTGCTGGACGTAGGCATGCCCGGCATGAACGGCTACGAGGTGCTGGGCGCCCTGCGGGCCCAGGAGCGCACGGCCCATATCGCCGTCATCTTCATCACCGGCCAGAGCAATGCCGAGGCCGAGGAATACGGCCTGCGCCTGGGCGCGGCCGACTATGTCTCCAAGCCCATACGCCCCGCCGTGGTCGAGGTGCGCGTGCGCAACCAGATAAGGCTGGCCCTGCAGCGCCAGGCCCTGGAGCGCCTGGCCATGGTGGACGGGCTGACCGGCCTGGCCAACCGGCGCCACTTCGATGACATGCTGGAGCGCTCCCACCGCCGCAGCCTGCGCACAGGGGAGTCCGTGGGCCTGGCGCTCATTGATATAGATCACTTCAAGCAATACAACGACTGCTACGGCCATGTGCAGGGGGACGAGGCACTCAAGGCCGTGGCCGCCACGCTGCAGCGCCATGCGCGCCGGCCCTACGACCTGGCCGCGCGCTTTGGCGGCGAGGAATTCGCGCTCATCCTCCCCGGCGAAAGCGACGCACCGGCCATGGCCGAGCATTTCCGCCAGGAAGTGCTGCGGCTGTCCATTGCCCACTCGGCCTCTCCCACGGCGCCGCAGCTCACGGTCAGTTGCGGCGTGCTCACCGTGCGGCAGCCGTCGACCGCTCCGCTGCAAGCCTGGCTGCAGAAGGTGGACAGCCTGCTCTACCAGGCCAAGTCCCAGGGACGCAACCGGATCGCTGCAGCCATGGAGCCCTGAAAATGCGGGCCGAACCACCGCGCGACACCCGGATTCTGAGCCTGCACAACCGGCGCCGGGAAAGCCACAGCTATCATTGAAAGATGCTCTCCGTCCCCCTGATTTCCGCCAACGCATCGCCCCTGGGCTGGATGCTGGCGCTTGCCGCAGCCGTGGCCTATGCAGTCCCAGCCGCTGGCGCCCGACGCATCAGCCAGGCCGGCGCCCGCGTTGCCTTGCGCCTGGCCTGGGTGCTCCACGCCCTGGCCCTGGCCTGGGGCCTGCTCGGGGAGCAGCCTCACTTCGGCTTTGCACCGGCCCTGTCCATGACGGCCTGGCTGGTGCTCACCGTCTATGGCGTCGAGCAGCAGCTGTTTCCCAAGATGCGCGCGCAGCTGGCGCTGTCCGCGCTGGGCACGGCCGCCGTGCTCATGGCCGCGCTGTTTCCGGGAACGCCCCTGCATGTCAACGCCTCGCCCTGGCTGCCGCTGCACCTGGCACTGGGCATCGCCTCCTACGGATTGTTCGCGGCCGCCGTGGTCCACGCCTCGCTGATGACACGCGCCGAGCAGCACATGCGGCTGGGCGGCGGCGGCCATGACAGCGGCCTGCCGCTTCTCACGCTGGAGCGCCTGACCTTCCGCTTCGTGTCCGCAGGCTTTGTGCTGCTCACGGCCACGCTGGCCGCAGGCTGGCTGTTCGGCGAACAGCTCTATGGCAAGGCCTGGGTCTGGAACCACAAGTCGGTGTTCTCGCTGCTGTCCTGGCTGACCTTTGCCGTGCTGCTGATCGGCCGTGCGCGCTTTGGCTGGCGTGGCCGCAGCGCCGTGCGCATGCTCTATGCAGGCGCCCTGCTGCTGCTGCTGGCCTATGCGGGATCGCGCTTCGTCATGGAAGTGCTGCTGGAGCGCACCACATGAAGTACCTGCTGGTCCTGATCGTCATCGTCGTGGCTGTCGGCATCTGGCGCAGCCAGCGCCGTGCCGAGGCCCGCGAGCGGCACCAGGCCGCCGCCCCGCGCAACCCGGCCAACCCGCCGCTGGGGGCACCGCAGGACATGGTCGAGTGCGCGCACTGCGGCCTGCACCTGCCGCGCAGCGAAGCCATCGAGGCGGCGGGCAGCAGCTACTGCAGCGCAGAGCACCGGACCCTGGCGCAACGGCGCTGAGCATGCAGGACGCGCCCCCCATCCAGTCCCCCACCATCGACGAGGCAGCGGCGCAGTCGCCGCACGACGCCAACGCCCCCTTTGTCCGGCTATGGCAGGGGTTCCTGACCGGCCGCGTGCTCATCGCCACTGCGCTTTTGCTGCTGCAGCTGGCGCTGCTCAGCGTGCAGCCCGGCGGCAATTCCCTGGTCTGGCTGGTCTGCCTGGGTTACCTGGGATTGACGCTGCTGCTGCGGCTGACGGCACGCGAGCAGCCGCCCTCGCCCCGCGCCGGCGTGCACTGGCTGCCCGTGATCGGCGTGGATATCGCAGCCATCTGCCTGCTGCAGATGCTGCAGACCGGGCCGCTGAACTACTCGGCCCTGCTGGCCATTCCCATCCTGATCTCGGCCGTGCTGGGCAATCTGACGCTGGCCCTGGCCACCACGGCCAGCGTCACGCTGCTGACCCTGGGCTGGGTGGCATGGCAGGACGTGGCAGGCCGCATAGAAAGCACCCAGGCCTACTACCAGGCCAGCTTTGCCTGCGCAGGCTATTTCGCCGTGGCCTATCTGACGCACGAACTGGCGCGCCGCGTGCGGCGCGAGCGCCACCTGGCCCAGCACAGCAGCCGCAAGGCCCGGACGCAGGAACAGGTCAATGCCCTGGTGATCCGCCACCTGGGTGAAGGCGTGCTGGTGGTCGATCCCCAGTTCCGCGTGCAGCAGGCCAACCCGGCCGCGCTGCACCTGCTGGGACTGGCCGACGCGCATGCCCTGCCCTTCGCCCTCAAGGAGCATGCCGGCTGGCAGCGGCTGCAGGACGCCGTGGCCCAGAGCTTTGCCCAGAACCTGCCCATCTCGGCCGCCATCCATCTGCAGTCCATCGGCCAGGAAGGCATGACGGGCCTGCACCTGCGCACCTGGCTGACCGAGGTCGCCACCCCATCCGACGCCCCCGGCGCGGCCGAGCCAGCCCTGCTGCAGCAGCTGTGCGTGGTCTTCCTGCATGATCTGCGCGAGATGGAGGCGAGGCTGCGCACGGAAAAGCTGGCCTCCATGGGCCGCATGTCGGCCGCCGTGGCGCACGAGATCCGCAATCCGCTGGCCGCCATCACCCAGGCCAATGCCCTGCTGGCCGAGGATCTGGCGCAGGACCCGGCCCAGCAGCAGCTGTGCCGCATCGTGGGCCAGAATGCCGAGCGCCTGGCACGCATCGTCGAGGACGTACTCAACATCGCCCGGGCCCAGCAGCACATTGGCGAGGCGCATGCCGGTGTGCTGGCACTGGACCAGCATGTGGCCCAGGTTTGCCAGGAATGGCAGGCCCAGGGTCAGCCCGCGCACAGCATCCAGCTCCTGCTGGACGCCAGGGACAAGACCGTGGTGTTCGATGGCGAGCATCTGCGCCGCATCCTGGTGAACCTGCTGGACAACGCCCGGCGCTACCGCAGCAACGCCCACGAACCACACACGCTGCAGGTGCTGACCGGCGCACCGGCCGGCGGCCAGATCTGGCTGCAGGTCTGGAGCGACGGCGCCGCGCTGGAGCCCACGGTGCAACGCCATCTGTTCGAGCCCTTCTTCTCTTCGGAAAGCCGCTCCAGCGGCCTGGGCCTGTATATCTGCCGCGAGCTGTGCCAGCGCTACGATGCCAGCATCAGCTACCAGCGGCTGTCGCGGCCCACCCCGCACGGCCCTGCCGAGGGCAATGCCTTCAGCATCGTGTTCCGCGCCGGCCCGGCCTCGGCCCTGCCGGCCTCCCTGTTTGACCAGATTGTGGTGTGATGCCTCTGAACTCCCTGCCCGCTGCCGCATCGATCCTTGTCGTGGACGACGAGCCGGATCTGCGCACCCTCTATGAACTGACTCTTCTGCGCGAAGGCTACCGCGTGGAAACCGCCGCCAGCGTGGGCGAGGCGCGCGAGCAGTTGCAGACACAGCGCTTCGACGTGGTCATCACCGACATGCGCCTGCCCGACGGCATGGGCATGGAGCTGCTGCAGGACCTGCGCAACCAGCAGCGGCGCGAGCGCTGCGTGGTCATGACGGCCTACGGCTCCGCCGAGAACGCCGTCGAGGCCCTGCGCTCAGGCGCCTTCGACTACCTGACCAAGCCCGTGGACCTCAAGCAGTTCCGCCTGGTCGTGGCCTCGGCCGCCCAGGGCGTGGGCGGTGTGCCGGCCCCGGGCGTGATGCCGGCGCGCAACCCCTCGGCGACACCGACCGCAGGCCCCGTGCTCAGCGGCAGCGGCGCGCTGGATGCCATGGTGGGCGACTCCCCCGCCATGCAGGCCGTCAAGCAGCGCATTGCCAAGGTGGCGCGCGGCATGGCGCCGGTGCTGGTGCATGGCGAGTCGGGCACGGGCAAGGAGCTGGTGGCACGGGCCCTGCACGCCTGCAGCCAGCGCGCCCACGGCCCCATGGTGGCCGTGAACTGCGGCGCCATTCCCGAAAACCTGCTGGAGGCCGAGTTCTTCGGCGCGCGCAAGGGCTCCTATACAGGTGCCACCCAGGACCGCGACGGCTACTTCCAGGCGGCGCGCGGCGGCACCTTGTTCCTGGACGAGATCGGCGACCTGCCCCTGGCCATGCAGGCCAAGCTGCTGCGCGCCATCCAGGAGCGCCGCGTGCGCGCCCTGGGCTCCACGCAGGAGGAAGCGGCCGACGTGCGCATCGTCAGCGCCACCCACCGCGACCTGGCTGCCGATGTGCAGCAGGGGCGCTTCCGCCAGGACCTGTACTACCGCCTCAATGTCATCGAGGTGCTGCTGCCCCCGCTGCGCGAGCGGCGCGAAGACCTTCCCGCCCTGTGCCGCGCGCTGCTGGCACGGCTGTCGCAGGAATCCGGCCTGCCCATGCCCGAGATCGACGAGCGTTCAGTGGAGCAGATCGCCCGCCTGCCCCTGCCCGGCAATGTGCGAGAACTGGAGAACCTGCTGCATCGCGCCATCACGCTGGGCGAGGACGGACCGCTGCGCATAGATCCCGAAATGCAGCTGCCCTGCGGCACGCCGCCAGCACCGCCTGCATCCGCCTCGCCCCCTCCGTCGCTCTCGCCTTCGCCCCCCCTGCCGCAAGGCAGCCCGCTATCGCCAGAGCCCGCCGATGCCGACCTGCCCCGCGACCTGCAGGCCTGGCTGGACGAGCGCGAGCGCGGCATCCTGGTGCAGGCGCTGCAGGAAAACGGCTTCAACCGCACGGCCACCGCCGCGCGGCTGGGCCTGAGCCTGCGCCAGATCCGCTACCGCATCGACCGGCTGAACATCGCCCTGCCCGGCGATGCCAGCGCCGAGGCGGACGGAGGCAGCCATGGCGATTCCTGATCCGCAGGCGCAAGCCGCCCAGGCCCCGGCCTGGACCTGGCAAGGCGGCTGGCTGCAGCAGGCCCGCCACCTGCCCTCGCCCAACTTTGGCGAGCGCCCGGCCCAGGCGCTGATCGATCTGGTCGTCGTGCACTCCATCAGCCTGCCACCCGGCGAGTACGGCACGGGTGCGGTCCAGCAACTGTTCACCAACCAGCTCGACTGGGACGCCCATCCTTACTACCAGGGGATACGCGGCCTGGAGGTATCGGCGCATTTCTTCATCACGCGCCAGGGCGAGGTCTGGCAGTTTGTGGACTGCGATGCGCGCGCCTGGCATGCAGGCGCTTCCTGCTGGCGGGGCCGCGACCGCTGCAACGACGACTCCATCGGCATAGAACTCGAAGGCCTGGAGGGCCTGCGGTTCGAGCCAGCCCAGTACACGGCGCTCGATGCCCTGTGCAACGCCATCGCGGCGCGCTACCCCGTGGCCCATCTCGCGGGCCACGAGCACATCGCGCCGGGCCGCAAATGCGATCCGGGCCCCGGCTTCGACTGGCACCGGCTGCGCGGGCTGCTGGCCCATCACCCTGCCACGGCGAACTGGCAACTGCCACCGGGCATCGGCCGGCCCTCCACGTAAGCACACACCCTCATCGCAGGTACCGCCAGGTATTGCACCCGATCCCGCTTGTCCACAGGCAGAGGACAAACGGCCTGTCAATCCAGAAAGCAACCGATGTGGCGCGCCAGGCGCAGGCAGCGGGCACCTGATCATTTTTTACAAATTCACGCATGTGACGCAGCCCCACTGTCCATGGGGCTTTCAGCGGTCCGACCGGCGCAGGGCCAAGGCTGCCGCGGCTTGCGACGGACCATCGCCCGCAAGCCGCCGCGCAGCGGGCATCTGCTGCTATTGGCTTGTATGTTGCGCACCCGTTTGGGGCGGTGCAAACAGCGGTTTTCCGGCTGTGAGTACCCCGTGTACATGAGACGGCGATACACTACAGGTAGTGCCCCAAAGCACGATGGACACCATATCTAGTGTTCACAAGCTGTGAACACCCTGTGAAAACGGTGTGCACATCCGGCCCCGATTCCATCTCCCAGCAAGCCTGCCCCAAGTGCAGGCCCGCGTCTGTTCTATCCACAAACACCCGTTGAGGAAACTCATGCAAGAAGCACTGAATTCTTTGGCTCCCGCTGCGCACGGTGATGCTGCCAATCCTTCCTCCGCCCATCACCTGTCCGTGCAGGACGGCTACCAGATCATCCGCCGCAGCGGCGATGTGGTGCCCTTCACGCCGCAAAAGATCGCCGTCGCGCTGACCAAGGCCTTCCTGGCCGTGCGCGGCGCCCAGGGTGCGGCCTCCGCCAGCGTGCGCGAGACCGTGGACGAGCTGACTCAGGCCGTGGTTCGCGCACTGCTGCGCTCGCGTCCGGGCGGTGGCACCTTCCATATTGAAGACGTGCAGGACCAGGTCGAGCTGGGCCTGATGCGAGGCGGCCACCACGACGTGGCGCGCGCCTACGTGCTGTACCGCGAGCGCCGCAACCAGGAACGCGCCGAGCAAAAGAAGGCCGCCGAGGCCGCAGCGGCTGCCGCCGCCGCGCCGGCGCCCGTGCTGCATGTGACCGACAACGGCCAGCGCGTGCCGCTGGACCAGGCCCGCCTGCTGGCGCTGATCGAGGCCTCCTGCCGCAACCTCAACGCCGATATCCAGGCCGCCCCCATCGTCGCCGAGACGCTGCGCAACCTGTACGACGGCGTGCCGATCGAAGAAGTCTTCAAGGCCTCCATCCTGGCCGCCCGCACGCTGATCGAGAAGGACCCCGACTACACCTACGTCACCGCCCGCCTGCTGCTGCACACGATCGTGCGCGAGGTCATGGGCCGCGACGTGCAGCCGGCCGACATCCAGGCGGCCTACGCCGAGTACTTCCCCGGATTCATCCAGAAGGGCGTGGACAACGAACTGCTCAACCCCGAGCTGCTGAACTACGACCTGCCCCGCCTGGCTGCCGCCATCAAGGCCGAGCGCGACGAGCAGTTCGACTACCTGGGCCTGCAGACCCTGTACGACCGCTACTTCCTGCACGTGCGCAAGACGCGCATCGAGCTGCCCCAGTCCTTCTTCATGCGCGTGGCCATGGGCCTGGCGCTGCAGGAAGAGGACCGCAACGCGCGCGCCATCGAGTTCTACGAGCTGCTGTCGTCCTTCGACTTCATGAGCAGCACGCCCACGCTGTTCAACAGCGGCACGCTGCGCTCGCAGCTGTCTTCCTGCTACCTGACCACGGTGCCCGACGATCTGGACGGCATCTATGAGTCCATCAAGGAAAACGCCCTGCTGTCCAAGTTCGCCGGCGGCCTGGGCAACGACTGGACGCGCGTGCGCGCCCTGGGTTCGCGCATCAAGGGCACGAACGGCGAGTCGCAGGGCGTGGTGCCCTTCCTCAAGGTGGTCAACGACACGGCCGTGGCCGTGAACCAGGGCGGCAAGCGCAAGGGCGCCGTCTGCACCTACCTGGAGACCTGGCACCTGGACATCGAGGAATTCCTCGAACTGCGCAAGAACACCGGCGATGACCGCCGCCGCACGCACGACATGAACACGGCGAACTGGATTCCCGACCTGTTCATGAAGCGCGTCATGGAAAAGGGCCAGTGGACCCTGTTCTCGCCCTCCGATGTCGGCGACCTGCACGACCTCTTCGGTGCCGCCTTCGAGAAGGCCTACACGGCCTACGAAGCCAAGGCCGACACCGGCGAACTCAAGCTGTTCAAGCGCATCCCGGCCATGGACCTGTGGCGCAAGATGCTGTCCATGCTGTTCGAGACCGGCCACCCCTGGGTCACCTTCAAGGACCCCTGCAACGTGCGCTCGCCCCAGCAGCACGCCGGCGTGGTGCACTCGTCCAACCTGTGCACCGAGATCACGCTCAACACCAGCGACACCGAGACCGCCGTCTGCAACCTGGGCTCGGTCAACCTGGCGCGCCACATCGTCAATGGCGCCATCGACCACGGCAAGCTGCGCAAGACCATCACCACGGCCATGCGCATGCTGGACAACGTGATCGACATCAACTACTACGCCGTGCAGAAGGCCAAGGACTCCAACCTGCGCCACCGCCCCGTGGGCCTGGGCCTGATGGGCTTCCAGGATGCGCTGTATGAAATGCGCATCGCCTACGCCAGCGACGCGGCCGTCGAGTTCGCCGACCAGTCGATGGAAGCCATCTGCTACTACGCCTACTGGGCCTCCACCGAGCTGGCCAAGGAACGCGGCCAGTACTCCAGCTACAAGGGCTCGCTGTGGGACCAGGGCATCCTGCCGCTGGACACGCTGAACCTGCTGGAGAAGGCACGCGGCGGCTACGTGGAAGTGGACCGCTCCTCGCGCCTGGACTGGGATGCCCTGCGCGCCAAGATCGGCCAGCACGGCATGCGCAACTCCAACTGCGTGGCCATCGCGCCCACGGCGACCATCTCCAACATCGTCGGCGTCGATGCCTCCATCGAGCCCTCGTTCGGCAACCTGTCGGTCAAGTCCAACCTGTCCGGCGAGTTCACCGTCATCAACCAGTACCTGGTGCGTGACCTGAAGCGCCTGGGCCTGTGGGACGACGTGATGGTCATGGACCTCAAGCACTTCGACGGCTCGCTGCGCCCCATCGACCGCGTGCCCCAGGACGTCAAGAGCCTGTACGCCACCGCCTTCGAGGTCGAGCCCACCTGGCTGGTCGAGGCCGCTGCGCGCCGCCAGAAGTGGATCGACCAGGCCCAGAGCCTGAACATCTACATGGCCGGTGCATCGGGCAAGAAGCTGGACGACACCTACAAGCTGGCCTGGCTGCGCGGCCTGAAGACCACCTACTACCTGCGCACCACCAGCGCCACCAACATCGAGAAGTCCACGGTGCAAAGTCGCGTGCTCAACGCCGTGCCCTCGGCCGCTGCTGCCGCCGCACAGCCCGCCGCCGTGAACACCTCCAGCGCCCTGGAAGCCGCGGCAGCCGCCGCACGCGCCCAGGCACCGGCGACGGACATCAAGTTCTGCGCCATCGACGATCCCGGCTGCGAAGCCTGCCAGTAAGCCGCGCAGCGCGGGGCCCCGCCACGGGGCAGGCCCCGCGCCCTGCCCGCCAGCCAGCCAGCGCCATGCGCAGGATCTTCGCCATGGACCTTGGGCCTGCTCAACACGCAACGCCACCCATGGTCCTACATTGACCGGAGCAGAAAGAGAGGCCTCTTTCGCACCGAATGAACTGAACATATGCCCCAGGGCATGCCGGAGAAAATTGCAATGCTGACCTTTGACGACGACGCCACCCTCTCGAACACGCCCAGCGGCGCAGAGGCTGCGCCGAGCACCACACACAAGCGCGTGAATGCCGCCGACAAGCGCATCATCAACGCCAAGACCGACGTCAATCAGCTGGTGCCGTTCAAGTACAAGTGGGCCTGGGAAAAGTACCTGGCCACCTGCGCCAACCACTGGATGCCGCAGGAAGTGAACATGAACCGCGACATCGCCCTGTGGAAGGACCCCAACGGCCTGACCGAGGACGAGCGCCGCATCATCAAGCGCAACCTGGGCTTCTTCGTGACGGCCGATTCGCTGGCCGCCAACAACATCGTGCTGGGCACCTACCGCCACATCACGGCGCCCGAGTGCCGCCAGTTCCTGCTGCGCCAGGCCTTCGAGGAAGCCATCCACACCCACGCCTACCAGTACATCGTGGAGTCGCTGGGCCTGGATGAGGGCGAGATCTTCAACGCCTATCTCGAAGTCCCCTCCATCCGCGACAAGGACGAATTCCTGATCCCCTTCATCGAGGCGATCATGGACCCTGCCTTCAAGACCGGCACCTTCGAGACCGACCAGACCCTGCTCAAGTCGCTGATCGTTTTCGCCTGCCTGATGGAGGGCCTGTTCTTCTACGTGGGCTTCACGCAGATCCTGGCGCTGGGCCGCCAGAACAAGATGACCGGCGCCGCCGAGCAGTACCAGTACATCCTGCGCGACGAGTCCATGCACTGCAACTTCGGCATCGACCTGATCAACCAGCTCAAGCTCGAAAATCCACAGCTGTGGACACCCGAATTCAAGGAAGAAATCACGGCGCTTTTCGTCAAGGCCGTCGAGCTGGAATACCGCTACGCAGAGGACACCATGCCGCGCGGCGTGCTCGGAATGAACGCATCGATGTTCAAGGGCTACCTGCGCTACATCGCCAACCGCCGCGCCACGCAGATCGGCCTTGAGGCCCTGTTCCCCAACGAGGAAAACCCGTTCCCCTGGATGAGCGAGATGATCGATTTGAAGAAGGAACGTAACTTCTTTGAGACACGCGTCATCGAGTATCAAACCGGAGGCGCACTTTCCTGGGATTAATCGCTTCTCTGCAGGCACAATGCAAACCATGACGCGCTTCACGCTTTTGCAATACCGATGGTGTTGCGGCGTGGGGCGTCTCCGTGTTCATTGCGATGCGTCACTCCACATCGCTTTGGATCGCTTCGGAGCCCCGTACCCCGAAGTGTTTTGTGCAAATCAACGAAGGAGAAGATGATGGCAACTGCGAAGAAGACGGCCTCCACCAAGGCCCCCACCGACAAGAAAACCACCGCCAAAAAGGCGGCTGCTCCCAAGGCTGAAACCGTGAAGAAAACCACGGCCACTGCCAAGGCAGCACCCGCCAAGAAGGCTGCTGCACCTGCTGCGAAGAAGGCTGCCGCTCCTGCCAAGAAGGCCGCTGCACCTGCTGCGAAGAAGGCTGCCGCTCCTGCCAAGAAGGCTGCTGCTCCTGCTGCGAAGAAGGCTGCCGCTCCCGCCAAGAAGGCTGCTGCTCCTGCTGCGAAGAAGGCTGCCGCTCCCGCCAAGAAGGCTGCTGCTCCTGCCGCCAAGAAGGCTGCCGCTCCTGCTGCCAAGAAGGCCGCCGCTCCCGCTGCCACAAAGGCTGCTGCACCGGCCGCGAAGAAGGCCGCAGCTCCCGCCAAGAAGGCTGCCGCTCCTGCTGCTGCCAAGAAGCCCGCTGCAGCTGCCAAGCCTGCCGCAGCGCCCGCCAAGGCCGCAGCAGCTCCTGCCGCTCCCGCCAAGAAGGCTGCAGCCCCGAAGAAGGCCGCTGCCCCCAAGAAGGCCGCAGCAGCTCCCGCCGCTGCCGCTCCTGCAGCTCCCGCTGCCGCACCCGCGCCCATCGCGCAAACCCGCCTGGCTCCCCAAGCCGCATGGCCCTTCCCCACAGGCAACAAGCCCTGAGACTTTTCCGGTCTCAAAGCAAAAAGCCCGGCTCTTTGGAGTCGGGCTTTTTTCATTATGAAGACCGCGGCTGCGCCGCCGGCCGGTGATCCCGGCTTCAGGGCTGGGCGAAGTCCAGCACGTAGTTCTGCGGGCCACGGCTGGCAATCTTGAGCGCGCCCAGGCGGTTGCCCAGTTCGGCACAGCGCACTAGGTCCCAGCCGCGCTCCAGGCCGAACAGCAGGGCACCACGCCATGCGTCGCCACATCCCGTGGGATCGACCACGGCGGCCGGCTGCACTGGCGCCACGAGGGTCATGGCGCCTTGCACCCAGACCTCGCAGCCCTCTGCCCCCAGCGTCACCACCAGGCCTTGCACCTGCCCGGAAATCTGCTCCAGGCTCCAGCCCGTGCGTTCGCTGAGCATGCGGGCCTCGTAGTCGTTGACGGCCACCCAGTCCGCCTGCTCGATGAAGCTGCGCAGCTCCTGGCCATCGAACATGGGCAGGCCCTGGCCCGGGTCGAAGACAAAGGGAATGCCGGCCGCCTTGAACTGCCGGGCATGCTCGAGCATGGCCTGGCGGCCATCGGGCGCAATGATGCCCACGCGCACATGTTCCTTGAGCTCTGGCGTGATGCGGTTGGCGTGCGCCTGCATCATGGCGCCCGGGTGGAAGGCCGTGATCTGGTTGTTGTCGCGGTCCGTCATGATCATGCACTGGGCCGTGTGCGTGTCCTGCAGCTGGCCGATGTGCGCGGTCTGCACGCCCAGCTCTTCGAGGCGCTGCACATAGTCGGCGCCGTCGCTGCCCACCATGGCCATGGGCCAGGCATCGCCGCCCAGCAAGCGCAGGGCGTAGGCGATGTTGCCCGCGCAGCCGCCGAAATCGCGGCGCAGCGTGGGCACCAGGAAGGACACATTGAGGATGTGCAACTGGTCAGGCAGGATCTGGTCGGCAAACCTTCCATCGAAGGTCATGATGTTGTCGAACGCAAGCGATCCGCAGATGAGAGCGGCCATGGTGTGTCTCGGCTTTCTTGAAAAGTCAGGGGAAAATCAGGCAGGACTTACGCAAACAGGATGCGGCAACGTGCTGCGCCCTATGGCAAACCGTTCGCATTGCTCTTTCTTGCGCAAGTCGTGTCAGGGATAAAAAACCAGGGCGCGATAGCCGGCAACAGCCGCCTCCAGGCCTTGCACTTCGACCGGGGCCGTCACGCTCCACTCGCCACGGCCTTCGATCTGCGCGGGCGCACCGAGCTGGTCAAGCCGGATCACGCGCCGCAGCAGCAGCTTGTCCTGGGCATCGGTGAGCGTGAGTTCGACAGCGGGCATGGCCACGGGGTAGTCGGAACGGTTCTCCAGGCTCAGGCTCCACTGGTACTGGCCGCTGCGCGGCAACTGCCGAAAGCCCGAACTGCCGATCACCACGTCGCCGATCTGGCGGCGCGGCTGCAGCTCGCAGCCCGCCATGGCGCACAGGGCCTGCAGCGTGGGCGCCAGCGAAGGATGCTGCACGGCCAGCGCATCGCGCTGGCCCCACATCACCTGCCCTGCCAAGGCGCCCGCGCCCAGCAGGCTGCCCAGCACAAGGGCCACGCGCACGGCAGGCCGACGCCAGAAAGCCTTGCGCCGCGCCTGGCGCACAAAGCCAGGCTCGGCCTCGGGCAGCGCGGCCGCAGCCGCACCGCTGCCCTCGCCATCGCTGTCCGGCCAGCGGGAAAACTCCGGCGATGGAACGGAGGCCTCCGCCTGCGGCTCCGACTCCCGGAGCAGGCCGGTCGGCACGGACGGCGCAGGCGAATCGGATGACCTGCCGGATGGATTGTCGGGCTGTGCAAGGGGCGCGCCGCCCTCATCCTTTGCCGGTGCGGGCACCGGAGCCGCCTTGTCAGGCTCGGGGCCGAGCAGGGCGTCAATGGCTTGCCCGGCCTGAGCGGCGGGCGGGGACTTGGGCGCGGCCTGGGACGCAGCCAGGATCTCATCCACCAACGACGCTCCCGGCAGCGCGCTGCGCGGCTCTTCGGCGGCGCTGGTGGAGGGGTTCTGCGCCGACGCCTCGACCGGCGGCATGGGCGGAGAAGGCTCGGCCCTGGCAGCCTCGGCCGTCGTTGCGGCGGATACCGCTGGTGCAGCAGGCCCCGATGCGCCCCGCGCCGGCAATCCGCTCGGCGCCGTCGGCAGCCACATGGATTCCCTGAATTCGCGGATGTCATCGTCCTCGAATTCGGCCGGATTGTGTGATGCCCCGCCGGCCGCCGCTGTGTTGGGCACCGGGGTGCCGGCCGCATTCACGGGTGCCGTGGGCAGGGGCTGCAGATCCTCGGAGGCATCGAACACTTCATGGCAGACGCCGCAGCGCACCCACCCCTGCGAAATTCGCAGCTGGTCGGCCACCACTTTGAAGCGGGTTCCACAGGCAGGACAGCGGGTGACTTGGCTCATCAGCGATCGATTGTAGGCAGCTGCTCGCGGCCGGCGCCACGAAGGCGGCGGCCGCGCAGGGGACTAGGGACGGAAATCAGGCCGCGCGGCGCGCGGTCATCAGTATCCAGCCATCTTCGCTGTCGGCCACTTCCAGCGCCAGGTAAGGCGCATAGGCCTCCTTGAGCTCGTCGGCCTGGCGCTCCAGGATGCCGGCCAGCACCAGGCTTCCACCCGCTGCCACGCGGCCGCACAGCAGCGGCGCCAGCACCTTGAGCGGCGTGGCCAGGATGTTCGCCAGCACGGTGCGGTACTCGCCGGTCACGGCATCGGGCAGGCCTGCCTTCAGTTGCACGGCGTTGGCATCGGCGTTGTAGCGCGTGGACTCCACGGCTGCCGGGTCGATGTCCACCGCGTCGATGTCGGCGGCACCGAACTTGGCCGCGCCAATGGCCAGGATGCCCGAGCCGCAGCCGTAGTCCAGCGTGCGGCCCAGACTGCCTTGCGGCTGGCGGGCGATCCAGCGCAGGCACATGCGCGTGGTCGGGTGCGTGCCCGTGCCAAAGGCCAGGCCCGGGTCCAGGCGGATGCTCACGCGCGCCTCGGGCGGCAGCTCGTGCCAGGTGGGAACAATCCAGAATTCGGGCGTGATGTCCACCGGGGCGAACTGCGACTGCGTCAGGCGCACCCAGTCCTGCTCCGGCACCTGCTTGACGGCAATGATGCTGCAGCCCTCGAAGAAGTCCTGGGGCAGCAGCAGATCACGCGCCTCTTCGGCCGCTTGCTGCGAGGGGAACAGAGCCACCAGGCGGCTGCGCTGCCAGCCGTCCTTGGGCGGCGGCATGCCGGGCTCGCCGAACAGGGCTTGCTCGGCCTCGGTCTGCGCATCGGCATCCTCCACCGATACGCTCAGGGCGTCCAGCGCATCCAGCGCATCGCTGACGGTCTCAACCCGGTCTTCCGGGCACAGCAGGCTCAACTCGAACATGGGCCCATCCTTTTCTATGCAATAAATGAAAATGCTGGCCGCCGTCGCCGGGGGCCAGCATGCAGGGTCAATCGGGCGACCTGCTCAACGCTTGTTGGCGTTGCGGTGCGCCAACCACTCTTCCAGGTAATGGATGTTGGTGCCGCCTTCCATGAACTTGGCGTCCACCATCAGATCCTGATGCAGCGGGATATTGGTCTTGATGCCTTCGACCACGGTCTCCAGCAGCGCCGTGCGCATGCGCGCCAGCGCCTGCTCGCGCGTGTCGCCGTGGACGATGATCTTGCCGATCATGGAGTCGTAGTTCGGCGGCACGAAGTAGTTGTTGTAGACGTGCGAGTCCACGCGCACGCCGGGGCCACCGGGCGCATGCCACATGGTGATGCGGCCCGGCGACGGCATGAAGCTGTAGGGATCCTCGGCATTCACGCGGCACTCGATCGCATGGCCCTTGAGCTGGGCATTGATCTGGCGCTGGGTGAAGGGCAGCTTCTCGCCTGCGGCCACCATGATCTGGGTGCGCACGATGTCCACGCCCGTGATCAGCTCGGTCACCGGATGCTCCACCTGCACGCGGGTGTTCATCTCGATGAAGTAGAACTCGCCGTTTTCAAAGAGGAACTCGAAGGTGCCGGCGCCACGGTAGCCCAGCTTCTTGCAGGCAGCGGCGCAGCGCTCGCCGATCTTCTCGACCAGGCGGCGCGGAATGCCCGGAGCCGGCGCTTCCTCGATGACCTTCTGGTGGCGGCGCTGCATGGAGCAGTCGCGCTCGCCCAGGTAGACCGCGTTGCGGTGGTTGTCGGCCAGGATCTGGATTTCCACATGGCGCGGGTTCTGCAGGAACTTTTCCATGTAGACGGCCGGATTGCCGAAGGCCGCACCGGCCTCGGCCTTGGTCATCTGCACGGCGTTGATCAGCGCCGCCTCGGTATGCACCACGCGCATGCCACGGCCACCGCCGCCGCCTGCGGCCTTGATGATCACCGGATAGCCCACGGCCTTGGCGATGCGGCGGATCTGCACGGGATCGTCAGGCAGTTCGCCATCCGAGCCGGGCACGCAGGGAACGCCCGCCTTGATCATGGCCTGCTTGGCCGAGACCTTGTCACCCATGGTGCGGATGTTCTCGGGCGTGGGGCCGATGAAGGTGAAGCCGCTCTTTTCCACGCGCTCGGCAAAGTCGGCGTTCTCGCTGAGAAAGCCGTAGCCGGGGTGGATGGCCTCGGCGTCGGTCACCTCGGCAGCCGAGATGATGGCCGGCATGTTGAGGTAGCTCAGCGGCGAAGGCGCGGGGCCGATGCACACGGCCTCATCGGCCAGCTTGACGTACTTTGCGTCACGGTCGGCCTCGGAATACACCATCACCGCCTTGATGCCCAGTTCACGGCAGGCGCGCTGGATGCGCAGGGCAATCTCGCCCCGGTTGGCAACCAAAATTTTCTTAAACATGAAGGTCCTCGCGACTTGGTGCCTGCGCCGGTACGCAGGCCGAAGCCGTCAGTTGAGCCAATTGCTCTGTCGCGCCGCGGCATGCGTTCGCGCCAGGGCGTCGTGCCGCTTGCGGCATCGCTCGCCTGCAGGTTACTCGATCACGAACAGGGGCTGGCCGTACTCTACCGCCTGGCCGTTTTCGCCCAGGATGCGCGTGATGGTGCCGCTCTTGTCGGCTTCGATCTCGTTGAGAATCTTCATCGCCTCGATGATGCAGATGGTCTCGCCTTCCTTGACCTGGCTGCCCACTTCCACGAAGGGCTTGCCGCCAGGGCTGGAGGCGCGGTAGAAGGTGCCGACCATGGGCGACTTCACCACGTGGCCGGAGACGGCTGCCTCGGCAGGCGCCGCCACGGGCGCCGCGGCGGGAGCGGCGACGGGCGCCGCCATCGGCGCGGCCATGGGGGCCTGCATGGGCGCTGCCACATAGTGCTGCACCACGGCGCCTTCGCTCTTGACGATCCGGACCTTGCCCTCTGCTTCGGTGATCTCCAGTTCCGACACGTTCGATTCGGACACCAGATCAATGAGGGTCTTGAGTTTTCGCAAATCCATGGGAGCTCCAGCGGCTAACAACTAAATAGGGCGCGAATTTACTCCAATTTCGCCCTTCTGCGTGCTTTGAGGCATATTTTTCATCAACGTCGCCATGGAATTCAGGGCATTTCCTGAGCTTTCACAGCTTCGACGATGCGGAACATCAGCCTTTTGCGCTCCAGGAAGCCAGATCTTCGGTAGTAAGCTCACCTATTTTACGTTGCTGCACCATGCCATCTTCGCCGAGCAGCACGGTGAAGGGCAGTCCGCCCTGCAGATTGCCCAGCGAGCGGGTCAGTCCAAGGCCGCCTTCCACCGCCAGCGCCACAGGGAAACGCAGGGGTGTGCGACCCAGGAAGCGCTGCACGGCGTCGGGCTTGTCCACGGCCAGGCCAATGACCTGGATACCATGCTGGTCTTGGCGCGCCGAGAAGGCGTCGAGCATGGGCAGCTCGCGCACGCAGGGCGGGCACCAGGTGGCCCAGAAGTTGACCAGCACCGGCTTGCCGCGCCAGCGTGACAGCGTCATGGCCGAACCGTCGGGCGTGATGAAACGCTGCTGCCACAGTTGCTCTTCGGCACTGGCATCCATGGCATGCGGCTGAAAACGCCACCACGCAAACCCTGCCCCGCCCAGGCCCGCGGCAACGGCAACGCCGCCCATCAGCCAACGGCGGCGGGAAGATGTGTTTTGCCCTGCATCCACTGAATCAGCCACGGTCGGCCTCCTCTTCATTCTGGTCCAACAGCTTGCGCAGCGCGTCGGCGCTGCCGCGCGGGCTGCGCCCCTGGCCGTCTGGCTTGAGCGCGCCACGCAGATCATCGTGGTCATACACCAGCAGATGCACGCCCACGGATTCGTTCAATGGGCGGCAGAAGGCGTGGATGCTCAAGGCCTCCACGTTCTGCCCGGTAAAGCCGGTGACGGTGCTGGGCTCGTAATCCACATGCTGGTTGATCAGCGCAATCTCGGCCGACTTGGGGTCGTCGCAGAACAGCTGCAGGTAAATATCGGACAGGCGGGTGGCCGTACCGCGCCAGACGGCGCCGGCCAGATGGGGTCGGAACTCGGCCAGGCGGTCCATCCATTGCAGGGCCAGTTCGCGCAGGGCCTGCAGTTCCTGGGGCTGGGTGTCGGCGCAGAACAGGGCAATGTATTCGCGCACGGCCTCTTCCACCAGGTCGTTGCCCGGCAGCGCGGTGCGCGCGGGCAGCCCCAGCTGGCGAAGTGCGCGGTGCTTGGCAGGCCCCCATTCCAGCCCTTCCTCGACCACGAGGCGGGCTGCGGTCTGGGCAATTTCGGCAGTGGCTTGGTCCATGGCTTTCCGATCCGCTGTATCCCTACATATATATAAGAGCCCATCCCCTGGATGGGCCGGGCCATTGTGACCCAAGCCGCTGCGCCGTCCACCCCGGACGGGCTTTGCCCATGCCCGCCGCCCCTTG
Source organism: Delftia acidovorans (assembly GCA_031286585.1). Lineage (GTDB taxonomy): Bacteria > Pseudomonadota > Gammaproteobacteria > Burkholderiales > Burkholderiaceae_C > Comamonas > Comamonas acidovorans_A. The sequence continues at coordinate 128,060 of JAITUC010000040.1, forward strand.
CCGCCGGCGATTTGGCAAGCTTGTGTTTCCAGCCCCTCTTGGCTGCTGGACCGCAAGCTCCTGTTTTTGCAGTGCAGCCGTCCCGGACATGGCCGCAACCGTAGAATGCCCGGCCATGCACATACATATTCTGGGCATCTGCGGCACCTTCATGGGCGGACTGGCCGCACTGGCGCGCGAGGCAGGGCACCGCGTCACAGGCTGTGACGCCGGCGTCTATCCACCGATGAGCGACCAGCTGCGGGCGCTGGACATCGAGCTGATCGAGGGCTACGGCGCCGACCAGATGGCCCTGCAACCCGACATGTATGTCGTGGGCAACGTGGTCAGCCGGGCACGGCTGCCCGACGGCAGCCCCAAGTTCCCGCTGATGGAGGCGATTCTTGAAAGCGGCGCGCCCTACACCAGCGGTCCGCAATGGCTTTGCGAACAGGTGCTGCACCATCCGTCCTGCCCGCGCCATGTGCTGGCCGTGGCCGGCACGCACGGCAAGACGACCACGACGTCGATGCTGGCCTGGATTCTCGAATGCGCTGGCCTGGCTCCGGGCTTTCTGGTCGGCGGCGTGCCGCTGGACTTCGGCGTTTCGGCCCGCCTGGGCGCATCCAGCCGCCCGACACCAGGCCAGGGGCCGGCCGGCGCGGAGCCCGTCTTCGTCATCGAGGCCGATGAATACGACACGGCCTTTTTCGACAAGCGCAGCAAGTTCGTGCACTACCGCCCGCGCACGGCCGTGCTCAACAACCTGGAGTTCGACCACGCCGACATCTTCGAGGACCTCGGCGCCATCGAACGCCAGTTCCACCATCTCGTGCGCACCGTTCCCGCCTCCGGGCGGCTGGTGGTCAACGGCATAGAGGAAAGCATCACCCGCGTGCTGCACCAGGGCTGCTGGAGCGAGGTCTCCAGCTTTGGTGCGGTGGTCAGCGATTTCAGTGCCCAGGGCGATCCCAGCGCCTTCGACGTGCTGCACCGTGGCCACAAGGTCGCACGCCTTGAATGGGCACTGACCGGGGAGCACAACCAGCTCAATGCGCTGGCTGCCATTGCAGCGGCCGAGCATGTGGGCGTGACGCCAGCCCGGGCCAGCGAAGCGCTGGCGCGCTTTCAGAACGTCAAGCGACGCATGGAGCTGCGCGGCATGGCAGGCGGCGTTTCCGTCTACGACGACTTCGCCCACCACCCCACGGCCATCCGCACCACGCTGGACGGCCTGCGTCGCAAGCTCGGCAACCAGGCACGCATCCTGGCGGTATTCGAGCCGCGCAGCAACACCATGAAGCTGGGCACCATGAAGTCGCAACTGCCCTGGGCCCTGGAAAACGCCGATCTGGTGTTCTGCCACACGGCCGGCCTGGACTGGGATGCCGCCGAGGCGTTGCGCCCCCTGGGCGTGGGAGCTGGTCACAAGGCGCAGGTGGCTGCAGACATCGATACGCTGATCGGGCAGATCCGCGCAGCCGCCCGCCCCGGCGACCATGTGGTGTGCATGAGCAATGGCGGCTTCGGCGGCATTCACCCCAAGCTGCTGGCGGCACTGCAGGCAGCAGGCTGAACCGCGCACAGCCCCCAATGAAAGAAGCCCGGGTCATGCCCGGGCTTCTTCGCTGTATCTCTCTCTGTCCGTCGTCAGTAGCTGATGGACATGGCCGGCACATCGACACGGATCAAGGGCTTGGACAGCACGGCCTGGGCGGCCACGGCATAGCTGTTGCGCCATTGCTCGTCGTCGAACAGCCCGGAACGCGAACGCGCCGCGCGCGCCACCACCACCAGCTTGTCGGCCAGCAGCACCTTGCCGCTGGCGCGCAGGGGTTCGCAGTCCATGGAGATGAACTGCTGGTCCAGCCAATGCCGTCCTTCATCGGAACTCATGGGGGTGAGCCCGCTGGTGTCCGTGCGGTACTCCTGTCCGGCATCCAACACCACAATCACTTCGCTGCGCATGGAACTCCTCTCTTCATTACGGGATACGGCCCTGCGCCTGCTCATGCAGACAGGGCTGTCACTCATGCCCTGAGCTTAACCGCAAGCGCCTTTTCCACACCCGGGGCAAGCTGACATGCCTCAAGTGCCAGAGACTGGCACCGGCGCTGGAGCCGGCACTGCCGCCAGCAGGTGTTTCAAGGCCTGCCAGCGCCTGCCCAAAGGTGCAAACGTACAATGGCCGACAGATTCTCGGCCCCGTTTTTTCATGGACCCCACCGCATGACAACCGACACCACGCACCAGAAACTGCTCGACCAGTTGCAGCAACTCGAAGACGAGTTGCGCAGCCAGAGCCTCTGGTCGGCCGTGGCGCCCAGCCCCGAGGCCATGGCATCGACCATGCCGTTCATGTACGACACGCTCAAGCTGCAGGAATGGCTGCAGTGGGTTTTCCTGCCCCGGCTGCGTGCCGTGGTCGATGCCCGTGGCCAATTGCCCTGCCAAAGCCACGTGCATCCGCTGGCCGAGCATGAATGGAGCCAGCCCGTGGCATTCGACAAGCGCCAGTTGCTGGTCCTGCTGCTGGGCATAGACGACACGCTGAACCAGGGCGGACTGACTCCGCCGGACGCCACGCCGCCACACTGAACAAAAAAACCGAGGCATGGAAAAAACGGGGCATGCATGCCCCGTTTTCTTTTCCAATTCAGGCGGCAACCAGGGTCGCAGCCGACTCGGGATGCTTGACGCGGCGCTGCTGCACGGCGTCGGACAGCTCGGCCAGCGTCGCCAGGGAATCATCCCAGCCCAGGCAGGCATCGGTGATGCTCTGGCCGTAGGTCAGCGCCGCCACCTCGTCCTTGCCGGGCGTGAACTTCTGGGCACCGCCCACAAGATGGCCCTCGATCATCACGCCGAAGACGCTGCGGGAGCCGCCGCTGATCTGACCGGCGATGTCGCGGGCCACATCCTTTTGGCGCTCATGCTGCTTGGAGCTGTTGGCGTGGCTGCAGTCCACCATCAGCGTGGGAGGCAGGCCGGCCTTTTCCAGATCCTCGCAGGCAGCGGCCACGTTGGCCGCGTCGTAGTTGGGAGTCTTGCCGCCGCGCAGGATGACGTGGCAATCCTGGTTGCCCGCCGTGTTCACGATGGCGACCTGGCCATTCTTGTGCACGGACAGGAAGTGGTGACCACGGCTGGCCGACTGGATGGCATCGGTAGCGATGCGGATATTGCCGTCCGTGCCGTTCTTGAATCCGATGGGCGCCGAGATGCCCGAGGCCAGTTCACGGTGGACCTGGCTTTCCGTGGTGCGCGCACCGATGGCGCCCCAACTGATCAGATCGGCAATGTACTGGGGCGAGATCACATCCAGGAACTCGCTGGCGGCCGGCACGCCCAGGCGGTTGATGTCGATCAGCAGTTGCCGCGCAATGCGCAGGCCCTCGTCGATGCGGTAGCTCTGGTCCAGGTAGGGATCGTTGATCAAACCCTTCCAGCCCACGGTGGTGCGCGGCTTTTCGAAGTACACGCGCATCACGATCTCCAGCGTGTCCTTGTACTGCTCGCGGACAGGCGCCAGGCGGCGTGCGTACTCGATGGCGGCTGCCGGATCGTGGATGGAGCAGGGGCCGACGATGACCAGCAGGCGGTCATCCTCGCCAGCCATGATGTTGTGGATGGTGCGGCGGGTGTCGCCGATCAGGGTTTCGACGGCCGTACCGCGAATGGGGAAGAAGCGAATGAGGTGCTCGGGAGGGGGCAACACGGTGATGTCCTTGATACGTGCGTCGTCGGTTTGGCCAGTCTTTTGGGAACCGCCGCGATACCAGGAATCGGCGAGGGAAGCTTGATGAGCAGTCATTGCTTGCTTTCGTGAGGAAAGATGGATCGTGGAAAACGGAGCGAAGAATCGGGAGGGAAAAACAAAAAACCGCCGGGCTTTGCAGCTTCGGCGGTTTTGAGGGAGGTTTGTTCGGGTGCGCGCGCTTACCTCTCTTCCGCCGGGGAGGAGAACCAAAAGTAAAAGTAGAAGGAGGTACGGGCTTGCATGGGGACTGAATGTAGCACAGTCATTTTTCGCAGTGCAACATGGACATGAAGGCGGGGAAGGTGCCCTTCGCCGTGCCACAGAGAGAAAGCACAAAATCACTGACGCAGTAAAACTGCTTTTTTTCCTGTTTTACGCAAAAACTCTCCACCATCATGGAGAAAAACACGATGCCATGCAGTTTTATTGCCTTTGACCATGAAAACGTGCAAACCCCGGGAAATGATGCATTTGCGCACCGCGCAAGGGCGCGCTCAACGCCGCAGCAATGCGTCGCACAGCCTGCGCAGGGCCCGGCGCATGGCGCTCCAGGGTTGCCATCGGCGCGCCTTGTACCTGGACAGGATGGCAGTCACATGGGCTTCGCCAGCCACCGCAGCGGATTCGGCGAACATGTCTGTCAGCAGGCATGCGTCGCCCAGCAGACGCCAGCCCAGGCGCTCGCAGCGGCGGAAGTGCTCGGGTTCCTGGGCATCGTCCACCAGCACGGCCTGCTGCCAGGCGTGGACGGCCTCCCTGAAGCCCTTGAGCAGGCGCTGGTAGGCAGGAAATTCGTAGAGGGCATGCCAGCCCGTGGCCAGCGTGGTGAGAAAGTGCTGGTGGTCCAGCACCGCCAGGTCCAGCTGCTGTATGGCGTCTTCCACAGCGGGGCGTGCGCTGCCCGCATAGCGCACGCGCACGGCCTCATCCAGCGCGACGGCCAGCAAGGCCAGTTGCTGGTGCATGGGCTGCAGGTCACCCACGATCAGCTCATGCTGCCAGAAGCGGCTCAACCGCGACTCGCCGGCCCAGGCACGCCATTGCTTCGGCAGGCTGCGCAGGGGATGGACGGAGGTCTGCGGGCCTGGCCGGGAGGGAAAGGAAAGCTGGGTCATGGAATCGGCGCCGGACGGCACCCACGGAGCACGGCGGGCCGCGTCAGGCAGGACAGGGCCCGGCCTGCCATGCAGGGCGCGGGCATGGACCGTCAGGCCGTGCCGCCCACCGTCAGGCCGTCGATGCGCAGCGTGGGCTGGCCCACGCCCACAGGCACGCTCTGACCTTCCTTGCCGCAGGTGCCCACACCGCTGTCCAGGCGCATGTCGTTGCCGATCATGGTGATGTGCTTGAGCGATTCCGGACCGCTGCCCACGATGGTCGCGCCCTTGACGGGGTACTGGATCTTGCCGTTCTCGACCCAATAGGCCTCGCTGGCGGAGAACACGAACTTGCCGCTGGTGATATCGACCTGGCCGCCGCCGAAGTTGGTGGCGTACAGGCCCTTCTTGATCGAGGCCACGATTTCCTGCGGCTCCCGGTCGCCACCGAGCATGTAGGTGTTGGTCATGCGCGGCATGGGGATGTGGGCATAGCTTTCGCGGCGGCCGTTGCCCGTGGGCTTGACGCCCATCAGGCGGGCATTCATCGCGTCCTGGATGTAGCCCTTGAGGATGCCGTCCTCGATCAGCACATTGCTCTGGCTGGTGCAGCCTTCGTCATCGACGTTGAGCGAGCCGCGGCGATCGGCCAGCGTGCCGTCATCCAGCACGGTGACGCCCTTGGCAGCCACGCGCTGGCCGATGCGGCCGCTGAAGGCGCTGGCGCCCTTGCGGTTGAAGTCGCCTTCCAGACCGTGGCCCACGGCTTCGTGCAGCAGCACGCCGGGCCAGCCCGGGCCCAGCACCACGGTCATCTCGCCAGCCGGTGCGGGACGGGACTCCAGGTTGGTGAGGGCCGCGCTCACGGCCTCGTCCACGTACTGGGTGATCTGCTCGTCGCCGAAATAGGCCAGGCCGAAGCGGCCACCGCCGCCGGCCGAACCGACCTCGCGCCGGCCCTTCTGCTCGGCGATCACGGTCACGGACAGGCGCACCAGCGGCCGCACGTCGGCCGCCAGAGTGCCATCGGCACGGGCCACCAGCACCACGTCGTATTCGCTGGCCAGGCCGGCCATGACCTGGACCACGCGCGGGTCCTTGGCGCGGGCCAGGGTCTCGACCTTGCCCAGCAACTCCACCTTGGCCGTGCTGTCCAGCGTGGCAATGGGGTCCAGACCGGGATACAGCGAGCGGCTTTGCGCAATCTTGGAAGCATTGGCGCGCACGCGCTTGCTCTGGGCCGCGCCTGAGATGGAGCGCACGGTGCGCGCGGCATCCAGCAGCGAGGCCTCGGAAATATCGTCGGAATAGGCAAATGCCGTCTTCTCGCCACTGACCGCACGCACGCCCACGCCCTGGTCGATGCTGAAGCTGCCGGTCTTGACGATGCCCTCTTCCAGGCTCCAGCCTTCGGCGCGGGTGTACTGGAAGTAGAGGTCGGCGTCGTCGACCTGGTGGCTGCGGATCTCGGCCAGTGCGCGCGCGAGATGGGTTTCATCGAGCCCGAAGGGCTCAAGCAGCAACTGGCGCGCTGTGGCCAGGCGTTCAATGGTGGGTTCGCGGGAGATCATTCACGCATTGTAGAGAGCCGGCCATGCCCTCGCCATGCAACGGCTGCGGCCAGCGGCTTGCCAGCCCGCAAAAAAGAACGGAATGCCGCTCCACCAGGCTGAGCGGCATTCCGTAGGCATGCATCCGCGTGGATGGCGGACATGCTGGCCCATGTCCGCCCTTGCTTTGTAGCCTGCCCTGGCGGCGGTGGCAAGTGTGCAGACTCCCGCAGAACTATCAAAAAAGGAGCACACAGCGCTTTTGCAGTCTCGGCTTTCAAGCCAAATCGCAGGAAGGAATGCGACGCCGGATACCGCAGACATCCAGACTCTTTGACATTTGCGGGCGCCTTTGACGCCCGCAAAGTGCCATTCAGAGCGGCCCGCCCCCCTCTCCCGGCAGCTGCCGCTGCGAGCGCGCCACCGACATCAGCACGCCCAGCGCCAGCCCCAGCGTGACCATGGCCGTGCCGCCATAGCTGATGAAGGGCAGCGGCACGCCGACCACGGGCAGGATGCCGCTGACCATGCCCATGTTCACGAAGGCATAGGTGAAGAAGATCATGGCCACGGCCGCCGCCATGAGCCGCGCGAACAGCGAGTTGGCCTGGATGGCGATGGCCAGGCCGCGCCAGACCAGCAGCAGGAAGGAGACGATGATGAACAGGTTGCCGACCAGTCCGAACTCCTCGGAATAGGCCGCGAAGATGAAGTCGGTCGTGCGCTCGGGGATGAACTCCAGGTGGGTCTGGGTGCCCGCCATGAAGCCCTTGCCCCAGACGCCGCCCGAACCGATGGCGATCATCCCCTGGATGATGTGGAATCCCTTGCCCAGCGGATCGCGCGTGGGGTCCAGCAGGGTACAGACACGGGTCTGCTGGTATTCATGCAGCACGGGCCAGCGCACGCCGTCGGCGCACAACTGGGGCTCGTACAGCACGATAAGGGTGATGCCGATGGCGCCGGCGAGCACGGGCGGCACGATGAGTTTCCAGGGCAGGCCCGCGAAAAAGATCACGGACAGGCCCGCGGCCATCACCAGCAGCGAGGTGCCCAGGTCGGGCTGCTTCATGATCAGCCCCACGGGCACCAGGAGCAGGACCATGGCGATCACGAAGTCCGTGCCGCGCAGCTGGCCCTCGCGGCGCTGGAACCACCAGGCCAGCATCAGCGGCGTGGCGATCTTCAGCAGTTCGCTGGGCTGGATCACCACGCCCACGTTGACCCAGCGCTGCGCCCCCTTCTTGGTGATGCCGAACAGCGCCACCGCCACCAGCAACGCCACGCCCAGCATGTACAGCGGCACGGCCACCTTCATGAGCTGCTGCGGGGGAATCTGGGCCACGACAAAGAGGATGGCCGCCGCGATCAGCATGTTGCGCCCATGGTCGGTGAAGCGCGTGCCGTGGTCAAAGCCCGAGGAATACATGGCGACCAGCCCCGCCGACGCCAGCATGCCCACGAACAGCAGCAACCAGAAGTCAAAGCCCCGCAGCAGCGGGGCAACACGTTGCCAGAGGGAGGGCTTGTCGAATTCGGTCACGGGGATGGTCGGTCACGGGCACGGGCCGCCATTATCCCGTGGCGCATGCGGCCGAGCCCGGCGCAGGGTTGCCCGCGGAGCCGGTTGTCATCCAGCTGTCGGCCCGGGCCTTCCCTGCTGGGCGCCGCCTGCCGCAGCGGCCACAATGGGCCATGAGCCGTCCGGGCCGCATCCCGCGCCCGGCCCCAGCAACGCAAAGGAGAGCGCCCGCCATGACTACCACCCATTTGCTGTACCTGCACGGCTTTCGCTCCTCTCCCCAATCCAACAAGGCCCGGCGCATGGCCGAGCATGTGGCCACGCGCCATCCCCATGTGCGCTGGTGGAGCCCGCAACTGCCCCCTTCCCCGCGCGAAGCGGCGGCCCTCATTGCCGATGGCATCGGCAGCTGGCCGCGCGAGACCATGGCCGTGATCGGCTCCTCGCTGGGCGGCTACTACGCCAGCTGGGTGGCCCAGCTGGCGCGCTGCCGCAGCGTGATGATCAACCCGGCCGTCAACCCCGCACGCGATCTTGAAAAGTACATCGGCGAGCAGACTTCCTGGCACAACCCGGAGGAGCGTTTCTTCTTCCGCCGCGAATACATTGAGGAACTGCGCGCGCTGGACACGCGCCACATGACACCGGCCGCCCCCGAAATGCTGCTGGCGGCCGAGGGCGACGAGGTGCTGGACTGGCGCGAGATGAGCGCACGCTATCCGCATGCGCTGCAGATCATCCAGGAGGGCGGCGATCACGCGCTGAGCAACTTCGAGGAGTACTTGCCTCAGCTGGACGAGTTCCTGAATCTGGCCTGATGCCGCGCAAGACTGCGCGGCAGCTGCCAGCCGCAGCATGGGAGAATGTCGGGCTATGCACGCATTGTTTGAAGAATCCGGCAAGTTCCTGGCCGGCCGCATCCTCTCCGAAGCCGACACCTCCGCCCAGGTGGAGCTGGACTCGGGCAAACGGGTCAAGGTCAAGTCGGCCAACATCCTGCTCAAGTTCGACAAGCCGGCGCCTGCCGAACTGATCGCCCAGGCCCAGGCGCAGGCCGCCCAGATCGATCTGGACCTGGCCTGGGAATTCGCCCCCGAGGAGGAATTCGGCTTCGCCGACCTTGCACGCGACTACTTCTCGGACAAGGCCACGCTGGCCGAACAGGCCGGCGCGCTGTTCCGCCTCTACGACGCACCGCACTACTTCCGCCGCTGCGGCAAGGGCCGCTTCAAGAAGGCGCCGGCCGAGATACTGCAGCAGGCGCTGGCCGGCATAGAGAAGAAAAAGCAGATCCAGGCCCAGATCACGGCCTGGGCCGAGCAACTGGGGGCCGGCGAATGCCCCGGCCCCATCCGCGAGCAGCTCTACAGGATCCTGTTCCGCCCCGACAAGAACGCCCCCGAATACAAGGCGGTGGTCGAGGCCAGCCGCGCCACGCGCCTGGCACCTCTGGACCTGCTTCACAGGGCCGGCGCCATCGAATCGGCCTACGAGTTCCATTGGAAGCGTTTCCTGTTCGACCACTTCCCCAAGGGCACGCAGTTCCCGGCCCTGCAGGCACCCCAGCCACCGGCCGACCTGCCGCTGGCCGAGGTCCAGGCGTTTTCCATCGATGACTCGGCCACCACCGAAATCGACGATGCGCTGTCGGTGCGCGGCCTGGGCACGGGCACGGTCACCGTGGGTATCCACATTGCCGCGCCCGGGCTGGCCATCGTGCCGGGCACGCCGCTGGACCAGCTCGGCCGTTCGCGCCTGTCCACCGTCTACATGCCCGGCTACAAGATCACCATGCTGCCCGACGAAGTGGTGCAGATCTACACGCTGGACGAAGGCCGCGCCAACCCCGCCGTGTCGCTGTACGTCACCGTGGACGAGGCCACGCTGGAGACCACGGCCAGCGAGACACGCCTGGAGCGCGTGCCCGTGCAGGTCAATTTCCGCCATGACAAGCTGGACCACATCGTCACCGAGCAGTGGCTGGCCGACCCCTCCTTCGAGGTCGAGGGCACACCCGAAGTGCTGCAAGGCAAGCGCGCCGAACTGACGTTCCTGCAGCGCTGGGCCAGGCACCTGAAGGCCGGGCGCGAACTGGTGCGCGGCAAGCCCGAGAACTTCAACCGCCCCGACTACAACTTCCGCCTCGTGGGCAACGGCGGCGCCGAGCCCCGCGGCAACGAGCAGGTGGAGATCAGCGTGCGCAAGCGCGGCGCGCCGCTGGACCTGATCGTGGCCGAGGCCGCCATCGTGGCCAACAGCACCTGGGGCGGCTGGATGGCCGAGCTCGGCGTGCCCGGCATCTACCGAAGCCAGGCCAGCCTGGCGCCCGGCATCAAGGTGCGCATGTCCACCAAGGCGCAGCCCCATGCAGGCATCGGCGTCAAGAGCTATGCCTGGGCCACCTCGCCCCTGCGCCGCTATGTGGACCTGGTCAACCAGTGGCAGATCATTGCCTGCGCGCGCCACGGCAAGACCGCCGCCCTGGCCGCGCCGTTCAAGCCCAAGGATGCGGAGCTGTTCGGCATCATCAGCAGTTTCGACGGTGCCTACAGCGCCTACAACGGCTACCAGGCCGGTATGGAGCGGTTCTGGACGCTCAAGTACCTGCAGCAGCACGCCATCACCGAGCTGACGGCCACCGTCATCAAGGAAGGCATGGGCGGCGGCCTGCTGGTGCGCGCCGATGACCTGCCCCTGGTCTTCCCCGTGCTGGGCGTCACCGGCCTGCCGCGCGGCGCCCATGTGCGCGTGCGCCTGGGCGAGATCGACGAGATCGCGCTCGATGTCTCGGGCACGCTGATCGAGCGCCTGGATGGCGATGCGGCCGCCGACGGCACCGAGGACAGCGCCGAGGATGACGAGGAAGCCGTGGCCGGCCCCATCGCCATCGCCGTGGACATGAACGAGACCGATGGCACGCCGGCGGCCGACCCCGCCCAGCCCTGACCTGCCTCATATCCGAGCAACTGCACCAGACCTGACGTGAAACTGCCTACCGCCCTCCGTTCCCTGAGCACGCTGCAGTTGGCACTGGGCGTTTCCATCGCCCTGCATGCCGGGTTGTTCTCGTTCCGGTTCATCGACCCGGAGCGCTTCGACCGCGTGTTCCAGGACACGCCGCTGGAAGTCATCCTGGTCAATGCCCGCGCCAACGAGCAGCCCGACAAGGCGCAGGCCATCGCGCAGACCTCGCTGGCCGGAGGCGGCGAGGCCGACAAGGGCCGGGCCTCCAGCCCCATGCCCTACTCGGCACTCACGGCCGTGGGTGATGACTTCGAGGAGCGCCAGCGCCAGATCGACTCCATGCAGGAGCAGCAGACCGTCCTGCTGACGCAGTTGCGCAAGCAGATCGCGGCCCTGCCGCCACTGGACCCGCGCGAGGCGGCCAAGCAGACCAGGGAGCAGCAGGCCCAGCAGGAAAAGCGCCAGCAGCTGGTCAAGCTGCTGGCCGAGATCGAAAAGCGCATCAACGAGGAAAACGCCCGCCCCAAGAAGCGCTATATCAGCCCGTCCACGCGCGAGGCCGTCTACGCCATCTACTACGACGGCCTGCGCCGCAAGGTCGAGGACAAGGGCACGGAGAACTTCCCGGAGCAGGCCGGCAAGAAGCTCTACGGCGAGCTGGTCATGATCCTTACCGTCAACCACGACGGGCGGGTGTTGTCCACCGAGATCGTGCAGGGCTCGGGCAACCGCCTGCTGGACACCCGCGCCGAGGCCATCGCGCGCGCAGCCGGCCCCTTCGGCCACTTCGGCCCCGCCATGCGCGCCAAGGCGGACCAGATCGCCGTGGTCTCGCGCTTCAAGTTCACCCGCGAGCAGACGCTGCAGACGACCGTGCAGTAGCGCCCGCCTCCTGTCTTCGCGCACACTCCTTTTCTGACATGACTTCCGCCGCCACCTCCTCCGACCGCTACTGCGTCATGGGCAACCCCGTCGCGCACAGCCGTTCGCCCTGGATCCATGCCCGCTTCGCCGAACTGTGCGGGCAGGACCTGCACTACGAGCGCCAGCATGTGGAGCTGCAAGGCTTTGCCGAGGCCGTGCGCAGCTTCGTCGCGGCAGGCGGGCGCGGCTGCAATGTCACCGTGCCCTTCAAGCTGGAAGCCGCACAGCTGGCCACCACCGCCAGCGAGCGCGTGCAACTGGCCGGCGCCGCCAACACCCTGGTGCTGGTGGCGAACGGCATCCATGCCGACAACACCGACGGCCTGGGCCTGGTGGCCGACATCGTGCGCAATGCGGGCGTGCCGCTGGCCGGACGCGACCTGCTGCTGCTGGGCGCGGGCGGCGCCGCAGCCGGTGCACTGGGCTCGCTGCTTGCCGAGCGCCCGCGCCGCATCGCCGTGGTCAACCGCACCTTCGAGCGCGCCCAGGCCTTGGTGCAGCGCCACGCCGCCATCGCTGCGCACCATGGCGTGGAACTGGCGGCCCTGGAACAGCAGGCCGTGGATGAGGATTTCGACGTGGTCATCAACGCCACCGCCAGCAGCCTGGCCGGTGCCGAGGTGCCCGTGCCGGCCCGCGTGCTGCGGCCTGGCAGCCTGGCCTACGACATGATGTACGGCGCCGCAGCCCAGGGCTTCCTGCAATGGGCCGAGCAGCATGGTGCCCAGGCCCGCGACGGGCTGGGCATGCTGGTGGAGCAGGCCGCCGAATCGTTCGCGCTGTGGCGCGGCGTGCGCCCCCCGTCGGCCCAGGTGCTGACCGAACTGCGCGCCCATATCGCCAGTACCGCCCCAGGCGGTTGAGGACGCCATGAAATCCTTCGCGCGCGCCCTGCTGCTGCTGCTGTGCGCCGGCCTGCTGCTGCAGCTGTTCTTCGTGCTGCGCATTGCGCTGATGGTGGTGGTCGATCCCGAATCCACCGCCTTCCAGCGCTCCGAGGCCTGGCAACTGCTGCGCAGTTCCGAAGGCCTGCACTGGAGCCAGCAATGGCTGCCCTACGACCGCATCGCGCCCACGCTCAAGCGTGCCGTCATTGCCTCCGAAGATGACAGCTTCACCGAACACCACGGGGTGCAGTGGGAGGCCATAGAGAAGGCCTGGCAGCGCAACCAGCGCGCCGAAGCCCGTGCCCAGAAAGCAGACAACGGCAAGGCGCCCAAGATCTACGGCGGCTCCACCATCACCCAGCAGCTGGCCAAGAACCTGCTGCTGTCGGGCGAACGCAGCCTTCTGCGCAAGGGCCAGGAACTGGTGCTGACCCAGTTGCTGGAACTCATGCTGAGCAAGCAGCGCATCCTGGAGATCTACCTCAACAGCGTGGAATGGGGCCAGGGCGTGTTCGGCGCCGAGGCTGCAGCCCGCCACTACTTCCGCAAGAGCGCCTCCGAGCTCAGTGCGGCCGAGGCCGCGCGCCTGGCCGTGATGCTGCCCCAGCCCAAGCGCTTCGAGAAGCTGCCCAACTCCGGCTACCTGCTGCAGCGCACACGCGTGGTCATGCAAAGAATGCCCAGCGCCGTGGTGCCCTGAACAGCTACAGTCACGCCATGCGCATTCTTGGAATCGACCCCGGTCTGCAGACCACGGGATTCGGCGTGATCGACGTCGACGGCCACCGCCTGGCCTATGTGGCCAGCGGCACCATCCGCACCACCGGCATCGCGCTCGGCGACCTGCCGGGCCGGCTCAAGCTGCTGTTCGACGGCATCTCGGAAGTCGCCAGCCGCTACCAGCCCGACACCTCGGCTGTGGAAATCGTCTTCGTCAACGTCAATCCGCAGTCCACGCTGCTGCTGGGCCAGGCGCGCGGCGCCGCGCTCACGGCCCTGGTCAATGCGGGCCTGCCGGTCGCCGAATACACGGCTCTGCAGATGAAAAAGGCCATGACCGGCCATGGCCGCGCGGCCAAGAGCCAGATCCAGGAAATGGTGCGCCGCCTGCTGCAACTGCCCGGCCTGCCCGGCACCGATGCCGCCGATGCCCTGGGCCTGGCCATCACCCACGCCCATGCGGGCGCCGCCATGACCAAGATGGCTGAGGTCACGCAGCTGCAGCGCCGCCAGCATGCCGTCTACAAGGGCGGCCGGGTGTATTGACTCCCCCTGAGGGGGACGACAGCCTAGCTGCGGGGCGGCCCTTGCTTGCTGTCTCTCGCCTGAGCGCGCGCCCCGCAAGCGCCATGGTCTCGATCTCGATCTCGATCTCGCTATCGCGTTGGATGGGATGCGAGTCAGAGCCGCCCTCAGACTATGCGGCCGAAGAACAGAACGGCAAAGAAGGTCACGCCGGCAATCACCGTCCACTTGAGGATGATGAAGCCCCAGCGCTTGTAGTGCGGCCGACCCGTGCCCAGGTAGAACGCGAAGGAGACGGCCGAGGCCAGCAGCAGCAGGGTGGCCAGCCAGCGGAAGATCAGCATGGCGGTGCTCGCCTCACCAGGCCCGCGCGGGCTGGGCGAAGCCCTTGGGGGCCTGGCGCTCGCTGTCGAAGCTGACCAGCTCCCAGGCGTCGGACTGGGCCAGCAGGGCACGCAGCAGCTGGTTGTTCATGCCGTGGCCCGAGCGGAAGGCGCTGTAGGCGGCCAGCAGCGGTCTGCCGATCAGGTACAGGTCGCCGATGGCGTCGAGGATCTTGTGCTTGGCGAACTCGTCGTCGTAGCGCAGGCCGTCGCTGTTGAGGACCTTGTAGTCGTCCATGACGATGGCGTTGTCCATGCCGCCCCCCAGCGCCAGGCCATGGCTGCGCAGCATTTCCACGTCCTTGGTGAAGCCGAAGGTGCGCGCGCGTGCGATGTCGCGCGTGTAGTTGTCCTCGCCCATGTCGAACTCCACGCACTGGCCCGTGGAGTCCACGGCCGGATGGGCGAAGTCGATCTCGAAGCGCAGCTTGAAGCCGTGGTAGGGGTCGAAGCGCGCCCATTTGAGGTTCTGGCCCTCGCCCTCGCGCACCTCGACGGGGCGGATGACGCGGATGAAGCGCTTGGGAGCCTTCTGCAGCTCGATGCCCGCGCTTTGCAGCAGGAACACGAAGGAGGCGGAGGAGCCGTCGAGGATGGGCACTTCCTCGGCGGTGATGTCTATATAGAGGTTGTCGAGCCCGAGGCCGGCAATGGCCGACATCAGGTGCTCCACGGTATGCACCTTGGCGCCGCCGGTGCCGATGGTGGAGGCCATGCGCGTGTCGGTGACGGCTTCGGCCGAGATCGGGATGTCCACAGGCTCGGGCAGGTCCACCCGACGGAACACGATGCCGGTGTCGGGCTGCGCGGGTCGCAGCGTCAACTCGACGCGCTGGCCGCTGTGCAGGCCCACGCCAACGGCACGGGTGATCGTCTTGATGGTGCGTTGTTGGAGCATCCGGCTATTTTAGAACGCGGCAGCCGTGCGCAGGGCATGGCCCTGGCACGGCTTTCGCTATCACGGCTATGCAGCGACCGTATGGGCCGCTGCTCAGTCGGCCTGCTTGCGCAGGAAGGCCGGGATTTCCAGATCGTCCATGCCGCCGGAGGCCAGGGCATCGACGCGGGCAGCGGCCTGCGTGCGGTTGGTACGCCAGACGCTGGGCACCGACATGTTGTTGGCATAGTCGGCACCGCCAGCGGCACCGCCGACCAGGCCGCCGGCCGCCGTGGCGGCACCCATGGAGGCCGAGGGCAGCTGGTAGCTCATGTTGTCGGTACCGGTGCGCAGACCGCCCTGCACCACCTGCATGTTCTGGCGGCGTGCGCTGGGGCGCGACAGGCCGGTGGCGACCACGGTGACGCGGATCTCGTCGCCCAGGGTGTCGTCGTAGGCGGCGCCGTAGATCACATGCGCATCGGGCGAGGCATAGGCATTGATGGTGCTCATGGCCAGACGCGACTCGGACAGCTTGAGGCTGCCCTTGGCGGCCGTGACCAGCACCAGCACGCCCTTGGCGCCCGACAGGTCGATGCCTTCCAGCAGCGGGCAGGCCACGGCCTGCTCGGCGGCGATGCGCGCGCGGTCGGGGCCGGCGGCCTTGGCCGTGCCCATCATGGCCTTGCCGGGCTCGCCCATGACGGTGCGCACGTCTTCGAAGTCGACGTTCACATGGCCGTACTCGTTGATGATTTCGGCAATGCCGCCCACGGCGTTCTTGAGAACGTCGTTGGCATGGGCAAAGGCCTCGTCCTGCGAGATGTCGTCACCCAGCACGTCCAGCAGCTTCTCGTTGAGCACCACGATCAGCGAATCGACATTGGCTTCGAGCTCGTTGAGGCCGCTGTCGGCGTTGGCCATGCGTCGGCCACCTTCCCACTCGAAGGGCTTGGTGACCACGCCCACGGTGAGAATGCCCATTTCCTTGGCCACGCGCGCGATCACGGGCGCTGCGCCAGTGCCCGTGCCGCCGCCCATGCCGGCCGTGATGAACAGCATGTGCGCGCCTTCGATGGCGGTGCGGATGTCGTCCTCGGCCAGCTCGGCAGCCTCGCGGCCCTTGTCGGGCTTGCTGCCTGCGCCCAGGCCGCTGCCACCCAGCTGGATGGTGCGGTGGGCGCTGCTGCGCAGCAGCGCCTGCGCGTCGGTGTTGGCGCAGACGAATTCCACGCCCTGCACGTTGCGCGCGATCATGTGCTCCACGGCATTGCCGCCGCCGCCGCCAACGCCGATCACCTTGATCTGCGTACCCTGGTTGAATTCTTCAACTTCAATCATGTCGATGGGCATGTTGGTTCTCCTGTAGCTCTCTGTAAGTGGTCACCACCGTCTGGGGAAAATTCTGTCTTCTGTCCGGTATTCGGAAGCCGGTGGGCGGGCCGGTAATGCGCAGTCGATGAAAGCACATATCAAAAGTTCCCCACGATGAAGTCTTTGAAACGGCCAAAAGCGGTCTTCATCGACCCACTCTTTTGTGCCACCTTGAAACCGCGCAGGCGAGCCAGGCGGGCCTCTTCGAGCAATCCCATCACGGTGGCGGCGCGGGGTTGGGCCACCATGTCTGCCAGAGCGCTCGAATACTTGGGGATGCCGCGGCGCACGGGCTTGAGGAAGATGTCCTCGCCCAGTTCCACCATGCCCGGCATCACGGCGCTGCCGCCGGTCAGCACGATGCCCGAGGACAGAACCTCCTCGTAGCCGGAATCGCGCACCACCTGCTGCACCAAAGAAAAGATCTCTTCCACGCGCGGCTCGATCACGCCGGCCAGCGCCTGCTTGCTGATCATGCGCGGGCTGCGGTCGCCCAGGCCCGGCACTTCGACCTGGGCATCGGGGTCGGCCAGCAGTTGCTTGGCATAGCCGCTTTCGACCTTGATGTCCTCGGCGTCCTTGGTCGGCGTGCGCAGCGCCATGGCGATGTCGCTGGTGATCAGGTCGCCCGCGATCGGAATGACGGCCGTGTGCCGGATGGCGCCACCCGTGAAGATGGCCACGTCGGTGGCGCCCGCGCCGATATCGACCACGGCCACGCCCAGCTCGCGTTCGTCATCGGTGAGCACGGCCTGGCTCGATGCCAGCGGGTTGAGCAGCAGCTGCTCGACCTCCAGGCCGCAGCGGCGCACGCACTTGATGATGTTCTCGGCCGCGCTCTGCGCGCCCGTGACGATGTGGATCTTGGCTTCCAGGCGGATGCCGCTCATACCGATGGGCTCGCGCACCTCCTGGCCGTCGATCACGAATTCCTGCGGCTCGACCAGCAGCAGCCGCTGGTCAGAGGAGATGTTGATGGCCTTGGCCGTCTCCATCACCCGCGCCACGTCGGTCGCCGTGACTTCCTTGTCCTTGATGGCCACCATGCCGCTGGAGTTCAGGCCGCGGATGTGGCTGCCGGTGATTCCGGTGCACACGCGCTGGATCTTGCAGTCGGCCATCAGCTCGGCCTCTTTCAGCGCCTGCTGGATGCTCTGCACCGTGGCGTCGATGTTCACCACCACGCCCCGCTTGAGTCCGTTGCTCGGGGCCACGCCGAGGCCGGCGAGCTTGAGTTCGCCGTTGTACAGGACCTCGGCGACCACGACCATGACCTTGGCCGTGCCGATGTCCAGTCCGACGATCACATCTTTGTATTCTCTTGCCATATCAGCATCCGCCCCCGGTTGGTTCTGTCCTGTCGCTGTGTCGCTGCATGGTGTGCGTGTACATAGGTCTTTCCTCCCTCGTCTTCAGCGTCGGGGACGCACTGCAGCCGGCGCCTTGGCCGTGCCGGTGGTCACACCGCGCAGCCTCAGCGCATATCCGTCTTCGTAGCGCAGGTCGGCCGACTCGATGGCGTCGGCCTTGCGCTTGTATTGGGTCGTGATCTGGGGCAGCGTGCGCACGAAGCGCTGCACGCGCTGCAGCACGGCTTCCACGCTGCCGCCACCCAGTTCGATCTGCGCATCATTGGCCAGCCTGAGCTGCCAGCTCCCGCGCGCATTGAGCGTGAGCCCGTCGATCTCCACATCCAGCGGCCCCAGCGCCGGCACCAGCAGCCGGTACATCTGCAGCATCTGCGGGGCGCTGTCCTCGGGGCCCTGCAGGCGCGGCAGGCCGTCGCGGTCGAGCTCGCCCAGGTTGGCCTCGAAGACCTCGCCGAAGCTGTTGACCAGGCCGGTGCCCGAATCGGGCCCCCAGAAGGCCTCGGCCACATGCTCGTGCAGGATGACGCGCAGGCTGTTGGGATAGTCGCGGCGCACCTGCGCCTCGCGCACCCAGGGAACCTGCTCGAACGCGGCCTTGGCGGCCTTGAGGTCCACGGTGAAGAAGTTGCCCGTGAGCACGGGCGCCACATTGGCGCGCAGCGTCACCGTGTTGTTGTGCACCAGCTCGCCCTCGACCACGATGCGGCCGATGTTGAAGGCCGGGTGGCGCAGCGCCCACCAGCTCACCGCTGCCAGCCCCAGCGCAGCCACGCCCACGAACAGGACCGTGGCGGTCACGTTCATGAGCTTGACGTCGAAGGGGGCCGGCAGGGAGTAGCTCATGCGTGCTCCTGCTCCGGTTGTGCGGCGTCCAGCGCGGCGCTGGCCAGGATGCCCAGGCAGAGGTTTTCGTAGCTCACGCCGATGGCGCGGGCCGACATGGGCACCAGCGAGTGGCCCGTCATGCCCGGCGAGGTGTTGATCTCCAGCAGGAAGGGCTTGCGGTCGCTGGCGCGGATCATGATGTCGGCGCGCGACCAGCCGCGGCAGCCCAGCGTGCGGAAGGCCCGCACGACGATGCGCCGGATCTCGGCCTCTTCCTCGGCCGGCAGTCCGCTGGGGCAGTGGTACTGGGTGTCGTCGGTGAAGTACTTGTTCTGGTAGTCGTAGTTGCCTTCGGGGGCGACGATGCGGATCACGGGCAGCGCATGGGCGCCCTCGCCCGTGCCGAGCACGGGGCAGGTGGTCTCGTCGCCCGCGATGAACTCCTCGCAAAGCACCTCGGGGTCGTACTTCGAGGCCAGCACATAGGCCTGCTCGCATTCCTCGGCCGTCCAGACCTTGGTCAGTCCGATGGTCGAGCCCTCGCGCGAGGGCTTGACGATCATGGGCGCGCCCAGGGCCTGGAGCGCGGCACGGGTTTCACCGGCGCTGGCGACCAGGCGCCAGTCCGGCGTGGGCAGGCCCTCGAAGCGCCAGATGCGCTTGGTCATGATCTTGTCCATGGCGATGCTGGAGGCCATCACGCCGGGGCCCGTGTACGGGATGCCCAGCAGCTCCAGCGCGCCCTGCACCGTGCCGTCTTCGCCGTAGCGGCCATGCAGCGCGATGAAGCAGCGGTCGAACCCCTCCTTCTTCAACTCGCCCAGGTCACGCTCGGCGGGGTCGAAGGCATGGGCGTCCACGCCATGCGACAGCAGGGCCTTGAGCACGCCCGTGCCCGACATCAGCGAGACCTCGCGCTCGGCCGAGCGGCCGCCCAGCAGCACGGCCACCTTGCCCAGTGCCTTGACATCGATCTGGGTGCCGAAGCTGCTCATTGCACGGCCCCCTGCTGCGCCTGCAGCGTTTGTTTCTGAAGCATTTCAACCAACTTTCCGGGCACGGCGCCAATCGAGCCTGCCCCCATGCACAACAACACGTCGCCATCGCGTGCATTGACGGCAATGGCCGCCGGCAGCTCGGCAACGTTTTCCACAAACACCGGCTCGACACGGCCGGCCACGCGCAGGGCGCGTGTCAGCGAGCGGCCGTCGGCCGCCACCACGGGCGCCTCGCCGGCCGCATAGACCTCGGTCAGCAGCACGGCGTCGGCCAGGCTGATGACCTTGACGAAATCCTCGAAGCAGTCGCGCGTGCGGCTATAGCGGTGCGGCTGGAACGCCAGCACCAGGCGGCGGCCCGGGAAGGCGCCGCGCGCGGCGGCCAGGGTGGCCGCCATCTCGACTGGGTGGTGGCCATAGTCGTCGATGACGGTGAAGCTGCCGCCGTCGGCAGCCGCCAGTTCGCCATAGCGCTGAAAGCGCCGGCCCACGCCCTTGAAGCTTTCGAAGGCACGCAGCAGCGCATCATCGGAAATCTCCAGCTCCATGGCCACGGCCACCGCCGACAGCGCGTTGAGCACGTTGTGCTCGCCCGGCAGGCTCAGCACCACGTCCAGGTCGGGATAGCTCTGGCCGTTGCTGCGGCGCACCGTGAAATGCATGCTGCCGGCCTCGGCGCGCACGTTGAGGGCGCGCACCTGGGCGTCCTCTGCAAAGCCGTAGGTGGTCACGGGGCGGGCCACCTGGGGCAGGATCTCGCGCACGGCCGGGCTGTCCACGCAAAGGATGGCGCGGCCATAGAACGGCATGCGGTGCAGGAAATCGACGAAGGCGCCCTTGAGCCGGCCGAAGTCGTGGCCATAGGTTTCCATGTGGTCGGCGTCGATGTTGGTGACGACGGCCATCACGGGCAGCAGGTTTAGGAAGGACGCATCGGACTCGTCGGCCTCTACCACGATGTAGTCGCCCTGGCCCAGCTTGGCGTTGGCGCCCGCGCTGTTGAGCTTGCCGCCGATGACGAAGGTCGGGTCCAGCCCGGCCTCGGCCAGCACGCTGGTCACCAGGCTGGTGGTCGTGGTCTTGCCATGCGCCCCCGCGATGGCGATGCCCTGCTTGAAGCGCATGAGCTCGGCCAGCATGAGCGCACGCGGCACGACGGGAATCTTGCGCTCGCGCGCGGCCAGCACCTCGGGGTTGTCGGACTGAACGGCGGTGGAGGTGACGACGGCGTCAGCCCCTTCGATGTGCGCGGCCGCATGGCCGACGTGGGTGGCGATGCCCAGTCCGGCGAGCCGGCGCAGCGTGGCGCTGTCGGACAGGTCCGAGCCCGAGATGGCGTAACCCAGGTTGTGCAGCACCTCGGCGATGCCGCTCATTCCGGCGCCGCCGATGCCGACGAAATGGATGTGATGAATGGCGTGCTTCATGCGGCCAGTTCCTCACAGGCGGCGACCACCTCGGCGGTGGCATCGGTCTTTTGCATTTTCTTGGCTTTTCCAGCGCGCTCCAGCAGCGTCGCACGCTGCATATTTTGTAGCATTTCGGCCAGGCTTTGGGCAGTCAGTGCGCTTTGTTGCATCAACCATCCACCACCGGCATCGACCAGGAAACGTGCGTTGGTGGTCTGGTGGTCGTCCACCGCCGACGGGAAGGGGACATAGATGGCTGCGGCGCCCACGGCCGCGATCTCGGTGACCGTGCTGGCGCCCGCGCGGCAGACGATGACATCGGCCTCGGCAAAGGCGCGCGCCGTGTCGTCGATGAAGGGCGTCAGCTCGGCCGCGACGCCTGCGGCGGCATAGTTGGCGCGCAGGGCATCGATCTGCGCGGCGCCGCTTTGGTGCAGCACGACGGGCCGCACATCGGCAGGAATCAGGGCCAGCGCCTGGGGAACGATCTCGTTGAGCGCCTTGGCGCCCAGGCTGCCACCCACCACCAGCAGGCGCAGCGGACCGCTGCGGCCCGCAAAGCGCTGCTCGGGCGCGGGCTGCTCGGTAAATTCCCGGCGCAGCGGGTTGCCGACCCAGCGGCCCTTGGGGAACACGTTGGGGAAGGCGGTGAAGATGCGGCGGGAGACGCTGGCCAGCACCTTGTTGGCCATGCCGGCCACGGAGTTCTGCTCATGCAGCACCAGGGGCTTGCCAGCCAGCACGGCCATCATGCCGCCGGGAAAGCTGATGTAGCCGCCCAGGCCCACGACCACGTCGGGCTTGACGCGGCGCACCACGGCCAGCGCCTGCCAGAAGGCACGCAGCAGGCGCATGGGCAAAAAGGCCAGGGTCATGATGCCCTTGCCGCGCACGCCCGAGAACTCGATGGTCTCCAGCGGGAAGCCCTGGGCGGGCACGATGCGCGACTCCATGGAGCCGGGCGCGCCCAGCCAGCGCACGTTCCAGCCGCGCTCGCGCAGGGCCTGGGCCACGGCCAGGCCCGGGAAGATATGTCCGCCCGTGCCGCCGGCCATGATCAGGGCCGTGCGCTGGCGTTGCGTGCCTTGGGAGGTGGGCTGCGTCATGCGTGCCCTCCCTTCATCAGCAACTTGTTCTCGTAGTCCACCCTTAACACCACCGCTATCGCTATCAGATTCATCAGGATGGCCGAGCCGCCGAAACTCATCAGGGGCAGCGTCAGCCCCTTGGTCGGCAGCGCGCCCAGGTTCACGCCCATGTTGATGAAGGCCTGAAAACCCATCCAGATCGCAATGCCCTCGGCCACCAGGCCGGAGAACACCCGGTCCAGCGCAATGGCCTGCCGCCCTATGAGCATGATGCGGCGCGTCAGCCACAGGAAGGTGACGGCGATCAAGAGCACGCCGACCAGGCCGAATTCCTCGCCGATCACGGCCAGCAGGAAGTCGGTGTGCGCCTCGGGCAGCCAGTGCAGCTTCTCGACGCTGCGGCCCAGGCCCACGCCGAAGATCTCGCCGCGGCCGATGGCGATCAGCGCGTGCGACAGCTGGTAGCCCTTGCCCAGCGCGTGCTTTTCATCCCAGGGATTGAGGTAGGCGAAGATGCGCTCGCGCCGCCATTCGGAGGTGGCGATGATCAGCACGAAGGCCAGCACCACCAGGGCCGCGATCAGGAAGAACATGCGCGCGTTGACACCGCCCAGGAACAGGATGCCCATGGCGATCACCACGATCACCATGAAGGCGCCCATGTCGGGCTCTGCCAGCAGCAGCACGCCGACCAGCACCACGGCCAGCCCCATGGGCAGCACGGCGCGGAAGAAGCGTTCCTTGACCTCCATCTTGCGCACCATGTAGTCGGCCGCATAGATGAGCACGGCGAACTTGGCCAGTTCGGACGGCTGGAAATTCATGATGCCCAGCGACAGCCAGCGCCGCGCGCCGTTGACCACGGTGCCCACGTGCGGGATCAGCACGGCCACCAGCAGGACCAGGGACACCAGGAACAGCTTGCGCGCCATGCGCTCCCAGGTGGCCATGGACACCTGGAAGGCCAGCAGGGCACCGACGAAGGCCATGCCGATGGACATGGCATGGCGCATCAGGAAATGGGTGGGCGCGATCTTGCCGAAGCGCGGATTGTCCGGCATGGCGATCGATGCCGAATACACCATGATCAGGCTCCAGGCCAGCAGGCCGATCACCACCCAGATCAGGGCCTGGTCCAGGCCGAGCACGCTGGCCGGCGTCTGCGTGGGCCGGTGGTACTGGGGGCCGCCCAGGCGCACGGGCAGCACGTCGATGGCCTTCTCCTGTGTTCCACCGAACCAGGAGCGCATGCGTGCCAGGGCCTGATTCAGGGCGGTCATGCCGTGCCTCCGAGTTCATGCCCGGCGTCCAGGGCCAGGGCGCGCACGGCATCGACGAACTGGTGGGCCCGGTCCTCGTAGTTGCGGAACATGTCCAGGCTTGCGCAGGCGGGCGACAGCAGCACGGCATCGCCCTCATGGGCGCGCGAGGCGGCCAGCTCCACGGCATCGGCCATGGTGGTGGCATCGACCAGGGGCACGCCGCAGTCCTGCAGGGCGGCGCGAATGCGGCCGGCGTCGCGGCCGATCAGCACGGCCGCGCGCACATGGCGCGACACGGGCGCGGCCAGCGGAGAGAAATCCTGGCCCTTGCCGTCTCCACCCAGGATGACCACGATGCGGTGGTCAGGCCCCAGGCCGGACAGCGCAGCCACGGTGGCGCCCACGTTCGTGCCCTTGCTGTCGTCGTAGTACTCCACGCCGTTGACGCGGCCAATGGGCTGGACGCGGTGCGGCTCGCCCCGGTATTCCCGCAGTCCATAGAGCAGCGGCGCCAGGGAGCAGCCGCTCGCGCTGGCCAGGGCCAGGGCGGACAGGGCGTTGATGGCGTTGTGCCGGCCGCGGATGCGCAGTGCGTCGGCAGGCATGAGGCGCTGGATGTACAGGTCTTCGGCGTTCTTGCCCTTGGCGGTTTCGTCGGCCTCATGGGCGCGCACCAGCCAGGTCATGCCGCTGACCACTTCCAGGCCGAAATCGCCGGGGCGGCGCGGCATGTCGCCGCCGAAGGTGATGTGTGCGCGCTGCTGCGGCTTTTGGCGCTTGCCCGGCGGCACCACGGGCGCCGGCAGCATGCGCATGACCTCGGGGTCCTCGCGGTTGAGCACCATGATGCCGCTGCTGCCGAAGATGCAGGCCTTGGCATCGGCATAGGCGCGCAGGCTGCCGTGCCAGTCCAGATGGTCCTGGCTGATGTTGAGCACGGCGGCGGCCGTGGGCTCGAACATCTGCACGCCATCGAGCTGGAAGCTGGACAGCTCCAGCACCCAGGCCTGGGGCAGCGCTTCGGCATCGATGGCCTGGGTCAGCGTGTCCAGCAGCGTGGGCCCGATATTGCCGGCTACGGCCACACGCAGGCCCGCATGCTCCAGCAGCTGGCCGGTCAGCGAAGTGACCGTGGTCTTGCCATTGGTCCCGGTGATGCCCAGTACCGTGGGACGGTAGCCATGGGCTGCGGCCAGGGCCTTGAGCGCCATGGCGAAGAGATCGAGTTCACCGCCCACGGGCAGGCCCTGGGCGCGCGCGGTATCGACCACGGGCGCCACGGTGGCCGGGCTCAGGCCGGGCGAGCGGTAGACCAGGCTCAGGCTCTGGCCGTCCACCAGCTGTGCCGAGAGTTCGCCGGGCACGAAGCGCACCTGGGGCAGTTCGGTGGACAGCTGCTGCAGTTGGGGCGGCGCCTGGCGCGTATCGGCCACGATGACTTGTGCGCCGCAGCGCACGCACCAGCGTGCCATGGCTAGGCCCGAGGCGCCCAGACCCAGCACGAGCACGCGCTGGCCCTGCAGGTGCTGGACCTGCTCGCCGGGCCAGCCGGCAGCCACGGGCGGCAGCACCTGTTCGGATTCAACCGCCTCTTCGGCGGCAATGGGCGTGACCTCGGCATCGGAGGAGTCGGAGATGCTGGGGTCGGCAAAGATCTGGGCCACGAAGGCGGCAGCATCCTTGGCCGCCGTCAGCGTGGCGATGTCGGGCACGGGCTCGGTCAGGGCCACAGGCGCCTGCGGCACCTCGGCGGCCGCAGGCTCCGCCTCGCCGGCTGGCGCGGGAGCCGGTGAATCGTCCAGGACCGGGTCCGCAACCACCTGCCCTTCGGGCGCGAGGCCCGACAGCTCCACCGGCTCGGCAGGGGACGCCGGGACGGCGGGCTCGGTGGCCGGCAGTGCGTGGAGGTCGGTCTTGAAGTCTTCGGTGTTCATGGACTCACCTCAGCTTCAGCGTGGACAGGCCCAGCAGGCACAGCAGCATGGTGATGATCCAGAAGCGGATCACGACCTGGGTCTCCTTCCAGCCACTCTTCTCGAAGTGGTGGTGCAGCGGCGCCATCTTGAGCAGGCGGCGGCCTTGGCCATAGCGCTTCTTGGTGAACTTGAACCAGGTGACCTGCAGCATCACCGACAGCGCCTCCACCACGAAGATGCCGCCCATGATGGCCAGCACGATTTCCTGGCGCACGATGACGGCAATGGTGCCCAGCGAGGCGCCCAGCGCCAGCGCGCCCACGTCCCCCATGAACACCTGGGCCGGGTGGGCGTTGAACCAGAGGAAGGCCAGGCCCGCACCGGCCATGGCCGCGCAGTACACCAGCAGCTCGCCCGAGCCCGGGATGTGCGGGAACAGAAGGTACTTGGCGTAGCCGGCATTGCCGGTGACGTAGGCGAAGATGCCCAGGGCCGAGCCCACCATGATCACGGGCATGATGGCCAGGCCGTCCAGCCCGTCGGTCAGGTTCACGGCATTGCTGGCGCCCACGATGACCAGATAGGTCATGATCACGAAGCCCAGCACGCCCAGCGGGTAGCTGACTTCCTTGAAGAAAGGCACGAGCAGGCCCGCCTTGGGCGGCAGGTCCAGTGCAAAGCCGGACTGCACCCAGGTGACGAACAGCTCGAAGACCTGGGCATTGGAGTTCTCGGAAATGCAGAACACCAGATACAGCGCGGCCAGCAGGCCGATGACGGACTGCCAGAAATACTTCTCGGCCGAACGCATGCCTTCGGGGTCCTTGTTGACCACCTTGCGCCAGTCGTCCACCCAGCCGATGGTGCCAAAGCCCAGCGTGACCAGCAGCACGATCCAGACGAAGCGGTTGGACAGGTCGAACCACAGCAGCGTGGACACGGCAATGGACAGCAGGATCAGCGCGCCGCCCATGGTGGGCGTGCCGCTCTTGGCCAGATGGGTCTCCATGCCGTAGCCGCGCACGGGCTGACCGATCTTGAGCGAGGTCAGCATGCGGATCAGGCGCGGCCCGGCCAGCAGTCCGATGACCAGGGCCGTGAGCGCGGCCATGACGGCGCGCATCGTGAGGTATTGGAAGACGCGCAGAAAGCCGAACTCGGGGGACAGGCCCTGCAGCCATTGGGACAGCATCAGCAGCATGCGGCCTCCTTCTTGCGACCGTCATCCTTGCCGGCCGCCTCGACCGCCTGAACCACCTGCTCCATCTTCATGAACCTCGAACCCTTGACCAGAATGCTGCCCACCTCGGGCAGCGCGGCACAGGCTGCCTGCTGCAGCGAGGCCATGTCTTCGAAATGCCGCGCACCTGCACCGAATGCGGTGGCGGCGGATGTGCTTTGCGCGCCCAGCGCGAACAGCCGGGGAATGCCCAGGCTGCGTGCCAGCGCGCCGGCCTCGGCATGGAACTGCGGGCCCTGATCGCCGACCTCGCCCATGTCGCCCAGCACCAGCAGCTGGGGAGCGGGCAGTTCGCGCAGCACTTCGATGGCCGCGGCCACCGAGTCGGGATTGGCGTTGTAGCTGTCGTCGATCACGGTGACCGTGCGGCCCTGCACCGAAACACCCAGTGCGCGCGAGCGGCCCTGCACGGGCTCGAACACGCTCAGGCCGCGTGCAATGTCGGCCAGCGGCACACCGGCTGCCTGGGCGCAGGCCGCGGCGGCCAGCGCATTGCGCACGTTGTGGCGGCCGGCAATGTGCAGGCGCACCGGGGCCTCGCCCTCGGGCGTGACCAGGATGAACTGCCAGGCATCGCCCAGCCACAGCGCATCGCGCGCATGGACCTGGGCGCCATCGGCAGACTCGCCGAACAGCAGGCATGGGCGCGCACCGGCCAGCTCGCGCCACAGCGGCGTGTAGGTGTCGCCGGCCGGGAACACGGCCACGCCATCGGCGGGCAGGGACAGCAGCACGCTGCCGTTCTCGCGCGCCACGGCCTCGACCGTGTGCATGAATTCCTGGTGCTCGCGCTGCGCGTTGTTGACCAGGGCCACCGTGGGCTGGCCGATGGCGGCCAGCTCGGCAATCTCGCCGGGATGGTTCATGCCCATCTCCAGCACGGCCACGCGGTGCTGGGCGGTCATGCGCATCATGCTCAGCGGCAGGCCGATGGAATTGTTGAAGTTGCCGCGCGTGGCCAGGGCCGCCTCGCCCGCATGGGCGCGCAGGATGGATGCCACCATCTGCGTGACCGTGGTCTTGCCG
Source organism: Delftia acidovorans (assembly GCA_031286585.1). Lineage (GTDB taxonomy): Bacteria > Pseudomonadota > Gammaproteobacteria > Burkholderiales > Burkholderiaceae_C > Comamonas > Comamonas acidovorans_A. The sequence continues at coordinate 155,756 of JAITUC010000040.1, forward strand.
TTGCTGCCGGTGACGGCAATCAGCGGCAGTACAAAGCGCGCGCGCCAGGCCGTGGCCAGCGCGCCCAGGGCGGCCAGCGAGTCGGGCACCTCGATGCCGGACAGGCCTGCGGCCTCCAGGCCGCCGTGGGCCAGGGCTGCGGCAGCGCCGGCCTCGCGGGCCTGGGCCAGGAACTGGTTGGCATCGAAACGCTCGCCCTTCAAGGCGACGAACAGATCCCCGGCCTGCAGCGTGCGGGTGTCGGTGTGCACGCGCGTGAGCACGGCCTGGCCGTTGCCGACCAGCCGTGCCTGGGGGATATGCGACTGGATCAGCTCCAGCGCTTGTTGCAAGGTCATCATGACCGCTTCTTTCCTTCGCGGGCCGCCAGCGCCTTGTGCGCCTCGGCCATGTCGGAGAACGGATGGCGCTCGCCCGCCGCCTCCTGGTAGTCCTCATGTCCCTTGCCGGCGATCAGCACCACGTCGCGTTCGCTGGCGTGCGCAATCGCCTGGGCGATGGCCGCTGCGCGATCGGCCTGGGACTGCAGGTTCTCGCCCGGCTGCATGCCGGCCAGGATCTGGTCGATGATGCGTTCGGGCACTTCGCTGCGCGGGTTGTCGCTGGTGACCAGCACACAGTCGGCATTCTTCTGGGCGGCCTGCCCCATGAGCGGCCGCTTGGTGGCATCGCGGTCGCCGCCGCAGCCGAACACGCACCACAGCCGGCCACGGCGCTGCTCGGCGGCCGGGCGCAGGGCGCGCAGGGCCTTGTCCAGCGCGTCGGGCGTGTGGGCGTAGTCCACGGCCACCAGCGGCTGGCCGGGCTGGACGATCTGCTGCATGCGGCCGGGCACGGGCTCGAGTTGGGCGCAGGCCGCAACGGCCTGGTCCAGGCTCAGGCCCAGGCAGCGCAGCGCCGCCAGCACGCCCAGCAGGTTGGATACGTTGTACTGGCCCACCATGCGCGTGTGCATGCGCAGGCTGTGGCCGGCCTCGATCACGGTGAAGCTCAGGCCCTCGGCACCCAGCGCAATGTCCTTGGCCTGCAGGCGCGCCGCGCCTTCGATGGAAATGCTCCAGACGTCGAGCGCGGCAGGCTGCCTGCGCGACTGCAGCGTGGCCCACAGGCGTGCGCCATGCGCGTCGTCCACATTGACGACGGCGGCCTGCAGGCCGGGCCAGTCGAACAGCGCGGCCTTGGCATCCCAGTAGGCCTGCATGCTGCCGTGGTAGTCGAGGTGGTCCTGCGTGAAATTGGTGAACAGCGCCACGCGGATGCGCGTGCCGTCCAGGCGATGCTCGACGATGCCGATGGACGAGGCCTCGATGGCGCAGGCCGCCAGGCCCGCATCGGCGTACTCGCGGAAAGCGCGCTGCAGCCGCACCGGGTCGGGCGTGGTCATGCCCGTGGATTCCATGGCGGGCGGAACGCCCACGCCCAGCGTGCCCACCAGGGCGCAGCCGCTGCGCTCCTGCAGCTTCACCTGGGCCAGCGCGTGCGCCAGCCACCAGGCGGTGGTGGTCTTGCCGTTGGTGCCGGTCACGGCCAGCACGTCGATCTGGGCGCTGGGATGCTGGAACCACTGGTCGGCGATCAGGCCCGTGGCGGCCTTGAGGCCGGGCAGCGCCGCGATGTGCTCGCCGGAAAAACCGAAGGCTTCCACACCCTGCGCTTCAACCAGGCAGGCCATGGCGCCGCGCTCCAGGGCCGAGGCCACATGGGCGCGGCCATCGGTGGCCGCGCCGGGCCAGGCGATGAAGGCGTCGCCGGGCCGGACCTTGCGGCTGTCGGTCTGCAGCGTGCCCCTGCCTTGCAGGCGGGCGGCCAGCCATTGGACGGCCTCGGTGGCCGTGGACAGCACCCGCAGGGCTTGGGAGGAACTCATAGCGAGGGCTCCTCCACGGGGTTGGCGACGATCAAGGGCTTGACTTCCATATCGGGCTGCACGCCCATCAGGCGCAGCGTCTGCTGCACCACTTCGCTGAACACGGGCGCCGCCACGGTGCCGCCGTAGATGGTGCCGGCACTGGGCTCGTCCACCATCACGGCGACGATGATGCGCGGGTTCTCGATGGGCGCCATGCCGGTGAACCAGGCGCGGTACTTGCCCGCTGCATAGCCCTTGCCCTGCTGCTTGCGGGCCGTGCCCGACTTGCCGCCCACCGAGTAGCCGATGGTCTGGGCGCGCTGGCCCGTGCCGCCAGGTCCGGCCGCCAGGGCCAGCATCTTGCGCACTTCATTGGCCGTGCGCGGCGAGAACACGGGCACGCCCACGGGCGGCTCGTCCGTCTTGAGCATGGTGGCCGGAATCACGCGCCCGCCGTTGGCGAAGACGGTGTAGCTGCGCGTCATCTGCAGCAGGCTGGCGGACAGGCCGTAGCCGTATCCCATGGTGGCCTGCTCCACCGGCCTCCAGGTCTTGTAGGGACGCAGGCGCCCGCTGGCCGCGCCCGGGAAGGCGATCTGCGGCTTCTGGCCGAAGCCCACGGCCGAGAAGGTTTCCCACATGTCCTTGGCCGGCATCTGCAGCGCGATCTTGGTCGTGCCCACGTTGCTGGACTTCTGGATCACGCCGGCCACGGTCAGCAGGCCGTAGTTGTGGGTGTCGGAGATCGTCGAGCCCGTGACGTTGACACGGCCCGGCGTGGTGTCGATGGGCGTTTCCGGCTTGAACCGGCCCGACTCCAGCGCCAGCCCGATGGTGATGGGCTTCATGGTCGAGCCAGGCTCGAAGGTGTCGGTGATGGCACGGTTGCGCAACTGCTCGCCCGTCAGGTTCTTGCGCTTGTCGGGCACGTAGCTGGGGTAGTTGGCCAGGGCCAGCAATTCGCCCGTGTGCGCATCCATGACCACCACGCTGCCTGCCTTGGCCTTGTGCGCGATGACCTGCTCCTTGAGCTTCTGGTAGGCGAAGTACTGGACCTTGCTGTCCACGGACAGCTGGATGTCGCGGCCGTCCTGCGGCGGCACTTCCTCGCCCACGCCCTCGACCACGCGGCCCAGGCGGTCCTTGATCACGCGGCGCGAACCGGGCTTGCCCCCGAGTTCCTTGTCGAAGGACAGCTCCATGCCTTCCTGGCCGTGGTCTTCCACATTGGTGAAGCCCACGATGTGGGCAGCCGATTCGCCTTCGGGGTACTGGCGCTTGTATTCCTTGCGCTGGTAGATGCCCTTGATATTGAGGGCATGGATCTGCTGGCCCACGTCCCAGTCGAGCTGGCGCTTGATCCAGACGAAGGTCTTGTCCTCGTCGGCCAGCTTTTCCATCAGCGCGGGCAGCGGCATCTCCATGAGCACCGCCAGTTGCTTGAGCTTGGCCTTGACCTCGGGGTCGTCCTGCTCCACGTCTTCGGGGATGGCCCAGATGCTGGCAGCGGGAACGCTGGAGGCCAGGATCAGGCCATTGCGGTCCAGCAGGCGGCCACGGTTGGCCGGCAGCTCCAGCGTGCGCGCAAAGCGCACCTGGCCCTGGCGCTGGAAGAAGTCGTTGCCGAACACCTGCACATAGGCGGCGCGCGCGCCCAGGCCGACAAAGCCCAGGCCCAGCATGGCCACGATCATCTTGCTGCGCCACAAGGGGGTCTTGGACGCCAGCAGGGGGCTGGAGGTGTAGAGCACGCTGCGCGTCATGGAGCCACTCCGGTGCGCGCATCGTCATTGACGTATTGGGCGATGGCCGGCGTGGCCGGCTTCATCTGCAGGCGCTCGCGCGCCATGACCTCGATGCGCTGTGGCGTGGCCTGGGCGCGCTTTTCCACCTGCAGGCGCTGCTGCTCGGTGGCCAGGCGGCGCGATTCGGCCACGGCGCGGTCCAGTTCGGTGAACAGGCGGCGCGATTCGTACTGGTTGTGCACCAGGAAGATGGCGCTGGCCATCACCGCCAGCAGCAGCACGAGGTTCAGGCGCAGCATGCCACGCCCTCCTCTTGCGCCAGAGCCAGACGGTGCATGCGCTTCATGCAGGCACCCCGGTGCGGCGGGCCACGCGCATCACGGCCGAGCGCGAGCGCGCATTGGTGGCTACCTCGGCCTCGCTGGGCTTGATACGGCCCAGCGCCTCAAGGCGCATGGGCGTGGGCGCGGCAAACGGCGCGCGCCGGTCATAGACTTCCTTGGAATGCCTGGCGATGAACTGCTTGACGATGCGGTCCTCCAGCGAGTGGAAGCTGATCACCACCAGGCGTCCGCCCGGCGCCAGCACGCGCAGGCTGGCCTCTAGCGCCTGCTCGAGCTCTTCAAGCTCGGCATTGATGAAAATCCGAAGAGCCTGGAATGTGCGTGTCGCTGGGTTCTGCCCAGCCTCGCGGGTCCGGACCGCGCCAGCCACGAGCTCGGCAAGCTCCGCGGTGTTGCGAAGGGGCCCCTGGCTTTCGCGCCGAGCAACAATCGCCTTTGCAATGGGGCCAGCAAACCGTTCTTCGCCGTAGTCACGTATCACCTCCGCAATCTGCTGGGCATCGGCTTCCGCCAGCCAGTCCGCCACACTCTGGCCGCGCGTGGTATCCATGCGCATGTCCAGCGGACCCTCGAAGCGGAAGCTGAAGCCGCGCTCGGGGTTGTCGATCTGGGGAGAGCTCACGCCCAGGTCCATCAGCACGCCCTGCACGCTGCCGGCCGGCAGCTCGCCGAGGTGGCGAAACCCTTCGTGCCGAATCGAAAAACGCGCATCGGTGATGCGCGCTGCCTCTTCGATCGCGTCCGGGTCCTTGTCGAACGCCAGCAAGGCCGCATCCGGCCCCAGCCGCTGCAGGATGCGCCGGGAATGCCCGCCTCGCCCGAAGGTCGCGTCCACCCATTGCCCGGCAACGGGCTGTGCGGCGCCGTCCAGCAGCGCATCGACGGCCTCGTCGAGCAAAACGGTGATGTGTTGCAACGGCTGATTCAAGAAAACGCCTCTTTCCTAGAACGCAAAATCCTGGAAGGCCGCAGGCATTTCTTCCTGCATGGCCTTCGCTTCGTGTGCCTCATAAGTGGCCTTGTCCCACAGCTCGAAATGGTTGCCCATGCCCAGCAGCACGACCTCCTTGGTCAGACCCACGGCCTCACGCAGCTCGGGCGACACCAGCACGCGGCCGGTGGCATCCATGTCCACGTCCATGGCGTTACCCAGGAAGATGCGCTTCCACCACTGCGCCGACATGGGCAGCTGCGCGATCCGCTCGCGAAACTGCAGCCACTCCGTGCGCGGGAACAGCATCAGGCAACCATGGGGATGTTTGGTGAGGGTGACCTGGCCCTGGGCCATGGCCATGAGGGCGTCACGATGCCGGGTCGGCACAGACAGCCGCCCCTTTCCATCGAGATTCAGCGAGGACGCCCCTTGAAACACGGTCAGTCACCCCGGTCGGTTGGAGCCATCGCGTCCCGGAAATCGGGGCACAAAGGCAACTTTCACCACTTAATTGCACTTTTTTGCACTGTAGCAGCAATTTGGTGTTTCACAACCCGGGAATGGACAATTATTTGCAATGAAATCAACGACTTAGAGACCGAATGCAATGTGAGTGATGACAAAAATCCCTGGCTTTACAAGTACTTAGAGGACTGACTGCAAGTGATCTCTCAAAGCCTGCATGCAATTGCAACGATTCAATTCGCCAGCGACCGGTTGCAACTCGGGCCACCCTCCTACAAAAAGTGACTGCCCGGCAATGCGGGCAGTCACTTCGGTGGCGGCTGCGCGGCAGCCGGCCCGTTTCAGAGGATGAAGCGCGAGAGGTCTTCGTCCTGGCTCACGGACTGCAGACGCTGGTTCACATAGGCTGCGTCGATGGAGATGGTCTGGCCCGACAGATTGGCCGCGTCGAAGCTGACCTCGTCCAGCAGCCGCTCCAGCACGGTGGACAGGCGGCGCGCGCCGATGTTCTCCGTGCGCTCGTTGACCTCGAAGGCGATGCCGGCGAGCCGGGTGATGCCTTCGGGCGTGAATTCCAGGGTGACGCCTTCGGTGGCCAGCAGCGCCTGGTACTGCTTGACCAGGGAGGCATGGGTCTGGGTGAGGATGGCCTCGAAGTCCTGGACCGACAGCGAGTCCAGCTCCACGCGGATCGGGAAGCGCCCCTGCAGCTCGGGGATGAGATCGCTGGGCTTGGACAGGTGGAAGGCGCCCGAGGCGATGAACAGGATGTGGTCGGTCTTGACCACGCCGTACTTGGTGGAGACGCTGGTGCCTTCGACCAGGGGCAGCAGGTCGCGCTGCACGCCCTGGCGCGAGATGTCGGAGCCGCTGGTTTCCTGGCGCGTGGCCACCTTGTCGATCTCGTCGATGAAGACGATGCCGTTCTGCTCGGCATTGGCGATGGCGCGGGTGCGCACGTCCTCCTCATTGACCAGTTTTGCCGCTTCCTCGTCGGTCAGCAGCTTCATGGCCTCGGCAATGCGCAGCTTGCGCGTCTTGCGCTTTTCCTGGCCCATGTGGCTGAACATGCCGCGCAGTTGCTCGGCCATCTCTTCCATGCCCTGGGGGCCCATGATCTGCACCTGGGGCGGCGCGTCGGCGACGTCGATCTCGATTTCCTTGTCGTCGAGCTGGCCCTCGCGCAGCTTCTTGCGGAAAACCTGGCGTGCCGTGTTGTCGGCGGCCACCTCGCCGCTGCGGGCCTGGGGCACGAGCACGTCGAGGATGCGGTCCTCGGCCGCGTCTTCGGCGCGCAGGCGCAGCTTCTTCATGTCGGCCTCGCGCGTCTGCTTGACGGCCACCTCGGCCAGGTCGCGGATGATGGCATCCACGTCCTTGCCCACGTAGCCCACTTCGGTGAACTTGGTGGCCTCGACCTTGATGAAGGGGGCATCGGCCAGCCGCGCCAGGCGGCGCGCGATCTCGGTCTTGCCCACGCCCGTGGGGCCGATCATGAGGATGTTCTTGGGCGTGATCTCCTGGCGCAGGCCATCGGCCACGTTCTGGCGACGCCAGCGGTTGCGCAGCGCGATGGCCACGGCGCGCTTGGCGCCAGCCTGGCCGACGATGTGGCGGTCCAGTTCGGAGACGATCTCCTGGGGAGTCATGGCAGAGGACATGGTGTGTATTCGATGCATTGCGCCGCCAGCACCGTTGCCTGGCCGCTGGCGACTGTGAGTTTCAATGCCGTGCGTTTCGATCGCCGGCCTGCAGGGCATGCCGGCGCCGCGCGGGTGTCATAGCGTCTCGACCGTGTGGTGCATGTTGGTGTAGATGCACAGCTCGCCGGCAATGGCCAGCGACTTGCGCACGATCTCCTCGGCCGACAGCTCGGTGTTCGTCAACAGCGCCTTGGCCGCCGAGTGCGCATAGGCGCCGCCCGATCCGATGGCCACGATGCCCTGTTCGGGCTCCAGCACGTCGCCGTTGCCGGTGATGATCAGCGAGGCCGATGCGTCGGCCACGGCCAGCATGGCCTCCAGACGGCGCAGCACGCGGTCGGTTCGCCAGTCCTTGGTCAGCTCGATGGCTGCACGCGTCAGGTGGCCCTGGTGCTTTTCCAGCTTGGCCTCGAAGCGCTCGAACAGCGTGAAGGCGTCGGCCGTGGCGCCGGCAAAGCCGGCAAGCACCTTGCCGTGGTAGAGCTTGCGCACCTTGCGTGCCGTGCCCTTGACGACGATGTTGCCCAATGTGACCTGGCCGTCGCCACCGATGGCGACCTGCACGCCTTCGGGGGTCTGCCGGCGCACGCTGATGATGGTGGTGCCGTGATACTGTTCCATAGCGGTGCCAGATGAGGGCGAAGGCGCCCTTCTCAAGGGTCTGCTCAAAGAATGCCCATGCCCTCTTCGCAGCGTGGCGCGCCGTCCTGCCGGAAGGGGCATGGCGCAGCCGCTGTGCGGCAGGATCAGTCCCGCCGCGGAGTGACCTGGGCGTGCTCCTGGATGCCGATCACGTTGAAGAACACCGCCACCAGCTGGTGCAGCTGGCCGAACTGCAGCACATGGCCCAGCGACTGCATGTGGGCCGCCCAGTTGAGCACGGAGCCGGCCGCCGCAAAGTCCATGCGCACCAGTTGGGTGCAGTCGATGAACACAGGCTCGCCCAGGCTGGCCCCCTCCTGCACCGGGTCCAGCCAGGTGGACGCATCGCCTTCAATGGTGCCGGCCAGCGCAAATCGCACGGCGTCCGCCGTGGCTGCAACGCCTGCCTGCAGGGGCGCCTGCGCGCCCTCGGTTTCGACGGCTTGCGTCAGGCACTGGCAGGCCGGGTCCATCCACGGGGGAGGCGAGACCTCATAGGTGACGCAGTAGTCCAGCGCCACCAGTTCGAAATCATCCTGCCGGTTCATCAACCGCAGCACCGCCATGCGCAACCGCCACCACAGCGTATCCACGCTGGAATCGCCCGAGGGAGCCAGCGTGCCCAGCAGCGCCAGCAGCCGGTCCGCATTGAGCAGCACGAACACGCCCGGGGAGCCCGCCCATTGCTGCAGCAGCGCCTCCAGGGGCGTGGCCGCTGCATCATCGATGCCGGCCACGGCAGCCCAGTCCAGGCTCCAGGGGCTGGAAGCCTTGGCCTGGGAGGCCTTCAGCGCCGTCACGGCACTCGGCGTGATCTGGGCAGGCGCGCTCCAGCGCCAGCCACGCCCTGCCGCCGCGCCCGGCATGGACACCGCGGGGGCGGTGCGCTGCTGCGGCATCGCAAACCATTGGGGAGCGGAGCGGCCGAAGCGCGCCGCGAATTCGATGCCCGCCTTGTCGAACTGCAGGGGGCGGTCGGCCGCGCGGTACAGGTCCAGCAAGGCCAGCCAGACCGGCAACTGCGCGGGGACATCGCGCCGGTCGATCAGCTCCAGCATGCCCTGCTCTGCGCCATCCACATCGCCGTTGGCAAAGAGGATCGCCGGCTCTTCCAGGTCGGGATCGTGTTCGAACACCACGAAGCAGGGCGGCACCATGTCCATGGGCTGCGGCGGAGAGACCTCGGTGGCCGCGAAGGCCGGCAGGAAATCGGTCGCACCCTCCAATGGCCGCAGGGGACGGGCCATGGGCATGGGGTCAATGATGGGAGCCGTCGAGACGGAGGGCACCTGCGGCGCAGGTGCCAGGCTCATGGGCAAGGTGGTGGCAAAGGCTGCCGCCTCGCCAGCCGAGGCAATGGCCGGCGGCACCACGTCGCTGAGCATGGGAATCTGCCCAGACGGCGGCGGCTGCCTGCGAAACGAGGCCGGAGCGGGGTTGCCGCCCGCAGGCAGCGCCATGGGGATGGTGGTGGCATCGGCCGCCTGCTTGCCCCGCCACCATTGCTGGGACATCTGGGCCTCGATCTCGTCGATCTTCTTGAGCGTGACGGCGCGTTCACCGGAGGATTTGGAGCTCAGCAGGCTGCTGAGAAATTGGGAGCCCTGCGCGGCGGGGCTGGGCACACCGACCGGTGCGCTGCCCGGCCGGGAGGCCTGTTGCAGCTCGGCCTGGCGCAGGCGGCGCAACTGGTCGAACTCGCGCTTGCGCACGAAATCGTTGCGGCGCTTGCGCTCGATCATTTCCTTGAGCGCCTGCTTGCTGTACTGGCTTTCCTGCTCCCCGTCCAGGCCATCGAGGTCGGACCAGTTGACCGTAGGGTGGCGCACAAAGCGCACCACCTTGGACAACAACCCCCCCGATTTGCTGCTCTCTTCTTTTGCCATGGCGAGTCAGATTAGCACCGGCGGCCTGCAGGCCGTTGCTGCAACTCAATCTCCATACATCTTCTGCTTGAGCTCACGGCGCTGCTGGGCTTCCAGCGACAGCGTGGCCGTGGGGCGCGCCAGCAGGCGGCCCACGCCGATGGGCTCGCCGGTTTCGTCGCAGTAGCCGTAGTCGCCTGCGTCGATGCGTGCAATGGATTGCTCGATCTTCTTGAGCAGCTTGCGTTCGCGGTCGCGCGTGCGCAGTTCCAGCGCATGCTCTTCCTCGATGGTGGCGCGGTCGGCCGGATCGGGAACCACCACGGTGTCCTCGCGCAGGTTTTCTGCCGTCTCGCCCGCATTGATGTGCATGTCGTGCTTGAGAGTGAGCAGCTTGAGGCGGAAGAACGCCATCTGCTTCTCATTCATGTAGTCGTCATCCGACATGGCCAGCACTTCGGCATCCGTCAGTTCTTCCACCGACTTGGTCTTCCAGGCATTGGCCAGCTTGGGGTCTCGTTTCGTCGATCCCGACGAAGGAGTTTGCGTAGTGGTAGGCATAGTGTTGGTTTCGCTAACTTAGTCCGCGCCGAGGGCTTCGGACGGGGCCATGGATGGTACTGTCAATCGGGGCGCCCGGGTCGAATGCCGTGTAGGACAGCCGATCGCCGCAGTTGCGGAACCTGCCGATTTCCCCATGCGGCGGGGTGCGGCAATCCAGGCCGTGCGGCGGCCGTGCGTGCAAAGAGCCCCTTCGCGGCCAGCAAGAGACACCAGGTCGGCAAAGCCGACCGCAGTGCGGACCGCGGCCTTCTGGCTTGCAGCCGGGGCCGGGGCGGCCACTGACGGCTTCTTGCTGGATTCGGCGCTCACTTGCTGTCTCCTCACGGTATGGGCGACCCTGCGGGGCAGTCCATTGGGCTTGGGGGCTCTCTTCAGGGGCGCGATTGTATCGATGCTCTACAGGAGCGCAAGCCGTTGCACATACCCCACAGGAATGCAAAGGGGCCGCCCGCATATGCGGGCGGCCCCTGCGTCAATCAGATGTCAGCAAAAAGCCCTCCGATTGCCCACAAAGGTTCACAAAAAAATCAGACCAGGCACTGCTCCAGGCCCTGCAGGAAGATGTCCTGGGGCAGGTCGATGCCGATGAAGACCATCTTGCTCTGGCGCTTTTCGCCTTCGGCCCACTGCGGTCCCAGATCGCTGCCCATGAGCTGGTGCACGCCCTGGAAAATGACCTTGCGCTCCGTGCCCTGCATGTTCAGCACGCCCTTGTAGCGGAGCATGCGCGGGCCGTAGATATTGACGATGGCGCCCAGGAAATCCTCCAGGCGGGCAGGGTCAAAGGCACGGTCGGCACGGTAGACGAAGCTCTTGACGTCGTCATCGTGGTGATGGTGGTGCGGATGCTTGCAGTGCTCGCCATGCTCGTGGTCATGGGCGTGGTCGTGCCCGCAGTTCTCGTCGTGCTCGTGGCCATGGTCGTGGCCGCAGTGCTCGTCATGCTCATGCTTGTGGCCATGGTCATGTCCGTGGTCATGGTCGTCTTCCTTGAGGAAGTCGGGGTCGATGTCCAGCTTGGCATTGAGGTTGAAGCCGCGCAGGTCGAAGACCTCGTTGAGGGGCACTTCGCCGAAATGCACGGCGCGAATGGGCGCGCGCGGGTTCATGTGCTTGAGGCGGTGGATGAGCGCGTTCTTCTCGTCCTCGCTGACCAGGTCGGTCTTGGACAGGAAGAGCTGGTCGGCAAAGCCGACCTGGCGGCGCGCCTCCTGGCGGTCATCCAGCTGCTGGTTGGCGTGCTTGGCATCGACCAGGGTGAGGATGGAGTCGATCAGATAGGTCTCGGCGATCTCGTCGTCCATGAAGAAGGTCTGGGCGACGGGGCCCGGATCGGCCAGGCCCGTGGTCTCGATCACGATGCGGTCGAACTCCACCAGGCCCTTGCGGCGCTTGGCGGCCAGCAGCTGCAGGGTTTCCCGCAGGTCTTCGCGGATGGTGCAGCAGATGCAGCCGTTGCTCATCTGCAGGATCTGCTCCTTGGACTCCGTCTTGAGGATGTCGGTGTCGATGTTCTCTTCGCCGAACTCGTTCTCGATCACGGCGATCTTCATGCCGTGGGACTCGCTGAGCACGCGCTTGAGCAGCGTGGTCTTGCCCGAGCCCAGGAAGCCGGTGAGGATGGTGACGGGAATCAGTGCCATGGGATTGCTTTCAGAAAATTCAGCAAAGGGAAGCGGCAAGGCCCGTCCACCATGGACGGGCCTTGTCGAAAAGACGTTCCGAATAAGTTTAGCGAGCCTGTCAAGTGCCGTTTTGCCTGAGGGCTTGGCCTTTCTTATCCGAGGCTACCCTTTTCATCGCCATCGCCACTGTCTCTCCCGTCCTCGCTCTGGCGCCGCGCGCGCGGATGGGCGCTCTCGTAGGCCTGGGCCAGATGCTGGAAATCCAGGCGCGTGTAGATCTGCGTGGTCGAGATGCTGGCGTGGCCCAGCAATTCCTGCACGGCGCGCAGGTCGCCGCTGGACTGCAGCATGTGGCTGGCAAACGAATGCCGCAGCACATGGGGATGGACACCGGCCGACAGGCCGGCCTGCTGGCCGCGCTGGCGCAGCCGCGCCCAGACCGACTGCGCGCCCAGGCGTTCGCCACGCCGGCCAATGAACAGCGCCGGCTCCTGCCGCGCCGCCTGGGCCGCCGCGCCAGCCAGGCCCGTCTCCCGCAAGACCAGCCAGCGCTGCAGCGCCTGCAGCGCGGCGGCGCCCACGGGCACGGTGCGCCGCTTGCCGCCCTTGCCCTGCACATGGGCATCGGCGGCCTGCAGGTCTATCCAGCCGCGGCCCTGGCGCTGTGTGTCCTGGCCGGGCGCCACGTCCAGGCCCACCAGCTCGCCCACGCGCAGGCCGCAGCTGTAGAGCAGCTCGGTGATGGCGGCGTCACGTGCCTCGATCCAGGGGTCGGCGTCGGCGTTGCTGAAGGCGGCCAGCTGCACGGCATCGTCCACGCCCAATGCCTTGGGCAGGGGTTTGGGGGCCTTGGGACCGCGCACGCCTTCGACGGGATTGAAAGGCACCAGCGATTGCTGGGCCGCCCAGCGGAAGAAGCTGCGCCAGCCGGACAGGATGAGCGCAATGCCGCGCGGACTGCGGCCCCGGGAATGCATCTGGGCCACGAAGCGGCGGATGTGGGCGGGCTGCAGCGCCAGCAGCTCCTGGCCGGCGTCGCGGGCCATGGTGCAAAGCCGGGCCATGTCCAGCGCATAGAGTGCGCAGGTGCGGTCCGCCAGGCGCTTTTGCACGCGCACATGCTCCAGATAGGCATGGACGGCGGCGGGCAGCATCGCCAGGTTTTCTGCCCCCAGATCCTCTGCCGGAAGATCGCCTTCCGGGAGCCCGTCCCTGTCCGATGCTCCCGGCATGGGCTTTCAGCCGGTCAGCCGCGCGCCAGGGTCAGCGGCACGGGCCGCATGCGCGACAGGGCCGAGCTGGCCAGGGCCGAGATGCGCGAGAGGAATTCCGTGCCCATGGTGGCCTCGAAGCGCAGCGGATCGGGAGACCCCAGCACCAGCATGCCGAAGGCATTGGCCGGGTTGATGCTGTCCCCGTCATGCAGCGTGAGCAGGGCCAGGGACTGGGCCGCATCGGGATCGACCAGCCAGCCACCGGGCTCGAAGCCCATGTTGGGACCGCAAAACGGCATCGTCAGCGACGCCGCGAAGGACTTGGCGTCCTCGCTGACGCCCATGGTGTAGATGCTGCTGGTCTGGGCGCCGGAGACGTTCCACAGGCGCAGGGCCACCTGGGGCACCTCGAAGACATGCTGCAGGCTGGCCGTGAGCGCGTGGGGCAGCTCGCGCAGGTCCTGGACCTTGGCCAGGGCGCAGCTCCAGGCATGCAGCTTGTCGCCGATGGAGGCGTTCTCGCTGCTGTGGCGCATCATGTCCATGATGCGGTGCTCCAGGCCCTTGATCTTCTCGCGCAGCATCTCGGCCTGGCGTTCCTGCAGGCTGACGGTACGCGGGCTGTGGCTGCTGACCAGCTGCACACGCGCGAGCATCTCGGCGTGGCGCTCGAAGAATTCCGGATGGTTCAGCAGGTAGTCGGCAATCGTCTCTTCGGTGACGGCGATATCGGTAGTGCTGTTCATGGCTGGTCGGGAACCTCGATCTGTCCTTCAAAAACAAACTCTGCGGGGCCGGTCATGCGCACTGCGCCGCCGTCCCACTCGATGGTCAGCCGGCCGCCGCGGGTGTGCACATCGACGCGCGCGTCGAGCAGCCCCCAGCGAATGCCGGCCACCACGGCCGCGCAGGCGCCCGTGCCGCAGGCCAGCGTCTCGCCGGCGCCGCGCTCGTAAACACGCAGCCGGATCTGGCCGCGATCGACGATCTGCATGAATCCCGCATTGACGCGCTGGGGAAAGCGCACATGGCGCTCGATCAGCGGGCCCCAGGTGGCCACGGGGGCGTGGTCCACATCGTCCACCAGTTGCACCGCATGCGGGTTGCCCATGGAAACGGGAGCGATCCAGACCGTGGCCTCGTCGCCCAGCTGCAGGGGCCATTGCTGCGCCGCACCCAGCGGGCGGGGCACAAGGTCTGCACTGTCGAAGGGCACCAGGGAGGGCTCCAGCACGGGCTGGCCCATGTCCACGGTGACGCGGCCATCGGCATGCAGCTCGGGGGCGATGAGGCCGGCCAGCGTCTGCACGCGGATGACGGACTTGCCGGTCAGCCCCTTGTCGTGCACATAGCGCGCAAAGCAGCGCGCGCCGTTGCCGCACTGCTCGACCTCGCCGCCATCGGCGTTGTGGATCACATATTCGAAATCGATGCCTTCGCCGGGCGAGGGCCGCACCGTGAGGATCTGGTCGGCGCCCACGCCGAATTGGCGGTGGGCCAGAAAGCGGTACTGGGCTGCGCTCAGGCCCAGCGGGCCGGCGGTTTCGTCGAGGACCACGAAATCGTTGCCAGCGCCCTGCATCTTGGTAAAGCGGATCTGCATCCGGCGATTATCCCCTGCACGGCAGCCTCATGGCGCAATCCGGGGCCATGCCCCGCAGCAGTACTTGCGTCTCTTGCGCAACAGCGGCGGGCGGGCCAATCCGCATAATGCCCCCATGACCCGCCCCAGCCAGCTCCTGCACCCCCAGCGCCAGCCCGTAGACACGCTCAAGGCCTCCACCGTTTTGCTGCTGCGCGACAGCGTGGACGGCAGCGGACTGGAAGTGCTCATGACAAGGCGCTCGCCCAAGGCCAGCTTCGTGCCCAGCGCCTATGTCTTCCCGGGCGGCGGCATCGAGGCCCAGGACGCGGCCAAGGCTGCCCATGCCTGCGCCGACACCCGCCCCGCCCAGGCCGCTGATGCCCTGCGCATCACCCAGGCCATCGCCGGCCTGCGCGAGACTTTCGAGGAACTCGGCATCCTGCTGGCCCACGATGCCCTGGGCCGGCCGGTATCCGCCGCCGAGCTGGCCACGCTGGACCGCAAGGCGCCGCTGGTGCCCCAGTGCCAGGCACGCGGCCTGCGCCTGGCCGTGGATGCGCTGTGGTACCTGGCCCACTGGACGGCCGACCGCGACCAGCCCCGGCGCTTCGATGTGCCCTTCTTCGTGGCGCGCATGCCCGAGGATCAGGAACCCGACGCCGACGGATCGGAACAGTTCGAGCCCATCTGGGTGCGCCCGCAGGAAGCGCTGGAGCGCCACCGCGCGGGCAGCTTTCCCATGATCTTCCCCACCATCCGCACGCTGGACCGGCTCAGCCGCTTCGCGGGCACCGAAGCCGTGTTCTCCGCCCTGCAAGGCGAGCAGCCGCTGTGGCAGTGCTGCCCGCGCACCGGCTTTCTCAATGGCAAGGAAGCCCGGCACATGGAGGACGAGGCCCCCTTCGGCGAGCTGGAAATGGTCTGCCCCGACGGCCAGATCCTGCACACGCTGGACTGGCAGAGCGAGCGCGCCGTGCCCCTGCGCAAGAACCTGCTGCGCCTGACGGCACCCAACCCCGGCGTGATGACCGGCCCCGGCACCAACAGCTATCTGGTGGGCGATGCCGCCACGGGCTACGCCGCCATCGACCCCGGCCCGGCCGATGCCGCCCATGTGCAGCGCCTGTTCGATGCGGCGGGCGGCGACATACGCCACATCCTGTGCACGCACTCCCATGCCGACCACTCGCCGGGCGCCGCGCTGCTGCAGGCGCTGGCGGTGCAGGCCGGCAGGCCCAGGCCCGCCATTGGCGGCCTGCCCTCGGCGCCCACGGCCCGGCCGGCCAGCCGCTTCACCCCCGACTACGCACTGACCGACGGCCAGCGCATCGTGCTGCAGGATGCGCAAGGGGGCACCACCCACACCCTGCAGGCCGTGTTCACGCCCGGCCATGCAGCCAACCATGTGTGCTTTGTGCTGGAGGAAGACGCCCTGCTGTTCAGCGGCGACCACATCCTCAATGGCAGCACCACCATCATCGACCCGCCTGACGGCAACATGCGCGACTACATCGATTCGCTGGACAGGCTCGACGCGTTGTGCGCCGCGCACGATGCGCGCTTCATCCTGCCGGCCCATGGCTATGTGCTGGGCTTTGCGCGCCAGGCGATCGCCAAGCTGAAGGCCCACCGGCTGGCGCGCGAGGCCAAGGTGCTGGCCGCCATGCAAAAAAAGCCCGACGGCAGCGTGCAGGACTGGGTGCGGCTGGCCTATGACGACGCCCCGCCCCAGCTGTGGCCGATTGCCGAGCGCTCGCTGCTGGCCCATGTGGAGCGCATCCGTGCACTGTGCGGGCGGCAATGACCAGCAATCACCGGCAATGACCAGCAATGACCAGCAATGACCGACGACGCGCGCGGGGCCTGGTATCTGGTTAAGCTGCGCGCATGTCTGAATCTGAAAGCGTTCGCCTGGCCAAGCGCCTGGCCGAACAGGAACAATGCTCGCGCCGCGAGGCCGAACTGCATATCACCGCCGGCAACGTCCAGGTGGACGGCAAGGTCGTGCAACTGCCCGAGACGCGCGTGCGCCCCGAGCAGCAGGTCACGCTGCGCAGCGGCGCCCAGCCCGAGGCCGTGCCGCCCGTCACCCTGCTGATGCACAAGCCTGCGGGCTACACCCAGGGCCGGCCCTATGGCCGGGTGCGCAGCGCCCACTCCCTGCTGGGCGAAGCCAGCATGGCCCAGATGGACACGCCCATGCCGCTGCTGGTGCTGGCCCAGCACTTCAAGAACCTCGAATCCTTCCTGCCCCTGCCGCTGCCGGCCAGCGGCCTCATCGTCTACACCCAGGACAAGCGCGTGGCGCGCAAGCTGGGCGAGGAAGGCATGTGGCTGGAGCAGGAATGCATCGTCGGCGTCGAGGGCCAGATCCACGAGGACGGCCTGGAACTGATGAAGGCCGGCCTGCCGATCGGCAAGCGCCAGCTGCCGCCCTGCCGCGTGAGCTGGCAGAACGAGAACCATCTGCGCTTTGCGCTCAAGGGCATCGCCCCTGACGAGATCGACGCCATGTGCACCGAAGTGGGCCTGCGCGTGGTCAGCCTGCGCCGCCTGCGCATAGGCCGCCTGTCTCTGGCCAAGGTGCCCGAGGGCCAGTGGCGCTACCTGATGCCCTGGGAGCGGTTCTAGGCGGCGATGAAAATAGCCCCCACGCTCCCCTTGCTGTGCAAGGTCCGCTGCCCCCCAGGGGGGCCGCTTTTCATCTTGGGGCGGCCCTGCGATGAAAAATAGCCCCCACGCTCCCCTTGCTGCGCAAGGTTCGCTGCCCCCGGGGGGCCGCTTTTCATCTTGGGGCGGCCCGGCGATGAAAAATAGCCCCCACGCTCCCCTTGCTGCGCAAGGTCCGCTGCCCGCGCGGGGAGGGGCCGCTTTTCATCTTGGGGCGGCCCGGCGATGAAAAATGCCCCGCCAGTGGCGGGGCATGGAAGAAAGTGTGAAGCGCGCCGATAAGCCGGATTCTGTGCACGCGGTTGCCCGCATGTGACCGCCATTAATCTGGGCCGGGCGTCGCCGCCCGGCTCGGTGCTACCTACCCGCACACTCCGGGGGCCCCGTCAACGTGTGCCTACTTGGTATTGCTGCGCGTAGAGATTGCCCGTTTCACCTTGGACGGTTCCCGTCCAAGGTGGCTGTGGGCTCCATGCTTGCGCATGGACCGTATGGCTTGCGCCATCCGGTTCGGCTTTCGCCGACCCACAGAACACCCGGGGGGAATTGTTCCGTCCAAACTCGTCTCTGTTGCTCTGATCCTCACCTCACGGTGGACAGCCGTTAGCTGCTACGCTGCCCTGTGCAGTCCGGACGTTCCTCCAGTGCCGTGTTTCCACGATTGCACCAGCGGCGGTCTGGCGTGCTTCACGGGCGGCATTATCTCGCGGCTTGGGCGGGGCTGCAGGCAGATGGCGCAACAGCCTCACGGCGGCATGCAGAACTCGCGGCGGAATTGTTCGGGCGAGGTGCCGGCCTCGCGCTGGAACATGGCGATGAAGGCCGAGGGCGTGCTGTAGCCCAGGTCGTAGGCGATCTGCTGCACGCTCAGGCCCGCCTCCAGCGCATCGATGGCCAGCAGGTAGCGCATGCGCTGGCGCCATTCGCCCAGGCCCATGCCCAGTTCACGCTGGCAGTGGCGGGCCAGGGTGCGCTCGGTCATGTGCACGCTGGCGGCCCATTGGGCCAGGCTGCGGTGGTCCTGCGGCGCGGCGCGCATCTGCGCAAGCACCTGGACCAGGGCGGGGTGCTCGGCAGCCGGCAGGTAGCCGGGCTCCACCGGCACGGCCAGCAGTTGGTCGTAGAGCACGCGCGCCAGGCGCAGGTCGGCGTCGGTGGCGGGAATGTGCACATCGCGCACCGCAAAGTCGGCCAGGATGGCCTTGACGATGGCCCCGATGCGCAGCGAGCAGGGCTGCGCGGGCAGCGCCTCGCACAGCACCGGCGCCAGGTAGACCGAGCGGTAGACCACGGCATGCGCCACATAGCAGCTGTGCACCACGCCAGGCGGCACCCAGAGGCCGTACTGAGGCGGCGAGACCCAGCGCTGCCCACCCGTCTCCATGCGCATGCTGCCGTGCGGCGTGTAGTTCAGGTGGCCCCAGCTGTGGCTGTGCGGCGGCGCCTCGGTGTGGGCGCCGAATTCGTCGTAGCGGAAGTAATACTCGCCCGGCACATCCTCGACGTTCTGGATGACCATGGGTTTGCTGGCAGGCGTGCTGGGCATGGTGGTCCGGGTTGCGTTATCGATTGTCCGAATCAAGGGATGCACTCCAAGTCGGACAGGGCGATCATAGGACCCGTCTTAGGAGTTTTCCAATGGGGTCTTTTCTTTTCCCTCTGACCGCCGTGCTCATCTGGTCGGTCAACACCGTGGTCAGCAAAATGGCGGCCGACAGCATCGGCGCGGCCGAAATCGGCTTTTACCGCTGGCTGGTGGCGGCCGTGCTGTTCACGCCATTCCTGCTGCCATCCATCTGGCGGCAGCGCGCCGACATCCGGCCGCTGCTGCCGCGCCTCATCGTGCTGGGCCTGCTGGGCATGGTGATCTACCAGAGCCTGGCCTACTACGCGGCCCACATGACATCGGCCACGCACATGGGCCTGATCGGTTCGCTCACGCCCATGATGGTGCTGGGCCTGTCCACCGCCATGCTGGGCCAGGCGCTGAGCCGCGGCGCCGTGCTGGGCTGCGTGCTGGCGATTGCGGGCGTGGCCCTGGTCGTGTCCTCCGGCCAGCCTGCCACCTTGCTCACCCAGGGCCTCAATGGCGGCGATGCGCTGATGTTCGTGGCCATGCTGGCCTATGCGGTCTACAACATCCTGCTCAAGCGCTGGCCCATGCCGCGCCTGGCCACGGTGCAGTTGCTGTACCTGCAGATCCTGGTGGCCGTGATCGCCCAGCTGCCGCTGTTCTTGCTGGCGCCGCGCACGGGGCTGAACGCGGCCAACCTGCCGCTGGTGGGCTTTGCGGGCATCATGGCCTCCATCGCCGCGCCGCTGCTGTGGATGATGTCGGTGGCGCGCATCGGCCCGGGCCGCTCCAGCATGTTCTTCAACCTGGTGCCCATCTTCACGGCCGTGATCGCCTTCATGGGATTGGGCGAGCCCCTGGCGGCCTACCACGCCGTGGGCGGTGTGCTGACCATTGGCGGCCTGCTGCTGGCCGAGTTGTGGAAGCAGCCTTTGCGTGCGCCGCGTGCGGCGGCCGCCGCCTGAAAGAATCAGGGTTTTCCCGAGCGCAAATGGTGCACGCGCGCCGCATGCCGGTGCGGGGCCCGCACCATTGCTGCCCATAAGAATTTGCATTCAGGCCTGCTCATAATTTCTTGTTGGACAGCCCTGTCCTGCGTTTCGATACTGCCGCCCATGGAACGAATGCAAGCGCCCGCCGCCTGACGTTCCCACGACACACGGACCCATCCCCCAAGGCCCGGCCCGTGTGCCCGCTGCACTTTCGAAGACAGGAGATCCCCATGAGCAGCCCGGCATCCGCCGCATACCCCCGCGCCCAAGGCGCCAGCGGGGCATCGTCCCCCGACATGGACGCCACCTACCGCAGGATCGCCTGGCGCCTGATCCCCTTCCTGGTCCTGCTCTTCATCCTGGCCTGGATAGACCGCGTCAACGTCGGCTTCGCCAAGCTGCAGATGCTGGACGACCTGCAATTCAGCGAGGCCGTCTACGGCCTGGGTGCCGGCATCTTCTTCGTCGGCTACTTTTTGTTCGAGGTGCCCAGCAACCTGCTGCTGGAGAAGATCGGCGCACGCAAGACGCTGGCGCGCATCACCATCCTGTGGGGCGGCGCCTCCATGGCCATGGCCTATGTGACCACGCCCGCCATGTTCTACGTGCTGCGCTTTGTGCTGGGCGTGGTGGAGGCGGGCTTCTTCCCGGGCGTGGTGCTGTACCTGACCTACTGGTTCCCGGCCCGCCACCGGGCGCGCGTCAACGGCCTGTTCATGACCTCGTTCGCCATTGCGGGCGCCGTGGGTGGCCCGATTGCGGGCGCCATCATGAACGGCATGCAGGGCGTGGGCCATCTGTCCAACTGGCAGTGGCTGTTCATCCTGGAAGGCATTCCCTCGGTGATCGCCGGCTTCTTCGTGCTGCTGTACCTGCCCGAGAAGCCCGCCAACGCCAAGTGGCTGAGCCCGGCCGAGCAGCGCGCCGTGACCGCCGCCGTGGAGGCAGAGAACCAGGGCGGCCACAAGCATGTGTCCTTCCTGGATGCCTGCCGCAACTACCGCGTGTGGCTGTGCGCCGCCGTGTATTTCTGCATCGTCAGCGGCAACGCCACCATTGCCTTCTGGTCGCCGTCCATCATCAAGGAGATCGGCATCCAGAACACGCTGCAGATCGGCCTGATCTCGGCCATTCCCTTCCTGGCCGGCACGCTGGCCATGGTCTGGAACGGCATGCATTCGGACAAGACCGGCGAGCGCCGCATGCACTGCGCCCTGTCCGCGCTGATCGCGGCAGCCGGCCTGATCCTGACGGGCCTGTTCCTGCACAACGCCGTGCTCGCCCTGTGCGCGCTGACGCTGGCCTCCATCGGCATTCTTGCGGCCTTCCCCGTGTTCTGGTCGATTCCCGCGGCCTTCCTGGCCGGCACGGCGGCGGCGGGCGGCATTGCGCTGATCAACTCCATCGGCAACCTGGCCGGCTTCGTGGCGCCCTACATGATCGGCGCGCTCAAGACCAGCACGGGGTCGCTGTCCTCGGGCCTGTACTTCGTGGCCGCGCTGGAATTCATGGCCGCCTTCCTGGTCGTGCTCTTCGTCAAGAAGCAGTGAGGCCCGCGCGCCGCCGGGCGCGCGCCACTGCCCTGTCCTCTTTCCCACCGGGGCCTGCGGCCCCGCCTTTTCCCTGGATCGCCTGCCATGCAACTGCAGTTCACCACCCCCGAGGGCCAGACCTTCGCCCCTGATTTCGACACCCTGATCGTAGCCGGCTGGGCCGGCCGCGACCGCGAGGCCATCGAGCACCACATCGAGGAGCTGGCCGCCATCGGCATCCCGCGCCCCAGCGCCGTGCCGCTGTACTACCGCATCTCCAGCAACCAGTTGAGCCAGCGCAGCGCGCTGCAGGTGCTGGGCCCGGACTCCTCGGGCGAGGTCGAGGTCTTCGTGTTCACGCATGAAGGCGAAATGTTCGTGAGCCTGGCCTCGGACCACACGGACCGCAAGCTCGAAGCCTACAGCGTGGCCTTCTCCAAGCAGGCCTGCGTCAAGCCCGTGGCCACCCAGGCCTGGCGCTTTGCCGACGTGGCCGGCCACTGGGACGAGCTGGTCGTGCGCTCCTGGATCGTGGAAGACGGCCGCGAGGTGCTCTACCAGGAAGGCACGCTGGCCAGCCTGCGCACGCCCCAGGACCTGATCGCAGGCTTCACGGGCGGCCAGGCCCTGCTGCCCGAAGGCTGCGGCATGACCTGCGGCACGGTGGGCGCCATCGGCGGCATCCGCGCGTCGGCACAGTTCAGCATGGAGCTGTACGATCCCCGCAGCCAGCGTTCCATCCGCCACAGCTACCGCAGCGAACTGCTGGACGTCGTGGCCTGAGCCCCTATTCCGATCCACCCACGCCTGCCCTCTTCCTCATCCGCCCGCCTTCACCGACAGGACCTTCCCCATGACCCAAGCCCTCCCCCTACCCAGCCTGGAACTGGCATCACAGCGCCTGCATGGCGGCGAAACCACCTCGGTGCAGCTGACCGAGCAGGCCCTGGCCCGCACCATGTCGGGAGAAGGCCCCAAGGTGTTCACGCGCGTGTTCCAGGGCGCCGCCCTGGCCGAGGCCCGCGCCAGCGATGTGCTGCGCGGCGCGGGCCTGGCGCGCTCGCCCATCGAGGGCCTGCCGGTCTCGGTCAAGGACCTGTTCGACATCGCGGGCTTTCCCACCCTGGGCGGATCGCGCCTGCTGGCCGACGCACCGCCCGCGCAGCGCACGGCCGAAGTGGTGCAGCGGCTGCGCCAGGCCGGCGCCGTCATCGTGGGCACGACCAACATGACCGAGTTCGCCTACTCGGGCCTGGGCATCAACCCGCACTACGGCACGCCGCGCAATCCCTGGCAGCGTGACGAGGACGGCGGCCGCATCCCGGGCGGCTCGTCCTCGGGCGCGGCCATCTCGGTCACCGATGGCATGGCCATGGCGGCCATCGGCTCGGACACGGGCGGCTCGGTGCGCATTCCCTCGGCGCTGTGCGGGCTCACGGGCTTCAAGCCCACGGCGCGCCGCGTCAGCATGGAAGGCGTGCTGCCGCTGTCGGCCAACCTGGACTCCATCGGCCCGCTGGCGCCCAGCGTGCGCTGCTGCGCCACGCTGGACGCCATCCTCAGCGGCGAGCCGCTGGGCGAGCTGCATGCCGCCCCGCTGCAGGGCCTGCGCCTGCTGGCACCCACCAACGTGGTGCTGGACGGCATGGACGCCACCGTGGCCGCCGCCTGGGAGCGCGCCCTGTCCCTGCTGTCGCAGGCGGGCGCCCGCATCACCCATGCCGTGGTCGCGCCCTTCGGCGAGCTGGCCGACATCAACTCCAAGGGCGGCTTCACGGCCGCCGAGGCCTGGGCCTGGCACCGGCACCATATCGCCACGCGCCTGTCCGAATACGACCCGCGCGTGGGCACGCGCATCCTGCGCGGCAAGGACATCAGCGCGGCCGACTACATCGACCTGCTGGCACGCCGCAAGCAGTGGATTGCCGCCGTCAGCGCGCAGATGGCCGGCCATGACCTGATCGTCATGCCCACCGTGCCCGTGGTCGCCCCGAAGATCGCCGACCTCACGCAGAGCGACGAGGCCTACTTCGGCGCCAACGGCCTGATCCTGCGCAACCCCACGCTGATCAACTTCCTGGACGGCTGCGCCATCTCCCTGCCCTGCCATCGCGCAGGCGAGGCGCCCGTGGGCCTGAGCCTGGCGGGACTGGGCGGACAGGACCGGCGCCTGCTGTCGGTGGCGCTGGCCGTGGAGCAGCTGCTGGCTTCGGCGCAGGGCTGATCGACCAGGCGGCCTGGCGGCCTCGCGCCTAGCCGCCCAGGCCGCTGCCCGGCAGCCGCGCCACGGCCTGGCCGTGGTTCAGCGCAAAGGCGGCGGCGGTCTCTTCGGCCGCGCGCGCCACCACTTCGGTCAGCGGGTTCTGGTGGTCATTGCGAAAGCAGGCCACCAGCGGCAGCGAGGGGAACTCGCGGTCCACGCGCAGCAGGCGCAGGCGCTGCTCGGCCAGCTCGCGCTGGATGATGGCCGGCGGCACGGCGGCCACGCCCAGGCCGTCGCAGACCACGCGGATCATGGTCGCCACCGAGGCGATGCAGTTCAGGTGCACCGAGGCAATGCCCTCGGACGAGAACAGCTGCTCGACCACCGCATAGGGATCGGAGCCGCGCGCAAAGCACATGATGGGAAAGGCCGCCAGCTCGGCCAGGCCCAGCGTCTCGTCGCCAATGCCCAGTTGGGGGCTGCCAACCCAGGCCATGGGAAATTCACCCAGCGACAGATGGCCCACGCCGGCCGCCGTCACGGGCTTGGCCTGCAGCGACAGGTCCAGCTGGCCCTTCACCAATTGCTCGGACATGTGCAGCGTGGTGTCGCAGGCGATCTCCACCTGCAGGCGCGGATAGCGCTGCTGCAGCAGGGCCAGAAAGTCGGGGAACCAGCTGTGCACGATGGACTCGATGGCGCCGATGCGGATCACGCCGGCATAGGCCTGCTTGTCCAGCATGTCCTCGCGCATCTCGCGCATGAGGCGCAGCATGCGCTCGGCATGGACCAGGGCCTTGGCGCCGTCGGCCGTCAGCGTGACCTCGCGCACGCCACGGTCGAACAGGCGCACGCCGAACTCCTGCTCCAGCGTGGCGATGCGGCTGGAGACGGCGGCCTGCGTGGTGTGCAGCCGCTCGGCCGTCATGCGGAAATTGCGCAGCTCCGCCAGCAGCACAAAGGTTTCCAGGAACCGTAAATTCATGCGGCGATGTTAGCCGTCCAGGCCATATCGATATAGCCCATGCATAGAACACCTGCGTGCACAATGGCCGGTGACCGCGCACGCCGGCTGCGCTCCAACCCCACCTGTCCAACCACCACCACTTCGCGGAGGTCCGATGAGAGCTGACAACATCCTGCAAACGATTGGCAACACGCCCCATGTGCGCATCAACCGCCTGTTCGGCGCCGGTGCCAATGTGTGGATCAAGTCCGAGCGCGGCAACCCAGGCGGCTCCATCAAGGACCGCATCGCCCTGGCCATGGTCGAGGACGCCGAGAAGTCCGGCGCCCTGCAGCCCGGCGGCACCATCATCGAGCCCACCAGCGGCAACACCGGCGTGGGCCTGGCCCTGGTGGCCGCCGTCAAGGGCTACAAGCTGGTGCTGGTCATGCCCGAGAGCATGAGCATCGAGCGCCGCCGCCTGATGCTGGCCTACGGCGCCAGCTTCGACCTCACGCCCAAGGAAAAGGGCATGAAGGGCGCCATCGCCCGCGCCCAGGAACTGGCCAGCCAGACGCCCGGCGCCTGGATTCCCCAGCAGTTCGAGAACCCCGCCAACATTGACGTGCACGTGCGCACCACGGCCCAGGAAATCCTGGCCGACTTCCCCGAAGGCCTGGATGTGCTGATCACCGGCGTGGGCACGGGCGGCCACCTGACCGGTGTGGCCAAGGTGCTCAAGGCGAAATTCCCCCAGCTCAAGGTCTTCGCCGTGGAGCCTGCCGCATCGCCCGTGATCTCGGGCGGCCAGCCCTCGCCCCACCCCATCCAGGGCATCGGCGCAGGCTTCGTGCCCAAGAACCTGGACACCAGCCTGCTGGACGGCGTGATCCAGGTCGAGGCAGAACCCGCGCGCGAATACGCACGCCGCTCGGCCCGCGAGGAAGGCATTCTGGTCGGCATCTCCTCGGGCGCCACCCTGGCCGCCATTGCGCAAAAGCTGCCCGAGCTGCCCGCAGGCGCCAAGGTGCTGGGCTTCAACTACGACACGGGCGAGCGCTACCTGTCCGTGGAAGGCTTTCTGCCGGCCTGACGGCGGCAAGCCCCGTCCGCCGCACTGCGGCATGCAGCACAAGGCCTCGCAAGAGGCCTTTTTTCATGTCTGCGATAGCTCGCCTGGGCCACACGGGCACCAGGTTTGTTGCCCGCAGCGGCATGCTGCATTCCCCATTTGCGCACAACGAACCGGCCCCGGGCCCGGACAATCGGCGGCACTGTTGCGGTGTTCACGCCGCCGTGAAATCCTGGGGCAAGACACGGTGCAGGACCGGCTACCGGACCAGATGCAGGACCGGGTGCAAGGCCCGGCGTAAGCCAGTTGTGTGGAGATCTCTTACAAAACATGTTGCGCCAAAAGGTCATGCTCGATGGGCATGGGACAAACCCGACTCTGGCCTACGATGGCTTGACCAAGGAGTAAAAAAATCTTGTTCGGCTTCTTTGAAAAACGCGTACCGCCCTATCCCAGCGTCGAGCCCACGGTCCCGCCCAAGGGCTTTTTCGCCTTCATCTGGGCCTGCACGCAAGGCATGCGCGGCTGGATCGCGCTGCTGACCTGCACCTCGGCCCTGCTGTCGGTCTACGAGGCGGCGCTGTTCGCCGTCATGGGGCACGTGGTGGACTGGCTGTCCACCGTGTCGCCGGTCGGCTTCTGGGAGCAGCAGCGCGGCACGGTGCTGGGCATTGGGGCCGTGCTGCTGTCCAGCGTGCTGCTGCTGGCCTTTCACACGGCGGTGATGCACCAGGTGCTGGCCATCAACTTCCCGATGCGGCTGCGCTGGGTGTTCCACCGGCTGATGCTGGGCCAGAGCATGTCGTTCTATGCGGACGAGTTCGCGGGCCGCATCACCACCAAGATCATGCAGACCGCGCTGTCGGTGCGCGAAGTGGTGTTCATGGTGGTCGATGTGCTGGTGGGCGTGAGCGTCTACATGATCGGCATCCTGATCCTGGCGGCCAGCTTCGAGTGGCGGCTGATGATTCCGTTCGCGCTGTGGCTGGCCGCCTATATCGGCGCCTGCTTCTACTTCGTTCCGCGCCTGGGCAAGATCGGCAAGGAGCAGGCCGATGCACGCTCCATGATGACGGGCCGCGTGACCGATGCCTACACCAACATCGCCACCGTCAAGCTGTTCGCCCACACGCGCCGCGAAGCCGAGTACGCGCGCAATGCCATGGAGGCGTTCAAGGCCACGGGCTATGCGCAGATGCGCCTGGTCAGCCAGTTCGAGATCACCAACCACCTGATGATCACCCTGCTGCTGCTGGGCTCCACGGGCACGGCGCTGTACCTGTGGTCGGCCGGCCAGGCCAGCGCGGGCGTGGTGGCGGCCGTGATTGCCATGGCGCTGCGCCTGATGGGCTATTCGCACTGGGTGATGTGGCAGATGACGGGCCTGTTCGAGAACGTGGGCACCATCCAGGACGGCATCCTCACGCTGACCAAGCCGCGCACCATCGTGGACGCGCCCGACGCCAGGCCGCTGCAGGTCACGCACGGCGCCATCGCCTTCGAGGACCTGAGCTTTGCCTACAAGGACGGCGGCAAGCAGGTGATCGACCACCTGAACCTGAAGATCCGTCCCGGCGAGCGCATCGGCCTGATCGGCCGCTCGGGCGCGGGCAAGTCCACGCTGGTGAACCTGCTGCTGCGCTTCCATGAAGCCCAGGGCGGGCGCATCACCATCGATGGCCAGGACATACGCACCGTCACGCAGGACAGCCTGCGCGGCGCCGTGGGCATGGTCACGCAGGACACCTCGCTGCTGCACCGCTCCATGCGCGACAACATCCTCTACGGCCGCCCCGACGCGACCGAGCAGGAGATGCTGGCCGCCGCGCAAAAGGCCGAGGCATCGGACTTCATCGCCACGCTGACCGACCTCAAGGGCCGTAGCGGCTATGACGCCCAGGTGGGCGAGCGCGGCGTCAAGCTGTCGGGCGGCCAGCGCCAGCGCGTGGCGATCGCGCGCGTCATGCTCAAGGACGCGCCCATCCTGCTGCTGGACGAGGCCACCAGCGCACTGGACAGCGAGGTCGAGGCCGCCATCCAGCAAAGCCTGGACAGCCTCATGCACGGCAAGACCGTGATCGCCATCGCCCACCGGCTATCGACCATTGCGGCCATGGACCGCCTGATCGTCATGGACCAGGGCCACATCGTCGAGGAGGGCACGCACCAGCAACTGCTGGAGCTGGGCGGCATCTACGCCAAGCTGTGGGCGCACCAGAGCGGCGGCTTCCTGGCAGAGCAGAACTACACCCCCTGAGCGGCTGCGCCGCTTCCCCCGTTGCACGGCGCCTCTCTACTCGCTGCGCGAGGGAGGGGGACGACACCCTCGCGGCGGGGCGGCCCTTGCTCGGTGTCCCTGGCATTGGGCCGCGCCAGTTTTATAGATGGCACTGACCTCCCCACTGACAGGTCAGACACTCGCCAAGTCTCGGTCCAGCTGCGTATGCAAGGTGTAGCGGCTGGCCGGGTGCAAGGTCACGCTGAGGTCCATCAACTCCCCATCGGTATCCAGGTAGCGGCGCACGATCTTCAGCGCCGCTGACCCTGCCGGGGCCTGCAATTCCTCCGACAGCGCATCCGGAATGAGCGCCCCCACCACGGCCTGCCGCACCCGGGCGATGCGCAGGCCGTAGTGCTGCTCCAGCAGGCTGCTGACCAGCAGCTCGGGCGCGGCGCGCACGCGCTCGGCCAGTTCCTGCGTGTCAAAGCGCTGCGCATCCACATAGACCACGGTCCAGGCAATGGGCAGGTGCGGCGCGGCGCCGTCGCGGCGCAGGCTGCAGATGGCCAGCCAGCGGCTGCCGGCCGGGCAGTCCAGCTCGGCGGCCAGGTCCTGGTCCAGCACCACCTCCTCGATGCGCCGTACCTCGCGCACATGGGTGGCGCCGAACTGCACCAGGTCTTCCAGCGAGGTCAGCGCCTGGCGGTAGTGCGCATGGGGCTGGGCCGCCTCCACGCGCGTGCCCACCTTCTTGCGCCGCGATACCAGCCCCGACTGCTGCAGTTCGGCAATCGCCGCGCGCACGGTGTGGCGGCTCACGCCATAGCGGTCGCACAGCTCCAGCTCGGTGGGCAGCAGGGCGCCCACGGCGTATTCACCCGAGGCAATGCGCTCGGACAGGTCGCGCGCCACCTGGGCATAGCGTGTCTCAGCCATGGGCGCAGGCCCCCACCCCAGGCAAACCCGGATGTTCGTAATGTACGTACATAAATAAAAATAACGATATGTCCGAACTTAATCGCAATTGCGCACCATGACCCTTCCGTCCTTCACCTCCAGCACCGCCATCGATTCGCTGCTGTTCCGCGACGCCTTCGGCACCCCGGCCATGCGCGCCATCTTCGCCGACAGCGCGCTGGTGTCGCGCTACATCGAGGTCGAGGTCGCGCTGGCGCGCGCCCAGGGCCGCTGCGGCGTGATTCCGGCCGAGGCCGCAAACGAGATCGCGCAGCGCTGCAGCCTCGACGCCCTGGACTTCGAGCTGCTGCGCAAGGAAACCGACATTGTCGGCTACCCCATCCTGCCGCTGGTGCACCAGCTGGTGAAGCAGTGCGGCGACGCGGGCCGCTACATCCACTGGGGCGCCACCACCCAGGACATCATGGACACGGCCACCGTGCTGCAGGTGCGCGATGCGCTGGACCTGGTCGATGCCGACATCGCCGCGCTGCGCAGCATCCTGGCCGACCTGGCAGAACGCCACCGCGACACGCCCATGGCCGGCCGCACCCACCTGCAGCATGCCCTGCCCATCACCTTCGGCTACAAGGCCGCGATCTGGCTGGCCATGTTCGACCGCCATGCCGAGCGCCTGAAGCAATTGCGCCCGCGCGTGCTGGTGGGCCAGTTCGCGGGCGCGGCAGGCACGCTGGCCTCGCTGAGCGGCCGAGGCCTGGAAGTACAGCAATTGCTGATGGAGGAACTGGGCCTGGGCGTGCCCGCCACCACCTGGCATGTGGCGCGCGACGGCCTGGCCGAAGCGGTGAATTTCCTGGCCCTGGTCACCGGCTCGCTGGGCAAGATCGCCTACGACGTGATGCTGCTGTCCTCCACCGAGTTCGGCGAGGTGTTCGAGCCCTTCGTCACGGGGCGCGGCGCCAGCAGCACCATGCCGCAAAAGCGCAATGCCATCTCCAGCGAGCTGATGCTGGCCGCCTCCAAGGCCGTGCGCCAGCATGCGGGCCTGATGCTGGACGCCATGGTCCAGGACCTGGAGCGCGCCACCGGCCCCTGGCATGCCGAATGGGTGGCCCTGCCC
The DNA here is from genome assembly GCA_031286585.1 of Delftia acidovorans. Classification (GTDB taxonomy): domain Bacteria; phylum Pseudomonadota; class Gammaproteobacteria; order Burkholderiales; family Burkholderiaceae_C; genus Comamonas; species Comamonas acidovorans_A. Next base: position 185,538 of record JAITUC010000040.1, read on the forward strand.
GAGAGCTTCGTGCTTTCGGCCGGCGCCCTGCACCAGGCGCGCTTCATGCTGGGCGGCATCGTCGTCGATCCCGAACGCATGGCCCGCAACCTGGACATGACCGACGGCCTGATCGTGGCCGAGGCCGTGATGATGGGCCTGGCCCCGCACACGGGCCGCCAGCAGGCGCACGACATCGTCTATGCCGCCTGCCGCAGCGTCAACGCCGAGGGCGGCACGCTGGCCGACGCGCTGGCCCGCCTGCCCGAAGTCACGGCCCATTTCGACCGCGCGGCACTGCAGCGCCTCACCGACCCGCGCAACTACCTGGGCGAGGCCCCGCAAATGGTGGACCGCGCCCTTGCGCTGTCGCGCGCCCATACCGCCAGCGGCCGCTGACACCCCGGCCCAGGACAGAACACAGCACTACAGGAGACAACACCATGCCTTTCCATCTTCCACGCCTGGCCCTTGCCCTGGCCGCCACCACCTTCGCCCTGGCCGCGCACGCCCAGGGCGGCTACCCCGCCAAGCCGCTGACCTGGATCGTTCCCTTCGCGGCCGGCGGCCCCACGGACGCCATGGCGCGCGACATCGCCCAGCGCACCAGCACCCAGCTGGGCCAGCAGATCATCATCGAGAACGTTCCGGGTGCGGGCGGCACCATCGGCGCGGCCAAGGCGGCGCGCTCGGCGCCCGACGGCTACAGCTTCCTGGTCGGCCACATGGGCTACATGGGCGCGGCGCCGTCGCTGTACAAGAAGCTGGCCTATGACCCGGTCAAGGACTTCGAGGCCGTGTTCCGCTTCCCCGACACGCCGCTGGTGCTGCTGGTGGGCAAGAACTCCCCGTACAAGACGGCCGAGGAGCTGGTGGCCTTCGGCAAGCAGAACCCGGGCCGGCTGAACTTCGGCAATGCGGGCGTGGGATCGACTTCGCACCTGGTGGCGGCGCTGTTCGCCAGCCGCGCGCAGATGGAGATCACCCAGGTGGCCTACAAGGGCGCGGCACCGGCCATGACCGATGTGATCTCGGGCCAGGTCGATGCCATGTTCGACCAGACCAACACCGCCCTGCCCCAGCTGGCGGGCGAGCGCATACGCGCCATCGCGCTCACCTCGGACAAGCCCATGCCCCAGTTCCCGGGTGCGGCGGCGCTGGGCCAGAAGCTGCTGCCGGGCTTCGAGACCGCCACCTGGTACGGCATCTACGCGCCCAAAGGCACGCCGCGCGACGTGGTGCAGAAGGTCTACCAGGCCTATACCAAGGCGCTGGCCGACAAGGCCTGGACCGACAGGATGGCCGCCCAGGGCATACGCCTGCTGCCCGCCGAGCAGTACGCGCCCGAGGCGCTGGCCCGCCACACGGCCGCCGAGGTGGAGCGCTGGCGCAAGGTGGCGGCTGACGCGAAGATCTCGCTGGACTGACGCCATGGCTGCTGACACCCGCGTCGAGCACGACGCCTTCGGCCCCGTCCAGATCCCTGCCGACCGCCTCTGGGGCGCACAGACCCAGCGCGCGCTGGAGCTGTTCACCATTGGCGAGGAGCGCTTTCCGCAGGGCCTGTACCACGCCTTCGGGCTGCAGAAGCTGGCGGCCGCGCGCGCCAACCGGCGCCTGGGCGTGCTGGACGACGAGCGCGGCGCAGCCATCGAGGCCGCGGCCACCGAACTGCGCGACGGCCTGCTGGACGCACACTTCCCGCTGACCATCTGGCAGACGGGCTCGGGCACGCAGACCAACATGAACGCCAACGAGGTCCTCGCCAACCGCGCCAACCAGATGCTGGGCCAGCCCCCAGGCACGCGCAGCCCGGTCCACCCCAACGACCATGCCAATGCCTCGCAGTCGTCCAACGACAGCTTTCCGACCGTGATGCACCTGGCCACGGCGCTGGAGCTGCGTGACCACCTGCTGCCGGCCCTGCAACGGCTGCAGCAGCGCCTGCAGGAACGCGCCCTGGCCTTTGCCGGCGTGCTCAAGGTGGCGCGCACGCACCTGATGGACGCCGTGCCCATGACGCTGGGCCAGAGCTTCGAGACATTCGCCCACCAGATAGGCCATGGCATCCACCGGCTGCAGGCCACGCAGCCCCGGCTGTGGAGCCTGGCCCAGGGCGGCACGGCGGCCGGCACGGGGCTCAATGCGCCGGCCGGATTCGACCGGGTCTTCTGCGAGGAAATACAGGCGCTCACGGGGCTGGCGGTCACGCCCAATCCCTGCAAGTTCGAGGGCATGGCCGCGCACGATGCGCTCATCGAGGTTTCGGGCGCACTCAACGTGGTGGCCGGTTCGCTGGCCAAGATGGCCAATGACATCCGCCTGCTGGGCTCAGGCCCGCGCTGCGGCCTGGGCGAGCTGGTGTTTCCCGACGATGGCCTGAGCTCCTCCATCATGCCGGGCAAGCGCAACCCGACCGTGGCCGAAGTCGTGGTCCAGGCCGCCTACCAGGCCATGGGCCACCACCTCACCGTCACGCTGGCGGGCTCGGCCGGGCACTTCGAGCTCAACGTGGCCAAGCCCGTGCTCATCCACCACCTGCTGCGCGCCATGCGCGCCCTGGGCGACGCCAGCCGCGTGTTTGCCGAGACGCTGGTGGCCGGCCTGCAGGCGCACACGGAGCGGCTGGAGCAGCAGGTCAGCCACTCCCTGCTGCAGGCCACCGCGCTCAACCCTTTGCTGGGCTACGACGCCGTGGCACGCATCACGCGCGAAGCCATGGCGCGCGGCATTGCGCCGCGCGAAGCGGCCGTGGAGCTGGGGCTGGTCACGGCGGCCGAGTACGACCGGCTGGTGGACCTGCGGGCCATGGCCGGGCTGCCGCCCGCCTAGCGGCCTCAATCCTCCAGGCCGATGTTCTGCACGATCTTCTTCTCGTCCTCGAACGCCTTCTTGGCGAATGCCGTGTACTCCTGGCTGCCACGGAACTGCGTGCGCACGCCGTAGTTGCCGACGACCTGGCGGAAGGCCGGGTCGTCCATGGCGGCCTTGATGGCGGCTTCGAGCTTGCGCACGATCCCGGGCGGCAGGCCGCGCGGCCCGGCGATGCCCAGGGGCGAGGGCACATCGAAGGCATAACCGGCCTCGCGGAAAGTGGGCACGTTGGCAAAGGCCTCGGGCCGCACCTCGGAGGCCGAGGCCAGGGCGCGCAGCTTGCCTGAGCTCAGGTAGGGCAGCACCGTGTTGGCGTACACGCCGGACTTGATGTGGCCGGCCATCAGCGAGTTCAGCGCCTCGGCATCGCCCTTGAACGGCGCATGCGTGAAGCGTGAGCCCGTGGCCTGCTCCAGCAGCGCCATCACCACATGGTTGGCCGTGAACTTGCCCGGCGTGCCGTAGTCCACGGCACCCGGATTCTTCCTGGCGAACTCGACCAGGTCCTGCACCGTCTTGAACGGCGAGTCCTGGGGCACGGCCAGCACGAAGTCATAGGTCATGTAGGTGGCGATGTAGCTGAGGTCGCGCACCGGGTCGTACTGCACCTTCTGGATGTGCGGCTGGCGGAAGATGCTCACGGGCGCCAGCGTCAGGCGGTAGCCATCGGGCTTGGCCGTGCGCATCTCCATCACGCCCATGGACGCGCCTGCGCCGGGCTTGTTCTCGATCACCACGGTCTGCCCCAGCTGCTTGCCCATGCCCTGGGCCAGCGCACGCGCCACCACGTCGGTCACGCCGCCCGCGCCGTAGGGCACGACCAGGCTGATGGGGCGGCTGGGATAGCTGTCCTGGGCCCAGGCTGTGCCCGTCATCAGCACCGATGCGCACATCCATGCGCCAAACACTCGTCTTTGCATTCCGTCTCCCTCAGAGGCTCACGACCATCGAACTTGCTGCTGTTCAATTTAGATGGATGCATGCCAACCATGGATTCGGGCAAGCCCGTAGCGTTGGGGCGTCTGGGGAAAACGCGCAGCGTGGGTGCGGGACTGATGGCTCTATAGCAGGGGGTGGCGTGGTTGCTTGGTTTGCGGGGGGTGGTGGGGGATTTTTGGGTGCATCTCGTTGGGTGGGGTATGTCTTTGACGTGACAGTTACGGGGTGTGTGCGTTTAGAGCGGCTGCCATTCCGGGATGCTTTTTTGTCCCTGCCAGATCAAAAAGACCCACCAGCAAACCAGCAAAAAAGGCGCCACCAGCATCCCTGCCAGCAGCGCCTTCATCAGTCAATCATCAGACCGAAATCAGCGAACGGTATCGCCCAACACAAGCCCTTCACGGCGAGGATCAGCCCCGCCCTCCAGCTGCGACTGCCCATTGCGCTGCACCCGCAAGATGGTGCCGATGCCGCTGGACTGCGCACTGATGGACACCACATGGCCCAGGGCACGCAGGCCGCTGACCAGCGGATCGTCGTTGCCGCCATTGGCCGTGTTGATGTTCGGGTGCTCGCCGCCCACGTTGGTGGTCGGGCTGTTGGCCGCGCCGAAGTCCACCAGCGAGGTGGCCTGCTGGGCATCCAGCCCCCAGTCCAGCGCGCCGACCAGGGTCTTGGTCACGTACTGGATGATGGTGCCGCCGCCTGGCGAGCCCGTGGCCATCTTGAAGTCGCCGGCGGTGCCGTCGGCCTTCAGGTCGAACACCAGGGTGGGCGCCATGGAGCTGCGCGGGCGCTTGCCGGGCTGCACGCGGTTGGCGACCGGGCCTTCGGAGGTGCTGGGGATGGCCGCGAAGTCGGTCAGCTGGTTGTTGAGCACGAAGCCGCGCGTGACATGGAAGGAGCCCATGCTGGACTCCACCGTGGTGGTCATGCTCAGTGCGTTGCCCTTGGCATCGACGATGCTCATGTGCGTGGTGCCGGCCTCCTTGACATCGACCACGCCCTGCGAAGGCGTGCCGAAGTTGCCTGCCTGGGCCGTGCCCATGCTCTTGGTCGTGGAGATCAGCGCGGCGCGCTGGCGCAGGTAGCTCTTGTCCAGCATCAGCGCCGGAGAGCCACCGGGCAGGGGCACGAAGTCGGTGTCGGCCACGTACTTGTCACGGTCGGCATAGGCCAGGCGCAGGGCTTCGCTGACCAGGTGCACGCCCATCACCGAGGGCTTGCCGCCCTCGCCATCGATGGCCGTGGGCGCATAGGCCTTGAGGTCGAAGTTCTCCAGAATGCCCATGGCCTGGGCCACGGCGATGCCGCCCGACGACGGCGGCGGCATGCTGCAGACCACGTAGCGCGCACGGTAGGTGGTGCACACGGCCTCGCGGCGCTTGGCCTCGTAGCTGGCCAGGTCCTGCAGCGTGGTCTTGCCGGGAGTGATGGGCGCGCCGTCCGAGACGGTCTGCGTCACGCCCACCTTGCTGACGATGGCCTGGGCCAGATCGCCACGGTAGAAGGCGTCCGCACCGCCGTTGGCAATGCTGCGCAGCGTGTCGGCATAGGGCTGGTTGACGAACTTGGCGCCCAGCGCCAGCGGCTTGCCCTGGGCATCGAAGTAGAGCTTGGCGGCATCGGCGTCGCGCGCCAGTTCCACCTTGGAGCCGTCCAGCGCGGCGGCCATGCGGCCGCTGATGGGAAAGCCCTTGCTGGCCAGGTCGATACCCGAATTGAACAGCTGGGGCCACGCGGTCTTGCCGTAGTCCTTGTGCGCGAGTTCCAGCATGCGCAGCACGCCCGGCGTGCCGATGGAGCGGCCGCTGGCGCGCGCCGAGGGCTTGGGCGCGGTCTGGTCGGTGGTGTCGTCCACGTAGCGCAGGTAGTTTTCGGTGGCGGCGGCAGGCGCGGTCTCGCGGCCGTCATAGGCCACGACCTTGCCCGTGGCCGCATCGCGGTAGAGCATGAAGGCGCCACCGCCGATGCCGCTGGACTGCGGCTCCACCAGGCCCAGCACCATCTGCACGGCCACGGCCGCATCCACGGCCGAGCCGCCGGCCTTGAGCACTTCGCAGCCCGCCTTGGACGCCAGCGGGTTGGCCGTGACCACCATGTACTTGGAGGTGTGCAGGGCCTTCTTGCCGAGGCGATAGCCCGACGAGGGTTCGGGTGCGGCCGGATCACCGGGCAGGCCCGAGCCCACGACCACGCTGCCATCGCCCGAGGTGATGGCACAGGCGGCCAGGTCGTCCTGGCCCGAGCCGCCATTGCCGCCACCGCCGCCGCACGATGCGAGGAACAGCGGCGTGGCGGCCGCAAGGCCGATCCACTGCCATGCGGGCAGGCGTTGCCGGGAAGGGGGTTGCTTCATGAAATGTCTCCTTGTGGTGCGTGGAATGCGTTGATCTTGTTCACCCGGGGCAGCACCCGCCCGCAGGCTTGCCGCGAGCTTACATCCGTTCCACCACCACTTCGCGCAGATGCAGCCACCCCATCAGAGCGGGACTGAAGGGCCCCGTTCGCGGATGGGCGACTCTGCATGCAAGGTCCGTGCCCAGATCGGGACGGAACCGGAACCGGAAATATCTGGCGGAAAATCCGAACCCGAGCACACCCCAAGGCTGTGCGGCCGGCGGCCTGTGCGGTCGCCCACTTTGGCTTACCATCGCCGGCCCTCTGCTTGATAGGTACAAGCCATGATCCGCGTCTCTGAACTGAAGCTTCCCCTGTCGGCGGTGCAATACCACCCCGACAGCCACACCGAATATCTGCCCCTGGAGCCACTGCGCGCCCTGGCCGCGCGCCAGCTGGGCATTGCCGAGGAGGCCATTGCCTCCGTGCACGTGCACAAGCGCAGCTTCGATGCGCGCAAGTCCGAGCTGCTGGCGGTCTACATCGTGGACCTGACGCTGGCCGACGAATCGCAGGAAGCCGCCCTGCTCGAACAGTTCGCCAGCCATGCCCATGTGAACCCCACGCCCGACATGCGCTGGCATGCCGTGGGCCAGGCGCCGGCCGATCTGGCGCGCCGGCCCGTGGTCGTGGGCTTCGGGCCCTGCGGCATCTTTGCGGCCCTGGTGCTGGCGCAGATGGGCTTCAGGCCCATCGTCATCGAGCGTGGCCGCTCGGTGCGCGAGCGCACACAGGACACCTGGGGCCTGTGGCGCAAGCGCGAGCTGACACCCGAGTCCAATGTGCAGTTCGGCGAAGGCGGCGCAGGCACCTTCTCCGACGGCAAGCTCTACAGCCAGATCAAGGACCCCCGCCACCTGGGCCGCAAGGTGATGCAGGAGTTCGTCACCCACGGCGCACCGCCCGAGATCCTCTATGCCGCGCATCCGCACATCGGCACCTTCAAGCTGGTGAAGGTGGTGGAAGGCATCCGCGAGGAAATCATCCGCCTGGGCGGCGAGATCCGCTTCGGCCAGCGCGTGTGCGATATGCGCATCGAGGGCGAAGGCGAGGACCGCCGCCTCACCGCCCTGGAGGTGCTGGACCAGGACAGCGGCGAGCGCCAGTGGCTGGAGACCGACCATGCCGTGATGGCACTGGGCCACAGCTCGCGCGACACCTTCGCCATGTTCTACGAGCGCGGCGTGCACATGGAAGCCAAGCCGTTCTCGGTGGGCTTTCGCATCGAGCATCCGCAGGGCCTGATCGACCGGGCGCGCTGGGGCCGGCATGCCGGCCACCCGCTGCTGGGCGCGGCCGACTACAAGCTGGTGCACCACGCCAGCAACGGACGCGCGGTCTACAGCTTCTGCATGTGCCCTGGCGGCACCGTGGTGGCGGCCACCAGCGAGCCCGAGCGCGTGGTCACCAACGGCATGAGCCAGTACTCGCGCGCCGAGCGCAATGCCAACGCGGGCATGGTCTGCGCCATCGACCCCTCCGACTATCCGCGCGATGCCAAGAGCTTTGCCTGGGCCTTCGACGGCAAGACCCATGGCGTGGAAAACCTCAAGGACGGCGAGCTGCACCCGCTGTCGGGCATCGTGCTGCAGCGCCAGCTGGAGACCAAGGCCTACCTTCTGGGCGGGCGCAACTACAACGCGCCGGGCCAACTGGTGGGCGACTTCATCGCAGGCAAGGAATCGGCCGCGCTGGGCGAGGTCGAGCCCTCCTACCAGCCCGGCATCACGCTGACCAACCTGCACCACGTGCTGCCGGCCTACGCCATCGAGGCCATGCGCGAGGCCCTGCCCGCCTTCGGCAAGAAGATCCGCGGCTACGACATGCACGACGCCGTGCTCACCGGCGTGGAAACACGCACCTCCTCGCCCGTGAAGATCGAGCGCGGCGCGGACTTCCACAGCCTGAACACGCGCGGCCTGTACCCGGCCGGCGAAGGCGCCAGCTACGCGGGCGGCATCCTGTCGGCCGGCGTGGATGGCATCAAGGTGGGCGAGGCCGTGGCCTGCGCCATCCTCGGACTGCCCCTGCCCTCGTCGGGCGCGCGCGGCTCCGGTGGCGCGGCATGACACCCCGTCCGCACCGTTTCGCCGCCCCCTCGCGCACCCAGCTGCTGGCCGCCATCGCGGCCATGGGCGTGGTGGTGCTGTCGTCCAACATCCTGGTGCAGTACGCCATCAACGACTGGCTGACCTGGGGTGCCATCACCTATCCGTTCGCCTTCCTGGTGAGCGAACTGGTCAACCGCAGCTTCGGCCCGCAGCAGGCCCGGCGCGTGGCCTGGGTGGGCTTTGCCGTGGCCGTGGCCGCCTCGCTGGTGCTGGCGCCGCCGCGCATCGCACTGGCCTCGGGCGCGGCCTTCATCGCCTCGCAGTGGCTGGACATCGGCGTGTTCCACCGCCTGCGTGCGGGCCGCTGGTGGCGTGCCCCCCTGGTGGCCACGCTGCTGGCCGCCTGCCTGGACACCTTCCTGTTCTGGAGCATCGCCTTCGCAGGCGCCGCCGAGCCCTGGGTGACCTGGGCCCTGGGCGACCTGGGCGTGAAGCTGGTGCTGGGCGTGGCGCTGCTGCTGCCGTTCCGCCTTGCCATTGCCCGGTGGTGGAAAGGCTCATCGGCAATCGCTAGCGCCAAATAAAGCCGACGCGGTTCGCACAGACTCGATCTAAAGCCAGGGGCACCGAGCAAGGGCCTACGCCGGCCGCGCCGCCCCGCAGTGAGGGTGCCGTCCCCCTCCCGCGTAGCGAGAGAGGGGGCGCCGTGCAACGGGAAGCGGCGTACGCCGCTCAGGGGGAGTCCAATAACTATGGGTTGCGCTGCAGGTAGTCCACGGCCAGCGCGACCAGTGAGCGCGCGCCCGCGGGCAGCTGCTTCTCGTCGATGTCGAACAGCGGCGAGTGGTTGGACGGCGCCTTGGTGAAATCCTGGCCTGCCGGCGGCGCGCCCAGGAAGTAGAAGAAGCCCGGCACCACCTTCTGGAACTCCGAGAAATCCTCGGAGCCGCTGACCTTGGGAATCACCATGGCCTTGCCGCCCATGGCCAGCTTGAGCGCGGGCAGCGAGGCCTCGGTCAGTGCCGCAGGGTTGGTGGTGACCGGATAGGCCACGGGCCCGAAGCGCACCTTGGCCTTGGCACCGCTGGAGGCCGCGATCTGCTCGGCCGTGGCGGTGATGCGCTTGTGCGCCTCCTGGCGCATGTCCTCGTCGAAGGTGCGCAGCGTGCCCTGCATCTCCACGTTGTCCGGGATGATGTTGTAGCGCGTGCCGCCCTGGATGGAGCCGATGGTCAGCACGGCCGGCTCCAGGCTGATGTTGAGCTGGCGGCTGACCACGGTCTGCAGGCCCAGCACCACCTGGCTGGCCGCGACGATGGGATCGACCGCATTCCACGGCGAGGAGCCATGGCCGCCCCGGCCCTCGACCTGGATGCTCAGGCTGTCCGAGCCCGCCATCAGCGGCCCGCTGCGGTAGCCCACCATGCCCGACGGCAGGTTGGCCGTGATGTGCAGGCCGTAGATGGCCTGCACGTCCTTGAGCACACCGGCCTCCACCATGGCCTTGGCGCCGAAGCTGGGCACATGGCCGTGGGCATCGGCCTCCACCGGGGCGCCCTCCTCGGCGGGCTGGAAGATGAACTTCACCGTGCCCGGCAGCTTGGCGCGCATGCCGGCCAGCGCCTCGGCCGCGCCCATGAGCATGGCCACATGGGCGTCGTGCCCGCAGGCATGCATGACCGGAACCTCCTTGCCCATGTACTGGGCCCTGGCCTTGGAGGCAAAGGGCAGGCCGGTCTTCTCGGCCACAGGCAGCGCATCCATGTCGGCACGCAGCGCCACGGTCTTGCCCGGCTGGCCGCCGCGCAGCACGCCCACCACGCCCGTGCCGCCCACGCCGGTCTGCACCTCCATGCCCAGGCGGCGCAGGTGGTCGGCCACCAGCTTGGCCGTGCGCTCTTCCTGGCCCGACAGTTCGGGGTGCTGGTGGATGTCGCGGCGCCACTCCAGCATCTTCGGCGCCAGTGGCTGGATGGCCGCGTCCAGGGCGGCCAGGCCCTGGGCATCAAGTCCCTGGGCACTGGCCGCCAGCGGCAGGCCGCAGGCCAGCAGGCCGGCCAGGGCGATGGCGCGCAGGCCTGTGCGCTGTGGTGTGGAAAGCGTTGTCTCGGACCGTGTATGGAGCATCTTCGCGACCCTGAAAAATGACACAAGCCACCATGCTAAAAGTGAAGCGCCCGTGACGGACACGTCAAAATCGCCATTCAAGGAGCCAGAACCGCCATGCCCCGAGCCTTCGTCATCGAGCTTCCCTGCCTGGAGCACAGCGCCATCGGCCACGCCGCGCACCTGGTGGAGATGCTGCGCAGCGCCAACCTGGTCTCCGGCCTGCGCCAGGGCCGCCGCGCGCCACGCTTTGGCTGGCGCTGGGTCGATGGCGAGGGCCGGCCCCTGCCCGCCATGCCGCATGCGGACGAAGGCGCGGCAGCCGAAGGCCCGGCGCAGGCCCTCTTCGTGAGCGCGCTGCACTGCCCCGACATTCCCTCCATCCGCGACATCATCGCCGCGCATCCGGCCCTCGTGCGGCGCATCACCACGGCCTTCGACCAGGGCCTGGCCGTCTGCACGCTGGGCAGCGCCGCCTGGCTTGCGGCCTCCGGAGGCCGCTGCCAGGGCCGGCGCGTGGCCCTGCCCTGGTATTTCATGGGCGGCTTCGGCCTGGATTTCCCGGGCATCGAACTGGCCGAGGGCCAGCCCTTCGTGGACGACAGACCCTGGCTCAGCGCCTCCCACCCCGAGGCCCTGGCGCCCATGGCCGTCGCGCTCACGCGCCATGCCTTCGGCGACGACCTGGCCGCGGCGCTGGCCGCCGTGCTGCAGCCCGATGCACAGCGCGAACGCGCCACCCGGGCCGCCCTGCAGGATCGCCGCATTCCCGCCACGCGCAACAGCGCGCTGGCCCATGCCATCGCCTGGCTGGAGGCGCGCGTGGAGCAGCCCTATGACCTGCAGGCCCTCGCGCAAGCGGCATCCACCAGCCCGCGCACCCTGCTGCGCCACTTCCAGCAGGAACTGGGCCACAGCCCGCTGGACCACCTGCACCGCCTGCGCTGCGCGCGAGCCCGGGTGCTGCTGGAGATCACGCTGGAGAGCGTGCCGTCCGTGGCGCTGGCCTGCGGGTATGGGGATGCCTCGGCGTTTCGGCGGGTGTTCTTGCGGTATGTGGGGATGGCGCCTGCGGCCTATCGGGAAAGGCATGCGTTGAGGGCGCCTAGGAGGCGGTGGAGAGTGGGGGCTTCTTGATTGTTTTTGCCCCTGCCGGGTGGTTGCTTTTCGAGGCCGGGTCTCGGCCCGGCAGCCGACTGCCCTTTCTTGATTCGCCAAGAAAGGTCAGAACAAAGAAGGCGACCCGAATGTCCGCGACCCTCCGCTTCGCTGCGGGCAACCTGCGTCGTGGCGGTCGCTGCGCTCGGCCTGGGACTTTGGCCTCGCTTTCATTCAAAGCCTCTATCATTCCGAGTGGCCCCCAGTACAGGGGCTGGTGCGTAAGAACACCTTTTCTCAAAGCGGTGCGGCCTCCCCGTTAACGAGGCCTTGTCACGTCTGCATTGCCGGATCGTGGGTGTACGCCCACGTCCCTACGGTTATGGACGGGATGGGGCTACCCGCAAGGGCGTCCGCACGGCTTTGAGCGTGTTCTTAACATCCCGTCCACCTGTCTGCGCGTAAGAACGCGGATTGGTGGTTTCAAGTCTCTCAAAGGAGCACGGAACCATGCATACAGCGCCGATGATTCAGAGCGCCCTCACATTCACATGGAGGGCCATGCCATGAAGCAGGAAGTCCGATCCACCAGCGCCAGAACCACGCAACTGAACATGGCCGTCGCCGAGATGAACGCCATGGTTCAATCAGGCTGCAACGAGGTCTCGGCACTGTCCCAGCTCGCGCAGTCATGGCTGCAGACGCCAGGAGGCCTGCGCGATCCGGATGTGGTGATCAGCGCCTTGCGCACCATCCAGCACAGCGCCGAACGGCTGGCCACCTCCATGGACGACGAAATCCACGTCCTGCGCAACACCGCCAGGCCCGAACCCTGACGCCGCACCCAACTCCATGAAAACAGCCGAGCGCACCAATGCGCATCGGCTGTTTGTATTTCTGGCTGTTTGTATCTTTGGCTGTTGGCTGTCCCCCAGCCTCCCCCCTTCTGCCCAACGCAGGTCGCCCGTAGCGAAGCGAAAGGTCGTGGGCAGTTTGGGGCGCGCTTCTTTGCTTCCTTTCTTATCGCGCGATAAGAAAGGGAGTCGGCCGCCGGGCCGAAACCCGGCCTCGAAAAACAACCACCCGGCAGGGTCAAAAACCAAAAAACGGACCAACGGACCAAAAACCTAGTCCACCGTCACCTTCGCCTCCCGAATCACCCTCCCCCACTTCTCCGTCTCGGCAGCAATGAACCGATCGCACTCCTCAGGCGTGGACCCCTCCGCAAACGTCCCCATCACCTGCTCCAGCCGCTGCGACACCTCGGCACTGCGGATGATGCGCGACACCTCGGCGGACATGCGCTGCACGATCTCGCGCGGCACGCCGGCCGGCGCGATCATGGCGGCCCAGGTGCTGCCCAGCAGGCCGTCGTAGCCCTGCTCCACGAAGGTGGGCACGTCAGGCAGCGCAGCCAGGCGCTTGTCGCTGGCCACGCCGATGAGGCGGATGCGGCCGGCCTTGGCGGGCTGGATGAGGTTGGGCGGCGGGTCCAGGAACAGCGGGATCTGGCCGCCCATGAGGTCGGCCAGCGCAGGCGCGGCGCCCTTGTAGGGCACGTGGACCATGTCCGTCCTGGTGAGCAGCTTCATCAGCTCGGTGGTCAGGTGCGCGCTGGAGCCACTGCCCGAGGAGCCGAAGCCCACCTTGCCGGGGTGGGCCTTGGCGTAGGCGATCAGCTCCGCCGTGGTCTTGAAGGGCGCGTTCATGGCCACGGCCGCGACCAGGGGCGAGACGCCCATGAGCGAGACGCCGACCAGGTCCTTCTTCGGGTTGTAGGGCAGCTTGGGGTAAAGCGTGGTGTTGGCCGCATAGGCCGCGATGACCACGCCGAAGGTGTGCCCGTCCGGCGCGGCCTTGGCGATCTGGTCCACGCCGATGATGCTGTTGGCGCCCGGCTTGTTCTCCACGATGACGGGCTGGCCCAGTGCCTTTTGCAGGCCGACCTGCAGCAGGCGTGCCATCTGGTCGGTGAAGCCGCCCGCCGTGTAGGGAACGATGATGCGGATGGGCTTGGAAGGCCAGGGGCTCTGGGCCCAAGCCGAGGGGACGAGCGAAGTGGCTGCCGCTGCTGCGGTCGATTGCATGAAGCCGCGGCGGGATGTCGATGGCATGGATGTCTCTTGGTTCTTGTTCAGAGAAAAAAACGCCGCGCAACAGCGCGGCGTTGGACGGAAAACAGGGCTCAGTATCCCCGGCCCACGTCCACCAGGTTGAGCAAAGGCTCGCCCGCGCGCAGGCGGCGCAGGTTCTCCAGGCACTGGCGGGCCACGGTGTCGGCCGAGGCCTGGGCCGCGATGTGCGGCGTGACGAAAGCCTTGGGATGGCCCCAGACCCTGTTGCCGGGCTGGGGCGGTTCGTCGCGCAGCACGTCCAGCGCGGCGCCGGCCAAGTGGTCTTCGTCGAGCAGGGCCAGCAGGTCGTCTTCCACCACCTGCTCGCCACGTCCCACGTTGATGAAGTAGGCACCGTGCGGCAGCAGGGAAAGTGTGCGCCGGTTCAGCAGGTCGCGCGTCTCGGGCGTGAGCGGCAAGGCGCAGACCAGGATGTCGCTGGTGGTCAGCAGTTGCTCCAGACCTTCGGCACCGCTGTGCGTGGCCAGGCCTGCAATGCTCTTGGCGCTGCGGCTCCAGCCCGCGACCGGATAGCCGATGGCCTGCATGGCGCCGGCCACGAAGCGGCCGACCTCGCCCAGGCCCAGGATGCCCACGCGGCATTCGGCGCTGGCGCGCACGGGGCGGCGCAGCCAGTCGCCGGCCTGCTGCTGGCGCGCGAACAGGTCCAGCTCGCGCGTGTGGCGCAGCGCCATGCCCACCACGTACTGGGCGATCTCCACATGCTGCTGCGGATCGACGGTGCGCGCCACGGGCAGGCCGGCCGGCAGGTCGGGCACGGCCAGCAGCTTGTCCACGCCCGCGCTGGGCGCGCACAGCAGCTTCAGGCCCGGATAGGCCGGCAGCATGCCCGGCTTGAGGCTCCAGGCGAGCATGGCCTCGACCGCGTCGGCCGGCGCCTCTTCGCGGTGGCCCCAGACCTGCACATCGGGCGCCAACGCGCGCAGCGCATCGACGATGGGCGCGCCCATGCTCGGGTGGATGTTGACCAGAATTCCCATGGTTTCCTTCAGTCCTTGTAACTTGGATCGATGCGGTCAAGACGGCGCAGCAGCCCCGGCCAGGCCAGGCCCGCGCCCTTGCCCTTGGTGACCTGGCGCGACTGGTTGACCGCGTCGGCAATGATGTCCTGCGGGATGCGCGTGAGCTCGCCGCCGCCCGACTGCGCCAGGATCTGGATGCGGCAGGCCGACTCCAGCGTGTACATGGCCAGCACGGCCTCGGCCACGTTGCGGCCGCAGGTCAGCAGGCCGTGGTTGCGCAGAATGAGGAAGTTGCTGGCGCCCAGGTCATCGACCAGGCGCGGCTTCTCGTCGTCGCGCAGGGCCACGCCTTCGTAGTCGTGATAGGCCAGGCGCGCCAGCGGGAAGATGGACTGCTGCGAGATGGGCAGCAGCCCTTCCTTCTGCGCCGAGACGGCCACGCCGTAGCGCGTGTGCGTGTGCAGCACGCACTGCACCTCGGGACGGCCGTCGTGGATGGCGCTGTGGATGACGAAGCCGGCCGGGTTGACGTCGTATTCGGTCTCCATCAGCGGCTGGCCTTCGTGATCGACCTTGACCAGGCTGGAGGCCGTGATCTCGTCGAACAGCATGCCGTAGGGGTTGATCAGGAACTGGTCGGGCTGGCCCGGCACGCGCGCCGAGATGTGGGTGAAGATCAGGTCGTCCCAGCCGAAGTGGGCGACCAGCCGGTAGGCGGCGGCCAGTTCGATGCGGGTCTGCCATTCCTCGGCCGTCACCTGGCGGCGGACCTCGGACATCGTGGTGTCGTTGCTCATGGGGTGTACCTCTTGGTGGACATCGTTGGAGAAAGCGGCCGCCGGTTCAGCGCCCCGCCGCATACTGGTCGCGCAGCTCGCGCTTGAGCACCTTGCCGATGGCGCTGCGCGGCAGCTCGGCAATGAAGCGCAGGTCCGCCAGGCGCTGGGTCTTGCCGGCCCGCTGGTTGTACCAGCCCATGATGTCTTCGGGCAGGGCCGGCTGCCCCGCGCGCGACACCACGTAGGCCACGGGTGTCTCGCCCCATTGCTCGGAAGGCACGCCGACCACGGCCACGTCGTCCACGGCCGGGTGGGCGCGCAGCTGGGTCTCCAGGTCGCTGGGGTAGATGTTGAAGCCGCCGCTGATGATCATGTCCTTGCGGCGGTCGAACAGGGTGAGGAAGCCGTCGGCATCGAACCGGCCCACGTCGCCCGTGCGGATGAAGCGCTTGCCCGTGGGGTCGTACCATTCGGCCTCGCGCGTCTTGGCCGGCTGGCCGTGGTAGCCGGTCATCATGCTGGGCGAGTGGCCCACGACCTCGCCATCCTCGCCCGGCGCGACCTCGCGTCCCTCTTCGTCGATGAGGCGGATGTCATGGCCTTCAGCGGGGCGGCCCACGGTGTGCAACTTGTCGGGATGCAGGTGGGCTTCGAGGATGCAGGTGCCGCCGCCTTCGGTCATGCCGTAGAACTCGGTGAGGCTGCCGGGCCAGCGCGCCACCACGTCGGCCTTGAGCTCGGCGCGGAACGGCGCGCTGGTGCAGAACTTGGCGCGGAAGCTGGACAGGTCATGCTCGCCGAACTGCGGCAGCGCCATGATGCGCTGGTACTGCACGGGCACCAGCATGGTGTGGGTCACGCGGTGCTGCTGGGCCAGCTGCAGGTAGCGGGCCGCGTCGAACTTTGGCATCAGCACCACGCAGCCGCCGCTGCCCAGCGTGGGGAAGAACACCACCAGCGTGGTGTTGGAGTACAGCGGCGTGGCCAGCAGCGTCGTGCCCTCGGGGCCGTAGCCGTAGACGCTGCCCCGGTTGATGTGGGCCCAGCGCATGCCGTGCGACTGCACGATGCCCTTGGGAGTGCCCGTGGTACCCGAGGAATAGATGATGTTGAACGGCGCTGCGGGCTCCACGACCACGGGCGCGGGCTGCGCGCCTTCGGGCGCCAGCCAGTCGTCAAAGGCGCGGCCGGGCGCGGCGCCGTCCAGCGAGATGCATTGCAGGGCGCTGTCGGCAGGCACCAGGTCCTGGGCCGCCTTGTCGAGGAACAGATGGCGCGCCTGGGCATCGCGCAGCATGGAGGCCAGGCTGTCGGCCGTGGAGGACGGCGCCAGCGGCGCGACCACCACCCCCGCGCGCAAGGCGCCCAGGAACAGGGCGGCATAGCGCGCCGAGTTCAACGCGCAGATGGCAATGGCCTGGCCAGGCTGCACGCCGTCGCGCTGCAGCGCGGCGGCCACGCGGTCCATGAGGGCGTCGAGCTGCGCGTAGCTCAGCGTCTGCTGGTCGTCGCGCAGCGCGGCATGGGCCGGCTGCTGGCGCGCGTGGCCGCGGATCAGCTCGGCCAGCGTGGTGAAGGGCGCATCGGGCGAAGGCAGGGAGACAGTCATGAGGGGCTCCGTTTCACGAATTCACGAATCTCAAGCGGACTGCGCCCGCGAGCCCCCTGGCCCTGCGGGCGCATTGGAGGACAGGCCTACTTGGCGGCCAGGCCCAGGCGGTCGATCAGGACCTTGTCCTTGGCATAGGCCTCGCGCACCCACTGCGCATAGTCGGCGCCGGAGCGGTACCAGGCGTCCTGGTTCAGCTGCTTGAGCACCTCGATGTGGCGCGGGTCATCCATGGCCTTCTTGAAGGCGTCGTGCAGCTTGCGCACCACGGCCGGGTCCATGCCCTTGGGGCCGGCCAGTCCGTAGGGCGAGGTGGAGACCACGCCATAGCCCAGCTCCTTGGCCGTGGGCACGTCGGGCCAGCGCTGGGTGCGCTTTTCGCCGAAGGTCATGAGCAGGCGCATCTGGCCGCCATCCACATAGGTGTCCCAGCCCGAGGCATCGCTTTGCGCGGCCACGTGCCCGCCCAGCAGGGCCTGCTGCAGGTCGGCGTTGCCCTTGAAGGGCACATGGTTGAGCGTGACCTTGGCGTTCTCGGCCAACTCCTCCATCAGCAGGTGGGGCGAGGAGCCTATGCCGGTGGAGCCGTACTCGATCTTGCCGGGGCTCTTGCGCGCGGCGGCGATGTATTCGTTGAAGCTCTTGTAGGGCGAGTCCGAGCGCACCGTGAAGCCGAAGGTATAGCCCGAGACGCCGATGATGTAGGTGAAGTCGGTGAGCGGATTCCAGGCCGTCTTCTGCATGTGGGCCATGCGCAGCATGGACATGGGGAACTGGGTGATGGTGTAGCCATCGGGCCTGGCCGTGCGGGACATGTTGCCCGGGCCCAGCGTGCCGCCCGCGCCGGGCTTGTTCTCCACGATGATGGTCTGGCCCAGCTGCTTGCCCGCGATGTCGGCCAGGGTGCGCATGTGGCGGTCGGTGGAGCCGCCTGCGGGGAAGGGCACGATCAGCGTGATCGGGCGCGTGGGAAAGTCGCTGGCCTGGGCCCATGCCGGTGCGCTGGCGCCCGTGGAAGCCACAAAGGCAGCAGCCGCAAGCGCAAGGCTGCGGCGGCCAAGGGAAATCTGCATGTCTTGTCTCCTGAATCTCCGAACCCGGTGGGGCCGGGGCACATGCCTTGTGTGCCGCTCTGGCCATGGCCCGGACCTGTTGTCCGGGCCGGTGGCACCGCCTCCCGGTGCGGTGCCTTGCGTTCTTACAGCGACTGCACCAGCTCCGGCACGGCCTGGAACAGGTCGGCCTCCAGGCCGTAGTCGGCCACCGAGAAGATCGGCGCCTCGGGGTCCTTGTTGATCGCCACGATCACCTTGGAGTCCTTCATGCCGGCCAAGTG
>JAITUC010000023.1 GCA_031286585.1 Delftia acidovorans
GGGGGATCAGGTGTTCTACCGTGTCGAGGAAAGCGGCAGGGAGGCTCATGGCGGCTCCAGTCATCATCGGTGAGCGTGGGCCGCTGGACGGCCCATCGGTGTTTTTTCTAGAGCACACCAGGGTGCGCTTTTTCTGCCGGGCGTCTTGCCAGGATATTCCCAGGCATTTGCTTTCGTAGGGCGTATAACGCGTCAGCGTTATACGCCGCGCAGGCGATGGCGGATAACCCGTTTCGGGCTATCCGCCCTGCGAGGGGCTCAGGCGCCCAGTTCGCGGACGAGCGAGTCACGGGTGATCTCGCCGATGCTCTTGGCGCCGGTGAGCACCATGGCCACGCGCATTTCCTTCTCGAACAGGTCCAGCAGGTTCTTCACACCGGCTTCGCCGTGGGACGCCAGGGCGGAGAGGAAGGCACGGCCGATGAGCACGGTGTCGGCGCCCAGGGCAATCATGCGTACCACATCGAGGCCGTTGCGGATGCCGGAGTCGGCAAGAATCTTCAGGTCGCCCTTCACCGCGTCAGCGATGGCCGGCAGGGCGCGGGCGCTGGAGAGCACGCCGTCGAGCTGGCGGCCGCCATGGTTGGAGACGACGATGCCGTCGGCGCCGAATTTCACCGCGTCCTTGGCATCTTCCGGGTCGAGGATGCCCTTGATGATCATCGGGCCGTCCCAGAACTCGCGGATCCACTCCAGGTCCTTCCAGGAGATCGACGGGTCGAAGTTGGCGCCCAGCCAGCCGATGTAGTCGGCCAGGCCCGTGGGGCTGCCCCGGTAGGCCGAGATGTTGCCCAGGTCGTGCGGGCGGCCCAGCAGGCCCACGTCCCAGGACCAGGCCGGGTGCGTGACCGACTGCCAGTAGCGGCGCAGGGCCGCGTTGGGGCCGCTCATGCCCGAATGCGCATCGCGGTAGCGCGCGCCGGGCACGGGCATGTCCACGGTGAAGACCAGGGTGGAGCAGCCGGCCGCCTGGGCGCGCTCCAGCGCGTTCTGCATGAAGCCCCGGTCCTTGAGCACATAGAGCTGGAACCACATGGGGCGCTTGATCTTCGGAGCCACCTCTTCGATGGGGCAGACCGAGACCGTGGACATGGTGAACGGAATGCCATGGGCGTCGGCCGCGCGCGCGGCCTGCACCTCGCCGCGGCGGCGGTACATGCCCGTCAGGCCCACGGGCGACAGCGCCACGGGGATGGACAGCTTCTCGCCGAACAGCTCGATGCTGGTGTCCAGCCGGCTCATGTCCTTGAGCACGCGCTGGCGCAGCGCCACGGCGGCCAGGTCTTCCACATTGCGGCGCAGCGTCTGCTCGGCATAGGCGCCGCCGTCGATGTAGTGGAACAGGAAGGGCGGCAGGCGCTTTTGCGCCGCTGCGCGGTAGTCGGAGGTGGAGGAGATGATCATGATGGGTGTCTCATGTCTTTCAAAGAAGTGAACATGGCGCGAAGCAGGCACAAGCACGCATGAGAAGGGCGTGCCTTAACTCAGGGACACCGAGCAAGGGCCGCCCCGCAGCAAGGGTGTCGTCCCCCTCCCGCGTAGCGAGAGAGGGGGAAGGCGCGCAGCGACTCAGGGGGTGCTTCATTTCAGCGGCAAGCGCATCGATCGCTCGCGCCGCGCGCGGTCCTCGTCCAGGCGCTGGATGGTGGTGCGCACATGCTCCAGGTGCTCGCCGATGCATTCGCGGGCGCGCTGTGGGTCGCCGTCCAGGATGGCCTGCATCAGGCTCTGGTGCTGCACGGTCAGCTCCTGCAGGGTCTGGGGGGCGCTGAGGCGGAACATGTCGTGGCGGTTGCGCTCCACCGTGGACAGCACCACGGTGAACAGGCTGTGCATGACCTGCACCAGCACCAGGTTGTGCGAGGCCTCGGCAATGGCCAGGTGGAACTGCGCATCGGCGCGCGCCGCCAGCTCGGCGTGACCGCTTTGCTGGTGCTGGATCATCACGTCGAAGCAGCGCTGTATATGGTCCTTGTCCTGGGGCGTGGCACGCTGGGCGGCCAGCCAGGCCGTGCTGGTCTCCAGCGCATGGCGGGTTTCCAGCACGTCGTAGCGGTAGTGGGAATCGGACTCCATGAGCCCGGCCAGGGGCCGCATGGCGTCCTTCAGCCAGTCCGCAGGCTCGGCAGCCGGCGCCGGCTCCTGCAGGTAGGTGCCATCGCCGCGCCGCGCCGCCAGCACGCCCTGGCTGGTCAGCTTCTGTATGGCCTCGCGCACCGAGGTGCGCGAGACACCCAGCTCGGCCGCCAGTTGCCGCTCGGCGGGCAGCCGCTGTCCGGGCTGCACTCCGCTGGCCTGCACCAGGGCCAGCAATTTCTCGACGACTTGATCGGCAACGCGCATGGGGGAACTCTCGGGTGTTTTCAATGACCCGGGATCATCCACGTAAACACATAGGCTTGCAGCGTGGTGATCACCCCGATGATCACGGCGAAGATCAGGCTGTGCTTCACCGTGAAGCGGAACAGGTCCGACTCGCGGCCTGCCAGGCCCACGGCCGCGCAGGCAATGGCGATGGACTGGGGCGAGATCATCTTGCCCGTCACGCCGCCCGTGGTGTTTGCCGCCACGGTCAGCACCTGGGGCAGGCCCAGCTGCTGCGCCGTGGTGGCCTGCAGCGCGGCGAACAGCGCGTTGGCCGAGGTGTCCGAGCCCGTCAGGAACACGCCGATCCAGCCCAGGAAGGGCGAGAAGAACGTGAAGGCCTGGCCCGTGTGCGCCAGTGCCAGGGCCAGCGTGGCCGACAGGCCGGAGTAGTTGGCCACGAAGGCGAAGGCCAGCACCATGCCGATGGAGTAGATCGGCACGGCGAGCTCCTTGAAGGTCTCGCCCAGCGTGGCCACGGCCTTGGCGGGGGACAGGCGCGTGAAGGTGATGGTGATCAGCGCCGCGATCAGGATGGCCGTGCCGGTGGCCAGCAGCCAGTTGAAGGTGTAGACCGCGCCGTAAGGCGCAGCGGCGGCCACGACGGGCGGCGTCTTCTCCACCAGGTTGTGCAGGAAGGGCACGGGGATGTTGACGACGGTGGAGGCCAGCGGGCCGCCTGCCGCGAACAGCGCCTTGAAGGGCTTGATGCTCCAGACCGTCACCATGGCCGTGAGGATGATGAAGGGCGACCAGGCCTTGATGACGGCGCCGGCCGTCAGCGGTGCACCGGAGTTGACGGCTGGAGCCTTGACCGCCTTTGCGGTTGCAGCGGGCTTGCCGCCCTCGCCTTCCGTGTCGAAGCGGAAGATGCGCTTGGGCTGCCAGACCTTGAGGAACAGGGTCAGCGCCACCAGGGAAACGATGGCCGAGGTGATGTCCGGCAGCTCGGGGCCGATGAAGTTGGCCGTGAGGAACTGCACCACGGCGAAGGAGCCGCCGCCCACCAGCACGGCAGGCCAGGTTTCCTTGACGCCGCGCCAGCCGTCCATGATGGCCATCAGCCAGAACAGCACGAGCACGGTCATGAAGGGCAGTTGGCGGCCGGCCATCTGGCCGATGGCGAATGCATCCACGCCCGAGACCTGCCCCGCCACGATGATGGGAATGCCCATGGCGCCAAAGGCCACGGGCGCCGTGTTGGCGATCAGGCACAGGCCGGCAGCGTACAGCGGCTTGAAGCCCAGGCCCACCAGCAGCGCCGCCGTGATGGCCACGGGCGCGCCGAAGCCGGCCGCGCCCTCCAGGAAGGCGCCGAAGCAAAAGCCCACCAGGATGAGCTGCAGCCGCTGGTCGGGCGTGACCGACAGGATGGACGAGCGGATCACGTCGAACTGCCCGGTCTTGACCGAAATCTTGTAGAGGAACACGGCCGCCACGATGATCCAGGCAATGGGCCACAGGCCGTAGAAGAAGCCGTACACGGCCGAGGCCAGCGCCGCGCTCACGGGCATCTTGTAGAACAGCAGCGCCACGCCCAGCGCCAGCGCCACGGTGACGGTGCCGGCCTGGTAGCCCTTGAGGCGGAACCTGGTCAGCGCCAGGAAGAAAAAGATGATGGGAATCAGCGCGATCAGCGCCGAGATCCAGATGTTCCCGGCGGGATCGTAGTTCTGCTGCCAGAGGGTTTGCATGGCCGTGTCTCTAGGTGATTGGGTGTATTGCCCGCGCGGCCGGCTTTTTATCGATAAATTGGTCCAACCAATTAAGACCAAATTCAGACCATTGCGCGAAGTTGTGCGATTCTCAGGGCTTTCAAGCCGGCAGATGAACAGGGTAAACACCTAAAACGGCGCAGATACTGCACCCATCATGTTTATTGGTCATACCAATTAACGGACTCATTCTGGCGCGGCGCGCAGCAAGGCGCGCCGCCAGGGCAGGCCTGGGCAGTACGGAAAGCGGATGGGAACCTGAAGAAAAGGAGCGGTGAGCGAGCGCGGTCGATCAGCGCCGCGCGGGCTCGGCGCTCATGGGGGGCGGCTGCCGGGCATAGGCTTCGAAGGCCAACCCGATCGCCGAGATGCGGGCGCTGGCGGCCTGAGGCGGCCCTGCGTCCGGCGCCGGCAGGCCGGCCCCGGTTGGCCGCCCCCCCATATCTGACGCTCCCCAACGGAAAAGCCCGCTCCCTACAATGCAGCCTCAGCGGTCGGTGTACCGCCCTTGTACCTTCGGCGCCCGGTCATCCCGGGCGCTTTATTAAACCGCCGTGTATCCGGACGGCGGTGGCTGATTGAACGGAGCCCACCCATGAACCACATCACTGCGCGCCGCTCGGCGCTGCGCCAGGCGGCTGCCTGCGTGCTGGCCGCCTCCACCCTGTCCAGCCTGCCCGCGCTGGCCGCCGAACCCGCCGTGCTGCGCGTCTCGGCCATCCCGGATGAAGCGCCCACCGAGCTGCAGCGCAAGTTCGAGCCGCTGGGCAAGTACCTCTCGGCCCAGACCGGCATGAAGGTGGTGTTCACGCCCGTGACCGACTACGCCGCCGTGGTCGAGTCGCTGGCCACGCGCAAGCTGGACCTGGCCTGGCTGGGCGGCTTCACCTTCGTGCAGGCCAAGATCCGCACCAACGGCACGGCCATCCCCATCGTGCAGCGCGAGGAAGACGCCAAGTTCACCTCCAAGTTCATCACGGCCAACCCGGCCATCAAGACCCTGGCCGACCTCAAGGGCAAGAGCTTCGCCTTTGGCGCGCCCTCGTCCACCTCGGGCAGCCTGATGCCGCGCTTTTTCCTGCAGCAGGACGGCATCAACCCCGAGAAGGACTTCAAGACCGTGGCCTTCTCGGGCGCGCATGACGCCACCGTGGCCTTCGTGGCCGCAGGCAAGGCCGAGGCCGGCGTGCTCAACGCATCGGTCTGGGACAAGCTGGTGGAGAGCAAGAAGGTCGATACCAGCAAGGTGCGCGTGTTCGCCACCACGCCGCCCTACTTCGACTACAACTGGACCGTGCGCGGCGACCTGGACCCGGCCCTGGTCAAGAAGCTGACCGACGCCTTCCTGGCGCTGGACCCGGCCAAGCCCGAGCACAAGGCCATCCTGGAGCTGCAGCGCGCCGCGCGCTTCGTGCCCACACAGGCCTCGAACTACGAAGGCATCGAGGCTGCCGCCAAGTCGGCCGGCCTGCTCAAGTAAGCCCGGGCAGGCGCAATCCATGAGCTTTGAACTGCAAGGCGTGGGCCTGACCCACGCCGGCGACGGCATTGCGCTGCGCGGCGTGACGCTGGCCGCGCGCCAGGGCGAGGCGATTGCGCTGATCGGCCCCTCGGGCGCGGGCAAGACCACGCTGCTGTCCATCATCGGCACGGCGCTGGCGCCCAGCCAGGGCCGGCGCAGCGTGCTGGGCGACGAGGTGCCTGCGTCCGGCGCGGGGGCGCCCCGGCTGCTGCGCGCGCGCATCGGCACGGTGCACCAGGCGCCGCCCATACCGCCGCGCCAGCGCGTGGTCACGGCCGTGCTGGCCGGGCGCCTGGGCCGGTGGCCGGCCTGGAAGGCGCTGGCCTCGCTGCTCTACCCGCAGGACACCGCTGGCGCGCGCGAGGCCCTGGCCCGCGTGCAGCTGGCGGACAAGCTGTTCGCGCGCTGCGACCAGCTCTCTGGCGGGCAACTGCAGCGCGTGGGCATTGCCCGCGTGCTCTACCAGCAGGCCGAGCTCATCCTGGCCGACGAGCCCGTGGCCGCGCTGGACCCGGCCCTGGCCCTGTCCACCGTGCAGTTGCTGGTGAGCGAAGCCGCCGCGCGCGGCGCCACGCTGGTGGCCAGCCTGCATGCCGTGGACCTGGCGCTGGCCTGCTTTGCGCGCATCGTGGGCATCCGCGATGGCGCCATCGCCTTCGACCTGCCGGCGGCTGAAGTCACGCAGGAACACCTGCGTGCGCTGTATGGGTCCGAGCATCCTGGCGATGATCCCTCCCGCCCTGCGTGGACACCCGCGCCCGCCTTTGCCGCACCGCTGTCCGCATCCGCATGCCGTTGAGTTCCGATCTGCGCGACGCAGGCAACCCTCGCGACCTGCGCGACCCCGCCGCGCCTCGCCGCCTCGGCGCCCTGGTGCTGGCCGCCGTCGTGCTATGGCCGCTGTTCCAGGGCGCGGGCTTCAGCCTGGGCGCGCTGTTCGATCCCGGCAACCTGCAGGTCATAGGCCGCTTTCTGGCCACCTTTCTGCCGCCCGAGACCGGGCGCGACTTCCTCGGCTACCTGGGCCGCGCCACGCTGGAGACGCTGGCCATTGCCACGGCCGGCATGGCCCTGGCCTTTGTGCTGGCCGTGCCGCTGGCCTACCTGGTCACGGGCGCAGCGCGCGAGCGGCGGGCGCTCAACCCCGTCACGCGCGGCCTGCTCACCATCCTGCGCGGCGTGCCCGAGCTGGTCTGGGCCCTGGTCTTCGTGCGCGTCTTCGGCCTGGGGCCGGCGGCCGGCGTGCTGGCCCTGGGACTGACGTATGGCGGCATGCTGGCCAAGGTCTATGCGGAAATCCTGGAATCGGCCGACCCCGCGCCCGCACGCGCCCTGGCGCAGGCCGGCGCGCGCCGGCCGCTGGCCATGCTCTATGGCCTGCTGCCCCAGGCCGCACGCGAACTGACCTCGTACACCGTCTACCGCTGGGAGTGCGCCATACGCGCCTCGGTGGTCATGGGCTTCGTGGGCGCGGGCGGCCTGGGGCAGCTCATGGACCAGGCCATGAAGATGCTCAACGGCGGCGAGGCCTCCACCATCTTGCTGACCTTCATGCTGCTGGTCTGGGGCGCCGACCTGCTCTCGCGCGGCCTGCGCCGCGCGCTGGACACGCCGCCCGCCGCGCGCGCCAGCGCCTGGGGCTGGCGCAGCGCCCTGGCCTGCGCCGCACTGGCGCTGGGCGTGGCCGCCAGCTTTGCCATGCTGGAGATGGACCTGCCCTCGCTGTTCACGGGCGCGGCGGGCCGATCCATGCTGGAATTCGTCATCAGCTTCTTCCCGCCCGACACCAGCGCCGAATGGCTGCGCAAGGTGGCCGTGGGCGTGTGGGAGACGCTGGCCATCTCCGTGGTCGGCACCTTGCTGGCGGCCGTGCTGGGCCTGCTGCTGGCGCTGCCGCGCTGGCGCGCCCCCTGGAGCCTGGTGCTCAACGTGCTGCGCTCCGTGCCCGAGCTGGTCTGGGCCACCATCACCGCCCTGGCCGTGGGCCTGGGCCCGTTCGCAGGCGCGCTGGCGCTGGCGCTGCACACGGCCGGCGTGCTGGGCCGCCTGTATGCCGAGGCCCTGCAGAACCAGCCCGCCGCCCCCACCCAGGCGCTGCGCCTGTCCGGCAGCAGCCGTGCCATGGCCTTCCTCTACGCAACGCTGCCCGGCGCCGCGCCGCAGCTGCTGGCCTATACGCTGTACCGCTGGGAGATGAACATCCGCATGGCCGCCATCCTGGGCTTCGTGGGCGCGGGCGGGCTGGGGCAGCTGCTGTACTTCGAGCTGTCGCTGTTCCACTACGCCCAGGCCAGCACCGTCATCATCGCCATGCTGGCGCTGTCCGTGGCCGTGGACTGGGCCAGCGCGGCGCTGCGCAGGCGCATGGGCTAGGCGGCGGAGCCCGCGCCGCCTTCCACCTCGACCAGGTAGTCGATCAGCGCCCGCAGCTTCAGCGGCACATGGCGCGTGGGCGCATAGACCGCATGCACCACGCGCGGCGCGTACTTGCCGCACAGTACCCAGCCCGGCAGCACGGGTGCCAGCTGCCCGGCCTGCAGCGCCGCCTGCGCGGCAAAGTCGGCCACCACGCCAATGCCCGGCCCCTGCCGCAGCGCGTGGATGATGCCGAGGCTGCTGGCAATGGTGATGGGCGTATCCACCAGCAGCCGCGTGGCGGGCGCGGCCGCAGGGTGGAGCGGGCGCAATTCCACCTCGTTCTGGAACTGCCCGTAGCCCAGGCTGATGAAGGGATGCGCCAGCAACTGCTCGGGCGTGCTGATGGCCTCGTGCCGTGCCAGGTAGCCGGGCGTGGCCACCAGCACATAGCGGATGGTCTTGAGCGGCCGCGCCACCAGCCCCGGCGCGATCTGGCCCGGCACGCTGATGCGCAGGCCCAGGTCCAGCCCCTCGGCCACCAGGTCCACCATGCGGTCCGTCATGTCCACCTGCACCTGCACCTCGGGCCAGCGCGCGCAAAAGCCCGGCAGCAGCGGCGACAGCCAGATATCGCCCAGCACGGCCGGCGCGCTGATCTTCAGCAGCCCGCGCGGCTGCTGCCGCAGCTGGCCGGCCAGCGCCTGCACGGCCTGGGCATCCGCCACCAGCCGCAGGCAGGCCTGGTGGATCTCGGCCCCCGCCTCGGTCAGCGACAGCGAGCGCGTGGTGCGCTGCAGCAGCCGCAGCCCGAAATGCGCCTCCAGCCGCCCCACGCTGCGGCTCACGGCCGAGGTCGTCAGCCCCAGCTGCCGGGCCGCGCCCGCAAAGCTCTGGTGCTCCACCACGCGGGCGAAGACCAGCATTTCATCCAGGGGCATGGCGGTATCGGGCAAGGCGCTACTCCGGTCTTTGTTGCATAGCAGGCAATATTAATTTGAATGACTGTTGGATTGTTGATTGATTGCAAGGTCCGCAAGATACGGCCATGCGCTCCATACCGAAGCGCCCCCAGGAATCGACACCATGTCCCACAGCCCCAGCCTCACCTCTGCAACCTCACCCACACGGCCCCGAACCGGCCAGGGCGGCACCTGGCGCATGCTGCTGGCCATGGCGCTGTCGGGCACCATCGGCCTGCTCGTCGTGGAAAGCGCGCTGCCGCCGCTGCTGGTCGTATTCGCCCGCTGCGTGCTGGGCGCAACGGGCCTGGGCCTGTGGCTGGCCTGGCGGCGCGAATGGGTCAGGCCCCAGGGCCGGGAATGGCTGTGGCTGGCCGGGGGCGGCATCGCCCTGGTGCTGAACTGGGTCGCCCTCTTCAGCGCCTACCACTACAGCTCCATCGCCGTGACCACCGTGGTCTACCACGTGCAGCCCTTCATGCTGCTCGCCCTTTCCGCCCTGCAAGGCGAGGCCAGCGAACGCCGCAAGCTGCCGTGGCTGGTGCTGGCCCTGATCGGCGTGGCCCTGAGCAGCGGCCTGGTGGGGCTCGAAGGCATGGATGCCTCGCACGGCGGATCCGGCGCATGGATTGGCGTGGCCCTGGCCCTGCTGGCCGCCGCCCTCTACGCAGGCACCACCGTCGCCACGCGCCGCCTGGGCCACATGCCCTCGGCCCAGATCGCCATGCTGCAGATGCTGGCGGGCGGACTGGTGCTGAGCCTGTGGGCCCTGCCCCTGCTCGCCCATATCGCCACAGCCAGTCCGCAGTTGCTGTCAGCGCGGGCCGCCGCCATGGTGCTGACCCTGGGTCTGGTCCATACGGCCTTCATGTACACGGTGATGTATGCGGCATTCCAGCGCCTGCCGGCGCCGGCCATTGCGGCACTGTCCTTCGTCTACCCCGCCATGGCCTTGCTGGTGGACCTGGTCTGGTTTGGCGCCGTGCCGTCGGCGGCGCAGTGGGCGGGAATGGGCTGCATCCTCGTCGCAGTCGTGGGCCATCGCGCAGGCATTGCATTGCGCCGCCATTGAGCCTGTGTGAATTCCGGAGATTTCCGGGATTCATCAATCCTTCATGAATCCCTCCAATTGTTTCAAGATACTTCCAATAAAGAGGTGCACTGTACATTTCGAATTATTTTTATCCCTTACACCCGTATGCTTTGCCGGATTTCCAGCCATCCGCAATCATGCATTCGGAAATAAAGAGGGAGAAACAATTGGCCACCACTATCGAAAAAGGACTGATGGTAGACAAGAACGTCGAAGTCAAGACCTATCCATCCATCGAGCACGGCGCCCTGCTGTCCGTGAGCTCCATCGTCCTGCACCGCACCGATACGTCCACAGCCGCCAGCGTGCTCAACGCCTACAAGAGCGGCCAGAAGACGGGGGCGCACTTTCTGATCGAGAAGGACGGAAAGATCTACCAAACCGCCAGTCTGGAAAAGATCTGCTGGCATGTGGGAATTCTTCAGCCACGCTGCGTCAACGAGAGCACCTGCGACCCCACGGAACTCAAGAACATCAATGCCTTGCTGCACCAAAAGGGCCTGAGCTTCAGCAAGCGGGCCAAGAATGTGTCATCGCACGAGAACACAAAGGCCTATCCGTTGCGTTATCCGGCCAACAGCGACTCCGTGGGCATCGAGGTGGTGGGCCGCTTCCTGCCATCGACCAAGGACTACGAGGCGCCCACACAATCGCAGCTTTTCCAGACCAAATGGCTGACCCAGCAATTGGTGGACCACTACAAGCTCAAGCTTCTGTCCGATGTCTACTCCCACGGCGCCATCGCCCGCAAGGAAGCGACCGAAGGCGCCCAATTGCTGCGCTACATCTTCACGGGAGCCTGAGCCATGCCATCCAGCCAACCATTCGCCCAGCACCCTCGCAGCCTGCGCATGGCCGCCTGGGCCGCCGTGATGCTGTGCCTGCATGCGCCGTTGCAGGCCTCGTCTACATCCACATCCACGCCCAAACACGCGGCCAAGGCGGCACCCATCTCCGTCATCGGCCCGGTGACCCGATCCGTGGGGACGGGCGAGACCATGGGATGCGAGAAAGTCAGCCTGGACGCCGCCGACGTGGCCCGCTATTTCGCAACGGCAAAGCAAGTCTCGGCGGGCAGCTTTCATGACGAATCCATCATCCTGCCCTGCAGCTTCAGCGGACGGCTGCTGCGCTCGGGCAAGGTCTATGAATGGAATATCAACGCGGCCGGCGCCGGCTACCTGCGCAGTGAAGATGGCGATCACGACCTGCGCTACCTGTGCCGCAAGGCCTGCGAGAAGGCGTTGCCGCAGTTGACGGGGCTTTGATCTGCAGGGGCAGGCCGGGCCCGCGCCTAATGCACATCCAGACATTGCCTGAATCCTTTGGGCCGTTTGCCGCCTCTAGGCAAAGACCCAATTCTTCAAAGGCGTGTCTTCATGTCCTATCTCAAGCGAAACCTGCCCCTTTGGGAGCGCATCCTGCGCACTGCTGGCGCCCTTGCCCTTGCCGCCCTCGCAGCGATGGCGTGGACTGGCAACAGCAGTACCGGATTCTGGCTGCTGATCGCCGGTACAGCCACGCTCGCGCTGACTGGCATCATCGGCTTTTGCCCGGCCTGCGCAATGTTCGGGCGCCAATGCCCGAAGGAATCCAAATGATCCGCGCCGACACGATCCTGATAGACGCAGCACGCCGGGGCGAGCCCGGCGCCATTGCCCAGTTGCTGTCGGTCTGCCAACCCGATCTCAAGCGCTTTGCGCGCAGAACCTGCAACAACGCCGAAGATGCCGAGGACGCCGTGCAGATCGCCCTATGGCAGCTCTCCCGCAAGATAGGCGCGCTGCGCACCGCTGCCACCTTCGCCACCTGGCTGTTCCGCATCGTCGAGCGCGAATGCTGGCGCCTGCTGCGCGGACGCGGGCGCACCGAATCCCTGGACGCGCCAGAAGCGGCACCTCTGCAAACGGCTGCCGCGCCCATCCCCCACGACCTGCGGCTGGACCTGGCCCGCGCCATGGAGCGCCTGAGCCTTCCCTACCGCGAAGTGCTGATCCTTCGGGACGTGCATGAACTCACCGCCCCTGAAACCGCCGCCCAGCTCGGCCTCAGTGTCGAGGCCGTCAAAAGCCGCCTGCACCGTGCACGCGCCACCGTGCGCGAACACCTCCTGGCCAGCGGCTACTGGGCCAAGGACGGTGCGACACCAGGAGAGCGCGATGTTCTGTAGCCGCTCCGTGGGCACCCACCTGTTGCGCGGCGCAGCCGCCATGGCCCTTTTGCTGGCAGCCATGCTGCTGGACGCTCTGCCTCTGCTGCCCAGGCTTGCTGCCTTCGGCGGTGCGTTACTGCTGATGCGCGGATGCCCTGCGTGCTGGCTGGTGGGCCTTTTTCAGACA
This sequence comes from Delftia acidovorans, assembly GCA_031286585.1. Classification (GTDB taxonomy): domain Bacteria; phylum Pseudomonadota; class Gammaproteobacteria; order Burkholderiales; family Burkholderiaceae_C; genus Comamonas; species Comamonas acidovorans_A. Next base: position 12,351 of record JAITUC010000023.1, read on the forward strand.
TGGCAGCAAGAAGCCGGCAAGGGCCGTGGCACAGGGCGCTGATTTCCCGACCTGTTAGAAGCGCTCCTGAAAGACTGGTTATCAGGTGCCAGCACCATATCCAGGAGCGCAACCGTGGATTGAATGGTGAAATTCATCGGATGCCAGCCACAGCGGCAGGCAAATCCCTAAGAAGTAAACCTTTTGGATATTCTCTTGAACAGATAAACCTCAGAAAACCCCCAGCGCCAGCCCCGCCCCCATCGCCTCCCCCAACGCCCGGCACTGCTCCAGCTCCGCTGCGGCCATCCGCTTGGGCGCCAGGATGGCTTCGGTGGTCTGGGCATGGGTGCAGATGATCAGGGGCTCGGCCACGGGCTTGAGGCGCCAGCCGGTGGCGATGCGGGCGATCTGGCGGGCGGCGTTCTGGCCATCGCTGCCCGCGCAGATGAGGCTGGCATAGGGCCGGCCATTGATGTGGTCCAGCGCCGCGTAGTAGCTGCGGTCGAAGAAGTCCTTGAGCTGGCCGCTGATGGCGGCCAGGTTTTCCGGGGTGGCGAAGAGGTAGCCGTCGGCGGACAGCACATCGTCGGGGCCGGCCTCGGAGGCATGCAGCAGGCGCACCTGCACGCCCTGGCCTTCGGCCGCTGCGCCGTCGCGCGCGGCCTCGGCCATCTGGCGGGTGCCGCCGGTCATGGAGTGGTAGACGATCAGCAGGGTCTTGCTTGCGTTCATGCAGCGAGCATAGACCGATGCAGGGATAACCGGGCCGCTCAAGCCACGGTGCGGGTCAGGTCACACCCCTGCCGGCGCCATCCGTCAGCGACGCCACGGAAGGCCTGATCCATTGCGGATCATCGAGCTGCCGTTGAATGCAGTCGCGCAACCATTGATGCGCGGGATCCGCCTGATGGCGCGGATGCCAGGCCATGCGCATGGGCTGCACCTGCACGTCGATGGGCAAGGCAAACACCACCAGCCCCAGCGATGCGGCCATGCCATGCGCCGTGCGTGTCGGCACGCAGGCCACCAGGTCGGTGCGGGAGGCCGCAACCAGCGCCGAGAACGAACTGGGCACCAGCAGCGCCAGTTGACGCTGCAGGCCCAGCGCCTCCAGGGCCGCGTCCACGGGCGAGCTTTCACCCGGGCGCTGGGTGATGCCGACGTGGCGCGCGGCGGCGAACTGCGCGGCGCTCGGCCTTTGCGACTTTCTGGTGGACTTCAACAGGGGATGGCCGGCGCGCACGACGCCCACCAAGGTCTGCTCCGATATCACCAGGCTCTCGGTTTCCGGGTCCATGCTGCGAAAGCTGCCCACATCCAGGTCGATGCGGCCTTCGCGCAGGGCGCCCGGGTCGGCATGGGTTTCGGGCAGGAACTGCAGGCTGGCCAGCGGCATTTCCGCCTCCAGCGCACGCGAGAGGCTGGCACCGAAGACGACGGCAATGCCTTCGGGCGCCCGCACCACGAAGCGGCGGCGCAGGCCCGCCAGTCCTCCCGCATCGACAGGGTCCTGCAGCGCCCGCGCCTGGGCCAGCAGCGCGCGCACCGGCTCCGCCAGGGCCAGGGCGCGCGGCGTGGGCACCAGGCTGCGGCCCGCACGTACCAGGATGGGGTCGCCAAACGCCTCCCGGATGCGTGCCAGCGTATGGCTCATGGCGGGAGTGCTCAGGTGCATGCGTCCGGCCGCCTGCGTCACGCTGCCGGTGCTGAGCAAGGCATCCAGTGCAATCAGCAGGTTGAGGTCGTATGTGTTCGCCATGCGAAATCATACGTTCAATACATTGCACTGTACAAAACCCACACCGCTCCCGACACTGGCGGCCGTTGCCTCAACCCAAGCCCTCGCCGCTGCACGCCCATGACGCCCACGCCCACCACCTCGCTGACTTCCCCGCCCGGTCGGCGGAACCTGCCCCGGCTTTGCTTCGCCATGCTGGTGCTGATGCTCGTCCTCGCGGCGCTGGACCAGACCATTCTTTCGACGGCCCTGCCCGTGATGGCCCGCGAACTGCCGGGCCATTGGCCGCTGGCCTGGGTGTTCTCGGCCTATCTGCTGGCGGCCACCGTGGTGATTGCGCTGTACGGCCGGCTGGCCGATGTGCTGGGCAGAAAGCCCATGCTGCTGCTGGCCATCGGCCTGTTCCTGGCCGGCTCCCTGGCCTGTGGTGCCAGCCATGACCTGCAGCAACTGGTGCTGGCGCGTGCCCTGCAAGGCGCAGGCGGCGGCGGACTCATGACGCTGACGATGCTGACCCTTGCCGACCTGTTTGCGCCTGAACAACGGGCCCGTTACCAGGGCCTGCTGGGCGCTGCCTATGGCGTATCGACCATGGTCGGCCCGCTGCTGGGCGGGGCGCTGGTGGAGCATCTGTCCTGGCACTGGGCCTTCTGGCTGAATGTGCCGCTCGCAGGGCTGGCCTGGGGAGTGCTGGCTTGGGCGCTGCCCGCCAGGGCGGCTGCGCCGGAGGCTGCCGCCGCCCCCGTTCCCCGCCAGCGCATCGACTGGCTGGGTGCCGTGTTGCTGGCCGCAGCCCTGGTCAGCCTGCTGCTGGCCACCCAGCACAGCCACCTGGATCTGCCCGAGCAGCTGTCGCTGTGGGTGCTGCTGGCTCTGGGCGCCAAGTTCGCCCTGGCATTTTTCGTGCGCCAGCGCCGCGCCAGCCATCCGCTACTGCCGCTGTCGCTGTTTTCCCACCCGGCCTACGCGGCGGTCAGTTTCCTGGCCCTGTCCACGGGCGTTGCGCTGTATGCGGCCGTTGTCTTTCTTCCGCAGTATCTGCAGATTGGCCTGCACCTGTCGCCCACGGGCTCCGCCTGGCACCTTGCGCCACTGATGGCCGGCATCACCGCAGGGGCCATTGGCAGCGGCCGGCGCCTGCGCGCCCAGACGCCAGCCGCATCGCTGGGCCAGTCGGCCTGCGTGCTGATGCTGCTGTCGTTCGGACTGATCACCGCGGCCTTGCACTGGCTGCCGCAGGCGCCGCTGGCCCTGTCCGCAGGACTGCTGCCGCTGGGCCTGGGACTGGGGCTGATGTTTCCCATCATCACCGTGGTGGCGCAGCGGGTGTCGCCGGCCCGGCACCTGGGCATTGCCACGGCGGCCCCCGTCATGCCGCGCAGCCTGGGCGGTGCCGCCGGCGTGGCCTTGCTGGCGGCCCTGCTCACCCATTTGATGAAACAGGAGCTGGCGGCGGCCGTCCCCCTGGCAGCACAGGCCGATGCCGTCACCGCCGCGCTGGGCCACGGGCTGCAGGCCATCTTCGGCTGTGCGGCGCTGGCGGTTCTGGCGGCGCTGGCTGCCTGCCGATGGCTGCCGGCGCGCAAGGCCGCAGCGCGTGAGGGCCAAGCCGCCCCTGCGGCGCAGAGCGCCGCCATTCGCCGAGGTGCGTAAGGCGCCTAGGCCGCGCGGTGTCTCAGAAATCCACCGAAGCCGATACCACGAAGGTGCGCGGAATCATCGGCGAGACGGCGCCCCAGGACGTGACGCCGGCCCAGGCCTTGCGGTCGGCCACGTTCTGCACCGTGGCGCGCAGCGTGGTCTTGCGGCCTGCGATGCGGGTGGCATAGCGCAGGCCCAGGTCGGTGCGTGTCCAGCCCGGGATGCGCAGGCGGTTGGCCTGGTCCACGAACTGGGCGCCGGTGTAGGCCAGGTCGCCGACCAGGGTCAGGCCCTCGGCGGCGGGCACATCCCATTCCACGCCCAGGTTGGCCAGCAGGCGCGAGGTGCCGATGGGCCGGTTGCCCACCAGCGCAGGCGTGGCCGAGCGCGTGATCTCGGGCTTGAGCCAGGTCACGCCGCCCAGCAGGCGCAGGCCGCGCGCGGCCTCGCCGTAGGCATACAGCTCCATGCCCAGGTTGCGCTGCTCGCCATTGGCCTTGTAGACGCCCTGGTCCAGGCCGCCGCTGGGTTTTTCAATGCTGAACAGGGCAGCGGTGGCCATGAGGCTGCCGAAGTCGTACTTGCTGCCCAATTCGTACTGGCGGCTCTTGTAGGGGCGCAGCACCTCGCCGTAGTTGCTGGCGGCGGGCGGCGCGATGTCGCCCTTGCTCAGGCCCTCGATGTAGTTGGCGTAGAGGCTCCAGTGGGGCGCCTGGCGCCAGACCACGCCGACGGCGGGCGTGGTCACGCTCTCGTCGTAGACATTGGCGGTGCCGCCCGTGAGCACGTTGTAGTTGGTGGACTTGATGGCCTGGTGGCGCAGGCCCAGCGACAGTTGCAGCCTGTCCTGCAACAGCGAGACGGTGTCCACCAGGGCCAGGCTGGTGTTGCGGTTGTCATGGATGCGCGGAACGGCCGAAGGCCTCGCAATGCTCTGCGGCGCATGGGCAATGGGCGCATAGATGTTGGACGCCACGGTGGAGCCTGCCTGCAGCGCGCGGTGAAAATCCTCGCGGTAGCTGGCCAGCTGCAGCGTGACCGAATGCTTGACACCGGCCAGCGCAAAGCGCGAGCGCAGGCCCGCGTCGATGGTGCTGCGGTCCACGTCGAACACCGCGTAGGTGGGCGTGATGCTGGTGGCGCCCGCCGCACTGGTCAGGCGCGGGGCCGAGTCATAGATGCGGTCCACATCGGCGCGCGACTGGCCGATGTTGGCAAACAGCGTGAGCTGCTGCGTGAGGTCCAGCTCGGTGCGCAGCAGCACGGCGCGCTCGCGGTTCCTGGACCATTCCCAGGGCTGGGTCACGTTGCGCCGGCCATCCGGCGCAGCAGGCATGGAGGTGAGCCCCGTGGGCATGATGGGCCGGCCCACGCCGTCGATGCGCTCGTCCTGCGAGAGCAGGTCCAGCGTGGCACGGAAGCGCTCCACCTCGTAGTCCAGCGCCACGGCCAGCACGTGGCCGTCGGTGCTTTGATGGTCCATGGACGTATCGCCGCCGTACTTGCTGGCGTTGACGCGGATGCCGTACTGGTGCTCGTCGCCAAAGCGCCGGCCCACATCGGCGTGGGCACGCCAGAGGCTGTCCGAGGTCCAGCCCGTGGTCAGCCGCGCCACGTCTTCATTGGCGCGCTTGGGAGCGATGTTGATCACGCCCCCCACCGAGCCGTTGGGCGACATGCCGAACAGCAGCGCGCCCGGCCCCTTGACCACCTCGATGCGGTCCACGTACTCGGTGCGCACGCGGTAGTTGGGAGCAATGCCGTAGATGCCGTCAAAGGCGATCTCGCCCGAGTTGCCCTCCCAGATCGGAAAGCCCCGGATGTACAGGTTGTCAACGTTGCCGCCCGGCAGCACGGTGTAGCGCACGGAAGGGTCGCGGTTCACCGCCTCGGCAATGGTGCCGGCCTGCTGGTTGCGCACGGCCTCGGACGTGTAGCTGGTGGTGCTGAACGGCGCCTGCATGTTGCCGGTATTGCCCAGCACGCCCAGGCGCACGCCCTTGGCCACCTGCCCGCCAGCGTATGGCGCGGGCAGCAGGCTCACATACTGGTCGCCGGCCGTGACCGTGATCTCGGACAGGCGGTGCGCGTTCTCCGGCAGGTTGTCGGGCGCATGGGCCGCAGCGGGAAGCAGGGTCAGCGTGCCGCCCTCGATGCGCCCCTGCAGGCCGCTGCCCTGCAGCAATGCCGCCAGGCCCTGGCGCACATCGTGGCTGCCGTTGAGCGCCGGGGCCTGCCGGCCCTGCACCAGTTCGGAGGAGTAGGTGAGCTGCAGCCCCGCCAGGCGCGCAAACTGGCTCAGCGCCTGGGCCAGCGGCTGGGCCGGTACGTCGAAGGACACGGATTGGGCGGCGGCCAACTGCAGTTGCAGGCCCAGCACCAGGCCTGCACATGCATGAAAAACCGCTGTGCGGCGGAGACGGAATCGGAATCGGGAGGACTTGGGAGCGGACATAAGGACTTTCTGGAAGACAGGCTCATTGCGAATCGCCGGCACAGGCAGGGCGCCCGGCCTTTCATATGCAAATACGAGTCACTCCCAAAAACCCTGAAAAAAACTTCACGGCCCCGTGTGCCCGCCGCGCCGCGCAATCCGCAGGCCGCCGTCGTCCAGCACGCTGACCTGCACCGGCGCGAACTGCGGCAGCGCACGCAGCCAGTGTTCGGTCCGGGCAATGCGCACATGGCCGCTGATGGCCAGTTGCGCCGCGCCCTCCTCCACCACCAGCCGGCGCCGCGTGTAGCGGCCCAGCCGGTGCACGACGCGGCCCAGCGGTTCCTGCTCGAAGACCAGTTCGCCCTCGCGCCAGGCCGCGGGCCGTTGCTGGAGCTGCGGCTGCCAGGCAGCGCCATCGGCATCTGCTTCACCTCCGTCCAGGGGAATGCGCAGCGACTGGCTGTCCTGCAGCAGCTGGCTGCGCCCGGTGGCGACATGCTCCACCCGAACCTGGCCCGACTCCACCTGCACCTGCACCGCATCGGGCTCCAGTTCCACGCCAAAGCGCGTGCCCAGCACGGTCACGCGCAGGGGGCCGGCCTCCACCACAAAGGGCCGTGCCGCATCGCGCGCCACGGCAAAGAAGGCGGCGCCTTCCAGCAGTTGTGCCTGTCGCAGGTCGGCGCGGTAGGTCAGCGCCACGCGGCTGGCGGCGTCCACGCGCAGCACGCTGCCATCGGGAAGTTCAAGCCTGCGCTGCACGCCCGTGGCGCTGGCCAGTTCACCTTGCCACAGCACGCGGCGGCTCCACATCTGCCAGGCGGGCCATGCCGCGCAGGCCATGCCAGCCACGCCCAGCAGCGCGCCCAGGGCACGCCGCCGCCGCTTTCTGGAAGAGGCCTGCAAGCCCGCCTCCACCCCGCCGCGCCAGCGCAGCAAGGCGGCCTCCAGACAGGCATCGGCCTGCATCAGGTCGCGCTCCACGGTGTTCAGGGAGACCTGCAGGCGCCGGGCGATGTCGGCCTGCCGCTCGCCATGCAGGCGGTGGGCCAGCAAGGCGGTCTGCATGCGCTCGGGCAGGCCGGCAATCGTGCGCTCCACCACGGCCAGTGCCTGCCGGTACATGGCGCGGTCGGCCACATCGCCTTCGGCCTCGGGCTGCAATTGCGCCAAGTCGTCCATGCAGCGCTGCTGCGCACCGCGCTGGCGCAGCCGGTCTATCGCCAGATGCTTGGCCGTGGCAAACAGGTAGGCCCGCGCGGCTTCGAGCGTGGGCGAGCTGCCGTCAGGCAGTTGCGGCGGCGCATCGGCCAGGCGCAGCCAGGTTTCCTGGGCCAGTTCCTGAGCCTCGTCGCGGCTGCCGGTCTTGCCGGCCAGATAGGACACCAGTTGCTGCTGGCAAGCGCAGAAAAGCTGGTGCCAGCGCGCAGCGGTCCAGGAAGCGGAGGGGGTGGGCATGGCCGGGGGGAGGTGAAAAATCGACAACGAGAATGACTATCATTCTAGTTTTGTTTGATCCAGGCAAACCCGGCGGCCGGGCCAGCGAAGGCAAACTGTCCATCCATCAACATCCGGACCACATGCCCATGATCTTCCTGGCGATCACATCTACCGGCTTGGCCCAGGCACTTAGCGCCGCCACCGAAAAAGACGCCGTCTGGTGCGGCAGCGACGCGATTTCCGAGGCCGACTATGCCGCTCGACAATGGCCCAAACTCAGCCGCTTCACCGACTCGCTGGAGGACCGCGTTTTGATCGACGATGCCGTGTCCACCATTGAGGAACACCACCCCGGGCAGACCGTCTGGGTCGAGGCATCTTCCCTGCGATAGCGGGTTCTCTGGTCACCACCTTGAGGGCTTCAATTGAAAGCTTTTCTTCAATTCCTGGCAGCCATACTTCTGTCCGCTGCAAGCCACGGCATGGAACACGTTGCCAGCCAAAGTACGCTACCGCATCAAAACAAGGACGCGGAATATTTATCCGCCTATGAGTGGGCCCTGCAACAGGCTTTCGATGCCGTCGGCGAAGAGAAAAATAATTGGAAAACCCCAGACAGTTCCTCAATAAAACTCTGGTTTTCCAAAGAGGGAGGTTTCGGTACACGGATATGCAATATCATGACCTGGAAATATGAGATGGATGCCGATGGAGGCTTCCAAATCAAGCCCGGCTTCTACACAATGGTCGGGTGTCCCGAGCCATTGATGGAACTGCAAAAATGGGCAAGTGATTTGCTGTCAAGGAAATTCCACTACACATTGACAACAGCAATCGCCAACGCACCACCCCATCTGCAACTGCGCTTTGCCGATGGCAGCCGATGGGAATTGAAAGGCGAACCCACTCCAAAAACCAAGTACGGAAGTGAGGGAGAGGCGATTCTTCTGGAAGTCGAAGCGCAACATGTGCCGTGCAATGACAGCGCAGCCAATGGCACCGAGTGCTTGCGCGTTCGAGAGGTCAATTGGCATGTTCGCAACGGGAAAGGCGAATTCCACAAACATGGAAAATGGCAGACCTTCGAATTGACGGCGATTGATGGCTATTCACATCCACCGGGCTGGCACGGTGTTCTGAATGTCACTCGCTTCAAGTTGAAGAGTCCGCCTTCCGGCGAAATGGCATTTGCCTATCTATTTCAGGGAGAAACAACCCGATTCTCCAAATAGAAACGCCATGCCTGCCTGCGCGCCCAAGCCCAACGTCATTTCCCAAGCCACCTGCGCAGCCTCCCTGCGACTGACTTCGGCCTGATCGACAAAGCCGCAATCCAGCGATTCGGCGCTGTTGTGCATGGTTTCCAAGGCGCGGGCGATGGCATTCAGGCACTGGCGGCTACCACCGCAACGCCGCCACCCGCAGCGCATCCACCGCCATGTCGATGAACGCCCGCACCCGGTGCGCGGCGTGCCGCCCTTCCCTGTGCACCACATGAATCGGCAGCGGCGGCCGCTCGAAGGGCTCCAGCACCAGGCGCAGTGCGCCCTCCTGCACGGGCTTGGCGATCTGGTAGAGCGGCAGGCGCGTGATGCCCTGCCCGGCCAGGGCGCAGTCTGCCGCAGCCTCGTTGGTCATGGACATGAGGCGCGGCTGCAGGCGCACGGCCAGGGCCTTGTCGCCTTCCAGAAACCGCCATTCGGGCGTGGAGGTGAGGCCGGATGCGGTGATGGTGGTGTGCTGCGCCAGCTCCTCGGGCCGCTGGGGCACGCCGTGGCTGGCCAGGTATGCGGGCGAGGCGCACAGCACCTGCCTCACGCTGCCCACGCGGATCGCCTGCAGCGAGGAGTCGGGCAGATCGCCGATGCGCACGGCCACGTCCACGCCCTCGTCCACCATGCTGACCACACGGTCCACAAACCAGCAGTTGACGTCCACCTCGGGAAACCGGCCCAGGTAATCGTGCACCACGGGCAGCACGTGCATGCGCCCGAAGTTGACCGGCGCCGTGAGCGTGAGCCGGCCGCGCGGGGCGGCGTGGGCGCTGGCGGCATGCTCGTCGGCCTCTTCCAGCTCGGCGAGGATGCGGCGGCAGCTGTCGGCGTAGGCCGTGCCGGCCTCGGTCACGCGCACGAAGCGCGTGGTTCGCGTGAGCAGGCGCACGCCCAGGCGCTCCTCCAGATCGGAGACGGCCCGCGTCACCACCGAGGGCGAGACCTTGAGCCGGCGTGCGGCCGAGGCGAAGCCGCCCGTGTCCACCACTGCGAGAAATGCCGTCATGGACTGGAAGCGATCCATCTGTGCCTGCCTTGTCTTGGTCGTGTGTCCGTGCCGTGCGTCTGCGCAGTGCGTCCGTGCCGCGCCTCTGTCGGCCTTGTTGCCGCCTGCACAGGCTTGCCCAGGCCTGCACCGGTGCTTTGTTCGCGTTCCGGCAAGAGTGACTTGCCGCCGCCAGGGATTCTAAAGATGCGGGCGGGGAAGGAGGATACGTCCCGTGGCGCCAACGACCCGGCGCCTTCACCAACCCCGAGGAACCGCCATGAAGCTCTACCACTTTCCCCTGTCCGGCCACGCCCACCGCGCCCGCCTCTTCCTCGGCCTGCTGGGCGTGGAGCATGAGCTGGTCCATGTGGATCTGGCCAATGGCGCGCAGAAGACGCCCGAATTCCTGGCGCTGAACCCGCTGGGCCAGGTGCCGGTGCTGGACGACAACGGCACGGTGATTGCCGACTCCAACGCCATCCTGGTCTACCTGGCACGCAAGCTGGACCGCCAGGACTGGATGCCCCTGGGCGCCCAGGCCGAGGCCGAGATCCAGAAATGGCTGAGCATCGCCGCCGGCCCCATCGCCTTCGGCCCGGCGGCGGCCCGACTGGTCACGGTGTTCAAGGCCCCCTTCCAGGCCGAGGAAGTGATAGCCCGCGCCCACGCCATCCTCGGCAAGATCGAGGCGCAACTGGCCAGCCGCCCCTTCCTCACCGGCGCCACGCCCACGATTGCCGACGTGGCCCTGTACAGCTACATCGCCAGCGCGCCCGAGGGCAATGTGGACCTGCAGCCCTACCGCGAAGTGCGTGCCTGGCTGGGCCACATCGAGGCGCTGCCGGGCTTCGTGGCATTCGCCCAGACACCGGCCGGCCTTCGGGCTTGAGTGCCTGAAACGCACGTCCCCTGAAACCCCGGCAAAGGAGCGCACCATGCACCCGAAACCCCTGCAAAACCCCGCCTCGCCCTGGCATGCGGGCGAACTGGCGATCCAGCAAAGCGTTGGCGTCGTGGCCCGCATGGACATGCCGGGCCGCAAGTTCCTGCGCCCCTTCCTGCTGGACCAGCACCGCGAGTTCTATCCACTGCTGCATTTCGTGGTGCTGGGCAGCGTGGATGCCCAAGGCGATGCCTGGGCCACGGTACGGGCCGGCGAGCCGGGCTTCCTGCACTCTCCCGATCCATCGACCCTGCATGTGGGGGCGGGCCGCAACACTGCCGATCAGGCCGACCCGGCCGAGCCGGGCCTGGCCGACGGCCACGCCGTGGGCCTGCTGGGCATGGACCCCATGACGCGCCGGCGCAACCGGCTCAACGGCACGGTGCGGCGCAAGGCGGGCGTTGATGGGGCGGGCGGCTTCGACATCGGCGTGGTCCAGAGCTTCGGCAACTGCCCGCGCTATATCCAGAACCGCAGCGTCCGGTTTGTCCGGCCTGCCGGCGAGCCCACGCAGGAGCCGGCAGTCGAACTGGCATCGCTGGACCCGCGCGCGCAGGCCCTGATCGCGCAGGCGGACACGTTCTACGTGGCGTCCTACGTCGATGGAGAGGATGGCCTGCGCCAGGTCGATGTCTCCCACCGTGGCGGCAAGCCGGGCTTTGTGCGGACAGGCGCCGATGGAACGCTGACCATTCCGGACTTCTCAGGCAACCTGTTCTTCATGACGCTGGGCAATTTCCTGGTCAATCCCAAGGCGGGCCTGCTGTTCATCGACTCCGAAACCGGGGAGATGCTGCAAATGACGGGCGAGGCCAGCGTCATCCTCGACTCCCCGGAGATCGCGGCCTTCGAGGGCGCCGAGCGCCTGTGGACCTTCAAGCCCCGCCGCATCGTGCGCCGGCCCGACGCCCTGCCGCTGCGCTGGAGCATGGCGGCCGACGGCTGGTCGCCCCACCTGCAGATGACCGGAAGCTGGGCTGATGCCAGCCAGCGCCTGGCCGCCGCCCGGCTGGGGCGGCAGTGGCGGCCGTTCCGGGTGGCGCAGGTCGTGGACGAGAGTTCCACCATCCGCTCGCTCTATTTGGAGCCGGCCGATGGCATGGCCACGGTGGCCCCCCTGGCCGGCCAGTACCTGCCGCTGCGCCTCACGCTGGCGGACGGCAGCCATCTGCAGCGCACCTACACGCTGTCGCTGGCGCCTTCGGATGGGCGCTACCGCATCAGCGTGAAAAGGCAGGGCCGGGCATCCAGCCACCTGCATGGCCTGAAGCCCGGCGATCTGGTCGAGGCCCGCCCGCCCGCTGGCAGCTTCACCCTCGATACGGCCCTGCGCCGCCCTGCCGTGCTGCTGGCCGCGGGCATCGGCATCACGCCCCTGCTGGCCATGCTGCGGCACATCGTCCACGAAGGCCTGCGCACCCGCAGCCTGCGGCCCACCTGGCTGTTCCAAGCGGCCCGCACGCGCAGCGAACGGGCCTTTGACACGGAGATTGCCGAACTGGTGAAGGCCGGCAATGCCGAGGTGCACTGGGTGCGAACGCTCAGCCGGCCCGGCACGGCAAAGGCCGGCCGCGACTACGACCATGAGGGCCGCATCGACATGGCCCTGTTGGAAGCCACCCTGCCCTGGGACGACTACGACTTCTACCTCTGCGGCCCGGACGCCTTCATGCAGGCCACCTATGACGGCCTGCGCGAACGCAATGTGCCCGACGAGCGCATCCACGCAGAAGCCTTCGGCCCCTCTGCCCTGAAGCGCTCCATGGCCGGCGCAGTCCCCGCCGCCGAGCTGCCTGCACCCGCCACACAGCCTGTCCGCATCATCTTTGCAGACTCGGCCAAGGAAGCGCGCTGGAAGCCCGGCGACGGCAGCCTGCTCGAAGTGGCCGAGGCCCGGGGCCTGGAGCCCGCCTTCGGCTGCCGGGGCGGCAGCTGCGGCGACTGCCGCGCGCGCGTGCTGGAAGGCAGCGTGACCTATGCATCCCCTCCCTCCTTTGCCGTGCCAGCGGGCGAGGCCCTGATCTGCCGCGCCGTGCCTGCGCAGGAGACGGGGGAGGCTTTGCATCTGGGGCTGTGATGGGCCTGTCTCTGCACGCTTTCCACATCAGGACATACTGGCGGGAAAAGGCGCATAGCGATTGCAGCCCATGCTTGGCTGCATCTAGCTTTCTATCTGGACGAGTATCGATTCATCAAGCTCTATGACTTCAAACAGGCCCTGACCCCGCTCATAGATCTCCCCTGACAGGAACCGAACCACTTTCTGGCCGATGTGCAGGCACATCTCCACGACAAAGCCTTCTGCATCCCGTCGCATGTCCTTTATCCGTACAAGACCTACGGGCAACTCAGCCAGCAGCCGGTCACGGTAACCAATGGATGCAGGCGCGCCGGGACCTGACTCAGACGCCTCTGGAGCCACAAGATACAGGCCGTGAAACCCGCTGCCATCGTCGAGACGGGAAAGCATTGACCAGACACGTCCGTCCGCCAGTTGGACCCAAATCTCGATGAACTGGAGATAGGGCACTTGCGGATGGCTCCAGACGGCTTCGCCAGGTACCCAGTGCTGCCGACCTGATTCATCCATATCCCAGCGGCCGCCTTCGGCCAACGCCATCTCGCAACCTCGCCAGCCCACAATCACCTGCTGGTCGAGATCCTGAAGGGATGGGAACTGTCGCGGCCCCATGGGCTGGATGGAGCTCCCGGGGGCCGGCTCTGTGTCGTCGATATGGACTACCGCGAACCCTTCCTGCTCACTCGGCGGCTCGAACATGGCAAACACGCTGCGAATGGCCTGCTCCGGCACTTGGTGATCGGCTCGCCGCTGCGTGTTCCTCCGCAAGGCGGTCTGCAAATCGGCCTTGAGCCAAATACAGACTACGGGCACCCCATGTGATCTGGCGATCTGAATGGCACGCTCACGATGCACCTTCTTCGGAAGGGCGGCATCAAAGAACACCGCATCACCACCCAACGCTGCGGCGTTCTGTTGAATCCAGCTGCTCTTGCCTGCACCTTGCACACCCACCACCACATAGAGCTTGGTCGCGGGCGAGCTGACAGACAGTGCTTTGTCCAAGTCCCGGTACGCCAACTCCCATGCGGCAGCACTGCGTTCCGGGGTGAACAGGCGACCTTGTTCGGTTTCCAGATAGTGGTCTGGATTGATGTGCTTTGTGGTTTCCATGAATGGCCAAGGCTTTATGGAGGAGCAATGTAACTGTGCGCCGCACCACACGGTCACCAGACAAACGGCGTTGCCAAGACCCATGGTCTTCATAGATACACTCGCTGCAATTCCGGCGCCGCCCATCTACACCGCAACTCCCAAGCCCCCGCCCATGAAACTCGCCGTCCACCTGCTTCACCTGCCGTCCTTGGTTCTTGCCTTCCACATCGGTGTCGCCAGTGCCCAGCAAGCCACGCCCGCGCCAGGCACCTATGTCCGCAAAGGTGGGGGTGGCGATCTGGTGGTTCGTGCTGATGGCAAGTTCCATATCCAGACCCTGGGCTCCAACGGGCATACCTGTGAGCTGGACGGCACCATCACCAACGGCCGTGCCAGGCTTGCGGATGCAGCATGTGCCGTGGACTTCTCGCCTGCCGGTCAGCGCGTCGCGGTCGATACGGCCACCGCCGAGGCATGCCAGAACTTCTGCGGCATGCGGGCCTGGTTTGGCGGAGACTATCTGCGGCCCACGCCCGGCTGCACGGACAAGGCCATTGCCGCATCGCGCCGCAACTTCAAGCGCGCCTATGACGGCAAGGATTACCGGCTGGCGCTGACCACGCTGGCGCCGGTGCTGCAGGACTGCGATGAGGTGCTGACCGGCGTCGCCAAAGGCTGGATACGCAACGACCTGGCGCTGGCGCAGCTTCGCTCGGGCGACGCGGCAGCCTGCCGCAAGACCCTGGCGCCGCTGGCCGAGGAAGCGGGCAAGACGGACGAGCAACTGCGCGAGGTCTATCCGCCCATTGATGCCGATGTGGTGCTGCCCATGCTCAAGGCTGCGCGCACCAATCTTCGCTTGTGCCGTTGAGCGGAACCATCGCCATGAAAGATCCCGCACCGCCCAATGCAGGAATCTCGGGGCATTTCCGGCATGAGGCGAAGTGGATGCTGTGGGTGCTTGGTGTGCTGCCCCTGGCGCTTGCCTTGCTGGCCGCGTGGCTGGCGCCGCTGATCCTGGACCATGTGGAGAAGGACAAATGCCTGAAAGCTGGAACGCATATCTCCAGGCAAACCGGCAGGTGCGAACGCCCTGAACAGGCGGCTCCGAAGGAGTGACTTGCCGGGCTATCCCGTTGCCCGCCTGGGCCACGACGACACCCTGTGCTTCGGCGCGGCGCCCATGCTGTAGCGGATCGGCCGGGGCCCGGGCGTCTTGCCCTATCCTTGTGCGCTTTCATTCCCACTGAGCAGCGCCCTTGCACAGGGCTTGACCCCTTGCCGTCCATGACCGACATCCGCCCTGCCCGCTTTCCCGAAGACCTCGACGCCGTAGTCCGCATCTTCCGGGAATATGTGGCCAGCCCCATCGTGAGCCTGGACTTCCAGGACTTCGAGACCGAGTTCGCCGCCCTGCCTGGCAAGTACGCCGCACCCGAGGGCTGCGTGCTGCTGGCCTGGAAGGACGGCCAGCCCGTGGGCTGCGCCGCCCTGCGCCCGGTGGATGCGCAGACGGGCGAGATGAAGCGTGTCTACGTGCGCCCCACGGTACGCGGCGAGAACCTGGGGCGACGACTGGTGGAAGGCATCCTGGACGCTGCGCGCCACGCAGGCTACACCCGCATCTGCCTGGATGTGCTGCCCGAGTTCCAGGCCGCGCAGCGGCTGTATGAGTCCCTGGGTTTTGCGGATGCAGAGCCGGTAAGTTTCAATCCCGTGCCGGGCACGCGTTACCTCGGACTGGATCTTTGAGGCATGCGCCCTGCGGCAGGCGGCCTCAGCGCCTGCACGGCTTCCGATGCACTGACACCCGGTCTCTGAGTCCTCGTCTGCAAGCATTCGGCACGATGAGACCGTAGCCCATACCCCGGTCCAAAAAGCCTGCCCGCAAGCGCAGCGGCGGTACGGACCACCTCTCCCCGCATCCTTCATCCGCAAATGCCCTTGGCCGCGCCGGGCAGCCTGCACTTGTGCCCCGTGAATACCGCCCATGGCGAATGGAACTCCCCGGGCCCCAATGCTCATTGGCAGCATCTTTATTCACCAAGCATTTCAAACCTGATTTTAGGAATTGTCTTAAGGACAATTCTGAAAATGATCCGTGGGCAACTTCTTTGATTGACCTCATGCAGGCAATGAAATCAAATGAGAACTCTTCGCACAGCAAACATCAGAAACACGCCTGGACACTGACAGCGGATTATTCGCCTGCTTGCAACCACTCCTTCCCGTCAAATTAACTTCATTGATCAAGGCGCGTTGGCCGGAATCATCTATCCCGCTTCTGATCCAGCGTCTCCATACACCATGCCCGCCTCCATTGCCGCCACCTTCTATCAGATCGGCTATGCCGACATGCTTGCTCGCCAAATGGATCAAAAACAGATCGATGCCATTGTGCTCACGCCACAGGAATACGCAGGCATATTGAGCGATAAAGCGCGAAAGAACCCTCGCCTGGCAGCCACGCTGCACGCCATCCTGGCCCATAGCGCACTTGGGCAATACTGGACACAGACCGCCAGCCCGAATGCAGGCAAACCCTGGGTCGCTCCCGCCTCCCTGATGGTCAGCGACGCATACCTGATCACCAAAACGCTGATTGCATTGGGCCTTGCCGGCGCCCGCTCCTACATCAAGACAACCGCCACAGGCACCTATATCATCATCACGGGCTATGCAGGACTTCGCCGCCAGCTGCTGCAAGGCACACGATTTCTGACCACCAACCCGCGCATGGTCCAGATGGGCCTGGGCATTCGCGGTCTGCAGAATGTGGCCAAGGGCGGGTTTCTTCTGAGTCTGGTGGTGGGCACCGGGATAGAGACACTGGACTTCATCTTCAATGACGAGAAGACCATGCATGATCTTGTGGGTGGGATTGGGGTGGAGGCGGTCAAGGCGGGGTTGGCGACGATGATTGCAATAAGCGCGGGAGCTTTAACTGCAAGCGTTACTACCTTGGTCATTTTTCCGTTAGGAGCAATGGCGTTAGCCATATTTGCAACTGGAGCACTTCTAAATTACACAGATCAGCGATGGCTGATAAAGGAAAACGTCATTGCGGCCCTCAAGGCTGCAAACAATGAAGAAAAACAAGGTCTATACAAAGTAAATCAAAACTCAATCCAATGGAAAAGGCTATCATCTTGCGGTATGAAAGCATCCCCCAATGATATCGATTCAATCAATAAATTAGAGTCAAGAGATATTTCTTGTCAAATTAAAAGAAAATAAATTCATTGAAATAAAAATGAGAGATATAAAAAACATTCGAAGATCTGCAATTTTTGGAATACCAATCAGCATTCTATTATCCATCGGATGTTTTTGGTTCTCCTTTGTGGAAATTTTCCCGATGCTTAAAGACATAAACGCTCTTGCACCAATCATAAGAATCATGCCAGGCACGCCGATAATTCTCATTACTCCGTTCGTTTTTATTACGTTAGCACTTGTAGCATCGCTAAAATCAGTCCCCTGCAATGACAGTATTCTTCAAAAATCCGATCAAGCACTATCAATAATTTTCACTATCGGAATTTCTACGGCACTGATTTCTCTAATATTTATTACTCCGCTACAATACTATACAATGCCCAAACTTGGCTATACACGCTGCAATATCCTGGAAGGGCATCCCACCATATATTTCACGGACTGGGTAAAAAACCCCGAATGGTGCGTTCGCGGAAAATCCAGACAGTGGGTCAAGGAGCAAGCTCGGCTCGCCAGCCACTCCGAGCGCCCATGAAATAAAAAAGCGCAGACCGAATGGCCCGCGCTTTTTGCCTATCTCCTGGCAGTTGCTCTGCCAACTCCCTCAGAACGCCTCTTCGCTCATCTCCGCGCAGGTCATGTCGCGCTCGCGCACGACCTTGAGCCAGGCGCCTATTCGGGGCAGTTCGTAACGGAAGAAGTAGCGCATGGCGGCCATGCGGCCGGCATTGGCGGGAGCGGCCAGTGCGACGTCCTTGTCCAGCACGGCCAGCGACACGTCCAGCCAGGTCCAGGCCAGTACCGTGTGGCCAAAGGCCTGCATGTAGGGCACGGCATTGGCCAGGGCCTGCTGCGGGTCGTCGGTGGCCCATGCGGCCTTGGTGGTGGCGCCGACTTCCTGCAGGGCCTTGGCCAGCTCGTTTGCGTGGCCGGCCAGTTCGGGCCGGGCCATGGCGCGCTGGATGGTGTCGTTGATGCGCGTGGCCAGCAACTGCAGGCCCTTGCCGCCTTCCATGAGCACCTTGCGGCCCAGCAGGTCCATGGCCTGTATGCCGTGCGTGCCCTCGTGGATCATGTTGAGGCGGTTGTCGCGCCAGTATTGCTCCACGGGAAAGTCGCGCGTGTAGCCGTAGCCGCCGTGGATCTGTATGGCCAGGGAGTTGGCCTCCAGGCAGAACTCGCTGGGCCAGCTCTTGGAGATGGGGGTCAGCACTTCCAGCAGCAGCCGCGCCTCGGCCACGGATTCGGGCGTGCCGGTGTGCTGCTCGTCGACCAGGCGTGCGCAGAACAGGTTCAGCGCCAGCGCGCCTTCGCAGTAGGACTTCTGCGCCAGCAGCATGCGCTTGACGTCGGCGTGCTCGATGATGCGCGACTGGGGGCGCGTGGCGTCCTTGCCGCCAGCCCCGATGGGCCTGCCCTGCGGCCGGTTCTGCGCGTAGTCCAGGCTGGCGTGGTAGCCGGCCAGGCCCAGCATGGTGGCGGCCATACCGATGGAGATGCGGGCCTCGTTCATCATGTGGAACATGCATTTGAGTCCCTCGCCGGGCTTGCCGACCAGGTAGCCCACGGCCCCGGCACCGCCGCGCACGGGAAAGCGCCCTTCCCCGAAGTTCAGCAGCGTGTTGGTGGTGCCGCGCCAGCCCAGCTTGTGGTTGAGGCCGGCCAGGGCCACGTCGTTGCGCTCGCCGGTGAGCCGGCCTTCGGTGTCCACCAGTTTCTTGGGCACGATGAACAGCGAGATGCCACGCACGCCGGGCACGGGCTTGCCATCGGGGCCGGGGATCTTGGCCAGCACCAGATGGACGATGTTCTCGGTCAGCTCATGGTCGCCCGCGCTGATCCACATCTTGTTGCCCTTGAGGCGGTAGCGCGGACCCAGCGCATCGCTCTCGAAGTCGGCGCCATCGGGCTCGGCGCGCGTTGCGATGTCGCTCAGTGACGAGCCGGCCTGGGGTTCGGACAGGCACATGGTGCCGGCCCAGCGGCCGTTGAATTCATTGGTGGCGAAGACCTGTTTCTGCATGTCCGTGCCGTGGGCCATGATGGCATTGGCATTGCCCGAGGTCAGCATGTTGGAGCCGATGCTGATGGAGGCTGCGGCGAAGAAGCTGTTGGCTGCCGCCTCCACCGTATAGGGCAGTTGCATGCCGCCGATGTCGTAGTCCTGGGCGGCACTGAGCATGCCCGAGTCGGCATAGGCCTGGCGCGCATCGTGGGTGCACTGGGGCAGGATGACCTTTTCGCCGTCGAACTGCGGCTCCTGCGTGTCCACGGTGCGGTTGAAGGGTGCGTACTTTTCGCGGGCGATGCGCTCGCAGGTGTCCAGCACGGCGTCGAAGGTGTCGCGCGAGTGGTCGGCAAAGCGCTGGCGCTCGCCCAGCGCAACGGCGCGCAGCCAGTCATAGAGCAGGAAATCGACGGTGGAACGCAGGCGCATGGTGGGGTCCGGATCAAAAAAAGGCCACAGGCGCCGCCAATGGAGCGCTTGCGGCCAACAGGAGGAACGGGAACAGGCGGTGGCGGCCGCAGCCGCCACCGGGGTTTAAAGCACTTCGAACACGCCGGCGGCACCCATGCCGCCGCCGATGCACATGGTCACGCAGACGCGCTTGGCACCGCGGCGCTTGCCTTCGATCAGGGCATGGCCCGTCAGGCGCTGGCCCGACACGCCATAGGGATGGCCCAGGGCGATGGCGCCGCCGTTGACGTTGAGGCGATCGTTGGGGATGCCCAGCTTGTCGCGGCAGTACAGCACCTGCACGGCAAAGGCTTCATTGAGTTCCCACAGGTCGATGTCCTGCACCGTCAGGCCCAGCTTCTTGAGCACCTTGGGCACGGCGAAGACGGGGCCGATGCCCATTTCGTCGGGCTCGCAGCCGGCCACGGCAAAGCCCAGGAAGCGGCCAAGAGGCTTGAGGTTGTTGCGCGAGGCATAGTCCTCGCTGACCACCACGCAGGCGCCTGCGCCGTCGGAGAACTGGCTGGCATTGCCGGCCGAGATCACGCCGCCGGGCAGCGCGGGGCGGATGCCCGAGATGCCTTCCTTGGTCGTGCCTTCGCGCACGCCCTCGTCCTTGCTGCAGGTCACTTCCTTGGTGATCAGGCCACGCACCTTGTCGGCCACGCCCATGGTCACGGTGATGGGCGCGATCTCGGCGTCCAGCAGGCCGGCGGCCTGGGCAGCGCAGGCCTTTTGCTGACTGGCGGCGCCGTATTCGTCCATGGCGTCACGGCCGATGCCGTAGCGCTTGGCGACCTGTTCGGCGGTCTGCAGCATGCTCCAGTAGATCTCGGGCTTTTGCTTGGCCAGGGCCAGGTCCTGGATCATGTGCAGGTTCATTTCCTGCTGCACGCAGGAGATGGACTCCACGCCGCCGGCCACGTAGACATCGCCCTCTCCCGCGATGATGCGTTGCGATGCGGTGGCAATGGTCTGCAGGCCCGAGGAGCAGAAGCGGTTGATGGTCATGCCCGATGCGGTGATGGGCAGGCCGGCCTTGAGCGCGATCTGGCGCGCGATGTTCATGCCGGTGGCGCCTTCGGGGTTGGCGCAGCCCATGATCACGTCGTCGACGGCGGCAGGGTCGACGCCTGCGCGCTGCACGGCGTGCTGCACGGCATGGCCGCCCAGCGTGGCGCCATGGGTCATGTTGAAGGCGCCCTTCCAGCTTTTGGCCAGGGGCGTGCGGGCGGTGGAAACGATCACGGCGGATGTCATGGATATTCCTTGTATGGCGGGTTTGCGGTGGTTCGCAAGGAGTTCGTGCGCCGCACGTCTCAGCTGAATTGCTTGCCTTCGGCCGCCAGCTTCGCCAGCAGCGGGGCCGGCTGCCAGAAATCGGCGTCGTCGTTGGGGTTCTTCGCGAAGCGGTTCATGGCCTGGACCACGTTGAACAGCCCGACCTCGCCTGCATAGTGCATGGGGCCGCCGCGCCAGATGGGGAAGCCATAGCCGGTCAGGTAGACCATGTCGATATCGCCCGACTTGCCGGCGATGCCGTCTTCCAGGATGTGGGCGCCTTCGTTGACCAGGGCAAAGACCAGGCGCTGGACGATTTCCTCATCGGAGATCTTGCGCGGGGTGATGCCCAGCTCCTTGCGGTGCGACTCGATCATCTGGTTGACCAGCTCGGACGGGATGGCGTCGCGCTTGCCCGCCTGGTAGTCGTACCAGCCCGCACCGGTCTTCTGGCCGAAGCGGCCCAGCTCGCACAGCTTGTCTGCCGTGCGGCTGTACTTCATGTCGGCGCGCTCGACGGCACGGCGCTTGCGGATGGCCCAGCCGATGTCGTTGCCGGCCAGGTCGCCCATGCGGAACGGGCCCATGGCGAAGCCGAACTTCTCGATGGCCTTGTCCACCTGGGCGGGCGTGGCGCCTTCGTCCAGCAGGAAACCGGCCTGGCGCGAGTACTGCTCGATCATGCGGTTGCCGATGAAGCCATCGCACACGCCCGAGACCACGGCGGTCTTCTTGATCTTCTTGGCCAGCTTCATCACGGTGGCCAGCACGTCCTTGGCCGTGTGCTTGCCGCGCACCACTTCCAGCAGCTTCATCACGTTGGCGGGGCTGAAGAAGTGCATGCCCACCACGTCCTGCGGGCGCTTGGTGAAGGCGGCGATCTTGTCCACGTCCAGCGTGGAGGTGTTGGAGGCCAGGATGGCGCCGGGCTTGGCCACCTCGTCCAGCTGCTTGAACACCGTTTCCTTGACGCCGAGCTCCTCGAACACGGCCTCGATGATGAGGTCGGCATTCTTGAGCGCGTCATACGACAGCGTGGTGCTCAGCAGGGCCATGCGCTGGTCGTACTTCTCCTGGGTGAGCTTGCCCTTCTTGACCTGGGCTTCGTAGTTCTTGCGGATGGTGACCACGCCACGGTCCAGCGCTTCCTGCTTGGTCTCCAGGATGGTCACAGGGACGCCCGCGTTCAGGAAGTTCATGGAGATGCCACCGCCCATGGTGCCGGCACCGATGACGCCCACGGTCTTGATGTCGCGCACGGGCGTGTCCGAGGGCACGTCGGCGATCTTGGAGGCCGCGCGCTCGGCCATGAACAGGTGGCGCAGCGCGCGCGACTCGGGCGACCACATCAATTGCATGAAGGCTTCGCGCTCCAGGGCCATGCCTTCGTCGAACTTCTTGCGCGCGGCGTTCTCCACCGTGTCCACGCAGCGGGCCGGGGCCGGGTAGTTCTTGGCCATGCCCTTGACCATGTTGCGTGCGAACTGGAAGTAGGCATCACCCTGGGGGTGCTTGCAAGGCAGGTCGCGCACGCGCGGCAACTGGGCACCCGCCGCATGCTTGTCGGCCACTTCCAGCGCGAAGGCCTTGGCCTCGTCCAGCAGGGACTCGGGCGAGGCGGCCATCTTGTCGAACAGCTTCTGGCCGGGGATGGAGGCCAGCAGTTCGCTCTTGACCGGCTCGCCGCTGACGATCATGTTCAGCGCGGTCTCCACGCCCAGCACGCGCGGCAGGCGCTGCGTGCCGCCTGCGCCGGGCAGCAGGCCCAGCTTGACTTCGGGCAGGGCCACCAGGGTGCCGGGAGCGGCCACGCGGTAGTTGCAGCCCAGCGCCAGCTCCAGCCCACCGCCCATGCAGACGGTGTGGATGGCGGCCACCACGGGCTTGCTGCCCTGGTCCAGGGAATTGATCAGCGAGACCAGGTGCGGCTCGCGATACGCCTCTTCCTTGCCGAACTCGTTGATGTCGGCGCCGCCCGAGAAAGCCTTGCCGGCGCCCGTGATGACGATGGCCTTGACGGCCGGGTCGGCATAGGCCTTGTCCAGCCCCTCGACGATGCCTCGGCGCGTGGAAAGTCCCAGGCCGTTGACCGGCGGATTGTTCAAGGTGATGACGGCGATGGCACCGTCCACTTTGTATTCAGCAGTCATGCTGTTGTCCCCTATGCGATAGAAAAAGAACGATCGTGCGATTTTGATTGTAAAAAAATTGCGGGCCGACGCCACTGCGGTTTGTCCCAAGCGGGACAAGCGCCGTGGCGCCGGGCCGCCTGCCTGGCAGCATGCCCGGCCCTGTGCGGCATCAGACCTCCAGCCACTCCTTGCGCACCTTCTGGTCGGCGCGCAGCCCGTCGGGCGTGCCGTCGAA
This sequence comes from Delftia acidovorans, assembly GCA_031286585.1. Classification (GTDB taxonomy): domain Bacteria; phylum Pseudomonadota; class Gammaproteobacteria; order Burkholderiales; family Burkholderiaceae_C; genus Comamonas; species Comamonas acidovorans_A. The sequence continues at coordinate 35,294 of JAITUC010000023.1, forward strand.
GACGATGCGGCCGTGGCCCATGACCAGGGCACGGTCCGAGATGCTCATGGCGATGGTGAGCTTTTGCTCGATCAGCAGCACGGACACGCCGCGCTGCTTGATCTTCTGCAGGTACTCGCCCACCAGCTCGACGATCTTGGGTGCCAGGCCCTCGGTGGGCTCGTCGATGATGATCAGGTCCGGGTCGCCCATGAGCGTGCGGCACAGGGTCAGCATCTGCTGCTCTCCGCCCGACATCACGCCGGCCTCGGTGTGCTGGCGCTCCTTGAGGCGCGGGAACATGGCGTACATGTCGTCGAAGCCCCAGCGGCTGCCCTGGCCCTTGCCCTTCTGTCCCAGCAGCAGGTTCTGGTGCACGGTGAGGTTGGGGAACACGTCGCGGCTCTCGGGCACGTAGCCCACGCCCAGGTGGGCGATCTCGTAGGCCTTGCGGCCGGTCAGGCTCTGGCCCTTCCAGTCCAGCGAGCCCTCCCAGTGCACCAGGCCCATGATGGCCTTGGCCGTGGTGGAGCGGCCCGAGCCGTTGCGCCCCAGCAGCGCGACGATCTCGCCGGGCTGCACCGAGAAGTCCACGCCGTGCAGCACATGGCTTTTGCCGTAATAGGCATGCAGGTTGTTGATGTTCAGCATCCGCGCGTCCTCAATGTGCACCAGCTTGTTGATCCGCCACGGACGAGCCCAGATAGGCTTCCTGCACGCGCGGATTGGCGCGCACGGCCTCGGGCGTGTCGTAGGCGATGACTTCGCCGTAGACCACAACGGCGATCTTGTCGGCCAGGCCGAAGACCACGCCCATGTCGTGCTCCACGGTCAGCAGGGTCTTGCCTTCGGTGACCTTCTTGATCAGCTGGATGAAGTGGGACGTCTCGCTGTTGCTCATGCCGGCCGTGGGTTCGTCCAGCAGGATGACGCCGGCGCCGCCGCCAATGGTGATGCCTATCTCCAGCGCGCGCTGCTCGGCATAGGTCAGGTTCACCGCCAGCGTGTCGCGCTTTCTTTGCAGGCCGATCATCTCCATCAGCTCATCGGCGCGGGCGTTGGCGTCGCGCAGCTTGGACAGGAAACGCCAGCAGCTGTAGCGGTAGCCCAGGCTCCACAGCACGCTGCAGCGCAGGTTCTCGAACACGCTGAGCTTGGGAAAGATGTTGGTGATCTGGAAACTGCGCGACAGCCCCATGCGGTTGATTTCATAGGGCTTCTTGCCGTCGATGCGCTGGCCGTTGAGCAGCACCTGGCCGCTGGTGGGCTCGAAGCGGCCGCTGATCAGGTTGAACAGCGTGCTCTTGCCCGCACCGTTGGGGCCGATGATGGCCACGCGCTCGCCCGGCTTCACGGCCAGCTGGGCGCCACGGATGATCTCGGCCTTGCCGAAGCGCTTGTACAGGTCGCGCAGCTCCAGCGCATAGGTGGCTTCGCCAGCCGCGGCGGCGGCGGTGCCCGGACGTTCGATTGCAATGCTGGACATGGTTCAGCCCTCCCCGCGCTTGATGGCTTCTTCGATTTCTTCCTGGATGCGCTCCCAGCGGCGCAGGCACCAGCGCCTGGCCACTTCCAGCAGGCCCAGGCCCACCACGAAGACGGCAACGGCCACGGTCCAGGTCGCTGCCGAGCTGGTATCGAGCTGCACGCCCATGAACGAGACCTGGGGACCCAGGGCCGAATTGAGCTGCAGGTGGTAGATCATCTCGACGATGGCCGCGCCGCCCACGATCATGACCAGGGCGCTGGCCGCGATGGCCAGGTAGGGCTGGGCCAGCCGGCGCCACTTGCCGAAGCGCGCCACGCGCAGGTTCATCATGATCAGGCTGGCCACGCCGCCCGGTGCGTACATCACCATCAGCAGGAACACCAGGCCCAGGTACAGCAGCCAGGCCTTGGTCAGCTCCGACAGCAGCACCGAGGCCAGCACCAGCAGCACGGCGCCGATGATGGGCCCGAAGAAGAAAGTGGCGCCGCCCAGGAAGGTGAACAGCAGGTACGAGCCCGAGCGCATCACGCTCACGCTGTCCATGGCCGTGATGATCTCGAAGTTGATGGCCGCAAGTCCCCCGCCCACGCCTGCGAAGAAGCCCGCGATGATGAAGGAGAAGTAGCGCACGCGCTGCGTGTTGTAGCCCACGAACTCCACGCGCTCGGGGTTGTCGCGCACGGCGTTGAGCATGCGCCCCAGCGGCGTGCCCGTGAAGGCGAACATGGCGGCCGTGCAGATGAAGCAGTAGGCGGCGATCAGGTAGTACACCTCCATGCCCGAGCCGAAGGTCAGCCCGAAGAAGGGCTTGCCATAGACGCGGTCGGTGGTGATGCCGCCCTCGCCCCCGAAGAACTCGGGGAACATCAGCGCCATGGACGCCACCAGTTCGCCGATGCCCATGGTGATCATGGCGAAGGTGGTGCCGGACTTCTTGGTGGTCACATAGCCCAGCAGCGCCGCGAAGAACATGCCCCCCAGGCCGCCGATGATGGGAATCAGCACCAGCGGAATGCCCCAGTCGCCGGAGCTGGCCCGGTTCATCGCATGGATGGCGATGAACGAGCCCAGCCCCGTGTAGACCGCATGGCCGAAGCTCAGCATGCCGCCCTGCCCCAGCAGGATGTTGTAGGAAAGGCAGATGATGATGAGATAGCCGATCTGGCTGAGCATGGTCAGCGCCAGGCTGCTGGTGAACACCAGCGGCGCGACGATCAGCGCCAGGGCGAAGGCGCCCCAGATCAGGATGCGGCCGATGTTGAGCGGCTGGAAGCTGTAGTGGCGCCCCGCGCCCGCAGCCCCTGAAGCGCCCGGCACGCCTTTTGCGGCAGTGGATGTCATGGTCGTTTTGGTGATCGAGGACATGGTGTCAATCTCCCCGCGTGCCCAGGAGGCCCTTGGGCCGGAAGATGAGGATCAGCACCAGGAACAGGTAGGGCAGGATGGGCGCGACCTGGGAGATGGTGAGCTTGAGCAGCGGCCAGCCGAAGGTCTGCTCGCCGACCGGGCTGCCCAGCGAGTTCAGCAGGCTGGCCAGCGACCAGTCGATGGCCACGGCAAAGGTCTGCACGATGCCGATCAGCAGCGAGGCCACGAAGGCCCCCGCCAGCGAACCCATGCCGCCGACCACCACCACCACGAAGATGATGGAGCCGACCGACATGGCCATGGCCGGCTCGGTCACATAGGTGTTGCCGCCGATGACGCCGGCCAGCCCCGCCAGCGCGCAGCCGCCGCCGAAAACCATCATGAACACGCGCGGCACGTTGTGGCCCAGGGCCTCCACCATCTCGGGGTTCTTGAGCGCGGCCTGGATGACCAGGCCGATGCGCGTGCGCGTCAGCAGCAGCCAGACGGCCACCAGCATCAGCAGCGCCAGCAGCATCACGAAGGAGCGCGAACGCGGGAACTGCGTGCCGTACAGCGTGAACAGCGGGCCCTGCAGCGCGGGCGGCAGGCCATAGGGCACGGTACCGCGGCCCCAGACCAGCTGCACCACCTCGAGGATGAGATAGGACAGGCCGAAGGTCACGAGCAGTTCGGGCACATGGCCGTACTTGTGCACGCGGCGCAGGCTGTAGCGCTCGAACATGGCGCCCAGCGCGCCCACCAGCAGGGGAGCGACGAACAGCGCGCCCCAGAAGCCGATGATGCCGCTGAGCGTGTAGCCGAAGTACGCGCCCAGCATGTAGAAGCTGGTGTGGGCGAAGTTGAGCACGCCCATCATGCTGAAGATCAGCGTCAGCCCCGAGCTGAGCATGAACAGCAGCAGTCCATAGCTCACGCCGTTGAGCAGCGATATGGTGAAGAACTCAAGCGTCATCGAAAGGCCTTGGTTTCGGTGCGTTGGGGACAGGGAGCGGTGCGGGCCGCGCTCAGGACGGGCGCTTCATCTGGCAGGAGGTGGGCGTGCTGGCCACGTAGGGCTCGTAGTACTTCACCGGGGCGAAGGTGTAGCCCGTGTTCTCTGCGTCATACGGGTTCTTGCCGCCGGCCTTTTCCCAGCGCGTGATGTACAGGCCCTGCTGCAGCTGGTGGTCGGTCTTGCGCATTTCCACTTCGCCGTTGAAGCTCTTGAGCTTCATGCCCTCCAGCGCGGCCGCCACCTTGACGGGGTCGGTGCCGCCGGTCTTGACGAAGGCCGCGTCCAGCAGCGCGAACACGTGGTAGATCGAGCTCTGCGTGAGGTCGTCGTTCATCTTCTTCTTGAACTCGGCCATCAGCGGCTGGATGGGGCCGCCCATGTTGTAGTGGCCGTAGCCCACGGTATAGACCTTGCCGTCGGAGGCCGCGCCCATGGCCGTGGGCGAGCCCGAGCCGAAGGCGTAGTAGGTATAGAACTTGACGTTGTTCAGGCCCGCGTCGTTGGCGGCCTTGAGCAGCAGCGACAGGTCCGAGCCCCAGTTGCCCGTGATCACCGTGTCGGCGCCCGACTGCTTGATCTTGGCGATATAGGGCGCGAAGTCGCGCACCTGGGCCAGGGGCGCGAAGTCGTCGCCCACCACCTGCACGTCGGGCCGCTTGGCCTTGAGCATTTCCTTGGCGTACTTGGAGACCTGCTGGCCGTGCGAGTAGTTCTGGTTGATCAGGTAGACCTTCTTGACCTCGGGCACGTCCTTCATGTAGGTGGTCAGGGCCTCCATCTTCATGGAGGTGTCGGCATCCAGGCGGAAATGCCAGTAGCTGCACTTGCTGTTGGTGAGGTCCGGGTCCACCGCCGCGTAGTTGAGGTAGACCACCTCCTTGCCCTTGTTGCGCGCGTTGTGCTTTTCCAGCGCATCCATGATGGCCAGGGCCGGGCCCGAGCCATTGCCCTGCACCACGTAGCGTGCGCCCTGGTCCATGGCCGAGCGCAGCACGGCCGTGGTCTCCTGCGGGCTGAGCTTGTTGTCCAGCGGGATGATCTCGAACTTCACGCCCGAGGCATTTTTCCTGTTGAACTCCTCGGCCATCAGCTGGAAGGTCTTGAGCTGGTTCGTGCCCACGGCGGCCATCAGCCCCGACAGCGGATCGATCCAGCCGATCTTCACCGTCTCGCCCTTTTGAGCCCAGGCGCCCGATGCGCAGGCCAGCATGGCCGAGGCGGCCACCGAATGCACGATCCACTTCATTTTTCTGTCTCCTTTTTCCGTTGATTCGGATATCTGTATTGGCGCCAGACTAACGCCGGAATGACAATTTCCCTTTGGGGAATGCCTTAGAAACTATCGCGCATGCGACTTCGCCGCAGTCCGGGACACATTGGCGACAGATCGGCATCGATCAGGCCGGAAAACCGTGTTTTGCCTGATTTCGGGCAAAAAAAGGGGCGCCTCGCGCCCCTTTGCGAAGTTCACTGGCCGGTCAGGCGATCAGGAAGGCCGTTTCATCTCGCATGAAGTCGGCGTGCTGGCCACATAGGGCTCGTAGTACTTCACGGGAACGAAGGTGTAGCCGGTGTTCTCCGAATCCATCGGGTACTTGCCGCCGGCCTTTTCCCAGCGCGAGATGAACAGGCCCTGCTGCAGCTGGTGGTCGCTCTTGCGCATCTCCACCTCGCCGTTGAGGCTGTTGAACTTCATGCCTTCCATGGTGGCCGCCACCTTGGCCGGGTCCGTGGTCTTGGCGCGCAGGAAGGCCTGGTCCAGCATGGTCAGGCCCGAGTACAGCGAGCCCGTGTACATGTCGTCGTTGAACTTGGCCTTGTAGCCCTTGGTGATGCGGTCCAGGGGGCCGGGCAGGTTCATGTGGCCGTAGCCCACCATGTAGACCTTGTCGGCCGCAGCCGCGCCCATGGCCGTGGGCGCGCCCGTGGCGATGGCGTAGTAGGTGTAGAACTTGACGTTGTTCAGGCCCGCATCGCTGGCGGCCTTGATCAGCAGCGCCAGGTCCGAGCCCCAGTTGCCCGTGATCACCGTGTCGGCGCCCGACTGCTTGATCTTGGCGATGTAGGGCGCGAAGTCGCGCACCTGGGCCAGCGGCGAGAAGTCGTCGCCCACGATTTCCACATCGGGGCGCTTGCGCTTGAGCATCTCCTTGGCGTACTTGGAGACCTGCTGGCCGTGCGAGTAGTTCTGGTTGATCAGGTAGACCTTCTTGACCTCGGGCACGTCCTTCATGTAGGTCGTCAGCGCTTCCATCTTCATGGAGGTGTCGGCATCCAGGCGGAAATGCCAGTAGCTGCACTTGCTGTTGGTGAGGTCCGGGTCCACCGCCGCGTAGTTGAGGTAGACGACCTCCTTGCCCTTGTTGCGCGCGTTGTGCTTTTCCAGCGCGTCCATGATGGCCAGGGCCGGGCCCGAGCCATTGCCCTGGAAGACGTAGCGCACGCCCTGGTCCATGGCCGAGCGCAGGGCCGCCGTGGTTTCCTGCGGGCTGAGCTTGTTGTCGATGCCGATGATTTCGAACTTCACGCCCGAGGCCGTGCCCTTGTTGAGCTCCTCGGCGATGTACTGCAGGCTCTTGAGCTGGTTGGACCCCAGCGCGGCCATGAGGCCGGACAGCGGGTCGATCCACGCAACCTTCACCGTCTCGCCCTTCTGGGCCATGGCGCCCGTGGCGCAAGCCAGGGCCAGGGATGCCGTCAATGCCTTGATCGCAAACTTCATGAAGCGTCTCCTCTTGTGGTGGTTTCTGGGCGAGGCCCAGGGTAATGGCCCCTGCGCCCTGCCCTGATCGGTGATTGCCCCTAGCGGCTATCGCCGACGAGACTCGGACCGGCCGCGCCGGCCAGGCCATGCCCCCGCATGCCCTGGCCCGGTGGCCGCCCGCAGCGGCTCAAAGCCCCGGCAGCCGGTAGCCGGCCAGCTGCTCGCGCAGCCGGGTCTTGAGCATTTTTCCGGTGGCGCCCAGCGGAATGGCATCGACGAAGACCACGTCGTCGGGGATCTGCCACTTGGCGGTCTTGCCCTCGTAGAACTTGAGCAGTTCCTCGCGCGTGACTTCGGCGCCGGGCTTCTTCGCCACGGCGACGATGGGGCGCTCGTCCCACTTGGGATGCGGCATGCCGATGCAGGCCGCCATGGCCACGGCCGGATGGGCCATGGCGATGTTCTCTATGTCGATGGAGCTGATCCACTCGCCGCCGGACTTGATCACGTCCTTGCTGCGGTCGGTGATCTGCATGAAGCCGTCCGGGTCGATGGTGGCCACGTCACCCGTGGGGAACCAGCCGCGGCCCTGCGCGTCCTTGACGAGCGGGCTTTCGCCCTTGAAGTAGCTGTCCACGATCCACGGGCCGCGCACCAGCAGGTCGCCATAGCTCTTGCCGTCCCAGGGCTGGTCCGTGCCGTCGCTGTCCACGATGCGCATGTCCACGCCATAGATGGCGCGGCCCTGCTTTTGCAGGATCTTCATCTGCTCGTCCTTGGGCAGTTGCAGCTGCTTGTTCTTGAGCGTGCACAGCGTGCCCAGCGGGCTCATCTCGGTCATGCCCCAGGCATGCAGCACCTCCACGCCGAACTCGTCCTGGAAGGCCGTGATCATGGCCGGCGGGCAGGCGGAGCCGCCGATCACCGTGCGCTTGAGCGTGGAAAACCGCAGGCCGCCCGGCCTGATGTGGCCCAGCAGCATCTGCCAGACCGTGGGCACGCCGGCCGCGTAGGTCACGCCTTCGGCCTCCATCAGTTCGTACAGCGACTTGCCATCCAGCGCCGGGCCGGGGAACACCAGCTTGCAGCCCGTGAGCGCGGCCGAGTAGGGAATGCCCCAGGCGTTGACGTGGAACATGGGCACGACGGGCAGCACCGAGTCGCGCGCCGATATGCACATCACATCGGGCAGCGCGGCCGCATAGGCGTGCAGCGTGGTGGAGCGGTGGCTGTACAGCACGGCCTTGGGGTTGCCCGTGGTGCCGCTGGTGTAGCACATGCTGGAGGCGGTGTTCTCGTCGAATTCGGGCCATTGGTACCGGTCGGACTGGCCGGCAATCCACGCCTCGTAGCTGACCAGACCGGGAATGCCGCTGTCGGCCGGCAGGCGGTCCGCATCGCACAGTGCCACCCACTGGCGCACCGTGGGACATTTGGCATGCACGGCCTGGATGATGGGCAGGAAGGTCAGGTCGAAGCACATGACGCGGTCTTCCGCGTGGTTGATGATCCACGCCACCTGGTCGGGGTGCAGGCGCGGGTTGACCGTGTGCAGCACGCGGCCCGAGCCGCTGACGCCGAAGTACATCTCCATGTGGCGGTAGCCGTTCCAGGCCAGCGAGGCCACGCGATCGCCGGGCTGCAGGCCCAGGCCGTCCAGCGTGTTCGCCAGCTGGCGCGAACGCCGTGCCAGGTCGCGGTACGTATAGCGATGGATATCGCCCTCCACCCTGCGCGAGACGATCTCCGCATCGCCATGGTGGCGGTCGGCGAAGTCGATCAGCGACGAGATCAACAGTGGTTGGCTTTGCATCAGACCCAGCATCTATAGGCTCCTAAGGTGATTGAACTTCGTGAACTGCGGACCGCGGATCCGCGCGAGGCCAAGGCCCTGGTGCGCGATGCCGCTGCCCGCATGGAGGGTGGGCTCAGGCCGGCGCCCTGGGTCCGATCCCGGCAGGGACAGGCACATCGTTTTTCCGGCATGGTTGACGCATTGTCTTGTCGCAACTCGGCAGCGTCTTCGCATGCTCGTATGGGATATACCCTAGGACGATGCTGGAGGCGTGCGCCGCGTCATGCCACAGCGTGTTCGTGGACGGCGTCTTGTCGTTGCCGAAGATCCAGTATCCGGTCTGAGACGGCGAATCGACTGTCACCCGAATGCTTGAACCGGCGCGGAACACATGCGCGAATTTCTGGATCTCCACCCGCATCAACTGGGGCTGGCCGGCGACCAGTGGCACATCCTTGTCCCGTGTATAGGCACCCCAGGGACGCAGCACCGTGGAGCGGCTCTCATCGAGCGCGCGCTTGGAAGCGCGCAGCCAGCCGCGCTGCACGAACATTTCCTGCCCGTCCGGCCGCACCTCGGACACGGTGACCTGGATGTCGGTATTGGCGGCCGTGGCGCTGAGCCACAGGTCGGCCGAGCCTTCGCCGTAGAAGCTCAGGTCCTGCGGCAGGGCCGCCGTGGTGAAGACCAGCTGGCCATCCTTTTCCGACGCGGGCACGGCAGGCCAGCCTTCGGCCGCCGGGTTGTTCACCTGCGGGCTCAGGGCCGGATAGCGGTAGCTGGACGAAGCCGTCCCCGAGGCAGGTGCGCTGTCGCCCAGCACCTGGCCCGGCTGCATCCACAGGCGCAGGGGCTTGACCTGGACGGGCAGCCGGTCGAACCGCGCCTCGCCCGTGGGCATGAGCTTGGCGCCGCCATTGAGGGCCTTGGCGTCCGTGGTCTGCATCTCCTGCAGCAGGCGCACGCGCGGCTCCTTGTCGAAACCGTTGTCCTCGCCCTTGACGAAGCGCGCCAGGAAGCGCTTCAGGGTCTGGTCGATATGGTCCGAGGTGATGTTCGTGTGGTGGTCGCCGTTGGAGCTGACCAGCCACATCCTGTCGGGCGCAATGGTGTCCTCGTAGTAGCCCGAGCGCGGGCCGATCTGCTCGTCCTGCCAGGACTGCGTGCCCAGCGTGGGGATATTGATCTTGCCGCTTTGGAGCATGGCGCTGCGCTCCAGGTACAGGCCATCGGCATAGGGGTTTTCCAGCCACTTGATCAGGTCCAGCTCGGGCCGCTTGATCTTCTCGATGTTGTCGGCCACCGTCTTGGCGCATTCCGTGTCGCCGCCGTTCTTCACCGCCAGGTCGGCTGCCGTGCGCCAGATGCGCGGGAAGCCGTTCCACCACTGCGAGGGAAAGCCGATGTTGGCAATGCCGCCCGGATAGCCCACGTCGCGGTAGGGATCGCCCACGTTCTTGCTGGGCGTGATCGCCAGCAGCCCCTTGGGCCGGTGCGCCGCCACCCACAGCTGGTTGTAGCCCGAGTACGAGTAGCCGATCATGCCGATGCGGCCGTTGGACCAGGCCTGCCGCCCGGCCCACTCGATGGCAAAGGCCCCGGCCGCGCCCACGGTGGCGTCGAACACATGGTCCTCGCCCGTGGAGCAGCCCGTGCCCGGCACGTTCAGCCCCATGACCGCATAGCCTTCCTTGGTCCAGGGACTGCTGATGTTGGGGTACGAGCCCGAGATATAGCCGTCGTACTCGACCAGCAACGGGAACGGGCCCTGCCCCTCGGGCAGCAGCAGCGAGTAGCGCATCCTGCTGCCGTCCGGCAGGGTGATGTAGCCCGATTGCTGTCCCGGCCCCATGGGCGCGGGCATGCCGGACGATCCCCCTCCGCAGGCTGCCAGGCCCACGGCGGCGGCCGCAATGGCCCCGGCCAGCGGCCAGCGCCAGGCGTGTGTGAAAACGGTCTTGGCTGTCATGGGTACTTGTCTCCTTCGTTGTTGTTGGCTATCTCTTTGGGGCCTGCCGCGGCAGGCCCCTGCTCGCTCATCTGCTCGTTCGTCGGCTCTCTCACTGCAGCCGGATGCTGGTCGCGCCCGGCTCGGCGTCGAAGATCAGGCTGGACGGCCAGGGCTTCCATGTCTGGCCCAGGGCCGCGTTCTGCGGATTGCCCGTCTGCATGAAGGCCTTGAGGCTGGCCATCATGGCGTTCGACAGCGCCAGCCGGCCCGGGGCATTGGCCGTGCTGTTGGTCACGCGGGAGAACACGGAGGGCCCGAAGTTGCCGAAGAGAAAGGGCAGATCGAACGCATGGGCCGCGCCGTAGACCGTGTTCCAGGGCGCAGGCTGGCGCGCCCAGTCGAAGCGGTAGCTCCAGACCTCGGCCTGCTGGGTGCGCAGCGTATTGAGCAACTGGTCGCGGCTGGGGTCGGCAAACAGGTGCGTCAGTTGCGCCATGCGGGCGTTGTAGCCGGTGACCGGCGTATCGACGGGCAGGTAGGCGGCATCGATGATGTCGGCCAGGCCCGGCGCGTTGGGCGACTGCGCATCGAAGGACTGCATCATGCGAAAGCGCGCCGCATCATCGATCCTGAAGCCTGGCCTGCCGCCCAGGGCCGCCAGCAGCGGCGCGAACAGCTTGCCCTCCTCGGCCGTGTAGCCGGCCATCACCGGCATGCAGTTGTACCGGCCCGCAGCCAGCGCGGCCATGGGGTCGGCGGGCAGCAGCAGCCCGTCGGGAATGGGGCCTGCGCCCGTCAGGCCCTTGGCCACCAGGGTCTGCAGCAGCACACGCGCATCCTTGCCGCGCAGATAGGACGCAACCTGCGCCGGCGTCCAGCCGGCGGACACCGTGGCCGCAGCCGCCACGTCGCTGGCCAGGCCATCGGCCACCATCAGATGGGCCAGCAGCAGCGCGGACTGGGTGGCATAGGCCGAAGCCGGCTTGAGCGTGGCCAGCGCGCCGGCCGGCAGGTTGGAGGGCAGCGACAGTCCCCCGCTGACAGGCACCAGCCTGTGGAACAGGCCGCGCGACGATTCGGCCGCGAGCAGCGCCAGCACATTGGTGGCGCCTGCCGACTGGCCCATGAGCGTGACATTGCCCGGATCGCCGCCAAAGCCCGCGATATTGCGCTGCACAAATCGCAGGGCCTGCAGGTTGTCCAGCAGCGCGAAGTTGCCCGTGGCCGGCGCGCCGGCCTGCATCTGCGGCATGTGCATGTAGCCCAGGATGTCCAGCCGGTAGTTGGCCGTCACCACCACGGCATTGGCGGCGCGCGCCAGGGCCGCGCCGTCATACAGCGGATCGGCCGTATAGCCCGAGATGGCGCTGCCGCCGTGGATGAACACCAGCACCGGCAGCTTCTCGGCACCGCTGGCCGGGCGCCAGATGTTGAGCGTCAGGCAGTCCTCGCTGCCCACGGGCTGGCCCAGGGTGGAGGCGATGGTGTCGTCGAAGCGGTTGTTGGCTCCCGGGCCGTACATGCGCCCGATCTGCAGGCAGGCATTGCCGAACTGGCGCGCCTCGCGCACGCCCTCCCAGGCCTTGGGCTCGGCCGGCGGTTGCCAGCGCAGCGCGCCCACGGGCGCCTGGGCGAAGGGCACGCCCTTCCAGTAATAGGTGCCCGTGGCGGCGCCATCGTCCACGCCGCGCAAGAGGCCGTAGGCCGTCTCGCGCAGCTCGGGTCCGCCGCCGCCCGAGCCGCCGCAGGCCCCGAGCCACAAAGCCATTGAAGCCACGGCCAGGCGTATGCCGCCGGCCATCCACCGCTGTCCTGTGCGCATGCTTGTCTCCTGAATGGTTTTTGGGGTTTCCCGTATGGGCCGCGCCCGGCCCAGGGGTCACACTGCGCAGTCGTTCGCCGCGCTGCAAAAATTCTAGGAACAGCGCGGCAAAACGCCGCTATCGCAACCACGCCAAAACAGTGACTTCAGAACGCAAACAGCGCCCCGAATGGCCCAGGAAAACCCGGTCATGACAACGCAGCGCAGCAGCTCCGCCGCCTGGGTGCGCGGCATCCTGGACATGATGGCCACCGAGGGGCTGGCCCCGCAAAGCCTGTGCGCCGCAGCCGATATCGACCTTGCCGCACTGCAGCATTCGCAGGCCCGTACCGACGTGGACCGCGTGAGCCGGCTCTGGGAACTGGCCGTGGCCCAGTCCGCCAATCCCACGCTGGGGCTGGACCGGCAACTGGCCGCGCGCCACGGCAACATCGATCTGGTCGGCTACTCGCTGGCCTCGGGTCCGCACCTGCTGGCCGGCTTCCGCGACCTGGAACGCCACATGGCCGTGATCTCGGACGCAACGTCCTTCACGCTGGAGCGCGATGCGCGCGGCTACTGGCTGTCGATACACCACATCGGCGCCACACGGCCCGTGCCGCGCCAGCGCGTGGAGTTCGCCGTGCTCACGCTGCTGGTGCTGTGCAACTGGCTGACGCGGCGCGATGTCCGGCCGCTGGCCGTGGAATTCATGGCCGAGGCGCCCTCCCCCTCGCACGAGGCCCCCTACCGCGCGGCCTTCGGCCTGCTGCCGCGCTTCGGCGAGGACGCGAACCGCTTCCTGCTGTCCGAGGCCGACCTGCTCGCCCCCATTCCCACGCACAACCCCGAACTGCTGGCACTGCACGAAAAGCTGGTCGAAACCGAACTCGACCACCTGGGCCAGGCCGGCGTGGGCGCGCGCGTGCGCCACGAGATTGCACGCCTGCTGCCCCAGGGCGAGCCGCGCCGCGAAGACGTGGCCGGCCTGCTGGGCCTGACCGACCGCACCTTGCAGCGCCGCCTGCAGGCCGAAGACACCAGCTACCAGCAACTGCTGGACGAGACCCGGCGCGAGCTGGCCCTGCAGTACCTGGGCGAGCCGCGCCGCAGCCTGGCCGAGGTGGCCGACCTGCTGGGCTTTGTGGACCAGAGCAACCTCTTTCGCGCCTGCCGCCGCTGGTTCGGCATGCCGCCGGGCCAATACCGGCAGCAGCTGCGTACGTGAATGCATGGGGTGAATGCCCGCATGAACCTTGCGCCCCACGGGGCATAGGCGCTGGGGGACAATTCCCGCATGAACCTGCATGCTGCCGCCGAAGGCCAGGCTCCGGCGACCTCCCCACGCCCTCCCATCTCCTGGCAAGACGGCTTCGCCGCCCTGGGCCCGGAATTCTTCACCCATCTGCGCCCCACGCCGCTGCCTGAACCGCACTGGATTGCCACCAGCACCGGCACCGCAGGGCTGCTGGGCCTGGACCCGCAGTGGCTGGCCTGCGACGAGGCCCTGCAGGCGCTCACCGGCAATGCCGTGCTGCCCGGCAGCCATCCGCTGGCCAGCGTCTACAGCGGCCACCAGTTCGGCGTCTGGGCCGGCCAGCTGGGCGACGGCCGTGCCATCTTGCTGGGCGAAACGGCCTCGGGCCACGAGATTCAGCTCAAGGGCGCGGGCCGCACGCCCTATTCACGCATGGGCGACGGACGCGCCGTGCTGCGCTCGTCCATCCGCGAGTTCCTGTGCAGCGAGGCCATGCACGCCCTGGGCATTCCCACCACACGCGCGCTGAGCCTCACCGGATCACCCGCCCCCATTCGCCGCGAAGAGATCGAGACCGCCGCCGTGGTGGCACGCGTGGCGCCCAGCTTCATACGCTTCGGCCATTTCGAGCACTTTGCGGCGCGCGACCAGCTGGCGCCTTTGCGCCAGCTGGCCGACTACGTGATCGACCGCCATTACCCCGAATGCCGCACGGCCGGGGCACTGGCCGGCAATGCCTACGCCAACTTCCTGCAGGCCGTGAGCGAGCGCACGGCGCGGCTGCTGGCGCACTGGCAGGCCGTGGGCTTTTGCCATGGCGTGATGAACACCGACAACATGAGCATCCTGGGCCTGACCATCGACTACGGGCCTTTCCAGTTCCTCGATGCCTTCAACCCCGGCCACATCTGCAACCACAGCGACACCCAGGGCCGCTACGCCTTCAACCGCCAGCCCCAGGTGGCCTACTGGAACCTGTACTGCCTGGGCCAGGCCCTGCTGCCGCTGATCGGCGAGGAGGAACTGACCATTGCGGCGCTGGAGTCGTACAAGCAGGTGTTTCCGCAGGCCTACGGCGCCCTCATGCTGCGCAAGCTGGGCCTGCCCGAAGACGCGCCGGGCACGCCGCCCGCCGAAGGACGATTCGCCGCCCTGGTGAACCCGCTGCTGCAGCTCATGGCCGACAACGCGGTGGACTACACCATCTTCTTCAGCCGCCTGACCGATGCGGTGGCTGCCGGTGCGGACCTCGACCTCGAGCCCGTGCGCGACCTGGTGCTGGACCGCGAGGCCTTCGACCGCTGGGCAGCCCTGTACGCACGGCAACTGGCAGGCACGGATGCCACGGCGGCCGCCGCTTTGATGCAAGAATCGAATCCGCGCTTTGTGCTGCGCAACCACCTGGGTGAGTTGGCCATCCGCGCCGCAAAGGCGGGTGACTTCGCTCCCGTGCGCCAATTGCTGGCCGTGCTGCAGACTCCGTTCGCCCCCCACGCCGAGCATGCCGAATGGGCAGGCTTCCCGCCCGACTGGGCTTCCTCCATCGAGATCAGCTGTTCATCATGAGCTTTCCCATCCAAAAGACCGAACAGGAATGGCAGGCCGAACTGCAGGCCAAGGGCGCTGAGCCTGCCGCCTTCCAGGTGACACGCCATGCAGCCACCGAGCGCCCGTTCACCGGCCGCTATGAACAGTTCTGGGCCGATGGCAGCTACCACTGCATCTGCTGCGGCAGCAAGCTGTTCGACTCCGACACCAAGTTCGACGCCGGCTGCGGCTGGCCCAGCTTCGACCGCGCCATCCCCGGTGCCATCACCGAAATCGTGGACCGCAGCCATGGCATGGTGCGCACCGAAACCGTCTGCAGCCAGTGCGGCGCCCACCTGGGCCATGTGTTCCCCGATGGTCCTTCCGATACGGGGCTGCGCTATTGCATGAACTCCGCATCCCTGGAATTCGAGCCTCCAAAGGCCTAGGCCCCAAAAAATACCCCCACGCTCCCCTTGCTTCGCAAGGTCCGCTGCCCCCTAGGGGGCCGCTTTTTGTCTTGGGGCGGCCCGGCGACAAAAACCCCAGGCAACGCGGCCCTGCACCCATGCCGGGCCGCGCTGGCTGCGCCACAATGCGCCTGCCAAGCTCAGGCCCCATGCCTGACTCCAAGCCCATCGAAATCTTCCAATGAAGTTACTGATCGACTTTTTCCCCATCATCCTGTTCTTCGTCGCCTTCAAGGTCTGGGGCATCTACACGGCAACGGCCGTGGCCATCGTCGCCACCATTGCCCAGATCGCCTATCTGCGCGTGCGCCACGGCAAGGTCGAACCCATGCAATGGGTGAGCCTGGGCGTGATCGTGCTGTTCGGCGGTGCCACGTTGCTGGCCCACAACGACACCTTCATCAAGTGGAAGCCCACCGTGCTGTACTGGCTCATGGGCGGCGCCCTGCTGATAGGCCAGCTGGTGTTCCGCAAGAACCTGTTGCGTTCGGTCATGGGCGCACAGCTGCAACTGCCCGACAACGCATGGCGCACCCTGAACTGGAGCTGGGCGGCGTTCTTCGCGGTCATGGGCGCGCTCAATCTGGTCATCGCCTACCGCTTCGACACCGACACCTGGGTCAACTTCAAGCTGTTCGGCGGCATGGGGCTGATGCTGGTCTTCGTGATCGGCCAGGCCATCTACATGAGCCGCTTCATGCAGGAAGACAAGGGCGAGGCAGCAGCCGCTGCCCCCAACGCCCTGCCCCCGTCGGGCGTGCAGCAGGACAAGCAGCCATGAGCGCCCCCGTCCATCCTCTGCCCATCACCGCCGAAGCCATGCAGGCCGTGCTGCGCGAGCGCCTGGCCCCCGATCACCTGGAAGTGATCGACGAGAGCCACCAGCACGCCGGCCATGTGGGCGCCAACGGCACCGGCTTCGGCACGCATTTCCGCGTGCGCATTGCGTCACCTTTGTTTCAAGGCAAGCCACGCGTGGCACGCCACCGCCTTGTGTATGATGCGCTGCAAGACTTCATTGACCAGGGCGCACACGCCATCGCCATCGAGGTTCTTTGAACTTTTACAGGCTCCGATGATTCGGAGCCTGTTGCGTATCCGCGCTATAGAATCAGTTTTTCCTTCATATCTGGAATTCGCATGAAAAAACAGCTTCTGACCAGCCTGGTGACTGCCGCCGTGCTGAGCACCGCGGCCCTGTCCGCCTCGGCCCAGAACATCGCCGTCGTCAACGGCAAGGCTGTGCCCAAGGCACGCGCCGAAGTGCTCAAGCAACAGATCGAGCAAAGCGGCCGCCCCGTGACGCCCGAGATGGAGGGGCAGATCAAGGAAGAAGTCATCGCCCGCGAGATCTTCATGCAGGAAGCCAACAAGCGCGGCCTGGCCAACAGCGAAGCCTACAAGCAGCAGATGGAACTGGCCCGCCAGACCATCCTGATCCGCTCGCTGTTCGAGGACTTCCAGAAGAAGAACCCCGTGACCGACGCTGAAGCCAAGGCCGAGTACGACAAGGCCGTGGCTGCCAACAGCGGCAAGGAATACAAGGCCAGCCACATCCTGGTCGAGTCGGAAGACCGCGCCAAGGCCATCATTGCCGAGATCAAGGCCGGCAAGAAGTTTGAAGACATCGCCAAGAAGGAGTCCAAGGACCCCGGATCCGGCGCCCGTGGCGGAGACCTCGACTGGGCCAACCCCGGCAACTACGTGCCCGAGTTCTCCGAAGCCCTGATCAAGCTCGAAAAGGGTGGAATGACCCAGGAGCCGGTCAAGACCCAGTTCGGCTACCACATCATCCGCCTGGACGATTCACGCCAGGCCGAGCTGCCCAAGTTCGAGGAAGTCAAGCCCCAGATCGTGCAGCAGCTGCAACAGCAAAAGCTGGCCCAATTCCAGGAATCGCTGCGCGAAAAGGCCAAGATCCAGTAAGATGCGTACGAGTCGGCGGTTTTTGCCGCCGGCCTGACCATCACCAGCCCGCCTTGTGCGGGCTCTTTTTTTACCCGACGACCCTGTAGAAAACAAAAGCTGCCCTCTGGGGGCAGCTTGCACGCATGGCTACCTGCGGCCGACTCGCTGAGCGTCGGGCCGCAGGCAACCGGGCACTTCAGAACTGATAGAGCGCCGTCAACCGGACCGTGCGGCCTTCGCCATATTCGATGGCCGAGGAGCGCGATTCCTCGCCCAGGCGCTGGCGCACGCCGGCCACATAGGCCTTGTTGCCGATGTTTTCGAGATTGAGCCTGAGCTTCCATTGGCGGTTGAGTTCATAGCCGACCATGGCGCTGTGCACCCAGTAGGCAGAGAGTTTCCCATCGCCTGCCGAGGTGACATTGCGCGTGCCCACGAAGCGCGCTCCATAGCCCACTGTCCAGCCCTGGGGCAATGCATAGGTGGTCCACAGGTTCAGCGAATGGCGCGGCGTGTTGCCCAGCGCCTGGCCCACGCGCGCGGGCTCGCTCAATGACTTGAGGGTCTTGCTGGCCATGAAGGTGTAGTTGGCGAAGACATCCCATTGCGGCGTCACCTTGCCTGCAGCACCGAGCTCCAGTCCGCGCACGCGCTGCTCCCCGGCCAGCAGGTAGCTGCCATCGGCCATCTGCTCGCGCGCATTGGTCTTGTCCACCTGGAACAGGGCGGCGGTCAGCGCCAGCTGGCGGTGCATCACATCCCACTTGGTCCCCAGTTCCAGGCTGGTGTTCTTCTCGGGCGCCAGCGAGGCCGTGGCCGCACTCAGGCCCGAGCCCGTGGAGACCAGGAATTCCGCAGAAGGATTGAAGGCCGTGCCGTAGGCCAGGTAGATGCGGCCGTTGTCGGCGGGCTTGAAGCTCAGGCCGGCGCGGCCGCTGAGCCGGCCGTCGGAGCTGTCCACCGAGGAGCGCACGCCAGCGGCATTGGTGGCATGGGAGCGCCCGTCTATCCAGTCGTAGCGCAGCCCGAGGTTCAGATCCCAGCGCGGACCCAGCGCAATGGAATCGGTGGCATACAGTGCGCGGGTGTCCAGGCTGGTTTCGTTCCTCCCGCTGTTTTGCAGATCCGTCGTGCCCGTCCAGTATCCGGGCGGACGGGCCAGCAGATAGCCGCCGGCCGGGAACTGCCGGTTGATGTTGTAGGAAGAGGTGGTGCGGTCATAGGTCTCGCGCGCGATCTCGAAACCCGTGATCAGCGTATGCCCCAGCACGCCTGTGTCGAAGCGCTGGGTCAGGTTGGTCTGGTTGATCCACAGGGTGGTGGCCGCATCGCGGCCAAAGGCCTGCGGACCTGCGGGCCGGTAGTAGCCGGGCTGCATGCCCCGGAGATCGACATGCGAGGCAGAGATCACGGTATCGCGGCTCAGCCGCGAGTAGCGCGTGAGGTTCTGCAGCCTGGCGCCCGAGGCGAAGTCATGCTCGATCTTCGCGGTCAGGGCATTCTGGCTGATCTTTTCCCGGTCAAGGTTGCGCCAGCCGAAATAGGCATTGCGCGAGACGCCATCGAGCATCTTGCCCCGAAAGGCCGGCACGCCAAAGTCGGGAAGATTGTCATCGTTCTGGTGGAAGAAAC
Organism: Delftia acidovorans; assembly: GCA_031286585.1. Lineage (GTDB taxonomy): Bacteria > Pseudomonadota > Gammaproteobacteria > Burkholderiales > Burkholderiaceae_C > Comamonas > Comamonas acidovorans_A. Next base: position 54,173 of record JAITUC010000023.1, read on the forward strand.
TGAGAGTCACGCGCGTGGGCGAATTCAATCCCAGAGCCAGCGAGGGCGCCACACCCCAACGCCGCTTGAAGATGGCATCGCGCCCTGCCACGTCGCTGTCATGGCCCATGAGGTTCAGGCGCATGGCGGCCTTGCCGCCGGCCAGCACCCGGTTGGCGTCGAGCGTGAGGCGCCGGTAGCTGGCCGTGCCCAGGCCTGCGCCGGTCTCGGTGAAGTCATGGGCCTTGGGCTGCTTGCTGATCATGTTGATGCTGCCGCCCGAGGTGCCCGCCCCGCCGAAGACCGAATTGGGGCCCTTGATGACTTCGACCGACTCCATGTTGAAGAGGTCGCTGCGGTTGTTCTGCCCGCTGTCCCGCAGGCCGTCGATCTGCAGGTTGGCATTGGCGCTGAAGCCGCGGATGTTGATGCTGTCGCCCGAGCCCGCGCCGCCCTCGCCCGCATTGAAGGTGATGCCCGACACATTGGACAGCGCCTGCTGCAGGCTCAGCGCGTTCTGCTCCTGGAGCACCTGCCCCGGTACCACCGTAATGGTCTGGGGCACGTCCAGCAGCGGCTTGGCGTACTTGGCCGAGTCGGAAGCCTCGGTGCGCGAGCCGGCAGAACGCTGCCCGGAAACGATCACGGGCGCCAGCTGCGTCTGGCGCTCTTGAGCAGCGGCCTCCTGCGCGTAAGCGGGCGTGACCAGCGCCGCAGCGAACACCGAATAAAGGCATGACTGGGGGCCGGAGACGAAAGGTCGGGAACGGCAATCTGAAGTGCGCATGGCAGGGGTCTTTGTTGAAAATGGGAATCATTTACAACAAGACCTCTCCAAAGCAATCAGATCCGTCCGATTCTGTTCTTCAGACCTCGATTTCAAGCGTTTTCGCTTGCGCCGATCAGCGCGCTCCCGCCTCCTGCAGCAGCCGCTCCACCTCATGCTGGCTGCGCTGGCGGGCGTGGGCCAGAGCCGTGACGCCGTCCTTGTCGGGCAGGCTGAGGTCCGCCTTCGCCGCGATCAGCTGGCGCACGATGTCCTGGTAGCGCGGGCCGCCGTCGCCCAGCAAAACGGCTTCGAGCAGGCAGGTCCAGCCCAGCCGGTTCACATGGTCGGCCCGCACACCGGCGGCCAGCAGGGCCTGCACGGTATCTACGTGGCCGCGCTCGCAGGCGGGGATCAGCGCCGTGCCGCCGTAGCGGTTGGTGCTTTGCAGGTCGGCACCATACGACAGTGTCATGCGCAGGATTTCCAGCCGGCCCAGGGCACCGGCCAGCAGATAGGCGCTGTCCTGCAGGTCGTTCTTGAGATTGGGATTGGCCCCGTGGACCAGCAAGGAGCGCGCGACCTCGACATGGTTGCCGCGCACGGCCAGCAGCAGCGGCGTATTGCCCTGCGGATCACGCACATCCACCGGCGCGCCGCGCTTGAGCCAGTCGCGCACCTGCAGCGCTTCGCCCGCCTGGGCGGCCGCCAGCAGCGCGGGGCCGAATTCAGGGCGGTTCACCACACCCTCCTGCGCCTTGGCCGCGTCGCGGCCCTCCGCGGCTGCGGCAACGGCCTGGGCCTCCTGTGCCTCCTGTGCCTGGACGTCCGCCAGTCCCGCCGCAAGGCAGGCCGTCAGAATCGCCGCGTGCCGGCCCTGCGCGCCGGATCGGGAAACAGCATGGTGCATACAAGCCCTCCTGGAAAACACTGTGGTGGGGCAAGCGTACGGCAAGCCCGGGCGATTGCGCGCGAATCCGGGGTGCCGCCCGTCAGTTTCATTCAGGAACTATAGCGGCATCGCCTGATCCCACGCGCTTTCCCTGGGCTCGGCCTGCGCCGGAAAGTCTCCGCGCGCCAGCCGACCTCGAACGAAAGGAGACCCGTTCCCGTGCCTTGCAATCAACGCCGTGCCGCCCGGTGGCTGTCCGCAGCCGCCACCGCCCTCGCCGTCCTCACCACCACCCTGGCTCCGGCCGCCGCCCAGGCGCGCGAGTTCGTCAGCGTCAAGGGCGCCAGCGTCAATGTGCGGCAGCAGCCCACCACGCGCTCCGCCACGCTGTGGGAACTGGGCAAGGGCTATCCGCTGCAGGTGGTGCAGCGCAAGGGCCAGTGGCTGCGCGTCAGGGACAACGAGGCCACGCTGGGCTGGGTCCACGCGCCGCTGACCGGCAAGACCCCGCACATGGTGGTGACGGGGCGCACCGCCAACCTGCGCGCCGGCCCGGGCCAGAACCATCGCGTGGTGGGCAAGCTGGCTGAAATGGAAGTGGTGCGCACGCTCAGGAAACAGGGCTCCTGGGCCCAGGTGCAGCGCGACAACGGCCAAAAGGGCTGGGTGGCGCGCAGCCTGACCTGGGGCTGGTGACCCGGCCAGGCAACCTGGGCGTCTGGCTGGACGTTCAGCCGTTGACCACGACCTGCGCGCGCGGCGCATAGCCGTGGTTCAGCGGGCCATGGCCCGCGCCCGTGAACACATCGGCGCCGGCCGCAATCGCGCCCAGGATGTATTCACGCGCCTGGGCCACGGCCGCCTCCAGCGGCAGGCCCAGCGCCAGGTGCGAGGCAATCGCCGAAGACAGCGTGCAGCCCGTGCCATGGCCGTTGTGCGTGGCAATGCGCTGCGACTGCAGGCGCAGCCGCTGGCCGTTGCCATGGCCCAGCAGGTCCACCACCAGATCGCCCGACAGGTGCCCGCCCTTGAGCAAGGCGGCAGGCGCGCCCAGCGCCAGCAGTTCCTGCACGGCGCCGTCCAGTGCATCTATGCCATCGATGGAGTGGCCCAGCAGCAGCGCTGCCTCGTCCAGATTGGGCGTGACCACGGTGGCCAGGGGGAACAGCTCGCGCACCAGCACGGAGGCGGTTTCCGGCGCGATCAGACGGTCGCCGCTGGTGGCCACCATCACGGGGTCCAGCACCACGTTGCGCAACTGGTGTCGGCGGATGGCATCGGCCACCACCTGCACCACTTCGGGCGTGGCCAGCATGCCGATCTTGACGGCATCTGCACCGATGTCCTCCACCACGGCGTCGATCTGCCCGCGCAGTATGTCCACGGGAATGCCGTGGATGCCGCTGACGCCCAGCGTGTTCTGCACGGTGATGGCCGTGATGGCCGTCATGCCGTAGCAGCCCAGGGCGCTGCAGGTCTTGAGGTCGGCCTGGATGCCGGCACCGCCGCCGCTGTCGGAGCCCGCGATGATGAGCACGCGGGCATAGCGCTTGCGCGCGGCGGGAGCCGTTTCGGGAGATGCGGCGGTCGAAGGGGAGTGGTCGGCAGTCATGGGCGAAAATTATCACCCATGCGCATGGTCAATACCGGCAGCTGCGGGATGTGCTGTAATGCCTGCTGACGGACGAAACAGGGGTGTCCCGTCGGTGAAACAGGGCCTGGCCCGCCTCACCGATGCGTGACTGAGAAACACCCTGGGGCCCCGGGGCGACCAGCCCCCTGCCGCACAAGCCTGCACCACAGGCACCTTGCCGCGCAGCGCCCCTGCACCCGATCCAGGTCATGCTGGCGTGGGGAGTTTCAATCAATCGGGGTGGTACGCCGCGTTTTGTCCAGCACATGCCCTGTGCGCGGACAGCCGGCCGGCAGTCCCACGGGCATGGGCGCACTTGACCACCAGATGCACATGTCCGTTCTACAAGCTTCTTCCCGCATCGCCATTCTGGGCGGCGGCCTCATGGGCCGGCTGCTGGCATTGGCGCTGGCCCGTCGCGGCCACGGCATTGCCATATACGACGCGCACGGCCCCGAAGGCGATGGCGCGGCAGCGCGCGTGGCAGCCGCCATGCTGGCGCCCCTGGCCGAATCGGCCATCACCGAGCCCGGCGTGGTGCGCATGGGCCAGCACGGCCTGACGCGCTGGCCCGAACTGCTGGCCCAACTCGATGCGCCCGTGTTCTTCCAGCAAAACGGCACCCTCATCCTCTGGCACCGCCAGGACGCGGGCGATGCCCAGCGCTTCTTCGGCCTGCTGGAGAAAAACCGCCGCATCAACCCCAGCCTTCCCGCGCTGCAGCCGCTGGCCGACCAGGCCCTGCACGACTGCGAGCCCGCGCTTGAGCGGCGCTTTGCCCAGGCCATGTACCTGCAGGGCGAGGGCCAGTTGGACAACCGCCAGCTGCTGGCTGCACTCCACGCCACGCTGACCCGCCTGGGCGTGGAGCAGCACTGGAACCAGCCGCGCGAGCTGGCCGACTTCCGCCCCGGCACGCCGGGCCAGCCCGACTGGGTGCTGGACTGCCGGGGCCTGGGCGCACGCGGCCAGTGGCCTGCGCTGCGCGGCGTGCGCGGCGAGGTGGTGCGCATCCACGCGCCCGAGGTCACGCTGCAGCGGCCCACGCGCCTGATCCATCCGCGCTACCCGATCTACATTGCGCCCAAGGAGGACCACCTCTTCGTCATCGGCGCCACCGAGATCGAGTCCGACGACATGTCGCCTGCCAGCGTGCGCTCCACGCTGGAGCTGCTGAGCGCCGCCTACACCGTGCATCCGGGTTTTGCCGAGGGCCGCATCGTCGAGATCGCCACCCAGTGCCGCCCCACCCTGCCCGACAATCTGCCAGCCGTGCGCTGGAGCGCGCCGCGCGTGATGGAGGTCAACGGCCTGTACCGCCATGGCTTCATGATCGCGCCGGCCATGCTGGACGTGGTGCTGGAGCTGCTCGATGGCGGCGACTCCGCACTGGCCCGCCGCTTCGATGTCGCCGTCGAGCATGCGCCATCGCAGCACAAGGCGGCCGCCTGAACGGCACGCACGGCACTTTCACGCACAACAGACCGGACATGCACGCAGGGCCGCCAGGCCCGGCCCTGCCTAAGATCGAACAAGTCCCCCCGTACCCGCCTTCCGTTTCCCCTCAGCCGCCATGAACATCACCATCAACCAGCAAGCGACCGAATTGCAAGACGGCGCCACCGTGGCCGACGCGCTGGCCCAGCTTGCGCCGCGCCCGCCCTTCGCCGTGGCCATCAACACCGTCTTCGTGCCCAAGGCCCGCTATGCCGAGCAGGCGCTGAACGACGGCGACCGCCTCGAAGTGATCTCGCCCGTGACCGGCGGCTGATGCCCCGTCCGACTCTCCCCTTGCCTCACGCCATGACGACTTCCGCCTCTTCCTCCGACGACAGCCTGGTCCTGTACGGCCAGCGCTTTGACAGCCGCCTGCTGCTGGGCACCTCCCGCTACCCCTCGCCCGCCGTGCTGGAAGCTGCCGTGCAGCGCGCCCGCCCGGCCATGGTCACGGCCTCGCTGCGCCGCCAGGGCAGCAATGCCGCCGAGACCGGCGCCAGCTTCTGGGAACTGCTCAGAAAGCTCAACGTGCCCGTGCTGCCCAACACCGCCGGCTGCATGACCGTGCAGGAAGCCGTGACCACGGCCCAGATGGCGCGCGAGGTCTTCGAGACGCCCTGGATCAAGCTGGAGCTGATCGGCGACGACTACACCCTGCAGCCCGACACGCTGAACCTGGTCGAGGCCGCCTCCATCCTCATCAAGGACGGCTTCCAGGTCCTGCCCTACACCACCGAGGACCTGGTGCTGTGCCAGCGCCTGGTGGATGTGGGCTGCCAGGCCGTCATGCCCTGGGCGGCGCCCATCGGCACGGGCCGCGGCCCCGTCAACCCCTACGCCATGCAGACACTGCGCGAGCGCCTGAAGGTGCCTCTGATCGTGGATGCCGGCCTGGGCCGCCCCTCGCACGCCTGCCAGGTCATGGAATGGGGCTATGACGCCGTGCTGCTGAACACGGCCGTGGCCTTGTCCGAAGACCCGGTGGCCATGGCCGGCGCCTTTGCCGACGCCGTGAACGCCGGCCATGCAGCGCACCGCGCCGGCGCCATGGCCGAGCAATCCGCCGCCCAGCCCAGCACGCCCGTGCTGGGCACGCCGTTCTGGCACCACGGCTGAGGAGACCGGCCATGAGCAACGACTCCATCCAGTCCTGGGCGGATGCCATCGTGCGCCTGCACGGCGCCACCTTCGCCCCGGAAGGCTCCGCCCTGCCCTCCCAGCCCGTGCCGCAGCCGCAAAGCCAGGAGCCGGCCTATCTTGCGGCGCTGCAGGCCTGCAGCGCACTGGGCTTCATCGCCATCGACGCCGAGACGCTGGCCCGTGCCTGGCAGGCGCAGACGCTGCGCAGGGGCCGCTTCGAGGCCACGCTATGGCCTGACGATCCGCGCGACTTCGGCCTGGAGGGCGCCGATCCCGCACAGGCCTTCCCGGACTGCCCAAGGTCCCTGGGCCTGTATGGCGTGCTGCCCGATGCGCAATGGGTGGGACGCATGGCCCGCGCCGGTGTGCCCACCGTGCAGCTGCGCTTCAAGTCCGAGGACCGCGACGCCATCACGCGCGAAGTGCGCGCCGCCGTGGCCGCCGTGGAAGGCACCGGCGCCCTGCTCTTCATCAACGACCACTGGCGCGAGGCCATCGATGCCGGCGCCTATGGCGTGCATGTGGGCCAGGAAGACCTGGATGCCCTGGCCGGCGCCGACCTGCAGGCCATCCACGCCTCGGGCCTGCGCCTGGGCGTGAGCACGCATGGCTATGCCGAAATGGTGCGCGCCCATGCCGTGCAGCCCAGCTACATCGCGCTGGGCGCCGTCTTCCCGACCACGCTCAAGAAAATGGCCACGGCCCCCCAGGGTCTCGCACGCCTGGAGGCCTATGTGCGGCTGATGCAACGCTACCCGCTGGTGGCCATAGGCGGCATATCGGCCGACCAGTTCCCGGCCGTGCGCGCCACGGGCGTGGGCTCGGTGGCCGTGGTGCGGGCGCTGGTCAATGCCACAGATCCTGAAGCGGCGGCACATCAGCTGCTCGCACGCATGCACACTGCTGACTGAGTACTGGCCAGGCACCACCACAAAAAAAGGGAGCATCTGCTCCCCTTTTTGCATTGCCTCAACCCTTGGGCGGATCCTTGTCGTCTGCCTGCGGCGACGGAGGCTGTGGTGAAGAGCGAAAGGCCGGGTCGGTCTCGCGCGACAGCAGCATGTCCACCGAGCGGCTCAGCGGCTCGTCCAGGCCACGGTGCTCACGCACGGTGTCGGGCGGCTCCAGCTCCCACTTGTCCAGCGCCAGGTCCATGTCCAGCGGCGCCTTGAGATTGTGGCTGCTGAAACCCACGGCCCCCGAGCCGGGCACCGACAGCGTCACGGGCGGAAAGCGCGAGGGTACATCGACATGCGGCAGCTCGTTCTCGCCCAGGTCCGTGAGGTCTATGTCCAGCAGCGGTGCCGACTCATCGTGGATGAAGGAAGGCGCCTCGCCCAGGGGCACGGCGCGCACCTGGCCTGCGGGCAGTTGGCCGGCCTGGCCCAGATCGAAGTTCAGGGGCTGCAGCTCGAAGTGCAGCGGTGCGGACAACGAATCCGGTGCGCCGCCCGCAGGCTTGTCGCCGCCGCCGACTGCACCTGTGGACAGCGGCAGCGTGTCCATGGAGGTGAAATCCAGGCCCGGTTCCTGCCGCGTCGGGGAGGCAGGCGGCTGCAGTTCGGCCAACCAGTCCACGCCCGTGGGCGCGGACGCAGGCGCCTGCGCCGGCGCGGGTTCTGCAGCCGCCGTGAAGGCCGCCGCCCCAGCCGTGGCCGCGCTGGCAGCGGCCGTGCCCGCCACCATGCGCGGCGTGGTGCGCTCGCGCGGACCGGGTTCGCCGCGTGTTCCGGCAGGTGAGGTGCGCGCAATGGACAGCAGCAGCAGCAGGTCGTCGAAAGCGGCCAGATCGAAGGGGGCCGGCGCATCGGGGTCGGGTGCGCCGTCCTGCTTGAACAGGTAGTGCGCCAGGCAAGCTTCGACTTCATCCACGGGCCACAGGGCCTCGATGCGTGCCAGTTGCTCGGGATAGCCCTGCAGCAGGCTGCTGCCCTTGTCGGTGAAGCCCGGCATGGCCGGCACACGGGCGTTGAAATGCTTGGCAAAACGCGCGCGCAGCTGGTCGAAATCGTCGCGGCGGCTCAACGTGTAGTACAGATGGAGCAGCTCCAGATAGGCCAGCGGCGAGGAATCCTCATGCGTGTCGATATGCGAGCGCAGCAGTTCGATGGCCTGCTGGTGCTCGCCCACCGAGATGAAGAATTCCGCCTGTTGCTGCACGTCGAACAGTTCGCCGGGCTGCACCATGCGCCTGGCCTTGATGGCTTCGGGCGCAGACGTGCGCGCAGGTGCCGGGGACTGCGGCGCAGGCTCGGCTTCCAGCTCGGCATGCACGGACACAGGCACGGGAATGGTGGCCGGGCCGAAGTCGCCGGGGTCCACATCCTCATGCAGCTCGTAGGTCACGCCGGGGCGCATCTGGGCGCCGCGCTGCACATAGGGCGAAGCCAGGGTATCCGGTCCCCGGCGGTCGTCCTGCTGCGGTGCCGCAGGCCGGTGATCACGCAGGCTGGGAGCCATGGGCCGCGTGGGCCTATGGGGATCCAGGGAATGCGGCAGGGTGTCGATCTCATCGTCGCGCGCATGCGGCGGGGTCGGCGGCACGGGGTCCCGCGACGAACGCTCCACCGATTCCCGCCAGGCGTTCTGCTCGCGCGAGAACAGCGAAGCGCCCGAGCGCATGCGCCACGCCATCCAGCCGATCACGCCCACGGCGGCAATCAGGGCCAGCAGCAGCGCATTGAACAGCCAGGACGAGCCGCCGGACTCCTGGCGCATTGCATCCAGCTCGGCCCGCAGCTGGGCCAGTTGCCCGCGGTCCACGCCGTCGCGCTTCTTGAAGGCCGCCATCTCGGCCTCCAGCGCCTGCACGCGCTTGTTGGCCTCGGCCAGCTGCTCGCTGCCGGCATCGGGGATGAGGGGCGCAGGCGCTGCGCCGCCTTCGGCAGCACCCGTTGCAGCGGCACCAGGGGTACCAGTGCCGCCCGTTCCCAGCCACTCCTCCACCGGCTCCATGCGCAGGCGCGGCTCGATGCGCAGGCCCGCCTGCAGTTGCCCGGCCTGGGCCTGGGCGGTCACGCCCACGGGAGGCCTGGACTTTTCAGCCACGGCCTTGGGTTTAGGCCTGGGCTTTGGTTTGGGCTGGGGCTGCGCCTCCTTGGAAGCGGGCGCCGTGGCTGGCCGGGCATCCGGCCGGGCACTGCGGGCAGCGGCCGCGCGGGAAGGGGTCGAAGAAGATTCGGAAGCGGTGCCTGCCACACCGGCAGCACCGGCACCAGCAGCTGCTGCAGCGGCGCCCACGGTCGGCAGCGCAGGCTGGGCCGCTGCCAGCTCACGCACATTGATGGGCTGGTTGCCCGTGGCATCCACGGAATCCGGCAGTTGCGCCAGCAGCGTGTAGCTGCGGCTGATGCCGCCGTCACAGCCCGCCCACAGCTTGAGCGTCACGATGGGCTCGTCCACCGTGTAGCGGGCCTGCACACGCACGGCCTTGCCCGACGAGGTCGGGCTGACGCTCACGCGCGAGGATTCGATGGGCCTGTCACCGGCCAGCAGTTCGGCGCGCACGCAGGAGTTTCCGGCATCGTTGCCGCTGTCGGGCTGCAGGCCCACCACCAGGTCGAACGGAGCGCCCAGCACCACATTGCCCCGTGGACTGCCCAACGATAATGCGGACGCGTTCCAGGCCATGGAGGACAGGGCGACGCCGAGAATGGTGCTACAAATTCTCACATCAACCTTTCTTTGAACGCTTGCATTTTTGCATATACACCTGTAGGACAAGCCCTCGCAATATATGACCAAAAACAACATTTGTCCTATCAACACCATTGGACTGATAGGCACTGGCGCCATGGGGCAAGGCATCGCCCAGCTGGCCGCCCAGGCAGGAGCCAGGGTGCTGTTGCAGGATGCCCGTCCCGGCGCTGCCGGGCAAGCGCAGCAGCAGCTGCTCGCGCTGTGGGACATGCTGCAGAAGAAACAAAAAATAACAAGTGAGCAAGCCGCAGATTGTGCAGCCCGGTTGACCGTGGTTGACGGTCTTGCCGCTTTCAAGGACTGCGACCTGGTGGTGGAGGCCATTGTGGAGCGCATGGATGCCAAGCAGGCGCTGCTGCGCGAGCTGGAGGCCATCGTCCCGCATGGCACCATCATCGCCAGCAACACCTCGGCCCTGTCCATCACCACGCTGGCGACGGCGCTGCGCCATCCGCAGCGCTTTGCCGGCTTTCACTTCTTCAACCCGGCCCCGCTGATGAAGGTGGTGGAGATCGTGCGCGGCCTGGCCACGGACGAGGCCACCTGCGCCACGCTGGCACAGTTTGCGCGCAGCTTCGGCCACACGCCGGTGCGGGCGCAGGACACGCCCGGCTTTCTGGTCAACCACCTGGGCCGCGGCTACGTGACCGAGGCGCTGCGCATCGTGCAGGAAGGTATTGCGGACTTCGCCACCATCGACCGCATCCTGCGCGACCAGGTGGGCTTCAGGCTCGGCCCCTTCGAGCTCATGGACCTCACGGGCCTGGATGTCACGCACGCGGTGATGGAGCACATCTACCACCAGTACTACCAGGAGCCGCGCTACCGCCCCAGCCCCATTGCCGCGCAACGCGTGGCGGCCGGCCTGCTGGGGCGCAAGACCGGCCAGGGCTTTTACCGCTACACCGAAGGCCATGCCGAGCAGCCGGCCGAAGCGCCCGTGCCCCAGGTGCAGGCGCTGCCGCCCGTCTGGGTCTCGGCACGCGCGGCACGCCGCAACGAGATCTACCAGTTGCTCAAGAGCCTGGGTGCGCGCATCGAAACCGCGCAGGCCCCTACCGAGCAGGCCCTGATCCTGGTGGCGCCGCTGGGCCTGGACGTGACCACCGTGGCGGCGGTGGAGCGGCTCGATTGCACGCGCACCGTGGGCATAGACATGCTGGTCAATGACGCCGACACGCGCCGCCGCGTGCTGGCCACCACGCCGGCCACGCGCCCCGACATGCGCGACGCCGCCCACGCCCTGGTTGCCAGCGACGGCAAGGCCGTGAGCGTGATCCGCGACAGCGGCGGCTTTGTCACGCAGCGCGTGGTGGGCTCCATCGTCAACATCGCCAGCGACATCTGCCAGCAGGGCATCGGCAGCCCGGCCGATCTGGAAAAGGCCGTGACCCTGGGCCTGGGCTATCCCATGGGCCCGCTGGCCATGGGCGACCGCTGGGGTCCCACCAACATGCTGGAGGTGCTGTTCAACCTGCAGACCGTGTATGGCGATCCGCGCTACCGCCCCAGCCCCTGGCTGCGCCGCCGCGGAGCGCTGGGGCTGAGCCTCACGCACCAGGAGCAATAAGCCCTGCCAAGCCGGCGACCCGATGCAAGACGGGTCGCCTTTTTTTCGCCGCCCTGCCCCGTTTTCGGCAGGTCCAGACACCGAAGTGACAGGCCCGCCGGCGGCATGCTGCGCCGCGGCGGTCCCACACGCGACAATGTGACCGTCATCAGTCACGCAAAAGACAGGCCATGGACGACCCGATTCTTACCATCGAAGAACGTGAAGCGATCAATTCCGGTCGCTGGTTTTCATCACTTTCTCCATCGCTTCGGCACGACATTCTTCGATGCGCCTACGTCAAACGGTTCAAAGATGGCACGCTCATCTGCGCACGCGGAGAACCGCCCGAGGAATGGATCGCCTGCGCCCGGGGCGCCGTGCGCGTGAGCTCGACCTCGATCACGGGCAAGCAGATCACGCTGGACTACGTGGAGCCGGGCATCTGGTTCGGCGACGTGGCCATCCTGGACGGGGACAAGCGCACGCACGATGCCTATGCGCACGGCGAGACCACGCTGCTGTGCGTGTCCAAGACCGACTTCAAGAAAATCCTGTCCATGCACGTGGAGTTCTCGGAAGCCATGCTGCGCCTGCATGCGCGGCGCATCCGCCAGCTCTACGGCCTGGTCGAGGACCTCAACACCCTGCCGCTGCGCGCGCGCCTGGCCAAGCAGCTGCTGCACCTGGTGCGCAGCTATGGCGTGACCAGCCTGTCGGACGGCAGCGAGATCCGCATCGGCCTGCACCTGGCGCAGGAGGAACTGGCCCAGTTGCTGGGCGCCTCGCGCCAGCGCGTGAACCAGGAACTCAAGGCCATGGAGCGCGAGAACGCCATCCGCATCGAGCCGGGCGGCCTGGTGGTCTGCGACCGCGACACGCTGCTGCGCATCGCCGCGCCCGACGCCTGAACCTGCGCGGCCCGCGCCGCGCCCTTTTCCCTGCCACATCCCTCCCACCGACCGGACGCTCGCGCCGGCCGGTGCCTTGCCGCGCCCGCGCCGCGCGGCCGCTCCCCTTTCTAGCACCGGTTTCCGGACCGATCACAGGACTGACTGCCCCATGAGCACTTTCGACCATTTCGTAGGCACGCGCCCCGTCTCCGACCAGCACGCATTCGACGTGCCCGCGCTCACCGCCTGGATGCAGGGCCATGTGCAGGGCTTTGCGGGCCCGCTGCAGGTGGAGATGTTCAAGGGCGGCCAGTCCAACCCCACCTACAAGCTGATCACGCCCGGCCGCAGCTACGTGATGCGCTCCAAGCCCGGCCCCGTGGCCAGGCTGCTGCCCTCGGCCCATGCGATCGAGCGCGAGTTCCGCGTGATGAAGGGCCTGGCCGGCACCGACGTGCCCGTGCCCCACATGTATGCGCTGTGCGAGGACGAATCCATCATCGGCCGCGCCTTCTACATCATGGAGTGCATGGAAGGCCGCGTGCTCTGGGACCAGTCCCTGCCCGGCATGGAGCCGGCCCAGCGCGCCGCCATCTACGACGAGATGAACCGCGTGATCTCGGCCCTGCACACCGTGGATTTCGCGGCCCAGGGCCTGGCCGACTACGGCAAGAGCGGCAACTATTTCGAGCGCCAGATCGGCCGCTGGAGCAAGCAGTACGTGGCCTCCATCACCCAGCCCATCCCCGAGATGGACCAGCTCATGCAATGGCTGCCCGCCCACATGCCGGCCAGCGCGCTGGATGCCTCGCGCGTGTCCATCGTGCACGGCGACTTCCGCCTGGACAACCTGATGTTCCACCCCACCGAGCCGCGCGTCATCGCCGTGCTGGACTGGGAACTGTCCACCCTGGGCCACCCGCTGGCCGACTTCAGCTACCACTGCATGAGCTGGCACATCCCCGCCACGCTGGGCCGGGGCATCGCAGGCAAGGACCTGGCGGCCCTGGGCATTCCGGGCGAAGAGGAATACATCCGCCGCTACTGCGAGCGCACGGGCCTGAAGGACGTGGACACGCTGCGCGCCGACTGGAACTTCTACATGGCCTACAACATGTTCCGCATCGCGGCCATCCTGCAGGGCATTGCCAAGCGCGTGGAGGCCGGCACGGCCTCCAGCGCCCAGGCCAAGGCATCGGGCGACACCGCCCGGCCCATGGCCGAGCTGGCCTGGTCCTTCGCCCAGCGCAGCTGAGCCATCCAGACCTGCCCCCTCACCCACCGATCACCCCGTTTCCACCACAAGCGACAAGCCAAGAGAAGGAGCGCATCCATGGACTTTGAATATTCGCCCAAGACCAAGGACCTGCAGGAACGCCTGCTGAAGTTCATGGACGAGCACATCTATCCCGGCGAAAAGGACTATGCCGCCGAGATGGAAGCCAACACCGCCGCAGGCAAGCGCTGGACGCCGCTGCAGACCATCGAGAAGCTCAAGCTCAAGGCCCGCGAGCAAGGCCTGTGGAACCTGTTCCTGCCCGTGGACAGCGCCGAGGCCGCTGGCTACAAGGGCGGCGGCCTGACCAACCAGGAATACGCGCCGCTGGCCGAAATCATGGGCCGCGTGCCATGGTCCAGCGAGGTGTTCAACTGCTCCGCGCCCGACACCGGCAACATGGAGACCATTGCGCGCTACGGCAGCACCGAACTCAAGGAGCGCTGGCTCAAGCCGCTGCTGGAAGGCAAGATCCGCTCGGCCTTCGCCATGACCGAGCCCGAAGTGGCCTCCTCCGACGCCACCAACATCTGCACCCGCATCGAGCGCCAGGGCGACGAGTACGTGATCAACGGCCACAAGTGGTGGATCTCGGGTGCCGGCGATCCGCGCTGCCAGGTCTTCATCACCATGGGCAAGACCGACCCCGACGCGCCCAAGCACTCGCAGCAGAGCATGATCATCGTGCCCGGCGACGCGGCCGGCATCCGCATCGTGCGCCCGCTCAACGTCATGGGCTATGACGATGCGCCGCACGGCCACATGGAGATGTACTTCGAGAACGTGCGCGTGCCGGTCGGCAACATCCTGCTGGGCGAGGGCCGAGGCTTCGAGATTGCCCAGGGCCGCCTGGGCCCCGGCCGCATCCACCACTGCATGCGCCTGATCGGCCTGGCCGAGCGCGCGCTGGAACTGATGTGCAAGCGCGCCAGCTCGCGCATCGCCTTCGGCAAGAGCGTGGCCCAGCAGACCGTGACGCAGGAGCGCATCGCCGAGGCGCGCTGCAAGATCGACATGGCGCGCCTGCTCACGCTCAAGGCCGCCTGGCTGATGGACGTGGCCGGCAACAAGGTGGCCCGCACCGAGATCGCCATGATCAAGGTCGTGGCTCCCAGCATGGCCTGCCAGGTCATCGACTGGGCCATGCAGGTGCATGGCGGCGGCGGCATGAGCGACGACTTCCCGCTGGCCAGCGCCTACGCCCACGCGCGCACGCTGCGCTTTGCCGACGGCCCGGACGAAGTGCACCGCAACGCCATCGCCAAGTGGGAGCTGGGCAAGTACGGCGCCTACGGCAAGGATGCCGGCGTGCCCATCACGCGCGGCAGCTGAGCAGGCTTCAAGCCTCAGGCCCCAGGCCTCAGGCCGCGCACCCCACAGGATCGGGGGGCGGCCCTGGCCCTCCCCTCTCAGCCAGGTGGCAATGCCTCCTGGCTTTTTTGCGCCTGCTGGTCGGCGCCCATGGCAGGCGTCGGCTCCCAGCCCCCGCCCAGCGCGCGGTACAGCGCCACGCGCGCCTGCAATTGCAGCAGGCGCTGCAGCACGGCCTCGTCCTGCGCCGCATACAGCGTCGTCTGGGCCTGCAGCAGGGACAGCAGGCTTTCCGCCCCTGCCTTGTAGCGCAGCTCGGCCAGCGACACGGCCTGGCGGGCCTGGGCCAGCACCTCGGCCTGGGCCTCGGCCTGGGCCTGGAGGCCGTGGACGGCGTTGAGCGCCAGGTCCACATCGCCCCAGGCCGCGACGATGGCCTTGTGGTAGCCGGCCAGCAGCTCCTCGCGCCGGGCCTGGGCGCCATCGCGCCCGGCCGCCAGAAGGCCGCCGTCGAAGATGGGCCCGGCCAGTCCGGCCAGCAGCGAATACACGGGCTCGCGCAGCCAGTCGCTGGCGCGCCCAGCGCTGGTGCCTGCACTGCCCGTGAGGGTCAGCCGGGGCCACAGCGCGGCACGGGCCGCCTGCAAATTGGCGCTGGCGGCGGCCAGTTGCGCCTCGGCGCTGGCAATGTCGGGGCGGCGCTGCAGCAGTTGCGTGGGCAGCCCTGCGCCGATCTCGGGCAGCTGCAGGGCCTGCAGCGAATCCGTGGCCAGCGCGGGGCGCCGGGCCTGGCCCAGCAGCACGGCCAGCGTGGCATCGGCATCCTCGCCCTGGCGGCGCAGCGTGGCCAGGGCCTGGCGCTGGCCGGCCACCAGGCCGCGCTGCTGGGCCAGCTCCAGCGGGGTGGCGGCGCCCGCCCGTGCGCGGGACTCCACCAGGCCCAGCAGCCGCTCGGCATTGGCCACGTTGCGCGCCGCAATGGCCTGGCGCTCGCGCAGCGCCACGGCCTGCAGCCAGCCGTGGGCCACCTGGGCCGTGACCGTCAGGCGCACCGTGTCCTCATCGAACCGGCTGGCCTGCCAGGCCGCCGCCGCCGCATCGCGCGTAGCGCGGTTGCGGCCCCAGAAGTCCACCTCATACGAGGCCGTCAGCGCGGCGCCGTAGACGCTGGCCTGTCCGCCCGCCACCTGCGCATGGTTCATGCGCTGGGCGCGCAGCTCGCCATGGAGCGACGGCAGCAGCGCCGCGCCCGCCTGGCGCGTGGCCGCCTCGGCCTGGCGCACGCGGGCCATGGCGGCGGCCATGTCCAGGCTCTGGTCCTGGGCGGCCTGCACCATGCCGCCCAGCTCCGCACTGCCAAAGGCCTTCCACCACTGCGGCGAGACAGAGGCAGTGAGAACTTCGCCCTGCTGCTTCCACGAAGCGGCCAGCGCAGGCGCTGTCCTGTCCGGCACCGTCTGCTGCGCGGCGCAGCCGCCCAGCGCAGCCAGGGCCAGGGCAATGCAGCCCAGGCACGCATTTCCCAGCGTCTTGTTGCTCATGTCTTTCATCTCACTCTCCCGCCAGCGCACGCACCGGGTCCAGCCGCGCCGCCGTCTTGGCCGGCATGTAGCCGAATACTAGGCCCGTCACCACGGCGCAGGCAAAGGCGCCCAGCATGGCGCGCACCGAGAACACCACGGGCACGCCCGCCACGATGAGCACCACGCCCACGGCCAGCCCCGCCAGCAGGCCCACCGTGCCGCCCACGAAGGTGACCAGGCTGGCCTCGGTCAGGAACTGGCGCAGGATGTCGCGCTGGCGCGCGCCAGTGGCCATGCGGATGCCGATCTCGCGCGTGCGCTCGCGCACCGTCATCAGCATCACGTTCATCACGCCGATGCCGCCCACCACCAGGGAAACGGCGGCGATCAGCCCCAGCATCACGGCCATGCTCTGGCGCGTGGCCGCCTCGGCCTGGATGCGCGCTGCCGCGTTGCCGATGCCGAAGTCCTCGCGCCCGCCATGCCGGGCCAGCAGCAGCTTGCGCATGGCGTCCTCCGCCTCGTGCACCACGTCGGAGGACATGGCCTCGATCACCACATAGTCGGGCTGGGTCTGCGACTGGTAGACGCGCGCCCGGCCCGACCGGTAGGGAATGAAGACCATGTCGTCATAGTCCTGCGCACCCGAGTCCGCGCCGCGCTCGCTCATCACGCCGATGACCTCGAAGGCCGAGGTGCCGATGATGAGCTGGCGGCCCAGCGGGTTGGGCGTGTCGGGGAAGAAGTGCTGGTGCGCCTTGTGGCCTATGACCACCAGGGGCGCCAGGTCGCGGTCCTCGGCCTCGGTGAAATAGCGGCCCTGCGCCACCTTCCAGTGGTGCACCAGGGGCATCTCCTCGCTGGCGGCGAAGACGTAGATCTGCTTGTCGGCCTTGCCGTAGCGCACCGTGATGGGGTCGCCGATCACGGGCATCACGCGCCGTATCTCGGGCAGCTCGCGCACGGCGGCCAGGTCTTCCTCGGTCATCTGGCCGGCCGGCCCGCCCGTGGCCGGCGGCTTGCTGCCCATGTAGAGAATGGCCGTGCCCATGGTGCCCATCTGCTCGACCACCTTGCGACGCGCGCCCTCGCCGATGGCCAGCATGACAATCACCGAGGCCACGCCGATGACGATGCCCAGCAGCGTCAGGCTGGTGCGCACGCGGTTCATGCGCATGCCGCGCCAGGCGCTGCGCGCGGCTTCGAACAGCTCGGCCAGCCAGGGCGCGCTGGCGCTGCCGCGCTGCGGCGTGAGCGGCAGGGCAGCGGCGCTCGCATTCACTCCATTTGCGGCATCGTCGCGCTGGCTGTCGCTGGTGATGCGGCCGTCGCTGATCTCGATCACGCGGCGCGCCTGGGCGGCCACGGTGCGGTCGTGGGTGATGAGGATGATGGTGTGGCCCGCATCGGCCAGCTCGCGCAGCAGGGCCATGACCTCGGCGCCGCTGTGCGAGTCCAGCGCGCCCGTGGGCTCGTCGGCCAGGATGATCTGGCCGCCGTTCATCAGCGCGCGCGCAATCGACACGCGCTGCTGCTGCCCGCCCGACAGCTGGTTGGGCCGGTTGCCCAGGCGCGCGCCCAGGCCCAGCCGCTCCAGCAGCGCATGGGCGCGGCGCACGCGCTCTTCCTTGGGCAGGCCCGCGTAGATGGCGGGCATTTCCACGTTCTCGCTGGCGCTTTCGCTCGCTATCAGGTGGTAGCCCTGGAAGACGAAGCCGAAGGCCTCGCGCCGCAGCCAGGCCAGCGCGTCCGAGTCCAGCGTGGCCACGTCCTGGCCCTGGAAGTGGTAGCTGCCCTCGCTGGGCCGGTCCAGGCAGCCCAGGATGTTCATCAGCGTGGACTTGCCCGAACCCGAGCTGCCCACCACGGCCACGAACTCGCCCGCACGTATCTCCAGGTCGATGCCGTGCAGCACGGTGACGGCGGGCTGCCCGCTGTCGCCGCCGCCGTAGTGCCTGGTGATGCCGCGCAGTGCTATCAGTGGTGCGTTCGATGGCGCGCCGGCCTGCATGCCCTGCCCCATCACCATTGCAGCCACCGCGGGCCGCGGTCCAGCGGCGTCTCGCCAACGATGACGCGCTCGCCTTCCTGCAGGCCCTCCAGCACCTCGGCCTGGTGGCGGCTGCGCACGCCCAGGCGCACGGTGCGCTGCTCGGGCTGGCCCCTGGCGTCCAGCACGCGGGCCGTGTGCGCGCTGCCGCCCTTTTCCGTCTTTTCCGCCTTGTCCGCCTTTTCCGCCTTGTCAGTCACGGCCATCAGCGGCACGGTGAGTGCCTGCACAGCCTGGCCGGTGACGAAGACCACCTGGGCCGTCATCTGGGGCATGAGTTCGGCGTCTTCGTTGTCCACGTCGAATAGCACGGTATAGGCCACGGCCTTGGTGGCGGGCGCAGGCGCCTGGCCTGCGCCGCCGCCGGCCGGCGCCTGGCTGGCCGAGGGCGAAGGCAGCACCTGGCGCACCTTGCTGGACCAGCGCCGGGGCCTAGCCTGGTCGGCGCCGCCCAGCGTGGTGAAGTACACCGGCATGCCGTCGCGCACGCGGCGCACGTCGGCCTCGGACACCTCGGTCCACACCGTCATGGCCGACAGGTCGGCAATGCGCAGGATGTTGGGCGTCTGGTAGGTGGCATTCAGCGTCTGGCCCTCACGCGCCTCCACCGACACCACGGTGCCCGCCATGGGCGCGTAGATGCGCGTATAGCCCAGGCGCGCCTCGTCGGCCTTGAGCGTGGCCTGGGTCTGGTCGATCTGGGCCTTCAGGTGCTCCATGCGCGCGCCCGCAGTGGCCAGGTTGGCCTCTGCCGTCTGCAGGTCTTCCTCGCGCGTGGCGCCATCGCGGGCCAGTTGGCGCTGGCGCGCGAGCTGCTGCTCGGCCAGCTTGCGCAGCGCCTGCTGCTCGGCCAGCTGGGCGCGCAGGCCGGCCAGCGAGGCGCGCCCCGCATCCACCGTGGCGCGCTGCACGCTGGGGTCGATCTCCACCAGCAGCGCGCCCTTTTCCACCTGGGCGCCGGGCTCCACGCGCAGCCGGGTGACCTGGCCCGACACCTGGGCGCCCACGTCCACATAGCGGCGCGGCTGCAGCGTGCCGATGGCGGTGACGGTGGACTCGATATCGGTGCGCGCCACGTTTTCGGTCTGGTAGGCCACGGCCGGGCGGCTGCCCCACCAGGCGGCCGCGCCACCAGCCACTGCCACCAGGGCCGCCGCGACGGCAATGGCTCTCCAGCGTTGCTGCGTGCGCGTCATGCCTGCCCCCCGATCACACACACCCCGGACTGGAACGAAAGCAGGAAACTCATCTGAAAAACCCCGTAATGCCGAAACTGGAAACCATCAACGCCAAATCCGCCACGGCCAGCACGCCAGCCAGCCAGGCCAGCCGTGCCGCCCAGCGTGCATGGGCGCTGATCAGGGCCACGGCCATCAGCGCGCCAGCGGACACAAAGCCCAGCCAGGCCACCGTGCCCACCGTGCCGCCCCAGCCCGAGAGAACGGGCACAAGGGCCAGCGCCAGCAGCGCCGTGCCCAGGCCGCGCAACTGCGGACCACGGCGGGCCGGCAGCTCGCGCGCGCCGGTCAACTGTTCGTAGTGGCGGTCCATGGCAAAGGCCAGGGCCGCCATGCCTGCAAAGGCCAGGGCCAGTGCGGCCAGGGATGCGTGCAACGTGCTCATGCCTGCACCTCCGAGGGGCCGGCCACGGCGCTCTGGCCCTTGGGAGCCTTTTGCGTGACGGCGGCACCCGCGCCGCGCCGCACCAGCCAGCGCCAGGCCCAGGCGGCCGCCAGCCCCGTGGCCAGGCAGAACAGCTCCACCCCGGCGCTTTCCCAGTCGCCTTCCAGCATGTGGGCGGACAGGGGCTCGCCCACGGTGATCCAGTTGAGCAGCGGCAGCAGCAGGCACAGAAACGCCAGCAGGCCCATTTGCTGGCGCCAGGCCGTGGCTGGCGCGCAGGCCAGCGCATGCACCAGGGCCAGCGCCCACAGGCCGAAGAACACCCCAAGCTCCCAGTCGCCCCGGTGCGGCAGGCTCACCGGCACCAGGCGGTTGGCCCACAGGTAGCCTATGCAGCCCAGGCCCAGGCCGGCGATGGCGGCCACGTTCAGCCCCTCGACCAGCCCGTACACGCGCGCCGTGGCGCTGCCGAACTCGCCCTGGTGCCGGCTGCGGCGCTTGACCATGAACAGGATGGCGCCCGTGGCCATCATGGCGGCGCCCGCGAGGCCGCACAGGAAGTACAGCCACTTCATGGCCCAGCCGCCGAACCTGACCATGTGCAGCCCGCCCATCACGGCCTGCGCCAGCGAGGGCGTGCCCCCGTCGGCACCGCCAGGCAGCCTCACCTGCAGCACCTCGCCCGTGGCGGCAGAGAACATGGCCATGCCCGAATTGGGGCTCAGCCGCTGGTGCGCGCTGTCATCGCTGTTCCAGCCGTAGACGCCGATGCGTGCCGCTGCGTCGCCCGGGTGGTTGACCACCACGGCCCGCACGGCCTGGCCCATCAGCTCCTGGCCGCGCCGCGCAAACGACTCCAGGTCCGGCACGGCCATGGGCTTGCCGGAAGGCGCGGGCGGGCCGGCCTCGGTCATGTCGGCCATGAAGGCCGTGCGTGCCGCATTGCCCATACCGTAGACGGTCCAGACGCCGGCCGGCATGAAGCTCAGGCTGGAGATGGCGATGCCGGTATAGGCAATCATGAATTGGAACGGCAGCGTCAGCACCGCCACGGCGTTGTGCGCATCCAGCCAGCTGCGCTGGCCCTTGCGCGCGCGGAAGGTGAAGAAGTCCTTGAAGATGCGCCTGTGCGTGATCACGCCGCTGACCAGGGCCACCAGCATGGCCAGGGCAGCGATGCCCACCACCCACAGCCCCACCTGTCCTGCATGCAGTTCATAGTGGAAATCCACGAAGTGGTTGCCGCCCAGGGTGGCGCGCGCGGCGCCGTGGCCGTGCCCGTGGCCGGCCGCCATTTCCTCGCCCGTGACGGTGTCCAGCTCGGCATCGGCGTACTGGCGCTTGGCGTCGAACCAGTAGACATGCAGGTCGCCGCCGCCCTTGTCGTCGGACGGCCAGATCTCCCACATCTGCGCGCCCTTGTGGTGTTTTTCCATGTAGGCCGCGCCCCAGGCCAGGCGCTGGCCCAGGCTCGCGCCCTGCCCGGCCGGCGCGCTGGCGCGCGCTGCCGCCTCGGCTGCTTCCTCGGCATGGTGCTCGGGTGTCATCCAGTGCGTGATGGCTTCCTGGAACACGGCCAGCGAACCCGTGAGGAACACCGCGAACAGCAGCCATGAGAACCACAGCCCGCACCAGGTGTGCAGCCAGGCCTGGGCCTGGCGGAAACCACCCGTGGCAGCGCCGCTGCCGGGGACCTTGCTGATCTGCGCCTTTGCCATCTCAGCCTCCCGCGCCATTGCGCGCCAGCAGCAGCGCGGCGCCGCCCAGCACGGCCGTGGGCACCAGCAGCCCCAGCCACACCCGCCCCACCGGCACCGGCGAGAACGCCCAGATCACCGCCAGCGTGTGCAGCGCAAAGCTCCACTGCATGCCGGCCAGCACGGCATCGACACGCGCGCCGGGCAGCGCAGCGGCCAGGAAGGCCGCCAGCGCGCTGGCCAGCGCATAGCCGCCGAAGACGGCGGCCAGCAGGCGGGAAACCACAAGCAGGCCCGGATGGGTGGGTTTGGCGGAATGACCGGATTGGCCGGAATGGGAAAGGGACATGTAGCGGGTTGTTCAGAAAAGCGGCAATGCAAATGCCGAAAGCAATGGCCGTGACGGCCCTCCTGATACATGACAAACGAGATTGAAAAAAAGGCCAGCCGCAATGGACAGCGGCCTGGGTGGTTGCCGGCCTGCGCCCGGTGTTGCCGTGCCCGCCCGCAGGCCGGCATGGGGCTGGCACTCACCCTGCACGCGGAGTGCGGTGAGGGAGGCGGACAAATCCATGGGGCTGGATCATAACCGCGTAAAGAAGAATCATTCTCAATGAACGCAACGCATGCCGGGCTCTTTCAGCGGTCCCTGGGCGATCCCTGAAAGGGCGAGATGGCAAGGTGCAACGGGCCGCAAAGCGACTTTGCGCACGCCGCACGCGCTATCATCCGCACCAGCCCCCTGTCACGGGGCCGGTGCTTCAAAACACCCATTTAGTAAGCGGTGCTGCCTCCCCGAAAGCGAGGCCTTGTCACGTCTGGATTCCGGGCTGTGGACGCTCGTCCACGCCCCTGCGGTTTCGGGCGGGATGGGGCTACCCGTAAGGGCGTCCGCACATCTTGCTGTGTGTTTTGAACATCCCGTCCACCTGTTTCGTGCTTCAAAACGCGGAGTCGGTGGTTTCAGTCTCAGTAAGGAGCACGGAAACATGACTGCCGTTTCTCTGGCACTCGCCTGCGCGCCCTCTTTTGGCGCCGCCCTTTCCACACGGAGGGCCAAGGCATGAACCCCACCACCCAGCCCACCCTCGCCAAGGACAGCCACAGCACCCGGCAGCTGTCCAATGCCCTCACCCAGGTGGACCATCTCGTGCAGCAAGGCTGTGCAGAGATTTCCTCCATCGCCCAGCTCGCCCTGGCATGGCTGGAGACCCCCAAGGGCCATCGCCACATGGACGTGGTGGCCCGCGCCCTGCAAAGCATCCGCGACAGCGCCGAGACACTGGCCGACTACGCCGGCACCGAGGCCCAGGCCATGGGCTGCGGGTTTGAAGACGCGGCCGAGATGCGCCGCGCCGAAGCAGCCGAGGCAGCGGCCAAAGCCATGGCGCACCTGTTCGAATGCCGCACCCATGGACCGGTGCGCACGCAGGGCTGAGGCATGGCCATGCACAAGGACACCCCCAGGACACAGCCACCCAGCCAGCACCAGTTGACCAGCGCCATCAACGAGATCCACCACAGCGTGCAGGCAAACTGCTCCGCGATCTCGGCCCTGGCGCAACTGGCCCTGGCAGCAGTGCATGCACCGCAGGAGCACCACAGCCCGCAGGCCCTGGCCCATGCACTGCGCGCCATCCGCGACAGCGCCGACCAGCTGGCTGACCATGTGGAGGCGGAGGCCCAGTACTTGGCGTAGTACCCATCCGCCGCCTACCGCGCGATGACTCTGCAAGGCTGCTGGCTCCGCAATGGACGCCAGAGGCCTGCACCGCCGTCCCCGGCTGCTGCCGCGCGAACTCCACCCCACCCTCACAGAGAAAGGTTCACCACTTGTAGTTCAGCACCGCCATGGCCTGGCGCGGCGTGCCGAACTGGCCCTGGCCGTCGATGTTGACGTAGTACTTCTTGTTGAAGAGGTTGTTCAGGTTCAGTTGCAGCGAGAGCCTGGGGCTGAAGGCATAGCGGGCCATGAGGCTGGCGGTGCCGAAGGACTTTTGCGCATAGTTCAGCTCCTTGTCGCCCACGTAGAGGCTGGCGCGCGTGCGGCTTTGCCATTGCAGGCCGCCGCCCACGGTGAGCTGGCTCCATTCGCCGCGCAGGCGGTAGGAGGTGAACAGCTGCGCCTGGGTCCTGGGTGCCCAGGCGTTGATGGACAGGCCTTCGGCGTCGCGCGCGATGGTGTGGGAAATGCCGGCCGAGAGGTTCCAGCCCGTGGCCAGTTCGCCCGAGACCTGGGCCTCGAAGCCCTTGCTGGTCACGCCCTTGGCGCCGTAGTAGGCGAAGTCGGTGGTGCCGGGCACGACCTGGCCCTGGTCCAGCTGGGCCACGTTGTCCTGCTGGATGCGGAAGACGGACAGGGAGCTGTTGAGCCTGCCGTTGAGGTGCTCGCCCTTGATGCCGATCTCCAGGCTCTTGCCGGCCACGGGGTCGAGGTAGCTGCCGCCACGGTCGCGGTAGTTCTGGGGCTGGAAGATGTCGGTGTAGCTGGCATAGGCGGAGAAGCCTTCGCTCAGGTCCAGGACGACGCCGGCATAGGGGATGAAGACATCGTGCGAGCGGTTCTCGCTCAGGCTGCGCACCTTCCAGCGGCTCTGGCGGCCGCCCACGATGAGCTTGAGCGGGTCGGCCAGCGACAGGCGCAGCGCGCCGTACAGCGCGTCCTGGCGCGTGTGGTCCAGGCTGCTGGTGGTCAGCGGCCCCCAGGTGGGCTCGGCATAGGAGCCGTCCCATTGGTAGTAGTTGCCCACGTCCTGCAGCGGGCTGGTGCGCGCATGGCCGGCCTTGTGTTCGCGGGCGCGGCTGCTGGTCAGGCCCACCACGGCCTCATGGCGGCGCCCGCCCAGCTCCCAGCCGCCGGTCACCTGCAGGTCGGCGCTGTTTTGCTGGAAGCTGTATTCGGAGTAGTTGGGCAGGGCCGCCATGCCCAGGCCGGTGGTGATGTCGGGCTGGCGCATGAGGTACAGCAGCTTGGCGTCGTAGGCGCTGTCGCGGTGCACGAAGTTGGCCTTGAGCTTCCAGTCGTTGCCGAAGCGGTGCTGCAGGTTGGCGAAGATGCTTTTGTTGGTGCTGTTCCAGCGCGTCCAGTTCGCGGCCGTGGTCTTGGAGGTGCTCCAGTCGGTGGGCGTGCCGTCGGAGAAGACCAGCGGCAGGCCGCCCCAGGTCGATCCCGTGGGCCGGTTGGCCTGGTAGTCAGCGCCCACGCTGAGCGTGGTGTCGGGCGTGAGGTCGGCATCGATCACGCCGTAGAAGACCTGCTTGCGCGCGTGGTAGAGGTCCACATGGGAGTCGCGCTCTTCGGCCATGCCTGCGACGCGGGCGCGGATGCGGCCGTCTTCCGTGAGCGGCATGGACAGGTCCACCGTGGCGCGGTGCTGGTTCCACGAGCCCACGCTGGCCGAGGCCGAGCCCGTGAACACCTTGCTGTCGGCGTGCTTGCGCACCATGTTGATGGAGGCCGACGGGTTGCCCGCGCCCGTGAGCAGGCCCGTGGCGCCGCGCACCACTTCGACGCGGTCGTAGATGGTGGTGTCGTTGCCCGATTCGCCGTAGAACGACAGCCCGATGGAGGTGGGCACGCCGTCGTACTGCAGGTTGTCCACGTAGAAGCCGCGCGCGTAGAAGTCGGAGCGGTCGCTGTCCGAGCTGACCACGTGGATGCCGGTGACGCTGCGCATGGCGTCATTGAGCGAGAGCAGGCCCTGGTCTTCGATCTGCTGGCGCGTGAGCACGCTGACGGACTGCGGCGTATCGCGCAGCGACAGGCTCAGGCCCGTGGCTGCCGCCGTGGCCGGCGTGGTGTAGGAGCCCGAGCCTTCGGTGGTGGGACTGGCCTGGGCCAAGGCCGTGACCAGCACGGTCCCGAGTGTCCGGGAGGACCCCGCGCCTGCAGCACCCGCCTCACCCGCCGCGCCGGACGTGGC
The DNA here is from genome assembly GCA_031286585.1 of Delftia acidovorans. GTDB lineage: Bacteria > Pseudomonadota > Gammaproteobacteria > Burkholderiales > Burkholderiaceae_C > Comamonas > Comamonas acidovorans_A. Next base: position 79,624 of record JAITUC010000023.1, read on the forward strand.
CGGCACCACAGGCATCTCGCGCAGGGTGTAGCCGCCACCGGCCGAGCGCACGGCCGCCAGCGGCGTGCCCAGCAGCGCGCGCTCCAGCGCCTGTTCCACCGTGAAGCGCCCGCTCACGCCGCCGCTGCGCAGCCCTTCTGTGGTGGCCGATCCAAAGGTGACCAGCACGCCAGCCTCGCGCCCGAGCTGGTTGAGCACGCTTTCCAGCGGGCCGGCTGCAATGGTGTACTGGCGCTGCTCCTGCGCACCGGCAGCGGGCTGCGCCCAGGCCTGGGCCGGCGCCAGGGCACCGGCAGCTGCCAGCCCCGCCAGCGTGCCCGCGCACAGCACCTGCAGCGCCAGCGCCACGGGGCGCAGCGCCGGGGCTGCCTGGGCTGTGGAGAGAGTGGAGGCGGCAGTCTGCCGCGAGAGGGTCTGGCGCATGGTCTGAGGGCGCATGGAAGGGCCTTGTCGCAATAGTTGTAGAGAAGCGTTGGCGCACGCTGCGGTGCGCTCCTGCCTCTGTTGACAGCCATGCCTGGCAAACCAGCTCAACTATTTTTCAAAAATGATGCGAAGGCCTTCATGCCTTGCGCGGCGCCGCAGGCCGCACCATCACCCAGTAGCGCGAGAACGAATGGATTTCCACAGGCAGCGACGAGGTCAGCGCGGCCAGCACGCGGTCGGTGTCGGCCAGCGGATAGGCGCCGGAGACACGCAGGCCGGCCACGGCCGGATCGCAGCCCAGGCGCCCGCGCCGGTAGCGGCCCAGTTCGGCCAGGAAATCCTCCAGCCGCATGCGCGATACCACGAGCATGCCCTCGGCCCAGGCGCTGGCCGCCGTGTCCAGCGCGCCCGAGTGCACTGCCTGCAGGGCCGTGAACATGCCCTGCTCTCCCGCATCGATGCGCTGCACTGCATGCGCAGCCTGCGCAGGCTGCAGTTGGACGGCGCCCTGCAGCACGCCCACTTCGATGCCGCTCCCGCTCCCGCGCTCGCGCACCGTGAAGCGCGTGCCCAGGGCCTGCACGGCGCCCATGGCGGTCTGCACGATGAAGGGCCGGTGCTGGCTGTCCGGCGCCGTCTGCACCAGGATTTCTCCACGCACCAGTTCCAGCACGCGCTGCGCGGGGCCATAGCGCAGATTGAGGGCGCTGCCGGTGTTGAGCACCACGCTGCCGCCATCGGGCAGTGCCAGCGTGCGTTGCTCGCCCACGGCCGCCACCTGGTCAGCCGTCCAGCCGCGCCAGGCCTGCGAGCGCACCACGGCCGTGGTGCCTGCGCCCGAGACCAGCAGCACGGCCAGGGCCTGCACGGCGCGGCGCCTGCGGGCAGAGCCCGGCGCAGCCAGCGCCGCCCGCGCCAGCGGCGTGGGGATGCCGGCCATCTGGCTGCCCATGGATTCGATGCGCTGCCAGGCGGCCTCATGCTCGGGGCTGGCTGCGCGCCAGCGCTGCAGCCCTTGCCGCGTCTGGGAGCGAGCCTTGCCGGAGTGCAGTTCCATCCACCACTGCACGGCCTGGCGGGCCACCTCGCTGGAGACAGGAGAAGAAGCCTGCATGCCGCCTACTCCGGAAAGAAGCAGCGCATGGCCGCCTTGGCCAGATGCCGCTTGACGGTGGAGACGGAAATCCCCAGCTCGGCCGCGATCTCGCCATGGCTGAGTCCTTCGAGCTGGGCCAGCAGGAAGGCCTGCTTGGCCAGCGCAGGCAGGCGGCCCAGGCGGCGGTCTATCTCGACCAGGGTCTCCAGCACCATGAGCCGGACTTCGGGCGGCGGCGCCACGGGCTCGGGCATGGCGGCCAGGGCATCGAGATAGGCCTGCTCGATGGCGCGACGCCGCACCTGGTTGATCAGCAGGTTGCGCGCAATGGTGGTCAGGTAGGCGCGCGGCTCCTGGAGCTGGTCCAGGCCCTTGGCGCCCAGCACCTTGAGGAAGGTGCTCTGCGCCAGATCGGCCGCGTCGAAGGCATTGCCCACCTTCTTGCGCAGCCAGCCCTGCAGCCAGCCGTGGTGGGCCAGGTACAGGGATTCGACATGGGCGGACAAGGAGGGCGATGGGCTGGACACGCGGCGACCCGAGATTGAGAATAATTCTCAATTATAGTCAGCCACATCCCCTGATTCACCCCGGTTCACGTTCTTCCGCCACCCCCTGCCCTGTTTGGAGTGCCGTCAGAACTTGCCGCGCAGCGTCACCGTGGCACTGCGGGGCGCCCCATAGACGTTGCCCCAGGCCGGCGCGCCTATGGTCTGGTAGTAGGTCTTGTCGAACAGGTTGGCCACGCTCAGTGCCACGGACCAGTTGCGGTCGATCCGGTAGCCCAGGCGGGCAGACCACACGGCATAGGCGGGCTGCACATCGGTGATGGCGCCCACCGCGCGCGAGCTGGCGGTCTGGAAGTTGACGCCGCCGCCCACGTTCCAGGCGCTCCATTCGCCCGGCAGGCGGTAGTCGCTCCAGACCCGCAGCATGTGCTTGGGCGTGTAGGTGCTGGCGAACTCCACGCCGGCATTGGACGTGTTGGCCAGGTACTTGAAATGGCTGAAGGTGTAGCCGGCAAACAGCTGCCAGCCGCGCGCCACCTCGCCGCTGATCTCGGCATCCAGCCCCTGGCTGCGGACCTTGCCCACGGAGACATAGCAGTAGGTGCTGGCCGAGCAGGGGTTGACCAGGTCCTCTTCGGCGCGGTTCTTCTGGTCGATGCGGAACAGGGCCACAGCCGCGTTCACCCTGCCGTCCAGCAATTCGCCCTTCATGCCCACTTCCAGATTGCGCCCCTTGATGGGTGCCAGCAGGTCGCCGGCCGCCGTCACGGCGTTCTGGGCCTGGAAGATGTCGGAGTAGCTGGCATAGGCCGACCACCGGTCATTGAGCGCATAGACCAGGCCGCCATAGGGAGTGACGACGCCGCTTTCCTTGTACGGGTCGTTGTAGGCCTCGCCCGTGTTGCGGTAGTTGCTGCTGCCCGTGAAGCGGGTGACGCGGGCGCCGCCGATCAGGGTCAGCGCATCGGTGAGGCCCAGCCGCGCCACGCCGTAGGCGCCGGACTGGGTCATGCGGGTGCGGCTTTCGTCGCCGCGATAGCGGTTGGCCAGGAATTCAGCGCGGGATGGTTCGCGGATGGCGGCGCTCGGGTCGAACACGTTGTTGGGCAGGCCCATGCGGATCAGCGAATAGTCGCTGTCGTTGACCATGCGGCCCGTGTTGGCGCCAAAGCTCAGCGAATGCCGGCGGCCGAAGGCGTCGAATTTGCCGTCCACCGCCACGTCCAGGGTCTTGTTGTCGGTGGTGACATCGAACAGGCCGGCATACATCTCGTTGCCCGCCAGCGTGGCGGGATGGATGGCCCCCAGGGCGAAGGCGTACTTCATGTCGTGCTTTTCCCGGGTGTAGCCCGCCGTGGCCTTGACGTTCCAATCCGCATTGAAGCGGTGCTGCAGCTCGGCAAACAGCGATGTCTGCTCGCTGTCCCAGCGGTTCCAGTCCGCGCCCAGGAAGGTGGAGCGCGGCAGCCGCAGGTCCGCCCCGTCGGCATAGCGCGGCAGGCCCTGGAAGAACGGCGTGGAGCGCAGCCGCTCGTGGGTGGCGCCCACCGTCAGCCGGGTCTGGGAGCTGAGGTCGTACTCCAGCACGCCGTAGAGCACGCCGGTGCGGCTGCTGGCCACGTCGTAGAAATAGTCGCGGCTGTTGAGGCTGGCGACCACGCGCCCGCGCAGCGTGCCGGCCTCGTTGAGCGGGCCCGTGGCATCGATCTCGGTACGCAGGTTGTTCCAGGAGCCCGCGCTGGCGGAGACCTCCAGCTGGCGCTCTGCCAGGGGGCGCTTGCGCACCATGTTGATGGCGGCACTGGGAGAACCCGCCCCCTGCAGCAGCCCCGTGGCACCGCGCACCACTTCCACGCGGTCCAGCGTGGCGGCGTTGCTGGTGAAGTTGTCGGCCTGCGGGTAGTAGAAGGCGCGGTTCACGCCATCGAACTGGTAGGTGTCCACGCGGAAGCCGCGCGAGTAGACATAGCGCCCGCCCATGGGGCTGTCGTACATGGTGATGCCCGTGGTGCTGGCCAGCACGTCGTCCACGGTGTTGAGGTTCTGGTCGTCCATGCGCTGGCGCGTGATCACGCTGATGGACTGGGGGATGTCCTTGATCGCCTGCTCGCCCTTGCCCACCGTGACCGCGCGGGCCACGTAGCTGCCCGTGCCTTCGCTGGTGGCGCTGCGCTCGGCGCGGGCCGTCACCTGCACTTCGTTCAGGACCGTGGTGGAGCCGGCGCCAGCGCCGGCCGGTGCGGCCTGCCTGCGCAGCGTGTAGCTGCCATCGCTGCGCGCCACCATGTCCAGCCCGCTGCCGGCCAGCAGGCGCTGCAGCGCCTGCTGCGGCGCATAGTGGCCGGACAGGGCCGGGCTGGTCAGCCCTTCGGTCAGCGTCGGATCGAAGGACAGCGAAATGCCGGCCGCCGTGGCCACGCCGGCCAGCGTGCGGCCCAGCGGCCCGGGCGCGATCTGGTAGGTCTGGGCTGCGGGAGCGGGTGTGGGAGCGGGGGCGGGAGCAGGTGCCGGTTCGGCCGCCTGCACGGCACCCGCGGCCAATGCCATGCCCAGCAGGGCCAGTCGGGCGGCATGCGCCAGGGGGTGGAAGACGGGATGCGGCATCGGTACGGCAGGCATGGAAATCGGTCCTTGGAGACGGTGAAGAAAGAAGCTCTTTCCCCGTTGCCAGCCGAGATCCGGAAAAGTGTCACCCTGCCCCGCTTTTTCTTATTTCCTGGCGACCACGGTGATCCAGTAGCCGCGCATGCGCGTCTGCACGTCGACGGGATAGGTGGATGCCAGCATGGTCAGCGTCTGGTCGGTATCTCCCAGCGGAAAGGAGCCGGACACGCGCAGCCCGCGCACCTCGGGCGCGCACTGCAGCAGGCCGGGCCGGTAGCGCGACAGCTCGGCGCAGAAGGCGGCCAATGGCATGGCGTCGGCCATCAGCATGCCGTGGGTCCAGGCCGTGGCCTCGGGCTGCAGGGGCTGGGGCGCGGTCACCTGCCCCGCTCGCAATACCGTTTGCTGACCGGCTTGAAGGACCAGCGCCGGGCTGGCGGCGCCGCGCAGCGTGACTTCCACGGCCCCCTCGGTCACGGCCAGGCGCACGGGGCCGCCGTCCGCCCTGTCCCCCTCTTGCCGCACGGTGAAGCGCGTGCCCAGCGCGCGCAGCCGGCCATGGGCGGTGTCCACGACAAAGGGGCGGTGCGGCCTGGCCGTATCAGCCGCCGTCTCGATGGAAATCGCGCCCTGGCGCAGGGTGACCCGCCGCAGCACACCGTCGAAACGGATGTCCGCCGCGCTGGCCGTGTCCAGCAGGAGCCGGCTGCCATCGGCCAGATGCTCGGTGCGGCGCTCGCCGGTGGCGGTGCGCAGGTCGGCACCCCAGCCGCTCTGGTCCGCCACACGCCAGGTCAGCCAGCCTGCAGGCGCCACGGCCAGCAGCGCAGCCAGCCGGGCCACGGCGGCGCGGCGCTGGGCGCGGTGGCTTCGGGGCCGGTCCAGCGCCGGCATGGCCAGCGCCGCAGGCAGGCCGCCCAGCTTGCCCAGCAGCCGCTCGGCACGCTCCCAGGCCAGGGCATGCTGGGGGTCGGCCTGGCGCCAGCGTTCGCAGGCGGCGCGGTCGGCGTCGGTGGCGCCGCTGTCGTGCAGGCGCATCAGCCACTCGGCGGCCTCGTCGAGCACGCGCGCTTGCAAGTGCGTCTCCATCACGCCATTGCCGCAAGGCATCGGCGGAACGCCTGGGCCATGTAGCGCTTGACGCTGGTGAGGGAGACCTCCAGCTGCTGCGCGATGTCCTCGTACTTCATGCCGTCCAGCTGGGACAGCAAAAAGGTGCGCCGCACGATGGGCGGCAGCGCGTCCAGCATGGCGTCTATCTCGTGCAGGGTCTCCAGCACCAGGGCGCGCTGCTCGGGCGAAGGTGCCTCGGGCTCGGGCAAGGCGGCCAGGGCTTCGAGGTAGGCCCGCTCCAGTGCCTGGCGCTTGTACCAGTTGACGAGCACGCCCTTGGCCACCGTGGTCAGGTAGGCACGCGGCTCCTGCACGTTCGCCAGGTCGCGCACGCCCAGGATGCGCACAAAGGTGTCCTGCGCCAGGTCCGCCGCATCCGCCCCGTTGCCCAGCCTGCGGCGCAGCCAGCCCTGCAGCCAGCCATGGTGACCGGCATAGAGGGCGGAGATTTCACGGTGCAGGGGGCTGGAGGCGGCGTTGGAGGCAGGGACGGATGGCATGGCGGATTCCGATTCCTCGAAAGCGGGGATGCCATCAAACAAGAATCATTCTCAATTCATTGTAACCAGCGGCAGCAACCGTTTTGCGCAGTGTCAGCGAGGCCAGATTTGCCCATGCGGGTCGGGCGTCCAGAGGTCATGCCGGATCGGTATCATTTCGAAACAACCAATCTTCAGCTCAGCATCCATGAGGAGAGCAAACCATGTTCGAGACACGGGTAGCAGGCACGGCAGGGCAGCAGGCGCTGTGGAGCACGTTGGACAAGGCCATGGCGCTGGCGGAGTTCACGCCCGAAGGCCGGCTGATGCGCGCCAACGCCAACTACGAAGCCATTCTTGGCTACCCTGCCTCGGGCGCCGAAGGCCTGCTGCACAGTGAACTGTGCACCCAGGCCCATGCCGATCCCGACGCCTACGACCAGTGGCGCCAGCGCTGGGGCGAGGGCGAGACGATTTCGCGCGTGGGCGAGCACCGGCGCCGCGACGGCAGCACCTGCTGGCTGGAGGCCACCTATGCGCCCGTGCTCGACGCAGCGGGCGATCTCAGCCACGTGCTGTGCATTGCCACCGACATCTCCGACCGCGTGCTGGCGGACCGCACGCGGCAGGAGCATCTGCGGCGCCTGTCCCTGGTGGCCGATGCCACCGACGCGGCCGTGGTGATCGCCGACGGCAACTGGACCATCACCTATGTGAACGCAGGCTTCAGCCGCATGTTCGGCTGGGACAGCGAGGAGGTGATCGGCCGCGCGCCCATCGCCTTGCTCGTGCCCCATGCCTCGCCCGAATTCACGGCCGCCTACCGCGCCGACCTGAATGCGGGCAAGCCCGTGTACCGCGAGGAGATCCTCGTCGGCAAGGACGGCGAGCGGTATTGGGTCAGCGCCCAGGCCAATCCCGTCATGGGTCCCGATGGCAGGCTCCAGACCACGGTGACCGTGATCACCGACATCACCGAGGCCAAGATGCACGAGGTGCTGCAGCGCCGGGCCCTGGAGGCCATGGCGCGCGACCAGCCGCTGACCGAGGTGCTGGACCTGGTCTGCCGCGAGGTGGAGCGCATTGCGCCGGATATCGCGGTGTCGGTGCTGGAGGTGGATGAGCAAAACCGCCTGCACCCGCTGGCCGCGCCCAGCCTGCCGGCCTCGTACTCGGCGGCGCTGGACGGCGTGCCCATCGGCCCCAACATCGGCTCCTGCGGCACGGCCGCCTTCCACAACCGGCCCGTGCTGGTGCGCGACATTGCCACCGACCCGCTTTGGGCCGACTACAAGCAGCTCATCCTGCCGCTGGGGTATACGGCCTGCTGGTCCACCCCCATCTGCGCCCTGCAGGGACGCGTGGCCGGCACCTTCGCCTTCTACTACCGCCATTTCGACCGGGCCGGCCCCGATCCCTTCCACCAGCGGCTGGTGGAGGCCTGTACCGACCTGTGCGCCCTGGCGCTGGAGCGCGAGCAGGCGCGCCGCCGCATCCGCCAGCTGGCCTTCTACGACGGGCTGACCACCCTGCCCAACCGCAGCCTGCTGCTGGCCCAGGCAGAGCAGGCGCTGTCCGCAGCCTCGCAGGAGGGCTCCGAACTGGCCGTGGTCTTCATCGACCTGGACCGTTTCAAGCAGGTCAACGATTCGCTGGGCCACCCGGCCGGCGACAAGCTGCTGTGCAGCGTGGCCCAGCGCATCCAGGCGGAGCTGCGCGCGGGCGACATCGCCGGGCGGCTGTCGGGCGATGAATTCGTCATCGTGCTGCCGCGCTGCGGTGGCGCGCAGGCGGCCGAGGTCATAGAGCGGCTGCAGTCGGCGCTGGGCCAGCCCTGCATGATCGACGACGTGGCACTGGCCAGCACGGCCAGTTGCGGCATCGCCGTGTTTCCCGCCGACGGCCGCGACATGGAGACCCTGCTGCACCGCGCCGACATGGCCATGTACCAGGCCAAGTCGGGCGGGCGCGGCCTCTACAGCTTCTTCAGCCCCGAGATGAACCAGCTGGCGCAGGAGCGCCTGGTGCTGGAGACAGCATTGCGCGATGCGCTGCGCAGCGGCGGCCTGCACCTGCACTACCAGCCCCAGGTGGATCTCAGTGACGGGCGCCTGTACGGCGTGGAAGCGCTGGCGCGCTGGAGCCATGCGGAGTTTGGCGACGTATCGCCCGCTCGCTTCATCCCGCTGGCCGAGGAATGCGGCCTCATCGGCGAGCTGGGAACCTGGGCGCTGCGCGAGGCCTGCCGCCAGCTGGGCGAATGGCGCAGCCGCGGCATCGATGTGCCGGCCATGGCCGTCAATCTCTCGCCCACGAGCTTCCACAACCTGGACCTGCCGCGCATGATTGCCGACACGCTGGACAGCAACGCGCTCAAGCCCCAGGACCTCACGCTGGAGATCACCGAAAGCCTGCTGCTGGACACCAACCCCGGCACCATGCGCACGCTGCAGGCCGTGCATGCCCAGGGCGTGCGCCTGTCCATGGACGACTTCGGCACGGGCTACTCCAGCCTCAGCTATCTGCGGCGCCTGCCGGTGAGCGAACTCAAGCTGGACCGCAGCTTCGTGGCCGACCTGGAAAACGACGAGGCCGCCCAGGCCCTGAGCAACGCCATCCTGGGCATAGGCCGCAGCCTGCACCTGACCGTGGTGGCCGAGGGAGTGGAGACGGCTGCGCAGAACACCATCCTGCGCGAACAGGGCTATCCGGTCGCGCAGGGCTATCTGTTCTCGCGCCCGCTGCCGGCAGAAGATCTTGAGCGGTGGCTGCAGGCATCGAGCCTGCAAATCGGCATGGGCACGTGAAGGTGGAAGGGACTGTGAACGGGCATGGAAGCGCCCCGGGAATTGCTGGCCGGCAAAAGTAACAGCCAGTAATAAATTATCGGACGGGACCTATTTTTCCCTAAGCCTCGCCGGCAAGTGACCGATAACTGCGGCATGGCGGCGGCCGAGTGACGGCCCCGCTGATCGCCACCGATCGCCACCGCTCCCCCTCGATTCGCAGCCACAGCCGCTCACCCGCTTTCGCTTCTCGCCCTACGGCACTCCCCCACCATGATGTTTTTCCGCAATCTGAAGCTGGCCCCCAAGCTGCTGGCCTCTTTCATCGCCCTGCTGCTGCTGACCGCCGGCCTGGGCCTGTTCTCCGTGGTCCAGCTGGACCGCGTCAACCGCACGGCCACCGACCTGGCCCACCATTGGATGCCCGCCGAGCGCGTGCTGATGGAGATGCGCTACCAGCTGCAGCGCTACCGCTCGCAGACCATGCAGCATGTGCTGGCCACCTCGATGGATGAAATGGCCATCTACGACAAGAGCATGCCGGCGCTGTGGTCCGAGCTGCTCAAGAACCAGCAGGACTTCGAGCGCTATGCCAACACCGCGCGCGAGCGCGAGCTGATGGCCGGCATCAAGGACGACCTGGGCCAGTACGCGCAGCACACGGCCAGGATCGTGGACCTGTCCCACGCCTTGCGCACCGATGAGGCTTCCGAGGTGCTGCGCGGCGATTCTGTCAAGACCAGCCGCTCCATCAACACCAAGCTGGACGAACTGCTCAAGATCAACGCCCAGGGCATCGAGGATGCCAATCAGGCCGGCGACGACATCTTCGCCGCCGCGCGCTGGTGGGTGATCGCCCTGCTGGTGGGCGCCGTCATCTTCGGCCTGGGCGTGGCGCTGCTGATCGCCCGCAGCGTGGCACGCCCCCTGCAGCAGGCCGTGAGCCTGGCCCAGGCCGTGGCCGCCGGGGACCTGGGCACCCGCATCGAGGTGCATGGCAAGGACGAGACCAGCCAGCTGCTGCAGGCCCTGCAGCACATGAACGAAAGCCTGCAGCGCATCGTGGGCCAGGTGCGCCAGGGCACGGATTCCATCGCCACCGCCAGCAGCCAGATCGCATCGGGCAACCAGGACCTGTCGGCCCGCACCGAGGAGCAGGCCAGCTCGCTGGAGGAAACTGCCGCTTCCATGGAGGAGCTGACCTCCACCGTCAAGCAAAACGGCGCCAACGCCCAGCAGGCCAACCAGCTGGCGGCCGCCGCATCCCAGGTCGCCGTGCGCGGCGGCACGGCCGTGGCCCAGGTGGTGCAGACCATGTCGGCCATCAACGATGCCTCGCGCAAGATCGTGGACATCATCGGCGTCATCGACTCCATCGCCTTCCAGACCAACATCCTGGCGCTGAATGCCGCCGTGGAAGCGGCCCGCGCCGGTGACCAGGGGCGCGGCTTTGCCGTCGTCGCCTCGGAAGTGCGCACGCTGGCCCAGCGATCGGCCGCGGCCGCCAAGGAGATCAAGCAGCTCATCGACGACTCGGTCGGCAAGGTCGAGGAAGGCAGCGCCCAGGTCGATTCGGCCGGCAAGACAATGGAAGAGATCGTGGCCAGCGTGCGCCGCGTGACCGACATCATGGGCGAGATCTCGGCGGCCAGCCATGAGCAGACCGCCGGCATCGAGCAGGTCAACCAGGCCGTCACCCAGATGGACCAGATGACCCAGCAGAACGCCGCCCTGGTAGAGGAATCCGCCGCCGCCACCGAGGCCCTGCAGGCCCAGGCCAAGGCCCTGGCCGGCGTGGTCAGCGTGTTCAAGCTCTCGGCCTCCACCGGCATGCCGGGCAGCAGCCATGGCGGCCACCACGCCGGCGCCGTTGCAGCGCCCCGCCAAGCACCGACGGCGCCCCGTCCGCATCTGGCGCCTTCCGCTCCCAGAAGCGCTGTGCCTGCACGTGCTTCGGCCGCCCTGCCTTCTGCGACCGGTGCGACCGGTGCGCCCGGTGCGGCCGGTGCAACCCCTGCTCCGGCAGGCGCCGCGCGCCCGGCCCAGCCAGCACAGCCGGCCCGGCCCGCCGTGACGGCATCGGCCAAAGCCAAGGCCAAGGCGGCCAGCACGGCTTCCGACGACGACTGGGAAACCTTCTGAACCAGGTTTTCGCCCGCCCCGCCGGGGGCGGACATGCCTGCCAAGGCCCGACCAGCCCCTGCTGGCCGGGCCTTTTTTTTCGGGAGGTCTGCAGGCAGATCACGCCAGGGCCCACGCTGCAACCTGCGCATTGCCATCGCCAAGCCCTTCAAATCTGCCATGATCGCCCGCTGCAAGTCCTTGTTTTGAAAGTGATCGTCACACTTCAGCATCCCTGCACAGCCGCGCGACGGGCGCTTGGCCCGGCACGGTGCCCCAGCATGAGAAAATCGGCGATTCGGCCAAGAACACATTCATCAGAAGAACGGAACACATCATGGAAGCAGAACGCATCAACCTCATCGGCAACACCCTCGAAGATCTGTCGCAGCGTGCGGCAGATCTACGGAGGTATCTTTGACTACGATGCAAAGTACGAACGACTGCGCACGGTAAATGCCTCGCTGGAAGATCCCAGCGTCTGGAACGACCCCAAGAAGGCCCAGGAACTGGGCAAGGAAAAGAAGCTGCTCGACGGCGTCGTGCTGACGCTGCAAAAGCTGACCACCGAGCTGGCCGACAACGCCGAGCTGTTCGAGATGAGCAAGGAAGAAGGCGATGAGACCGGCCTGCTCACCATCGAGGGCGAGACCGCCAAGCTGCGGCCCCTGATCGAGGAGCTGGAGTTCCGCCGCATGTTCGGCAAGGAAGCCGATCCGCTGAACTGCTTCGTGGACATCCAGGCCGGCGCCGGCGGCACCGAAGCCTGCGACTGGGCCGGCATGCTGCTGCGCCAGTACCTGAAGTACGCAGAGCGCAAGGGCTTCAAGGCCACGGTCGAGGAAGAGACGCCGGGCGACATCGCCGGCATCAAGAGCGCGACCATCCACATCGAAGGCGAATACGCCTACGGCCTGCTGCGCACCGAAACCGGCGTGCACCGCCTGGTGCGCAAGTCGCCCTTCGACAGCTCGGGCGGCCGCCACACCAGCTTTGCCTCGCTGTTCGTCTACCCCGAGATCGACGACTCGATCCAGATCGAGATCAACCCCTCGGACGTGCGCACCGACACCTACCGCGCATCGGGCGCCGGTGGCCAGCACATCAACAAGACCGACTCGGCCGTGCGCCTGACGCACATGCCCACCGGCATCGTCGTGCAATGCCAGGACGGCCGCAGCCAGCACAGCAACCGCGACGTGGCATGGCAGCGCCTGCGCTCCAAGCTCTACGAGCACGAGATGCAAAAGCGCATGGTGGAGCAGCAAAAGCTGGAGGACACCAAGACCGATGTGGGCTGGGGCCACCAGATCCGCTCGTACGTGCTGGACAACAGCCGCATCAAGGATTTGCGCACCAACGTCGAAATCTCGGCCACCCAGAAGGTGCTGGACGGCGACCTCGACGCTTTCATCGAAGCCTCGCTCAAGCAAGGCCTCTGAGCTCCAGCCCCTGGGCGGCACCGGCCGCACAGGGGCTTGAACTCTGTCCCCTGATATTGGCATAGGAAGGAATCTGTATGCTGCAACTGCGTGACGGGCAGGCCCCTGCCACCGCCATCCACCGCGCCGACTACCAGGCTCCTGCCTGGTGGATCGACACCGTGGACCTGACCTTCGATCTCGATCCGGCCAAGACCCGCGTGCTCAACAAGATGCGCGTGCGCCGCAACACCGAGGTGCCGGCGCAGCCGCTGCGCCTGGACGGCGATGAACTGAACCTTGCGCGCGTGCTGGTCAACGGCGGCGGCACCTCGTTCAAGATGGACGGCGACCAGCTCGTGCTGGAGAACCTGCCCGAGGGCGGCGACCCCGTCGATCTGGAAATCTTCACCACCTGCGCGCCCGCCAAGAACACCAAGCTCATGGGCCTGTATGTGAGCGAGGGCACGTTCTTCACACAGTGCGAGGCCGAGGGTTTCCGCCGCATCACCTATTTCCTGGACCGTCCCGACGTGATGGCCATGTACACCGTGACGCTGCGCGCCGACAAGGCCGCGTACCCGGTGCTGCTGTCCAACGGCAACCTGGTGGAGCAAGGCGCGCTGGAAGACGGTCGCCACTTTGCCAAATGGGCCGACCCGCACAGAAAGCCCAGCTACCTGTTCGCCCTGGTGGCCGGCAACCTGGTCGCGCGCGAGCAGAAGATCAAGAGCCGCGCAGGCCGCGACCACCTGTTGCAGGTCTTCGTGCGCCCCGGCGACCTGGAGAAGACCGAGCACGCCATGAACTCCCTCATGGCCAGCGTGGCCTGGGACGAGGCCCGCTTCGGCCTGTCGCTGGACCTGGACCGCTTCATGATCGTCGCCACCAGCGACTTCAACATGGGCGCCATGGAGAACAAGGGCCTGAACGTCTTCAATACCAAGTACGTTCTGGCCAGCCAGTCCACGGCCACCGACACCGACTACGCCAACATCGAGTCCGTCGTCGGCCACGAGTACTTCCACAACTGGACCGGCAACCGCGTCACCTGCCGCGACTGGTTCCAGCTGTCGCTCAAGGAAGGCCTGACCGTCTTCCGCGACCAGGAATTCAGCATGGACATGGCGGGCAGCCCCTCGGCGCGCGCCGTCAAGCGCATCGAGGACGTGCGCGTGCTGCGCACCGCCCAGTTCCCCGAAGATGCGGGCCCCATGGCCCACCCGGTGCGGCCCGACAGCTACATCGAGATCAACAACTTCTACACCGTCACCATCTACGAGAAGGGTGCCGAGGTCGTGCGCATGCAGCACAACCTGGTGGGCCGCGAAGGCTTTGCCTTGGGGCTGAAGCTGTATTTCGAGCGCCATGACGGCCACGCCGTCACCTGCGACGACTTCGCCCAGGCCATGGCCGATGCCAACCCCGGCAGCGAACTGGCCCGGCGCCTGGACCAGTTCAAGCGCTGGTACAGCCAGGCCGGCACGCCCCAGCTGCGCGCCGAAGGCAGCTACGACGCCGCCGCACGCACCTACACGCTGACCCTGACCCAAAGCTGCGCGCCCACGCCGGGCCAGGCGGAGAAGCTGCCCTTCGTCATCCCCGTGCAGATGGGCCTGCTGGGCCAGGAGGGCCGCGCGCTGACCCTGCGCCTGCAGGGCGAGGAACAGGCAGCGGCGGGCGACAGCCGCCTGCTCGTGCTGTCCGAGCCCAGCCACAGCTTCGTCTTCACCGACGTGGACCAGGAACCCGTGCCCTCGCTGCTGCGCGGCTTCAGCGCCCCCGTGGTGCTGCAGCAGGACATCACCGATGCCGCCTTGCTGACCCTGCTGGCCCATGACAGCGACCCCTTCAACCGCTGGGAAGCCGGGCAGCGCCTGGGCCTGCGCATCGCGCTGCAGGCCATTGGCGATGCATCCATCACCGCCGACGCCAGCGGCCAGATCACGGGCGCCCTGCTGCCGGCCTCCTTCGTCGAGGCCATGCGCGGCGTGCTGCGCCATCCCCAGCTGGATGCGGCGTTCAAGGAGCTGATGCTGGCCCTGCCCGGCGAAAGCTACATCGCCGAGCAGCTGGCCGTGGTCGATCCGCAGCGCGTGCACGCCGTGCGTGAAGCCATGCGCCAGCAGCTGGCGACCGAACTGCAGGCCGACTGGCAGCAGGCATGGCAAGAGCACAGCGACACCGGGGCCTACCGTCCCGACCCCGTCAGCTCCGGCCGCCGTGCGCTGGCAGGCCTGGCCCTGTCCATGCTGTGCCTGGCCGCGCGCGCCTCGGGCGACAGCGTCTGGCCCGGCAAGGCGCTGCAGCGCTTCAAGGACGCCGGCAACATGACCGACCGCATGAGCGCCCTCTCGGCCCTGGTGCAAAGCGGCCACCCGCTGGCAGCCCAGGCCCTGGCACGCTTTCACAAGCTGTTCCAGCACGATGCGCTGGTGCTGGACAAGTGGTTTGCGCTGCAAGGTGGCGCCTGCGACCGCGGCGGCAATGTGCTGCCGGCCGTCAAGCAGTTGATGAAGCACCCCGACTTCCAGATCAAGAACCCCAACCGCGCGCGCAGCCTGATCTTCAGCTACTGCAGCGCCAACCCCGGCGCCTTCCACCGCACCGACGCGGCAGGCTACGTGTTCTGGAGCGAGCGCGTCATCGAGCTGGACGCCATCAACCCCCAGGTCGCCGCCCGCCTGGCGCGCGCCCTGGACCGCTGGAGCAAGCTGGCCGAGCCCTACCGCACGGCCGCACGCGAGGCGATCGCCCGCGTGGCGGCCCGCGCTGAACTGAGCAACGACGTGCGTGAAGTCGTCACCCGCGCGCTGGCGGATTGACGAGCCACCCCCTGAGTCGCTTCGCGCCTTCCCCCTTGCAGGGGGACGACACCCTCGGTGCGAGGCGGCTCTTCCTCGGTGTCCCTGGCCTGAGCAACGCCGGTTTCATGCTGCGAGCCAGGAATCGCTGAAATGCTGTTCATCAGCAGATGCATACTCCACACCGCATCTGCTCCCGGATTTTTAGGAGTTGAACCCATGAAGAAAAACGTCAGCCTGACCCGCTACCTGGTCGAGCAGCAACGCGTGGACGGCCTCATCCCCGGCCAGCTGCGCCTGCTGCTGGAAGTCGTGGCCCGCGCCTGCAAGCGCATCAGCCAATCCGTCAACAAGGGCGCCATCGGCGACGTGCTGGGCACGGCCGGCAGCGAGAACGTGCAGGGCGAAGTCCAGAAGAAGCTGGACATCATCGCCAACGAGGTGCTGATCGAGGCCAACGAATGGGGCGGCCACCTGGCGGCCATGGCCTCCGAGGAAATGGAAGGCATCTACCTTGTGCCCAACCGCTACCCGCACGGCGAATACTTGCTGATGTTCGACCCGTTGGACGGCTCGTCCAACATCGACGTCAACGTCTCCATCGGCACCATTTTCAGCGTGCTCAAGAAGCCCGAAGGCCACCCCGGCGTGACCGAGGAAGACTTCATGCAACCCGGCACCCAGCAGGTCGCGGCCGGCTACTGCATCTACGGCCCGCAGACCACGCTGGTGCTGACCGTGGGCGACGGCGTGTCCATGTTCACGCTGGACCGCGAGCAAGGCTCCTTCGTGCTGGTGCAGGAGAACATCCGCATCCCCGAGGACACCAAGGAATTCGCCATCAACATGTCCAACATGCGCCACTGGGACACTCCCATCAAGCGCTACGTGGACGAATGCCTGGCCGGCGTGGAAGGCCCGCGCGGCAAGGACTTCAACATGCGCTGGATCGCCTCCATGGTGGCCGACGTGCACCGCATCATGACGCGCGGCGGCATCTTCATGTACCCCTGGGACCGCCGCGAACCCAACAAGCCCGGCAAGCTGCGCCTGATGTACGAAGCCAATCCCATGGCCTGGCTGGTCGAACAGGCCGGCGGCGCCGCCACCAACGGCAAGCAGCGCATCCTCGACATCCAGCCCACGCAGCTGCACGAACGTGTGAGCGTCATCCTCGGCTCGAAGAACGAAGTCGAAAAAGTGACGCAGTACCATTCCGAGGCATGAATTTGCCGTTATAATTTTTGTCTGTCGCCGGTGTAGCTCAGTTGGTAGAGCAGCTCATTCGTAATGAGAAGGTCGAGGGTTCGATTCCTTTCTCCGGCACCAAACAAGAAGCCCCAGGTTCGCAAGAGCCTGGGGCTTTTCTGTGTAGTCAGAATGTTCCGGCGAACACTGGAGTTGACCCGGTCTGGTGGACGGTTTCTGGTTTGATTCTCAAACCATCTGGGGAGCTTCGTCAGCGCACGATGGTTCGTGCTTCCAAGCATTGAAGCGTGCCTGCTGGCTCCTTTCAAAGTTCAGAGGTGAGAGGTAACCCAGACCGCTGTGACGGCGCCTGGGGTTGTACCAACCTTCAATCCACGTGAAGACAGCCATGCGAGCCTGCGCCTTTGACTCAAAGCTGTGACGCTCGATGAGTTCGGCCTCCAGGCTGGCAAAGAAGCTCTCAGCCATCGCGTTGTCATAGGCATCTCCCACAGCACCCATCGAGGGGCGAACACCCATCTGACGGCAGCGCTCACCGAAGGCCAGGCTGGTGTATTGGCTGCCCTGGTCACTATGGTGGATGACGTCTTGCGGCTTGCGCTGGGCCAACGCCATGTGCAGCGCCGATAGCACCAGGTCGGTCGTCATTCTCTCGTCCATGAACCAACCCACCACAGGCCGGCTCCACACGTCGATGACCGCGGCCCAGTACAAGAACCGCGTCCAGGTGGGTACATAGGTCATGTCGGCCACCCAGAGTTGATTGGCGTCGCTGGCCTTGAACTGGCACTTGACCAGGTCGTTGGCGGGCGAGTCGCGTTTGTCTCGGCGCGTCGTAACCATGAAGCCACGGCGGCGGCTGATGCCCTGGATACGGGCCAGACGCATGAGGCGCGCAACACGCTGTCGGCTGATGGAGACGCCTTGCTCGATGAGCTTGGTCCTCACGTGCGGCATGCCGTAGGACTCGTATGAGTCCTTGTGAATCTGGCGTATTCGTTCCGTCATCACCGCGTTGACGATGCTGCGCTGTGAGGGCCTGCACTTTCGCCAAGCGCAGAAGCCGCTGGCGGATACGCCAAGAACACGGCACATGGTACGCACGGGGAGTCGGCCTGGTTTGCCATCACGAGTCCGAAGACTTCCGCTGCGACCGGCAAACCAGGCCGTAGCCTTTGCCAGGATGGCGCGCTCCTGCTGAACTTGACGCAATTGACGGCGCAGCTGCACCAACTCCTCGCGCTCGACTCAGGTCACGCTTTCCTTGCCGGGCAGCGGCTTGACCGACACAGTTGGTGATGGACTGCGCGATGACGTTGAATTCGCGTGAGAGTTCGGCGGGCGTGCGTCCGGCACGTACCAACTCGACCATCTGCGGCCTGAACTGCGCCGGATACGGCAGCCTGACTTTGGACATTTGTGGCTCCTTGAATACAAAGAATGATGTGTCCACACAACCGGGTCAACTCCAAATCCAGATACGTTCTTGAACCAAGGCGACAGTGGTGCAATTCGTATTGACTGTCCAAGACCATTGATACAACCAATTGCTTTGCGTCAACCACAGAAGATCAGTTGGATGTCATGGATTACCCGAATAACAAAGCCGATTCTGATGAAAATACGGGAATCAGGCGCATAGATATCGCCAGATGCGAAGCGGATGTAAGATGCCGTGACCACCGCTCGATAACGTTGCACTATCTTGAGAGAAACAACAACCACCCATAGAGAATGCAAAGGTTTCCTTCTGATATTCTCATTGATATCTCTTATCTATGGAATTTGGATATATGGCAATTGGCCAGGAAACTTGGGCAATGACAGCATGGCCGCCTTGATGGAGGCAACAGATAAAACAGGAAATATATCGGTTGGAAAAACAGCGATATGGATAGGCTTTATCAAGCTGTCATTGGCACTAAACAGCAGTATTGGCACGATCACAACAATGCAGATGTTGGTTTCTGCATTCGTTTTTTCCAGAATAATTCATTATATTTACAATAACTATGGAATACTGCAATCTGCCATATTTTCTACCTTCTTTGTTATAACACCTCATATACTGAACTTTTCCGGGATGCTCTACCCGGACGGACTATTTGCCATTTGCGGAATTGGATTTATATTCGAAATATGGATATGTCTGAGGCGTTCAAAAGTCACATTCTTCTCCGCTTTCGTTATTTTTCTATGCATGCCATTCGCCATCTTCGCAAGGTCGAATGGATTAGTGCTATTGATACCTTTGATATATCTTTTATTCAAAACAGATCGATTCGGCCGCATCATTATCGCCACGATCGGCATTTTCTGGACCTTGACATCCACATTCCTGACTCTGCATCAAGCTGGAAAACCACAAGAGGCAACTTATCCATTGGTTATTTTCGAGACAGCCAACTTTGTTCAACCACGCCCGTTTTCCGTGGCCTTCGGCCTGCCCGCTTACAATGTCTCCAAGACCACCGTCGAAGTACTTGAAAAATACGGCGGCATTCAGAAATTCAACGATTGGTACGATCGAGACTACTGGGATTCTCTTGTACACCCACCGAACTCACCGAACGTTCTTACAATAGCCCTAGAGGACAAAGAGATCCTGATCAAGGAGTTTTTTAGATACAATCTCTGGCACAACATTCCCGCATTCCTGTCAAGTCGGGTCAATGTCTTCATGGTTTCCGCCTTGGCTGATGGCCACTTCCCCACAGCAGAAACAAAGAGCTATGTTCTGAAGAATTTCCAAGATTATTATTCTGAGCTGTCGCCTCCTCCATTTCTTATCGAATGGATCACCCTCCTCAATTCCATTTCTTGGAAATACAGGTTTATTCTCTGGTCACCTTTTTTCGGCATAACCATGCTGGCTGTTGCCACCATGATGGCTTGGAAACGATTGAAGGCCGATCATCTGATTATCCATGCTTCTCTAATTTTGCAGTTGTTCGCGATTTTCCTCTTCTCCAGCGCCGGGGAGTACAGATATCTATTGACCTACTTCCTGCTCCCGATAGCTCTTTACCCGATGATCTGCGATTTACGCCGCAGCGCCCCTGCGACAACGAAGATGGCTTGATCAGAGGCACTCGCCTTTCCACGCACCAGTCCACATCGACATCACACGCGGACTGCCCGCGGCATCTCTGCAGTTCAACCGGACCAGAGAAGCTTCTCACAGGCGCAAGATTGCTCGACCGGCAGCCTTCGACATATCGTGGCTGAGCCCGCTGCGTCCTCAAGATAGACACGCTGCGGCCATCCGTGCGGGGCTCGCCATAGAGCTTTTCTCAAGCTTGGGTGGGCATACTGACGGTATCTGCCTTCCGCCGAGCCTGAGGTCGTTCTCCTCCCTCTCAATACTTCTCAGGCACGCTCCCGGGGCATCAGCTTTTCCAACCCAGACCCGCGCAGGCCTGCCTGTCAGCCCCTGCCATCACACCCGGCGTATTCGGCGCGCCACACCGCAAGAGCCGACAGCGCGGCACTGCCACCCGCCAGCAGGATGGACAGCGTGTAGCCACCCCAGATATCGAACAGCCAGCCCGCCAGGCTGCCCCCGGCCATGGCCGAGATACCGACCGCCACATACAGCGCCCCCAGAATGGCGCCCAGATTCCGCGTGCCGAACCAGGTCGCGGCCACGGCGGGATACAGCGCGATGCAGCCGCCGTTGGCCGCACCGAACACCAGCGCGAAACCGGCCAGGGCCACGAAGCCCCGCGCCATGGACCACAGCCCGTACAGCACGGCCAGGGACACGGTGAGCACCAGCAGAAAGCGCAGCGCCCCCATCCTGTCGCCCAGCCGGCCCAGCGCGAGACGCCCCAGCACATTTCCCACGCCGATCAACCCGATCAGCCCATTGGCCTGCGCGGCAGACAACCCCTGCTGGCGTGCCAGCGGGTTGATGTGGATGAGGGCCAGGAACAGGCCGATGGAGCCCAGAAAGATGGCCGCGAAATACCACCAGAAACGAGCCTGCCGCGCCGCCTGGGCCAGGTCCATGCCCTGGGCGGACTGTCTGGCAGCAGGGACACCCGAGGGAGGCACGCCATCGGGATGCAGCCCCAGCTCCTCAGGGCGGCCGCGCAGGACAGCTGCCGCAGCCAGGCCGGCCAGTGCGATGGCTGCGGCATAGACCTGCATGGTCAGTTGCCAGGACAGGTGCTCCATGAGTGTGCCCGCCACCACGGGGCCGAGCAGGGTTCCCAGCCCGGTGCCCGCCAGCGCGATGCCGGAGGCCGAACTGCGCCGCAGCACGAACCAGCGCGCAATGGTGGAGACGGCGGGCACATACACCAGGCCCACGCCCAGGCCGACCAGAATGCAGAACGCGCCCAGGAACAGCGCCAGCGATGACGACAGCAGGCTGCTGGCCACAAAGCCCAGCGCCAGCAGCACGATGCCGGCAGAGGTGACGGTGCGCACCGATGTCCTGTCGCTCCAGGCGCCCGAGAACACGCCCACGCCATAGTAGATCAGGGCCGTCAGGGAAAAGATGGAAGCCGTGGAAAAGCTGCTGGCGCCGAACTGGGCCTGGATGCTGGCGAAAAACGCCCCGAACGAATAGGCCGCGCCAAAGATCAGCGCCAGCAGCACGTGGACGGCCCCCACGATGTACCAGCCCCGGAACAGTCTGCCTTGCCTCATTTGCATCTCCTCGGTGTGGCATCACTTTAGTTGTCTATACATGCTTAGACATTAGGTATCAACCCCAGGACTACAGGACAAAGAGCGGAGTTGGCCAGGATGGCGTACCTGCAAGGCCTGCAGCGTTCCAAAGCCGGCATACGATCGGTCTTCCGTACCTTGTGCAAACATCCCGTTTTTTTGACACCCCATGTCCACCATTGCCCCCGCCGAAGCCACCGAGAAAAACGACGGCGTCGCGGCCGTAGATCGCGCGCTGCACATTGCAACGGCCCTGGCCCATGCCAACCGGGGGCTGACGCTGACGGAGCTGTCGCACCTCACGCAGATGTACAAGAGCACGCTGCTGCGCCTTCTGGCCTCGCTGGAGCGCGCGGGCCTGGTCATGCACCGGGCGGACAAAAAGTACGCCCTGGGACCGCTGGCCTTTGTGTTGGGCCGCTCCTTCGAGCAGACGCATGGCCTGCAGGGCGCCATCGAGCCCGTGCTGCAGTGGCTGGTGGACCAGGGAACGGAAAGCCCGTCCTTCCACGTGCGCCACGACCAGCAGCACCGGCTTTGCGTGATGCGCCTGGACTCCCACCACTCCACGCTGGACCGCGTACGCGTGGGGGATCTGCTGCCGCTGGCGCGCGGTGCGGCGGGCAAGGTCATCACCACGCTGGAGGCGGGCCTGCCGGCGTCCCCCACGCAGGCCGATCTGATCTTCACCTCGTTCGGCGAACGCGATCCGCTGTGTGGTGCGATTGCGGCGCCGGTGTTCGGGCCGTCGGCCTCGCTGCTGGGCGCGATCTCGGTGTCGGGGCCGCTGGAGCGCTTTTCCGAGCTGGCGGTTGAAGGCATGAAATCCCTGGTGATGAGCGCTGCCCGGCGCGCCACCGAAAGCCTGGGCGGGAACTGGCCGCTGGCCTGACGACCACGGCTTTTTCTGCGCACGCGGCGCAGCATCTCCCCTCCTCCTCTTCCCGTCTTTCCTGCGCACCCGGCCTGGCGCCCGGTGCGCTGCCCGTGCTTGCCTGCTTCCTCCATCGCCAGGAATAGTCTTAAAAAAACAGAACAAAAGTTCTGACAGTGAAAACACCAATACTGATTTTTGCGACATCCACCCTAGAATTCGCAAAAACAGAACCATTGTTTTCTCTGAAAGAACTTTCATGACACATCCCCACCCTTTGCTCATCGCCGGGCAGGACCGCGGCGGCGAGCAAGGCATCGCCGCGCTGCTTTCGGTCAACCCGGCCACGGGCACCCCCAACCACGAGGTGGCCGCGGCCGGCGCGGCGCTGGTTGACGAAGCCGTTTGCAATGCTGCCCAGGCCGTGCGCCAGCGCAGCTGGGCGCAGATGCTGCCCATGCACCGGGCGCGCATCCTGCATGGCATGGCCGAGCGCATGGAGCGCGACAGCGAGCGGCTGGCACGGCTGCAGATGCAGGAAAACGGCAAGGTCTGGAGCGAGTGCGTCAAGCAGGTGCACAGCGCCGCCGCCACCTTCCGCTACTACGGCGCGGTCTGCGAGACCACGGGCGCCGAGGTCACGCCGCCGCGCGGCAGCTACCTGTCGATGACGGCCTACGAGCCCTACGGCGTGGTGGCCGCCATCACCCCCTGGAACTCGCCGCTGACCATGGAGGCCCAGAAGATTGCCCCGGCCCTGGCGGCAGGCAATGCCGTGGTGCTCAAGCCTTCCGAGGTCACGCCGTCCACGGGCCTGGCCGTGGGCCGCATTGCGCTGGAGGCCGGCCTGCCGCCGGGCCTGCTCAATGTGCTGCCCGGCACGGGCGCCCAGGCCGGCGCCGCCCTGGTCGCCCATCCGCTGGTGCGCATGGTGTCGTTCACGGGCGGCACGGAAAGCGGCCGGCGCATCGCCGAAGTGGCGGCGCGCAAGCTCATGCCCGTGGCGCTGGAGCTGGGCGGCAAGTCGCCCCACATCGTGTTTGCCGATGCGGATCTGGACGCTGCCGTGGCGGCCGTGGCCGACGGCATCTTCGAAGGCAGCGGCCAGTCCTGCGTGGCGGGCTCACGGCTGTTCGTGCAGCGCTCCGTGCTGGATCAGGTGGTGGGCCGCCTGCTGGCGCGTGCCCGCGCACTGCGGGTGGACCTGCCTGATGCACCCGGCGCCCAAATGGGGCCGCTGGCCAGCTTCGCCCAGCGCGACCGGGTGGAGCGCATGGTGGAAGCGGCACGCGCAGCGGGCGCCGAGATTCTTGCGGGCGGGGCACGGCCCGATGCAGCGCGGCTGGCCGCAGGCGCCTACTACCTGCCCACGGTGATCGGCGGCATTGCCAACAGCGCGCGCATCGCCCAGGAAGAAATCTTCGGCCCCGTGCTGTGCGTGCTGCCCTTCGATGACGAGGACGACCTGATCGCCCAGGCCAACGACAGCGCCTTCGGCCTGGCCTCAGGCGTATGGACGGCCGACTACCGGCGCGCCTGGCGCGTGGCGCGCGCGCTGGAGGCGGGCACGGTCTGGATCAACACCTACAAGCAGCTGTCCGTGGCCACGCCCTTCGGCGGCTTCAAGGACAGCGGCCTGGGCCGCGAAAAAGGCGTGGGCGGCATGCGCCTGTACCAGCAGCCCAAGGGCATCTACTTCGCCATGGAATGAGCAAGGACAAGCACATGACCCCCGACGACAAGAACACCATCGGCTTCATCGGCCTGGGCGTGATGGGCGAACCCATCTGCCGCAACCTGGCAAGGAAAAGCGGCGCCCCCGTGCTCGCCTTCGACCTGGACCCTGCGCCCCTGCAGCGCCTGGCCGCCGATGGCGTGCAGGCCGCAGCCAGCGCGGCCGAGGTGATGGCGCGTGCCGCCACCGTCTTCCTGTCCCTGCCCTCGGGCGAAGTCGTGGCCCGCCTGTGCCGCGAGCCGGGCGGGCTGCTGGAATCCGCCCGCGCAGGCCAGACCCTCGTGGACCTGAGCACCTCCCCCGTGGACACCACGCGCGCCCTGGCCACCGAATTCCAGGCACGCGGCGTCCAGTTTGCCGACGCGCCCGTGGCCCGCACGCGCGCCGCGGCCGAGGCCGGCACGCTGGCCGTGATGGTGGGCGCCGAGCCCGCCCTGTTCGAGGCCCTGCGCCCGCTGATCGCCACCTTCGCCTCGGACATCGCGCTGTGCGGCCCCGTGGGCTGCGGACAGGTACTCAAGATCCTCAACAACATGGTGCTGTTCGAGACCGTGGTGGCCTTCAGCGAGGCCAAGGCCATTGCCGAGAAGGCTGGCGTCGATCCCGCCGTGCTGTTCGAGACGCTGTCCAAGGGCTCGGCCGACAGCTTTGCGCTGCGCAACCACGGCATGAAGGCCGTGCTGCCCGGCGAGTTCCCCGAGCGCGCGTTCTCGGTGCGCTACGCGCGCAAGGACTTGACGTATGCCTTGCAGCTCGCCCGGGAGGCCGGCGTGGACGCACGCGGCGCCGCCGTGGTCGATGCCTGGTTCGCCCAGGCCCTGGACAGCGGCCTGGGCGAGCAATACCACCCGGTGATCAGCCGGCTGATCGCAGGCCGGCACTGACCGCAGGGCGGCAGCACGGAAAAGACAAGAACCCCAAGGAGACAGACATGCCATTCCCCACACGCCGCCGCGCACTGCGCCGCGGGCTGGCCGCCGCATTGGCGCCCGCACTGCACCCGGCCCTGGTCCACGCCCAGGATCGCGCACAGGACCGCATCGCCAGCTACCCCACGGACAACGTGCGCATGGTCGTGCCCTATGCGGCCGGCGGCGCCACCGACATCGTGGCCCGCGCCGTGGCCGAGAAGCTGCATGCGCGCTGGAGCAAACCCGTGGTCATAGACAACCGCCCCGGCGCCGGCACCACGCTGGCCGCGGCCCAGGTGGCGCGCGGCCCGGGCGACGGGCATCTGCTGTACATGACCACCTCGGCCCACACCATCAGCTCCACCCTGTACAAGAAACTGGACTACGACCCGCTCAAGGATTTTGCGGCGCTGAGCCTGATCGCCAAGGTGCCGCTGGTGCTGGTGGTGCGCCCTGACCTGGGCGTCGGCGACCTGGCCGGCTTCATCCGCCATGCGCAGGCCCATCCGGACAAGGCCAACTTCGCCTCGCCGGGCAATGGCACGGCCCAGCACCTGGCCGGCGAAATGTTCAACACGGCCACGCGGTCGCGCCTGGTCCATGTGCCCTACAAGGGCGATGCCCCGGCCATCACCGACCTCATGGGCGGCTCGGTGGACGCCATGTTCGCCACCCTCACCGTGGTGCTGCCGCATATCGCCTCGGGCCGGCTCAAGGCCATCGCCCTGGCCAACGGCCGCCGCGTGGAGAAGGTGCCCGCCATTCCCACCTTCGCCGAATCGGGCCTGGCCGGGTTCGAGGCCGCCACCTGGTTCGGCGTGCTCGCCCCCGCCTCGCTGGCGCCACCGCTGCGCGAACGCATCGCCCAGGACCTGCGCGCCGTGGTCGGCCAGCCCGAGCTGCGCGCGCGGCTGATCGACCTGGGCGGCGAAGTCGTGTCCAGCACGCCGGCTGAGTTCGATGCCTTCATGCAGGCGGAGACCCGCAAATGGCAGGACATCGTCAGGCAATCGGGCGCGGCCATCGGCTGACCGGCCCCACAGCAGGAGAGCGCCATGGACACGCCCGACCCGCATCTGCTGAACCGGCGCTTTGCGCGCATCGCACCGGCCGTCAATTCCGACGCCCACCTGGTCCACCGGGGCCGCACGCTGACGGGCGCGCTGCTCGTCGAGATCGGCGACACGCCCCATCTGCTGCGCCTGGAGGCCGGCCGCATCGCCGCCCTGGAACGCCGCTTTCCGCTGTTCCAGGAGCGGCTGCTCACCATCCGCAGCAGCGCCCGCGCCTGGCAGGCGCTGTGGCAGCCCGTGCCCGAGCCGGGCTGGCACGACCTGTTCGCGCTGACCAAGCGTGGCGAGATGCAGGTGGAAGGCCGCATGCACAGCTTCTTCGCGCACCTGCAATACCTCAAGGACGTGCTGGAGATGCCCCGCCATCTGCCCGCCAGCGCACAGGAAGGCCAGCCATGAGCGCTTACATCGAACCCATCGTCGGTCGCTATGTTCATGTAGACATCCTCGGCCAGTCGCACCGCATCCACTTCGAGGAAAGCGGCCAGGGCGTGCCCCTGCTGTGCCTGCACACCGCTGGCGCCGACGCGCGCCAGTTCCGCCACCTGATGTGCGACGAGGAGATCACGCGGCGCTTTCGCGTCATCGCCTTCGACCTGCCCTGGCACGGCAAGTCCTATCCGCCCGCAGGCTTCCAGAACGGCGAGTACGAGCTGAGCACCGATCGCTATGTGCAGACCATCCGCGCCTTCAGCGCCGCGCTGGAGCTGGTCCGGCCCGTCGCCATGGGCTGCTCCATCGGCGGGCGCATCGTGCTGCAGCTGGCCCACGCCCATGGCGAGGAGTTCCGCGCGCTGATCGGGCTGGAGGCTGCCGACTACCAGCCGCCCTGGTACGACACGGCCTGGCTCAACCGTCCCGACGTGCACGGCGGCCAGGTCTGCGCGGCCCTGGTGTCGGGCCTGGTGGCGCCGCAAAGCCCGGCCGAGCATCGCCACGAGACGCTGTGGCAGTACCAGCAGGGCGGCCCCGGCGTCTTCCGGGGCGACCTGCATTTCTACCGCGTGGATGCCGACCTGCGTGGCCGGCTGGGCGGCATCGACACGGCGCGCACGCCACTGTACCTGCTCACGGGCGAGTACGACTTCTCCTGCAGCCCCGAGGACACGCTGCGCACGGCCGCCTCCATCCCCGGCGCCCAGGTCGTGGTGATGCGGGAGCTGGGCCACTTTCCCATGAGCGAGAACCCCGCGCAGTTCCGCAAGTACCTGATGCCCGTGCTCGACGCCCTGCATCCGCCCGGTCCCGCCCGGGACTGATCCGCCACCAGGCCACACACCACAACACACCACCGAGGAGACAGCACCATGAACCGCCTGATCGCCGCGTCGCTCGCCTGCGCGGCCTGCACCGCCCCGTACATCCCCGCCGCCTTCGCCCAGCAGCCGGCGCAGGAACTGCGCATAGGCGCCATTGTCACGTTGTCGGGCGCGGGCGCCTCCTGGGGGCAGGCCATGCTGCATGCGGCCGAACTCGCGGCCGACGACATCAATGCCAGGGGCGGTCTGGAGGTGGCCGGCAGGAAACACCGGGTGCGCGTCATCGCCTACGACGACAAATACCAGGCCGGCGAGGCCGTCACGGCCGCCAACCGGCTGGTGTTCGAGGACAAGGTCAAGTATCTGATAGGCCCGGTGGGCTCGGCCGCTGCCCTGGCCGTGGCGCCCATCACGGAAAAGAACAAGGTGATCATGCTGACCCTGGGCTTCACCCAGAAGGCGCTGGCCGCCGACAAGCCCTTCAGCTTCCGGCCCAACCTGACCACGGCCGAGACCTCGCAGCCGCAGATCGACTGGATCGTCAAGGCCAAGGGCGTCAGGAAGGTCGGCGCGCTGTTTCCCAACGACGAGACCGGCCAGCAGATTGCCGCCGATCTGGAAAAAGCCTATGCCAAGGCCGGCGCCCAGCTCGGCGCCAAGGAGTTCTTCGAGCGCGAGCGCGTGGACATGATGCCCCTGCTTACGCGCATCATGGCGCGCGGCGTGGACGCCATCGAGCTGGACGGCAACGCGCCCGGCACGGCCGGCCTCATCGTCAAGCAAGCGCGCGAGCTGGGTTTCAAGGGCCTGATCATCCGCAGCGGCGGCCCGGCCACGGCCGAGATCGTCAACGTGGCCGGCACCCAGGCCACCGAGGGCATGCTGGTCAACACGCCCATAGACCCCGGCAACCAGGCCGTCAGGCAGTACGCCGAGCGCTACCAGGCCAAGTACGGCAAGCGCATGAACGGCTTCAGCCCTGCGTTCTACGACGGCACCCACATGCTGCTGCAGGCCATCGCCGGCGCGGGCAGCACCACCGATACGGACAAGGTGCGCACGGCCCTGGAAGGCATCACCAGCTACCGCGGCATCCTGGGCGAGCTGGGCTGGACGGGCAAGGCCGTCTACGGCTCCAACCACCAGGTCAGCGCGCCCTTCTACGTCGCCCGCGTGCAGGGCGGCCAGGAGGTGGTGGAAAGCCGCTGCACGCTGAGCGCCTGCCAGTAGGCCGGGCCCGCACAGAGACCGCACGGGACACCGCCATGGATATCTCCTTCCTGCTCGGCCAGGCGCTGGCCAACGGGCTGATCATCGGCCTGCTCTACCTGCTCATGGCCATAGGCTTCACGCTGGTCTTCGGCGTGATGCGCGTGGTCAACTTCGCCCACGGCGAGTTCTACATGCTGGGCGCCTTCGCCGCCTACCTGGGCGTCACCCGGCTGCAGCTTCCGTTTCTGGCCGCCGTCTGCCTGGCCTTCGCGGCCGCCGTGGTGCTGGGCTGGATCATCGAGGTCGTGGTGCTCAAGGGCCTGCGCGGCGATGAGCTCAGCGGCATGATCGCCACCATCGGCCTGGCCATGGTGCTGCAAAACGGCGCCCTGCTGCTGTTCGGGCCCGACCCGCAGTCCATGCCGCCCGTGGCCCAGGGCGTGGCGTCGCTGGGGCCCGTGGTCATGCCGCTGTCGCGGCTGTACGTGGTGGTGTTCTCGGTGGCCGTGCTGGCGGCCCTGTACGTCTTTCTCATGCACAGCCGCATGGGCCGCGCCCTGCGCGCCGTGGTGCAGGACGCCGAGATCGCCAGCGCCCAGGGCATCAGCGCGCGCCTCATCTACCCGCTGGGCTTCGGCCTGGGCGTGGCCCTGGCCGTGGTGGCGGGCGCGCTGATGGCGCCCGTGTTCTCGGTCTCGCCGGGCATTGGCGCCACGCCGCTGCTCAAGGCCTTCATCGTGGTCATCCTCGGCGGCCTGGGCAGCATTCCGGGCGCGGCCCTGGCCAGCCTGCTGCTGGGCGTGACCGAGAGCGCGGCCAATACCTTCATGAGCAGCAGCGCCTCGGACATGCTGCTGTTCGGGCTGGTCATGCTGATGCTGATCTTCCGGCCAGCGGGCCTGCTTGGCAAAACGGAGCGTTGAGATGGAACTTGCAAGCAATCCGGCCCCGTCTGCCGCCGCGCGGGCACTGCAGCCCTGGCACGGGCTCCTGGCCCTGGCCACCGTGATGGCGCTGCCGCTGTTCAGCGCCAATCCCTTCCACATCCACCTGGCCGTGCTGGTGTGCCTGAACATCCTCGTGGTCAACGGGCTGTCCCTGCTCAGCCGCACGGGGCAGCTGTCGTTCTGCCATGCGGCCTTCATGGGCGTGGGGGCCTACTGCTCGGTGCTGGCCTCGGGCCGGCTGGGCCTGCCCTTCCTGGCCGGCGCCCTGCTGGGCGTGGCGGCGGCGGCGCTGCTGGCCCTGCTGCTGGGCGCCCTCATCCTGCGGCTCAAGGGCGTGTACTTCGTGCTGGTGACGTTTTGCTTCGGCGAGCTGTTCCGGCTGCTGCTGCTCGAAGGCGCAAGCCTCACGGGCGGGGCCAACGGCATCGCCAACATCGCCCCGGTCGAACTGCTGGGCCATGTGGTCGAAACCAGGCGCGCCAGCTACCTGCTGGCCGCCGCCGTGGCCCTGGCCTCGGTGGCCTTCCTCATGGCCTTTCTGCGCACGCCGGCCGGCCAGGCGCTGGACGCCGTGGGCGACAACCCGGAACTGGCCGAGGCCAGCGGCATCGGCATCGCGCGCACCCAGAGGCTGGCCTTCGTGCTGGGCAGCGCCATGGCCGCGCTGGGCGGCGTGCTGCTGGCCCACTACCTGGGCTTTGTCTCGCCGGAGTCGTTCAGCCAGCATGTATCGGTGGCGGCCATCATCATGCTGGTCATGGGCGGGCGCGGCTCCATCGCCGGCCCCATCCTGGGCGCCGCCATCATGACGCCGCTGCCCGAACTGTTCCGCAGCGCCATCACCACGCAGAACATCCTCTACGGCATCACGCTGATGCTGGTGCTACGCTTTCTGCCCCAGGGCCTGGCCAGCCTGAATCCGCGCGCGCTGGCCGCAGGCCTGAAGGGAGGACCGGCATGAGCGCACTGCTGCAGGTACGCGGGCTCAGCAAGCGCTTCGGCGGGCTGTGGGCCGTCAAGGACCTGGACCTGGAATTGCACCAGGGCCGGATCATGGGCCTGATCGGCCCCAATGGCGCGGGCAAGAGCACGGCCTTCAACCTCATCAGCGGCGCGCTCACGCCCACCGCAGGCAGCGTGGTCTTCGACGGGCAGGAGATCGCCGGCCAGCGGCCCAGCCAGGTCGTGCGCCACGGGCTGGCGCGCACCTTCCAGTCGGCCTCGGTCTATGCGCATGCCAGCGTGCAGGACAACGTCTACCGGGGCGCCATCTCCCGGCTGGGCGTGCCGGCCTGGGCCCAGCTGGCGGGCACGGCGGCCTACCGCAAGGCCCTGCGCGCCGTGCACCAGGAGGTGGATGAGATCCTCGACATCACGGGCCTGTCCGCCCTGCGCGGCCAGACGGCCGGCGCCCTGGCCTATGGCCACCAAAAGCGCATCGGCGTGGCCATCGGCCTGGCCACGCGCCCGCGCCTGCTGCTGCTGGACGAGCCGGCCGCAGGCCTGAACCCCGAGGAATGCGCCAGCTTCGGCCGCCTGCTGACCACGCTGCGCGACCGGCACGGCCTGTCGCTGCTGTTCGTGGAGCACCACATGGCCCTGGTCATGGGCATCTGCGAGCAGATCGTGGTGCTGGTGCAGGGGCAGAAGATCGCCTCGGGCACGCCCGCCGAGATCCGCAACAACCCGGCCGTGATCGAGGCCTACCTGGGAGTGCCAGCAGATGCCCACGCTTGAAGCCAGCAACATGGTCGTGCGCTACGGCCGCATCCAGGCGCTGCATGGCGTCAGCCTGCGCGTGGACACGGGCCGCATCGTGGCCCTGGTGGGCGCCAACGGCGCGGGCAAGAGCACCACGCTCAAGGCGCTGATGGGACTCAAGGAACTGGCATCGGGCAGCCTGACGCTGGACGGCCAGCCCATGGAGCGGGCCAGCTGCGCGCGCCGCGTGGCCATGGGCCTGGCGCTGTCGCCCGAGGGCCGGCGCCTGTTCCCGCGCATGTCGGTCTGGGAAAACCTCATGGTCGGCGCCCACACGCAGCGATCCGCCGCCCGCCGCCGCCAGGCGCTGGACCAGGTCTACGCCCTCTTCCCGCGCGTGCAGGAGCGGCGCCACCAGCAGGCCGGCTCGCTGTCGGGCGGCGAGCAGCAGATGGTGGCCATAGGCCGGGCGCTGATGTCCCAGCCCCGCATCCTCATGCTGGACGAGCCCTCGCTGGGCATCGCCCCCAAGATCGTCGCCGAGATCGCCCAGGCCATACGCCAGCTCAACCAGGACACGGGCATCTCCGTCATCCTGGTCGAGCAGAACGCGCGGCTGGCGCTGCAGCTCTCGGACACGGCCCATGTCTTCGAACAGGGCACGGTGATACGCACCGGCTCCGGCCAGGAGCTGCTGAATGATTCTTTCGTGCAAAAAGCCTATCTGGGAATCTGACATGAACAGCCTGCCCATCATCGAACGCGCCGAGGTCCGCCCTGCCTGGCTGGCCGCCCATGAGGAACCGGTCATCGAGCCCGAGCTGCCCATCATCGACCCGCACCACCACCTGTCCGACAGCCACTGGGGCGGCTACATGGAAGGCGAGCTGCTGCGCGACCTGGGCTCGGGCCACCGCATCCTGTCCACCGTCTTCGTGCAGGTCGGCTTCGGATACCGCAAGGAGGGGCCCGAGCCGCTGCGCCCGGTCGGCGAGACCGAGGCCGTGGCCACCATTGCCCGCGCCACGGATGCCCTGCCACATGACATCCGCATCGGCACCCGCATCTGCGCCGGCATCGTGGGCCATGCCGACCTCTCCCGGGGCGCGGCCGTGGACGAGGTGCTGGCCGCGCACATGGAGGCCGGCCAGGGCCGGTTTCGCGGCATACGCTGCGCAGCCGCCGCGCACGCGCGCTTTCGCTACGGCGTCATGCCCCCGCCGCCGCTGCACCTGTATGAGCAGCCGGGCTTTCGTGCAGGCTATGCGCGGCTGGCGAACTGGGGCCTGAGCTTCGACTCCTGGGCCTATCACACCCAGCTGGGCGAGCTCTACGCGCTGGCGCGCGATTTTCCCGCCATCCCCGTGGTCGTGGACCACATCGGCGTGCCGCTGGGCGTGGGCCCCTACGCCCACCAGCGCAAGCAGGTCTTCGACGAATGGCACGGCCAGATGGCGGCGCTGGCCGCCCTGCCCCATGTCTTCGTCAAGCTCGGCGGCCTGGGCATGAGTGTCTTCGGCTTCGACTTCCACCTGCGCCACCAGCCGCCCAACTCCCTGGAACTGGCCATGGCCTGGGGCCCGTACATCCGCGCCTGCATCGACCTCTTCGGCCCCGAACGCTGCATGTTCGAAAGCAACTTCCCCGTGGACAAGGGCACCTGCAGCTACCCGGTGCTGTGGAATGCCTTCAAGCGCATTGCCACAGGCATGTCGCCGCACGAGAAGGCCCTGCTGTTCAGCGGGACGGCGGCAAGGGTGTACCGGCTCGAATAAGCCGTTCCTGCGCCGGCGTCCCTGCGGCAGCTAGCCCTGCTCCCTCGCCGCCAGCACCGTCCCGCGGCACTCCCCGAAGCCGATGCGCGCGGCGCCGGGCTTCTCGCACCAGCCGCGCAGCAGCACCGTGTCGCCGTCGTGCAGGAAGCCACACTGCTCTCCACCGCCGATGTCCACGGGGCTTTGCGCGCCCCGGGCCAGCTCGATCATGGCGCCCGCCTCGCCAGGGCCTGGGCCCGAAATCGTGCCGCTGCCGATCAGGTCGCCCGGCTGCAGGTTGCAGCCGCCTGCCGTGTGGTGGGCCACCATCTGGGCCATGCTCCAGTACTGGTGGCGAAAGCTGGTACCGGACAGCCGGGCCGGCCCCCGGCCCCGGGCGCGCGCCTGCTCGCTGTGCAGCCACACCTCCAGCTGGATGTCCAGCGCGCCGGCCGCGCGGTTGCCGGCCGACTCCAGGTAGGCCAGCGGCCGCGGATCGCCGGCAGGCCGTGTCCAGGCCGTGCGAAAGGGCGCCAGCGCATCCAGCGTCACGATCCAGGGCGACACGGTGGTGGCGAAGTTCTTGGCGTGGAAAGGCCCCAGCGGCGCCATCTCCCAGACCTGGATGTCACGCGCGGACCAGTCATTGAGCAGGCTGATGCCGAACACATGCTGCTCGGCCTGCGCCAGCGGGATGGGCCGGCCCTGCGCGTTGCCCTGCCCTATCCAGAATCCCAGCTCCAGCTCGTAGTCCATGCGCGCGCAGTGCTGGAACACCGGAGTGGAGCCGCCAGGCGGCAGGAACTGGCCCATGGGGCGGTGGAAACGCTGGCCGCTGACGCAGATGGAGGACACCCGGCCATGGTAGGCCTGGGGCAGCCAGCGGAAGTT
This sequence comes from Delftia acidovorans, assembly GCA_031286585.1. Classification (GTDB taxonomy): domain Bacteria; phylum Pseudomonadota; class Gammaproteobacteria; order Burkholderiales; family Burkholderiaceae_C; genus Comamonas; species Comamonas acidovorans_A. The sequence goes on from JAITUC010000023.1 coordinate 113,223, forward strand.
GGCGGGCACATCCGCATCGGGATACATGATGCGCATGCAGTTGAGCGCATGGTCCAGCGAGGTGTAGAAGTCCGTGTAGTCGCCTATGCGCGCGGGCAGCGTGTACTCGGCATCGGCCTGGGGCACGAGGCAGCGGCGCACCTGTTCAACGCGCGCGGCCCCGGCCTGTTCGTGGAGAAGGCCGAACAGCGCATGCCGCAGCGCACGCCAGGCCTGGGGCCCGAGCGCAAGGAAGTCGTTGAGGGCCGGCCGCGCCGCCGCGCCCAGCGCCTGCCCTGCCAGGCCGTCCAGCACGCCCGCGGCGGCCAGCGCGGCCAGGTCCAGCACCTGGTCGCCTATGGCCACGCCGCCGCGAAAGGCCTGCCCGGTGCCCTGCGGGCGGAACACCGCGAACGGCAGGTTCTGCAGGGGAAAGTCCGTGCCGGCCGCCTGGGCCGACGCCAGCCAGCTGCGCGCGCCGGCTTCATGGGTGGGGTCGAGTTCGATCATGGCACCCCTCAGGCAGTCTGCGCCTGCAGCGCCTCGTCGAAGATCGCCACGGCGCGCGTCCAGCCGGCCGAGGCGCCGCGGATCTTGTGCGGAAAGCAGCTGATGTAGAAGCCGTCTGGCGGCAGCGCCTCCAGGTTGTGCAGCTTTTCTATGTGGCAGTAGCCGATGTCGCGCCCGGCCTTGTGGCCCTCCCAGATCAGGCTGGCATCGTGCGTGGCCGCGTACTTCTCGGCCGTGTGGACGAAGGGCGCATCCCAGCTCCAGGCGTCCGTGCCTGTCAGCCGCACGCCGCGCTCCAGCAGGTACATGGTGGCCTCGTAGCCCATGCCGCAGCCGGACGAGACATAGTCATTGCCGCCATAGCGGCTGCCCGCGCGGGTATTGACCACCACGATCTCCAGCGGCTGCAGCGCATGGCCTATGCGCCGCAGTTCGGCCTCGACGTCGGCGGCCGTCACCACGTAGCCATCCTCGAAATGGCGGAAGTCCAGCTTCACGCCGGGCTGGAAGCACCACTGCAGCGGCACTTCGTCGATGGTGATGGCGGGCTTTTTCTCGCCCAGCGCCTTGTCCATGGTGCTGTGGAAGTGGAAAGGCGCATCGAGGTGCGTGCCGTTGTGCGTGGACAGCGTGACCTTCTCGACGGCCCAGCCCTCCCCGTCGGGCAGGTCCTGCTTGCGCAGCCCCGGGAAGAAGGGCTCGATCTGCTCGACCGTGTTCTCGTGCGTGAAATACTGGATCTCGGGCCTGAAGGCCGGCGGATCGGAAACGATATCGTTCTCCAGATAGATGGACAGGTCGACAAAGCGGCGTGGCATGGTGGGGTCTCCTCGGGTTGGAATGAACGGTCTGGAACTCAACGTGCGGGCAAGGCTGTGGTCACGGCCACAGCGCCGTCGCGCGGCAGCAGGGCCACCACCACGGCGGCCACCAGGAACAGGCCGCCGCACAGCGCAATCCCCATGGCAAAGCCCAGGCTGGCCGACAGCGAACCCAGCGCCAGCGGTGCAAAGGCGGAAATGCCGCGCCCCACGTTGAAGCAAAAGCCTGTGCCCGTGGCGCGCAACTGCGTGGGGAACAGCTCGGCGAAATACGAGCCCATCAGCCCCGCAAAGGCCATGAAGAAGGCGAACGCCGGGCCCAGCCACAGCAGGACCGTGTGGTCCGTGGCCTGGATGTACAGCGGCAGCGCCAGCCCCGTGCCCACCAGCGACAGGATCACGGCCCGCTGCTTGCCGATGCGGTCGGCGATCAGGCCGAAGGCGTTGTAGCCCACGAACATGCCCACGTTGAGCAAGGCCATGAAGCGCGCCATGGTGCCCACGTCCAGGCCGCGTTCCTTGACCAGGAAGGTGGGCAGCCAGGTGCTGGCGCCCCAGTAGGCCGCCAGCGCCAGGGCCGACGTCAGCGTGCCCAGCACCGTGACGCGCAGCAGGTCCGGGGCGAACAGCGCCGCAAGCCCCGGCGCGACGGCGCCCGGCACGACGGCGCCCGGCACGGCGGCGCCCGACCCACCGGCGGTGGCCGGGCCCTGCCCGCCACGCCGCCTGCGCTGCTCTAGCCAGGCCTGGGACTCGGGCACACGCAGCCAGACATAGGCGAGGGCGATCACCACCGCCGCACCGCAGACGAAGAACAGCACGCGCCAGCCATGTGCGGGCAGCACATAGGCCGCGGCCGCCGCCGCCAGTGCCGCGCCCACCGAGAACGAACTGAGCACGAAGGACGTGGCCCGGCCGCGCTGGTGCGCGGGCCAGGTCTCGTTCACATGGGCGGCCGCCGTGCCCCAGACGCTGCCCAGGCCCAGGCCCGACAGGAAACGCAGCACCAGGATCTGGCGCCAGTCCGTGGCGGCCGCGATGGCCATGGTCAGCAGGCCGAAGCTGGCCAGCGAAAGCAGCAGCGCCTTGCGGCGGCCCAGGGCATCGGCCACCGGCCCCATCACCACGCCGCTCAGCCCTATGCCCAGCAGCGTCGCCGTCACCAGCAGCCCCGCCTGCGTGGGCCCGATCTGCAGCGAGGCCGTGATGGAGGGCATGGCAATGGCCAGGATGATGATGTCCACGGCGTCGAACATGTAGCTGAGGAAATAGCCGATCAGCACGCGCCACTTGAGGGCGCTGGATGAAGAGTTCATGGTCTTGTCTCCCGATGGGGTAGTGGCTTGTTTGCGCAGACTGTACGATCGTACAGTCAGTTTCTTTGCTGGGACAAACCATGAGCGGAGCCACGGCAGGCCCCTGCCCTTTCCCTACAATCGCGCCTGCATCAAGGAGACGCATGCAAGGCACCATCTCGCCGAAGACGAAAAAGGCCCGCACGGACGAGGCCCCCGCCGCCACGGCCAGCAAGCGCGAACGCATCCTCGACGCGGCCGAACGCCTGTTCGCCGAGGGCGGGTTCGACGGCGTGTCCATGCGCGACATCGCCGCGGCCGCCGGGGTCGGCCTGCCGCTGATCGTCTACCACTTCGAGACCAAGAAGAACCTGTACCGCGCCCTGTTCGATCGCTACAAGGCCGTGCTGGACGCGCGCCTGGAGGCCCTGCGCCAGCCCCTGGCGCCCGGTGAGGACGCGCTGGAGCACATCGTGCGCGCCTTCGTGCTGCCCGTCATGCAGGCCCAGGGCAGCGAGGCCGGGCTGGCCTACGCCAGGCTGATCGCGCGCGAAACCTCCGATCCGCGTGAGGCCGATCGGGGCATCGTGCAGGACTACTTCGACCCGTTCGGCATGGAGTTCATACGCGCCATAGAACAGGCCCTGCCGCGGCGGGACCGCGACTACGCGCACTGGGCCTATCTGTTCGCCGTGGGCGCCCTGGTCATGAGCGTCTTCGACCGGCGCATCGAACGCCTGTCGGCCGGCACCATCCGCGCGGGCGACATAGAGCACAAGGCCGAATACCTGGTGACCTTCATCGTGGCCGGCATCCGGGCGGGAAGCCACGCACCAGACACCGGCACAACACGGCCGCGTGCTGGCGCAAGCCACTGAAGAGCAATTGCCGCAATCCGCCCTGGACCCGAGGCACCGCGCAAGACCCCCTGTGACCCCGAGTGGTTATCGGAGCAAAAAAAAGCCGTGCACTTGTCCTAGGCATTTTTCTACGCATTCTCAGAGGGGCTGCCCCATACCCGCACGCCCCTAACTCCTGGAAGCACACCCAAAACAGGATTGCCCTGCCGATTTTTCCTGCCCATGATCTTTCGGCACAGAGAGACGGGACCGAGCCAGGGACAGCACCCATCCAGCCCACGCCAGGCAAACCCAGCCGCTGCAGACCACGGACCTGCGGCGCCGGGCACCTTCTCCTTCCCCAAGCTTCCCAGGGAGAAGATTCGCATGATTGGCCAACCCGCAGCCCGCATCACCGACAGCGTCGTCAAGGGCAAGATCGTCACCGGCTCGCGCACCGTGCTCATCGGCAGCCAGGGAGGCCTGGCCTGCTCCGTCTGCCCGGGCGGCATCACCGTCGGCTCCCCCGTCAACCCCCAGCTGGGCGCCAAGGTCCTGGTGGGCGCCCAGGACCTGGACTTCACACTGCCCGCGGCCGCCCTGCCCGTGGCCTGGCAGCGCCAGTACAGCAGCTACGTCCACCCCGAGCACGGCGCCGCCTGCGGCCTGCTGGGCCATGGCTGGCACCTGCTGCAGGAGCTCAGCATCCGCCTGCAGAACGAGACCACCTTGCTGCTGGACGCCAGCGGCCGCGTCATCACCTTCGACCAGCCCCTGGCCCCGGGCGGCCAGCTGCACAGTGCCAGCGAAGACCTCTGGCTACTGCGCGGCGGCGGCTCCACCGAAGGCTCAGCCCCCTGGGCCGCGAACCCGCGCTGGTCGCATGTGGAGGCGAAGCTGGCGTGCAATCCCGAAGTCATCCTGGCCTTCAGCGGCGATGGCGACACCCTCTGGGGCTTTGGCCCTGCGCCTGCCAGGTCTGCCGGGCCTGCCGACGATCGCGCACAGGGCCCCTGGCGCCTCATGGCCCAGATCGACCGCTTCGGGCGCCGCCAGCTCTACCACTACAGCGACGGCAAGACCACCGCCCCGGGCCACGACGGCCGGCAGCAGCCGCTGCCCGCAGGCTGCCTGGTCGGCCTGAGCGACGGCAGCGGCCGCCACTACCGCCTGCTGCACCAGCGCATCCATGGTGGCAAGGGCGCGCAAGGCCTGAACGACTTGTGGGGCGCCGACGACGGCTGGCGCCTAGCCGAGGTGCGCCTGCAGCAAGACCCGCTGGCACCCCCCAGCCTCTCGGGCCGCCCCTTTGCGCCCCTGACCCTGGTGCGCTACGGCTACAGCAGCGCAGGCGACCTCATCACCGTCCACGACCGCGCAGGCCAGCTCGTGCGCGAATTCGAATGGGACCACCACCGCATCAGCGCCCACCGCCATGCCGGCGGACCCTGGCACCGCTACCGCTACGAGAGCGCCCAGCCCGGTGCCCGCGTCATCGAGCACAGCAACCAGGAAGGCCTGTCCTATCGCTTCGACTACCTGGCCCAGCCCCCGGGCCCG
>JAITUC010000028.1 GCA_031286585.1 Delftia acidovorans
CAGCCCGCCAACGGCTGGCAGGTGAGCAATGCCAGCTTCAGCACCACGCCACCTGCGGCTGTTCCGCAAGGCGTGACTTTTCCCTCCGGACTGCTCTCGCTGAATCTCAGCAGCGGCAACCTGGGCAGCGATGCAACTGTCACCCTGAACTTCAGCACACCGGTGCCTGCAGGCGCGGTATACATGAAGTACGGCCCCAGTCCTGATGGTTTCAACTGCCAAGGCACAGCATGTGCTCAGCCGCACTGGTACGAACTGCCGGCAAACCGTGCTGTGCTGACATCGGATCGGCTGAGCGCCACGTTGACGCTGACCGACGGAGGGCTTGGCGACAGCGACGGCATAGCCAATCAGTCCATCCAGGATCTGGGTGGCTTCGCGTTGCTGGCTGCACCCACTCCCGCCAATACTGCGGCGATTCCAAACATGTCTGAATGGGGAATCATCGCGCTGTCATCTCTTCTGACCATGCTCGGCATCTCGGGAATGCGTCGTCGCCAGTTTTGAAGTTGAAGCCACCCGAAGGTGGCTTCTCATTTAGGCTGGGTCACTGGCCGCGTGCACGCCATCAGTGCGGCCAGCAGCCGCAACTCGTAGCCCTGGCGGCGTTCTATCTCTGAGCTGTGCGCGTCAACTCGAATGGGGCGGCATCCTCGGCCAAGCCCTCGGCGGGCATACGGTGCCAGTCGAGTATCGGCTCTTGACTGTCGCAGGTCGACCCTGAGCTGACCTTTGCCTGGACCGATAGCAGTGTTTAAAGGCGCGTGCTGGCCGGCTTGCTCAGACCTCAAACGACGCGCTCGCCCCCTCCGTGACGAAGCTCACCTCGAACTCTTCGCATTCGAGTTCGTCGGGCGACTCCCAAAGCTTGCTCGCCATCTCGAAGACATGGTCCGGTACGACCATGGAAAACGTGGGACCTCGCTCTTCATTCCTGCGTCGAACACGCTCACGACGGATTTCCAAGGGTGCGTCGAGGACATGGAGGTGAGGCGGAAATCCTTCGTTCGTGATCATTCGGCAGAACTGGATTCTTGGGTGCTGCTGGATCAGGCCAAGTTCGAGCACAACGTCTCGACCCGACGCCAGTACTCTGCGGCTGTGGTTCCATATCAGACCCAGCAACCGTTCCTTTCGCTCAACATACCAAGGCACAAAATCGCCGCCCGGGCGGTCTGGGCTGAACAGCGTCGCAAACCACTCGTCGAGCGGGATGTGCACGCCGTTGCTGCTTGCAGCCAGAGCCGCGCCGAAGGTGGATTTTCCGGCCCCTACCGGGCCCTCGATCAAATGAACTCGAGACATGCTTGACAGTCACGGATTAAGAAACGTGCGAGATTATGACGCGACCTCCAACGCCCGCTTCTGGCTGTAAATAGCCACCACGAGGCCTTCATCACGGATGTGGCCGGTCAGCGGGACACCTTCGGCCACGCATCCCGCAGCAGCGCGGCGTCAGCGGCGTGGCCATCAGCCGCTCGTGCGCTGTCTGCACCGCGCTCCGCCATCAATCCAGGTTGGTCTGCCAGCTCTTGGAGTACGGCTGTGCAGGTTGAGGCGTACTGAGCGAGGGCGGACTGGGCAGCTCCAGCAATGCGCGCGGGGAGGCAGGCAAAGTCGCCCTGCATGCCTGGAGTAGCAGTGCGCAGCGCATATAGATCCCAGGCGCCCAGCACGTCGTCCACGGCGGGCATTCGCAAGATGCGTGGAACCGGCGTGGTCAAGCGCGCCGACGGCGTGCAGGCCAGCTACGAGAGCATCCACATCGAACCCGGGTTCAACCTCCGTCAAGACGGCGCCGAACTTGAGGAGAGCATCGACGCGCTGACCGAACACATCATGGGCGGCGGGCGCTACCCTCCTCTCGAAGTGCGTGTACGCGAGGACGGGGGACTGCGGGTAGTGGATGGCCACCGTCGCCATGCCGCCATCGGCCGCGCAATCTCCCGCGGCGCTCCACTGCGCAATCCCGCAGATCGCAAGGCCTGGATGACCGCCCAGTACATCCGGCACAAGGCGGGCAAGAAAGTCAAGCCTGTTCGGTGAATTGCGGAACACGCCGAGAATTGCGGAACACAGGAGCAATCTCTGGCGGGAGTTTCGCTACGTCTTCGATAGCAAAGAAAAAAGGCCCCGTATTGCTACGGGGCCTTGTGTTCTTTGGTGGGTCCTGCGAGATTCGAACTCGCGACCAACGGATTAAAAGTCCGCTGCTCTACCGACTGAGCTAAAGACCCGAACCACGCTTTGCATGCATCAGATGCTGCTTAGCGAAGACATAGATTCTAGCACCAAAATTTACGCTTCAATTCTTGATGCGGCTCAGTTGATCGATGACCCAGCCTGCGGCGCACTGGCCGAAGGTGGCGGTGACGGCCACTACCGAGCCGTAGCCGTGGCAGTTGAGCGTGCCGTCGCCTTCGATGGCGCAAGAGGCATCGGGCGGGGCGACCGCTTCGCGGCTGAAGACGCAGGCGATGCCGATGCGCTTGCCTTCCTTGGGCGCGCCATGCTCGCGGCGCAGGCGGTAGCGCAGTTGGGCCAGCAGCGGGTCGTGCGTGGTGGCGCTGAGGTCGTCGATATCGACCTTGTGAGCCAGTCGCTTGCCGCCCGCTGCACCCACGGAGATGAAGCATTGCCGCGTGGCGCGCGCATGGGCGGCCATGGCGGTCTTGGCCTTGACCTGGTCGCAGGCGTCGATGACGGCATCGGCGTCGGGGGGCAGCAGGCGCAGCCAGTTGTCCGGGTCAACGAAGTCGTCGATGCAGTGCACGCGGCAGGCGGGGTTGATCTGGGCGATGCGCTCGCGCATGGCTTCGATCTTGGCCTGGCCCACGGTGGTGGTGAGTGCGTGGATCTGGCGGTTGATGTTGGACTCGGCGACATGATCCATGTCGATGAGCGTGAGCTCGCCCACACCGCTGCGCGCCAGCGCCTCGGCGGTCCAGGAACCCACGCCGCCGATGCCCACCACGACGACGTGCGCGGCGCGGATGCGCGCGGCGCCCGGCACGCCATACAGGCGCTCCAGGCCGCCGAAGCGGCGCTGCAGGTCGGCATCAGAAAAAACAGCGCCTGCTTCAGGCGCTGTCTTGTCTTCTTCCGCAGGGGATGAAGAGACCGTAGGGTTCATCACTTGAGGCTGGCGAGACGGTTCTTGGCCGCGGCGGTGGCTTCGGCATTGGGATAGGCCTTTATCAGGTCTTCCAGCGTCTTGCGCGCGCCCTTGGTGTCCTTCATCTCGATCTGGCAGTTGGCGATGGACAGTGCCGCCTCCGGCGCCCGGCCATGCATGGGGGCTGCCGCCAGCAGCGCGCGGAAGTTGGTGATCGCGTCCTTGTAGTTGCGATTGGCGTACTGCGCGTTGCCCAGCCAGAAACGGGCGGAGGGCACATAGCCGCTCTTGGGCCACTGGCTCAGGAAGGACGAGAACGCCGTGCCGGCTTCGGCAAAGCTGCCTGCGCGGAACTGCGCCAGCGCGGCTTCGAAGTCGCGCTTCTCTGCCGGGTCGGCGGCGAATTCCTGGCCGTCCACCGTCACCGTGACGGGCTCGAACTGGCGCAGGCGCTCGTCCACGCCCTTGGCAATGTCGCGCTGGCCGCGCTGCAGCTCGGCCACATCGCGCAGCAGCTGCTCGTTCTGGCCGCGCAGCTTGGCTTGCTCGGACTTGAGCTGCTCGATCTGCGACTGCAATTCGAGCAGGCCACGGCGCGTTTGCGAGCTTTCCTCGGTCATGCGCTGCTGCGACTGCTGCATGCTGTCGACGCGCTGGCGCATTTCGAGGATGGCGCGGCGCGCCTCGTCATCGCCGAACAGTGCGGCATGGCCACTGGCGGCGAAGCCGGCCATCAGGCCGGCCGCCAGCAGCGTGCGCAGCGCGGTGCGATGCAGGATCGGGGAGCGCTGCATGTTCATCAACGGTAGGACAGTTCAGCGCGGCGATTCTGCGCGTAGGCGTCTTCGCTGTGGCCTTCGGCTGCAGGCTTTTCCTTGCCGTAGCTCACGGCTTCCATCTGCGCGTCGCTCACGCCCAGCAGGCCCAGCGAACGGCGCACGGCTTCAGCGCGCTTTTGGCCCAGGGCCAGGTTGTATTCGCGGCCGCCGCGCTCGTCGGTATGGCCTTCGATCTGCACCTTGCGAGCGGAAGAGGCCTTCAGGTAGCGTGCGTGGGCTTCGATCTGGGGCTGGGCATCGGCCTTGACGACATAGCTGTCGAAGTCGAAGTAGACGACACGGCTGACGCCCTGGGGACCTGCCTTGTCGGCGGCCGAGCCGGTCAGGTCCACGCCCGAGATGCCGCTTTGCGAGGTGCTGCCGGTGCCGGCGCCGCTGCCCTGGCCCGTGCTGGTGGCGCCCGCGTCGGTGACCGGGGTTTCGTCGAGCTTGACGCCCGAGCTGCAACCCGCCATGAGCGCGGTGACTGCAAGTGCCAGGGAAAGTCGTTTGATGGTGATCATGAAAAATCTCCGTATGTCCGGATGGACTTCGTGCTGAGTTGACTGGTTGACTGAAAGGAAATCGGGGAAACCGGCTGTCACTGGCGCTGGAACGGACCCCAGTCGGGCTCGCGGATGTCACCGCCCTGCCCTGCCAGCCGCGCCTTGATCTTGCCGTCAATCGTGGTGGTCATCAGGGCTTCGCGGCCCTGCTGCAGGGTGGCGTAGACGATCAGGCGGCTGTTGGGGGCGAAGCTGGGGCTTTCATCGGCCGTGGTGTCCGTGATGGCATTGACTGTGCCGGTGCCCAGGTCCATGACGTGGAGCTTGAAGCCGCCGCCCACGCGCGAGACGTAGGCAAGCCACTTTCCATCGGGGCTGACGCTGGGCGAGATGTTGTAGTTGCCGGTGAAGGTGACCCGTTCCGCGCTGCCGCCCGAGGCCGGCACCTTGTAGATCTGCGGAGCACCGCCACGGTCGCTGACGAAGTAGATGGAGCGGCCATCGCTGGAAAAGTTCGGCTCGGTGTCGATGCCGCTGCTTTGCATCAGTCGGCGCGGCTCGCCGCCCTGCGCGCCGATCAGGTACAGCTGCGAGCCGCCATCGCGGCTGAGCGTGACGGCCAGGGAATTGCCGTCAGGCGACCAGGCCGGCGCGCTGTTGGAGCCCCGGAAGTTGGCAACCAGGCGGCGGCGGCCACTGGCCACATCGTGCACATAGACCACGGGCTTGCGGGACTCGAAGGACACGTAGGCCAGTTGAGTGCCCGTGGGCGACCAGGCGGGCGAGATGATGGGTTCGGGGCTGGACAGGGCGGACTGGGCGTTCTCGCCATCGGCATCGGCCACCCAAAGGCGGTAGTTGCTGCCCGCCTTGGTCACATAGGCGATGCGCGTGGAGAACACGCCCTTCTCGCCCGTGAGTTTTTCGTAGATGTAGTCGGAGATGCGGTGGGCCACCAGGCGCAGGTCGCCCGTGGTGACGGCAAAGCCCTGGCCGCCCAGGTCCTGGCTCTTGACCACGTCCCAGAGGCGAAAGCGCACGTCGTAGCGACCATCGGCCAGGCGCGTGATGCTGCCCACGGCCAGGGAGTCAGCGCTCTTTTGGCGCCACATGGCAACGTCGGGGCGCGAGGTTTCGTCCAGTTGGACGCCGGCCGTGTCCACGGCGCGGAATTGACCGCTGCGCTCCAGGTCGGCCTGGATGATGGCCGAGATCTTCTGGGGCGCCTGCCCTTCTCCCTTGAATGCTGCAATGGCGATGGGCAACTGGGTCAGGCCCACGCCCGTCACTTCGACGCGGAACTGGGCCAGCGCGGGAATTGCAGGGGTTGAGGCGAGAGCGGCCAGCAGGGTTCGGCGCGAAGGGCGCGGCACGGCCGCCAGGGAGGAAGGAGAAAGGAGTCGATCAATAGTCATTGGCATTCATCAATATCTACGGGAAGACCCCGGTACTTGCACAGGAGCGAATGTTACACACACTGGATGCGTCTCGATGTAAGAACGTGCACTGTAGGGTCTGTCGGCCCAGGCTATCTCGATCCCCGGCAGCCGCTTCAGTTCCCCATGAGGCAGCCCCAGGCAAGCCCGCCGTAAAATCCGCGCTTCATGCAAGCACCATCCTCACCGCCGCCGGCCCCCGCGCCGTCCGCCGCACCGGCGGCCCTTGACCTCGCCAGCACCCTGACCCTGTCGCAGCGCCTCAAGCGCCTGTCACCCTACTTCGGCGGCCAGCGCCTTGCCTGGACGCTGGCCGTGGCTGCCACGCTGGTGGGCGCGGTCACCGAGCCATTGATCCCCGCCCTGCTGCAGCCGCTGCTGGACAGCGGCTTCACCGACGGCACGCTGCCGCTGTGGTCGGTGCCGCTGGCCATCATCGGTGTGTTCCTGGTGCGGGGCCTGTCGCAGTTCGTGGGCCAGTACGCGCTGGCGCGCATTGCCAACGAGGGCATGCTGGCGCTGCGCAAGCGCCTGTTCGAGCGGCTGCTGGCGGCCGATATGGCGCTGTTCTCGCGCCAGTCCGCCTCATCGCTTTCCAACACCGTGGTCTATGAGGTGCAGACCGGCTCCACGCTGCTGGTGCAGGCCATGCTGGGCATCTCGCGCGACGGCTTCACGCTGGTGGCGCTGCTGGGCTACCTGCTGTATCTGAACTGGCAGCTGACGCTGGTGGTGGCGGCCGTGGTGCCCGGCGTGGCCTGGATCATGAAGACGCTGTCGCGCCGTCTGTACCGCATCACCAAGATCAGCCAGGAGGCCACCGATTCCCTGGCCTATGTGGTGGAAGAAAACGTTCTGGCCCACCGCATGGTGCGCCTGCATGGCGCGCAACAAGGCCAGCAAAAGCGCTTTGGTGGCCTGAGCGGGCAACTGCGCAAGCTGGCCATCAAGGCCACCATCGCCTCGGCAGCCATGACGCCGCTGACCCAATTGCTGGCCGCCGCGGCCCTGTCGGCCGTGATCTGCATCGCGCTGTGGCAAAGCCGGGGCACGGGTGCCGCCGCGGCCAATGTGCAGGATGTGACGGTGGGCAGCTTTGCGGCCTTCATCACGGCCATGCTGATGCTGATTGCCCCCATCCGCCGCCTGGCCGATGTGGCCAACCCCATCACGCGTGGCGTGGCGGCGCTGGAGCGGGGCCTGCATCTGCTGGAGGGCTCGGGCGACGAGACCGGCGGCACGCGGGTGCCCGGCAAGGCGCGCGGCGAGATCGAGTTGCACGACGTGTCCGTGCAGTTTGGCGAGGACAAGGCGCCCGCCCTGAGCCATGTGGACCTGCGCGTGCGCCCGGGCGAGGTGGTGGCCCTGGTCGGCCCCTCCGGCGCGGGCAAGACCACGCTGGTGAACCTGCTGCCTCGCTTTTTGCAGCCCACGGGCGGCCAGTTGCTGCTGGACGGCACGCCCCTGCCCGAATGGGATCTGGCCGCGCTGCGCCAGCAGTTCGCCATGGTCAGCCAGGATGTGGTGATGTTCAACGACACCATTGCCGCCAACGTGGCGCTGGGCGGGGTGGAAGACGAGTCCCAGCTATGGGCTGCGCTGGATGCCGCCAATCTGGGTGCCCATGTGCGCGGCCTGCCCAACGGCCTGCAGACGGTGGTGGGCCACAACGCCAGCCAGCTGTCGGGAGGCCAGCGCCAGCGGCTGGCGATTGCGCGCGCGCTGTACAAGGACGCGCCCATCCTGATCCTGGACGAGGCTACCTCGGCCCTGGACAACGAATCCGAGCGCCTGGTGCAAGAGGCGCTGACGCGGCTGATGCAGGGCCGCACGACCCTGGTCATCGCCCACCGGCTCTCTACCATCGAGCATGCCGACCGCGTGGTGGTGATGGAGCGCGGCCGCATTGCCGAGCAGGGAACGCATGCGGAACTTCTGGCGCGGGACGGCCTGTACGCCCGGTTGAGCAGGAATCACACGCCCTGATCGAGGGGGCAGCAGCGGCACCGGCGGTGCCCCTCCCCCTGGCTTGCTGCTACCAGGTTCCGCGCGAAGGCTGGGTCTTGCGCTCGGCCTTGATGGCCTTGGAGAGCTTGTCCACCATGTACTGGCGGTCCACCTGGCGGGCGAAGTCGGCGGCGGTGAAGCCGCGCTGGTTGCGCAGGATGACGTCGGCGCCCTCGGTGATCAGCAGGTCCACCACGGCTTCGCTGCTGTATTGGGCGGCCAGCATCAGCGGGGTGGTGCCGTTGGGCGATTCGGCGTCGATGTAGGCGCTGTTGTCGAGCAGCAGCTTGACGATATCCAGCGTCTTGGGCAGGTCGGCCGAGGTGGCGTAGTGCAGCGGTGTCCAGCCGGGGCGGTTGACATCGGCGCCCCGGCGTATGAGCTCCTTTGCCAGGTCCAGGTGGCCCTTGATGCAGGCCATCATCAGCGGCGTTTCGCCCTGCTGCGAGGCTTCGTTGACCTTGATGCCCGGGGATTTGAGCAGCACGTCGAACACGCCCAGCGAGCCTTGGTGCAAGGCGGCCACCAGCCCCGGCCGGCCGCGCGTGTCGCGGGTGTTGGGGTCGAAGCCGCGAAAGATCAGGTTGACCATGGCGCGCTCGTTGTCGCTGATGATGGCGCGCACGTAGTCGTCGTACTGGCTGGCATGCGCCAGCCCGCCGCCGGCTGCAGCCAGGGCCACCACGGCCTGGCCGGCCTGGGCCAGCCAGTGGCGCCGGTGCACGTCCACGCACATGCCCACGCGGCCACCGGCCGCAGCATTCAGTCGCATACGACAACCCCCTTGAACAGCTGGTCGAAGTTGGCACTGGTCAGGGCCGCCACGTCCTCCACGGACATGCCGCGCACCTGCGCAATCTGCTGGGCCACGTAAGGCACGTAGGACGGATTGTTGGTCTTGCCGCGATAGGGAACGGGCGCCAGGTAGGGGCTGTCGGTCTCGATCAGCAGGCGGTCGGCCGGCACGAAGGCGGCCACGTCGCGCAGGTGCTGGGCGTTCTTGAAGGTGACGATGCCCGACATGGAGATGTAGTAGCCCAGATCCAGCGCCGCGCGCGCGACCTCCATGGTCTCGGTGAAGCAGTGGAAGACACCGCCGGCCTGGCCTGCCGAGCCGTCCTCGCCTTCTTCGCGCAGGATGGCCAGCGTGTCGTCGGAGGCGCTGCGCGTGTGGATGACCAGGGGCTTTTGCGTCTGGCGCGCCGCGCGGATGTGCACGCGAAAGCGCTCGCGCTGCCATTCCAGGTCGGCAATGGTGCGCCCGCCCTTGCGGTCTTCCATGCCGTAGTAGTCCAGCCCCGTTTCGCCGATGGCCACCACGCGCGCCAGGGCGGCGCGCTCGACCAGGTCAGCGACGCTGGGCTCGGTCATGTGTTCCGTATCGGGGTGCACGCCCACCGTGGCCCAGAAGTTGTCGTGGTCCAGCGCCAGTTGGTGCACATCGCCGAATTCTTCCATCGTGGTGCAGATGCACAGCGCGCGCGTGACGCGGGCGGCCGCCATGGCCTCGCGGATCTCGGGCAGGCGGCTTTGCAGCTCGGGGAAATTCAGATGGCAGTGGGAATCGGTAAACATGGAATCTCGTGGTTCAGAAACAGGCATGCCGACCGGGGAACATTTCCTCCGTGTCGGCATGCGGGCAGAGGCAGGCGCAGGACTCAGACCGTCTGCGTGGCCTTGTCCGAGCCCAGGGCCGCACCCAGGATGTTCTCGATCTTGGCCTTGAGCTCGGCGGACTTCTCATCCTTGGGGAACTGTATGCCTATGCCCTGCGTGCGGTTGCCCGAGGCGCGCGCTGGCGTGATCCACGCCACGCGGCCGGCCACGGGGTAGCGCTGGGGCTCGTCGGGCAGGGTCAGCAGCACGTAGACATCATCGCCAAGACGGTACTCACGCTGCGTGGGCACGAAAACGCCCCCTTCGGCGAACATGGGAATGTAGGCGGCGTACAGCGCGGCCTTTTCCTTGATCGCCAGTTGCATCACGCTGGGACGGGGTGTGGTGGGTGCGGTGCTCATGGGTGGTTTGCAGACATTGGTTCGGTGAGCGGCCGGCGCGATCGGCACCGGGCCCAGGGCAGTAGGTTAACAGGCCGGGCCTTCATGTGGCGAAAAGCACCCAGCCGCGCTGCTGCACTGCCGACATGCCCCCTCCCCGCGCCTCATCCCCGGCGCTGGCGGGCGGGCTGGCCGGACATCAGCACGCGCCGGGCCTCGGCGGCCAGGGCCTCGGTCATGAGTCCGGCGTTGAAGGGATGGTCCGCCGTGCGCGCGGCCTGGGCCAGGGCGCGGGACCATTCGGCCAGCAGGCCCATGTCCAGGGGCCGCGATGGCAGGTCGGCCGGCGTGAAGTAGCGCGGCGCCGCGCCTGCGGCCAGGGCCATCAGGTCGTGGCAGATCTTCTGCAAGGCCTCCACGGCATGGGGCGGAGCATAGGCGGCCAGGGCCGCCACATCGCCCTTGGCCAGAGCGCGCGGCAACTGGGACCATGCGGCCATGTCCTTGCCGCCGCCGCTGTGCGCCAATGCCAGCGCGTCGCCGGGCCGCCCGCCTGCGGCGCGCAGCGCCACGTCGGCCGCTTCCGGTGACACGCCCTGCCCCTGCAGCCAGGCCAGGGCCTCTTCCTGATCGGGCCAGGCCATGGTGTGGGTCAGGCAACGGCTGCGGATGGTGGGCAGCAGCTGGTGGGCCGCCTCGCTGGCCAGCACGAAGCGCGCATCGCCCGGAGGCTCCTCCAGCGTCTTGAGCAGCGCATTGGCCGTGATGGCGTTCATCTGCTCGGCCGGATAGACCAGCACGGCCTTGCCGCGCCCGCGCGCGCTGGTGCGCTGGCAGAACTCCACGGCGTCGCGCATGGCCTCGACACGGATTTCCTTGCTGGGCTTGCGCTTCTTGTCGTCGATGTCGGCCTGGGCCTTCTCGGGCAGCGGCCAGCCCAGCGCCATCATCTGCACCTCGGGCATGAGCACGCACAGGTCGGCATGGGCGCGCACGTCGATGGCGTGGCAGCTGCCGCAGTGGCCGCAGGCCCCCTGGGGCGAAGGCGATTCGCACAGCCAGGCGCGCACCAGCGACAGCGACAGCGCGTACTGGCCCAGGCCGGAAGGCCCCTGCAGCAGCCAGGCGTGGCCGCGCTGCGCCAGCAGGCGCGTGCGTTGCGCAGCGATCCAGGCGGTATCGGTCTCGGCCGGTTGTGGCAGGACCTCGCTCATGCCGCACCTGCCTGTCCGCCGACCATGATGGCCAGCCAGCCCCGTCGCACCATGACCTGGGTGATCTGCTGCCAGACCGCATGCCGGCTGGCGTTGGAGTCGATGCGCGCAAAGCGCTGGGGCGCGGCGGCAGCGCGCGCCGCATAGCCCTGGGCCACGCGTGCGAAAAAGCTCCCAGGCTCGGACTCGAAGCGGTCCGGAACACGGGCGGAGGCCAGGCGCTCGGCGGCCACCTCGGCGGGCAGGTCGAACCAGAGCGTCAGGTGGGGTTCGCGCAGCAGATCGGGCTGGGGGGCTGTGCCCGTCTGCACCATGCGCTCCAGCGTGGCCAGCGGCTGCAGGTCGAAGCCCCGGCCCGCCCCCTGATAGGCGAACGTGGCATCGGTGAAGCGGTCGCAGAGCACGACCTCGCCGCGCGCCAGCGCGGGCTCGATCACCTGCACCAAGTGGTCACGTCGCGCGGCAAAGGCGATCAGGGCCTCGGTCAGCGGGTCCATGGCGTCGTGCAGCATCAGCGCGCGCAGCTTTTCGGCCAGCGGCGTGCCGCCGGGCTCGCGGGTGAGCGTCACCGTGCGGCCCTGGTCACGGAAAGCCTGGGCCAGCGACGCGATGTGCGAGGACTTGCCGGCGCCATCGATGCCTTCGAAGCTGATGAACAGGCCGGCGGGAGTTGCAGTGGTCATATGGAAAGAGAGGATACGCAAGCGCTGCGCAGGCTGCAGCAGCCCTCGGGGAATATCTCAGGGCTTTTGCTCAGGGCTTTGCTGGCCGCGCTGGTAGCGGTTCACAGCGCGGTTGTGTTCGTCCAGCGAGGCACTGAAATGGCTGGTGCCGTCGCCACGCGCCACAAAGTACAGCGCCTTGGTCTGTGCGGGCTGCACAGCGGCCATGAGGGCGGCCTTGCCCGGCATGGCGATGGGCGTGGGCGGCAGGCCCGCACGGGTGTAGGTATTCCAGGGAGTATCGGCCTGCAGGTCACGGCGGCGCAGGTTGCCGTCGAATTTCTCGCCCAGGCCGTAGATCACGGTGGGGTCGGTCTGCAGCAGCATGCCGATGCGCAGGCGGTTGCTGAAGACACCGGCGATCTGTGCGCGGTCGGCCGCGCGGCCGGTTTCCTTCTCGACGATGCTGGCCAGGATCAGCGCTTCGTCGGGCGTCCTGAGCGGCGTGTCGGCCGAGCGCAGTGCCCAGACATCGGCCAGGCGCCGGTCCATGGCGTGCAGGGCGCGGCGCAGCACGGCCAGGTCGGAGCTGCCCTTGGCATAGGTATAGGTATCGGGGAAGAAGCGGCCCTCGGGCGCCACGCCCACGCGGCCCAGGGCCTGCATGAGGGCAGCGTCGTCCATGCCTGCGCTTTCCTGACGCAGGAATTCCTCGCGGGCCAGGGCTGCGCGCACCTGGCGCCAGCTCCACCCCTCCACCAGGGTCAGGGCCTTGAGTGATTCCTCGCCGCGCGCGAGTTTTTGAAGCAGCACATAGGGGGTCAGGCCCGTGGTCAGCTCATAGTTGCCGGCCTTGATCTGCCGGTCCTGCCCCGAGACGCGGAACCAGGCGTACAGCAGCCGCGCATCGGTCTGCACGCCGGCCTTCACCACTTCGCGGGCCACGCCACGCGGCGTGGTGCCGGGCTCGACCTCCAGCTCCAGCGTGGGCTGGGCCAGCGGCAGCGGCTGGTTCAGCCACCACCAGCCGGCACCGGCCAGCACGGCGGCCAGCACCAGCAACATCATCAAAGCGCGAAAGATAAAGCGCACAACCTCGGTCCAAGCAAGCAATAGAGCGGCTGATCATAATTCAGCCATGACCCAGCCCCTACTGAACGGCATTGCTTCCGTTTCCCATCTCGGCGTGATACGCGCACTCGGCGAAGACGCCGCCCAGTTCCTGCACGGACAGCTGACCAACGACTTCGCGCTGCTGGATCTGCAGCATGCGCGTCTGGCGGCTTTCTGCTCGGCCAAGGGCCGCATGCTGGCCAGCTTCATCGGCTTCAAGCGCAGCAAGGACGAGATCCTGCTGCTGTGCGACCGCAGCCTGCTGGCGCCCACGCTCAAGCGCCTGTCCATGTTCGTGCTGCGCGCCAAGTGCAAGCTGAGCGACGCCACGGCCGATTTCACGCTGCAGGGGCTGGCCGGCGACGCCGCCGCGCAGGCCCTGGGCGCGGCAGCCGCGCCCTGGACCAAGACCGATGACGGCGACACCAGCCTGATCGCCCTGTACCCGGCGGCCGGCCAGCTGCGCGCCCTGCGCGTGGCGCCCGTGGGCGCGCCCCTGCCCGAAGGCCCTGCGCTCAGCGAGGCCGACTGGCTCTGGAGCGAAGTCGCCAGCGGCATTGCCACGCTGTCGGCGCCCGTGGTGGATGCCTTTGTGCCGCAGATGCTCAACTACGAATCGGTGGAAGGCGTGAATTTCAAGAAGGGCTGCTACCCGGGCCAGGAAGTGGTGGCCCGCAGCCAGTTCCGGGGCACGCTCAAGCGCCGCGCCTACCTTGCCCATGCACAGCAGCCGGTGGCCGCCGGCATGGAGGTCTTCACGCCCGAAGACCTGGAGCAGGCCACCGGCACCGTGGTCCAGGCCGCCCCGGCGCCTGGCGGCGGCTGGGACGCCATCGTCTCCATGCAGACCAACTCGGCCGACCAGCCCCTGCTGGCCCATGCCGCCCTGGGCGAAGGCCAGCGGGCCGATGCCGCGCAGGCCGTGGCGCTGCAGCTCAAGCCCCTGCCCTACGCGTTGCGCGAGGACATCTGAGCTTTGCCCGGCCCTGAGCAGCCTGCCGCTCAGGCGGCGAGCGCCTTCCTCATCGTGATATGGGGAATGCCTGCCTCTTCATAGGGCTCGCCCTCCGGCGTGAAGCCGGCGCGCAGGTAGAACGACTCGGCATGGCGCTGCGCGTGCAGCACGACTTCACGGTCGCCGCGCTGGCGCGAGGCTTCGACCAAGCTGTCCAGCACGATGCGGCCCCAGCGGCCGCCGCGCACGCTGCGGTCCACGGCCATGCGGCCGATCCTGCCCGCGCCGGGGCTGTCGCTGACCAGGCGGCCGGTGGCGATCGGCTGGCCCAGGCCGTTGTAGACCACGGCGTGGCGGGCCACGGGGTCGAACTCGTCGATCTCGATCTCGCGCGGCACGCCTTGCTCGTGCACGAACACGGCCAGGCGCAGGCGCTCGGCGTCGCGTCCCAGGTCGTTCCAGCTGCCGGACTCCACGCGCACCACGCTCTGCCCGGCCTCGTAGGCCGTGAGCACGTCACGCAGCGGCTGCGGCACAGGCAGCGGCTGGCGCGTGGTGGCGTCGGCAAACACATAGACCAGTTCCACCGTGTTGAGCAGCTCCATGCCGCGGAAGATGCCGGCCTCGAACAGCAGCGAGGTGTTGCCCTGCCTTGCGCAGCGTATGCCCACGTGCAGCACGTCGCCCAGCGTGGCCGGGGCATGGTAGGTGGTGGTGGCCTTCTTGACGAACAGCTCGCCGCCCAGGGCCGCGAAGGACGATTCATAGGGCATGCCCAGCTGGCGCCAGTAGTCGGTGACGGCCACGTCGGCATACATCAGGTAGTGGGCGTTGAAGACGATCTTCTGGGCGTCCACTTCGGACCAGCGCACTTCGATGCGGTGCAGCGTGCGGAAATCTTGGCGTTGCATGGGGGTTCTCTCCTGTTGTCTTGGGGTGTCTTGGCCTTCAGGCCGAGAAAGCGTCGCTCAAGGCGCGCGCCATGTCGGCATGTGCACGGCGCGCTTCGGCAATGGCGCGGCCCATCTTCACGAATTCATGGGTCACGCCCCGGTAGATCTCCAGGTCCACGGGCACGCCGGACATGCGCAGCTTGTCGGCGTATTCCACGCCCTCGTCCACCAGCGGGTCGCATTCGGCCAGGCCTATCCAGGCCGGGGCCACGCCGTCCACATCGGGGGCCAGCAGCGGGGCGAAGCGCCAGTCCTCGCGGTCGGCGGGGCTGTTCAGGTACTGGGCGAAGAACCAGGTGATGGCCGGCTCGTCGATCACCAGCCCGTGGGCGAAGCGGCGGTGCGAGTCGGTGTCCTGGTTCGCCGTGGTACCCGGGTAGATCAGCAGTTGCAGGGCCAGCTTGAGGCCGGCGTCGCGCGCATGGATGGCGCAGGCCGCTGCCAGCGTTCCGCCCGCGCTGTCGCCGCCCACGGCCAGGCGCCCAGGGTCGGCGCCCAGCGAGGCCGCCTGCGCGGCCAGCCACTGCAGCGCGTCCCAGGCGTCGTTGTGGGCGGTGGGAAACTTGTGCTCTGGGGCGCGCCGGTAGTCCAGCGAGACCACCATGGCGCCCGACAGATGGGCCAGCTGGCGGCACAGCACATCGTGCGTGGCCACGCTGCCCACGGTGAAGCCGCCGCCGTGCAGGTACAGCAGCACGGGCAGGCCCGTGGCCGGTGCCTGGCTGCGCTCCAAGGGGGCATAGAGCCGCGCGGGCAGCAAGGCGCCATCGCGCGCGGGAATCTGCAGTTCCTCGACACGCGGCAGAACGGGCTTGGGAATTTCGAGCACGCCGGCACCCGCCTCGTAGGCGGCACGTGCTCCCTCGGCGCCGAGCTGGTGCATGGGCGTGCGCGCGGCGCGCTCCATGCGGCGCAGCACATCGCGCATCTGGTGGGTCAGGGACGCCGGCAGCGGCGTGGCATGGGAGGAGGATTCAGGCTGGGGCACGTTCAGGAGCACGTTCAGGGACAGGTTCGGTCGGGGCTATCTGGCAAGACGGTTCGGTGCGGCCGGCCAAGTGCGGCCGACAAGGTGCGACAGGCCAGGCGCAGCAGGCATTGTGCCGCGAGCACAAGGCCCTGGCAGCCGAGCGATGGCGGCGCATGCCCGCGCTGTCGCCCCGGTGACCGCCGCAGCGCCCTCTCAGGGTTTGCTTTGTTTGCAGTGCAGCACGCGCGGTCTAGATTCGGCGCACTCCCCCTGATCCCCACCACGGGCCGCAGCGGCCCGCAACGAGTCACCGACCATGGCCTTCATCAACTACGTCACCCAGATCCAGTTTGACTTCGGCGCCGTGCGCCTTTTGCGCCAGGAGTGCGAGCGCGTGGGCATCACGCGGCCGCTGATCGTCACCGACCAGGGCGTCAAGGCCGCTGGCGTGCTGCAAAAGGCGCTGGATGCGCTGGGCGGCATGCCGCATGCGGTGTTCGACCAGACCCCCTCCAACCCCACCGAGGCCGCCGTGCGCGCGGCCGCCGCCATCTACCGGGAGCAGCGCTGCGACGGCCTGATCGCCGTGGGCGGCGGCAGCGCCATCGACTGCGCCAAGGGCGTGGCGATTGCGGCCACGCACGAAGGGCCGCTGTCGCACTACGCCACCATCGAGGGAGGCTCGCCGCGCATCAGCGAGCGCGTGGCCCCGCTGATCGCCGTGCCCACCACCAGCGGCACGGGCAGCGAGGTGGCGCGCGGCGCCATCATCATCGTGGACGATCACCGCAAGCTGGGCTTTCACAGCTGGCACCTGGTGCCCCGTGCCGCCATCTGCGACCCGGAACTGACCTACGGCCTGCCCGCCATGCTGACGGCCGCCACGGGCATGGACGCCATTGCCCATTGCATGGAGACCTTCATGGCGGCAGCCTTCAACCCGCCTGCCGACGGCATTGCGCTCGATGGCCTCACGCGCGGCTGGGCCCACATCGAGCGCGCCACGCGCAACGGCCAGGACGCCGAGGCGCGCCGCCAGCTGATGAGCGCCAGCATGCAGGGCGCCATGGCCTTCCAGAAGGGCCTGGGCTGCGTGCACAGCCTCAGCCACAGCCTGGGCGGCGTGAACCCGCGCCTGCACCATGGCACGCTGAACGCCATGTTCCTGCCCGCCGTGGTGCGCTTCAATGCCGAGGCAGAGAGCGTGCGCGCCGAACAGCGCCTGCAGCGCATGGCCCACGCCATGGGCCTGGCATCGGACAGCGACATTCCCGAAGCCATACGCGACATGAACGCCCGACTGGGCCTGCCCACGGGCCTGGCCGCCATGGGCGTGGAGCGCGCGCAGTTCGCGGCCGTGATCGGCGGTGCGCTCAAGGACCATTGCCATGGCACGAACCCGCGCCTGGCCAGCGCCGACGACTACGAGCAGATGCTGGCCACCTCGCTGTAGGCGGGACTCAGCCGCCAGCACTCGGTTGGGGTGTTGTCGATGGCGACGACGATGGTGGCTGGGGTGGCGTTCGGGATGCCACTTGCGCCGAAGTCTGCACTGGAGCCGATGCAGCGCCAGATTCCATCATCCGGCGCACCTCCACGTTCTGCATCAACTGCTCGGCCATGACGCCCAGCAGCTCCAGATCGGCCGCCGAGACCTCGCGCGGCGCGTCGTCCATGATGCAGAAGCTGCCCAGCACCGTGCCGTGGCGGTTCTTGAGCGGCACGCCCGCGTAAAAGCGCAGCCGCATCGCCTGCAGCACGGGATTGCCGGCAAACCGGGGGTCGCGCGTGGCGTCGTGCACCACCAGGGCCTCACCGCCATGGACCACGTAGGAACAGATGGACTGCGCACGCGGCATGCCGGCGGAAGCCGGGTCGCCCTGGTCCGCCACCAGCAGGCTGCCTGGCGTGTGCACGCGGTCGGCATCGACCCAGGAGACCTGGGCCCATTTCACGTCGAAGGCGTTGGCGGCCTGCTGGGCAGCCTCGTGGTAGAGCGGCGGCAGGCCGGGCGCAAGCACGCCGCTGTCGTGCAGCTGGCGCACGCGCTGGGCGTCGTCCTCGGGGATGGGGGCGGCCAGGCCGTGGCCTGCGGCGTCGGGCAGGCGCAGCGCATCCACCCACAATTGCAACTCGCGCAGGCTGGCCACGCAGGCCGCGGCGCCGCAGCGGCGGGCAAAATCGGGATCGGACACCACGGCCGGCGCATTCCACAGCGCCAGCACCACGCGCAGGTGCGGCCAGTGGCGGCGCACGCGGCGCATCAGTTGGCGCACCACGGTCTGGGGCTGGGTGCTGAAGACGGACAGCACCAGCAATTGCGCCTCGGCCAGGGCCTGGGCTCCTGCATGGCCTTGCGGCAGGCCGCCCTGCCCCGGTCCCAGCTGGCGCCACTGCGGGTCGGCGGCCAGGGCCCAGTCCGAGCAGCTGACCACGTGGCCGCGCAGCGCCTCGCTGTGCGCCACCATGGCGGCTGCCAGGGCATCGACCTCCCAGCGCGCGCCCACGCAGTGGATGCGCAGGGCGCGCGAGGCAAGAGCTGTGGCAGGCGCCGGATGGCTTTCTCGCAGTTCCTCGATCAGTGCATCCATGCCGCTGGACAGGCGCAGCCGGTGTTCGGCCGTGGCCGATTCATGGTGCTGCTGCGTGGCCAGGCGCAGTGCGGGGATGGCCACCTCGTCATAGAAACCGGCCACCGCTGCCGAGCGTTCGTCCGCCGAGGCCCGCGCCGGCAGCCTTGCATCCACCATTTCATGCGCCAGCGTGACCGCATCCTCCACGTCGTCGGCCAGCAGGCGCTGGTACAGGCGCTGGGCCGGCCCGAGCACGGGCGAGCTGCCCAGCAGCACTTCCATGAATTGCAGCGCCGGGATGTAGCGCCCCAGCACCAGCAGGCAGACCGTGAGCGGGGTGGACAGGATCAGCCCTATCGGCCCCCACAGCGCCGTCCAGAAGGTGGCCGACACGATGATGGACAGCGTGGACAGGCCCGTGCTGCTGCCATACAGCCAGGGCTCGATCAGGTTGTTGCTGATCAGCTCCAGCGCCATGATCAGGCCCAGCGTCATCAGCAGCATCTGCCAGCCCGGGTCCACGGCAAAGGCCAGCGCCAGCGGGAAGGCGGCCGAGATCATGGCCCCCACATAGGGCACGAAACGCATGATGGCCGCCAGCACGCCCCAGAGAATGGCGCCCGGCACGCCGATGAACCACAGCCCCGCCGCCATGGGCAGCCCGTAGGTGATGTTGACGACGAACTGCATGCGCAGGTACTTGCCTATGCGCTGCGAGGCCTCGTCCAGCGCGTCGGTGGCCACATGCAGGTTGCCGCCCATCAGGCGCAGCAGCCGGTCGCGCAGGTCATCGCGGTCCAGCAGGATGAGGATCACGAACAGCAGCACGATGCCGGCCGTGGTCACGGGCTCGGCCACGCGGCCCAGCCACTGCAGCATGCGCGCCGTGGGCTTTTGCTCGGGCGACTGGATCTCCACCTTCTGCACGCGGGGCGTGGTGGCGCCGCGCGATATCTCGCGCTCCACGGTGTCATAGGTGCGCAGCGCGCCGTCCCAGGCACTGGGCATGTTGGCGTTCCTGCGCAGGCTGCGCAGCTTGTCGCGGATGGTGTTCTGGTAGGTGGGCAGATCGGCGCTGAGCTGCTGCACCTGGCTGCCCAGATAGGTACCCATTCCCGCCAGGGTGGCCAGCGCCATGACCACCACCAGCAGCGTGGCCGCCATGCGCGGCATGCCCCAGCGCTTGAGTCGGGAGACGGCCGGATCCAGCAAAAAGCCGAACAACAGCGCCAGCGCCAGCGGAATCAGCAGGCCCTGGCCGAAATACAGGCCGGCGATGACGATGCTGGCCACCAGCAGCCCGGTGAGCAGGCGCAGCGCGGGCACCATATCGGCCAGCTGCGCCAGGCCCGGCAGGGCCGAACGCACGCTGCGCGCGAAATCGGCAGGGGTGGCGGAATTCGATGCTGCACCGGAAACATTGGCGCCTTCGGTGGCTGCAGGAATGGCCTGCCGTGCAGGCGCCGGCGCAGGGTCGGAATGTGGGTTCATGGAAACGGGCTGTCAGGGCTCGTATGCAGGCATGGATACTGCCTCGCATCCGCATATCGGGGGATTGCACAGCGCGCCGCAGGCCTGCCCTGTCAGCGGGCACCGCAATTGCCGGAACGCCGTTGCCGCTGGCGCAATGCCCCGGTCACCAGCGTACACGCACCACGGTTCCCCCGCCGGCACGCGGCAGGATGTCCAGCACAGCCCCGATGGCATGGGCACGGCGATGCATGCCTGCCAGGCCCATGCCCTGCAGGCCAGGCAGCAGAGCGCTCTGCGCAGGGCCAGGGCCAGGGCCGGCAGGCAGGCCGCAACCGTCATCCTCCACGCGCAGCTCCCAGTGCAATGCACGCCAGGCATCGCGGCCAGGGCTTGCCGCATCCACGCGATCCACCGGTTGCGTCGGCTCCAGCACCAGCCACAGCGTGGTGGCGCGCGCATGCTGCAGCGCATTGCTCACGGCCTCCTGGACGATGGCCAGCAACTGCTGGGACGGCTGGCCACGCGGCAAGTCTGGCAGGTTGGGCAGCCCGCGCAGCCCCGCGTCGGCGTGCGGATCGGCCACGCTCCAGCAGATGCGCATGCCGCGCCGGTCCAGCACGGGCTGCAGCCGATGGCGCAGGCGCGCCAGCCGCACGGGCAAGGCATCTTCCATGGCATCCATGGCATCCACCATGAGCCGCAGATCGAGCAAGGCCTGCTCCAGCAGCTCCTGCGCCTGGCGCTGGCCGGTCTCGCGCGGGTCCAGCAAGGCCATGGCATGCACCAGCAGGCCACCCACGCCGTCGTGCAGGTCGGCGGCAATTCGCCGGCGCTCGGCCTGCACCTCGCGCGAGGGCCGGGGACTGCGCCGGCGCCGCCACAGCAGCAGCCTGTGCAGTCGCCAGGCGCCCATGGCGCACAGCAGCGCCGTGGATACCAGCAGGGCCAGGCTGGCCAGGCTCAGCCACGGCGGGGCCTGTGCGCCCGCCTGCCAGAGCCAGGCGCACAGGCCCAGCATCTGCAGCAGGCCCAGGGCCAGGCAGATGGCCAGCGTGCGAAGGGGATCTTTCATGGCCAGGCCGTGCCAGGCGCGGCCGCCATGGCCCGGGCGGCGGCAGGCCGCTGCGGGCAGGATGCCGCTCCAGGATCAGAACAGGCCGCGCAGCGATGCAAAGCGCACCGCCTGGGCGCGTGTGCGCACCTGCAGCTTGCGGTAGATGTTCTTGATGTGCGTGTTGACCGTCATGGCGCTGATCATCAGGCGCGAGCCGATCTCGGCGCTGGTGTAGCCGCTGGCCACCATGCGCAGCACCTCGCGCTCGCGGGTGGACAGGCGGTCTGCCTCGTCGGGCGTGCGGCGCTTGGGCTCGGCGCCAAGGGTCTTGTCGAAGCGCTGCAGCAATCTGCGCGCCAGGCTGGGGGTGACGGATGCGCCGCCGTTGGCCACCTGCAGCACGGCCTGCGGATAGTTGCCGAACCAGGAGTTCTTGACGAGGTAGCCCGTGGCCCCCAGCTCGAAGGCACGCAGCACCTGTTCGTCGTTTTCCATCACGGAGATGATGACGGCCTCGGCCGTGGGCCGCACGGTCTTCAGCATGTCCAGCAGCTCGAAGCCCTCGCCGTCGCCCAGGTTCAGGTCCACCAGCATCACGTCGAATTCATGCTGGCGGATGGCCTTGCGCCCCTCGCGCACGCTGCCGGCCTGGGCCACGACCAGGGTGCGCGGGTCGTTCATGATCTCCTGGGCAATGACCATGCGGATGTGGGCATCGTCGTCCACCAGCAGCACACGCACGGGCTTGTCGGGCTGGCCCGCCAGGTAGTCGGGCCACATGGCGGAGCTCAGACCTGTGCCCAGCATGCCCTGGGCGCGGGGAGACTCGGCGATCAGGGGACGGGCATCGGCGGGAACGTCGGATGGATTCATGCTGCTCTCCTCAAATGTCACGCCATGTATATGACGCAACCGATCACAGACTCGCCTTTCCACATTAAGAGAAATCGCCACCGATATCCACAATCTTTGACGAAGTTTGTGAAAGATTGCGTAGATTACAAATTAACACATCTGTGTGAGGAATCGACTACGGAGTTCCCTGAGTGCCGGTCCGGCAGGCCCGATCCCACAGAAGCCACCTGCTCTGCCCGCAATGGCGGCCTGTGGAAGACGGCGGTCCGGCCGCTGCCTCCACCAAGCGCTCCAAGCGTATGCACTTGGATACACCAGGTTGCCTGCACGGCCCCGGCCACGCCAAAGCAACGGACCGATGCCAAGGTGCAACCGTAAATTTTCTGTCGTTACACCTTGAAACTACCCAACTCCATCCACGGCGCTTGACGGCGCCTTTAACGCGATGCACCCCGTCCGCCAACGGGTTGGACGGGTAAGTACCCGCCCCCCGCATCAGCGCTCATGGCTACCCCGGACAAGAGATGGAACGGCAGGGGCACCCCAAGCACATTGGAGTCCAGACAACGAGCAGGGGACCAGGGAGACAAAGCCGGAAGCCTCCGCAAAGTGTCTGCAAAACGGGTGCTTACACACCTTTTTCTGATAGTCCGTTTCTTCACCAAGGAGCCATCATGAAATCGCTTGCAATCCTTTCCCTGACCTTGATCGCAACAGCCGCCATGGCAGGTCCCAGCGGTGGCGGCGGCGGCGGCTCGAGCAGCTCCTACATCGACATCAGCGGCCCCAGCGTCCAGGTCACCGCACTGAACAGATCCGGTGTGCTCAACATTGCGACAGGCGGCGGCAAGGCCTCCCAGAATCTGGCCAGCAATGCAGGCAACGTGACCGTCGACAAGCATGGCAGCTCGCTGCAGGTCGTGGCAGCCACGGGCAGCGGCATCGTGAACACTGCCAATGGCTTCAGCGCCGTGGCCGTCAACAACCTGGCCTCCAACTATGGCGAAGTGGACATCAAGAGCACTTCGATCCAGGTGGTGGCTGCCAAGAACTCGGGCATCGTCAACTATGCCGGCAACGGGTCCATGGCAGTGCAGAACATCTCCAGCAACAACGGCTGTGTGACCTGCTACAACAACCACTGAGCCTGGTTGCCGGGTGAAGGAAACTGCCGTACGGCCCGGGGCCGTTCGGCAGCATTCTCCCGGCACCGGCCCAGGCCACTGCACCAGGAGAGCCCACCATGCACAACGCCGCTCACATCTGCTCGGCTGCCCTATTGGCCTGGCTCGCCCTCGGAGCGAACACCCTCCACGCAGGCGCCCCCGGCGAAGACCCGGTGGTCCTGAACAAACCCGTCGACTACCTCAGGCTGCCGACGGCCAAGCCCACGACATCGTCGGGGCTGGAAACCGTGACCGACATCCCCATCAGCATCAAGGCCAAGATTGCGCGCTACGAGGCAATGGCCATGAATGGCGCGCCGGGTGTGGCCACCGATGCCGACGTGGTGACCACCACCACGACCAGCAGTACCGGCATGAAGCGCACCTGCACGCAGGACCTGGCCAGCAACACCAACGCCAGCGCCTTCAACCGCTACGGACCGCAGACCAAGGACCAGATCGTGGTCCTCAAGGGCGACCTGATCAACGTCTGCCGCTAGTGCAGCCAGGCGGCCAGCCACCTGGTCGCCTGCCGTTTCTCGACCCTCCATTTCCGGTGCAGGCGCCCCTGGGCGCCAGTGCCCTGGCTCGCCGTTTTCCAGCAGAGGTCCATCATGCGCAACAGCCTTCCATCGCCAGGACTTCCCCGCCCCGATGCCGCGCTGCAGCCGGCACTCGGCGGCCATGCGGACGACCGTGGGACTTTCCGCCAGCGATGGTCCGGCAGACAGGGTTGCATGCGGGTGATTGCCTGCGCCGTCTCGGCCTCCATCGTGCTGCTGTCGGGCTGCGCACCGCTGGATGCGCGCAAGGATTCCAAGTACATGGAAAAGGTCTATGCGGCCGACCGCCCCGTGGTGCGGCCGGTGCGCTCCATTTCGAGCTTTTCCGACTCGCTGATGTGCATGGACAGGATGTTCCGCAACAGCCACATGCCCACGGTGCTGATCACCAGCAAGCAGCTGCCCGACTACTCGGGCCGCGTGGCCGTGGCCGCCAAGGAGATGGTGGTCACCGCCCTGTCCCAGATGTCGCGCGTCAGCAGCGCCTTCCGCTACGTGGACTATGAGGTGGATATCGCGCGCCAGGATACGGTGCAGAACCTGACCACCATCCTGCTCAACAACAACCAGATCCAGCTGCAGCGTCCTGCCCTGTATGTGTCGGGCGCCGTGTCCTTCATGGACCAGAACGTGCTGCGCAACAACCTGGAAGTGGGCACCAGCGCTTCGCGCCTGGAAACCGGCTACAGCGCCAACCGCAGTGGCGCCGTGCTGGGCATGGAACTGCACCTGGGCGACTTCCGCACGCGCACCATCATCCCGGGCCTGGATTCGGCCAACGAAGTCGTCATCGGCAACGGCAGCCAGGGCCTGGATCTGTCCGGCCGCATTGGCACCTACGGCGTGCAGTTCAGCGTGGGCCGCGACTACGCCCAGGGCTCGGGCCCGGCCGTGCGCACCCTGGTGGAGCTGGGCATGATCGAGCTGCTGGGCAAATGGTCGCGCCTGCCCTACTGGCAATGCCTGACGCTGGACCAGACCCACCCCGACTTCCAGCGCCAGCTGCGCGACTGGTACGAGGAAGGCGAAGCCGGCATCCACCAGGAACTGGTGCGCCAGTCGCTGATCAGCAAGGGCTATCTGCCGCCGGACGCTCCTGCCTTCACCGCGGGCAACCCGCAGTGGCGTGAGGCCATAGGGCGCTTCCAGGCCGACAACGGCATGGTGGTCAGCGGCGTGGTGGACTTCAACACCTACGAACGCGCACTGCGCGACTTCGTGGCCGTGGGCGCCGACGGGCACATCACGCGCATCGGCTGGAACACCAAGAGCGCAGCGCCGGTCACCACCGCCTCCGAGAACGTGGCCGTGGCCACGGGCGACTACCGCTACGGAGCCCCCGCGCCCGACCGCAAGCTGGACCTGTGGGTGGAGAACATCACGCCCACCCGCACCTCCTTCGAGACGGGTGAACAGCTCTTCCTGTCCACCACCGTGTCGCGTGCCTCCTACCTGTCCTGCTTCATGGCAGGCGCCGATGGCGAGGTCACCCGGCTGGTTCCCAACGACGTGAACCGCTCGGGCTGGATCACCGCTGCACAGTCCGTTCGCCTGCCCGACTGGATGAGTCCCAACCCCGGCTATGTGATCAACGCCGGCCCTCCCGGCAAGGAAGGCGTGGCCTGCTTCGCTACCGAGCAGAACATGACCGACAAGCTGCCCACGCTGCTCCAGGGCAAGGCCTTCATCGCCATCCCGGGCATGCGCTCCCTGGAGGATGTCAACCAGTACATGGCCAGCTCGCTGGGCGCAGACGGGTACACCGGCTCGGCCCGCTTCTGGCAGGTGGTGCCGGCCCAGACCAAGCACTGATGCATGGTGCGGACCACAAGCCAACCAGAGGCACCTGCCATGCCCTCCAGCGCTCATGAAACCTCGCCGCGGCGGCGCCGCGGGCTGCGCCTGGCCGCCAGGCTTGTGCTGCCCGGGCTGCTGGTGGTGCTGCCCGGTCTGGCGCCCGCCGTGCTGCCGCATGTGCAGGCAGCGGCCCGCTTCACGCCGGTCATGCCCATCCGTGTGGCGACGGCCAGCGTGTACGGCTCCCAGCCTGGCACCAGCAACATCACCTCGACCTCGGACACCGCCCAGCAACGGGCCCTGTCCCAGCTGCGCAGCCGCGCCGAAGGCAAGGGCGTGAGCCCGGCCACGCAGCGCGAAGCGCAATGGGTGATGGGCCTGCTGGCGCTGCATGGCATTGCCATGGCCCAGGACGGGCCGCAGGCCAGGACCTGGTTCGAACGCGCACAGCGGGCCGGCCATCCGCTGGCCAGCGCGGGCCTGGCATGGTGCGCCCTGGACGGCTGCGGACAGCCCCCCGACCCACCGGCCGCCAGGCCCTGGATTGACCAGTTGGCCAAGACCGACCCGGCCCGCGCCCAGTACCTGGAATGGCTGCTGGCCCGGCGCCTGGCGCCGCTGTCCACGGCCGAGCCCGTGGGCGAAGTCTCGTCCCTGGCAGGCACGCCCGACCAGGAACTGCTGCAGCGCGCGGCGCGCTCCGGCAGCCCAGGTGCCCAGCTGGAATGGGGCCTGGCCCTGCTTGCGCAGGGCGAGCCCGAGGCCGCCCTGCGCCAGTTCCGCGCGGCAGCGCCACGCTCATCCAGCGCGGCGACCAATGCACAGATGCTGGGCGAGCGCATGCGGCCCGCAGGCCAGTTGGTGTCTGCCCACGGCACGTCTGCCCCGCCTTCGGCACCGGGGCCGCAAAGACTGCAGCGTGCGCCGGAGTTGCGGGGCTCGCCCAGCGAGCAGGACATCCAGGTGCGCCAGCCCGTCACGGCCCAGCAGCAGTGGGAGCAGGCCCAGCGCTACCACCGTGGCGAGGGCGTACCGGCCAACTACACCGAAGCCCTGCGCCTGTACCAGCAGGCGGCATCCCACGGCCATGCAGCATCGCGGCGCATGCTGGAGTTGATCTATTCGCGCCCTGCACAGGGCGGCGGCGTGGACATCGGCTGGATGCAGCAGCTGGCAAGCATCGACCCCATGACCATGCAGCCCATGGCCCCCATCAGCCCCGCGCCCTACCGGCGCGACCCCACGCCCCTTTTCGACATGGTGCCGGCGCCCTGGCGCCGGAACTGACGCTAAAGCAGCACGTCCAGGCCCGTGTCGGCCATCCAGTCCACCGGGTCTTGGCGAAGCACCATGTCGATGTCCAGGCCCAGGGCCACTCCCACTTCGCCGGGAAAGCTCACGGCCAGCGCGCGCTCGCCCCATTGCGCCTCGCGCGATCGGGCGCGCCATGCGGCGATGTGCAGCACGCAGGCCAGGGGATCGAAGCCGGGCTGGGCCAGCGGCGCGTGCAGGTGCTGCAGCGCATCGGCCAGCAGCGGCGGAAGGTTCCAGCGCCGGGCCAGGCCCGCGCTGACATGGCTGTATGCGTAGCCGCACAGCCGCATCTCCAGTTCGGCACGCCGCGGGTCCAGCGGGCCGACCAGCTCGGAGATGGTGGCCGCGCGGCCGGGATCGATCATGTGCATGGCCAGCTCGCCCAGCCCGTGCAGCAGGCCTGCCGCATAGGCTGCCGTGGGGCTGGCCTGCACCGTACCGGCCAGCGCGCGGGCCACGCGCGCGGCATCCACGCTGTAGCGCCAGAAGGCCGGCATGGCCACGCCCGGCACGGCATGGGTGCCCACGCCCAGCGGCATGCCCCGCACGATCTGGCGCAACTGCGCGGGCGCCAGCAGGGCCAGCGCCTCGGGAATGCCGGTGACACGGCCCGCCATGCCGAAGACGGGGCCGTTGGCCTGCACCAGCAGCCCGGCAGCCAGCGCGGGGTCGGCCGCGAACAGCTGGCTCAGCCGGCGCAGGCTGGGCTGCTCGGGCACCAGTTCGCGCAGCAGCAGGGCCACCATGCGCGGCTGCGCCGGCAGGGCCAGCGTCTGGGTCAACAGCGTCTGCAGATCCAGTGCGTGCGCAGCCATAGCGTTTCCTGCCTTGCCCAGCCCGGCCTTACTTGCGGGTCTGCAGCTTGGCGAAGGCCGAGGCCATGGCCGACTGCTGTGCCGGCTCGGGCGCGCGGCGCTGGCCGCCCTGATGGCCCTGGCTGCCGCGGCCTGGGCTCTCGAAGCGGTTGTCACGGGGACCGTCGCGGCGCGCGGGCGCCGCATCCAGCTTCATGGTCAGGCTGATGCGCTTGCGCGCCACATCGACCTCCAGCACCTTGACCTTGACGATCTGGCCGGTCTTGACGACCTCGCGCGCGTCCTCGATGAACTTGTGGCTCATCTGGCTGACGTGGACCAGGCCATCCTGGTGCACGCCCAGGTCCACGAAGGCGCCGAACTGGGCCACGTTGCTGACCGTGCCCTCCAGCGTCATGCCTTCCTTGAGGTCCTTGATGTCTTCCACGCCGTCATTGAAGCGTGCCACCACGAAGTCGGGGCGCGGATCGCGGCCGGGCTTTTCCAGCTCGCCCAGGATGTCCTTGATGGTGATGGCACCGAACTGCTCGTTCACGAACTGCTCGGCCTTCAGCCCCTTGAGCACTTCGGCACGGCCCATGAGCTGGTCCACGCTCTTGCCCGTGGCGGCGATGATGCGTTCGACCACGGGATAGGTTTCCGGGTGCACGCCGGTCATGTCCAGCGGGTTGTCGCCGCCGCGGATGCGCAGAAAGCCTGCGGACTGCTCGAAGGTCTTGGCGCCCAGGCCGGCCACGTCCATCAGCTGCTTGCGGCTCCTGAAGGAGCCGTTGGCATCGCGCCAGCGCACCACGGACTTGGCGACGCTGCCCGACAGGCCCGAGACGCGCGACAGCAGCGGCGCCGAGGCCGTGTTCAGGTCCACGCCCACGGAATTCACGCAGTCCTCGACCACGGCGTCGAGCTGGCGCGCCAGCTCGCTCTGGTTCACGTCGTGCTGGTACTGGCCCACGCCAATGCTCTTGGGGTCGATCTTGACCAGCTCGGCCAGCGGATCCTGCAGGCGGCGCGCAATGCTGGCGGCGCCGCGCAGGCTCACGTCCACATCGGGCATTTCCTGCGAGGCGAATTCGCTGGCGGAATACACGGAAGCGCCGGCCTCGCTGACCACGACCTTCTCGATCTGGCGGTCGGCCTTGCCGGCGATCTTGATCAGGTCGGCCGCCAGCTTGTCCGTCTCGCGGCTGGCCGTGCCGTTGCCGATGGCAATCAGGTTGATCTGGTGCTTTTCGACCAGGCGGGCCAGCACGGCCAGGGAGCCGTCCCAGTCGCGGCGCGGCTCATGCGGGTAGATGGTGGCGGTATCCACCAGCTTGCCCGTGCTGTCCACCACGGCCACCTTGACGCCCGTGCGAATGCCCGGATCCAGGCCGATGACGGCGCGCTGGCCCGCAGGCGCGGCCAGCAGCAGGTCGCGCAGGTTGTCGCCGAAGACCTTGATGGCCACCTTCTCGGCGTCTTCGCGCAGGCGCGAGAACAGGTCGCGCTCGGTGGACAGGCTCAGCTTGACGCGCCAGGTCCAGGCCACGCACTTGCGGATCAGGTCGTCGCTGGCGCGCTTGGCGTGGCTCCAGCCCAGGTGCAGGGCGATCTTGCCTTCGGCCAGGCTGGGCTGGCCGGGTTCCGGCTCCACGGGCTGGACCAGCTTGGCTTCGAGAATCTCCAGCGCGCGGCCGCGGAACACGGCCAGGGCGCGGTGCGAGGGCACGCGGCCGATCGGTTCGTCGTATTCGAAATAGTCGCGGAACTTGGCGACCTCGGGATCGTTCTCGTTCTTGGATTCGACCTTCTTGGAACGCAGCAGGCCGTCTTCCCACAGCCATTCGCGCAGCTTCTGCACCAGGGCCGGGTCTTCGGCCCAGCGCTCGGACAGGATGTCGCGCACGCCATCGAGCACGGCGAAGGTGGTGGAGAAATCGGGGCCCGGCTTGCCGTCGTCCAGCACGGTGGCCGGCTTGCAGAAGGCCTCGGCCTCCTTGTGCGGGTCCAGCGTGGGATCGGCAAACAGCTTGTCGGCCAGCGGCTCGATGCCGAATTCCCTGGCAATCTGGCCCTTCGTGCGGCGTTTTTGCTTGAAGGGCAGGTAGATGTCCTCCAGCTCCTGCTTGGTCGGCGCATTGGCAATGGCCAGGCGCAGCGCATCGGTCAGCTTGCCCTGCTCGTCGATGGCCTTGAGCACCGTGCCCCTGCGGTCTTCCAACTCGCGCAGATAGCCCAGGCGCTCCTCGAGCTGGCGCAATTGCGTATCGTCCAGGCCGCCTGTCACTTCCTTTCGGTAGCGGGCGACGAACGGAACCGTGGCTCCGCCATCAAGCAATTCGACCGCAGCATCCACCTGCTGCGGCTTGACATTCAGTTCTGCGGCGATTTGGCCAATGATTTTTTGCATTCGAGAGGCGCCCCGTGGCGTGGAATCCGGAAAGCGGCCAAGTGTGCCACACGCGATTCGGGCCGGGCCGCTCACGGCCGACCCGCAAATGCAAGCATTTCTTGCAGGTCAATGAATTCAAGGGTTTGCAAAATCGATCCGTTGCCTGCGTTGCCGCGCCGCGTGGCATGCAGGCCCCCTCTGCCACAATCATCAGCCTCGAATGCAAGACGATCTGTTCGGTTCTCCCCCACCAGCCTCCCCTGCCCCGCCCCCCGCGCCTGGCGGCCGCAAGCCGGCATCCCGCAAGGCCGTCGGCGCCGTGCAGCTGGCGCCCGGGGCCCTGCAATGGCAGGCGCTAGCGGACCAGCTTCCGCCGGGCCTGCGCATGGGGGTCTCCACCTGGTCCTACCCGGGCTGGGAAGGCCTGGTCTGGGATGGTGCCTATGACAAAAGCGTGCTCGCCAAGAAGGGACTGGAGGCCTATGGCCGGCATCCGCTGATGCGCACGGTCTGCGTGGACCGCAGTTTCTGGAAGCCGTTGACGGCCAGCCAGTACCTGGCCTTCGCGGGCCAGGTGCCGGCCGATTTCCGCTTCGTGGTCAAGTGCCCTTCGGTGGTCACCGATGCGCAGGTCCGCGACGAGGATGGCAAGGGCATGTCGCTGAACCCCGTGTTCCTTCAGCCCGATCTGGCCGTGACCAGCTTCGTCGAACCCACGCTCGAAGGGCTGGGCGAGCAGCTCGGCGTGCTGGTGTTCCAGCTCAGTCCCATGACCTGGGGCCTGCTGAGCCGCCCCACCGAACTGCTGGCGCGGCTGCAGGCCATGCTGGACGCGGTGCGAGCGGCGCTGGCTGCCCATCCTCTGGGCGCGCAGATCATCGTGGCGGTAGAGGTGCGCGACCCGGAGCTTTTGACGCCCGAGCTGGCGGACACGCTGCGCGCTGCGGGCGCCACCTTCTGCCTGGGGCTGCACGGCAAGATGCCGCCCATCGAAGAGCAGTTGGTTTTTCTGCGGCAGCTGTGGCCCAGCCCCCTGGTCTGCCGCTGGAACCTGAACCGCGAGTTCGGTGCCTACGGCTACCCCGATGCGCAAAAGAAGCACGACCCCTTCGACGAGATCCGCACGCCCGATGTGCACACGCGCGCCATCCTCGCCAAGACCATCGATGGCATCACCAGCCGCGGGCTGCCCGCCTTCGTGACGGTGAGCAACGATGCCGAGGGCTGCGCGCCGCGCTCCATCGCGCTGCTGGCCGGGGCCGTGGTGCAAGCGGAGGCGGCCCGGATTCAGCGCTTGCCGTAGGCGCGCTCCACGCGGGCCACGCGCAATTCATAGTGCTCGTACCAGGCGTCCTTGCCCAGTTGCTGGGCGACCAGGTGCTCGGCATCCTGCTTCCAGCGCGCAATGGATTCGGCCGTGGACCAGTACGACACGGTGATGCCGAAACCGTCCTCGCCGCGCGTGCTTTCGGCGCCCAGGAAGCCTTGCTGCTGCGCGGCCAGGTCCACCATGCGCTGGGCCATGAGGCCGTAGCCATCATCGTCGCCCGGCGTCCTGCGCGACGAGAAGATGACGGCGTAGTAAGGCGGTTCGGGGGTGTTGGCAAAGGGGCTCATCGTGGTCGGGGCGGCATGTTCTGCGGGCTCGCAGAATACACCGCCTGCGCTCAGGAATCCACCGGTGCCGAGGCGGACGACGCCTGCACCTGCTCGCCGCCCAGCACCTTCCACAGCGTGACGCGGTTGAGCTGCTCGGACAGGCGCAGGCCGATCAGGGTCTGCTGGGCCGTGTAGAGGCTGCGCTGCGCATCCAGCACGGTCAGGTAGTTGTCCACGCCGGCCTTGAAGCGGGCCTCCGACAAATCAAAGGCCTTTTGCGTGGCGGCGACCATGCTGGCCTGGGCGGCCAGGCGCTCGTCCCACTGCGCGCGGTCGGCCAGCACGTCGGCGGTTTCGCGGAAGGCCGTCTGCACGGCCTTCTCGTACTGGGCGACGGCGATGCGCTGGTTGGCCTCGGCCGCCTGCACGCCTGCGCGGTTGCGACCGCCGTCGAAGATGGGCAGGCGCACCAGGGGGATGAAGCTCCAGGTGCTGCTGCTGCCGCCAAAAAGGCCATCGAGCTCGCGGCTGCCCGAGCCCACGCTGGCCGTGAGGCTGATGGTGGGAAACATGGCAGCGCGTGCGGCGCCGATGTTGGCCTCCATGGCGCGCAGGTTGTTCTCGGCCGCCTGGATGTCGGGGCGCACCAGCAGCACGCTGGAGGGCAAGGGCGCAGGCACGGGCTGCAGCGCCGCCGCAGGCCGGGCATCGGCGCTCAGCGTGGCGGCGCCGGGCAGCAGGGCATCGGGCAGCGGGCCGCCCACCAGAAGTTGCAAGGCGTTGCGGTCACGCTCCACCTGGGAGGTGAAGCTGGCCACGTCGCCGCGCGCCGTGTCCACCGTGGTCTGGTTCTGGGCCAGCACCAGTCCCGATGTGGAGCCTATCTCGTGCATGCGCCGCGTCAGCTCGTAGGCCTTCTCGCGGCTGGCCAGGGTGTCACGCGCCAGTTGCAGGCGGGCCTGGTCGGCCGCCAGCGTGAGCCAGGCGTTGGCCACGTCGGCCACCAGGCCGATCTGCACATTGCGCCGGTTCTGCTCGCTTTGCAGGAACTGCTGCAGCGCCGCCTCGCTGAGGTTGCGCACGCGGCCCCACAGGTCGATCTCATAGCTGGCAAAGCCCAGCTGTGCCGTGTACTGGGTGCTGACCGAGGCCGCCTGGGTGGCGCTGGTCATGCCGGCGGCCGTGCGCGCACGGCTGGCCTGGGCCTGGGCGGTGACGCTGGGCAGCAGGTCGGCGCGCGTGATGCCGTACTGGGCACGCGCACGCTCGATGCTTTCCACGGCCACGCGCAGGTCGCGGTTGTTGGCCAGGGCCAGCGCAATGACCTCGCGCAGCTGCCGGGACTGCACCCAGCCCAGCGCGGCGGCGGCCTGCAGGCTGGCCTCGTCGGCCTGGGCCGGCGTCGTGGCCGTGATGCCCACGGTATCGGGCACGGGCATGTCGGGCGTGCGGTGCTGCGGCGCGAGGTTGCAGCCGGTCAGCAGCGCCGCCAGCGCCGCCGCTGCGGCCAGAGCGGAGACATTCGTTGGGCGCCTCATGCTGCGCTCTCCTTTGCGGTATGCGGTGAATCAGGTGATCCGGCCGTGGGCTGCGGCGCGTCGTCCTCGGTGCGCGAGTGGCTCTTGAACCAGCTGCGGATCAGCAGGAAGAACACGGGCACCAGGAAGATGCCCAGCACCGTGGAGGCCAGCATGCCGCCCAGCACGGCCGTGCCGATGGCATTGCGCCCGCCCGCGCCGGCACCCGTGCCGATGGCCAGCGGAATGACACCGAAGCCGAAGGCCAGCGAGGTCATCAGGATGGGCCGCAGCCGCAGGCGCACGGCCGAGACCACGGCGTCGAAGATGCTCTTGCCCTGCTCCTGCAGCTGCACCGCGAATTCCACGATCAGGATGGCGTTCTTGGACGCCAGGCCCACCGTGGTCAGCAGGCCCACCTGGAAGTACACGTCGTTGGTCAGCCCGCGCGTGTAGGTGGCGGCCAGCGCGCCCACCACGCCCAGCGGCACGGCCAGCATCACCGACAGCGGCACGGTCCAGCTTTCGTACAGCGCCGCCAGGCACAGGAACACGAAGAGGATGGAGATGGCGTACAGCAGCGGCGCCTGGGCGCCGGACTGGCGCTCCTGCAGCGAGGCGCCGGTCCACTCGTAGCCTATGCCGGCCGGCAGGGTGCGCAGGATGTCCTCCACGATCTGCATGGCCGTGCCCGAGCTGACGCCGGAGGCGGCGCGGCCTTCCATTTCGTAGGCAGGGTTGCCGTTGTAGCGCATGAGCTGGGGCGAGCCATAGGCCCAGTAGCTGCTGGAGAACGAGCTGAACGGCACCATCTCGCCCTTGGCGTTGCGCACCGTCCATTTGGCGATGTCCTGGGGCAGCATGCGGTGCGGCGCATCGCCCTGGATATAGACGCGCTTGACGCGCTCGTTGTTCAGGAAGTCGTTGACATAGGTGCCGCCCATGGCGCTGGACAGCACGCTGTTGATGTCGGTGTACGACAGGCCCAGCGCGGCGGCCTTGCGATCGTCGATGTCCAGGCGCAGCTCGCTGGCGTCCTCCAGGTTGGTCATGCGCAGATTGGTGAGCTCGGGGCGCTTGCGGGCCTCGGTCAGGAATTTCTCCTTGGCCTGCAGCAGCACCTGGTGGCCCAGGCCGTTCATGTCCTTGATCATGAAGTTGAAGCCCGAGCTGGAGCCCAGGCCGCGCACGGCCGGCGGCAGCACGACCAGCACGCGCGCATCGCGGATGGTGGACAGGTCTTTGGTCGCGCGGTGCGCGATCTCGGAGGCCGACTGGCCGGGCAGCGGCCGTTCCTCCCAGGTCTTCAGCCGCACGAAGGCGCGTGCCGAGGCCTGGTCGCCGTTCAGGCCCGAGACCTGGTAGAAGCTCACCACGTCGGGCTGCTTGGCAAAGTAGTCGCGCACCTCGTCGAGCACGTCCTGCAGCCGCGTGTCGGCCGCGCCGGAAGGCAGGTTGATGTTGACGAAGACGAAGCCCTGGTCCTCATCCGGCAGGAAGGAGGTGGGCAGGCGCGCCATCAGCAGCCAGACCACGCCGCAGACGGCGATGAAGATCAGCATCATGCGCTTGGCGCGGCGCAGCGAGTAGGCCACCGTGCCCTGGTAGCGCGCGGCCGTGGCGTCGAAATGGTGGTTGAACCAGCGGAAGAACCTGTCGTTCACCCCCAGGATGCCGCTGCGGATGGGGCGTTCATGCCCTGCCCCGCCCGCTGCGGGCGGCTTGAGCAGCGTGGCGCACAGCGCAGGCGTGAGCGTCAGCGCCACGAACACCGACAGCGCCATGGCCGCGACGATGGTGATGGAGAACTGCCGGTAGATCACGCCCGTGGAGCCGCCGAAGAAGGCCATGGGCACGAACACGGCCGACAGCGTCACGCCGATGCCCACCAGGGCCGGCGTGATCTCGCGCATGGACTGGCGCGTGGCCTGCTTGGGCGACATGCCCGTCTCGTGCATCACGCGCTCGACGTTCTCCACCACGACGATGGCATCGTCCACCAGCAGGCCGATGGCCAGCACCATGGCGAACATGGTGAGCGTATTGATCGAGTACCCGGCCAGCGACAGCACGCCGAAGGTGCCCAGCAGCACCACGGGCACGGCGATGGCCGGGATCATCGTGGCGCGGAAGTTCTGCAGGAAGATGAACATCACGATGACCACGAGGATCATGGCCTCGCCCAGCGCGCTGACCACTTCCTTGATGGAGGCGCGCACGAAGGGCGTGGAGTCCGAGCTGACGAAGTAGTCGATCTCGTTGGGGAAGAACGGCTTGAGCTCGGCCAGCTTGGCGGCGATGGTGTCGGCCACCTTCATGGCATTGGCGCCGTCGGCCAGCACGATGCCCATGCCCGCGCCGGGCAGGCCGTTGAGCTTGGCCTTGATGGTCAGGTTGTCGGCGCCCAGCTCCACGCGGGCCACGTCCTTCATGAGCACCACCGAGCCGTCCAGCGAGGACTTGAGCACGATATCTTCGAACTGCTCCACCGTCTTGAGCTTGGTGCGCGCCGTGATCGTGGCGTTCAGCTGCTGGTCGGCCACCGCGGGCAGCGCGCCCAGCTGGCCGGCCGAGACCTGGGCGTTCTGCGAGTTCAGCGCATTGACCAGGTCCGACGGCATCAGCGCGTACTTCTCCATCTTGGCCGGGTCCATCCAGATGCGCATCGCATAGTTGGTGCCGAAGACGTTGACATCGCCCACGCCGTCGAGTCGGCCGATCACATCGACCAGGTTGCTGGTCAGGTAGTCGCCGATATCGACCGCGGTCATGGCCGGGTCCTTGGAGAAGAAGCTGTAGGTGACCAGGAAGTCCTGGCCGCCCTTGTTCACGAACACGCCCCGGCTCTTGACGGCATCGGGCAGGCGGTTCACGGCGGACTGCAGCTTGTTTTGCACCTGCACCTGGGCCACGTCGATGTTGGTGCCCGGCGCAAAGGTCAGCGTGGTGCGCGCGCGGCCCGAGGCGTCGGACGTGGAGCTCATGTAGAGCATGTTGTCGATGCCCTTGAGCTGCTGCTCGATGATCTGGGTCACCGAGTTCTCGACCGTCTCGGCCGAGGCGCCCGTGTACTGCGCGCCGATGGTCACGCGCGGCGGCGCGATGTCGGGGTATTGCTCCAGCGGCAGCGTGAAGATGGACAGCGCGCCGCCCAGCATGATGACGATGGCGATGACCCACGCGAAGATGGGCCGGTTGATGAAGAACTGAGCCATGTGACGGGTTCCTGCGGCTTACCGGGACCCAGGGGCCGGAGCCGCTGCGGGTGCAGGAGCAGGTTCAGCAGCCGCAGCAGGCGCGGAAGCCTTGTCGGCAGCGCCGGGCGCGGCCGCCGCGGCCGGGCCATCGCCGGGCTTGCCCTTGCGGGCCTGGGCCTTGGCGCGCAGGTCCACCTCCACGGCGCGCACCTTGTCGCCGGGCTTGATGCGCTGGAAGCCGTCGACCACCACGCGCTCGCCGGCCGACAGTCCGTCCTGCAGCAGCCACATATTGCCCACGGCGCGGTCGATGTTCACGGGCCGGCGCTCGATCACGTCGTCGGCCTTGGCCACCAGCACGCTGGCCTTGCCGGTCAGGTCGCGCGTCACCGACTGCTGGGGCACCAGCAGCGCCTCGGGCGCCAGGCCCGTGGGCAGCAGGGCCTGCACATACATGCCGGGCATGAGGACGCCCTGCGGGTTGGGCACCACGGCGCGCAGCGTCACGCTGCCCGTGGTGGCATTGACGATCACGCCGGCAAACTGCAGCTTGCCCTGGTGGCTGTAGTCCGTGCCATCGTCCAGGCGGATGCGCACGGCCACCTTGTCGCCCTCCACCTTCTGGAAGCGCCCGGCATCCCAGTCGCGCTTGAGCTGCAACAGCTCGCTGGTGGACTGGGTGAAGTCCACATACATGGGGTCCAGCTGCACGATGGAGGTCAGCGCCTCGGCCTGGTTGGCCGTCACCAGCGCGCCAGGCGTCACGGTGGACAGGCTGATGCGCCCGCTGATGGGCGCCTCGATGCGGCTGTACTTGAGGTTGATGCGCGCGGTCTCCAGATTGGCCTTGGCCACGGCCACGTCCGAGCGCGACTGGGCGGCCGCGGCCTGGCTTTCCTCAAAGGCCTGCTGGCTGATGGCGTCGATCCTGACCAGCTCGGCATTGCGCCGCGCCGTGGCCTCCAGCGTGCGGGCGCTGGCTTCGGCCTTGGCCAGGGCCGCCTGGGCGCTGGCCTCGGTGGCGCGCAGCGAGGCCGCGTCGATCTGGTAGAGCTGCTGGCCCTGGCGCACCAGGGCGCCCTCGGTGAACAACCGCTTTTGCACGATGCCCGACACCTGGGGCCGCACCTCGGCCGTCAGCGAGGCGCGCGTGCGGCCCGGCAGCGTGGCGTCCAGCTGCTGGCTCTGCTTTTGCAGCGTGACCACGCCCACCTCGGTCGCAGCCTTGGCCGTGGCGGCAGGTGCCGCATCCTTCTTGGAGCAGGCCGCAAGGCTCGCGGCCAGCGCCAGCGCGCACAGCGCGGCGGAGCCGATGCGCCGGCCACCGGCCGGCGAGGCGGAAGCTTGTACGTGCCCTGCGCCGGGCTGGGAATCGGAAGGCGCCGCAAGGCGCGGGCTCGGCGAAAAGGGCACGTCAAAAATCATGGGAGCAGCGAAGTCGTTGGGGGCATCGCACGATTGTGCAGTGCCCATATTTCTTGTTTGTAAAGCGGATGGCATGCCACCCAAATCTCCTGGCAAGTCCATCCAGGATGATGCATGTGTCGGAGCGCGCCGACACATGCAAGTTCAATGCCATTTACCGGCCTGTTCAGTGCTTAGGCGCGGGTGCCGTGCGCACGCGCAGCAGGCTGAACACGCCCGCCATGGCCGCAAAGCAGCCGGCCACGGCCAGGGCCACGATTTCGGCATGGCCGCCATGCCCGCCCGCGAAGGTGAAGATGGTGGCCAGCACCACGGCGCCCAGGGTCTGCCCCGTGAGCCGCGCCGAACTCAGCATGCCGCCGGCCGCGCCGCTGCGCGCCAGGGGCGCCGTGGTCACGATGGTGTGGTTGTTGGGCGACTGGTACAGCGCAAAGCCGCTGCCCGCCAGCAGCATGCGCCAGACCATGTCCACGGTCGAAGGCGCATCGGGCATGGCCGCCAGCGCCCACAGCCCGCAGGCGAACATGGCCATGCCGATGCCGCCCAGCAGCCCGTCCGCATAGCGGCCGATGAGCCGGCCCGCAATGGGCGCCGTCACCACCGTGGCCAGCGGCCAGGCCGTGATCAGCAGGCCGGCCTCGATCGGCGACATGCCGTGCGACTCCAGCAGCAGGAACGGCAGCGCCAGGTAGGCCAGCATCTGCGCGCAAAAGGCGCTGACCGATCCGCACATGGACAGCGCAAACACCGGGATGCGCAGCAGGTCCACCGGCAGCAGCGGCGCGGGCAGGCGCCACTGGCGGCGCACATACCAGGCGCCCACCAGCAGGCCCGCGCCCAGCAGCCACCAGCCCGAAGGCAGGGAAGAGTCGGCACCGCCGGCACGCACGCCCAGCTGCTCGCCGCCCAGGAAGATCAGGCTGAACATGAGGATGTTCAGCAGCACATCCAGCGGCGACAGCCGCGCCCCTGCATGGCCGGCCACGGCATTGGCCGGCAGCGCGCGCCGTCCCAGCCACAGCGTGAACAGGCCCAGCGGCAGATTGGCCGCAAACAGCCAGGGCCAGCTGGCCACCGACAGGATCGCCGCCGCCACCGAGGGCCCTGCCATGGAGGCCGTTGCCACCACCAGCGAATTCACGGCCATGCCCCGGCCCAGCAAGGCACGCGGGTAGATCAGCCGCACCAGGGCTGCATTCACGCTCATCACGCCTGCGGCACCCAGGCCCTGCAGCGCACGGGCCGCCACCAGCGTGGGCAGCGACGTGGCCAGCATGGCCGCCAGCGAGGCCACGGAAAACACCAGCATGCCCACCAGATACACGCGGCGGTAACCCAGGCGTTCGCCCAGGGCCGCCAGCGGCAGCAGCAGCACCAGGCTGGCCAGTTGGTAGGAATTGACCACCCACAGCGTATGGGCCGAGCTGGCCTGCAGCTCGCGCGCCATGGCCGGCAACGCCAGATTGACCAGGGTGCTGTCCAGCACCGACAGCGTCAGCCCCAGGATGATGACCAGCATGGCCTGGCCCCGGGGGCCTGCCGGAAGTCCGTCGCGGACAGGCGCAGCCTCTGCCGCGGGTGCCACGCTCATGAACGGCCCTTTGCGCCCACGCGGTGGGCACGCGCACCGCCCAGCGTGATCCAGGCCAGGGCCACGCCGATCAGCGCGCCCGTGGCCATGCCCACCACCATGGGCAGGGGCTTGCCCGTGGAGAACAGGCCCACGATCTGCATGGCCGCGGCGCCCGACAGCATCTGCAGCGTGCCCAGCAGCGCCGAGGCCGTGCCGGCGATGGCGCCGTGCTCCTCCAGCGCCAGCACCGAGGTCGTCGGAATCACCAG
Source organism: Delftia acidovorans (assembly GCA_031286585.1). GTDB lineage: Bacteria > Pseudomonadota > Gammaproteobacteria > Burkholderiales > Burkholderiaceae_C > Comamonas > Comamonas acidovorans_A. Next base: position 39,308 of record JAITUC010000028.1, read on the forward strand.
CCCCATCAGCGCGCTGGCCACGAAGTACAGGCCGATCAGCACGGCCAGCCGCTCACCGCCCAGCAGGTAGTACGACAGCAGCGACAGCATCACCAGGCCCGAGCCGGTGGCCGCCACCTTGACCACGCGCACCAGCCCGAAGCGCTGGCCCAGCCAGCCCGTGAACTGCGCCGCGCCGATGAAGGCAAAGGCGTTGAGCCCGAAGGCCAGGCTGTACTGGGTGGAGCTCAGTCCGTAGTAATTGATCAGCACAAAGGGGGAGCCGGCCAGGTAGACGAAAAAGCCCGCCATGGCGCAGCCGCCGATGAAGACCAGGCCCAGGTAATGCCAGTCGCGCAGCAGCACGCCATAGGCGCGCAGTGCGCCGGCCACGCTGCTGTCCAGCCGCGCGGCGGCCCCGCGCGTTTCCTTCAGGCCCATGAACACGGCCACCAGGCCGATCACGGCCGCCACGGCCACGGCCCAGAACACGCCGCGCCAGCTGCTCACGGCAATCACGCCGCTGCCGGCCAGCGGCGCCAGGATGGGAGAGACGCTGAACACCAGCATCAGCAGCGACATCATGCGGGCCGCCGCATGGCCGGTGTGCAGGTCGCGCACCACGGCGCGCGGCACGGCCATGCCGGCCGCCGCGCCCAGGCCCTGGATGAAGCGCAGCACCACCAGCGTCTCGATGCTGGTCGCCATGGCGCAGCCCACGCTGGCCAGCGCGAACACGGTCAGACCGAAGTACAGCGGCGGCTTGCGCCCCACCATGTCCGAGACCGGCCCGTACAGCAGCTGGCCCACGCCCAGCGAAAAGAAAAAGGCCGTCAGGCTGGCCTGCACCGCGCCCACCTGGGCGCCCAGGCTGCTGCCGATCTGGGGCAGCGCGGGCAGGTACATGTCGATGGCAAACGGGCCGATGGCCGACAGCAGGCCCAGGATCAGGACCAGGCGAAGTGTGTGGGAATCAGGGGAAGCGGGAGAAGAAGAAGGCATAGACGCAGACATAGACGCGCCATTGTGGCGGCAAGCGCGCGGGGCTGCAGGAGGCTGCTCACATTTCCTGGGCAGGCAACCCTGCGCACCTGGCGCTGGCGGCTTGCCGTGGCACAAATTCGGCAGCCCGCAATCCTGTTACGCTCCGATACGAGATTGCCACCCAAGAGGCCGACCCACCCCTTCATCGCTGCCACTGCCACCGCCACTGCAACACACCATGCGCCCATCCCTGCCTCCCTCTTCACCGGCCCTGAATGCATTGCCAGGGCCCCTGCTCGCCGCCCTGCTGCTGGGTGTCTGCACGCTGGGTTCTGCCCAGGCAGCGCAGCACGAGGCAGAGCGTGAGGTACAGCGACAGGCACAGAGAGAAGCACAGCGCGGCTCCAGGTCCGGCGCCGCTCCTGTGCTGGAAGTATCCGAAGACGGCCGCGACGTGATCGACCGGCGCGCCCGCCTGCTGTGGCCGCGCTGCGTGGAAGGCATGCACTGGAATGGCAAGGCCTGCACGGGCCTGCCGGAGCTGTTCACGCACAAGCAGGCACAGGCCCTGGCCGCCGAACGAGCCAAGCAGGACGGCGTGCGCTGGCGCCTGCCGCGCGTCAACGAGATGCGCCGCCTGATCTCGCGCGATATACGGCCGCAAGGCCTGTCGCCCGAGCTGTTCCCGGGCGCACCGCGCGGCTGGCACTGGACGGGCACGGCAGCGGTGAACGCACGGCCCGTCAATCCCTACAACTACAGCAACATCTCGGGCAGCGCCGGTACGCAGCTGTCGGCCCAGCAGGCCTGGGCGATTGACCTCGACAGCCTGGAGACGCGGCCCGACATGGGGCGCGGCAACCAGCTCATGGTGCGGCTGGTGCGGCCCCTGCCCTCCGCGCCGCCCGATGACAAGACCGAGGCTCCCGCCAGGCCGGCCCCCCACAGGCAGGACCCGGACGACGAGGACTGACGCTCAGGCCGCGCGCAGCGAGGCCTTGAGGCTGGCGCCCAGTTCGGGCTTGTGCGCGAACGGGTCGGTGGGGTTGCGGCCCTGCACCACATCCTCCATGCGGGTCTGGACCGAGCCCAGGGCCTGCGGATGGCTGTAGATGTAGAACTGGTTGGCCGCAATGGCGTCGAAGACCTTCTGCGCCACATCGGTGGCCGTGACCTTGCCCGAGCCCACGGCCTTCTCGCTCATGGCCTGGCCGATCTTCTGGCTGGCCGTCAGCGGCTGGGCGGCCAGATGGCTGGGCCGGTTGCGCTCGCTGTGGCTGATGCCCGTGGGCACGAAGAAGGGGCACAGCACGCTGGCGCTGATCTGGTCGGAGACCAGGGCCAGGTCCTGGTAGAGCGTCTCGGTCAGGCTCACCACCGCGTGCTTGCTGACGTTGTAGATGCCCATGTTGGGCGGCGCCAGCAGGCCGGCCATGCTGGCCGTGTTGACGATATGGCCCTCGAAGGACGGATCAGCCTTGGCCGCCTCCAGCATCATGGGCGTGAACAGCCGCACGCCGTGGATCACGCCCCAGAGGTTGACGCCCAGCACCCATTCCCAATCGGCAATCGTGTTCTCCCACACCAGCCCGCCCGCACCCACGCCCGCGTTGTTGAACACGAAGTGCGGCGCGCCGAACTGCTGGCGCACCTCATCGGCCAGGGCCTGCATCCGGGCTGCGTCGGACACATCCACGCGGCGCGCCAGCACGCGCACGCCCTGCCCTTCGAACTCGGCGGCAGCCCTGTCCAGCGCTTCCTGCTGCACATCGACCAGCACCAGGTTCATGCCCAGCTTCGCGCCGATGCGCGCGCATTCCAGCCCGAAGCCCGAGCCCGCGCCCGTCAGCACGGCCGTCTTGCCCTTGAAGTTCTTGATCATTCCCTTGTCTCCTGGTGTCGTTGTGGGTCAGATCAGCTTCACAAGTTGCTTGCCGAAGTTCTTGCCCTTCAGCAGCCCCAGGAAAGCGGAAGGTGCAGAGGCGATGCCTTCGGCAATGCTCTCGCGCGGGCGCAGCTTGCCGGTGCCCACCAGCTTGCCCAGCTCCTGCAGCGCCTCGGGCCAGACTTCCATGTGCTCGCTGACGATGAAGCCTTCGATGCGGATGCGGTTGATCAGGATGAGCGCGGGATTGGTCATGGGCAGCGGCGTGCCGTCGTAGCCGGCGATCATTCCGCACAGCGCGATCCGCGCAAAGGCGTTGGTGCGCAGCAGCACGGCGTCGAGGATGTAGCCGCCCACGTTCTCGAAGTAGCCGTCGATGCCCTGCGGGCAGGCGTCCTTGAGCGCCTTGGCCATGGTCTTGGTGTCGGGGTGCTCGCGGTAGTCGATGCAGGCGTCGAAGCCCAGCTCCTCGGTAGCGTAGCGGCACTTCTCGGGGCCGCCCGCAATGCCCACCACGCGGCAGCCGCGTGCCTTGGCCAGGGCCGCGAAGGCGCTGCCCACGGCGCCCGTGGCGGCGCTGACCACTACGGTCTCGCCGGCCTTGGGGGCGATGATCTTGACCAGGCCGTACCAGGCCGTCACGCCGGGCATGCCCACGGCGCCCAGGTAGTGCGACAGCGGCACATGGGTGGTGTCCACCTTGCGCAGCATGCCGGGCGCATCGCCATCGACCACGCTGTACTCCTGCCAGCCGCCCATGCCCACGACCTTGTCGCCGACCGCAAACTTGGGATGGCGGCTTTCCACCACCTCGCCCACAGTGCCGCCGATCATGACCTCGCCCAGCGGCTGCGGCTGGGCGTAGCTCTTGCTGTCATTCATGCGGCCGCGCATGTAGGGGTCCAGGCTCAGGTAGTGGTGGCGCACCAGCACCTGGCCTTCGGCCAGCGCGGGGGTCTCGGTACTGACAAGGCGGAAATTGCTTTCCACGGCTTCGCCCTCGGGGCGGTTGTCGAGCAGGATCTGCTGGTTCACGGGCATGGGATAACCTCCGGTGGCATCACGAACAATGGAACCAGTTCCCGGTGCTGCCGGGGCTGGCGTGTGGCATTGGGTATCTGGCAAATTCGCCGTGCGGATCAGTCCGTGGCGAGGGTTGTCTCGGCGGCGGCCGGCCTGGCCACGCGCGGCATGTACTTGAACGTTCCGGTCGCATGGCTGCACAGCCGGCCCGAGGCATCGAACACGCGCGCCTCGGTATAGGCCATGGAACGCGTGCGGTGCAGCACCACGCCCTTGGCCACCAGAGGGCCGCGTGCGGGCTGCATGAAGCTGGTCTTCATCTCGATGGTCACGCAGCCCATGTCGCGCTGCAGGCTGCGTGCGGCCACGGCCATGGTCACGTCCAGCAGGGTCATGGTGGCGCCGCCGTGGGTCACGTCAAAGGTGTTCAGGTGCTCGGGACGCGCCTCGAAGCGCAGTTCGGACTCCCCGTCCTCCATGCGGTGCAGGGTGAAACCCAGGTGGTCGACGAAGGGGATGGGGTGGCCAAAATCCAGCACGAAATTCTCCAGTTCAGATCGCAATGGAGCCGAGCATAAGGGCGCCCGAAGGCACCATGGCGCGCGGCGGCCCGATCTGCGGGAAAAACTGTCACCTCGGCAGCAGCGCCGCTGCGGCTCAACCGCCCACCAGGGCGCTGACGCCGCCGTCCACGGCCACCCACTGGCCCGTGATGTGCTTGCCCGCGTCGCTGGCGTACAGCAGGGTCAGGCCCTTGAGGTCCTCGTCGTCGCCCAGGCGGCGCAGCGGGGCGTGGGATTTCATTTCATCCTCGCCCAGGGTCTCGATCAGCACGCTGGCCATCTTGGTCTTGAAAAAGCCTGGGCAGATGGCGTTGACGTTGATGCCGTGCACGCCCCACTCGCCGGCTAGCGCGCGCGTGAAGTTGATGACCGCGCCCTTGGAGGTGTTGTAGGCAATGGTCTTCATGCCCAGCGGGTTGCCACCCAGCCCTGCGATGGAGGCCAGGTTGATGATGCGCCCGGTCTTGCGCGGAATCATGCTGCGCCGCGCGATCTGCTGGCTCAGCAGGAAGTAGCCGCGCACGTTGAGGTTCATCACCTTGTCCCAGGCGGCCACCGGGTGCTCCTCGGCCGGCGCGCCCCAGCTGGCGCCTGCGTTGTTGATGAGGATGTCCACCTGGCCCAGGCGCTCCAGGGTCTCGGCGGCCAGGCGCTCGATGTCGGCCTCGTTGGCGCAGTCGGCGGCGATCCAGCGGGCATCGATGCCTGCGGCCTGCAGCTCGGCAGCGGCCTCCTCCAGGTCGGCGGCCTTGCGCGAACTCAGCATGATCCTGGCACCCGCCTCGCCCAGCGCATGGGCCATCTGCAGGCCCAGGCCGCGCGAGCCGCCGGTCACCAGGGCCGTCTTGCCGGTGAGGTCGAAAAGTTGCTGCACATTGCGAGTCATTCGTCTGTCTCCTGCGCCGGGTCTTGTGTTCCGGTCATGGTGGGAATGGAGGGAGGCCATTCCCAAGCGGAACGGCCTGCAGCGGCGATTGTGCAAGCCGCCCCGCCCCGCTGCATGTCACATGCGTGTCCGGCGCCGCAACAGGCATCGGGCGCTACGATGTTTGCCGAACTCCCCCGGAAAAATCCCCATGCCCTCTCCCGCCCCGGCCTGGCTCAAGGCCGCCCCTGCGCTGTTCCTGCTGCTATGGTCCAGTGGATTCGTGGTGCTCAAGGTGGGCCTGGCCTATGCGGACCCCATGACCTTCCTGGCGCTGCGCTATGCCTGCGTGGTGCTGCTGCTGTTGCCCCTGTTGCTGTGGCTGCGCCCGCCCATGCCGCGGACCGCCGCCGAGTGGACCAGCCTGGCCGTGATCGGCCTGCTGTTGCAGGCCGGCTACTTCTGCTGCACCTACCTCGCGCTCAAGCTGGGCATGTCCGCGGGCGGCGTGGCCCTGATTACCTCGCTGCAGCCCATACTCATCGGTCTGCTGGCGCCGCTGATAGCGCAGGAACGAGTGGACGCGCGGCGCTGGGCTGGATTGGCCCTGGGCGTGCTGGGCTCCATCCTGGTGATCGCCTCCAAGGCCTCGGTGGACCTGCTGGCGCCAGGGGGGCTGCTGTTTTCCGCGGCCGCGCTGCTGTGCATCACGGGCAGCACGCTCTATGAAAAGCGCTTTGGCCGGCCGGTGCACCCCATCAGCGCCAACTTCGTGCAATACGCGGTCGCCCTGCTGGTGGCGGCACCGCTGGCCCTGCTGCTGGAGCCCATGCACGTCGAGTGGACAGCGCCTCTGCTGGCCTCGCTGGTCTATCTGGTGCTGTGCAACTCGCTGGTCGCGATCACGCTGCTGCTGGCCATGATCCGGTATGGCGAGGCCTCCAAGGTGTCGGCGCTGTTCTTCCTGGTGCCGCCCTGCACGGCCCTGATCGCGCTGCTGATGCTGGACGAGGCCATACCGCCGCTGGCCTGGCCGGGCATGGCACTGGCGGCGCTGGGCATCCTGCTGGTGACCTGGCAGCCGCGCCGTGGAGAGCCGGCTCCCTAGGCCTCAGTCTCCGAACAGCGAGCGCGTTCCACCCCAGGCTGCGCCTTCGATCTCCAGCATGCGCAGCTTGGTCAGGGCGCCGCCGCCGCCCGAGAAGCCGCCTGGCTGGGCGCCGGCCGCCAGTACCCGGTGGCAGGGGATCACCGGGGCAAAGGGATTGAGGCCCAGCGCCTGCCCCACGGCGCGCGACAAGCCCACCTCGCCCAAATCCCGGGCGATCTCGCCATAGGTACGCGTATGGCCCGGAGCGATGGCGCGCGTCAGCGCGTAGACGCGGCAGTGGAAGTCGGACACGCCATGCCAGTCCAGTACCAGTTCGGCCAGATCAGGCAATGCCCCGCCAGCAGGCGGCGCACGCCGGCTGCGCAGGTCGGGCAGCACGGGGCCGTCGCGCAGCTGCCGGGCATTGCCGGGGGTCGGTGCCTCCTCGCTCCATTCGCCGTGGCCCGCCATCAGCACCTGCACGCCGGCAATCGCTTGCACCACGCTGTCCGGCAGGTCCACCGCCTGTGCCGCCATTGCATAGCTTCCCGGGCGGCGAAGTTGCACGCCGCGCAGCATGCGCGTGCGCGTGGCAGCCGGACCATCGACCTCGGGCAGCTGGAAGGCCACCAAGCCGCCGGGGCCCCAGACCACGCCGCAGGGGCCGACGCGCGTGGCAAACAGCGCATGGCCGGTGGCCTCAGGATGGCGGGCGGCGTTGGCGCCCGGCGTGTCTTGGTTCATGGCGGATGCATCTCTCCTTGCCCGGAATTGTGGCCCCGCAGCCACTCCGACAGCAGAACACTGTAAAAAAACACTGCATGGACACTGGATGAACAGCCAGTTATTACTGTACATTTCAACAGTCATCATCCTTACATCGTGAACCATGGACATGCAAGAAGCCGCTTTCACCGTCACCCTGTGCGACTACCCGGGCCTGCCGGAACAGGAACGCAACAAGGCCGAGGCACGCTACGCCCGCGTGCTCCAGCGCCAGCTCGGCAGCGCCGAGCAGGTCAGCGAAACCCTGTCGCTGGTACAGGGCCTGGAGGACACGCCTCCGGAAGAAATCAGCGACGAAGCCAAGCTTGCCTTCGCGCGCTGGATGAAGGCCGCGCGTGCCGCCACCGAGGCCGGCATGCAAGGCCTGGGCGATAGCGAGTGCAGCTTCTTCGAGGTGCGCTGCGGCTGGCGACATTGAAGCCCGGGGGCAGCCGTCAGGGCGCCGTGCCGCCGCCCGCCCGGGACAGCCGCTCGCGCAGCAGCCGGCGGTTGAGCTTGCCCACGGCGGTCTTGGGTATTTCCTCGGCAAACAGCACGCGCTGCGGCTTCTTGTACGAGGCCAACTGCTGCCCCACATGGGCCACCAGGGCTTCGGGGTCGGCCGCATGGCCGGCCCTGAGCACCACCACGGCCGTGACCGCCTCCACCCATTTCTCGTGCGGCGTGCCCACCACGGCGCACTCGCGCACGGCCGGATGCGTCATGAGCGCGTTCTCCACCTCCAGCGGGTAGACGTTGTAGCCGCCGCTGATGATCATGTCGGACTTGCGGTCCTTCAGGTGCAGAAAGCCGCGTTCGTCCAGTACGCCCACGTCGCGCGTGCGCACCCAGCCGTCGGGCGTGAAGGTCTCGGCCATGAGCTGGGGGGCGTTGTAGTAGCCGGCCACGCCCGAAGGTGCGCGCACGGTGATCTCGCCGGGTTCACCGGCGGGCACGTCATGGCCCTGCCCATCGAGCAGGCGCAACTCCCACGTCGATACAGGGCTGGCCGCAGGCCGAGCCCAGGAGTCCGTCCACATGGTCCTCAGGCCTGAGCACGGCCAGGCACAGCGGCACCTCGGTCTGGCCGTAGTACTGCCAGAAGCGTTGCCGGCCCCAGTGCGCCATGGCGCGCTCCAGCACGGCGCGCGGCATGGGCGAGGCGCCGTAGATCACGTAGCGCAGCGCAGACACGTCGGCCGCCGCGAAGTCCGGGTGCTCCAGCAGCATCTGCAGCATGGTGGGCACGAGGTTGATGGCCGTCACGCGCTGGCGCTGCAGCGTGGCCAGGAACTGGCCGGGCTCGAAGCCCGGCAGGATCACCGTGCGCGCCCCGCGCAGCCAGCAGGGCAGCACGAAGACACCGCTGGCGTGGATCATGGAGGCGGCGTGCAGCATGGCGTCATCGGGCGTGGCCGGCAGCAGGTTCAGCAGCACGTTGCGGCAGATCCCCGCGTACGAGGACTGGGTGTGCTGCGCGGCCTTGAGCGTGCCCGTGGTCCCCGAGGTGAACAGGGTCAGCACCACATCGTCGGGACCGGCCTCGATATCGGGGCCATGATCCGGCTGTCCCTGGGTCAGGGCCAGCAGATCGGCCGCACCGTCGAGCGCCGCCCCCAGTCCCAGACAGGCCAGGCCGTCCATGGCATCGCGCAGTTCCTGCGCCCGCTGCGCCAGCCCTTCGCCAAAGACCAGGTGGGTGCAGCCCGTCTCCCGCAGCATGGCCACATGCTCGGAGAGCGAGAGCCGCGCGTTGAGGGGCACGCGGTTGAGCCCCGCTTTCGCGCAGGCGAAATCCAGCGGCACGCTGTACAGCCCGTTGCCCAGCAGCAGGGCCACGCGCGTGCCCTGGCCCAGGCCCGACGCATGCAGCGCATGGGCCATCCGGCTGCTGAGGGCATCGACCTGGGCAAAGCTCAGGCTCTGGTCGCCATAGACGATGGCCGTGCGCGGCCCGTGCTGGCGTGCGCCGCGGCGTATCAGTTCCAGGTAGGTGGGCTGGCGCGCCTGCGCGCCGCCCGGCACGGTGTTCGAATGCATGTCCATGTCCATCTCCTGCTCTCCCCTCACGCTGCGAAGCGGCCATGGCGGCCCGCTCCCCGCACAAAGCTGGCGGCGCCCGCCTGGCCTTCGGCCACTACCATGGGCGTGCCCTGCGCGCCCTCGTGGCGCAGGGCCTCGGCAAGGGGCAGGTCCCATTGCGCATAGGCCGAGGCCCGGTCGGCCAGCATGCATTGCTGCGGGAATGCGGCGATCTGGCGCGCCAGCGCCAAGGCCTCGCACAACGCGCCCTGGGAAGGCGTCATGCTGTTGACCAAGCCCATATCCCGGGCCTCGGGCGCGGGCACGGCCCGACCGGTCAGGATCATGTCCAGCGCACGGCCCATGCCCACGATGCGCGGCAGGCGCACCGTGCCGCCGTCGATCAGCGGCACGCCCCAGCGCCGGCAGAAGACGCCGAAGACGGCATCCTCGTCGGCCACGCGCAGATCGGCCAGCAGGGCCAACTCCAACCCGCCGGCCACCGCATAGCCGTTGACTGCGGCGATCAGGAGCTTGGACAGTGCCAGCCGCGTCGGGCCCATGGGGCCTGCGCCGCCACCTTGCGGATCCAGTTCGTTGCGCAGGTCCGGATCGGAGACCGCCCCCAGATCGGCACCCGCGCAGAAATTCCCGCCCGCACCCGTCAGGACGGCCACGCGCAAGGCCGGGTCGCTCTCGAAGCACCCGAAGGCCTCGCGCAGCTCCTGCGCCATGGGCCGGTGCACTGCATTGCGCTTGCCCGGCCGGTTCATGGTGATGACGCATACCGCGCCATCCACCGCGAAATCCACGAATTCCATAGATCTGCTCCTCGATGATCCTTGTCCCCGCCGGCTCGGCGCCGGCCACGGAACAGGCATGCAATCCATGCTAGAAAGCATTTCAAGGTTTCACAACGATGGACAAGTCATGTAATGTCGTGCCGCCGCGCCCCAGCGGCCCCGACCTGATGCTGGATCTGCTGGTGGCGCGGGGCAAAGCCCTGCCGGCCTCGGCTCTGCTGCGGGCGGGCGCGCTGCTGGGCCTGGGGGAAACCACGGTGCGCGTCAGCCTCACGCGGCTGGTGGCCCAGGGCAAGATCGCGCGGCGCGGGCGCGGCAGCTACCAGGCGCTGGCCAGGGGCCCGTCGCTGTCGCGCACCGTTGACGGCTGGCGGCTGCGCGAGTCGCAGCGCGTGGCCTGGCAAGGCCGGTGGCTGGCCGTGCACGACGCTGCCGTGCCGCGCTCGGACAAAACACGCTGGCGGCGCCATCAGCTGGCACTGGGCCTGCGCGGCTTTGCGCCGTTGGAGCAGGGCCTGCTGGTGAGGCCCGACAATCTCGGCGGCGGCCTGGCCGGCCAGCGCGCGGAGCTGGGCGCCCTGGGTCTGTCGGACTCGGCCCTGCTGTTCCAGGCGGCGGGCTTCGACGAGGCCACGCTGGCCCGAGCCCGCGCATTGTGGGACGTGCGTGCCCTGCAGGCCGCCCACCGCCATTGACTGGACATGGTGCAGGCCAGCCACGCGCGTCTGGGCCATGTGCCCCTGCCCTCGGCCGTGCGTGAATCCCTGCTGCTGGGCCGCCAGGCCATTGCCCACCTGCTGCGCGATCCGCTGCTGCCCGAGGAGCTCATGCCCTCGCAGCCGCGCTGGCAGTTGCACCAGGCGCTGCGGTCCTACCAGGACCTGGCCCTGGGGCTGTGGCTTCAGTGGCTGGGCGAGAGCTGACGGCCAGGGCCACGCAAACTGCATACACTTGCGGGCTTCGCGCCAGCAGCGGCCGGCGCCCTTCCCCTGCTTTTCGATCTCCCATGCAAGCCCTGCTCGACGCCATCGCCCGGATGGCCCTGCCCTCCGACGCCCAACGCATCTTCCACGGCCGTGGCGGCCTGCATCCGGGCTGCGAGCACCTGGCGCTCGACGCCTTCCCGCCCGTGCTGGTGCTCACCAGCTTCCAGCCGCTGGACGACGACGCCCTGGCCGCCATCGGTACAGCGCTGTCACTGCGCTGGAGCGAACTGGCACCTGGCCAGACCCTGAACTGGGTCTACCAGCTGCGCCAGCCCGCCGCGCCCGCCGAGACGCGGCTCATGGCCGGAGAGGTGCCGGACCCCCACATCGTCACCGAGGCCGGAACGCGCTACCGCGTGCAGGTGCTGCGCGGCCAGAACCACGGCCTGTTCCTGGACATGGCCGAAGGCCGGCGCTGGGTGCACGCGCATGTCGCCAACCATCCCGAGCACCGCCACGGCATCAAGGTGCTCAACCTGTTCGCCTATACCTGCGCCTTTTCGGTGGTGGCCCTGCAGGCCGGGGCGCGCCATGTGATGAACATGGACATGGCCCAGGGCGCGCTGGCCACGGGCCAGCAGAACCACCGGCTCAACGATCTGTCGGGCGCCAGCTTCCTGGCCCACGACATCTTCAGCAGCTGGGGCAAGATCACGCGCGGCGGGCCCTACCACCTGATCGTGGTGGACCCGCCCAGCTACCAGAAGGGCAGCTTCGTCGCCACCAAGGACTATGCCCGCCTGATGCGCCGCCTGCCCGACCTGCTGCGCCCCGGCGGCCATGTGCTGCTGTGCCTGAACGCGCCGGAGATGGGCACGCAGTTCCTGACATCGCAGATGCAGGAAGTTGCGCCCGGGCTGGAGTTCGTCGAGCGCCTGGCCAACCCGGCCACCTTCGCCGACATCGACGCCGAGCGCAGCCTCAAGGTGCTGGTCTACAGGGCGCCCACAGCACCAGACGCGGCCGACACGGCTTCCTGACCCAACCGGCCCTTGAGCGCACGGCGCCCCGCATAGACTGCGGCCGGACCCAGTTCGCGCTCGATGCGCAGCAGCCGGTTGTACTTGGCCGTGCGGTCGGCGCGCGACAGCGATCCGGTCTTGATCATGGCGCACTGGGCCGCCACGGCCAGGTCGGCAATGCTGGTGTCCTCGGTCTCGCCCGAGCGGTGCGACATCACCACGCCATAGCCCGCGCCATGCGCCAGGCGCAGCACGTCCCAGGTTTCGGTCAGCGTGCCGATCTGGTTGATCTTGACCAGGATGGCGTTGCCCACGTCCCGGGCAATGCCGCCCTCGAACAGGCCGGGGTTCGTGCAGAACACATCGTCGCCCACCAGCTGGCAGCGTCCGCCCAGGCGCTGGCCCAGGGCCTGCCAGCCCGCGATATCGTCCTCGGCCATGCCGTCCTCGATGGAGACGATGGGGTAGTGCTCCACCAGTTGCGCCAGGTAGTCCACCTGCTGCTGTCGGCTGCGCACCAGGCCCTCGCCCGCGTAGCGGTAGCCATCCTCGCCATGGAATTCGCTGGCGGCCGGGTCCAGGGCCAGGGCGATGTCCCTGCCGGGGCGCAGGCCGGCGCGCTCGATGGCGGCCATCAGGTGGTCCAGCGCCTCGGGCGCGCTGCGCAGGGCGGGCGCAAAGCCGCCCTCGTCGCCGACGTTGACGCTGTGGCCTGCGGCCTTGAGCGCATGGCGCAGCGTGTGGAAGACCTCGGCGCCCATGCGCAGCGCCTCACCGAAGCTGTCCGCCCCCACCGGCAGCAGCATGAACTCCTGGAAGTCCAGCGGATTGTCGGCATGGGCGCCGCCGTTGATGACATTGATCATGGGCACGGGCAGCACGCGCGCCTGGGCACCGCCCATGTGCCGCCACAGCGGCATGCGCTGGCTGGCCGCCGCCGCGCGCGCCACGGCCAGCGACACGCCCAGCAGCGCGTTGGCGCCCAGCCGGCTTTTGCCGGGCGTGCCGTCCAGCGCGATCATGGCCGTGTCGATGCGGCCCTGGGCGTCGGCCCGCATGCCGCGCAGCAGATCGCGCAGCTCGGTGTTGACGGCCTGCACCGCCCCCAGCACGCCCTTGCCCAGATGGCGCGAGGCATCGCCGTCGCGCCGCTCCAGCGCCTCGTGCCGCCCCGTGGAGGCGCCCGAGGGCACCAGGGCCAGGCCTCGCGCGCCGTCCTCCAGTTCGACCTCGACCTCCACGGTGGGGTGGCCCCGGCTGTCCAGCGCCTCGTGGGCCGCGATATCGGTGATCTGCATGGAAACTCCTTTTCGTCAAGAAATTGAACTGTGCAAGGGAGTTGGCAAGCACGCACAACTCCAATGAGCAGGCCTTCATGCTAGAAATCCCGGCGATGCGGGACAATGCAGTTTTTCTGCCCATGCGTCAGCTTTTCTGACGAATTGATCGCCATGAGACAACTGCCACCGCTGGCCGCCCTGCGCGCCTTCGAGGCCATTGCCCGTACCGGCTCGGTGACACGCGCGGCCGAGGAACTGTGCCGCAGCCACGGCGCCATCAGCCGCCACCTGCGCCTGCTGCAGGAGCACGCAGGCGCGGCGCTGTTCGAGAAGGAAGGCACGGGCCTGCGCCTGACCGAGGCCGGCGCCGCCTTCCATGCCTCGGTGCGCACGGCCTTCGACCAGTTGGAGGCCGCCTATGCCCAGCTGGCGCGCGACGCCCAGGCACCGGGCCTGCATGTGGCCTGCAGCGCCACCTTTGCCATGCGCTGGCTGGTGCCGCAGCTGGCGGTGTTCTACCGCAGCCACCCGCAACTCCGCATCCGCCTGTCCATGACCTCGGCGCGCGAGATGCGCCACGAGGGCGCCGACCTGATCATTGCCTGGGACCTGTCCACCTACGCCGAGGCCGACCGCCGCCGCGCCATCGAACTGGCGCCCGTGCACTTCGGCGCCGTCTGCACACCGGCCTATGCCCGGCGCCGGCCCGCCAACCGCGCACGCATTGCCCATGAGTACACGGCCAGCGCCTGGAACCAGTGGGAAGCCCTCACGGGCCAGCCCGTGGCCCTGGGCGAGACGCTGGCGTTCCCGCACACCCACCTGTGCATCGAGGCGGCACTGTCGGGCCTGGGCGTCGCCCTGGTGGAGCAGCGACTGATCGCACGCGAGCTCAAGGAGGGGCTGCTGGTGGCGCCCCATGGCTTCGTTCCCTTCGAAGGCGGCCTGCGCGCCGTGCCCGCTGCGGGGCGTGCGCTGCCGGCCCAGGCAGGAGTCTTCATCGAATGGATGCGCGGCGCGCTGGCCAGCTAGAGCCGCCCCCACTCCCGCAGGCGCCGGTACAGCAACCCGCGCGAGACGCCCAGCATGCGGGCGGCCTGCGAGATATTGCCCTGGCAGCGGGCCAGGGCCTGCTCGATCAGCTCGCGGCTGGCCTCGCCCAGGGAGGACGGCGCCTCGGCGGGCGGTGGCAGGGCCTCGATGGCCGGCAGCGCCTCCTCGACCTGGGAAGAGGCCTCATCCAGCCTCGCCTCCATCCACAGCGTCAGCCCCGTGGGCAGCATCTGCGGGCGGGCCTGGCCGTGGTGGGCCAGCTCCAGCAGCCGGTTCAGGCCCAGGCCGAAGACTTCCTCCGCCGCCAGCCCCTCGGGGGGCCGGCGCGGGCAGTCGAACAACTGTGCGCCCACGCCGTTGAACCAGCGCACCATGCCGCCGCCATCCACGGCGGCCAGCCCTTCCAGCGGCGTGCCGAACATGCTGCGGCTGGACTGGAAGCGCAGCAGCAGGTGCATGCGGGCGGCGCCCACCAGCAGCCGGTTCTCGATGCAGGTGGCGTACATGTGGGCCATGGCGCCCGCATCGAAGCGAAAGGGGGCCGCCTCGCTGCTCAGGTCCAGCATGGCCACGGTGCGCCCGCTGGCATCGCGCACGGGCGCGGCCGCGCAGTGCAGCGAGGCCAGGCAGCGAAAGAAATGCTCGCCGCCACGCACATGGCAGACCTCGCCCGTGCGCACGGCCACGCCGGGTGCGCCCGTGCCCACGGCATCCTCGGCGATGTTCACGCCCACGCGCGCAGCCGTCAGCAGCAGCGGGCCGTCGCCCGGCGTGGGGCGCGAGGCGATCAGCACCACGCCCTCGCTGCAGGTCAGCATGGCGCGCGCCTGGCTGCCCGCGATCACGGTCTCGAGTTCGGCGATGGGGTCGCGCGCCGCCTCGATCAGCGCGCGGTTGCGGGTCAGCAAGGTGGCCGTGCGGATCTTGCTGACCGGGTCGAAGCTGATCTTCTCGTCGGGGCTGCGGCTGGCGCCCAGGCAGCGCGTCCAGGACTGCAGCACGGGCTCGGACACCAGGCCCGAGGGGCGCTCGCCGCGCTCGAAATAGCGCTCGCGCGCCAGCGCCACCCGGTCCTGGCGCGTGGCATAGAAGGGGTTGGAGGGCAGTGGGGCGGGAGGCGGCTGTTGCATGACGGACATCAAGACTGCCGCGATTGTTGTTCCGCCACGGCACAGGACAGCACTAGGGAAATCACCCGTGTTGGAACGGATTGCCGCGCTCGGTAACCTCGGGCATCGCCACAGGCCCGCCCGCAATGACACGCTCCCCACACAGCACAAGACACACCCGGCCCGCCCTGCCCACCCTGGGCGCCGCACTGGCCTGCACGCTGCACGCCCTGCCCATCCTGCCCGCCCACTCGGCAAACGCAGCGCAGGACTCCAGCGAGGCCCTGCTCGCCCCCGTGGTCATCACGGCCAGCCAGCCCGGTGCCGGCCCCGACCTGTGGCGTGCCACCGCCGCCATCGACAGCGTGGAAGGCGCCGTGCTGCGAGACGGGCAGATGCAGATCAACCTGTCCGAGAGCCTGGCGCGCGTGCCGGGCCTGGTGGTGCTGAACCGCCAGAACTTCGCCCAGGACCTGCAGATCTCGGTGCGCGGCTTCGGCGCGCGCTCCACCTTTGGCGTGCGCGGGCTGCGCCTGTATGTGGACGGCATTCCGGCAGGCGCGCCCGATGGCCAGGGCCAGGCCTCCAACTTCACGCTGGGCAATGCGGCACGCGTCGACGTGGTACGCGGCCCGGCCGCCGTGCTCTACGGCAACAGCGCAGGCGGCGCCCTGCTGCTCTACACCGAAGACGGCGAGGAGCCCGGCCTGTGGCGCAGCGGCATGGCCGTGGGGCCGGACGGGCTGTGGCGCCTGTCCACCCAGCTGCGCGGCACGATCGGGGGCGGAAAGCCGGACCAGGCGGATGGCGGCTCCGCCCCATGGCGCTATGCCCTCCACATCGAGCGCTTCGCCACCGACGGCATGCGCCCCCAATCGGCCGCCGACCGCAGCACGGCCCACATGAAGCTGTCACGCAAACAGGGCGACGACCAGTGGCTGCTGCAGTACCAGGAGCAGCGCGCCAGCGCCCAGGACCCGCTGGGCCTGACGCGCGCCGAGTTCGATGCCGACCCCGGCCAGACCACGGCCAGCGCGCTGCGCTTCGATACGCGCAAGAGCGTGCGCCAGCGCCAGCTGGGTGCCGCCTGGCAACACCAGTTCGGCGCGGGCCAGCGCCTGGAACTCATGGCCTATGCGGGCACGCGCTCCGTGCTGCAGTACCAGTCCATTCCCGTGGCCACCCAGGCACCGCCCTCGCATTCGGGCGGCGTGATCGACCTGGACCGCGACTACGCAGGCATGAACCTGCGCTGGCGCAGCACCCACGAGGATGTGGCCGGCGGCCGGCTGGACTGGTCGGCGGGCCTGGCCTACGACTGGCAGGGCGAGACCCGGCGCGGCTACGAGAACTTCATCGGCAGCCAGCTCGGCGTGCAGGGCCGGCTGCGCCGCGACGAACGCAACCAGGCGCGCTCCGCCGACCCCTACCTGCAGGCCGAATGGAGCACGCAGAGCCTGGGCCTGAGCGCCGGCCTGCGCCAGGCGCGCGTGCGCTACCGCTCCGAGGACCACTACATCGTCACCGGCAATGGCGACGACAGCGGCAGCATGGCCTGGCGCGGCTGGCTGCCCTCGCTGGGCCTGCGCGTGAACCTGCTGCCGGACCTGGTGGCCCACGCATCGGTGGGCCGAGGCATGGAGACGCCCACCCTCAACGAAGTGGCCTACCGGCCCGGCGGCCAAAGTGGCCTGAACACCGGCCTGGCCGCCAGCGCCCACAACACCGTCGAGGTCGGCCTGCGCGGGCGCCACGGCAACGCGGGCTGGAACCTCACGCTGTTCGAGACCCATACCCAGCGCGAACTCACCGTGCTGTCCAACACGGGCGGGCGCGCCACCTACCAGAACGCAGGCCGCACGCTGCGCCGGGGGCTGGAATTCTCGGGCAACGCCCAATGGGGTCGGCTCACGGCCAGCACCGCCCTGACCCTGCTGCAAGCCCGCTACCGCGACAGCTTCCTGACCTGCGAGGCCACGCCCTGCACCACGCCCACCGCCCCGGTGGACGCAGGCGCGCGCCTGGCCGGCACCGCGCCGCGCCGCCTGTGGAGCGAGCTGGCCTGGCAGCTGTCGCCGCAATGGACATGGACCGTGGACATGCTGCACAGCGGCCCCGTGGCCGTGAACGACCGCAATACCGACCGCGCGGCCGGCTACACCGTCTGGGGCTCCAGCCTGCGCTGGTCACGGCAATGGCAGCAGTGGAGCGCGCAGACCTTTGTGCGGCTGGACAACCTGTTCGACCGGCGCTTTGCAGGATCGGTCATCGTCAACGAGGGCAACCAGCGGTTCTTCGAACCCGGTGCGGGACGCGGGCTGTCGGCCGGGGTGACGGTCAGCCGGACGTTCTGAGCTGTTCCACGGCGGTACAGATCCGCCCCCGGGAAAGTCCGAATGTTGTGACGCGAGGCTGCTTTTTTTATCGTCTCCCCCATGGTGCCCTTGCCCACCGGCGCCATGCACGCAAAAACAAACCACACAGGAGACGAGACAACATGAAGACCCACGTGCTTTCCTCCGCCCTGCTGGCCGCCGGCATGGCGCTGGCCCTGCCGGGCGCGGCCCTGGCGCAGGCCAAGGGCTCGCCCGAGCACATACGCGCCGTCACCTCGCGCATCGACTCGCAAAGCATCCGCGACAACGCGCGCAGCTCCAGGGACTGGCCCAGCTACGGCATGGACTACAGCGAGACGCGCTTTTCCAGACTCAAACAGCTGGACACGGCCAACGTGAAGCGGCTGGGCCTGGTCTGGTCGTACGACCTGGAATCCACGCGCGGCGTGGAGTCCACGCCCGTGGTGGTCGATGGAATCATGTACGTCACCGCCAGCTGGAGCGTGGTGCATGCGGTGGACGTGCGAACCGGCAAGCGCCTGTGGAGCTACGACCCCGGCGTGGACCGCGCCAACGGCTTCAAGGGCTGCTGCGATGTGGTCAACCGTGGTGTGGCCGTCTACAAGGGCAAGGTCTTCGTGGGCGCCTTCGACGGGCGCCTGGTGGCGCTGGACGCGGCCACGGGCCAGAAGGTCTGGGAGCAGGACACCATCATCGACCGTGCCCACTCCTACACCATCACGGGCGCTCCACGCGTCATCAAGGGCAAGGTACTGATCGGCAACGGCGGCGCCGAATACGGCGTGCGCGGCTATGTCACGGCCTATGACGCCGAGACAGGTGCCCAGCAATGGCGCTGGTTCACCGTGCCCGGCGACCCGTCCAAGCCGTTCGAGAACGAGGCCATGGCCCGCGCCGCCAAGACCTGGGACCCGGCCGGCCAGTGGTGGGAGGCCGGTGGCGGCGGCACGGCCTGGGACACCATGGCCTACGACCCCGAGCTCAACCTCGTGTACATCGGCACAGGCAACGGCTCGCCCTGGGCGCAGACCAAGCGCAGCCCGGCCGGCGGCGACAACCTGTACCTGGCCAGCATCGTGGCGCTGAACCCCGATACGGGCGAGTACGTCTGGCACTACCAGGAGACACCGGGCGACAGCTGGGACTTCACCTCCACCCAGCCCATGGTGCTGGCCGACATCAAGATCGGCGGCAAGCCGCGCAAGGTCATCCTGCATGCGCCCAAGAACGGGTTCTTCTTCGTCATCGACCGCACCAACGGCCAGTTCATCTCGGCCAGGAACTTCGTCGATGTGAACTGGGCCAGCGGCTACGACGCCAAGGGCCGGCCCATAGAGACGCCGATTGCGCGCAGCGGCGACCGCGCCCGCGACGTGATCCCCAGCCCCTTCGGCGCGCACAACTGGCATTCCATGTCCTACAGCCCCGACACGGGCCTGGCCTACCTGCCGGCCCAGCATGTGCCGCTGACGCTGCAGGACAACAAGAACTGGAAGTTCAACGGCGGCTCACTGCCCGAGCCGCACAGCAACATCGGCTGGAACACGGCCACGCTGATCAACATGGAGCCGCCCAAGAGCACGCCCTTCGGCCGCCTGATCGCCTGGGACCCGGTGGCGCAAAAGGAGCGCTGGCGCGTGGAGCATGCCTCGCCCTGGAACGGCGGCACGCTGGCCACGGCGGGCAACCTGGTGTTCCAGGGCACGGCCGACGGCCGCTTCGTGGCCTATGACGCGCGCAACGGCAAGAAACTCTGGGAAAAGCCCACGGGCACAGGCGTGGTGGCCGCACCCATCACCTATGAGGTCGATGGCCGGCAGTATGTCTCCATCGCCGTGGGCTGGGGCGGCGTCTATGGCCTGGCCGCACGCCACACCGAGCGCAAGGGGCCGGGCACGGTCTACACCTTTGCGCTGGACGGCAAGGCCGAGGCGCCCGCCTTCGTCGCCTACCAGCAGGGCAAGCTGCTGCAGGGCGTGCCCTACGACAAGAGCCTGGTGACCGAAGGCACGGCCCTGTACGTCAGCAACTGCGCCTTCTGCCACGGCGTGCCCGGCGTGGACCGGGGCGGCAACCTGCCCAACCTGGGCTACCTGGACCCGGCCTATATCGAGCACCTGGACAAGTTCATCTTCAAGGGCCCGGCCATGGCGCGCGGTATGCCGGACTTCACGGGCAAGCTGAGCATGGACGACGTCGAGAAGATCAAGGCCTTCATCCAGGGCACGGCCGACGCGGTGCGGCCCAAGTAGCCAGCGCGAGCCGCCCGCCTCGCCCTCCTTCCCCTACCCCAACCTCCCATTCCCCTCCCCGGCCCTGCTGTCCTGCAGCAGGCCTGGGCAGGGCTTTGCCTGAAAACACCGGACCGGACCCTTCGCCATGCCATCCAAGCCCTTCACCCGCGCATCCCTGGCCCTGGCAGCCATGGCCGCATGCGCCACCTTCAATGCCCACGCCGTCGATATCGACGCGGGCGACTACACCGCCCTGCCGCCGGGCACCACGCTGGGCATGGTCTATTACCAGCACGCCACGCGCGACAGCCTCTATGCCAATGGCGAGCAGGCGCCGATACGGCCGAGGCTGACCTCGGACATCGGCATAGCGCGCGGCGTGCACTTCATGAAGCTGGGCGACTATGTGATCGACCCGCAGTTCCTGCTGCCCTTCGGGCGCCTGTCAGCCTCGCGCGACATTGCGGCCATGGGCAGCAATACCGGCGTGGGAGACCTGATGCTGGCAGCCACCCTGTGGCTGACAAAGCCCGGCGACAGGGAGCACTTCGGCATCACCCCCTTTGTCTGGCTGCCCACGGGCCAGTACAACCGCAACGACCCGCTGAGCCTGGGCGAGAACCGCTGGAAGGCCGCCCTGCAGGCCGGCTGGATCAAGCCGCTGGGCAAGAGCGTGACCATGGACCTGGCGGCCGATGTCACCGTCTTCGGCAAGAACGACGACTTCGGCGCCCACAGCGCCACGCTCAAGCAAAAGGCGCAGTTCCAGTTCCAGGGCCTGCTGCGCTACCACCTGTCGGAGACCTCGGACCTGCGCCTGGGACTGTCGCACCTGACGGGCGGCGAAACCCGGGTCAACGGCGTGGCGCAAAGCGACCGCCAGTCCACCACCAAGGTCTCGTTCGGCGGCGCGGTCTTTGTCGCGCCCACAACGCAGCTGCTGGCCACCGTGGGCCGCGACCTGCATGTGCGCCAGGGCTTCAAGGAGAACGCCCGCATCAACCTGCGACTGCTGCAGGTTTTCTGAATCCCAGGCCGCTTCCTCCTCTTCACCACCAAGGAACGAACCATGAACCTCAGCGACATCCAGCACCAGATCACCGAGCGCGCCAGCGCCTTCCTCAACCGGGGCAGACATGACCTCTTCATCGACGGCCAATGGGTGGCGGCCCAGACCGGCCAGCGCCTGTCCACCGTCAACCCGGCCACCGAGGCCGTGATCGCCGAAGTCGCCAGCGCAGGCCCGGCCGACGTGGACCTGGCGGTGCGCGCCGCCCACCGCGCGCTGCACCAGGGCCCCTGGGGCCGCATGCGCCCCGTGGAGCGCGAGCGCCTGATGCTGCGCCTGGCCGACCTCATGGAGACCCATGCCCAGGCCCTGGCCGAGGTCGAATCGCTGGACAACGGCAAGTCCGCCGCCATTGCGCGCGCCGTGGACATCGCCATGGCCATCGCCTCCATCCGCTACATGGCGGGCTGGGCCACCAAGATCGAGGGCATGACGCACGAGCACTCCATCCCCTTCGCTCCGGACGCCCAGATGTTCACCTACACCCGGCGCGAGCCCGTGGGCGTGGTCGCGGCCGTCGTGCCCTGGAACTTCCCCCTGCTCATGGCCACCTGGAAGCTGGCACCCGCGCTGGCCGCAGGCTGCACCCTGGTGCTCAAGCCCGCCGAGCAGACGCCGCTGACCGCACTGATGCTGGCCGAGCTGATCCAGGAAGCGGGCTTTCCGCCCGGCGTGTTCAACGTGGTCACGGGCGACGGCCCCGGCACGGGCGCGCCCCTGGTCTCGCACCCGCTGGTCAACAAGGTCAGCTTCACGGGCTCGACCGAGGTGGGCAAGCTGATCGGCCATGCCTGCATGGACAACATGACGCGCATCACGCTGGAGCTGGGCGGCAAGTCCCCCGTCATCGTGCTGGACGACTGCGATCCCGCCACGGCCGCGGCGGGTGCGGCCAATGCCATCTTCTTCAACCACGGCCAGGTCTGCTGCGCGGGCTCGCGCCTGTACGTGCACAAGAGCATGTTCGACCGCGTCGTGGCCGACGTGGCCGACCAGGCCGCCAGGCTCACCCTGGGCCATGGCCTGGACCCCTGCGCGCAGATGGGCCCGCTGGTTTCGCAGGAGCAGATGGAGCGCGTCTGCAGCTACATCGACATAGGCCGCAGCCAGGGCGCCGAGGTGGTGACGGGCGGCGCCCGCTCAGGCCAGCGCGGCTACTTCGTGCAGCCCACGGTGATGACCGGCGTGCAGCACGACCATCGCGTGGCACGCGAGGAAATCTTCGGCCCCGTGCTGGTGGCCATGCCCTATGACGACCTCGACGAAGTCGCCGCCTGGGCCAACGACACGCCCTACGGCCTGGGCGCCAGCATCTGGTCCAACAACCTGTCCAAGGTCCACCGGCTGATCCCCAAGATCCAGTCCGGCACGGTCTGGGTCAACTGCCACAGCACCCTGGACCCGGGCATGCCCTTCGGCGGCTACAAGCAGTCCGGCATGGGCCGCGACATGGGCCGCACGGCGCTGGATGCCTATCTGGAGACCAAGTCGGTGTTCATCAATCTGTGAGGGCTGCTGCCGGCCTGCAGCTTTTGTGCAGGCCGGCAGCGGGTGCTTGTTGAAAAGCACAGATTCAGATCATTCCGATATCCATTCGCCGCACAAGTCTGCACACTCCTTCGCTTTCCATGCCGCCTGCCCAGCGGCGCACAAGAAAGAGAGGGAGACCATGCACCATCGACCAGCCGCCGGGCTGACCTGCCTGTTCATCGCCCTCGCCTGCCACGCGCAGGATGGGGGCAAGCAAACCAGACCCACACCGGAAGAAGCACGCCAGGAGGCGCGGCGCTGGAGCCGCACCGCCGTGAAGGATATAAGCCGCGTGCACCGGATCATCGAGCAGGCGCACCCCGCCATCCTCGATCCGCAGGCCCGAGCCTTTCATCAATGGTTTCGCGAAGGACACGACCAGGCCATGGCGCTGGCCCGGCGCGCGACGACACCGCAGCGGGCCTTTGCGGCGCTGCGCTTTTACACGAGCGGCTACAGGGACAACCATCTGGTCGTGTGGAGCCGCTTCAACTCGGCCACCAGTATCTGGGCGGGTTGGGCTGTGGAGCGCCATGGCGGACGCTACCAAGTCTCGGGCCGCGCCGCACACTGGCCTGTCGATACGCCGCGGGTGGGCGAGCAGGTGCTGTCCTGCGATGGCAGACCCCTCGACGATCTGCTCGCGGACAAAGTCGCGCCTTTCGTGACCCGGCTCATGCACCTGGAGTCCACCAAGTCCTATCTGGCCTGGCATCTGACCCACGAGTCGCCCACCGCCCCGCTATGGGAGCCGCTCAGGGTCAGGCAGTGCACGACCCGCACGACCACAGGCGAGATTCGTCATTACGGCATGGAGTGGCAGCCCCTGGAAGGCAAGGAATCCGAGGCCCTGGAGCAGCACCGCAGGCCGCGACAGTGCATCCAGCAGATACGCCCGGGCGTGCACTGGGTCCATGCCTCCAACTTCCAGCCAAAGTCCAGAAAGGCTGTTGCCCGTTTCGAGCAAATGCTGGACGGAATCCGGCAGACCGGCGATGCACAGGCCGTCGTGCTCGATGTGCGCGGCAATGGCGGGGGCAACTCCCTACTCGGCTACCGCATCCTGCTGGCACTGCTGACGGATGCCATCGTCAAGAAGGATGCGGCACAGCCACAGCAGCCCCGGGCCTATTGGCGTGTTTCCAACCTCGCGCTGGAGGCTTTCGAGGAGCGAAAGGCCCAATACCGCGACACGGAGGGTGAGGACAGTCCGGTCTACCAGTTCACGCAGCAGATGGCGTCGCTGATGAGAGATGCCGCATCACGCGGGCAGGATTTTGTCGAACAGCCACGGTCGAGCACATCACACCCTGAGTTCCAGCAGGACGCCGCGCAGGAGCGCGCCCACCGCTTCAGTGGCCAACTGGTGCTGGTCACCGACGCCTATTGCATGAGCGCCTGCCTGGACTTCGTGAGCGCGGCGCTGCGGATTCCAGGCGTCGTGCACGTGGGCAGTCCTACCGGAGCGGACACACCCTACACCGATGTAGCCGACAAGGCACTTTCGCCGACCGTGATGTTCCGCATCCCCCTCAAGGTCTGGAAAAACCACGGGCGCCAGGACAAGGAGGGCAAGCCTTACGTGCCGCAGTTCGTCTTCGACGGCGACCTCGCCGACACCGCCGCCGTACAGGCCTGGGTGCTGGACAGCATCCTGCCAGCTGCAGCAAAAATCCAGCTCGACTGACACTCACCGCCAGCAGCTCGGCAGCTCACCTTGATCAATCTTCGTTGATAAACGAAAATGAGCAGCTATCGAATCGAACACTATCTTGCCTTCGCAGATCGGCGAGACGTCTACCTCGAATGGCTGGGAAAACTGCGCGACAGCCGGGCGAAGTCGGCTGTGATACGTCGCGTCGCCCGGATCGAACTGGGCAATTTCGGCGATCACAGGTTCTGCCGGGATGGTGTATGGGAACTGCGCATCGACGTAGGACCGGGCTATCGCGTGTTCTACGCGCTATCTGGTCAACGGGTGGTGTTGTTGCTGTGCGCTGGCGACAAACGGTCCCAGGACGCAGATATTGCCCGCGCTGTAACCCATTGGCAGGATTGGCAACGGAGATCGGATGATGAAAAGCAGACCCCATGACGAAGCGATGGCCGAGCTGTACCGCAGCGATCCGGCCCTGGCGCTGGAGGTCATCAATGACATCCTGGCCGATGGCGATCAGGGCGAGTTGCTGATTGTGCTGCGCCAGTTGGCCCAGGCGTTCGGAGGGGTTCAGGCCGTGGCCGAGCAGGCGCACCTGAATCCAACCCAGCTTTATCGAACGCTTTCGCCCCAGGGCAATCCAGCGCTCAGCAGTCTGACAGCCATCCTCAAGGCAATGGGTCTGCGGCTTTCGGTGCAACCGCTGGACGGCTCCGAGCCTGCCGCCGCGGCCTGAACCTGCGGGACCGCAAAGCCCACACAGCCCCCTACTCCGAGTACCCCTTGGGCCACCCCCCCGGCCGATCGCAGCATTCCTCCCAGCCCAGCTTGCGCGAGGTGTGGCCTATGCCGGGGTTGAAGGTGTTGGTGGGGTCCAGTTCGCGGTAGAAGCCCGCCAGGGCAGGCTTGGCCACGTAGAGATGGCCCACGTTGTGCTCGGCCGGGTACTCGGCGCGGCGCGCGTCCAGCAGTTCCCACATGCGGTGCTCCATGGCCAGCGGGTCCACGCCCTTCTTGACGATGTAGTCTTGGTGGAAGACATGGCAGAAGAAGTGGCCGTAGTAGAGCTTGTGGACCATGTCGCGCTCGACCTCGGCAGGCAGTTGCTCCACCCATTCGCGGTCGTTGCGGCGCAGGGCCACGTCCAGGGCGACGATGTCCTCCACCTGGGCGCGGTGCACCTCGCGGTAGCGGATGGCCGCGCCCGCGATGGCGAAGCGGTGCAGGAAGGCCTTGCGCCCCTCGTCGGCATCGCACTCGAACCAGCCGCCCGTGGTGCTGCCGCTGAAGTGCCGCGTGAGGAATTCACGCGTGGCCTCGGCCGTGTCGTTGGACACGCGCACCAGCAGGTGGTGCTCGTAGCGGTCACGCCACTGGCGCATGCGCGCGGGCAGGTGGCTGGGCAGCAGGTTGGTCAGCGCCTGGATCACGCGGTCGGTGACGCCACGCAGGCCGAAGCGCTCGAAGAAGCCGTCCACACGGCTCTTGAGCGCGAAGGCGGCCGGCACCCTGGCCGTGCCGAAGCGGTCGATCAGCAGGAAGGTGTCCTTGCCGTATTTCTCGCCGATGTCATAGGCCGTGCGGTGGATGTACTCGCCGGCGATCGGCAGGCGCGGCAGCGCGGTCAGCAGCTCGCGGCGCACGGCCGTGAGGTCGCCGGGCGCATTGCTGCCTATGTAGAAGACCGTGCTGGGCTCCTTGGGAAAGGTGTCCAGCCGCACGGCAAACAGGCACAGCTTGCCGGCCGAGCCCGAGGCTTCGAATAGGCGCGAGGGGTCGGCGTTGAAGCGCGCGGGCGTGTCCTCGTCCACGGCGCGCACGGCGTCGGCGTAGCGCGGGTCGGAGGCGGCGCGCTGCGCATCGTGGGCGATGTCGGACTCGGCGTAGTCGCCGTTTTGCAGCCGCGTGAGGATTTCCTCGGGCGTGCGGCCCAGGGCGATACCCAGGTGGTTGACGAGTTCCAGCGAGCCGTCGTCGCACACGCGCGCATACAGCGCCAGCTCGGTATAGGCCGGGCCGCGCCGCACCAGGGCACCGCCCGAGTTGTTGCAGATGCCGCCCAGCACCGAAGCGCCAATGCAGGACGAGCCGATCACCGAATGCGGCTCGCGGCCCAGCGGCGCAAGAGCCTGCTCCAGCCGGTCCAGCGTGGCGCCGGGCAGGCAGACCACCTGGGCGCCGCCGCCAATGACCTGCACGCCGGTGATGCGCAAGGTGTTGATGAGCACGATCTCGCGGTCGTAGCCAGCACCGTCGGGCGTGGAGCCACCCGTCAGGCCCGTGTTGGCGGCCTGCATGATGACGATGCGCCCTGCCGCCACGGCGGCCTGCACCACCTTCCACTGTTCCAGCAGCGTCCCGGGCCGCACCACGGCCAGCACCGGCCCTTCGCCCGTGCGGTGGCCCTTGCGGAAGCGGCGCGTGGCCTGGTCGTCGGTGAGCACATGGGCGGCGCCCACGGCCTGGCGCAGTTGCTGCAGCAGGGTCTCGCGCGGAACGGCAGGAGTCTGCAGCGCGCTCATGGCTGGCGCACCAGCAGGTCGCCGGTGATGTCGGACACCTTGCTCACGCTGGTCAGCGTCATGGCCACGCGCATTTCCTTTTCCAGCAATTCCAGCAGGTGCTTGACGCCCGCCTCGCCGGAGGTGGCCAGGGCGTAGATGAAGGCGCGGCCGATCATGGCGCAGTCGGCGCCCAGGGCGATGGCGCGCACCACGTCCAGGCCGTTGCGGATGCCCGAGTCGGCGAGGATCTTGATCTGGCCCTTGACCGCATCGGCAATGGCCGGCAGCGCGCGGGCCGAGGACAGCACGCCGTCGAGCTGGCGGCCGCCATGGTTGGAGACGATGATGCCGTCGGCGCCAAAGCGCACGGCGTCCTTGGCGTCCTCGGGGTCGAGGATGCCCTTGATGACCATCGGACCCTTCCAGAAGGCGCGTATCCATTCGAGATCCTTCCAGGAAATGGAGGGATCGAAATTGGCGCCCAGCCAGCCGATGTAGTCGGCCAGGCCGGTGGGGTTGCCGCGGTACTTGGAGATGTTGCCCAGGTCGTGGGGCTTGCCCAGCAGGCCGACGTCCAGGGCCCAGGCCGGGTGGGTCATGGCCTGCCAGACGCGGCGCAGCGGCGCGTTCGGCCCGCTCATGCCGGCGTGGGCGTCGCGGTAGCGGGCGCCGGGTACCGGCATGTCGACGGTGAATACCAGGGTCTTCACGCCGGCGGCCTTGGCGCGCTCCAGGGCGTTGCGCATGAAGCCGCGGTCCTTGAGCACGTAGAGCTGGAACCACATCGGCCGGTCGATGGCCGGGGCGACTTCCTCGATGGGGCAGACCGACACCGTGGACAGGGTGAAGGGAATGCCTTTCGCGGCGGCCGCGCGGGCTGCCTGTACTTCTCCGCGCCGGGCGTACATGCCGGTCAGGCCGACGGGGGCCAGGGCGATGGGCATGCTCAACGTTTCGTCGAACAGCTTCGTCTCCAGGCTCAGCTCGGACATGTTCTTCAGCACGCGCTGGCGCAGGGCGATGTTGGCCAGGTCGTCGACGTTGTTGCGCAGGGTGCGCTCGGCGTAGGCGCCGCCGTCGGCGTAGTGGAAGAGGAACGGCGGCAGCTTGCGTTGGGCCGCGGCGCGGTAGTCGGTAGAGGCAGAGATGATCATGGGCGTCTCATCGTTGAGGGGCTTGTCGAGGCCGCTGCGCTGGCGCGGGTGACCTCGAAAGACCTTAGCTGCTTTGGACGGATCTCCGCGCCGAGGCGCGGAGTCGGGTCTTGCCTTAGTGCACCAGCATGCCGGTGAAGATGTACGCCTGGGCCAGGGTGATCAGACCCACCAGGGCGGCGAACATCAGGCTGTGCTTGAGGGTGAAGCGGAACAGATCGGATTCCTTGCCGACCATGCCGGTCGCGGCGCAGGCCACGGCGATGGACTGCGGCGAGATCATCTTGCCGGTCACGCCGCCGCTGGTGTTGGCGGCCACCAGCAGGGTGTCGTTGACCCCGATCTGGTGCGCGGTGGTGGACTGCAGCGAGCTGAACAGGGCGTTTGAGGAGGTATCCGAACCAGTCAGGAAAACACCCAGCCAGCCGAGGAACGGCGAGAAGAACGGGAACGCCGCGCCGGTGCCGGCCAGGACCAGCGCCAGGGTGGTGGACATGCCCGAGTAGTTGGTGACGAAGGCGAAGGCCAGGACCATGCCGATGGAGAGGATCGGCCATTTCAGCTCGACCAGGGTCTCCTTGAAGGTGGTCAGACCAGTTTTCGCGCCAATGCGCAGGACGAACATCGACACCACGGCGGAGAGGAAGATCGCGGTGCCGGTGGCCGAGACCGGGTCCAGCTTGAACACGGCGGCGATCGGCGTCGGGTTGGCGACGATGGGCGCGGTCTTCACGACCAGTTGGTCCAGGTGCGGGATGGCGAAGTTGAACACCAGGCTGTACAGCGCGCCGCCCGGTGCGAAGAGTGCCTTGAATGGCTTCAGGGTCCAGATGGTGACCAGTACGGTCAGCACCAGGAAGGGCGACCAGGCCTTGAGGATCTCGCCGAAGCTGTAGGGCGTCGGTTCGGCGCTGCGCGGGGCATTGCCGCCCAGGATGGCGGCGCCGCCGGCAGTGGCGACCACGTCACGCTCCGCGGCCGGCTGCCAGACCTTGAGGAACAGGGTCAGGGAAATCAGGCTGACCAGGGCGGAGGTGATGTCCGGCAGTTCCGGGCCGATGAAGTTGGAGGTGAAGTACTGGGTGATGGCGAAGCTGCCACCGGCGACCAGTGCGGCCGGCCAGGTTTCCTTCACGCCCTTGAGGCCGTCCATCATGAACACCAGCCAGAACGGCACGAGGATGGACAGGAATGGCAGCTGGCGGCCGGTCATGGCGCCGATCTTGAAGGCGTCGATGCCGGTGACCTGGCCCGCCACGATGATCGGAATGCCCAGGGCGCCGAAGGCTACCGGCGCGGTGTTGGCGATCAGGCAGAGGCCTGCCGCATACAGCGGGTTGAAGCCCAGGCCGACCAGCAGGGCGGCGGTGATTGCCACCGGTGCGCCGAAGCCCGCCGCACCTTCGAGGAAGGCGCCGAAGGAGAAGCCGATCAGCAACACCTGCAGGCGCTGGTCGCCGGTGATCGACAGTACCGAGCTGCGGATCACTTCGAACTGGCCACTCTTGACCGTGAGTTTGTAGAGGAACACCGCCGCCACGATGATCCA
>JAITUC010000037.1 GCA_031286585.1 Delftia acidovorans
CCGGGATCGCCACGCCCACCGGGCTGCGTCCGCCGTCCAAGTCCGCCTTGGTGATCTCCCGGTACGTCACATGCACCGTGGTCTCGGTGATGCCGTACATGTTGATGAGTTGGGGGCTCCGGTCACCGAAGCGGTCGAACCAGGGACGCAGGCTCTCGGGCTCCAGCGCCTCGCCGCCGAAGATCACCTGGCGCAGCGCCAGGCCAGCGCCGCCTTCCTCATCCCGCTCCACGGCATGCACCAGCTGCCCAAAGGCCGAAGGTGTTTGATTGAGAACCGTTACGCGTTCCGCACGCAGCAAGGCCAGGAAGTCCTGGGGCGAGCGGCTGACCCAGTACGGCACCACCACCAGCCTGCCGCCCGTGCACAGCGCGCCAAAGATCTCCCAGACCGAGAAGTCGAAGGCATAGGAGTGGAACAGGGTCCAGACATCGTCGGGCCCGAAGCCGAACCAGGCATCGGTGGCATCCAGCAGCCGCGCCACGTTGCGGTGGCTCAGTTGCGCGCCCTTGGGGCGGCCCGTGGAGCCTGAGGTGTAGATCACATAGGCCAGGCTGTCCGGGTGCACCTGAACCTGCGGATCGGTATCGGGTTCGCCAGACAGGTCCAGCGTGTCCATCTCCAGCACCTGCAAGGCGGCAGCGCCGGGAATGCGCTCGCGCAGCGCAGCCTGCGTCAGTACCAGAGAGATGCCGCTGTCGGCCACCATGTGCGCCAGCCGGTCCGCCGGGTAGTCCGGGTCCAGCGGCACATAGGCGCCACCGGCCTTGAGGATGGCCAGCAGGCCGACCACCATCTGTACCGAGCGCTGCATGGCAATGCCCACGCGTGTCTCCGGGCGCACGCCCAGGGCGATGAGGCGGCGGGCCAGGCGATTGGCCTGGGCGTCGAGTTCGGCGTAGGTCAGCTGTGCAGACTCGCAGGTCAACGCCATCGCATCCGGCCGCTGCTGCGCTATTGCAGCAAAGCGCTGGTGCAGGCAGGCAGGCTGCGCATCGTTGAGGGCAGGTCCATTGCGCCCACTGCGCTCCAGAAGCTGCGCCTGCTCATCGCCGGGCAGCAGTTGCACCTGGTCCAGCGCGTACTGCGGCGCATGCGCCAGCGCCTGCAGCAGCAGCGACAGATGCGCACCCATGCGCTGCACCGTGGCCGGCTCGAAGCGCTCCCGCGCATAGGCAAAGCCCAGTTGCAGGCTGCCGTCGGCGCGGCGGCTGGCGTGCAGGGTCAGCTCGAACTGCGCGGCCAGGCCGTCCAGTTCCAGCGTCTGGACTTCCAGGCCCGCCAGGCCGGCCGCCTCTTCGTGCTGGTAGTTCAGCATCACCTGGAACAGCGAGCTTCCGTCCAGGCTGCGGCGCGGCTGCAGCGCCTCGACCAGTTGCTCGTAGGGCAGGTCCTGGTGGGCCAGGCCCAGGCGGACCCGCTCGGCCAACTGGGCCAGCAGCTCCTGCAGGCGCATGCGGGGATCGAGCCGGCCACGCATCACCAGCGTGTTGACGAAGAAGCCGACCAGCGGCTGGGCCTCGGGCTGGTGGCGGTTGGCCACCGGCACGCCCACGCGGATATCGGTCTCGGCGGTATACCGGTGCAGCAAGGCCTGGAACCCGGCCAGCAGCGCCACGAAGAGGGAGGTACCCTGCTCGCGGGCGCGCTGCTCCAGTCCGGCCACCAGGCTGGCGGGCAGATCCAGCCGGTGCCAGGCGGCATGCCAGCGGGTCTCGGTGCCCGGCGCGCGGGCATGGTCGGCCGGCAGCTCCAGATGCAGGTCCTGGCCACCGGCCAGCTCGGGCAGCCAGTAGTCCAGCAGGCGCTGCCTTTCCCCGGCCTCCAGCCAGTCGCGCTGCCAGGCGGCGTAGTCGGTGTAGGCAATGGGCAGCGGCGGCAGGCGGGTCGGGAGCTGCTGCACCAGTCCCACGTACAGGCCGGCGAACTCCTCCAGCAGGATCTGCATGGAGCGGCCATCGGAAATGATGTGGTGCATCACCACCACCAGCAGGTGCTGGCGGCTGTCCAGGCGAACGGCGGCCACGCGCAGCAGCGGGCCGCGCGTCAGGTCAAAGGGCGTGAGGCACAGGCGCGAGGCTTCGGCCAGGGCCCGGTCGTGGCGCTGCGCGGCGGGCAGGGAGCTGAGGTCGATCAGCGGCAACTCCGGGGCCAGCTGCGGCACGATGCGCTGCCGCGCCAGGCCGTCGGGGCTTTCCTCGAACACCGTGCGCAGGCCGCCGTGGCGCTCCAGCAGCACGCCGAACGCCTGCCGCAAGGCCGCCAGATCCAGTTCGCCATGCATCCACGAAGCCTGGGCGATGTGGTAGGCCGAGCTTTGCGGGTCCAGCTTCCACAGGAACCACTGGCGCAGCTGCGCATGGGACAGGGCTTCGGTCTGGTCGGGCGATGGTGCGCGGACAGGGATGGGGAAATGCGAGAGATCCAGGCCCTCGGCCCGGATCTTCTGCAATGCCAGCGTGCGCTGGGCAGGGGTCAGGCTTGCAAAGCGCTCGGCGATTTGGCGCAGGCGGCCACGGTCCATCAGAGATCTCCCAGAGTTTCGAGAAAGGAATCCAGCGCATCGAGCGCCTGCGCATCCGCGCCTGTCGTGCCTGTTGCACCCGCGCCGCCATGGGCAGGCAGGCGCACCAGGCCCGCCATGTCCTGCAGCACCGGGGTGCGGAAAATGTCCTGGGCGGTCAGCCCCGCAGCGCCTGCCCCCTGCAGCCGCGCCAGCAGTTGCACCACCTTGAGCGAGTGCCCGCCTCGCTCGAAGAAGCTGTCGCGGCGGTCCACGCGGCCACCGCCCAGCAGCTCGGACCAGAGCCCGGCCAGCATTTGCTCGGTCGGCCCCGAGGGTGCCTCGTAGGACTGCCCGGCCGGTGCCTGCGCCGCAGGCAGCGCGGCTCGGTCCACCTTGCCGCTGTGGTTCAGCGGCAGCGTGTCCAGCACCACGATGGCGGACGGCAGCATGTAGTCGGGCAGGCCGCTGGCCAGTCTTGCGCGCAGTGCCGCAGCGTCCAGGGGCGGCACTGCATGCAGCGATGCATGCAAAGATATGTGCGCCACCAGGCGCGTATCACTGCCGGCCCCCGCTGCCGTGACCACGGCTTCGCGCACCTCGGGCTGGGCCAGCAGTGCGGCCTCCACCTCGCCCAGCTCGATGCGGTAGCCGCGGATCTTGACCTGGTGGTCCAGCCGGCCCAGGTATTCCAGCGCGCCATCGGCATTGCGGCGCACCAGATCGCCCGTGCGGTACAGGCGTTCGCCAGCCGCGCCCGGTCCCGCGAAAGGATCGGCCACAAAGCGCTCTGCGCTCAGGCCCGGCCGCTGCCAGTAGCCGCGCGCCAGGCCCTGGCCGCCAATGAACAGCTCACCGGCCACGCCCTGCGGCACGCAGCGCAGCCCTTCGTCAAGCACCAGCAGCCGGGTGGCCGCGATGGCCTGGCCCAGCGCGGCGGCATCGCCCTGCACCTGCTGCAGGCTGGACCAGACCGTGGTCTCGGTCGGGCCGTAGAGGTTCCAGAGGTCCACGCCCGCCGCGCGCAGCAGGGCCATCAGGTCCGGCGCAAGCGCCTCGCCGCCGCACAGCGCCTTCAGGGGCCGTGCCGCCTTCCAGCCACCGGCCAGCAGCAGGCGCCAGCCCGAGGGCGTGGCCTGCATCACGCTGGCGCGGCTGCGTTCCAGCAGCGCCGCCAGCGCGGCCGCGTCGCGCACCTGTTCGCGCCCGGCCACCACCAGCTGCGCTCCCACGGCCAGGGGCAGGAAGATCTCCAGGCCCGCAATGTCGAAGGACAGCGAGGTCGTGGCCAGCACCACGTCCTGCGCCTGCAGGCCCGGCTGTGCCGCCATGGACTGCAGGAAGTTGGAGAAGGCCGCATGCCGCACCACCACGCCCTTGGGCCGCCCGGTGGACCCCGAGGTGTAGATCACATAGGCGGCCTGTTCGCCGTGGACCTCCACACGGGGCGCAGGCCCCGTGCCCGCCTGCCCCTCCAGTTGCTCCAGGTCCAGCACGTGCGGCAGGCTGCCGCCCAGCGCCGCCAGCCGGCCCGGCGCCAGGCCCGAGGCCAGCACCAGGCAGGCCCCGCTGTCCTGCAGCATGTACCGCATGCGCTCATCGGGCAGGGCCGGATCGACGGGCACATAGGCAGCGCCCGCCTGGAGGATGGCCAGCAGGCCGACCACCATGCCGGCCCCGCGCTCGGCCACCAGGCCCACGCGCTGCCCGGGCCGCAGCCCCTGGGCGATCAAGGCCTGCGCCAGGCGGCCGGCCCGCCGGTCCAGATCGCCGTAGCTGAACACCTGCCCGTCCGCGGTCAGCGCCGGGGCCTGGGGCCGCTGCCTTGCCTGCGCCTCGAACATGCGGTGCACCGGCAAGGCCTGGGGCCAGGACCGGGGGTTGACGGCCTGCACCAGCAGCGCCTGGCGCTCGGCCGGGGGCACCACGTCCAGCGTGCGCAGATCGCGGCCGGGCTGCTGCTGCAGCGCCTGCACCAGCGCCTGCAGGGCCTGCTGCATGTAGGCGCAGACGCGCCCGGCCCCCACGCTGCGCACCACCTGGGCAACGAGCACAAAGCCCTGGCCGTCGTCGTCCACGGCCATGCCCACGGGATAGTTGCTGCGCTCGGGGCGGCCCAGCACCTGCACGCCGGCCCGGGCCAGCTCTTGCGCAGCGCCCTCTGCCGCGCCGTGCCGGTAGTTCAGCAATGCGCTGAACAGCGGCGTTCCCGCAGGCAGGCCGCTGCACCGCTGGGCCAGCGACAGGCTGGCATGCTCGTGCTGCAGCAGGGCTGCAAGCGCCGCCGCCGTGCTGCGCAGGCCCTGGAGCACGCTGCCTTCGCCCAGCGGCAGGCGCAGCGGCAAGGTGTTGATGAACATGCCCAGCGCCTGGTGCGCACCGGCGCCGCCGTCCATGCGGCCCATCAGCACGGTGCCGAAGACCGGCTCCTGCCTGCCGCTGGTCCGCGCCAGCACCAGCGCCCAGGCCAGGTGGCAGAGCGCGGCGGGGCTGACGCCGTGCGCGCACGCCTGGCTGCGCATGCCGTGGGCCAGCGGTGCGTCCAGCCGCAGGCGGGCTTCCTCCATGCCACGGCCATCGCCCTGCACATCCAGCAGGCCGAAGGCGGCCGTGGGTTCCTGCACATCGGCCAGCATGCTGCGGAAGAACCGCTCATGCGCCTCGGCCGCCACGTCCCGACGCGCCTGCGCCACAAAGCGCCGGAAGGGCACGGGCGCGGGCAGATCGGCCACGCGGCCCTGCTGAAGCCGCAGCACCTCCTGCAGCAGCAGGTCCAGCGTGATGCGGTCCAGCACCAGGTGGTGGCTCAGCAGTTGCAGCAGCCAGCGGCCTTGCCCCGCATCGTGCGCGGCCCGCGCCCCGATCATCGGCGCCCGCCGCACGTCCAGGCGCAGGTCGTGGCTGCCCAGTTGCTCCAGCATCTGCGGCACCAGCGCTTCATGCGCATCGTCCGCCTCATCCGCATCAGGCCACTGCAGCTGCAGCGGCGCCTGGCGCAGCACGACCTGAACCGGCCCGGCCAGCCCCTCCCAGAGCACGGCCGTGCGCAGGATGTCATGGCGCGCAATCACGTGGTTGAGGCTGTGCACGAAGGATTGCAGCTGCTCGCGCGTTCCGAAGCCCAGCAGGTTGGGCGAGACGAACACATCGCCCCCGGACTGCAGCAGGTGGTGGAACAGAATCCCCTCCTGCAGCGGCGCCAGCGGGTAGATGTCCTGGATATTGGCCGCTCCACCGGGCACCGCCTGCGCAATGCGGGCGATCTCATCCTCATCCAGCGCCACCAGGGTCAGCATGTCCGGCGTAATCGCCGTGCAGCCTTCGGGGATGCCATTGGGAGGAACATCGATCTCGCCGGCCACCTGCTCACCCTGCTGCGCCTGCTGCTCCTGCAGCACCGCCTGCGCAAACTCCGCCAGCCTCGGGTGCTGGAACAGCGTGCGCACCTGCACGCGCAGGCCCTGAGCGCGCACGCGCTCCAGCAGGCCCAGGGCGAGCAGCGAATGCCCGCCCAGTTCAAAGAAGCCGTCCTGCCGGCCCACGCGCTCCACGCCCAGCACCTCGGCCCAGATGCCCGCCAGGGTCTCTTCGAGTTCGCTTTGCGGCGCCTCGTATTGCTGGGCGCTGACCATCTCCGGCTCGGGCAGCGCCTTGCGGTCCACCTTGCCGTTGGCCGTCAACGGCAGGGCATCGAGCACGACGATGGCCGAAGGCACCATGTAGTCGGGCAGCACCTCGCCCAGCCGTTCCTTGAGCAGGCCCTCTGCGATTTCTGCATTCAGCGACACATAGGCCACCAGCCTGGCACCGCCCGCTCCCTCCTTGGCCAGCACCACGGCTTCACGCACTTCAGGCTGAGCCAGCAGTTGCGACTGCACCTCGCCCAGCTCGATGCGAAAGCCCCGGATCTTGACCTGCTGGTCGGCACGGCCCAGGTACTCGAGTTCGCCTTGTGCGTTCCAGCGCACCAGATCGCCCGTGCGGTACAGGCGCTCGCCGGACTCCGCGAAGGGGTTGGCGATGAAGCGCTCTGCCGTCAGCCCTTGCCTGTTGAGATAGCCACGTGCCAAGCCCTCGCCCGCCACATACAACTCTCCCGCCACCCCCTGCGGCAGCAGGTTCAGGCTGCCGTCCAGCACATACAGGCCCAGGTCCGGGATCGCCACGCCCACCGGGCTGCGTCCGCCGTCCAAGTCCGCCTTGGTGATCTCCCGGTACGTCAC